>NZ_CP116339.1:1495000-2695000 GCF_028198165.1 Pseudoxanthomonas sp. JBR18
GACTTTCTTCACAAAAATAAATGCGACTCGCCCTAGTTGAAACTGCGAGTAACGCCCCTCTTGGTGCAAGCTTGAGGACGCTTACGCGCAAACAAAGTTTGATTGCCAGTGAAACCAACTTTCGCTTTTTAGCTCGACTAACAGCACGTCGCGGCGGATTGCTTTGTACAGCGAAAATCTAGCCGCTTGATGCATCGGTTGACAGCGTTCATCGCCAGGCGCAAGGTCGAGGGACCGCACAGGTTGACTGTCCTAGCTGCGGCCCATGTCCGTGCAAATAGGGAGTTTTGCAATGAAACACTTTCTAGGAAGTTGCTGCATCGCAGCGTTGGCGAGTGTAAGTTTCGCAAGCAGTGCAACTGAGCTCACGGTAGCGAGTTTCGAGCCCGGGGTCATGCCAGTGCTTGTATCGGTTGACAAGCATGGAGATGTCACCCGTATTCAGAGCTCGCAGACTTTGAAACCGTCGCTCAACAGATTGCTGAGAAAAAATCTCAAGGAGATGATCACAGGCCCTGGTGTGAAAGATGATCACGCAATCAATACCCAGATGGTTCTGCGCATGACGCTTAAGCGCACACCGCTGGAAGATGGCCGAGTCGCGGTTAGTTTCGTCCCTGTAGACGGCAAGGTCGTCCCAAGAGGCGCTTGGGCATGGAAGCTGGATGATGGGCGTTACGCGCTGGTCGATGCTACGGATCCCAGCATTCGCAGCTTCATGAGCCCGGGCGATCCTCGTCTCGGGCCGTCGCCGTCGCAACCCGGCTTTTCTTCGCCTCCCTCGCAAGGCCCCTCCTCACCCTCTGCAAGTTCGACACCAAGCTCGCGCGGAACCTAAGCATGTAGGTGCTATCGCAAAGTGTCTCAAAGGCATGACCTTCGCACCTAACGATGGTCATGAGACGCAGGCACACTGGGGGCGCTCCGCGAGGGGCGCCTTCTTGCTTTTATGAGTGTGACTTGATGAGCCAGCACAACGACGACACGTCCAATCTTGACCGTCCTTTGGATCCACAACGCCGGCGCCTGCTCGGCGGTCTGGCGGCCGCAAGTGCGGCGCTGACGGTTGGGGCTGAAGCCAGCGCGGGTCCTGCCGCGCGAGGCACAAAGCGCAGCGCTCGCACGCCCGTCACCGATGCCCAACTGCGCGAGCACATCGACACGGTGGTGGTGCTGTTCGCGGAAAATCGCAGCTTCAACAACCTGTTCGCCGACTTTCCGGGGCTGGAGCAGCCGCTGGCGGATCTTCCGCCCGAGCGCGCCATCCAGCGCGACCGCGATGGCACGCCGCTGAAGACCCTGCCGCCGATCTGGGACGGCATGGTGCCCGAGGCGCAGGTGGTCAATCACCGCAGCTACCAGATCGGCGAGGAGGCGATCGTCGGCCTGCCCAACGCGCCGTTCGCACTGAAGACGCCCGAGGGCGCGCCGTTGCCGCACGGCCTGGTGACGCGCGACCTGGTCCATGAGTTCTATCGCAACCAGATGCAAATCAACGGCGGCAAGAACGACGGCTTCGTCGCCTGGGGTGACAGCGGCGCGCTGCTGATGGGCCACTACGCCGATTCGGCTGTGAACATGCGCCTGTGGCGCCTGGCCGAGCAGTACACGCTGTGCGACAACTTCTTCATGGGCGCCTTCGGCGGCTCGTTCCTCAACCACCAGTACCTGGTCGCCGCACAGCCGCCGTTCTATCCAGATGCGGACAAGAGCCCGGCGCGCCTGCACATCGCCAGGACGGCCGATGGCAAGCCGGATGGCAAGGCCCTGATCCCGGCCGACAACAGTCCTACCAGTGCGATGCAGGGCGTGGCCAAGTTCACCTCGCGCCCCACGCTGACCCCGGACTTCTTCACGGTCAACACGATCGGTCCGCCCTACTCGCCGGGCTTCAGCGTGGACCAGGCCAACCCGGCCCTGGCCGATGCCAGCAGCCCCAACACCTGTCCGCCGCAGACCCACGCACACATCGGCGACATGCTCAACGCGCGCGGGGTGGACTGGGCCTGGTACGGCGGCGCGTTCCAGGCCGCGCTGGACGGCGGAGGCGACAGCAATGACGGCAGCTTCCCAAGCCATCCCAACTTCCAGGCGCACCACCAGCCGTTCAACTATTTCGCCTCACTCGCACCCGGTTCCGAGGCGCGCAAGCGCCACCTGCGCGATGGCGGCACCGGAGAGACCGCAGCGACCAACAAGTTCCTGGCCGATGCCGCGGCCGGCAAGCTGCCGGCAGTGAGCTACTACAAGCCGCAGGGCAACCTGAACATGCACGCCGGCTATTCGGACGTGGAGGCCGGGGACCGCCACCTGGCGGCGGTGGTCCACGCCCTGCAGAAGAGCCCGCAGTGGAAGCGGATGCTGGTGGTGATCACCGTCGACGAGAACGGCGGCTGGTGGGACCACGTGGCCCCACCCAAGGGCGATCGCTGGGGGCCGGGCACGCGTATCCCGGCCATCGTGGTCTCGCCGTTTGCCAAGCGTGGGCACGTGGACCACACGATCTACGACACCGGCTCGATCGCACGCTTCCTGACCCGGCGTTTCGGGTTGGAAAAACTGCCTGGGCTGAAGTTGCGCGAAGACGCCATGGTCGCCGCCGGCGGCCCGCCGCCGGGCGACCTGACCGGCGCCCTGGACTTCAACCAGGGCTGATCCAAAGGACGGGCGCCAGGCCGTTCAATACAAAGGCTTGTCGAAGATGTCGTAGCCGCGTTCGCTCGCAGCGTCGTGGAGGCGCTGCGCGTCCTCGGGCAACAGCAGGCGCTGGCGGACCAGCGCCTGGGAGGCGGCATCGACGCGCCGGATCCACGCTTGGACCGTGCCATAGCGCTCCTCCAGCGAGAGGCGCGGATCGCCCGTGCGTTCGCGCTCGGCCCGGGTCCGGGCGAAGGGCAGGTAGCTGCCATCCAGGCTGGACAGCTCGCCTTCGGCAAAGCCTGGGCGGCGCGGGTTCCAGCCGGTGTGGGTGCCCAACGGCTCGGCCAGCAGCGGGTGGCGGATGCCGGCGATGTTGTTCCCGTCGGCGTCGTGGGCGGCCACCCAGACCGGATACGCCGCGCCGACCGTGCGCACGGCCGGATCGGTGTCGTCCTTCACCCGCAGGACGTTGGTGACGCCGTGATAGGCGAATCCCGGAATGGCGGAAAACGCCGCGCGCGGGTCCAGCGGTGGCACGAGCGTGCCATCGGCCACGCTGGGATAGCGGCTGTCAGGCGGCGGCACGTCGTCCACCACCCAGGCCTGCAGGTCCGACAGCAGCGCGCGGACCAGGTCACCGTTGTCCAGCGGGTTGGTCAGCTGCTGGGCCACTGGGTTGTGCGCGGGATGGTCCGAGGCCCCGTGCTGCGAGCCGCCGGTGAAATACAGGCGCACGTTCGATGGCTGCACGATGGGTTTGCCGTCGGCGGTGGTGCTGACCAGGGCCGCGCGCGCCTGGTAGATCTCGGTATCGGAGTCGATATGGAAGAGCCGGGGCTGGTCGGCCGGGGCCATGGCGGCCATGATCCCGCCGCTTCGTCCACTGACCGGATCGGTGGTGGTCGCGTAGGTGAAGGGGAACTGGTCACCGCGGGCCAGGTGGGTCTCGTGCTGGCGCGAGAAGTCGCCCGCCTTGGAGAAGGCCGCGTTGGCCATGGACTTGCGCGAGCCGGCGATGATCGCCATGACCCCGTCGAACACCCGCTGCCCGCTTTCGCCGTGGTTGAAACCCTGCGCCAGCACATCGCGCAGGAAGCGCCCGCTCTGCGACACGCCCAGGCCGATCGCATGCTGCACGCCGATCTGCCCGTGCGCGTCGAGCAGTGGGTTAGGCGTGCCGGCGTCATCGGCCGCACTGCGCCGCAGGAAATCGACCACATCGCGCGTGGCCGCCAGGCCGATGCCGGTGACCACCGGGTCGCGGGCCGGATAGATCAGCTCGTAGATGGCCCCGGCATCGAAGCCCTTGGGCCGATGGATGCGCAAGTGGGTCGCGTCGATCCATTCGAAGCCCAGGTCCTTCGGCGTCTGCTCCGCGTCGTCGACGCGCTCGCGCACAGTCAGGTGGGTGCGTGCTGGATCGAGATCGGCGGCCGGATAGGCCACCGTATAGACATCGCTGGTCGCGGTGTCGAAGACGATCTCCTCGCGCACGTCGGCAGTGACGCCCACGGCGGTGGGGAAGTGCCCGGCCAGCATGTGCGAGACGCTGCCATCGTCATGGCCGATGGCCCCGGAGGGCACGCCGTCCTGCCAGCCGCTCCATACCATCGTGTAGCCCTGGCGCATCAGATAGCCGGTGCCGATGGACGAAGCGAGCGCCGGGTCGCCCGAGCCGCGGCCATTGACCTGCCGGGTGAGCAGCAGTTGGCCGCCGCGGTTGGGCACGTCGTAGAGCAGCGTGCCGTTGCCACGCGCCAGGTCGACCGGGCGCACGAGCATGACGTCGGCGCGGTAATGGACCAGGCCCTGCGCGTCGGTGGCCACCTTGTCCAGGTTGACGATGCCGCGGTTGAGTGGCGAACGTGGGTCCAGCGCGCCTTCGACCTGCCCGGTCAGCAGCTGGTAGCGGCCCACGCCGGGGAAGTCGGTATTGCCGAAGGCCGGCTGCGGCGGCCCATCCCAGTGCAGGCCCGTCACCCGGGCCTGCGCCGGTGGCGCCAGCATCAACACGGTCAATGCGATCCACTTTCCCCACCCGTGGCGGGCCATCGCGCCGCCCGATGCCATCTCCATGCCAGCCCTCGCTTCATGCAACCGAAAAGGCGGGCCATCGCAGCCACGCCAGAGCCGCACACCTTGCCTGCCGCAGGCGCGCAGGTCGAGTGCGCGCGCTTTAGCACCAAGGTGGGCTGGACTGGGCCTAAAGCGCCGGAGCGTCGGCCGCGGAAGCGCGTAACGCCGCCAGGTCGGCATGCTGGCCAAAAATGCCCCAATTGGCTTCGGGCACCTCGTGGATCACCAGATAGACCGGGACACGCGCACCGATACGGGTATACCGACCGAAAATCTCGGTGACCCCCTGGATCATCTGGTGCTTGGCGGCGGCGTCCAGTCCCCCCTGTATGGTGTAGATCTGCGCCGAGACCACGTGAGCCGTGGCCTGCGCCTCGCCCATGAAAACCGCCGAGACAGGATAGTCATTGAAATACGTCCAGACCGTGCTTTTGACGAATGGCGAGGCAGGCAGCGCCTCGCACTGCAGACAGAAGACGGTCAATTCGGCCGCGACCTGCTGCTTGGCCTGGGCATCGAAGGTGCCCGCTGGACTATGGATGATGAGCTTGGGCATCTGCGGCCTTCTGGTCGGGGTTGACGCCGGACCCCCGCATTGAGCGGGGGATCCGGAGACGCAAAAAAGTGCCGATGGCGTCAGATGACCTGGCCGCCGGAGACCTCGATCCGCTGGCCGGTGACCCAGCGGTGTTCCGGCCCAAGCAGGCTGGCGATCATGGGGCCGATATCGTCTGGCACACCGACCCGCCCCAGCGCGGTCATGCCGGCGAACTGTGCATTGAGGTCGGGCATGTCGCGCACCGCGCCACCGAGGAAGTCGGTTTCGATCGCGCCGGGTGCCACGGTATTGACGGTGATCCCGCGCCCGCCAAGCTCCCTGGCCAGATAGAGGGTCAGGATTTCGACCGCGCCCTTGGCCGCGGCATAGGCAGAAAAGCCCGGGAAGGAGACCCGGGTCAGCCCCGAGGAGAAATTCACGATGCGTCCGCCGTCGGCCAGGACCGGCAGCAGCGCCTGGGTCAGGAAGAACACGCCCTTGACGTGGGTATCGAACAGACCGTCGAACTGCGCCTCTGTGGTCTCGGCCACACCGGCCATTTCGCCGTGGCCCGCGTTGTTGATCAGATGGTCCAGCGAGGACCGGCCCCAGTGGGTGGTGAGGGTATGGCGCACCGTGTCGGCGAACGTTGGCAGTGACCCGACCTCGGTGACATCCAGCGGCAGCGCCACGGCCTTGCGCCCCAGGCCCTGGATTTCCTGGACCACGGCCTGGGCCTGCTCGGCGCCGCTGCGGTAGGTGAGGATGATGTCGCCGCCGTGGCGGGCGATGCTCAAGGCGGTGTTGCGGCCCAGGCCGCGGCTGGCGCCGGTGACGAGCGAGATGGTGTTCATGGGCGTTTCCCGATGTGGTGGTGTTGGGACGCACACTGTCGAACCCAGGCCACGTGCCGTTTTGCAGGATTCCGGGCGATGTTTGCCTATTCGTGCAAACCTGGAACAGCCAGCGCCCGGTCCGCCACGCCTGCCGTGCTTCCGCCCGGCCCTATCGGCATCCATGCCCTGTTGCGTCCACGCACCTCTGCGTAGCCAGGATGGGAATCCACGGGCGCTGATTCCGCGCCGTCATGGTGCGGCCACGCGCCGCGAGTCGCTGCAACGCACAGATTGCTCGATGCTCCAGCCGAGCATTGCTGGACCGCCTGCCGCGCCCTAAGCTTGCCGGATGTCCCCGTCCCTGCTCGATCTGGCCCGACGCCACGCCGAGGCTTTCACCGATCCCGACGGCGTCGCGCCGACGCCAATCCCGGGACTGACGATCATCCGCCAGACCCGGCCCACCGCGTTGCAGTACGCGATCTCCAAGCCACTGGTGGCCCTGATCCTGCAGGGCGAAAAGCGGGTCAGCTTGGGATGCCAGACCCTGGAGTTCGGCGCCGGCCAGTCGCTGCTGATCGCCGCCGACGTGCCCAACGCGAGCCAGGTCACCCGCGCCGACCTGCTGCAGCCCTATGTCTCCCTGGTGATCGACCTCGACCCGGCGATCATCGAAGGGCTGGTGGTGGAGATGGACGGGCCGTCACACCCTGCACCAGGTCCGATGCGCGTGGATCCCACCGAGCAGGAGGTCGCCGGGACCGCGCTGCGCCTGCTCGGTCTGCTGGACCGTCCGGCCTCTCTGGCGCTACTGCAGGCCGCCCTGCTGCGCGAGCTGCACTACTGGCTGCTGGTGGGCCGCCACGGGCAGGCGATCCGTATGTTGGGCCTGGCCGATAGCCACGCGCGGCGTGTGGCCCGCGCGGTGAACATCATCCGCGCGGACTACGCACGCCCGCTCAGGATCGAGCACCTGGCCCAGGTCGCGGACATGAGCCCGTCGTCCTTCCATGCGCACTTCCGCGCCGTCACCACGCTCACGCCACTGCAGTTTCAGAAGCAGGTGCGCCTGATCGAGGCCCGGCGGCTGATGCTGGCCGAAGGCGCGATGATCGCCCAGGCCGCCAACGCGGTCGGCTACGAGAGCATCCAGCAGTTCACGCGCGAATACGGCCGGATGTTCGGGCTGCCGCCTGCGCGCGACATGCGCCAGGCACGCAGCCGGTTACAGCCAGCGGCCTGAGGCGCGCGAGTGCTCCAGCGCGCGCCGGCCGCCGACCGAACGGTTGCCTGATGCGGTGATGCGCCTGGCCTGCGTGACGACCGCACAGCCCAGGGAGCCTGGATCACCGACGCGACTCGGCTTGCTCATGGACCATGATCGCCCGCAGGAAGGCGACGATGCGCTCGCCCTGGCCCTGCTGCACCAGCTGCGCGGCGGTCATGCCGTCCAGCCCCTGGATCGGATCATGGTGGTACCAGTCCAGGACCATGGCCGGATCACAGCCCAGCATCCGCGCCAGCGACACAATCCGCTCGTACAGGCGCGCGTGCCGCGCTTGCGCGATCGGATGGATCACGTGACGGGCTCCGGCATGGGGATGCGCACCACGAAGCGCGCACCCGATGCGTCCGGATCCAGCGCGATGCACCAGCCGTGCGCCTCGCAGATCTCCTTGCAGATCGCCAGGCCAAGGCCCGCCCCGCCGGCATGGGCATCGGCGCCGCGCCAGAAGCGCTGGAACAAGTGCGGGCGATCCTGGGGACGCACCCCATCGCCCTGGTCCTGCACGCTGATTTCACCAGCGCCGACACTCAGCGTCACCACCGTCGCCGGGGGCGCATGGTGCAAGGCGTTTTCCAGCAGGTTCTTGAGCAGCACGAAGACCGCCCCGGCATCGGCCTGCAGCGTCGGATCCGGTCCTTGCTGGCGCAGGGCGATGTAGACCGCGCGCTGGTCCGCCAGGCGGGTCAGATACTCCGCCACGTCGGCGGCGGCGGCATGGAGCGAGAGCGGCGCCAGCGTGTAGTTGTGCCCTTCGCTGACTTCGGCCAACTGCAGCAGCTGATGCACCTGGCGCGCCATCAACCCGGTGTCGCGCAGCAGCAGTTCCGGATTGGACACACCTCCCAGCTCGATCTCGGCCTGGAGCAGGGCCAGCGGCGTCTTGAGCTCGTGCGCGGCGCAGGCCAAGAAGTCCTGCTGCACCCGGTAGCCGTTTTCCAGCCGGGCCAGCGCGGCGTTGAAGGCATCGATCAGCGGAATCAGCTCGGTGGGCAGGCCATCGGTCTGCAGTCGCGCGGACAGGTTGCGTGGGCCGATCCGCGCCGCGCTCTCCGAGGCGCGCCGCAAGGGGCGCAGCATCCGGTTGATCATCGCGAACGCCACCACCAGGAAGAGCAGCAGGGTCAGAAACGCGGTGAACACCACGGCCCGAAGGTAGCGCTTCCCGGTGTATTCCTTGAGCGTCAGCACCAGGCGGTCGCTGCGTGCCGCACGGATCACGTAGCGCCTGCCTTCCCGGACCACCTCGCGCTGGGCCACCTGCAGGTGCACCGCGCGGGTCTGACTGCGCACGGTCAGTTCCCGGGTATCGGCCGCCATGTGGCGCAGCGCCTGCAGGGCTGGGCCTTGGACACTGCGGGCCAGCTCGCGGCCGGACACGTCGGTCACCGTGTAGGCCGAGTCCACCGGCATGGCGTCGTAGAGATCGGCGTCACTCTGGGCGAGAACCAGCGCTACCCGGCCATGCGCGACACGCAGGCTCCGCTCCAAGTCATCCAGCTCACCGATCAACTCCTCACGCAGCGTCTTCTCGCGCGCATGCGGCCAGACCCGGATGGCGATCAGCGCGGCGCCAACCGCCAGCGCGGACAGGGACGCGACCAGCGCCGCCAGCATCAGCCGTTGGCGCAGGCTAGTGCGGCGCATCGACACCGCGCAGGGCGAAGCCCTGGCCGCGCAGGTTGATCAGGTCCAGGCCGGTGCCGATGGCGACCAGCTTCCTGCGCAATCGGTGCAGGGCGACATCCAGCGCATTGGGTGTGACCGCTTCGCCGAGGCCCCAGGCGGCCGCTTCCAGTGCGCCGCGCCGGACGGTCTGGCCGCCGGCGTGGACCAGGCAGATCACGATCTGGAGCTCGGCCGGGGCCAGGGTGATGGTCTGGCTGCCGCAGCTCATGCAGCCCAGCTCGGGCTTCACGCACAGATCCAGGTAGTCCAGCTGGAGATCACGCAGCACCGGCGGGCGCCGCATCAGCGCGCGCACCCGCGCCACCAGTTCCTCCAGGGCGAAGGGCTTGGGCAGGTAGTCGTCGGCGCCGGCCTCCAGCCCATCCACGCGATCGCGCAGGGCATCGCGCGCGGTCAACATCAGGCACGGGACGCGGTTGCCTGCCGCACGCAGGCGACGCACCAGCGCCAGTCCATCGCCGTCGGGCAGGCCGCGATCCACGACCGCCGCGGCATAGGCCCGCTCGACCAGCGGGTGCCAGGCCGATTCCATGCTCGGAAAGGTATCCACCGCGATCCCGGCCGCCCCCAGCCCACGCTCGACCAGGCCGGCCAGGCGCGGATGGTCTTCCAGCAGGGCGATGCGGTTCATCGGGTCGGGACCGTGTGGCTCGGGATGGAAGTCAGGGTAGGACGCGGACGTGGGCTAAACAGCGCCGCGAGGCTCAAAAGGTTCGGCTGATGCCGATCATCAGGCCGGCCGAGCCATCGGTGTCCGGTTCGATCAACGGGCTGTCGGTGATCTCGCTGGGCAGGAACTTGTAATCGATCCTGCCGAACAGCTTCCACTTCGGGCTCAGCGGCCGGGCCATGCCCACGCTGACCTCGGGCACCACCGCCGAGCCGGGTTGATAACGCGGTGCGCCGCGGGCGATCTCCTGGTCCAGGGTGCCGTAGTAGTAGTCCACCAGGTCGCCGGACATCCAGCGCACCCCGACCCCCGGGACCACCGTGGTGCGGCCCCATCGCCAGGCATAGCCGTAGTCGACCGCCAACTCGTAGCCGCCGCTGGTATCGGTGACATCGGCCAGCGCGCGCAATTTGAACTCGCCGGCCGGGCCGCGCCATGTCGCGGCCAGTCCGGCGTCCAGCCCGTTGTCGCGATCGTCCAGCACGCGGGCGTCCACGCCGTTGGCGGCCAGTTCGCTGCGGCCCAGGTCGCTGATATCGAACCCATCGAAGCGGCCGGCCACGATCGCATCCAGGTCGAAGCCCTCGCGGCGCAGCAGGTGCACGCCTCCGTAAAGGCCGCTCCAGAACAGGCGCTCGCCGCTGTAGCTCACCACGGGAAAGGGCTGGGTGCGGTTGCCTTCGCCCGCGTAGGGGCTGTCGCTGATCGACACCCCCAGGCCCAGGGTCCAATGCGTGTCGGACGACTTGGAAACCAGTTCCGCGCTGTTGGAGGCGATCTGGGCCAGGGCGGTACAGGGCAGCAGCAACGGAAGCAGGACGGCATAGCGTCTGGACATGGCGGAGGTCGGTTTGGTGGAGGGCCCGCAGTCTTGTCGCCCCCCTCTTACCGGCGCCTTACGGCGTCCGTGCCGTTTGCCCCTGAGCCAGGGCGAGCAGGTGCTGCAGCGCGGGCGAGGCCTGCGCCTGCCCGGGCATGGACGCCAGCGCCAGACGCGCCATCGGGACCTGGCCTTCGATCTCCAGATAGCGCACGCCCGGCAGCTGCACCTGAGCGGTGGACTCGGGCACCACCGACACGCCCAGTTCGGCCGAGACCAGGTTGACGATGGAGGACATCTGCGGCGCTTCCTGGGTGATGGCCAGGCTGAAGCCGGCCTGGCGACAGGCGCTGAGGATTTCGTCGTACAGGCTGTTGCCAAAGCTGCGCGGAAACAGGATGAAGGGTTCGCCGACCAGCGCCGACAGCGGCGCACGGGTCCGGGTCGCCAGCGGATGCGCGGCCGGCACGGCGATCTTCATCGGCTCGTCCGGGAACTTCACCAGCTCCAGCTCGGACGGGGTGGAGACGCTGTAGCGGATGAAGGCCGCTTCCAGGCGGCCGCTGGCAAGGGCCTCGAGCAGGCCGGCGGTATTGGTTTCCTCCAGGGCCAGCTCGACCGCCGGGCGGGCGCGGCGGTAGTCACGGATCAGCGCCGGCACGATCGGATTGAACGCCGCCGAGGCGGTGAACCCAAGGCGCAGGCGGCCACTTTCGCCACGGGCGGCGCGACGTGCCGATTCGGCCGCGCGGTCCACGTCGACCAGCACCCGGCGCACCTCGACCAGGAAGGCCTGGCCGGCGTCGGTCAGGCGCGCGCCCTGCGGGGTGCGCACGAACAGGGCCGTGCCCAGCTCCTTCTCCAGCGCCTGGATCTGCTGGCTCAGCGGCGGTTGGCCAATGCCCACGCGGGCGGCGGCGCGGGTGAAGTTGGCTTCCTCGGCCACGGCCAGGAAGTAGCGCAGGTGTCGCAGTTCCAATGTGGGGGTTCCGGTTGTGCGGCGCGGGCCCTAGGCCTGCCCGGGCAATGGCGCAATAGCCCGAAGTCGCTAAAGGCGTCCACGGCCGGCATGCGTACCTTACGAGGCTGCCATTGGTGACCTGGGAGGGACGCATGATGCAGCAAGACCTTGGAATCGAACCGCGCGGCCGTGGCCGCATCCGTGCCGGCAAGCTGGCCCTGGCCCTGTGCGGCGCATTGGCCGGCTTGACCGCGAACGCTGCCACCACCAAGCCGGGCGACGCGCCCGGGCTGGTGGATGTCTCCGGCGAAGCCGCGCCCAAGCCGGCGCCCTGCCCGTCCGACCTGCCCGACACGGTGACCTGCCTGTCCGGCCAGGACAGCGCCGGGGCGTACTACATGATCGCCAAGCCCCGCGACTGGAACGGCGTGCTGGTCATGCATGCCCATGGTGGCCCGACCCTGGGCGATCCCAAACTGGCACGCGCGCAGGCCGACCTGAAGCGCTGGGCGGTGTGGCCGCGCAACGGCTATGCGGTGGCGATGTCCAGCTATCACCAGGGGGGCGTGGAAGTGCACGCCGCCGCGCAGGACACCGAGCGACTGCGCAGGATCTTCCTGCGCGATGTCGGCAAACCGCGTCTGACCATCCTGCACGGCCAGTCCTGGGGCGGGAACGTGGGCGCGATCGCCGCAGAGCTGTACGGCACCGAACGCGACGGGGGCAAGCCTGCCTACGACGGCGTATTGCTGACCAGTGGCGTGTTGGCTGGCGGCACGCGCGCCTACGACTTCCGCATCGACCTGCGCGTGGTCTACCAGGCGCTGTGCCACAACCATCCACTGCCCAGCGAGCCGCAGTATCCGCTGTGGATGGGCCTGCCGCCGGACTCGACCCTGACCAAGGAGGAGTTGGCCAAGCGCGTGGACCAGTGCCTGGGCGTGGACCATCCGCGCGCCGAGCGCACCGCCGCCCAGCAGCAGCGCCTGGACACGCTGACCCGGGTCATCGGCATCCAGGAGGACAAGGTGGTCTCGCATCTCAACTGGGCGACCTGGCATTTCCAGGACATCGTCCAGCACCGCACCGATGGCAAGAACCCGTTCGGCAACATCGGCGTGCGCTACACCGGCTCGCCCGACGACGCCAAGCTCAATGCCGAGGTGGCCCGCTACCGGCCCGATCCGCAGGCCGTGGCCAAACTGCGCGCCGATACCGACCCCACCGGCAAGATCACCCTGCCCGAGCTGACCATGCACGCAGCCAACGACCCGACGGCCTTCGTGGAGATGGAGCACACCTACCACGACATCGTCGCCAAGGCCGGGCGCAGCGAGCACCTGGTGCAGGTGTTCACCAGCGACCACGAGCACAGCTACCTCACCGACGCCGATTACCTGGCGGCGATGGGCGCATTGCTGGACTGGGTGGAGCACGGGCACAAGCCCAACCCGCAGTCGGTGGCCCAGCGCTGCCAGGCCGGCGCGCCCTACGATCCGCCCTCCGAGTGCACCTTCCTGCCGGACTACCACCCGGCGGCCCTGGAGACCCGTTCGCCCGCGCGCGGCGGGTGAGCGTCGGCGGACGCCATATTTTTTGAGTATGGCGTCCGCCTGATCCATCTATTGGACCGGGGGTCTGGCCGGGGCAGATACTGCCCGCCCCTCCGTGGAAGCCCCACGTCATGCCCGGCCCTTCGGCTCCCACTTCCTCTCCCGCTCCCGCCTCGGTGGCGCCCGACGACACCGCCGCCCTGCCGATGGGCCGCATCCGCCTGGCGCTGTTCCTGGCCGGGTTTGCGACGTTCTCGCTGCTGTACTGCGTGCAGCCGCTGTTGCCCGAGTTCGCCCGCGACTTCCACGTCAGCGCCGCGGCCAGTTCGCTGCCGCTGTCGCTGGCCACCGGGGGGCTGGCCATCGCGATCTTCTGCGCGGGGGCGGTGTCGGAAAACCTGGGCCGGCGCGGCCTGATGTTCGCCTCCATCGCGCTGGCCGCCGTGCTCAACGCGGTGGCGGCCTTCATCCCGCACTGGGGGTCGCTGGTGCTGGTGCGCGCGCTGTCCGGCGTGGCCCTGGGCGGGGTGCCGGCCGTGGCGATGGTCTACCTGGCCGAGGAACTGCCCGCGCACAAGCTGGGCGCGGCCACCGGGCTGTACGTGGGCGGCAACGCCTTCGGCGGGATGATGGGCCGGATCGGGATGAGTTTTTTGACCGATCACTTCGACTGGCGCACCGCGCTGGCGGTGATCAGCGGCCTGGACCTGCTGTGCGCGATCGGCTTCGTCCTGCTGCTGCCGCCGTCGCGGCACTTCGTGCGCAAGGCCGGGGTCAACCTGCGCTACCACCTGCAGGCCTGGGCCGGGCACCTGCGCCATCCCCACCTGCCGTGGCTGTTCGCCATCCCGTTCCTGCTGATGGGCACCTTCGTCAGCGTCTACAACTACGCCGGCTTTCGCCTGGGGGGCCCGGAATTCGGCCTGAGCCAGAGCCAGATCGGCCTGATCTTCTCGGCCTATGTGTTCGGCATCGTGTCCTCCTCGATCGCCGGGGCGGCCTCGGACCGCTTCGGGCGCGGGCCGGTGGTGCTGGCCGGGACGGTCTCGGCCATCGGCGGGGTGCTGCTGACGCTCTCGCACACCTTGCCGGTGGTCATCGTCGGCGTGGTGCTGCTGACCATCGGCTTCTTCATCGCCCACTCGGCCGCCAGTGCCTGGGTCGGCCGGCTGGGCCAGGCCAGCAAGAGCCACGCCGCATCGCTGTACCTGCTGGCCTACTACGTAGGGTCCAGCGTGGTCGGCTCGGTCAGCGGCTGGTTCTGGGAACACGGCGGCTGGGGCGCGCTGGTGGCCTTCTGCCTGGTGCTGCAGGCGCTGGCGCTGGTCGCCGCGCAGGTGCTGCGCCGGGGCGCGGACGATTCCAGGCCCTACGGTCGCTTCGCCCCGCATCCTCCGCGCGGGGAGTGAGGGCCTGCCGGCCGCACGCGGCGGCCGGCAGGCGCGTGGCGCAGTTCAACGCGCCGCGTTGGCATCCATGACCGCATTGCGGCTGGCATCGAGGTACTGCGCCGGATCGCGCATCCCGCTGGTGTGGCACTGCCCGGTGGTATGCCCGCGGTTGATCGCACCGGGCAGCTGGCCGTAGGCCTTTTCGGTGGTGCCGTCCTCCGGATCGCTGAGCACCAGGTCCGAGGCGATGTTGCAGTAGTCGTTGACCCACCAGTGCGTGGTCTTGAACGAGGTCGTGTAGTAGTTGACCTTGGCCCGCGCCCAGTCCGGGATGGCCGCCAGCCAGTTGGCCGCCCCGTCGTAGGTCATGTCGCTGTTGGCCCCGCAGGCGATGCCGAACCACGAGCCCACCGTGGCCAGGATCCCCGACAGGTTGGTGCCCTGGTAGGGCGTGCCCACCGACTGCATCAGCCGCGCGCCGCTGGCCTGGTCCAGGCCGCTCCAGTAGTAGGTGTACAGGTGCAGCGCCGCCGCGCCGCCCTGGCTGTGGGCCACGGTGCCGAACGAAGTCCACTGGCTGCCAAACTGCCCCAGCAGCTGGGCGAACTGGTCATGGCTGCGGTTCTGGTTGGCATCCAGGAAGGTCGAGGCGTTGCTGAACTGGCTCTGCGGCCACACGCCCTCCGAGCAGTAGCCGTGCACCAGCAGCAGGCGGCCACCACTGGCCGCCTGGGCCTGCAGCCGGCTGGCCTGCGGTCGCGGGCCCATGCGCATGGCCTCGTCGATGGTCACCGCCGTGGCCGGCGTGCGCAGGGCCGTGGCCAGGGCGCGGCTGGCCGGCAGGGTGACCGGCAGATCAGCGGCCTGGTCCAGGACCACGAACTGGTCCGGGTCCTCGATCCGCACCTGGCGCAGGGTGAACGGCGCCCGCGCCCCGGCCCGCGCCGCCCAGCGCGGATCGAAGCCCACCGGCAGCCGCCCGTCGCGCGGCGCCACCATGCCGCCGACCCAGGCCACCGGCACCTGAGCGCCATCCCGCGCCGTGCCCCAGACCTGGGCATAGACGCGGTAGTGGTCTGTGGCGGCGGCCGTGGTCGCCACCGGCAGGTCCAGCAACAGGCGGCCACCGGCCGCATCGGCCGCCAGTGCGGTGTCGCCGGCCAGGCGCAACGAACGGGCAACCACCGGCACCACGTGCTCGGCGGTGCGCACGAAAGCTTGGCCATCGGCGCTGGTGCCGCGCACGACCACCTGGGCCACGTAGGTGCCGGGCGCCATCGCCGGGAAATCCCCGCCATAGCGCCCGTCCCCGGCCGCGCCGTCGGCATGGCGTCCATCGTCGAACATCGGCCAGGCGGTGATGGCGCCATCGGGCGCGATCACCCGCAACTGCGCGCTGCCGATCCTCCCGGCCTGCAGGGCCATGCGGGTACGGCCAGCCGCATCGCTGCCGGTCAGCACCGCGTCCAGGCCAATGCGCTGGCCGGCCCACTGCCCGCCGGCCTGGCGGTAGGAGGCCAGCTGGGTGCCGGCATCGCCTTCGGCCAGCACGTAGCCGTGGCCTGGCGCGGCGCCGCGCAGCTGCAGCGACCAGGTGCCGGGCGCGGCCTGGTCGAGGCGGAATTCGGTGCCGCGCTGGGCCTGCGGCCCCTGCCCCAGCACGGTGGAGGTGGCCGACAGCGCGCCAGCGCTCGCCGCAGCCCCGGCACGCGGTGTCATGACCTGGCCATCGGGTCCGCGCAGCGTGGACTGCCACGACGCATCGCCGGTGAACATCACCCATCGCAAGCGGCCGCCTTCGGCCGGCAAGTCGACTTGCGCCCGCGCCGGGGCGCTCGCATCAGACGGATCTGCGGTCAGTTCGACCGGCAACAGCGCGCTGCGCGAGAGGATCGGCGAGGCGGCCGGATCCGGGCGCCGCATCGCGGCGAAATCCTCCGGCGGGCCGGACAGCTGCTTGGGCACCAGGGGTGCCTGCTGGGCCAGCGTCGGGGTGGACAGGCATGCCAGCAGGCATGCGGCGGACAGGTTCCAGGTCCTGGACATCGGGCTCTCTCCTTTTGCGGATGTCCGGTGCGCAGGCGGGCACGGCGGCAGCCGGCCGGTGCGTCATCCGGGCAGCGCCCCCTCGCCACGCCCGGTGTGATACGCAGGTGCGCCCCCTTTTGCACGGCGCGGCGCAACACGCCGCGCCAGCGCGGCTGTGCTTGCGTTGCCATCGGCCGCGCCCAACATGCAAATGATCTTCCCGCGCCAAACCCCACCCGCGCGTGCGCTTTTTAACGCCTCGCGGGCGCGCGAGCCGCCGCTCCAGTCTCGAAGGCCAGGGATCGCGCCTTGCCCGGATCAACCTATTCGACGATGAAGCGCACTTCGACCCGGCGATTGGGCAGCAGGCATTCCAGCAGCGCCGCACGCGGCTTCACCCCGGTGCATTGCTGTACCTGCTGGGTGTCCCCGCGGTATTGGTCGTGGATGCGCTCGGCGGGGATGCCGCGGCCGATCAGCAGCGCGCGCACGGTGCGCGCGCGGCGCTCCGACAAGCGCTGGTTGTCGTCGTGGCCGCGGCCGTCCATCCGGTCAGCATGACCGACCAGTTCCACCCGCTGCAGGGTCAGCTTCTCCTCGGCGATACGCGCAAGCGCGCGGTCCAGGCTGTCCAGCGAATGGGTCCGGATGTCCCGGTATCCATCGCGGTCGAACTCGAACAGCACGTTGGCCACCAGCGGGATCGGCGCGGCGCCCGGTGCATCCGGCCGTTCGGGCCCGTCGCACTGCCGCGCCAGCGCCTCGGCGTCGTTGACCAGGTCCTCGGCGATCTGGATGTAAGGCTTGGCGTGGCGCCATTGCTGCTGGTTGAACTCGTTGCCGGCATGCACCAGTTCCACCTCGCCGCAGGCGGCCACCTGCTGCGCGCAGCTGAAGCCGGCGTTGCCATGCAGCGCGCGCAGGCGCTGCCACAGGTCGTCGCGCAGGTACTTGGCGTCGTTGACCAGCGGCGTCTCGGTCGGGATCGTCGCGGCGTCGTGCTCCATCAGTTGCACCAGCTTCTCCGATTCGCTCAGCGCACCTTGCGGAAACGCACTGCGGTCGTTACGCGTGTACTCGTGGAAGGACACATCGAGCCAGCACTGCGCCTTGGCCATGCCGTAGTCCCGGATCGGGCGCCCTCTGTCGTTGAGTCCCTGGATCCGGTCCTGCATCGCCTGATAGGCCTGCAGGTCGGCATCGATGGCCTGGTCGGTGATGCGCGCCTGCTGCGGCGACAGCCGGGTCTGCTGCGCGCTCGTCCCGGCGCACACGCCCAGCAGCAGGATCGTAGCCACGGTCCGCGACAGGGGAAGCGATTTGCGAGTGGTCGTCATGTCATGGCTCCTCAGCGCGCCGGGTCGCGGTAACGGACGGGATCCCGGCGGAACAGGTCCTCGTCGAATTTGAAACGCAGTCGCAGGAAGACGCCCTGCTGGGTGTACTCATAGCCGGTCAGGTCGGCGTCGCCGGCGAAGCCCGACCAGTTGTAGCCAGCCGACAGCCACAGGTTCTGACGCAGCAGCCGCCCGACCTCCAGGCCGTACGCGTACTGGTTGGCACCGCGCTGGCCGCGGAACGCGGAGCCCAGCACGCCGACGTCCCAGTTCTCGGTGAGGTCGTAGACCACGCGCCCCGATACCAGCACGGCGTGGAAGCGGCTTTCTACGCGCGCGCCGTCGGCGTAGGCGAACTGGTCGCGCTGCAACTTGCCGGCCACGCGGCCGGTCAGCCACCACGGGCGCGACGGATGCCAGTCGGCAAGAGTGGAGACGATGTGGGCACGTGTCCGCACGTCCTGGCTGGTGCCCTCCACCGCCTGACCATCCAGCAGGGTCAGCCCGCTGTCGTCGCGCTCGAGCTTGTACTCGTAGCGCGCCAGCAGGTTGATCCGGTTGGTATCGGTGTCGCGATAGGCGGCGCCCAGTTGGAACCGGTTCTGCAGGACATCTCCGCGCGCGGCATAGTCGGTGCTGAGCAGGTAGTTTCGCCCCAGCAAAGTCCAGTCGCGACTGAGCTTGCGCGCCACCATGAACTGCAGCAGCGTGGTGTCGAACGCTTCGTCGGTGTCCGTGGAGCCAACATCACCGGAGATGCGGTACTCGACGCGAGCCGAGCCATGCCACAGCGGATTGGCGCTGTAGTCCAGCGCCAGCGCCAGGCCGGTGGCATCGCCGGTGTTGCCGTCGTAGACCTTCACGTGCTCGGCCGAACTGCTCAGGCGCAGGCCTTCGCGCACGTCCCAGGTGTTGCGCACGCCGGAGGCGGCCTGCACGTCGCGGCCGCTGATCGCATCGCGCAGCCGGTACTCCGAGAACGCCTGGGTGTCGCGCATGTAGCTGCTGTCGATGCCGAACACCAGCGCATCGGCCTCACGGTCGGTGGTGGTGATGCCATAGGCGCTGGTCAGGCCAGTCTGCTTCTCGTAGCGGCCGTACACGCGGCTGCGCTCCAGGACCTGGTAGTCGACGCCGGCGGAGATGCGATTGCGGTCTTCCCCGGACACGCTCTGCTCGTATTCCGCGCCCAGCGACAGCTTCTCGCCGACGCGGTACCCGGCGCCAAGACGCGCGCTGTCCGATTCCAGCCGGGTCCCGATCGGAAGATCGCTTGCGGTCCCGGTCAAGGCGCTGCTGGCGCCGATGACCGGCAGGCCGGTCAGGGTATCCAGCGGCTGCTGGCCATAGCCCAGCGCTCCGCCGCCCGAACCGGTGGCAAAGCCGCCCGTCAGCCCACCGGCATCGCCATAGCCGGGAGAGGAGGACCAGGGTGAATATGCGCCGACCGTCTCGCGGATCGAACGCAGGCCGACATCCAGAGTCAGCTTCTCGGTCGCGCCGACGCGCACACCGGCGCCGCCGGCATCGCGCTTGCCGCCGTCCGGATTGCGATCCTCGCTGCGCAGTCCCTCGGCGTAGAGGTCCACGCGCTCGGTCAGGTGGTATTCGACCTTGCCGTTGTATTCGCCACGCCCGCCGTACAGCGGCGAGGCCGCGTTGTTGAACGCCGGATCGGTGCGTGCGGCAAAGACATTGGCATCCAGCTTCTCCCCATCGTGGCCGAACTCCAGGCGCCAGGCATCACCGCTGACCTTGCCGCTAAGATCCTGCAGGCCCGGTGTCACCGCCTGGTTGATGGCGTTGGTATTGATCTCGCTGCGGGTCTGGGCGAACTCGGCGACCAGGAACGTGTTGGGTCCGAACCGGTAGCCGGCATTGGCGCTGCCCATCTGGAACTCGGCGAACGGATTGCGGTCGTCAACCAGGTTGGCGCCCACTTCGAGCTTGTCGGTGACCTTGAATTGTCCGTCGGCGCCATACACCCAGAATTTCTCGGTGCCCTGGTCCAGTTCGTAAGTGATCCGCAGCGACACCGGATTGAGGCCGCTATCGAAGCTGGGCAGGAACTGGTTGAGCAGGATGCGTCCGGAGAACGGCTCGAAGCTGTAGTCGACCAGCCGCGCCAGCGGCTGCACCGAGACGATGCGCGAGGGCTGGTTGCGGTCGCGCACGATCACTTCTACCCGTTCGCTGCCTTCCAGCACGGCGTTGTTGCGTAGCGCATAGGGGCCGCTGCCCTGGCTGGCGAACTCCTCGATCACCTGCCGCAGCGAGTCCTGGATGGCGAACACGTTGGAACGCAGGCGCGCGTCCTCGTAGTGCCAACCCAGGCCGGTGGCGGTGCGGTTGTAGGTGCCCAGGGAGCGCTGCGGGATGCTGCCGCGCGTACCGATTCCGGTGGCCGTGGCCAGGGTGTCGCCGGTCTGGAAGTCTCCATACAGCAGGTAGCTGCGGCGGTTGTCCACGCGCACGTACAGGCGCTCGGCAGAGCGCGCATCGAAGCCACGCAGCGAGGCATCGCCGTAGACCGGATAGAACTCTTCGGGCTGGATATCGCGCAGCAGGCGCCCACGCACCTGCTTGTCCGAGTCGTAGGCGGCGGTGAGCAGGTACTCGCCCTTGATCCGGCCCTTGACGAAGAACGCGGTGCGCGCGGCGGCGCTGGCCTTGCCGTTGTTGAACTGCTTCTCCCAGCGGCGGATGTCGCGCTCGAAGACATCGTCGTGATCGACCGGCGCGAGGATGCCGCTGTTGTCGCGACGGCCGAAGTTGATGACCCCCTCGATCAGGCCGGTGGCGATCATCTCGCGCATTTCCGGCACGAACCCGATGGTGCCCTCGGCGCTCTGGCTTCCGGCGGTGACCCGCAGCACCACGTCCTGCGGCTGGTCGGGCGCAAGCAGATCGAACTCGGCCACGCCATCGTCCACCGGCAACTGCACCCCGGGAGTGACCTTGTCGGCGTCGGCAGCGCCCGGCCCCAACTCGTCGGTGCGCGAGCCGGGCAGCAGGATCCTGCCGCCGCTGTTTTCGATGGTGGCGAAGGAGCGTCCGGCCAGCGGTTGGCCGTCGGCACCGAGCAACTGCACCTTGACGTGGACCGGCGTCTGCCCGTCGGCCGGCGCGCCGTCGCGGTCCACCTCCACCAGTACTTGGTCCACGCCGTGATTGACGCGGTAGTCCACCTTGCCCGACCGCGTCGCCACGGCCTGCGGTGCGGCATCGACGGTCGTCGGCGAGCGCGGGTACAGCGTGCCGGCCTCACCCAGCACCGGCGTGAACCGGCTCGTGCCCACGTTCTGCTGGGCCATGGCCGGAAGCGCCGCGAGCACGCAGGCGAGCAGGGTCAGCCGCGGCAGGCGGCGCGTGGTGACAGGCCGGCTCATGGCTGCACCTCCGCAGGAACGGATGCATCGGGCGGTGGCGTGCCCCGCGGTTTGACGATGGGCTGCTGGTTGGATGAATCGGTGGCCTGCTGCGGCGCGCGCAGCGGCTTGCTGCTGAAGCGCAGTGGCGCCTGCCCGGTCTCGCTCTCCGGCGCGCGCACCTCGCCCTGCGTGCGCCGCGCCTTGACCTGCTCGATCACCGGGTTGGAGCAGCTGCCCTCGACGAAGTCGGCGCGATGCAGCTCGCCGTTCTTCAGATCGATGAACAAGCTGTCGGCATCGCCCAGGTTGCGGTTGCTGCTGGTGGTCAGGCGCGCGCCGACCGGCAGCGTGGACGCATCGACCTTGAGGGTGTGGCTCTGCGGCGGCAGGCCGCAGTAGCTGTACTTGCCTTCCGAATCGCTGACGACCCACGTGCCGTCCTCGAAATACAGGCGCACGCCGGGGATGCCGAGTTCCTCGCGGTCCTGGACGTGGTTGGCATTGCAGTCCACGAAGACCTTGCCGAGCACGCAGCCTTCATCGGTGAACACCCCACCGGTGACCCGCACGTGGTACTGGGCCTGATTGGAGGGCAGCGAGCCGGACAGGGGCTGCATCGTGACCGGATCGATGCAGCCACCGGCGATGGAGCAGCCGTGGGCCTGGGCGCGGTTGATGCCGTCGCCCTGCTGCGCGCCGACGCCGACGCGGACCCGGTAGGTCAATGCGATCTGCTGGCCGACCTGGATCGGCCCAGTGGTGAAGCCCAGGATCGGGCCCGGCTTGCCCAGCGGCTCGGGCGCGGCCGCGCCGTTGGCGCGCGCGGTGCCGTCGATGTAGGTAAAGCCGCGCGGCAGGCGATCGACCACGTTCACCGTCTGCAGCGCACTGCCGGCGGTCTGGCGGATGGTGATGGTGTATTGCACGGTGTCGCCCACTTCCGCGGTCTGCCGATCGCCGGTCTTGGTGATCGCCAGGCCCGTGGTCACCGCGGTATCCAGCGGGATGTGGTTATGGACGATGCCGGCGGTGGCCGACCCGGCGAACAGCCGCAGGTAGTACTGGGTCGCCGTGCCGACCGGTCCGGTCGGCGCCAGCGCGTTGGGCTGGACCTGGTAGTTGCTGCCCACCGCGCCGGACGGCGACAGCGAATTGCCTTCTGCCGGGATCAGCGTGGAGACGAAGACGTAGCCGCCCGGCGGGGTCACCGTCAGCGCGAACTCGCAGCGTGCCGGGGCCGCCGGGCCGAACAGGAACTGGTAATAGCCGTCGTTGCCGACGGTCATCGACACCGCATTGCCTTCGATGCGGTAGCCGCCGGCCGTGGTGTTGAGCAGGCTGGTGGCCGGGTCGTAGCCCGCGCAGACACCGACCGGGGCCAGGGTGACGATCGAACCGGGGACAGGATCGCGGGTGACCGCGTCATAGACCACGCCCGACGGATCCACCGGCAGGCTTTGCTGCGGCAGGTTCTCGCCGGCCTTGAGCACCACTTCCAGCTGGCTGACGCCGCCGTCGCTGACCCGGCACGAGCTGGTGCCGCCGTTGCTGATCGCCGCGTCGGCCGCGCACGAGGCGGCGGCGCCGGAAGCGGTCTCGCCGCTGACCGGGAACGCCCAGATCACCCCAGAGCTTGGATCGCGGAAGCGGATGTGCCACTTCTTCGCGGGAATCACATCGCCGAAGCGGTAGCTGCCGTCGGCGGCGCTGAGCGTGGTCTTGACCACCTGGCCGCTGGCCGGATCGACCAGTTCGACGATCCAGCTCTGCAGGCGCTGATCGCCCCCATCGAGCATGGTGTCCTCGTTGCCGATGTCGAACCACACCGTGCCCGACACCGAGGCGGCCAGCTGCACCTGCGTGGGCAGGCGGCAGGCGTTCTGGGTGATCGCCGGGTCGCACACCGGCAGCTGGGTCACGTCGCCGTCGAACGCGCCGCGTTCGGCCGCGCTCGGGCTGTGCGCGGCGTCTTCGCCGCCGCCCTGCACCAACACCGCGTTGTTGACCGGGCTGCCAGTCGCCGCCGCCGCACCGACCGCGACCTGCACCTGGATGCGGTCGCCTGCGGTCTGCCCGGGCGCGATCAGGGTGGTGGCCTCGCAGCTGAAGCGATCGGCGCCGACTGCGCCGGTGCAGGTCCAGCCACTGCCGGTAGGCAGCGCCGCCAGGGTCACGCCCGGCGGCAGGCGGTCCTGCACCTGATACACGCCCGCGGTCGGACGCGGGCCGATGTTGCGCACGCTGATGGTGTAGGTGGCGGCGTTGTTGACGGTGAACTTGACCGGGTCGGCGAGCTTGCTGACGACCAGGTCCGGGGTATTGGCGATCTCGCCGAAGTTGTTGTCGGTCGACTGCGCGCCCGGTGCCAGGACCACTGCGGAAATCGCAGACGGCACGGTCTCGCGCGGGGTCGCAGTCCCACGCGTGACGCTGCCGACGGTGCCGGCGGTGGTGAGACCATTACGGGTGTCGGCCGGCTGGTCCGGTTCGGTCACCGTGTAGGTGCCAGGACGCAGGTTCTCGAAGCGGTATTGGCCCTGCGCATCGGTCTGCACGCTCAGCTGCACCGCGGCGCCGAGGTCGTCGGTGCCGGTGAGTACCACGCGCACGTTGGCGATGCCCGACTCGTCGCTGCCGACCACGCCGTTGTCGTCGTTGTCGTAGTACACGCGACCGGACAGCGACGCCGCCGCCACTTCGCCGAAGTCGTAGTGCTGGCCCTGCTGGTTGGCGCCGAGCACAATGCTGGCGATCGCCGACGGGATGGTGGTCACGGGCGTGGCGGTGCCGCCCCTGTCGCCGGGTACGGTCTCCCCATTGAGGGTGCCGCTGGGTTGGTTCGGCTCGGTCACCGTGTAGGTGCCCGGCAGCAGGCCGAGGAAGCTGTAGTTGCCGGTCGCATCGGTCCGGGTGGTCAGGTTGACCGCTTGGCCGTTCTGGTCGGTGCCGGTCAGCACCAGCTCCACGTCGGCCAGGCCGGTCTCGGTCGGGTCGATCACGCCGTCGTCGTCGTCGTCGCGCCACACCCGTCCCTGGATCGCGCTGCCGCTGGGGTTCTCGCCGAAATTGAACTCGGTGCCGTCCAGGCCCGCGCCCAGCTGGATCTGCGAGATACGGTCGGTGCTGGCCGCGTCCGGGCCGCCGGGCGCGGCCACCGCCGTGCCGACCACGCAGCTGCCCGACGCGCACGCAGCGCCGCCGATCTGGCCAGGATTGATCGCGCTGGGACGGTTGCTGTACTGCCCGCTCGGCAGCGGCTCGCGCACGCTGTAGGTGAGCGTCGGATCCAGGTCGTCGAAGCGGTAGGCGCCGTTGCCGTCGGTGCTGGTGGTGGCCAGCACGGCCCCGGTGGAGGCATCGAGCAATTCCACGGTGGCGCCGGCGATCGCCGGATCGCTGCCGTCATGCACATTGTTGAAGTTCAGGTCCACATAGACCCGGCCGGACAGGCTTGGGCGACGCACTTCCGGGAAGTCATAGCGCAGTGCCGCGTCCGCCGCGCCGACCGGGATGGTGGTGTAGCCGGAATCGGGATTGCCGGCGGCGTAGGTGCCGCCCAGCGACGGCGCGCTGGCGCCCGCGGTCGGCGGGTCCACCGGCCCGTTGCGATAGCCGGTCGGCTGGGTCTGGGTCAGCGTGTAGCCGCTGACGCCCGCCGCGGCCAGGTTGTCGAAGCTGTAGCGGCCGTCGGCTGCGGTGGTGGTGCTGCGGTTGACCGCATTGCCGTAGGCATCGGTGCCGCTCAGCACGAGGGTGACGCCGGCGATACCGGGTTCGCCGTTCTGCTGGATACCGCCGTTGGCGCCGGCGCGGTCGCGGTCCTCGAACACGGTGCCGGCCAGCGACGCGCGGGTGACCAGGATCGGCGCGGTGGCGGTGTTGTTGCCCGGAACCCGATCGACCTGTTCGGTGGCGATGGTCGCGGTGTTGTTGATCGACGCCGCGCCCGGATAGGTATCCCAGCGCACCGGCACCACGATGCGCAGCTTGCCGCCGACGGTGATGTCGCCGAGGGTGCAGGTCAGCGTGGCCGAGGCCTGGGTGCAGCTGCCGGTGCCGTTGGGCACTTCGCCACCGCCGCCGCCGGGGACCGGCCCCTTCTTCTGCCAGGTGACCTGGCCCACGACCACCAGCCCGGCGGGCAGCGTGTCGCTGACCACGGTGCCGGTGCCGTTGAGCGGACTGCTGCCGCTGCGGTCGCGCGACAGGCTGGCGCCGGGGCCGTTGTTGATGCCGTCGATGACGTAGAAGAACGGCTGGCGCAGGCCCACCGAGGTGGCGTTGGCCGGCAGCGCCACGTCCGGATCGGCATCGGGCGCCGTGGTGACCACATGCTTGCTCACGCCCATATCGGCCGACGCGCGGATGGTGGTTTCCTGGCTGGCGCTGTTGTTGGCGGTATTGCTGTCGGTTTCAGCCGATGTGGCCTGGGCCAGGTTGGTGACCGTGTCGCCGGACGCGCCGGGCGCGGTGTCGTAGCGATAGCGCAGGTACAGCGTGCTGGTCTGGCCGGAGGCGACCACGCCGGCGACATTGGTGCTGAAGCCGATGCCGGGCATCACGCACTCCAGCACCTGCGCCACGCCCACGGTGGGATTGCTGCCGGAACTGATCGCGCAGGCGGTGGGATCGAAGCTGCCGGTCGGCGTGGGCGAGGCACCGATGAAGGTCACGGTGCGCCCCGACGGCGGGGTGAAGGTATCTGTCAGGCGCACATCGGTGGCGACCGACGGGCCATTGTTGCGAATGGTGACCCGGTAGGTGATCAGGTTCGCGCTGGGATTGATCGCGTCGTAGCCGAGCGGATCCACGCCGCCGGTGAAGCCGGTGTCCACCTTGTTGGTGATCAGGTCGACCTGGCCGGCCTCGAACGGCAGCTGCGCGCTCTTGCTGTCGTCGCTGGTGTCGGTATTGAAGTCGTAGGTGTTGCCATCGCCGTCGGTGCCCGCGGTGGCATCGCCGTTGCCGTCGCCATCGAGGTCAATCACGAAGTCGGCGGTGTTGTCGAACTGGCGGCCGGTGTTGCCGCTGTTGACGTTGGGCCGGATCACCACCTGCAGGGTTTCGGTCTGCTCGTTGGTGAGTGAGGCCAATGCCGGACACTGCACGGTGACCTGCGCCGGCGTACCAGTCGGGTTGGCATAAGAGGTGCCGCCGGCATCGACGGTGACGGTCACCCCGGCGCCGGCAGTGGCGGTGCAGGTGCGGTTGCCGGCACCGGTGCGCTGGGCAGACACCAGCACGAAGCCCGAATCGTTGGCCGGCAGGGTGAACACGTCGCGGAAGATCACCCCGGGCACCGTCGACGGGCCACGGTTGATGTAGGACATCACATAGGTGGTATTGACGCCGGCGCGGCCGGGCGTGCCCGAGGAAATGGTCTTGGCGGTGGTGGCGACGTTGGCCACGCGCGCGATGCGGATCCAGTCCGAGGCCTGGTTGTTGGCCCCATTGAGCTCGCCCACCGAGCCGGCCACGGCCGCGTCGATGCCCACACCGGCGGTGTTGCAGAAGGCGCCGCTGATGGCCACGCCGCCGCAGGTGCCGGCGGCCTGGTTGTAGCTATCGAACAGCGCGCGCTTGACCTGGATGACGATCTGCGCGGTGGCGCCGTTGCCCAGTGCGGTCGTGCCCGAACGGCACACGACCGAGGCGTTGTTGATGGTGCAGTTCCAACCCGCCGGGGTGGTGGTCACGCTGATCTGGGTGCGGCCGTTGACGAAGCCGGGCACGGTGTCGTTGACCACCACGCCGGTGGTGCTGTCCGGACCGTTGTTGGTCACGGTCAGGGTATAGCTGAGCGTGTCCTGGTTGGCCGCCAGCACGTTGTCACCGTCGCCGGGACCGTTGGTCTGCTTGGTGATGGACAGGTCGGCGCGCTCGTCGGTGGTGCGCGTGCCCGCGCCCGAGCAGTCGTTGCCCGTTTCCGGATCGCGGTCGATGCCGTTGCCGGTCAGCGGCTCGATCGAGCCGCCGGAACCGCCCGTACAGGCATTGTTGAGCAGGTTGGCCGACGAACTGCGTGCGCGCGTCAGCAACTGCAGGGTCGGTGCCTGGGCGCCCACCGCCAGCGGCAGCGAGCCGGCGCCCAGGTCGCAGCTCACGTGCTGCACGCTGGAGCCGCTGTAGGCCTGGTCCACGACACAGGTCCACGCGCCTGCGGCGAAGGCCACACCCGCCTGCGCCACAGTGCCGTCCGGCTGCAGCAACTCTTCGCCGCTGGCCAGCGTATCGACCGCCTGCACCTGGCCGGTCGCCGCGCGCGGGCCCAGGTTGCGGACCACGATGGTGCTGGTCATGCGGCTGTCCTGGTCGCTGCCGACCCCGCTCCACACCGGCACCAGCGCCGGAGTCTTGGTCTTCTGCAGCGACAGGTCGGCGCCGTCGGCGAGCACGGTGAAGGTGGTACTGCCGGTGTTGTCGACGGTGTTCGCATCGGGCGTGTCGGAGGTGACCGTGGCGCTATTGGTGACATCACCGCTGCTGTTGGTACCCGACGCCGGCACCATGCTTTCGATGGTGAAATCGGCCACGGCGCCCACGGCCAGGCTGCCGTTCAACGCGCAGGCGCGAGTGGCGTTGCCGTTGCTGTCGGTACAGGTCCAGCCGGTCGCGGCGGTGCCGCCGGTGACCACAAACCCGGTCGGCAGGTTGTCCACGAAGCGCGGGTTGACCGCCGCGCTGGGGCCCTGGTTACGTACCTGGATGTTGAAGGTGACCGGTTGGCCGGAGATCGCCGGCGAGGGATTGACGCTCTTGCTCAGCGCCAGGTCGGCGCCGGCGGTGACCGCAGTGGTCACGCTGCCGGTGTTGTTGTCAGGCAAGGGATCCGGCGTGCCGCCGGCCTCCACCCGCGCGGTATTGATGATGTTGCCGCTGGCGGCGGTGACGCGGGCGCGGAAGGTGAAACTACTGCTGCCACCGTTGGCCAGTGCGCCGGCATGGGTGGCGGTCATGCTGCCGCTGTTGAAGGTCCAGCCGCTGCCGTTGAAGCTGTTGGCCACGTACTGCACCGCCGCCGGCAACGTATCGACCACCCTGAAGCCGGCTGAGCTGCTGGGGCCGGCGTTACGCACGGTGACGGTATAGGTGACCTCGGCGCCGGCCACGACCGGATTGGGCGTGGCGGTCTTCTCCACGCTCAGGTCGCCTGCCGATTCCAGCGTCGTGGCTTCGAGGCGCCGGTTGTTGGCCGCGTTGCTGTCGCCGGCGAAGAACGCATCGGTATCGGCCAGGGAGGCGATCGGCGTGCTCGCCGCGGGCAGACCTGCTTCCACGCCAATCGCGCCGCGGATCTCGATGGTGCCTGGAGCCAGACCTACTGTGCTCACCGGCAACTGGAAGGTCACCGGCGCGCCGTCTGAGGAGAAGGTGCCGACCAGCGTGCCGACCCGGCATTCGATGCGCTGCGCGTTGCCGGCGGCGACGCTGCAGGTGCCCGGCAACGGCGTACCGGCCTGGGAGCCGGCGGGCAGGTCGAAGATCACCACCGCGTCGTTGACCGTATCGGCAGCGCTGTTCTCGACGGTGACGCTATACACCACCGTCGCACCTGCCGGACTGGGGTCATAGCCGGTGTCGGACAGATTGGTGAGCTGCAAGTCCGCCGCCGCGGCCAGGCTCGGCGTGGTCAGTGCGAACAGGGCCAGTGCAGCGCTCCGGAGCCACGTTCCGCGCTGCGCACCGGCCGCGGGGAACCCCGCACGCAGCCACGCACGCAGCGCCGCCGCACGGCAGCCGCTCATCAAATCCACCATGTCCCCGTTCCCCGCGTTCCAGTTCCTGATCGCGATCAGCGCAAAGGACCAGGCTCGAGGGAGTCCGGTCAGTCGTGATCGAAGATCAATCCGGGAACGGCGTGCCCCCCGCCCCGATTGACGGCGGCGATCTTGAGGCGAGGCAGCGGTTCAATCAGTAGCAGTCGCTGACACTTGCTCTCACTCGCTCACGGACCGCGCGATCAAGTCGCCTTGGCAGAGCAGCGGCCAACGCGCGGGGCGAGACCGCGACGGTGGACTCAGCGGATCGTCGATGGTGTGTCGTAGCGACGCGTCAGACAGGCGCATCGCATGGCCGAGGCGAATGCGACCTACTGCTTGCTCAGCATGTAGCCCTGACCACGGACCGCGCGTAGCGGCAGTGGTTGATCGAGCGTGCTCGCCACGCGGCTACGCAAGCGGTGGACGAGCACTTCCAGGCGATGGGGATCGAAGTCCAGGGGATGCTCGGTCAACGAGGCGATCAGCACTTCCCGATCCACGGGTTGACCACGGTCGGCGAACAGCACGGTGAGCAATCCGCGTTCCTGCTCGGTCAGGGCCAGGCCGCGCCGATCGGGGCCGTGTAGGGTCCAACCGTCCTTGCTCAGGCGCCAGTCCGATCGATCTGGCTGCGGGTCACGTTGCACCCGCCGCATCACACTCTGGAGCGCGGCCACCATCAGCGCGTGGTCGTGTGGCTTGAGCAGATAGACGTCGGCCCCCTGCCGCAGGCCAAGCGCCATGTCATTGACGGCGGCCCGCCCGGTCAGCATCACGATGCCGAGTTGCGGCGCGATCTGGCGCAGGTATTGGGCGGCCTTGTAGCCGTCCTCTCCCGGCAGGGACACGTCGAGGATCACCGCATCGCAGGGATCGCCCAGAAGATGGCGATAGAGCGCCTCGGCGCTCTCCAGGCCGAACGCCAGCGCGCCCTCCTGCCGCAGCTCGGCAACGAGGATGTCCGCCAGCTCCCGATCGTCCTCGACGATGGCGACCTTCAGGCCGGCCAGCGCGCCACCACGCTCGCCCGCAGGCGCATGGTCCTGTCCGGGCACGCTCAACCTCCGACTCCTGCCGGCAAGCGGGACCGGGTATGCAGGCAAGGTCCCTTCCCTGCGCAGCTGACAGCGCTAGACGGGCTTGGACGGGAGACAAACATGGGTCAGGCCTGCTCCTCGACCGTCGGGCTCGGCAGACGCGCCGCCTCGGACGAAAACTCCAACAGGAAGGCGCTGCCCACCTCGGTGCTGTCATCGAGCCAGATGCGGCCGGCGTGGCGCTCCATCAGGCCCTTGGCCATCGCCAGGCCCAGCCCCGTGCCGCCACCTTCAGGCTTGGTGGTGAAAAAGGGCTCGAAAATCTTCTCGCGGATGTCCATCGGAATGCCGCCACCGGTATCGGCGCAGCGCAGACGCACCCCGTCTCCCATCGGGGCTGCACTGATCTGGATCGTTCCACCCTGCGCCATGGCATCGTCGGCATTGGTCACCATGTTGAGCAGGATCAGTTCCAGCTGATGCGGATCGAACCAGACCTGCAGTCCCGCAGGAATGTCGCTGACGAGCTTGACGCTCGGCTTGGCCGCCTGTTTGAGCAATGGCAGCACATTGTCGACCAGCTTGGCCAGGTCCATCAGCTGGGGCCGCTCATCGCCCTGGCGGGTGAAGTTCAACAGCTTCTGGCTGACGGCCTGCGCACGCCTGGCGGCCGCGTCGATCCCATCCAGTGCGGCTTCGCGCGCCTGGGCGTCGGGTGCCTTGCGCGCCTGCCGCGCATAGCCCGACACCAGGCTCAGCAGGTGATTGAAATCGTGATTGAGTCCAAGGGCCAGGCGTGCAACCGCCTTGACCTTCTTCGTGTTGACCAGGTGGTCTTCCACGCGGTGGCGTTCTTCGATCTGGTGCTGCAAGCTGTCGTGTGCCAGACGCATCTGCTCCGAATAGCGTTGCGACTCGCGCAGGCTCTGTCGCAACGCTGCGGACGTTCTGTCCATGACGATGGCCAACAGCAGGAAGATCACCGCGCTGATCACGCCATCGCCAACCGTATCCGCAATGCCGAAGCTGCGCGCATCTGCCCGTACACCGATGACAAAAGCCAGCATGATCGACAGGAACATGCTCCACAGTGCCGCACGCCCCAGCGCAAGGGCGGCGATGGCGAGCGGGACGGCCAGGATGGGCTGTTCGAAGCGCTGTCCGGTGAAACCACTGGCGGCGTAACTGGCACACACCGAGATCGCGAAGACGGCCAGGAGCTGGTAGGTGGCCCAACGAAAGCGGCCGGTCCTGATGAGCCAGAAGCTCAGCAGGCAAACCGCACTGAACAGCAGGCTCAGACCGAGGCTTGCCAACTCTCCCTCGCGCCAGGGCACGGGCACGGCGATTCCCCTGTATAGCCACGCCATCGGCGGGAGCGTGACGAACAGCAGCAGCACAATCTGGAACATGGGCGCATTGCGCCGGTCCACCGGGTCGGAGACCGGAACGCTGCGCAACCAATCGCGCATCGATGCCACGGGCTTGTTCAGCATGCAGAAAATCCCATCGTGTGGTCGCGACCCTCGCGCCATTCCAGGCAACCCACCTGCGTCAACCTCGCCAGCACGAACGTCGGACCGCGCCAGCGCTGCGCTCGTAAGCTTAACCGCCTGCCGGCTGTTTTCATCGGCGGGACTGTATCGTTCCGCTCCATGATCACGCCGCCGTTGTCCCCATCGTGGGTCCATCATTGGGCCATGGTGTTTCGATTGACGCGTTCGACCGTGCATCCCGCGCTGCTCGCGCGCAGATGCGCCCATTGCCCGGAGACGCGAAGGTGAGCGCGCCGCAGGCACTGCAGGCGTTCGTCGAGCGCCACGACCGGATCTTCGTGCTCACCGGTGCGGGCTGCAGCACCGGCTCGGGCATCCCTGACTACCGCGATGCCGAGGGCCAGTGGAAGCGCGCCCAGCCGGTGACCTTCCAGGCCTTCATGGGCGAGGCCGCCACGCGCCGGCGCTACTGGGCGCGCAGCCTGGTGGGCTGGCCGCGGTTCCTGGCCGCCCGGCCCAATGGCGTGCATCGAGCGCTGGCTGCGTTGGAATCGCGCGGCCAGGTCTCGATGCTGCTCACGCAGAACGTCGACCGCCTGCACCAGGCCGCCGGTAGCCGCGAGGTCATCGACCTGCACGGGCGCCTGGACGTGGTGCGCTGCATGGGCTGCGAGCGCCGCACCCCGCGCGAGGCGTTCCAGGCCGAGTTGATCGCACGCAACCCCGGGTGGCTGGAACTGGAGGCCGGGATCGCCCCGGATGGCGATGCGGATCTGGAAGCGGACTTCGACGCCTTCGACATCCCGGCCTGCGCGCACTGCGGCGGCATCCTCAAGCCGGACGTGGTGTATTTCGGCGAGAACGTACCGCGCGAGCGCGTGCAGGCGGCCCGGCACGCGCTGGACGGCAGCGATGCGATGCTGGTGGTGGGTTCGTCGCTGATGGTCTATTCCGGCTTCCGCTTCGCCCAGTGGGCGCACCAGGCCGGCACGCCGATCGCCGCCGTGACCCTGGGCCGGACCCGCGCCGACGATCTGCTGACGCTGAAGGTGCAGCATGACTGCGCCGAGGCGCTGGGCTTCCTGCGCGACGACGTGCCCGCCTGACCGCAGGCGCCGCCATGGCGGTGTGAGCGCACCAGGCGCCGCCGCCTGCCGCACCGCATGCGGATCCGCGCCACACGCTGCCGTGCGCCCACCGCCAATGGCGCCAAAGTCCCTCCAAGCGTTCCGGATTCGGCGCGGCCGGGCCCGCGCCACGGCCTATACTGCGGTCCACCCGCCCGACGATTCGCCATGCGCCTTCGCGCCACCGCGGTCATCCTCGCTGTCGCCCTCGCGCTGACCACGCCGCGGGCGCATGCCGGCCAATCCGATCCCAGACACTGGGCCGACACCACGCTGAGCTACGACGGCGCCGCCATCGACAACCTGCATGGCGGGAGACGGACCGGCGGCACCTATGTCGGCAACCTGCACCTGCGCAGCCTGCTCGACCTGGAACACGCACTGGGCTGGCAAGACACGCACGTCTTCGCCGACGCGCTGTGGATTCACGGCGGCCAGCCCGACGCCCGAGTCGGCGACGCGATGGGGGTGAGCAACCTGGCTGCGCCGCCAAACCTGCAGCTGGAGGAACTCTGGCTGGAGCACAACGTGCAGACAGCCAACGTCTCGATCCTCGGTGGGCTGTACGACGTCAACAGCGAGTTCGACCGGCTGCAGTCGGCCGGGCTGTTTCTCAACAGCTCGTTCGGGATCGGCCCGGAATTCTCGCAGACCGGCATCGACGGTCCGTCGATCTTCCCGCGTACCGCACTGGGCCTGCGCTTGGCCTACAAACCGCTGGCCAACGTGGTGCTACGCGCCGCCGCCATGGATGGCGTGCCGCTGATCCGCGACCACGACCGGCTGCGCGCCTTCCAGCCCGGAGACGGCTGGCTCTATGTGGCCGAACTCGCCCTGCTCGAACGCCCCGGCGCGCGGCCCCCACCGGACGCGCGCCTGCGCATCGGCCGCAACGCCATGCTGCCGATGTACGCCGGCAAGTTCGCCGTTGGCGCCTGGCACTACACCACCACCTTGGACCGCTTGGTGCCCGACGAGGGCCGCACTACCCAGCACGGCGCCACCGGCTATTACGCCGTGGTCGATCGCACCGTCTGGCACGCACCGCATGATGGCGAGCGCAGCGTGTCGCTATTCGGCCAGTTCGGTGCCGGCGATCCGGAGGTCGCGCGCTTCGGTCGCTATTTTGGCGCGGGCGCGGTGCTGGCCGGTCCGTTTGTCTCGCGCCCGCAGGACGAGCTCGGCCTTGCCCTCGCGGTGGCGCGCAATGGCCGTCCCTGGCGGCAGCAGGCGGCGCGACCGACCACGGCCACCGAGCGCTCGATCGAGGTCACCTACCTGGCCCAGGTCTGCGACTGGCTGGCCGTGCAGCCGGACCTGCAATACGTGATGCACCCGGACACCGACCCGACCGTGCGCAACGCGCTGGTCTTCACCTTGCGCTTCGAACTGTCGACCTCGTTGTAGCGTGCCTGGCGCGATGGGCCCAGCTGCCTGAAATTGGCGCGTCTCGCCGCTCACCGTGCAGCACCGGTGCGCTGGTATGCGCGACAAGGCGACCACCTGGGAGGTGTCGCCACGCGGCCTGAACGCTTCGTCTTCATCGATGGGCTCTGGGCGTGACGCAGCGATCCAGCCGTCCCGGTTGATGCGTCGACGCGCAGCGTGCCCAATGGCACGCCCCCCTCGCTTCTGGAACCGCCCGTGAGCCAGCTGTTCTCGCCCCTGTCCCTTGGCCCCTTGACCCTGCCCAATCGCGTGGTGATCGCGCCGATGTGCCAGTACTCGGCCGAGGAAGGCCAAGCCACCTCGTGGCATGCGCAGCACCTGGGCAACCTGGCCCAGTCCGGCGCCGGGCTGCTGATCCTTGAAGCCACCGCCGTCGAGGCGCGCGGCCGCATCACCTGGGGCGACCTGGGCCTGTGGGACGACGCCACCGAGGCGGCGTTGCGCGGGGTGGTCGACAACCTCCGCGCCTGGTCGCCGATGGCGCTGGGCATCCAGTTGGCCCATGCCGGGCGCAAGGCCTCCACCCACAAGCCGTGGGAACACGGCGGCGCGGCCATCGCGCCCGAGGCGGAGCATGGTTGGCAGACCGTCTCGTCCAGCGCGCGCCCGTTCAACGCCGGCGACCCGGCCCCCGAGGCACTGGATCAGGCCGGCATCGACGCCATCGTGGCCGCCTTCGCCGACAGCGCGCGCCGCGCGCATGCGCTGGGGTTCGACCTGATCGAACTGCATGGTGCCCATGGCTATCTGCTGCACCAGTTCCTCTCGCCCCTGAGCAACGACCGCACCGACGGTTACGGTGGCGCGCTGGAACACCGGATGCGATTGCCGCTGGAGGTGTTCGACGCGGTGCGCGCGGCGGTGCCGGAAAGTGTGGCGGTGGGCATGCGCATCTCGGCCAGCGACTGGGTCGAGGGTGGCTGGGATGTCGCCCAGAGCACGGTCCTGGCCCAGGCGCTGGAGGCACGCGGTTGCGATTTCCTGCATGTCTCCAGCGGCGGCCTGGATCCGCGCCAGCAGATCACCCTGGGCAATGGCTACCAGGTGCCGTTCGCCCGTGACATCAAGGCCCAGCTCAAGGCGATGCCGGTGATCGCGGTCGGCCTGATCACCGACCCGCAGCAGGCCGAGGGCATCGTCGCCAGCGGCCAGGCCGATGCGGTGGCCCTGGCCCGCGGCGTGCTCTACGACCCGCGCTGGCCGTGGCACGCCGCCGCCGCGCTGGGCGCCAGCGTGCGCGCCGCCCCGCAGTATCTGCGCTGCCAGCCGCGCAGCGCGAAGGACTTGTTCGGCTGATCCCAGGCCGACGTCCGCGCATCGCTCACGGTGCGCGGATCACAGTGAGGCTTTCTCTTTGTTGGAGTCATGAAGATGCAGATCGGATTCCTGGGCCTGGGCAACATGGGCGCGGCAATGGCACGCAACCTGCTCAAGGCCGGCCACACGGTACAGGTGTGGAACCGCAGCCCCGCCTCGCGCGAGACGCTGGCCAAAGACGGCGCTCAGGCCTGCGACACCCCGCAGGCGCTCGCTGGCGCGGAGGTGATCGTCTCGATGCTGGCCGATGACGCGGCCGTGCGCGAGAGCGTGGTCGACAGCGGCCTGCTCGCGGCGCTGCCTCAGGGCACGGTGCACGTGAACATGGCGACCGTCTCGGTCGCCTTCGCCCGCGAGCTGGCCGCCCAGCACGCCGCACGCGGCGTGGGTTACGTGGCCGCCCCGGTGATGGGCCGTCCGGACATGGCCGCCGCGGCCAAGCTCAACATCATCGCCGCAGGCAAGGCCGACGACCTGGCCCGCGTGCAGCCGGTGCTCGACGCGCTGGGGGTGAAGACCTGGATGTTCGGCGAGGCCCCCGAGCAGGCCAACGCGATCAAGCTGGCGGTGAACTTCTGCCTGGCCAGCGCGGTGGGCACGATGGGCGAAGCCAGCGCCTTCGTGCAGGGGCATGGGCTGGCGCCGGCGGACTTCATCGAGCTGATCACCAGCACGGTGTTCGCCGCGCCGGTGTATCAGGGCTATGGCGGCCTCATCGCGCGCGAGCAGTACGCCCCGGGCGGTTTCAAGCTGGCCCTGGGACTGAAGGACGTGGGCCTGGCGCTGGCGGCGGGCGAAGCCGTGCGCGTGCCGATGCCGCTGGCCAGCACGCTGCGCGACGGCCTGCTGGAAGGCGTCGCACAGGGCGACGGCGACCTGGACCTGGCCGCGCTGGCCAGGGTCAGCGCGCGCCGCGCCGGGCGAGGATGATTTCGCTCCCTGGACCTGTTCCCTCGGGCAAAACGATGAAGTGCGGGAGTCTCCGCTTTTTGCTGTTGGCGGCGCCCGCCGGTTGCCCGACGCATCTTGATGCTCGCGCCGCCGGACAGCCGCGGTGGACCGCCGCCAGCGCGCGAGGCCGCAACCAGTGAACGCCTGCCCACGCTGTGCGCCGCGCCACGGATCGCCGCGGCGCGGCTTGAGCATGGCCATGCCCTGCCGCTAAGGTGCGATGCGGCGCGCACTAGGCGCGCGAGGTGTCAATGGAGGACACATGCACCATCGCCACGCCAGCCCCTGCCCAGGGCGAACGTCGCAATGACGGCGGCCACACCCGCGCAGGCCCACACCTCCGAGGTGATCGGCCCGGACCATCCCGAGCATCCCGAGCACCGGCTGTACGCGCAGATCGCACGCGGCGTGCACCAGCTGGATGCGGAAGTCGGGCGCGCGCCGGACGAGGCCAGCGCGCGCATGATCGCGCGGCTGATGCCGCTGGCCCGCGAGAAGGGCTTCCGCCGCGTCGACCACGTGGTGCTCAGCCGCCACATCGGCCTGGTCGAGCAGGGCGAGAACGTGTTCCTGGTGCAGGGCCGGCTGGACGATCCCGCGCACAAGCGCGCTTTCATCAGCACCGACGAGGCGACCGGCACGCCGGTGGCCGATTCGCTGCGCCGGCTCGATGCCGCCAACGCGCGGCGACGCCGGCGCAACAAGCGCGGCCACGCCGAAGAAGACGACGACTGAAACCGTCGCGACCGCGCGCGGGGTCCGCGTAAGATGCGCGGCCTATGCGTGACCACATCCTCACCCTGTCCTGCCCGGATCGCACCGGCATCGTCTACCGCGTCAGCGGCCTGCTGTTCGAGTCCGGCTGCAACATCCTGGACGCGCAACAGTTCGGCGACGCCGAGAGCGGCCGGTTTTTCCTGCGCGTGCATTTCGATCTGCCGCAGGCGCTGGACATCGAGGCGCTGCGCGCGCGCTTCGCGCCGTTGGGCGAGGCGTTCGGCATGGACTGGCAGCTGCACGACGCCAACGCCAAGGCACGGCTGTTGGTGCTGGTCAGCAAGCAGGGCCACTGCCTCAACGACCTGCTGTTCCGCACCCACAGCCGGCAACTGAAGGTGGAGATCGCCGCGGTCGCCTCCAACCACGCCGACTTCGGCCCGCTTGCGGCCTCCTACGACGTGCCGTTCCACCATCTTCCTGTCGATGCGTCCAACCGCCAAGCCCAGGAGCAGGCGATCATCGACCTGGTCGAACGCGAGCGCATCGACCTGGTGGTGCTGGCGCGCTACATGCAGATTCTCTCCCCGCATCTGTGCCAGGCCCTGGCCGGACGCGCGATCAACATCCATCACAGCTTCCTGCCCAGCTTCAAGGGCGCCCAGCCTTACCACCAGGCGCACGCGCGCGGGGTCAAGATCATCGGCGCCACCGCGCACTACGTAACCCCGGACCTGGATGAAGGCCCGATCATCGAACAGGACATCGCCCACGTGAACCATGCCATGACCCCGCGCGACCTGGTCCGCCTGGGCAGCGACATCGAGTCGGTGGTGCTCGCGCGCGCCGTGCGCCGCCATGTCGAGCACCGCATCCTGCTCAACGGCCACCGCACCGTGGTGTTCCGATGATGGGCTGGGGACAGCTGCTGAGCCTGGCCTTGATCGCGATGGCCGCCGGGCTGGTCATCGCCCTGGTGGCGGTGGGAATCAAGCTGCTGCTGGAGAAGCGCGGCAAACGCTGACCGCAATGCGCGTGGGAGTCGCCATGGCAGCGATGAGGCTTCCCCGGTGGGGCCTTTCGCCGCCATGGCGGCTCCCACACCGCGATCGCGCTAGGCTGGGGCATCCACGTCGTCTACGAGGATCACATGCACGAGCCGGTCTATCACATCGTGGGCAGCTACATCTCGCCCTACGTGCGCAAGGTGCTGGTGGTGATGGCCCACAAGGGCCTGCGCTACAGCATCGATCCCATTGCCCCGTTCCTGGGCGGCGACGCCTTCCAGCAGCTCAGTCCGTTGCGGCGCATCCCGGTGCTGATCGACGGCAAGCGGGTCATCAACGACTCCACGGTGATCTGCCAGTACCTGGAGGAGCGCCATCCGACGCCGTCGCTCTACCCGGCCGACCTGGGTGAGCGCGCGCAGGCGCGCTGGCTGGAGGAATACGCCGATGCGCGCCTGGGCGAAGTCATCGTCACCGACATGTTCTACCAACGCGGGCCCAAGCGATTCCTGTTCAAGGAGCCGCTGGACGAGGCGCGCTTCAACCGTGCGCGCGATGTGGAATTGCCGGCCAGCCTGGACTGGCTGGAGGCACAGATGCCGTCCGATGGCTTTGTGCTGGGGGCACTGTCCATCGCCGACATCACCATCGCCAGCTTCTTTCGCAACGCGGCGATGGTGCGCGTGGAGGTCGATGCCACGCGCTGGCCGTTGACCGCCGCCTGGCTGCAGCGGGTGCTGTCCCTGCCGGAGTTCGCGCGGCTGGCCAGGATCGAGGACGCCGTCGCCCGGGTGCCCCTGCCCGAGCAGCGCGACCTGCTGCTGTCGATGGGCGAACCGCTGAGCGCGGACACCCTCGGCACCATGACGCCCCGCAAGGGCGTGATGCGGCTGGATTGAGCGGGCCGGGAAGGCGTCGGGTGTTTCGGGGCCACGCGGGTAGCTGACCCACGGGCCACGACGCCGGAAGCAGAAGCCGGTCAATCGCAACCAAGCGTGGAGCGTGGCCTAGCCTGAATCTCCTGCCTGATTGACAGCCACCTCGACGAACTCCGCAAATGCGCGGGCCTTGGCCGTGGCCATGCGGCCGCTGGGGAACACCGCCCACAGGTCGATGTCCGGCAGCGACCAGTCCGACAGCACCGCCTGGACGCGGCCATCGGCGAGCTCGGGCGTGAACATCCATTCGGATGCGATGGTGAGGCCCATGTCGGCCAGCACCGCGGTGCGGATGCCTTCGGCGGCGCTGAAACGGGCCCGGCCGCGGACGCTGACCGAGACGCTGCGGCCGGCGCGCTGGAACTCCCAGGTGCTGTCCTGCTGGCTGAAGACCAGGGTCTGGTGCGCGGCAAGATCGGCCGGGGTCTTCGGTCGACCGGCGCGCGCGAGATAGGCCGGACTCGCGATGACCAGGCGTCGTGTCCTGGCAAGTCGACGTGCGACCAGCCCGGTGTCGGCCAGTCGGCCCATGCGCAGCGAGACATCGATGCCTTCGCCGATGAGGTCGATCGGCCGATCGTCCAGCACCACGTCGATCTCAAGCTCGGGATGTGCCTCCAGGAACCTGGGCAACGCCGGGATGACGTGCAGCCGCGCAAAGGTGGTCGCAGCCGAGACGCGCAGCCGGCCGGACAGGTTGGCGCCGGCACCACGCGCGGCCAACTCGGCTTCTTCCACCTCCTGCAGCACCACTTGCGCGTGCTCGTAGAAGCGCAGACCCGCTTCGGTCGGCGTCAGGCCCTGGGTCGAGCGCATCAGCAGGCGCACCTGCAGGTGCTGTTCGAGCTGGGCAATGGTCTTGGAGACCGCGGGCTGGCCCAGGCGCAACACGCGGGCGGCGGCGGAGAACGATCCGGTCTGGACCACCTGGACGTAGGTGGACATGGCCTGCAGACGATCCAATGGTATTCCTGCCGGGAATGAGGATTATCGATTCTACCTGTCTGCCATTCCGAGCACGTGGTGTCCAGACTTTGCTGCACCGGGCGCCCGCCGCCCTTCAAAGCACACGAGCCGGTCATGATCGAGGTCTACGCATTCGCCACCCCCAACAGCGTCAAGGTCCCGATCGCGCTGGAGGAACTGGGGCTGGACTACGCCCTGCACACGATCAACGTGAAGCAGGGCGCGCAGCGCCAGGACGCGTTCCGCGCGCTCAACCCCAATGCCAAGGTGCCGGTGCTGGTGCAGACCGATGCCGCCGGGCGGCGCCAGGTGCTCACCGAGTCCGCCGCGATTCTGGTGCACCTGGCCGAGACCGCCGGGCAGCTGCTGCCCACCGAGCCGCAGGCGCGTGCACGGGTCTTCGAACAATTGTTCTTCCACGCCTCGGCGGTGAGCCCGGCGTTCGGCAACGCCGGCTACTTCCGCACCCTTGCCCCCGAACCGCAGCCGCTGGCGCTGCAGCGCTTTGCCGACGAGGCCCGCCGCGTGAGCGCGCTGCTCGACGGCCTGCTGGCCGAACGCACCTGGGTCGCGGGCGACACCTATTCCATCGCCGACATCGCCCACTTCGGCTGGTTCTGGCGTCGCGCGTTCGCCGGCATCGCGCTGGAGGACTTCCCGCATTTGCAGCGCTGGTACGCCGCCATCGAGGCGCGTCCGGCCGTGCAGCGCGCCATCGCCCGCGTCAACGCCCTCGTCCCCGCTCCCTGATCCGTTCCCACCCCCAACCCCCACCAACCAAGGCACACCCATGTCCCGCTTCGATCGCTACCGCAACGCCTATCCCAATGCCCGCCTGACCCGTACGCCTGCCGGCGTGCTGGAGGTCGCCCTGCACACCGACGGCGGCAAGCTGGTCTTCAACGGCCACACCCACGAACAGTTCGTCGACCTGTTCCATGACATCGGCTCGGATCCGGACAACCGCGTGGTGATCCTCACCGGCAGCGGCGATGCCTTCATGGATGCGATCAGTCCGGATGGCTTCGACTTCTTCACCCCACGCGGCTACGACAAGATCTTCCGCGAGGGCAAGAAGGTCCTGATGAACCTGCTCGACATCGAGGTGCCGCTGATCGCCGCGCTCAACGGTCCGGTCCTGCTGCACTCCGAGTACGCGCTGCTGGCCGATATCGTGCTGGCCACGCCGGAGACGGTGTTCCAGGACAAGCCGCACTTCGACTTCGGCATCGTGCCGGGCGATGGCGTCAACCTGCTGTGGCCCGAAGTGGTCGGCAGCATCCGCGGCCGCCATTTCATCCTCACCCGCCAGGTGCTGGACGCGCAGACCGCAAAGGAATGGGGCGCGGTCAACGAGATCGTGCCGGCCGACCAGCTGCTGGTCCGCGCACACGACATCGCCGCCTCACTGGCAGCGCTGCCGCCGCTGACCGCGCGCTACACCCGCATCGCCCTGACCCAGAAGCTGCGCCGCATCGTCGATGAAGGCGCCGGCTACGGCCTGGCGCTGGAAGGCATCAGCGCCGCCGAGGTCGCCCGCAACGCAGCGCAGGCCGGCTGACCTCATGCGCGGCGTGGCTCCGCGCCATGCCGCGCGCTTCCCGTCCCGAGATCCCTGGAGTACACCCATGACCCTGCAAGACAAACTCGACGCCTTCAAGGCGGATTTCGAAGCCGGCAAGCCGCCTTACAGCGTGCCGCGCTCGGTCATCGACACCATGCACAAGGCCACGGCCGAGCTGATCGCCTCCGGCGCCGCACAGCGGGCACGCAAGGCCGGTGACCGCGCACCGGACTTCATCCTCAACGACCCCGATGGCAAGCAGGTCTCCTCCGCCGAGCTGCTGCAGCGCGGCCCGATGATCCTCAGCTTCTACCGCGGGGTGTGGTGCCCGTACTGCAACATGGAACTGCAGGCCCTGCAGGCGGCGCTGCCCGAGCTCAGTGCCACCGGCGCCAGCGTCGTGGCCATCTCGCCGCAGATTGCCGCCAACAGCCGCAAGTCGGTGCGACAAAACGGCCTGGACTTCCCGATCCTGTCCGATCCGGGCAATGCAGTCGCGGCTGCGTTCGGTTTGCGCTTCGCCCTGCCGGATTACTTGGTGGACCTGTATGCCTCCATGCGCAACGACCTGCCGGCGTTCAATGGCGACGACAGCTGGACCCTGCCGATGCCGGCGCGCTACGTGATCGCCCAGGACGGCACGATCGTCTATGCGGAGGTCAACCCGGACTACACCTTGCGCCCGGATCCCTCCGAACTGCTGCCTGTCCTGCGCCAGCTCGCCAGCCGCGTCGCCTGATCCATCAAAGGCACGCCCGCGGCATCGCGGGCGTGCCGCAAGGAACCCTCATGTCCCGTACTTTCCTGATTACCGGCGCCGGCAAGGGCATTGGCCTGGCGCTCGCCGGGCGGCTTGCCGCCGATGGCCACCATGTCATCGGCATGGCGCGGAACGCGCCACCCTCGTTTCCGGGAGCCTTCATCCCCGTCGATCTGGGCGACGATATCGCCGCCGCGGCCGCCTTCGCCGTGGTCGCCGAGCGCTTCGACCTGGATGGCGTGGTCAATAACGTCGGGCTGGTGCGTCCGGCACTGCTGGCCGACACGACGCTGGCCGATCTCGATGCGGTCATGCAGCTCAACCTGCATCCGGCGCTGCTGGCCGTCCAGGCCACGCTCCCAGGCATGCAGGCGCGTGGCTGGGGCCGTATCGTCAACATCGCCAGCCTGACCGTGCTCGGCACGACGCAGCGTACCGCCTATGCGGCCGCCAAGGCGGCGCTGGTCAGTTTCAGCCGCACGTGGGCGCTGGAGCTTGCGGGCACTGGCATCACCGTCAACACGGTCGCGCCCGGACCCACCGAGACTGAACTGTTTCGTGCCAACAATCCCCAGGGAAGCGCCGGCGCACAACGCTATCTCGCCGGTGTCCCGATGGGGCGCTTCGGGACACCGGAGGAGATTGCCGCAGCAATCGAATTCCTGTTGACCGAGGATGCGGGCTTCATTACCGGGCAGACGCTGCATGTCGATGGCGGCGCCTCCATCGGCAAGCTGGCAATTTAGCTGCGCTCGGTCATGACGTCTGCGCCCGGCGGGCTTCTTCGCAAGCCCCATGTTGAAGCGGTGGATCCGTCGAGCCGGACGCGTCCACGCCGCACCGGTGGCCGCTTCGGCCACGCATCAGCCTATCGGTCAATAGAACGCAGCCAGGCGCTTGCGATCGCGATGGCGTCCTGACCGTCATCGATCAGGACATCGGGGGTGAGCCCGCTCGGAAAGGCCTGACCGGTTCGGTCGACGTCCACGGTCGAGGTCAACAGGAGCCCGCTGCCATCAGGGAGCGGGAAAAGTCGATTCCCGGTGGAAAGTCCCGCGCTGGGTTTCCCGAAGAAGCGGGTGCCGGGACGCCCTTTGAACGCCGTCGCCACTGCCTCGCCCGAACTCACCGTGCCTCTCCCAATCAATACAGCCACGGGCATGGCCGTCATGTCGTCGCTGCAGGACGCCACGATCCGATCTTTCCAAGGCATGAGGTCCCCGTCCGCATCGCGGAAGGCACCGATGTCGCCGCTGCCAAGCAAGGGGAACAGGCCATTCATCATGGGCCACATGTTCCCGCCAGGATTCTGGCGAAGATCCAGGATCATTCCCGATGACGCCTCCCCCGCCATGTCCTCGAGTCCGCGGCAGACACGGGCGGAAAAGGCGCGGCCGGCGGCAGGGCCCTTCCCCATCAGTCCTGGCAGCCGTAGATAGCCGATCTCGCCCAGGACTTTTGCCTCGAGTTCCTGGGTCGGTCGCGCATCGGTCCGATACTGCTTCACCCCGCTCGTCGTCATTAGGGAACTGTGGCGATCGCCCAACTTTGCCAACACGATGTGGATCCTCGGATAGGCCTCCTGGGCCGGCAGTGCCTTCAGATCGGATGTCAGCAGTTGGGCACGCTCGGCTTGCCAGTCGACCTTGGCCCGGTTGAGCGCCTTGCTGCCCGTGATGGAGAGCGCCGCGTCCAGCACGTCGTATGCCGAAGCAGCACTCGTCGATGCCACCTCGTCGCGCAACATGAGCGAAGCCACGTTGAGGCTTCCCACAGCGTCGAGCGTGACACCGAACACCAGCCTCGTTGCGGACAACGGGACATACAGGCGAACCTCCCGTCGCTGTGCGCCGTCCTGATGGATCAGGGGGCTGTCGCGCGTGTTTTGAAAATTCAGCGGCTTTCCCGCCTGGTCGGCGCGAATCCAGATCGCGCCATTGCCCGCACCGCGCTCGACCTGGAGCAGGCCTGAGATGACCATGTCCCGGCCGCGATACGCGGTGGCATCCAACGAGGTGATGGATCCGGAGAATCCGGATTTGCCGATCTGCGTCGAGACCAGTACAAGGCTTGAGCCCGCGTCATCGAGCACGTCGCCCGAGCCATTGACCTGGGTCTCCACGCCAAGTGCGCGCCAGACCGTCTGCGCATTGGCCGTGGCATGCACGACGAGCAACATCAACACCCACAGCGCACGCGCCATCGCTCCAACTTCCTTGTCGTCGGGGAAGGGCATCGTAGGGGCGTTGTTTAGGATTGGCCAGCTTTCAAGGACAGTCCCCGGCGGGGCATCGATGCGCGCGGTGCCTGCGTGGGCGCGTCGACGAGGCGAGCCGGGTTGCCTCGGTGGAGATCGCGTTAGCGTCGACAAGCGAATGGGAACGTCCCTGACCGCGCACCGCCGTTGACGAGACGCCTGAGGCTTGTCGGCCGCTAGGGCGTGTGGATCTTGCCGGCGATGGTGCGCGTCCACATGGCCCGGCCGCTGCCGTCAGCGAACTGCGTCAGCGACCGGAGACCCACCGGCTCAAGGGGCCGATCAGGACTTGGGCGGCAAGCCCATCTTCTCCAGGGTCAGGGTCTCGTCGGCGCGACCCCAGCCACCGTCGGCGACTTCGTCGACCAGCACCATGGTGTAGGGGCGGACACCTTCGCCGAAGTATTCGACGAACATGGCGGTGGTGCGGTGGATGATCTCTTCCTTGCGGTCGGCATCGAGGAGGCCTTCGGGGAACTTGTAGTTGGCAAAGGGCATGGTGGTGAATTCCAAAGAGGGATTAACGGAAATTGCGCATGGATGCCGCCTGTCATGCGCCCTGCGCGGCCGGCGGCGTGCGCCGCGCAGGGCATGGCGCTCAGGCCGCCGTGCTGTTGTTAGGCACACGATGCGGAAGGCTTGCGGCCAACCAGCCGGCGATCGAGCCCAGCAGCACCGCTGTGGCCAGTTCCAGCAGCAGTCGCACCGAGGGCGGCTGGTGCGCGGCGAACCAGCAGACCAGGCCGAGGAAGTAAGCCAACGGATTGTTCAAAGGCGTCACGCGCGAGGCGGTCAGCACCACCAGCGCGACCACGAACACCACCATCGGCAAGGTGGCCGCGCCCAGTGACGGCACCAGTGCCGCCAATGCCATGGAGGCCACGACGCCGATCAGGAGGCCCGCCAGCACGCAGCTCAGGTTCGACAGGCCCTGGCGTAGGTTGAGACCGCGCGAGAAGTAGCCGATCCAGCCGATGAACATCGCCCAGACCGGGACCTCGATCAGCAGCGTGGCCGTGCCGGCGGCGGCCGCGGCGATCGCCGATTCGCCCAAGGTGCGCGGCAGGCGCTGGGCAGGTGCGGACATCACGCCACCTCGCGCGGGATCTGTGGGCGCAGCAGATCGCCTAGACCGATACGGCGCAGGAACTCGGCGCGCACGCGGTCGGCCACGGCATTGACCACCGCCGCGCCGTCATCGGACGGATCCACGTGCACGCGGAACGGACGCTGCCCCGCCGGCGTGTTGACGATGCCGACCATCGCGCTGGCGACCTCGGCCACGTCGCTGTCCGGTGGCTCGGCCGCCGCGAGACCGTCGTTGGCCTGCTGCGCCAGTCCACGCGTGGCGCCTTCGGCGTACTCGGCCGCGCGTGCGGTGTCGGCCGGTGTCCCGCTGTGGGCGAAGTGGTTGGTGCCCTGGGTGAAGGCGCCCGGGACCAGGATGCTGGTCTCGATGCCCCAGCGCGCCAGCTCGCTGGCGTAGCTCACCGCCAGCGCATCCATGCCGGCCTTGGCCGCAAAGTAAGGCGCCAGGAACGGCGGCGTGCCGCCGCGGGTGCTGGAGCTGCCTACCCACAGCAGCAGCCCGCTGCGCTGGCCGCGCAGGTGCGGCAACGCGGCGCGGTTGACCCGCTGGGTGCCCAGCACGTTGACGTCGTAGAGCTGAGCGTACTGCTCGGGCGTGAAGGCTTCGGCTGGACCGAACACCATGTGCCCGGCGTTGTGGACCAGCACGTCCAGGCGGCCGTGGTCGGCGATGACCTGGCCGATGGCGGCATCGGCCGATGCCTGCGATTGCACGTCCAGTTCCAGCGCGCGCAGGTCGACGCCGTGGCGGCTGGCGTGTTCGCGCAACGCCTGCACCTGCGGCGCGTTGCGGCCGGCGATGTCGCGCATGCTGGCGTAGACGGTATGGCCGGCGGCGGCCAGGGCACGGGCGCCCAGGGCGCCGAAGCCGCTGGAAGCGCCGGTGATCAGGATGACCTGCTTGTCTTGGTGCGTGTTCATGGCATGGGGACTCCGTCGACGCTGCCTGGCGGCAGCGCCTGTGTGGAATGCAGCGGTAGGAAGCGGCGTTGGTGCTTAGGCGAAACCGCCGTTGGCGCGCAGCACCTGGGCGTTGACCCAGCTGCCGTCGGTGCCGGCGAGGAAGGCCACGACCGCGGCGATGTCCTCCGGCGTGGCCAGGCGCTCCAGCGGCGGCAGCTTGGCCAGCTGGGCGATCTGTTCCTCGCTCTTGCCGGTCAGGAACAACTCGGTCCCGGTCGGGCCGGGGGCCACGGCATTGACGGTGATGTTGCGGCCGCGCAACTCGTTGGCCAGAACCTTGACCAGGCCTTCCACACCGGCCTTGGTCGCGATGTACGGGCCGTAGCCAGGGAAGGACTTGGCGATCACGCTGGTGGACAGCGCCACGATGCGTCCCCCCTCGGCCACGTGTTGGGCGGCCTGGGCCAGCACCAGGAAGGCGCCACGCAGATTGGTGGCGACCATCGCGTCGAACTTGTCCAGGCTCTCGGCCGTGACCGGCGCCATGTCCATCACCCCGGCGCTGTTGACCACCACATCCACGCGTCCGAAGCGCTCGACGGTCTGCGCGAACAGGGCCTCCACGGCCGCCGCGTCGGCCACATCGGCCTGCACCGCGATGGCCTGGCCACCGGCGCCGACGATGGCATCCACCGTTTCGGCGGCCTTGGCCGCGTTACCGGCATACCCCACCACCACGTTGAAGCCGTCGGCACCCAGGCGCTGGGCGATGGCGCGGCCGATGCCGCGGGAGGCGCCGGTGACCAGCGCGGTCTTGTTCGAAGTGCTCATGGCGAAATCCTCATCGTGTGCCGGTCGGGCCGGCGGGATGGGCACAGTCTGGCCATTGGCCCTGCTTGGATAAACCAGCGGCAGTTGCCAGAACCATTCAATCTGGGACAACAATAGTGCGTATGGACCGCTTCGATTCCCTGCACCTGTTCGTCCGCATCGTGGAGCTGGGCAGCTTCACCCGCGCGGCGGCCGAGCTGGACCTGCCCCGGGCCACCGCCACCCATGCGATCAAGCAGCTGGAGGCCCGCCTGGGCAGCCGCCTACTGGAGCGCACCACGCGCCAGGTGCGCACCACCGTCGATGGGCAGGCCTTCTACGAGCGCTGCGTGCACCTGCTGGCCGAGCTGGAAGAGGCCGAAGGCGCCGTGCGCAACGTCGCCGCCCGCCCGCGCGGTCAGGTACGCGTGGAGATGCACGGCAGCCACGCGGTGCAAGTGGTACTGCCGCGCCTGCACGAGTTCCACGCGCGCTATCCGGACATCGCGCTGGTGATCAGCAGCGGCGACCGGCTAGTGGACCTGGTGCGAGAAGGCGTGGACTGCGCGCTGCGCAGCGGGCCGCTGCGTGACTCCTCCCTGGTGGCCCGGCGCGTGGCCACGCTGCACGAGGTGGTCTGCGCCAGCCCGGCCTACCTGGCCGAACACGGCACGCCCACCCATCCCGAGCAACTGGCCCAGCACCAGGCGGTGGGCTTCTTCGCGCCCAACCACGACATCGACTATCCGTTTGCGTTTCTCGTCGACGGCAAGCCGCGCGACTTCCCCATCGGGGGCTGGTTGAAGGTCAACGAGTCGCGCAGCTACGTGGCCGCCGCCGTGCGGGGATACGGGCTGATCCAGATCCCGCCACTGGGCGTGGCCGATGAACTGGCCAGCGGCGCACTGGTGCAGGTGCTCGCCGATTGGGCCCCGCCGCCGATTCCCGTGCACCTGCTGCTGCCCAGCCGCAACCCGCCGCCACGCGTGCGGGTGTTCGTGGATTGGATCACCCAGGTGTATGCCGAGGCGCTGGGCTGACCGGCGCGTCGTTTGAGCGCAGAAGCGCACTGCCACGTGCAACGACGCGGCGGCGCCCACGGTCAGCGCGTGAGGTTGCGATCCAGGAATTCCAGCATCGCCTTGGCGATCGCATCGCCGTGCGTCTCGATCGCGAAGTGCCCCGTGTCCAGGAACTGCACCTGCGCCTCGGGGAGATCGCCCTTGAAGGCTTCCGCGCCCGCGGGGACGAAGAACGGATCATGCTCGCCCCAGATGGCCAGCAACGGCGGCTGGTACTGGCGGAAGTACGCATGCAGCTGCGGGTACTGCTTGACGTTCTCGCCGTAGTTGGCGAGCAGGTCGATCTGCGGCGCCTCGCCGATGCGGGCGATCGCCGCCGAGGCCAGCTGATACGTTTCCGGCGCGATCAGCGAGGGATCCTTGACCCCTTCCTCGTACTGCCACCGGATCATCTCGGGCGTGTTGAAGTGGCGAAGCGCCTCGCGGTTTTCGGCGGTCGGGTGCGCCCAGGCGGTGCGCGCATCGGCCCAGCCCTCGCTCAGACCTACTTCGTAGGCGTTGCCGTTCTGGCTGACGATCGCGGTGATCTTGTCCGGATGCTGCACGGCCAGCCGCCAGCCCACCGGCGCGCCGTAGTCGAAGACATAGAGGGCATAGCGGTCGACGCCCTTGGCTGCGGTAAAGGCGTCGATGACCGAGGTCAGCCGGTCGAACGTGTAGTCGAAGCGCGTCCCGGCCGCGACCTCGGTCTGGCCAAAGCCCGGCAGGTCCGGTGCCAGCACGTGATAGCGCTGCGCGAGCACGGGAATCAGGTTGCGGAACATGTAGGACGAGGCGCCGAAGCCGTGCAGCAGCAGGACAGTGGGCGCGTTCGCAGGTCCGGCCTCGCGATAGAACAGGCGAACGCCCTGCACGTCGAGCGTGTGGTGGTGCACCGGAACGGCGGCAGCCAGAGCGGGGGTGATGCTCATGAGGAATTCCTTTGCGGATGGGTTGAGAGTAACCTTTCAAAATCACTTTTTAAGGTTACTTGCCCGCAGTCTAGGCGTGCCCGTGATAACCTGTCAATCGGTATTTAAGAGGTTATGTTGATGAGCGAGGCACGACGCGATCCCGCCCCGGGTGAACCGCCGCTGGTGGGCGATCACTGGGCGATGGATCTGCTCAACACGCAGGTGCGCAGCCAAGGCCAGGACGTCGATCTGTGGCGCACGGGCGCGGACGTGAGCGCATGGCTGTCGCGCCTGGGGCTCGAAGCCGCCGAGCCGGACGCGCGCGGCCAGGCGGCGTTGCTGACGCAGGCCCGGTCGCTGCGCGCGCTCACGCGCGCACTTGTCGTCAGCCGCAAGGCGGGCCAGGCCGTGCAGCTCGATGACCTCAACCAGCATCTGCACGCGTACCGCAGCACGCCGCATCTGGCGCACGACATCGACGGCCACCTCGTGCTGCAGCGACGGGCGGCGGGTGACGATGCAGCGGCACGGCTTGGGCCGGTTGCCGAGTCAGTGGCCACGCTGCTGGTCGAGGGGGATTTCGCGCTCGTCAAGCAATGCGAGCACCCCGACTGCATCCTCTGGTTCTACGACCGCACCAAGTCGCACAAGCGCCGCTGGTGCAGCATGGCCCAGTGCGGCAACCGGCATAAGGCCGCACAATTCAGAAAACGCAACAGCGACACCGCGTCGTAACGGCGTCCGTTGCCGCAGCGCGTCAGTCGGTCGACGGCGCCTCAGTCGCCCACGCGCACCTTGCGTCCCAGCGCACGCAAGACGCCGTAGATCAGCACCAACACGAGCAGCGCGACGCCGATGGCGTGCCATTCCTTCGAGGAGAGCGTGGTGACGATGGCGGCCATCGCGGCCACCGCCAGCAGCGGGATCAGCGGGCCGCCCCACAGCACGAAAGGTTCGCCGCGCTCGCGCAGGTCCAGGCGCTGCGCCTGCCAGGCGGCGATGGAGACCAGTAGGTAGACCAGGCAGTTGGACCCGCCGGACACCAGCGCCAGCGCATCGAAGCTGCCGCCCAGCGCCAGCGACCATGCCAGCAGTGCGTGCACCACCAGCGCCAGCAGCGGCACGCGGTGGCGCGGCGTCACCTTGGCGAAGGCCGAGGGCAGGAAGCCGTCGCGGCCCAGCGCGAACAACGAGCGCGAAGAGGCCAGCAGGTTGCCCAGCAGGAAGCCGGCCATCGAGACACAGGCCGTGATCAGCAACAGCACCCGCGCTGGTGCCCACAACGCCGCGGCGGTCTCGGCCAGCGGCACGCCGCTGTTGGCCAGGGCCGGCCCGAGCAGGCCCTGGCCCACGATCTGCAAGCCCAGGTAAAGCGCCACCACCAGCAGGATGGCCACCATCGTCGCGCGCGGCACGTTGCGCGAGGGATCGCGCACTTCACCGGACGGAATCAGCGCGGTCTCCACGCCCGAATAGGCAAAGATCACCAGCACCATCGACATGCCCAGCGCGCCCCAGGACGGCACCTCCCCGGGCAGGAAGCTCACCTGGCTCCAGTCCACGAACCAGATCCCGCACGCCACCAGGACGAACAGCGGCGTCAGCTTGATCGTGGCCAGCGTGGCGATGGCGCGCGATCCCAGCTTCACCCCGAACGCGTTGAGCGCGAACATCAGCCCATAGACCGCGGTCAGGAATGCCATGCGTGCGGTCGGCGTGCCCAGCGCAGGGATCAGGTTGGCGACCTGGCTGGACAGGGCCGCGGCCACCCCCGCACTGGAAGCGACATTGCCGATCCACATCAGGGAGCCGGCGATGAACCCCGCAAAGGGGCCGAACGTGGTGCCCACGTAGGTATACGGCCCGCCGGTGGCGCTGGCGCGGCTGCCGATGGCGGCAAAGCACAGGGTCACCGGAATGATGGCCAGCGCCCCAGCCAGCAGCGCCAACGGCGCGGCCGCGCCCATCTGCAGCGAGAGGGTGGCCGGCATGCGGAAGATGCCGCCGCCGATGATGATGTTGATGACCGCCGCAGTCAGGGCGAAGGCGCCCACGGCGCGGATCAGGGCGGCGTCGCCCTGCAGGGGTTTGGTCGGCGTAGGAGCGGACATGGAGGGCGTGCGAAGAAGGACGCCGCAGCGTCGCACGCGCACGCCGTCGAAGGCGAGCGCTCAGGCTTCCAGCCGGTAGCCCATGCCGTTGATCGAGCGGATCGGGTCGCCGGCCAGGCCGGCCTCGTGCAGGTTGCGCACGTGGCTGTCGACGGTGCGGTCGGTGACGATGCGGTGGTCGCCGTCACGCGGCTCCAGCAGAGCTGCGCAGCATGCGGAACTCCGCTGCGGTCAGGTCCAGCGCCTGTGCAGCAATGCGCGGTTGCCGGCGGACGTCGATAGCCAGGCCACGCACCGGCGGGTCGAGCTGCCCATGGTGGATCGGGCGCGGCTCTTGTCTGGCCGATGCGCGCTGGCGCACTGGCGTGGACCGCGACCTGGACGCAGCGCTCGCTCTACAGCGCCCAGCAGAACCTGATCGGCCAGCGCCTGACCGAAGCCGACAACCGGGTGACGCTGGACGAGGTGCTCGGCGGCGACGCCGACGCGCAGGCCGGCGTCTGGCCCAGGCCACGCCGGGCACGCCCGACGAGGACGCCGCCTCAATGCTGGTCGGTCGGGCCATCATGGTGGCTGGAGTCATCGTGTTGATGGTCGCGGCCGCCGTCATGGCGTGGCGGCGGCAGGCAGGCAGGCAGGGTCATCACCGTGGCGGCCGACGACAACAAGGGGTGCGGGAACTTCATGGAGGTCTTGCCCGGGGTTGAGGTCCCCGATCCTGGCGGCACACGGTGGATGCGACATCACGCCGGTGTGGCCGCCCTTCGCCCGAAGCCGCCTCACGGCTGGCGTTCCGGCCCACTGCGGCGAGCGCCCGGGCTCGCTATGATGGCTCGCTTTGATCACGGAAGATCGGCGCATGTCGTCCCCCTCCCCGCCTGCCCTCGGCGTCCGCATCATCAGCAGCGGGATCTATGTCCCGCGCGAGCGGGTGGACTCGTCCCGGTTCGACCAGTCCTTGGGAAAGCCCGCCGGGTGGACCCAGCGACACATGGGCATGACCGAGCGGCCGCATGCCGGCCCTGGTGAAACATCTTCCTGGATGGGCGCCCAGGCCGCGCGCCAGGCCCTGGGCAGCGCCGGCCTGGAAGCGAACCAGGTGGATGTGGTGATCTCGGCCTGCGGCGTCATGGAACAGGCCCTGCCCTGCACTGCCGCACTCATCCATCGCGAACTGGGACTGGCCGGCAGCGGCATCGGGGCCTTCGATGTCAACGCAAGCTGCCTGAGCTTTCTGTCTGCGCTGGATCTTGCGTCGCTGGCCATCGCCGGAGGGCGCTATCGCCGCGTGCTGATCGTGTCCAGTGAGGTCGCCACAGCCGGTTTGAACTGGGACGATCCCGACACCGCACCGTTGTTCGGCGACGGCGCGGCCGCCGTCGTGCTGGAAGCCGACGCCACCGGCCGCTCGGCGGTGCTGGCCGCCCACCTGCAGACGTTCTCCGAGGGCGCCGACCACTGCCGCGTGCGCGCCGGGGGCACCCGCCTGCGCGTGGCCGATGACCCACAGGCCTATCTGGCCGCGGCGCGCTTCGAGATGGCCGGCAAGCCGACCTATCGCCTGGCCGCGCAGAAGCTGCCGAAGTTCATCGATGGGCTGCTGCAGCGTGCAGGCGTCGCACTGGGCGAGCTGCGGTGCATCGTGCCGCACCAGGCCAGCAGCAAGGCGCTGCGCCACCTGGAGCGCGCGCTGGGCCTGCCCTCGGCGCTGCTGGTCCGCATCCTGGACACCCATGGCAACCAGATGGCCGCTTCCATCCCCACTGCGCTGCATCACGCGCTCAGTGCCGGCCGGGTGCGACGCGGCGACACGATCGCCTTGGTTGGCTCGGGCGCGGGGCTTTCGCTGGGCGGCGTAGTGCTGCGCTACTGATGGGCGCGGTGCTGGTGACCGGAGCGTCGGGCTTCATCGGCCGGCACATCGTGCTGGCGTTGCAGGCGCGCGGTGAACAGGTGGTGGCCAGCGGGCGTGACCCGCAGGCGCTGGCACGACTGCCGGGCGGCATCGCGGTGCGCCCGGTAGACCTGTGCCGCGACGACCTGGACGCCTTGCTGCGCGGCTGCGAGGCGGTCATCCACCCGGCCGCGCGCTCGACGCCATGGGGCCCTGCCGCGGCCTTCGAACGCGACAACGTGCTGGCCACGCAGCGGCTGCTCGACGCGGCCAGGCGCGCCCAGATCAGGCGCTTCGTGCATTTCAGCTCGCCCAGCATCTACTTCCGGTACGCGGACCAGCACGCCGTCACCGAGGACTTCGCCCCACCCGCGCGCTGGATCACCGACTACGCGCGCACCAAGTGGGAGTCGGAGGTGCGCGTGCGCCAAGCAGCGGCCGAGGGCCTGCCCTGCGTGGTGCTGCGCCCGCGCGCCGTGTTTGGCGAAGGCGACCGTGCGATCTTCCCGCGCCTGCTGGCCGTGGCCCGGCGTGGGTGGTTTCCGCTGGTGCACGGCGGCCGCGCGATCATCGACACCACCCACATCGACAATGTGGTCGATGCCGCGCTGGCCTGCCTGTCCCCTGCGGTGCCGGGTGACGGACGCGCGTACAACCTGAGCAATGGCGAGCCGATCGCCGTGGCCGCGCTGCTACGGCAGGTATTCGAGGCTTGCGACCTGCGCGTGCGCATGGTGCCGGTGCCGCGCACGCTGGCGGTCGGGCTGGCTGGGGTGGGTGAAGCCATTGCACGGCGCCGTCGCGATTGCCCGGAGCCCCGGCTGACCCGCTACAGCGTGGGCGTCATCGGCTGGTCGCAGACGCTGGACATTGGCCGGGCGCGCCAAGAACTGGGCTACACGCCACGCGTCAGCATCGCCGAAGGCCTGGCGCGATTCGCGCGGAGCGTGCGGGCATGATCCGCTGGCGCCTGTTCGAGGCCGGGCACTGCCGGCACCCGGAGATCGCCACGCGCCGCGACGGTGCGTTGGGCGCTTGCGAATTTCCGTCCCTGGCCGCCCTGCTGCAGCATCCGCGGCAGGGTTGGATGTTGTTCGATACCGGTTACGCCGCGCATTTCCTCACCGCCACGCAGGCCTTCCCCGAGCGGTTGTATCGCTGGGTGACGCCGGTGCATCTGCAGCCACACGAACCGCTGGTCGAACAGCTGCGTGTCGCGGGCATCGGCCCCGATGACATCCGCTGGGTCGTGCTGTCGCACCTGCATGGCGACCACGTGGCCGGCATCGCCGATTTCCCGCGTGCGCGCATTGCGCTGTCGCAGGCAGCGTGGGACGACCTGCGCGGACGCAACCGCTGGTCGGCCACGCGCCAGGGCTTCCTGCCGCGGTTGCTGGAAGGCGCCACACCGCGCATGGACTGGTTCGAGCAGCGCCCCGCCTGCTCGCTGCCCGCGGCCCTGCAGGCCTTCGGCCAGGGATACGACCTGTTAGGCGATGGGCGCCTGCTGCTGGTGCCGCTGCCGGGCCACGCGCCGGGGCACTTCGGCCTGTGGTTCGAAGACGCGCAGGGGCCAGTGTTCCTCATTGGCGATGCGGCCTGGTCCAGCGATGCGCTGGTCGATGCCGCGCCGCCGCCGCGCCTGGTCAGCAGCTGGCTGGGCGACACGCCGCGCTACCTGGAGACGCTGGCGCACCTGCGTGAACTGCGCCGCGCACACCCACGACTGCGCATCGTGCCCTCGCACTGCCGGCAATGGCGCGAGCACACGCATGGCTAGGGCGCCAGGCGTGCTGATGACCGGCGCACGCGCGCCGATCACGCTGGACCTGGCGCGCAGATTCCATGCGGCCGGCTGGCGCGTGCACGTGGCTGACAGCCTGCCGGCGCACAGCACGGGCAGCTCACGCGCGGTCACGCAGCGGCATCGCCTGGCGCCGCCGCGGCAAGCGCTGGCGGCCTTCGCGCACGACCTGTCGCGCATCGCCCGCGAGCACGCCATCGACCTGCTGCTGCCCACCTGCGAGGAGGCGCTGTACGTGGCCCACGTGCGTCCGCAGCTGCCCGCGCAGCTGAGCGTGGCCTGCAGCGAATTCGCGCTGATGCGCCAGCTGCACAGCAAATGGGAGTTCCTGCAGCTGGCGCGAGATTGCGGCGTAGGCGTGCCCGACAGCGCGCGCGTGCAGATACTCGACGAGGCACGCGATTTGTGTGGACACGCGCCGGTGGTACTGAAGCCGGAGTTCTCGCGCTTCGGCACGTTCGTGCGGGTGCTGCCCGGCGGTATCACCGCCACTACCCCGCCGCTGGCCGGACATGGGCCTTGGGTCGCGCAGCAGCTGGTCCGGGGCAGCGAGTACTGCAGTTATGTGGTGGCCATGCGCGGGCGCCTGCTGGCGCATGCGGTCTATGCGCCGCGGTATCGCCTGCGGCGCAGCGCCAGTTACTACTTCGATCCGGTCACGCGGCCGGCCCTGCAGGCGTTCGCGGCCACGCTGGTCGGCAAGCTTGGTTACACCGGCCAGATCGCCTTCGACTGGATTATCGATGACGCCGGCACGCCGTGGGTCCTGGAATGCAATCCACGCGGCACCAGCGGCGTGCATCTTTTCGCGCCGCACGACCCGCTTCCTGCCGCGCTGGCGGGCCAGCGTGAGGGCGTGCTGACCCCCGGTCACGGCCGCGCCGCGATGCTGGGCGCGCTGATGTGGCTCGAAGCGCTGCCGCGTGCGCTGCTGCAGGGTGCGCTGCCCGCCTGGCGCGTGGACATGGCGCGGGCCGATGACGTGCTGGCCGTGCCCGGCGACCGCGCGCCGCTGCCGATGGTCGTGGCCGATCTCGCGGCCATCGCGGGCACCGCACTGCGCCAGCGCACCAGCCTGCGTGCCGCCGCCACCGCTGACTGCGAGTGGGACGGGGACCCGCTGGCGCCATGAGCCGCAGCTATCGCGAACAGGCCGAGGCCTTCGCCGCACTCCATGACGGCGGCGATGCCACGCAGCTGGCCGACAACCTGCACGCCCGCATCCACGTGCTGCGCGGCGGCGGCCTGCCGGTGCCGGCCATGGTCGCTGCGGTCGGGCGTGGCAATGCCTGGGTGTGTTCACCTCGCACCACCTATGCCGACTACGCCGCCGAGGAGGCGCGGCGCCTGCTGCCGCCTTGGCAGGCACGGCCGTTGTCGATGCTGTGCGCGGGCGTGGGTCGGCTGCTGGATGCCGCGCGCATCGACCGCGCGGTCTCGCTCAACAACTGGGGGCTGAGTACCAACCTCTACCCGGCGCTGGATCAGCTCGATCTCGCCGGTCTGATCGATGAAGCCCGCACGGGTTGGCCGGACCACGCACTGTGGTTCCGCTCGCTCAACCCGGTGCACGACGCCGACTGGCTGACCGCGTTGCGGGCGCGTGGTTTCCTGCTGGTGGCCAGCCGTCAGGTCTACCTGCGCGAAGCAGGCCTGCCGGCGTGCGGACGCGATCTGGTGGCCGATCTGCGCCTGCTGCAGCGCCAGGACCTGCGGCATGTCGCGGAGACCGCATTCGTCGAGACCGACTACCCACGGATCGCCGCGCTGTACGCGCAGCTGTACCTGGACAAGTACTCGCGGCACAACCCGGCCTACCACGCCACCATGCTGCGTGACTGGCATCGCAGGGGATTGCTGCAGCTGCGCGGCTTCCGCGACGACGACGGCCAGCTGCTGTGCATCGCCGGCATGTTCGGCACCGGGACCACCATGACCACACCCATCGTCGGCTACGACACCTCCCGGCCACAGCGCCTGGGGCTGTACCGCACACTGACCGCCTGCGGCTTCGACGAGGCGCTGCGCAGTGGCCGCCACCTCAACCTCAGTGCGGGTGCAGCGGGCTTCAAACGGCTGCGCGGTGCGACGCCTGCGATCGAGTACAGCGCGGTGTGGCTGCCACCGGCGGCGCGTGCCAGCCGCGCCGTGGTGTCGTTGCTGTCCAGCCTCACCTGTCGCCTGGGCGTGCCCTTGATGCGGAAGTACCAGCTGTGAATGGCTGGCATCCACGGTTGTTCCGACAGTGGTACGCGGTGGCGGGTGGTGCACGGCTGCGCACGCGTCCGCTGGCGATCCAGCTGCTGGGCCTGCCGCTGGTGCTGGCGCGCGACGCGCACGGCCGCCCCTTCGCGCTGGAAGACCGCTGCCCACACCGGCACGCGCCGCTGTCCTCCGGCTGTGTCGAACACGGCCAGCTGCGTTGCCCGTACCACGGCTGGCGCTTCGACCACGATGGCCGGCTGACCGAAGTGCCCGGCCTGCCAGCGGACCTGCAGGCGCCAGCGATCCGCGCCAGCGCATTTCCCGTCATCGAACACGACGGCCTGCTGTGGCTGCGGCCCTCACAGGAAGGCGAACCGGCGCCTTCCGCGCTGGTAATGGACGCGCGGCCAGAACATCGACGATTCCTGTGGCAGACGCGTTGGCAGGCGCACGTGCTGGAGGCGATGGAGAACTTCCTGGATCCGCTGCACACGCATTACCTGCATCCCGGACTCGTGCGGCGTGGTGGCGCGCGCGCGCCGATGCAGGCCCGCCTGCGCTGTGACCCTTCTGGCTTCGTGGTCGACTACCAAGGACAGCCGCAGCAGAGCGGGCTGCTGTATCGGCTGTTCGAATCGCCTCGCAGCCAAGAGCGCGCGTGCTTCGCGCTGCCCGGCAGCGCACGCATCGAGTACGGCTACGTCAGCGGCGCCGCGGTGCACATCACCCTGCACTTCAGCCCACGCGACGACACGCACACCGAGGTGTTCGCGTCCTTGCACGTGCAGGGACGTTGGGCACCACGCTGGGCGGTGCGTTGGCTGTTGTGGCCGTTCCTGCACCGCGTCGGCGAACAGGACAAGCGGATGCTGGCCCTGCAGTCCTGGAACAAGCAGCGCTTCGATGCGCGCGGCAGCGCCAGCACGCCGCTGGACCTGGTGCGTGCGCCACTGGAACGCTGGTGGCTGCATGGCGAAGTCCCGCACGCGGCGCAATCGCGCACGCAGGCGCTGCTGCTCTAGCACAGTCCTTCGCACATAAAAGCCACGAACACCCGCAGCTTGGGCGGCAGGTGCTCGCGCGCGGGGTAATAGAGTGGAAGCCGGCGAACGGTTTCTGCCAATCATCCAGATCCCGCACGCCAGTGGTCCCTGGGCGCCGACTAGGGGTCTACCCTCATCGGCAGGGAGCTGCCTCGACAGCGGCATCTTTCATCTTGGCTTCGTCGTGAAATGCCCGGCCGCAGGAAGGATGAAAATTCTTTCTCGAAAGTACTAGACGACCGGTCTACTTGAGTGTAAGGTAACCCGCATGGACGCCACTGCCACCCCCGACAACCACGATGTACGCGAGAGCTTGCTGGCCATCGGTCAGCAGACCATGGCAGCCAAGGGCTTCTCGGCGGTCGGGCTGAAGGAGATCCTGGCCAGTGCTGGGGTTCCGAAGGGCTCGTTCTATCACTACTTCGCGTCCAAGGACGCGTACGGCGAAGCGCTCCTCGAAAAGTATTTCACTGATTATCTGGCCGAGATGGACGCGACCCTGCACCAGCCTGGGCTGACCATGGCCCAGCGCCTGATGCACTACTGGCAGGCTTGGCAGGACAACCAGTCCGTCTCCGACTGCCAGGGCAAATGCTTGGCCGTGAAGCTGGGCGCTGAAGTGGCAGACCTGTCCGAATCCATGCGCCTGACCATGCAACGCGGCACCACTGGGATCGTTGATCGGCTGGCGTTGGCCATCAAGGCCGGTGCGGCCGAGGGATCGCTCAGTATTGAAGGCCAGCATCGCGATGTTGCCCAGAGCCTTTACCAGCTTTGGCTGGGCGCCAGCGTGCTGGTGAAGGTCACACGCACAACGGCCCCTTTCGACTCAGCCATGAACACGACCCGGCAGATCCTCCACATCGCGCCCTGATCTGGGCGCTGTGACCCGCACTTCTGACGAAGTGTTTTTTTATGGCCGATTACTAGACGACCGGTCTACTTGTAAACAAACCACCGACAGGAGCACCACCATGAAGATCCTCATCGTCCTTACCTCCCATGACACCCTGGGCAACACCGGCAAGAAGACCGGCTTCTGGCTGGAAGAGCTGGCCGCCCCGTACTACGTCTTCAAGGACGCCGGCGCCCAGATCGTGCTGGCCTCGCCCAAGGGTGGTCAGCCGCCGCTGGATCCCAAGAGCAACGAGCCCTCCTTCCAGACCGACCTGACACGCCGCTTTGAAGCCGACGCCGATGCCAATGCACAGCTGGCCACTACCGTCCGCCTGGACAGCGTGTCGCAGGCAGACTTCGACGCGGTGTTCTACCCGGGCGGCCACGGGCCGCTGTGGGACCTGGCTGAAGACGCCAACTCCGTCGCCCTGATCGAGTCCTTCATTGCTGCCGGCAAGCCGGCCGCACTGGTCTGCCATGCCCCAGGCGTGCTGCGTGACGTCAAGGCCGCCGATGGCCAGCCACTGGTCGCCGGTAAGCAGGTCACAGGCTTCACCAATACCGAAGAGGAAGGCGTAGGCCTGACCGAGGTGGTGCCGTTCCTGGTGGAAGACGTACTAAAGGCCAAGGGCGGCCTCTACAGCAAGGGCGCTGACTGGGATTCCTACGTGGTCAGTGACGGCCTGCTGATCACCGGCCAGAACCCGGCGTCCTCGGCAGAAGCCGCAGACGTGCTGATCAAGCAGCTGACCGCCAAAGCCTGAGCGCCCACGCTGCGACCTGCGAGCGCCCGTGCCCTCCGCACGGGCGCCTCCAGGCCACATCACAAGGCTTTGCTGGTACGGCCGGTCAATCCGATGACTGAGCGACCGTCCGTGCCGACGAAGCACATTCCACTTTCGAGCAGAAACAGGCCATGACCATGTTGAACCAACTCAAATCCGCAGGCTGGCTGCGCGAAGCCAACTACATCAACGGCGCCTGGACCGGTGCCGACGACCAGCGCACGCTGGCCGTCCAGGACCCCGGCACGGGGCAGGACATCGGCACAATCCCCTGGTCGGGCGCATCGGACACCCGGTGTGCCATCGATGCGGCGGACAAGGCCTTCAAAGACTGGTCGACGACCACCGCCGCCGAGCGCGCCGGATTTCTGCACAGGATGGCCGCGGTCATTCGCGAACACAGCGAGCAACTGGCCAGCCTGCTGACCCTGGAACAAGGCAAGCCGCTGGCCGAGGCCCGGGCCGAAATCGCCCTGGGCGCCGACTACGTGCAATGGTTTGCCGAAGAGGCCCGCCGCATCAACGGCCAGATCATTCCGTCGCCGTGGAAGGGCCGCCAGCTGCAGGTGACCTGCGAACCGGTCGGCGTGGTCGGCGCTATTTCTCCATGGAATTTCCCGTTCTCCATGCTCTCGCGCAAGGTAGCGCCGGCTCTGGCCGCGGGCTGCACCATTGTGGTCAAGCCGTCCGAGTTCACCCCGTACTGCGGCCTGCTGTGGGGCGTGCTGGCCGAGAAGATCGGCCTGCCTGCCGGCGTGGTCAATGTCGTCACCGGCGATGCGGCCGCCATCGGCGGCGAGCTGACAGGCGATGCGCGGGTACGCAAACTCACCTTCACCGGTTCCACCCGCATCGGCAAGCTGCTCTACCAGCAGTCGGCGGCCAGCATGAAAAAGCTCTCACTGGAGCTGGGCGGCAACGCGCCTTTCATCGTGTTCGACGACGCTGACCTGGAGCAGGCCGTGGAGGGCGCCATCGCCGCCAAGTTCCGTAATAGCGGGCAGACCTGCGTGTGCAGCAATCGGATCTACGTGCAGGACAGCATCTATGAGGTGTTCGCCCAGCGCTTGGCCGAACGTGTGGCAACCCTGCGCGTGGGCAACGGCTTTGATGCCGATGTCAAGCAAGGCCCGCTGATCAACGAGGCCGCCGTGACGAAGGTACAGGCCCACGTGGCCGATGCGCAGGCCAAGGGTGGACGCGTCCTGGTGGGCGGCAAGCGCCATGCGCTGGGCGGGACGTTCTACGAGCCAACGGTCATTGCCGGCGCCACCCACGACATGCTGATCGCCCACGAAGAGACCTTCGGCCCGGTCGCCGCGTTGTTCCGCTTCACCAGCGAGCAGGAGGCCATCGACGCCGCCAACGCCACCGAGTTCGGACTCTCGGCCTATTTCTACAGCCGTGACCTGGCCCGCGCCCATCGCGTGGCCCGCGCGCTGGAGAGCGGCATGGTGGGCGTCAACGTCGGCATCATCACCAGTGAGGTTGCGCCCTTCGGCGGCGTCAAGGACAGCGGCCTGGGTCGTGAAGGCGGCCGCTTCGGCATCGATGAATACCTCAACCTGAAGTACATCAGCCTGGGCGGTCTGTAACCGCGCCTTACCCCCGCACGCCGCAGCTGCAGGGCAGCGCCAGCGCCCCCTTCTGCTTGCTCATCTCTCCCAAGGGCATTGCTCATGACCACACTCACCACGCGCGACAGCACCCGCATCTTCTACAAGGACTGGGGTCCGAAGGAGGCGCAGCCCATCGTCTTCCATCACGGCTGGCCGCTCAGCGCTGATGACTGGGACAACCAGATGCTGTTCTTCCTGGCCCAGGGTTACCGCGTGATCGCCCACGACCGCCGCGGCCACGGTCGCTCCGATCAAACCGATTCCGGCAACGACATGGACACCTACGCCGCCGATGTCTTCGACTTGGCCAAGGCGCTGGATCTGCACAACGCGGTCCATATCGGGCATTCCACTGGCGGTGGCGAAGTGGCGCGCTATGTCGCACGCGCCGAAGCCGGCCGCGTGGCCAAGGCCGTGCTGCTTGGCGCGGTCACGCCGATCATGCTGCAGACGCAGGCCAATCCTGAAGGTCTGCCGATGTCGGTGTTCGACGGCTTCCGCAGTGCACTGCAGGCCAACCGCGCGCAATTCTTCACCGACGTGCCTGCAGGCCCGTTCTACGGCTTCAACCGCCAGGGCGCCAACGTCAGCCAAGGCTTGATCAACAACTGGTGGCGCCAGGGCATGGCTGGTGGCGCCAAGGCCCACTACGACTGCATCGCGGCTTTCTCTGAAACGGACTTCACCGAAGACCTCAAGGCGCTCAACCTGCCGGTACTAGTCATGCATGGCGAAGATGACCAGATCGTGCCAATCGCCGACTCGGCGCTAAAAGCGATCAAGCTCCTGCCGCAGGGCACCTTGAAGACCTATCCCGGCCTGCCGCACGGCATGTTTGCCACGCATCCGGAGCTGATCAATACCGATCTGCTGGCCTTCGTGCAGGCCTGAACGACCGATCACCTCGGCTGCCCTGGCCCGCTACATGGCAGCCGCCTGATGCACATACCTGCAAAACGCCCCGCGCACGGGGTTCGTGAAGCAGATCGCCCTCCAATGCCCCTTCAACGGCACCTCGCCGTTCCTCGGCCATGCGCGGCGCCTACAACCCACCCCAGGAGATTGTCATGAACAAGCGTTTCCCCGTACGTCGCACGTTGGTCGCACTGCTGCTCGCGCTGGCTGCATCCGGCACCCAGGCGGCCATTGCCGCGCCGATCAACAACATCGTGCTCGTCCACGGCTATTTCGCCGATGGCTCGGGCTGGAAAGCCGTCGCCGACCTGCTGACCCACGACGGCTACAAGGTTTCCATCGTCCAGGAGCCTGAGACTTCGTTCCAGGATGACGTCAAGGCCACCACGCGCGTGGTCGACATGCAGGATGGGCCGAGCATCCTGGTCGGCCACAGCTATGGCGGCGCCGTGGTGACCCAGGCCGGCAACAACGCCAAGGTCGCCGGCCTGGTCTACATCAATGCCTTCCAGCCAGACGCTGGCGAAAGCCTGAAGACCCTGGTCGAACAGATGCCTGGGGCCACCAAAGCGATCAAGCCGACGCAGGACGGCTTCCTGTACCTGGACCCGGCGGATTTCCACGCTGATTTCGCCGCTGATATCCCGGCACGTGAAGCCAAGTTCATGGCAATCTCGCAGGTGATGCCATCGGTTGAAACCTTCGGCGCGCCGGTCACCACTGCAGCCTGGAAGACCAAGCCAAGCTGGGCGCTGGTGTCCATGTCCGACCGCACCGTCAATCCCGCGCTTGAACGCTTCATGGCCAAGCGCGCCGGCAGCACGACAGTCGAGATCGACTCCAGCCATGTCGCTTTTCTTTCTCACCCAGCGGACGTGGCCAAGTTGATCGAACAGGCCGCCGGCCACCTCACCAAGTAAGCGCGGCGATGTCCCGATGTGCTTCGCCCCGGGCGGCGCACATCGACGCAGATCCTCCACCCACCCGTCGCCATGACCACAACGGCCGCCGTCCTGGCCGGGCAACGCTGCGCGCTGCTGAATCCCACGCCTCCGCGCCCCCCATCCCATCTCGGAGTTCCAGATTCGCCATGCAACATCCTAGCCTCTTCCAGCCGGTCACCCTCGGCCCGCACACCTTGCGCAACCGCATCGTCCTGCCACCGCTCACCCGGCAGCGCAGTGGCCAGCCCGGTGACGTGCCCACCGACCTGATGGCCGCCTATTACCGCCAGCGCGCAAGTGCCGGTCTGATCATCACCGAAGGCACCCAGATCGAACCGCGCGGCAAGGGCTATGCCTGGACGCCGGGCATCTACAGCGCCGCCCAGGTTGAGGGCTGGCGCAAGGTCACCGACGCTGTCCACGCTGAGGGCGGCACCATCTTCGCCCAGCTGTGGCACGTCGGCCGCGTGTCCCATGCCGAACTGCAACCCGATGGCGAAGCACCGGTGGCGCCCTCGGCACTGCAGGCCCAGCGTGTCAAGGCCTTTATCGAGACCGCACCAGGCACCGGCACGCTGGTGGATCCTTCGGTGCCACGCGCACTGAGCGTGGCCGAGATCAAGGACCTGGTCGAGCTGTATGCACAGGCCGCGCGTAACGCGCTGGCGGCCGGGTTTGATGGCGTGGAAATCCATGCGGCCAACGGCTACCTGGTCAACCAGTTCATTTCGGCACACGCCAACCATCGCACCGACGAATACGGGGGCTCGCTGAGCAATCGCTTGCGCTTCCTGCGCGAGGTTGTGGCCGCGCTGGCCGCCGTGGTCGGACCAGACCGGCTGGGGGTGCGCTTCACCCCACTGTTCACTAGCACCGACCAGGACAGGGTCTATATCGGCTTTGTCGAAGACGATCCGCATCGCACCTACATCGAAGCGATCAAGGTGCTTGAAGCGGCTGGCGTCGCGTATCTGTCCATCGCCGAGGCCGACTGGGACAACGCCCCCGACCTGCCCGCCGATTTCCGCCGCGACGTCCGCCAGTGTTTCAGCGGCCGGATCGTCTACGCCGGCCGCTACACCGCCGAGCGCGGCGCAGCGCTGGTGGACGCAGGCCTGGCGGATCTGATCGCCATCGGCCGTCCCTTCATCGCCAATCCGGATCTGCCCGCGCGGATCGCCAACGGTTGGCCACTGAACGCACTCAATCCGGCCACGCTTTACGGCGGCGCCGAACAGGGCTTTACCGATTACCCGGCCTATGCCGGCTCCACTGTCCCCACATCCAACGAGGTCCTGTCATGAGCAATGGCATTGAAGACAAAGTCATCCTGATCACCGGCGGCAGCACCGGCATCGGCGCCGAAACCGCACGCTTGCTGGCCGCCCGCGGCGCGAAAGTCGCCATCGCCGCACGCCGCAAGCAAAAGCTCGACACGGTCGTGGACGAGATCACCGCGCAAGGCGGGTCGGCCAAGGCCTACGCGCTGGACGTGACCGACAAGAACCAGGTCGAGGCAACCGTGGCTGCGGTCGTTGCGGATTTCGGCAAGCTGGACGTGCTGATCAACAACGCCGGCCTGATGCCGATCCGCCCGATGTCGGAAGTGAACACCGACGAGTGGGACGCGATGATCGACGTCAACCTGAAAGGCACGCTGTACGGGATCGCCGCGGCGCTGCCGCGCTTCATCGCCCAGCACAGTGGCCACATCATCAACCTGAGCTCGGTGGCCGGCATCAAGGTCTTTGCGCCGGGCGGCACCGTGTATTCGGGAACCAAATATGCCGTCAGCGCGATCACCGAAGGCCTGCGCCAGGAAGTAGGCGAGACGATCCGGGTGACCGCCATCGAACCGGGCGCGGTGGAGAGCGAGCTCAAACATGGCACGTCGGGCACCGCAAAGGACACCGTGCTGGATTTCTACAAGACCGCCATCCCCGCCGCGTCGGTGGCGCGGGCCATTGCCTTCGCGATTGAACAACCGGCCGATGTGGACATCAACGAGATCGTGCTGCGTCCCGTGCGCCAGGTCTTCTGAGTAGCGTAAGGCGCGACGATCAGGCAAGGATCTGGCGTCATTCCGTTTCGGCGGTGCGCGCAGGCGCGCCGCCGCCAGGGACACATCAGGGCCCGGCGGGCCCTTCGCGCAAAAAATCCACGAACACCCGCAGCTTCGGCGGCAGGTGCTCGCGCGCCGGGTAGTAGATGTGGAAGCCGGCGAACGGCTGCTGCCAGTCCTCCAGTACGCTGACCATCCGACCGGCCGCCAGGTCGGCCTGCGCGAATTCGCTGAAGGATTGCACCAGCCCCATGCCGCCGCGCGCGGCCGCGTAAGCGACCTCGCTGTCGTTGCTGATCAGCGGCCCGTGCACCTCGACCTCGAAATCGCGTCCGTCGCCGGTGAACTCCCACGGCATCAGCCGACCACTGGTGAGCCGGTGCACGATGCAGGCGTGATGCACTAGGTCGGCCGGCGTCTGCGGCACGCCGTGACGGGCGAAGTAGTCCGGCGTGCCGACCACCACCTGGCGGTGCATCGGTCCGATCGGCAGCGCCACCATGTCGCGCGCCAGCGACTCGCCCAGGCGCACGCCGGCATCGAAGCCCTCGGCCACCAGGTCGACCATGTAGCGGTCCACGAACAGCTCCACCTGCACCTGCGGATAGCGCGCGTGGAACTCGGGCAGGCGCGGCATCACCAGGCGTTCGGCCACCAGCCGCGGCAAGGTGATGCGCAGCAGCCCGGCCGGCGTATCGCGCACGGCGTCCAGGTCTTGGAAGGCCGCATCGATCTGGTCCAGCCCCACCCGCACCTGTTCCAGGAAGCGCGCGCCGTGTTCGGTCAGGCCCACCCGGCGCGTGGTCCGGTTGAGCAGGCGCACGCCCAGCTGGCGCTCCAGCGCGCGCACGGTCTGGGACAGCGCCGATGGGCTGATGCCCAGCTCGTCGGCCGCACGGCTGAAGCTGGCATGGTGGGCGACGCGGCTGAAAGCGACGACCGCGGGGAGCGGGCTGGGCGACATTGTGAAGCTGGACTTCAAGGCAGATGCGGATTGACCCAGTTTATCCACATGGCGCCCGGGGGCGATCCTGTTCACCCCTCCCCACGCGGTGACCGCCATGTCGCTCGACCATTACCGCCTGCTGGGCCGCTCCGGCCTGCGTGTCAGCCCGCTGGCCCTGGGCACGATGACCTTCGGCCAGGACTGGGGCTGGGGCGCGGATGAAGCCGAGGCCGGCCGCATCCTCGACGCCTATCTGGAACGCGGCGGCAACTTCATCGACACCGCCAACTTCTACACCTTCGGCAGCGCCGAAACGCTGCTGGGCAAGCTGCTGCGGCACCGGCGCGAGCGCGTGGTGCTGGCGACCAAGTACAGCCTGAGCATGGACGCGGCCGACCCCAACGCCGGTGGCAACCATCGGCGCGCGATGCTGCGCGGGGTCGAGGCCAGCCTCAAGCGGCTGAACACCGATGCCCTAGACCTGCTCTACCTGCACGCCTGGGACGGCACCACGCCGGTGGAGGAAGTCATGCGCGCCTTCGATGATCTGGTGCGCGCCGGCAAAGTCATGTACGCCGGCATCTCCGACACGCCGGCCTGGCAGGTCGCGCGCATGCAGACCCTGGCCGACCTGCGTGGCTGGAGCCCGCTGGTGGCGCTGCAGGTCGAATACAGCCTGCTCCAGCGCAGCGTCGAGCACGAGCTGCTGCCGATGGCCGCAGCGCTCGGCCTGGGCGTGGTGGCCTGGTCACCGCTGGGTGGTGGCGTACTGACCGGCAAGTACGGCGCGGCCGATCTCACGCCGCCGGCCGAGGCCGGACCGACCGGCACGCGCCGCGAAGTGGCCATCGCCAACGGCGCGCTCACCCCACGTGCGCTGGACATCGCCGCGGTGGTGCGCGCGGTCGCCGCCGAGACCGGCCACAGCGCGGCACAGATCGCCCTCGCCTGGGCCCTGCAGCGGCCCGGCCCGGGCGCGATCCCCATCATCGGGGCGCGCACGCTGGCGCAGCTGGAAGACAACCTAGGCGCGTTCGAGGTCCACCTCACGCCTGCGCAATGCGCGCGCCTGGACGATGCCAGCGCATGTCCGGCGCCATTTCCGCACGACTTCCTGCGCTCGCCCCTGGTGATGCGCAACCTGTTCGGCACCGCGCGGCTGCAGCCGCGTGCCTGATTCCGATTCCACGCAAAGGAGCATCGACATGAAGACCCGCACGCTGGGCCGCAACGGCCCCACCGTCTCCGCCCTGGGCCTGGGCTGCATGGGCATGAGCCACGCTTACGGCGGCTACGACGACACCGAGTCGCTGGCCACGTTGGACCGCGCGCTGGAGCTGGGCATCAACTTCTGGGATACGGCCGACATCTACGGCCCGCATAGCAACGAGCAGCTGGTTGGCCGGGCGCTGCAGGGCCGGCGTGAGCGCGTATTCCTGGCCACCAAGTTCGGCTTCATCGCCAACAGCGGCCAGTTCGGCACCGCGCAGGGGCCGAAGGTCGACGGTTCGCCCGCGTACGTGCGCCAGGCGGTCGAAGCCAGCCTGCAGCGCCTGGGCACTGACCATATCGACCTGTACTACCTGCATCGCCTGGACCCGGCCACGCCGATCGAAGACACGGTCGGGGCGATGGCGCGCCTGGTCGAGGAGGGCAAGGTGGGCTACCTGGGACTTTCGGAAGTCTCGGCCGACACCTTGCGGCGTGCGCACGCCGTGCATCCGATCACCGCGCTGCAGAGCGAGTACTCGCTGTGGACGCGCGAGCTGGAAGGCAATGGCGTATTCGACACGGTCCGCGACCTGGGCATCGGCCTGGTGCCGTTCTCGCCGCTGGGGCGCGGCTTCCTCACCGGCGCGATCACCGCGCAGGACCAGCTCGGCGAGGGCGACTTCCGCCGCAGCAATCCGCGCTTCCAGGCCGAGGCGCTGGCCGCCAACCTGCGTCTTGCCGACACGGTCAAGGCCATCGCAGCCGACCTGGGCGCCACGCCAGCCCAGGTCGCCCTGGCCTGGGTCCTGACGCAGGGCGAGCACATCGTGCCCATCCCCGGCACCAAGCGCCGCAAGTACCTGGAGGACAACGCCGGTGCCGCCACGCTGGTGCTCGATGCCGACGCGCTGGCGCGGCTGGACGCGGTGTTCCAGCCCGATGTCGCCGGCCCGCGCTACGGCGCGACTGAGCTGGCACTGGTCGATCGCGGCCATTGAGCTGCCCTTCCCCCTTTTCGTTCCGTCAGGAGTTTCCGCATGAAGACCCGCACGCTGGGCCGCAACGGCCCCACCGTCTCCGCCCTCGGCCTGGGCTGCATGGGCATGAGCGCCTTCTATGGCGGCCGTGGAGAGGACGCTGCGTCCATCGCCGTCATCCACCGCGCGCTGGAGCGCGGGGTCACCCTGCTCGACACCGCCGACATGTACGGCCCGCACACGAACGAGGTGCTGGTCGGAAAGGCGATCGCCAACCGGCGTGACCAGGTGTTCCTGGCGACCAAGTTCGGCATCAAGCTCGACCCGGACGATCCGTCGGTGCGCGGCATCGACGGCAGCCCGGCCTATGTGCAGGCCGCCGCCGAGGCCAGCCTCAAGCGCCTGGGCGTGGATCACATCGATCTGTACTACCAGCATCGCGTCGATCCGTCCGTGCCGATCGAAGACACGGTCGGCGCGATGGCGCGCCTGGTCGAACAGGGCAAGGTGCGTTACCTGGGCCTGTCCGAGGCCGGGCCGGAGACGATCCGCCGCGCGCATGCCGTGCATCCGATCACCGCGCTGCAGACCGAATACTCGCTGTGGTCGCGCGATCCGGAGGACAACGGCGTGCTGGACACGGTGCGCGAACTGGGTATCGGCTTCGTGCCGTACTCGCCGTTGGGCCGCGGTTTCCTCACCGGCGCGATCCGCTCGGTGGAGGATTTCGACGCCGATGACTACCGTCGCCACAGCCCGCGCTTCCAGGGCGACAACTTCGCCGCCAACCTGGCGCTGGTGGACCAGGTCAACGCCATCGCCGCCGACAAGGGCTGCACGCCGGGCCAACTGGCCTTGGCGTGGGTGCTGGCCCAGGGTGAGGATCTGGTGCCAATCCCGGGCACCAAGCGCCTGCAGTACCTGGAGGAGAACCTCGACGCACTGGACGTGCATCTGAGCGCGGCAGACCTGGCCGCGATCGAAGCGGTGTTCCCCACCAACGCCGCGTCCGGCACGCGCTATCCCGAGACGATGATGTCCTCGCTGAGCCGGTGATACCGGGTGCAGGCACGCGAACGCCCCGTGCTTGCGCGCGGAGCCGCGTGTTGCCGGTTTCGCCATCGATCAGCGGCGTGATGCCTGCGGATCCGGCCCGCAGGCACACCGGGTCCGGCCGCGCCACGCGCACCATCTGGAACAATGCGATTCGCGGTGATCGCCTTGCCTCGACGTCACCGGTCGGCGCGCGGACGGACAATACGCACCGATCCGTTCGACCCACAGGAGTTACCGCGATGAAGACCCGTACCCTCGGCCGCAACGGCCCCACCGTCTCCGCCCTGGGCCTGGGCTGCATGGGCATGAGCCAGTCCTACGGCAACCGTGTGGACGATGCCAGCGCGATTGGGGTGATCCACCACGCGCTCGACCACGGCGTGACGCTGCTGGACACCTCGGACATGTACGGCCCGCACACCAACGAAGTCCTGCTGGGCAAGGCCATCGCCGGCCGGCGCGACCAGGTGTTCCTGGCGACCAAGTTCGGCTTCACCTTCGCTCCCGGCGCGACGCGCCCCAGCGGCGTCAGCGGCCGGCCCGAGTACGTCCGCGCCAGCCTGGAGGCCAGCCTCAAACGCCTGGGCACCGACCATATCGATCTGTACTACCAGCACCGCGTCGATCCGACCGTACCGATCGAGGACACCGTCGGCGAGATGGCGCGCGCGGTCGAGGCCGGCAAGGTGCGGTTCCTCGGCCTGTCCGAGGCCGCCCCGGCGACCCTGCGCCGGGCGCATGCTACCCATCCGATCACCGCACTGCAGACCGAGTACTCGCTGTGGTCCCGCGATCCGGAGGACAACGACGTGCTGGCCACCGTGCGCGAGCTGGGCATTGGCTTCGTGCCGTACTCACCGCTGGGGCGCGGTTTCCTCACCGGCGCGATCCGCTCGCCCGAAGACTTCGACAAAGACGACAACCGCCGCAACCATCCGCGCTTCCAGGGCGCCAACTTCGCCGCCAACCTGGCGCTGGTGGACAAGGTCAACGCCATCGCCCGCGACAAGGGCGTCACCCCGGGCCAGCTTGCCCTGGCCTGGGTGCTGGCGCAGGGCGAGGATCTGGTCCCGATCCCCGGCACCAAGCGCATCGCCTACCTGGACGAAAACCTGGACGCGCTGAACCTGAGGCTGGACGCGAAGGACCTGGCCGCCATCGAAGCGGTGTTCCCAACCGGCGCAGCCTCGGGCACGCGTTATCCGGAAAGCGGCATGGCGGCGTTGAACCGCTGAGTGATGGCCGCGCTTTCGGACCTCAGAGGCCGGGCAGCATGCCGCCATCCACGCGCAGGTTCATGCCCGTGATGTAGGCGGCCTTCGTGCTGGCGAGGTAGGCCACCGCGTCGGCGACCTCGTCCAGCGTTCCCACACGGCCAACCGGCACTTGGGCGAAGTGCGGCAGGGCCATGCGCTCGACCTCCTCCCACGGTGCGTCCTCCGGCACCCCGCCGTCCCGCGCGACCTCACGAAAACGCTGGTCGAGCGCCGCACTGTGAATGGTGCCGGGTGAGATTGCATTGACCGTGATGCCCTCGCTGGCAACGGCCTTGGCCAGCGAGGCGGTCATGGCATTCATCGCCAGCTTGCTGGCCGCATACTCCGGCCGCGATGGCGGCGGCATCAACGCAGCCAGGCTCGAGATGTTGATCACCCGTCCCCAGCGTGCCTGGCGCATGTCCGGCAGGATGCGCGTGATGATGCGTACGGCAGCCAGTACGTTGCGGTCGTAGGAGGCCTGCCACGTCGCGGGCTGCGTGTCTTCCCAGGTTTGCTGCACGCCACCGGAACCCCCGGCGTTGTTGACCAGGATGTCGATTCGGCCGGCCTGCCGTCGTGCCGCGCTGAGCAGTTGGTCCACCGCCGCCTCATCCGTCAGATCACCGGTGACCACATGCGCCCGGCCACCTGCCTCCACGATCCCGCGCGCGATACGTTGCGCCTGGACCGGATCGCGCCCGTGCACCACCACCGTGGCGCCTTCATGGGCAAGCGTCCCGGCAATGGCGGCGCCGATGCCCTTGCTGCTGCCCGTCACCAGGGCCACCCTTCCAGCGAGTTGTAAATCCACAGGCCTGCTCCAATGTCTTCCGCTTCGAGACGCCATGGTTGGGTGATGCAGTGGGTGGGACAAGTACGCACGAAAAAGTGCCTATCGCGAGCGCGGCCCGATCCGCCTGCCTGGGGCCAGACGGCTCGGTGGCCCATGTCACCCGGGTGATCCGCATGATCCAGGGGCGATGGAAGTTGCCGATCCTGTTCCGCCTCTATGCCGATCCATCGCTACGCACCGCGCAGCTGCTGCGCGACGTGTTAGGGGTCTCGCAAAAGATGCTGACCCAGCACCTGCGCGAACTGGAGCAGGACGGGCTGGTCGAACGCATCGACTTCAGGGAAAAGCCGCTGCGGGTCGAATACCGCATTTCGGAGACCGGCAGGCAGCTGATGCCGGTCCTTAGTGCAGCGCGGGCGTTCTCGCAGGGCTGTCTGCCCTCGCTCCAGTCAGCGAAGCGCTCTCGTAAAATAAGCACATGAACACCCCCGAAGATTCCTTGCTCGGCCGTGAGGTCGCCTATCCGTCGCAGTACGACCCTGACCTGCTGTTTCCCATTCCCCGCGCCGCGGCACGCGCCGAGATCGGACTGGAGGCCGACGCCCTGCCCTTCACTGGCCACGACCGCTGGCATGCCTACGAGCTGGCCTGGCTGGATCTGCGTGGCAAGCCGCAGGTGGCGACAGCGACGCTGACAGTGCCAGCACAGGCGCCGAACCTGATCGAGTCCAAGTCGCTCAAGCTCTACCTCAACTCACTCAATGCTGCGCGCTTTGAAGATGTCCAAGCGGTCTGCGCGCGCGTGGCCGCCGACCTGTCGGTCCGCGCCGGTGGAGAGGTCACGGTGCAGGCTGGCCTGCCGCCGTTCGGTGAGCAGCCGGGCACGCTGATCGACACCCTGGATCTGGACATCGACGATTACGGGCCGCCGAATCCAACGCACCTGGTGGCCGACGCCGGGGACGCCGCCAGCGAAACCCTGGTCTCGCACCTGCTCAAATCCAACTGTCCGGTCACCGGCCAGCCGGACTGGGGCACGGTGGTGCTGCGCTATGACGGGGCGCGCATCGACCGTGCCGGTCTGCTGCGTTACCTGGTGAGCTTCCGCGACCACGCCGGCTTCCACGAGCAGTGCGTGGAGCGCATCTTCGCCGACGTGATGACGCGCTGCGCCCCGCAGCGGCTATCGGTGGAAGCGCGCTACACGCGCCGCGGTGGCCTGGACATCAACCCGTGGCGGATCACCCCAGGCTGGGACGCGGGCATCACCGCGCCAGTACGCGAGCTGCGGCAGTAGGTTATGGGGTGGGAGCCGCCATGGCGGCGATGAGGGCTTGCCGGTAGAGCTTCATCGCCGCCGTGGCGGCTCCCACGATCGCATCAGCGCAGGGATTTCCCACTGCGCGCCATGCTGGAAAACACGCCGTCGCGGCGCACCCAGGCATGGAACAGCGCCGCGCCCAGGTGGCCCAGCACGGTGGCGAACAGCACATAGGCCAGCACCGTATGCGCCGGCCGCAGCACGGCGTACAGGTCCGCGCTGTGCGGGGCGATGGCCGGCAGGTGCACGCCGCCGCCCAGGGTGATCGGGTAGCCGCCGGCCGACAGCATCGCCCAGCCGATCAGCGGCATGGCGAACATCAACCCGTACAGCACCCAGTGCGAGGCGTGCGCGGCCAGCTTCTGGATCGTCGGCAGGTCGGCCGGCAGCGGCGGCGGTGGGCTGCGCAGGCGGTTGACTAGGCGCACGACGACCAGCAGCAGGATGGCGATGCCCAACGGCCGATGCAGGTCAAGCAGGGTCGGCCGCCACGCCAGCGAGACCACCATGCCGGCGCCAATGAACAACATGGCCAGGATCGCGGCGGCCATCAGCCAGTGCAGCGTGCGGGCCAGCGCGTCGAAGTGTCCGTGGCGGTTCATTTCGCTTCTCCTTTGGCGCCCGTGGCGTCGGGCGCCTGGCCGGTGCCGATCTCATGTTCGCGGCGGTTGAAGGACACCGAGTACACGGCCGAGCGTGCGGCCAGGATCGGGTCATCGGACGGCGCCATGCCATCGGGCAACACGGTCGGGTCGTAGTTGAGGTCGCGGCAGGGGCCGGTGTCCTGCGGCTGCATCGCATTGACGGTCAGGGTGCCGGCCACCACCTGCGGACGCGCGTCCGGCCAGGGCTGAGACGGGTCGTCGATGGCATCGCCGTCCTGGGCCAGGGTTACCACCAGATCCCACTGCTGCGGGCCCTGGGCCAGGCGCGTGGCGAACTCCTCGCTGAGGAAGTCCGCGTCGGACTGGGCGCGCTGCTCGGCGCTGAGGTCCTGGAACGGCGCATGCGGCCGCATCGACCAGCGCACTGCGCGGCGCAGTCCCTGCGCGTTGGTGAACCAGAAGCTGTCCACGCCGTTGAACTGGGTGTTCGCCCAGCTGTTGGACCACGGCGCGGACTTGGCCCAGGCGATGAACTTCTTGGCTTCCGGATACTGCTGCAGGAAGGCCGCCATCTTGGCCGGGTCCGGCTTGCCGGTGGCCGGATCGGGCCGCGAGGCCAGGTTCTGCGCCTGGAAGCCCTGCGGGGTGGCGACCACGAAGAACGGGAAGCTATTCATCGCCGTGCGCCATTCCTGGCCATCGTCGGTCTTCAGCAGCAGCGCCAGGCTACGTACGCGCGCCTGCGCATCGGCGCCATGCGGGTCGCCGCCGGCGATGGACAGGCGCCCGACCACCGGCGTACTGGGCTGAGTGAAGATGCGCGCGCGCGACAGCTGCGGCGCCTGCGCGCTGGGCTGGAAGTTGCCCGCCACGCACACGCCTTTGCTGTGGGCACGGCGGAAGCCGGGATGCGGCTTGCCGTTCTCGATGGTGTCGGTCATCTGCTGCGGGGTCAGGCCGCGCCCGCCCAGCCAGCCGCCGACCCAGGCAAAGGCGCCGGCGATGACGGCCACGATCGCGGCGATGCCCAGCAGCGCAGGCCATGCGCTGCGCCGGGCCGGGGGTGGATTGGGGGGAAGAGGCTGCGACATGCGGGTTCCTGCCGTGGGGTGGGATATGGGTATGACGCGCCTGCGTGGACATTATTCCCGCCGCTGCACACGGCCCCGCGATCCACCGGCGGGAAGCGGGCGATGGAATATCCTGAGTGCCTGCGCGTCTCACCCAGGACGCCCCCTTCGGCCCCGACGATGCCTGCCGCCCACGACCTCGATGACGCCACCCTGCGCGCGCTGATTCCGCGCCTGCGCCGCTTTGCGCGCTCGCTGGTGCATGAGCCGGCCGCGGCCGACGATCTGGTCCAGGGCACGCTCGAACGCGCGCTTACCCATGGACGCACGCGGCACACGCCCGACGCGCTGCAGAGCTGGCTGTTTTCCATCCTGTACCGGCAGTTTGTCGATGAGCACCGCCGTGGGCAGCGCTGGCGCCGGCTGGCGCAGCTGTTTGGCGGGGGCGAGGCGGACACCGCGCCGTCGGCCGAGCGCGTGGCCAGCGCGCACGCCAGCCTGGCCGCCTTCGACACCTTGCCCAGCGAGCAGCGCGCGCTGCTGCTGCTGGTCAGCGTGGAGGGCTTCAGCTATCGCGAGGTCGCCGACACGCTCGGCGTGCCGGTCGGCACGGTGATGTCGCGCCTGGCCCGCGCCCGCCAGGCCCTGCGTGCGGCCAGCGAGACCGATCCCAAGCCGGCACGTCCCACGTTGAAGGTGTTGCGATGATCCACCTGGCCCCCAGCGAAGCCGACCTGCACGCCTACGTGGACGGGCAGCTTTCGCCCGAGGCACGTGCCGATGTGGAACGCTGGCTGGCCGCGCATCCCGCGCGCGCCGCGCGCGTGGCCGACTGGAAGCGCGATGCCGAACACCTGCGTGCGCAGCAAGCCTTGCCCGAGCATTGGCCGGCCAACCCGCAGCTGGACCCGGCGCGGGTGCGCCGCCAGGTGCGCGCACGTCGACGCACCCGGCTGGGCATCGCCGCCAGCGTGCTGCTGGCGCTGGGCGTCGGCACGGGCGTGGGCTGGCAGGCCAAGCAGGCCCAGGTCGCCGCGGCGCGGTTGCCGATGGCCGATGCGGTCTCGGCCTACCGCATCTTTGCCGCCAGCGACACCGTCCCGGCGCTGGACACCGCCTCGCGCGCGCAGCTGCAGGACTGGCTGGAACGGAACTTCGGCGCTGTAGGCACGGTGCCCAACCTGCAGGCGCAGGGCTTCCACCTGGTCGGCGGGCAGCGCCTGTCCACCGAGCAGGGCGCGGCGGCGATGCTGGTCTACGCCGATGCCCAGGGCGCGCGGATCGGCGTGTATCTGCGGCCCGGCGGCTGGTTCCGCGAACCGGGACAGCGTCGTGATGGTGACCTGCTGGCCCAGTACTGGTCCCATGGCAACACCAGCTTCGCGGTGGTCAGCCCGTTCGACGATGCGCGCGCACGCAATGTTGCCTCGGTCCTGGGGCCGCGCGGCTGAAGGCTGTTCCCGTGGGAGCCGCCATGGCGGCGGTGCGACTTCCCCGGTGGAGCCTTTCGCCGCCATGGCGGCCCCCACAGGAGGCCGACGGGCTTTATGTCGCCGGGGCTGCGTTGATCTCCACGGTGACGTGGACCAGTTCCTCGTGCACCGCCAGCGCCGCGCGCACGCCCTGGGGCGACAGCGGCACGCTGCTGACTAGGCTGACGATCACCGCGTACTGACCACGCCCGACGCGCCAGACGTGCAGATCGCTCAGGGCGGTGGGCTGCGGCAGCGCGGCGACCACTTGGCGTACCTCGGCCACGACGGGGGCGTCCATCTCCGCATCGAGCAGCACCCGCCCGGTGCTGCGCAGCAGGCCGATCGCCCACACCGTCACCAGCACCGCGCCGACGATGCCCATCACCGGGTCCAGCCACACCACGCCAAACAGGCGGCCAGCCAGCAGGGCCACGATGGCCAGGACCGAAGTCGCCGCGTCGGCCAACACATGCAGGTAAGCCGCACGCAGGTTCAGATCGGCGTGGTGGTCGTGCTCGTCGTGGGCGTGGTCATGCCAAGGGTGGTCATGGTGGGGATGTGCATGGCCGTGATCGTGCCCGTGGTGGTGATGGTGGTGGTCGTCTTTCAGCCACCACGCGCAGACCAGGTTCACCGCCAGTCCGACCACGGCCAACACGATGGCCTGGTCGTAGTGGATCGGCAGTGGCGCCACCAGGCGCTGGGCCGACTGCCACGCCATCAGCAGCGCCACGCACAGCAGCAGCACGGCGCTGGTGTAGCCGCCGAGGATCTCGATCTTCCACGTGCCGAAGGCAAAACGCCTGTCGCGCGCATAGCGACGCGCCGCCGCATAGGCCAGCAGCGACAGGCCCAGCGCCAGCGCGTGCGAGCTCATGTGCCAGCCATCGGCCAGCAGCGCCATGGAGTTGAACACCCAGCCGCCGACGATCTCCACCACCATCATCACCGCGGTCAGGATCACCGCGCGGCGGGTGTTGCGCTCCGCGGCGCTGTTGCCGGTGACGTACTGGTGGTCGTGGCGGTGGGCGGCGAGCGCGGCGTCGAGGGACATGGGGACCGGGAGGCGGGTGTAGGATACCCCCCCATGGTATGCGGAGCGGCCGCGCGATGTCCCACCTGATCCACGATGCGCCGCGCCTGTCGCCGCGCGTCAAACGCCTCAAGGGCCAAGTCGCCGCGCTGGAGCGCGCGCTCGCCGGCGAGCCGGAATGCCTGGCCGTGCTGACTCAGATCGCCGCGATCCGTGGCGCGGCGCAGAGCCTGTTGCTGGAAGTGCTCGAGGGCCACATGCAGTCCCATGTCGCCGACGAGCAGCACGCCGCCACGCGCCGCGAAGAGGTGGCGGCGGTGAACAAGCTGCTGCGCTCGTATCTCAAATAGCGGGACACCGGAAAGCAGCGTTGTCGGCATCGACGCGTGGGCACAGGCATCCTGTCGGCCTCCCCTGCGTTCGTGGATCCACGCGTGACCGACCTGCACTTCTATCGCCCTGCCGAAGGCCACCGCCTGGCGCACGACCCGTTCAAGGCCATCGTCGCGCCGCGCCCGATCGGCTGGATCGGCTCGGTCTCGCCCGACGGCGTGCGCAACCTGGCGCCCTACAGCTTCTTCGGCGCGTTCGGCGATACCCCGCCGCTGATCGGCTTCAGCAGTTCGGGCTGGAAGGACAGCGTGCGCAATATCGAGGCCACCGGGGTCTTCACCTGGAACCTGGCCACTGCCGCGCAGGCCACGCAAATGAACCAGAGCTCAGCGCCCTACCCGGCCCAGGTCGACGAGTTCGAACGCAGCGGCCTGCAGGCCTTGGACGGGCAGGTGGTCGACGCCCCGTTCGTGGCCGGCACGCCAGCGGCCTTCGAGTGCCGCCTGACCCAGCTGCTGCAGCTCACCGATGCACGTGGCCAGGCCCTGGAGCAGTGGCTGGTGCTGGGCGAAGTGGTCGGCGTGCACATCGACCCGCGCTACCTGGTCGACGGCGTGTACGACACCGCGGCGGCCGCGCCGATTCTGCGCGCCGGCGGCCCGGGCGCTTATGCGCGCATCGGCCCGGAGGCGATGTTCGACATGCGCCGGCCTCCTTCCGCATGAGTGCGCGCCCCGACCTGCTGCTGTTGCCCGGCCTGCTCAACGATGGCGAACTGTGGCGCGACCAGCTCGAGGCGTTGGCCGACATCGCCGACTGCCAGGTCGGCGACCTGACCGGTGCGGACACCCTGGGCGAGGTCGCCGAACAGGTTCTGGATGCCGCGCCGCCCGTGTTCGCCCTGGCCGGGTTCTCGCTGGGCGGCTATGTGGCCCAGGAGATCCTGCGTCAGGCGCCGCAGCGCGTGACGCGCCTGGCCCTGCTGGATACCTCGTACAAAGCCGACACGCCGGCGCGGGCGCAGCAGCGGCGCGCGCAGGAGGCCGCCGTGCGCAAGGGCGCCTTCCACGGCTTTGGCGACAGCCTCATGCGCGCGTACACCGATCCGGTGCACCACGGCGATACCGCCTTGATGCACCGCATCCGGGCCATGACCCAGCGCCTGGGCGCCGAGGTGTTCCTGCGCCAGAGCGGCTTGGAGCGCCGCGACGGCAGCGCGGTGTTGCGGGCCTTCGACCGGCCCGCCCTGGTGCTGGTGGGCGAGCACGACGGCATCACCCCGCCAGCCGTGCACGAACAGATGGTCGCCCTGCTGCCCGACGCCACGCTGGTCCGCATCCCGCAGTCCGGGCATCTCAGCCCGATGGAGCAGCCCGGGGCGGTCAGCACGGCGCTGCGCGACTGGCTCCTGCGCTAGCCACGCCGGCTCAGGTCCCGGGGACGGCGGCGAACGCCTGTCCGGTGATCGGGTCGCACGCCGGGTCCGGCACCGCGGCGATGACCGCCCGCACGTCGACACCGGGCACGTCGAGGTGCAGGTCCCATCGCTGGCCGGGTGGATACGCTCCCACCGCGCAGAAATCGCGCGTGGCCTGCAGGCTCCGATGTAGGGTGCCAGCGGGCAGCAGAAGCGCATCGCCCGGCCCCACGCGCAGCTCGATGCCCTCCGGGCCGCCCAGCTGCAGCAGTGCCTGGCCGGCGAACACACCCAGCGCCTCGTGCGCGTTGGCGTGATAGTGCTGCTGGCGGTACAGCCCCGAGCGCCACTGCGGACACCAGCCGTGGGCGATGAAACGCGCCTCGAAGCCGGCCGCATCCAGCGGCTCACCACCTTCGTCCAGCACGCCGCGATACAGGCGCACGGGCAGCCGTAAGTGGTCCGGCATCGGCACCGGCAGGAATTCGATCTGCATGCGGCAAGGCCTTCGATCGTCGAGGAAGGGGCCGCTCAGTCCAACGGCATGTCGGTCTCGATCCAGCGGGTGACCGAATCGTGGCGTGGCGCCCAACCCAGTTCCTCCCGCGCCCGCTTGGCGCGGACCCGCGCATTGGAGCCGAACAACGCAAGCGCCTGGTCATGGCCCCACTCGGCAGCCGCCTGTTCGAGCGTCCAGGGCTGCACCGGCCCCAGGTCCAGCCGATTGGCCAAGGCGCCGCCGATCTGGGCGAAGGAGGCCTCGCCGTTCTCCGCGAAATAGAACGCGCCGTTCGGGCCGTGTTCCAACGCCAGCAGGTAGAGCTCGGCCAGGTCGTCCACGTGCACGTTGGACCAGCGGTTGGCCCCTGCGCCCAGCACATGGACCATGCCATCGCGCTGGGCCGGCTTGAGCAGGCCGGGGATCTGGGTGCTGTGACGCTCCAGGCCACGCCCCTCGCCGTAGACCATGGCGTTGCACAGCACGATGCCGCGCAGGCCGCTGTCACCGCCGGCGAGTACGGCCTGGTCCAGCGCGCGGCGTGCCTGTCTGCCCGGCGCGACCGGCAGCGGGTCGTCCTCGTCGAAGATCCGCGCATCGCCGGCCTGGCCGCGTGCGTCGTCGGCGATCACGCCGATGCCGCTGGTATGGATGAGGGTCTTGCCGGTGTCCTGCAGCGCGGCGAGCAGGGCGGTGATGGCCGGGCGATGGTCGCTGCTGGCGGCATTGATCACCGCGTCGGCGCGGCGCGCCTCGCGGGCGAGGATTTCGCCGTCGTCCAGGGTGCCCAGCACCGGGGTGATCCCCGCCGCGCCGAGCCGCTCGGCCAGATCCGAGCGCCGGACCAGGCCACGGACCCGATGCCCGGCCGCCAGCAGCCGCTCGGCGACGGTGCCGCCGATATAGCCGGTGGCGCCGGCGATGAAAATGTTCATGTGCACTCCCATTGCAATGATCGGCCGCGTCCTGGCGGCAACCCGCACGGGTGCGACGCACGACGGGCGGCGGCCCGAGCTTCAAGCTTGGCCGCTCGTGCGTGATCGCGATGCGCAGGCGCGACCTGACCGGGAGCGCCCGGCCAGGTCGTGATCAGTCAGCCCTTGGGAGGCGGCAACAGCTCAAACTGCGCCGGTGTGCCGCTTGCCGAGCACTGGCTGACCCACAGGTCGAACATCCCCGGCTCGGCACCAAAGCTCAAATCCGCGCCGGTGAACGCCAGCAGGCTGCGGTCCAGGGTGAAGCTGACCTCGGCCGATTCGCCCGGCTGCAGGGCCACCTTGGAGAAACCCTTCAGTTCGCGCACCGGGCGGACCCGGCTGGCGACCTTGTCGTGCACGTACAGCTGCACCACGGTCTCGCCGGCGACCTGCCCGGTGTTGGTGACCGTGGCGGTGACGGTGAGCGTGTCGTTCCAGCCCAGCGTGGCGGTGGAAAGCCGCGGTGGGCCGTAGGCGAAAGTGGTGTAGGACAGGCCATGCCCGAACGGGTACAGCGCATCGGCGGTGATCTCGCGCCAGCGCGACTTGTATTCGGTCACGCCGGGCAGCTCGGGGCGGCCGGTGCGCGGGCGGTTGTAGAACAGCGGCTGCTGGCCCGAGTCCTGCGGAAAGCTCACCGGCAGCCGGCCGGCGGGGTTGTAGTCGCCGAACAGCACGTCGGCCACGCCATGTCCGGTCTGGCTGCCCAGGTACCAGGTCACCGCGATTGCCGCCGCCTCGCGCACCGCACCAGACAGCGCCAGCGCGCGGCCGTTGCGCAGCAGCACCACCAGCGGCTTGCCCGTGGCGGCCAGGGCCTCGGCCAGGGCCTGATGGGCCGGCGGCACGACGATCTGGGTGCGCGACTGGGCCTCGCCGCTGTAGCGCTGCGGCTCGCCGATGGCCAACACCACCACGTCGCTGGCCTGGGCCGCGGCCACAGCGGCCTCGATGCCGCCCTCGATGGGTGCTTCCAGTCCGCAGCCATCCTCGACCAGGAGCGAGGCCTGGTCACCCAGGGCGGCACGGACCCCGGCCTCCAGGGTGACGTAGCGCGACTTGTCGCCGAACAGCGTCCAGCAGCCCTCGATATTGTCGGTATCGCGCGCGAACGGCCCGACCAGGGCGATCTTCTGCCCGGTCTTCTTCAACGGCAGCACAGCGCCTTCGTTCTTCAGCAGCACGATGGAGCGGCGCGCGGCCTCACGACTGAGGGCCTCATGGGCCGGCAGGTGCGAGGTATCGGCCTCGCGCGCCGGGTCGAGCGAGCGGTATGGGTTGTCCAGCAGGCCGATGCGCTCCTTCACATGCAGGACCCGGCGCACGCCCTCGTCCAGCTGCGCCATCGACACCTCGCCGGTCTCTACCAGCTCGCCCAGGTGCTTCTCGTAGAAGCCGCTCTGCATGGACATGTCCAGGCCGGCGGTGAAGGCCTTGCGGGTGGCGTCGCGGTCGTCGGCGGCGTAGCCGTGGGCCACCAGCTCCATGTCGGCGGTGTAGTCGCTGACCACCAGGCCCGGAAACTGCCAGGCACCGCGCAGCAGATCGGTCATCAGCCAGCGGTTGGCGCTGGCCGGCACGCCGTTGATGTCGTTGAAGGCGCTCATCACGGTGATCGCACCGGCATCGAGCGCCGCCTTGAACGGCGGCAGATGGACATCGCGCAGGGTCTGCACGGAGATGTCCACGGTGTTGTATTCCATGCCGCCCGCCACCGCGCCGTAGGCGGCGAAATGCTTGGGCGTGGCCAGCAGGCAATCCTCGGCCTCCAGCCCGGCCTCGCCCTGGAATCCCTGGACACGCGCGGCGGCGAAGGCGCAGCCCAGCACCACGTCCTCGCCGGCGCCCTCGGCACCGCGGCCCCAGCGCTGGTCGCGGGCGATGTCCACGGCCGGCGCGAAGGTCCAGTGGATGCCCGCGGCCGTGGCCTCGACGGCGGTGGCGCGCGCTGTGCGGCGGGCGAGGTCCGGCTCGAAGCTGGCCGCCTCGCCCAGCGGGATCGGGAACACCGTGCGCATGCCGTGGATCACGTCCGACCCCAGCAGCAGCGGGATGCCCAGGCGCGACTCTTCCACCGCGATGCGCTGGGCCTCGCGGCCCAGGGCCGCGCCCACGCCGTTGAACAGCGCGCCGATGCGGCCGGCCCGGATCCCCTCGCGCACCTCGGCCACGCCCTGGGCGTTGGCCTCGGGATTCACATCCGGTGCGAACGGGCGCAGGGCATCGGCAAAGATGCCGAGCTGACCGACTTTTTCCTCGACCGTCATCTGTGCGATGAGGGTTTCAATCCGTTCCGAGTTTGACATCCCATCCCGCCGTGAAAACGTTTACATACATTCTAAGCCACGCTCCGTCGATGCCAAGCCCCGTGGGCTGGCAAGCATGGAAATCTGAACTGCTCCGCCTCGTCTGTCGAGCCCGGCGGGCGTGTTCAGTGAAGCTGGCCAGGATTGTCGGGATCGGTGGCGGGCGGGTCGCCGGCCTGGATCGGAGCGGGTCGCTCCTGCGCGCCGGGTGGCAGGCGCGGCAGTTCGCCCGGGTCGGACGGTGTCGGTTCGGTGCGGGGTGTGGGCATGGCGACCTCCATCGCCGCCCATGCACGGCCGGACGGCCGCAGGCACTCTCGCGCGCGCCGGGTAAGCGCGCGGTGGAGGCCGCGCGCCCTGGATCATGACGGGACATCAACCCGCGCTGGCCTGGTCCAAAGCCTGGAGTTGGTCGGCAGTGAGCTGCAGGGCGGCCGCCTTCATGATGTCCTGCAGCTGCTCGACGTTGCTGGCGCTGGCAATCGGGGCGGTGACCGAATCGCGCGCCATCAGCCAGGCTAGTGCGACCTGGGCCAGGGTGGCCCGCTGCGCGGCCGCCACCTCGTCCAGGGCGGCCAGGATCGCCTTGCCGCGCGGGTTGAGATAGCGCTTGACGACCTGCGCGCCGCGCGCGGCGCTCTTGGCGGCGTCGCTTTCCTGTCGGTACTTGCCGCTGAGAAAGCCGCTGGCCAGCGCGTAATAGCTGATGACCGCGATGTTTTCGGCCTTCACCAGCGGCTCCAGTTCGTCCTCGTAGCCGGCGCGATCGTAGAGGTTGTACTCCGGCTGCAGGCTCTCGTAGCGCGGCAAACCCTGCTCCTGGGAAACCTTGAACGCTTCGGCCAGGCGTTCGGCGCTGTAGTTGGAGGCACCGATGGCGCGCACCTTTCCCTTCTGGATCAACCTGGAGAATGCGCCCAGGGTCGCCTCGAGTGGGATGGAGGTGTCGTCCTCATGGGCCTGGTAGAGATCGATGTAATCGGTCTGCAGGCGACGCAGGGAATCGTCGACCGCTGCCTCGATATTGTCCGGCGATAGGCCCGGACGCTCCCCCCACTTGGCCACCTTGGTCGCCAGCACCACCTGGTCGCGCTTGCCGCTGGTCTTGAGCCACTGGCCGATCAGTGCTTCGGATTCACCCCCTCGATTGCCCGGCACCCAGGCGGGATACACATCGGCGGTGTCGATCAGGTTGAAGCCGCCCTCGACGAAGGCATCGAGCAGCTTGCCGGCGCCGGCCGCGTCCTTGACGCTCCAGCCGAACACATTGCCGCCGAGGGCCAGAGGCGCCACGGTGATGCCAGAGGCGCCCAGGGGACGCTGGATAGGCTTGGACATGAAGGATCTCCTTGCAACGGGGGGAAGCAACACCGCTCACCGTAAGACGCCTGCGTTTAACCTGACGTGCATGCAAGGTCTGACGCGCCCTTGCGTGCTAGCTTCGGATCCCACCATCTTTTGAAGGAAACGGGTCATGCGACGATCACTCGCGGCCTTCGCGCTGTGCGCGCTGATAGCTCCGACCAGCCTCCCGGCACAGACCCCCACCCCCGCTTCGGCCTCGCTGCAGGCGGCGGTGGACGGGCCCTGGCGCCCCGCCGATGAAACCGCTCGCGACCGCTACCGCCATCCGGCGCAGACGCTGGCCTTCTTCGGCATCAAGCCCAGCGACACCGTCGTGGAGATCACGCCCGGCAGCGGCTGGTATTCGGCGATCCTGGCCCCGTACCTGAAAGACGCCGGCCACTACGTGGCGGCGGTGGTCGACCCGGCGGCGGTGGCCGAGGGATCGCGGGCCTACCAGCAAAAATCCCGGGACAGCCTGCAGGCCCGCTTCGACGCGGCACCGGCGCAGTTCTCCGGCGCGCGGATCGTGGGCTACGCTCCGGCCACCCCGGTGTTCGGCCCGGCCGGCTCGGCCGACGTGGTGCTGACCTTCCGCAACGTGCACAACTGGCGCATGTCCGACAACGCCGAGGCGATGTTCAAGGCGTTCTTTGCCGTGCTCAAGCCCGGCGGCACGCTGGGCGTGGTCGAGCACCGGGCCAAGGACGACGTCGCCGACGATGACAAGAGCGGCTACGTCGGCCAGCAGCAGGTGATCGCCCTGGCGACGGGCGCCGGCTTCAAGCTGGCCGGCCAGAGCGAGGTCAACGCCAATCCACGCGACACCAAGGACTATCCGGGCGGCGTGTGGACCCTGCCGCCGACCAATCGCCACGCGCAGGCCGAGGACGCCAAGTTCCAGGCCATCGGCGAAAGCGACCGAATGACGCTGAAGTTCGTCAAACCCTGAGCGATGGCGCAGATCCAGTTCAGCACCGAAGAGAAGGCCGCCATCGTTCGGCGCATCCAGCTGTATTTCGACCAGGAGCTGCGTCAGGAGATCGGCCGCTTCGATGCCGAATTCCTGCTGGATTTCTTCACCGGTGAAATCGGCGGGTACTTCTACAACCGGGGTCTGTACGACGCCCAGGCCGCGGTGTCGTCGCGTCTGGACGACCTCAACGAGGCGATCGTGCAACTGGAGATGCCGACCGAGTTCCCGCGCTGACCCCAGGCCGGTCAGGGGCCGCCGCGGACCGGCGGCGCCTGGCTCGGTGACTCGGGTTGCCCCAGCGCCTGTTGCGGTGCGCTGGTGTGCTGGGCCGGCGCAAGCGACTGCAGCTGGCGCATGGATTCCTGGATCGGCGGAGCCGGCTGCGACAGGTCGATCTGCGCGCGGTAACCGGTCGTGGTGCCGACCACCCACAGGCGACCTTCGCGCTCGACCGCGCCGCCCAGCGCCCCCGACACGATGCCTTCGCGGCGCGCCTGCACGGTGGCCTGCATGACCCGCTCATCGGCCATCGTGGCGGGCAGCTGCGCACGCAGGGCCTGGTAGAGCGCGGCATCGGCATGGGCCATGCCAGCGGTGGGCGACGCCGGGACCGGCGCGGGGCGCAGGTCGCTGGACGTGGGCGCCGGCACCGGGACACCGACGCCGACCGCCTGGCGCTCGAAGCGAGCGCGCAGGGCCGCATCGACCGGCTCGGCGTTGTAGGCGTCGGGCACCTTGTCCACCTCGCGCTTGGGGACCAGCCGCTCCACGTAGCCTTCCGGTTGCAGCCGGTCGACCTTGCTGCCGATCCGGTAGATCAGCATGCCTTCCTCGGAGCGGTGGATGACATCGCGGCGCGGGTCGTCCATCACCGGGCGCTTGTCCAGGTAGGGCCGGTCGCTGAGCGCGTTGAGGTAGTCGATCATCAGATTGCCGCTGCGCGTGGACAGCCCGTCGCGGTGATAGCCCCCGCCAACATCCGAATGCGCACCCGGCACATAGACGCCCAGGAAGCGTCCATCGGCTGTCTGCCCCGGATCGATGATGTGCGTGGACTTGAACAGACCGCGCCGCTCATCCTCGGAGATCAGCTGGAAGCCGGAGATCACCGAAGGCGGCAGGCGTCGATCCTGATGCTTGACCGGATCGCCCGTGCCCACCGGGTCGAACAGCCCCACCGCCTGCGCCACCTGCCCCGGCGCGACCAGCGGCGGCTTGGTGTAGGTGACGCCCTTGATCTGGCCATCGCTGTCGCGCTCATAGCGCGCCCCGGACGGATCCTGGATGCCGCGCTCATCCACCAGACGCGAGAACCCCGCCGCCTGCTCGGCGCCGCGGCTGAAGCCGATGTCGGCGACACGGATCTGCGCGTTGGGATTTTCCAACTTCCACTGCGCGGCCTGCTCGATGAGCTGGCGATACATGTCTTCCGTGCGCGCGTGGTATGTGTAACCGCGTGCGCCGTCCAGGGTCCGTTCGAGGAAGTTGTCCTGGGTCCCGGGACCGGCGACATACCCGACGCCGATGGACTCCTGGCCCAAGCGCTGGGCCTTCATGAGTTGCGCCCTGATCAGCGCAACGTTGGTCGCATGTTCCGGATCGTGGATCGCGTCGTTGCCGGTGCCATCGAATGCTGCGACAAACAGCTTTTCGTCAGGGCTTTTACGATGCACCAGGATCGGCGCGGGGAAGTCAGCTAGGGCCCGCCCCGCGCTGGAAAAGCGCTCCATGTCCCCGGCATTGGCCGGACGAAAGGACACCCCGTCCTCCAGCAGTCCATCGTTTGCGCGCTTGTGGTCTTCCGCCATCTCCTTGGCCTCCCCGCGTCCTAGTAATTCTGGTGCCAGACCTCAACGAGGTCATTACGGAAGTGACTGCGCGGGTTCCCGGGGATCTGCTCCTGCTTCGTCGCCAGAAACGCGCGGGTAAACAGGGAAAGCGTGTGATCGTTCACTTCAAGCACGATATCCACACTACCGCCAAAGGACCCCTCCGCGTAATCGTCCCGGCTCACGTGGTGGCGAACCAGCTCATCGCCGAAGAGCGCGGCAATGTCCACCTGCGCCTGATGCTGGGTGCCATCCAAGGCGGTCCAACGGACCTGTGCCGGCGGCGGAAAGTTCTGGATGCCCAACACCGAGGCGCGCGGCCAACGCTCCCGATAATTCGTGCTTGGAGGCGCCGCGCTCGGCTGATCGACATCCATCGCCGTGACGTTCATGCCGTTGTAGAGGACCGAACAACGCTGGGTGTTGTAGCAGAACGCATCAAACGCGTGGCGCTTGAAGCGCAATGGCCATTGAGCGCTGGTGGATTGATTTGGCATGGTCTCGGCGTATGCGGGCATGGTGGCATGACATCCTGTGAGAGCCGCGGTCAGCGCGAGCGCGGCGGTCCGTAAGAACACACTGGAGGATCTCCGCGAGCACTGTTCATCACCTTGCCCGACCCTGCGTGCTCGCAGATGCATGGGCAGGGCAGCAGTGCTGTGAAGCGATGATGTCGAATCGATCGGAGCCATTGGAGATCCTTGGCGAAAGCGTGCGGCCGGTGTGACGACGTGCGTCGTTCCTGGACGCCAAGGAAAGCTAAAGCGTCGACGGCGAAGGGTCAATGGCAGACGCTGTGATGGAGGCCGCCACTTGATCACCGCATCATGTCTATCGAATCCGCGCGCCTCACCGCTGCCAGACATCGGCGCCCGCCACATCGGGACGGATCCCGCTGCTTCAGTACGTCCTGCTCCACGCCTTGATGAGGTCATCGCGGAAATAGCTGTTCGCGTTTCCCGGAATCTGTGGTTCCTTGGTCGGGATCAGCATCTTCATGTAGACCGAAACCGTTCGGTCGTTGACCTCGATGAAGATATTGGGTTCGCCGGCCGGACCTTCGAAGCTATGGTCGGGAATCTGCGCATCCGGCACGGAGTACAGCACGCGTTCGTTGGCAAAGATCTTGCTCAGATCAATGCTGTCTTCGTGCGTCTGCCCGTCGAGCGAAGTCCATTTCAGCTGCGCAGGCGCGGGGAAGTTCTTGACGTCCAGATACGAGGCTCCTCCCCAGGTTCGCTCCTTGTCATTGGCCGAAGGGGGTGGACCAGAGCGCTGGCCGGTCGAAGTGCGCGTGTGATTCGTGCCGTCGTAAACGACTTGGCAATCCAGGGTGTTGTAACAGTACGCGTCGAAGTTGTGTCGTTTGAAGCGCAGGGGCAGCGTATTGCTGGATGCAGACTTAGACGCGTAAGCGGTCCGCGCGTAGCTTTCCGACTGACAGGCAGCGATTATCAACAGACCGGCGATGAACACCCGCGATGCACACCATGCTGGCGGGCTGGCGCGCGCAGCGCTTCTTTTCGTCGATTGATACATGCAGGTCATCCCAATCCTTCGAAACATCCCTGGCGCCGAAGGGGCGCGAGGTGCGGGCTTCTCCGAGCCGGGAAGCAACGCTAGGAGCCTTCCACGTACAGGTCAAATCCACGCCCCTGGCCTTGACCGATAATGCGGCGCCCGTCCCACCGAGCCCGCAGCGCGTGCTGATTGCCTTCAACAAGCCCTTCAATGTCCTGTGCCAGTTCACCGACCGCAGCGATCCGCCACGGCGCACGCTGGCCGGGTTCGGCTTGCCAAAGGACGTGTACGCCGCCGGACGACTGGACTACGACAGTGAAGGCCTGTTGCTGCTCACCGATGACGGCGCGCTGGCCCACCGGCTCACCGATCCACGCCACAAGCAGCCCAAGACCTATCTGGTGCAGGTGGAGGGCGCGCCCAGCGAGCCGCAGCTGCAGGCCCTGCAGCAGGGTGTGCAGCTGAAGGACGGCCTGACCCGGCCGGCGCACGTGCGCCTGCTGGCCGAGCCCCCCACGCTATGGACGCGCGACCCGCCGGTGCGCATGCGCAAGACCGTGCCCGATGCCTGGCTGGAGCTGACCATCAACGAGGGACGCAACCGGCAAGTGCGACGCATGACCGCAGCCGTCGGCCTGCCCACGCTACGCCTGGTGCGCGCGTCCATGGGCGAAGTGGCACTCGGCAAACTCCAGCCCGGTGAGTGGCGCTTCGAGCAGTCCTAGCGGCTCTGCACAGCACAACGCCCCGCTTAGGCGGGGCGCCGGGATGGTCATGACACTGGCTCGACCACGTCGCCCCGCGGTGGCGAAGCGGCGTGGTCGAGGACTCAGTTGCGATGATCAGGCGTCGGTCGGGGCCTTCGGCGCCGCCCGCGTATAGCGGGTGGCCCGGGCTGCACGCACGCCCGCGTTGCCACGCGTGGTCGCCGGCTCAAGGCGGCGCGAGGTGCTCTCGATCGCCTGCGCCTGCTTCTGTTTGTAGCGCCGGAACACGGCATACCCAAGCAAACCAACGCCCACTGCCGCCACGGCGCTGACAGCCACCGGATTGCGCTTGACGAACGTGCCGGCGGCCTTGCTGCCTGTGCGCACCGCGCCGATGGCGGCGCTGTTGCGGATGAATTTCTGCGTCTTGGAGCGACGCGACGGGATCATGTCGCGCACGCTGCTGCCCGCACTGCGCAGACCGCCGCTTGCCTGGTGGACCAAGTCCAACGCGGTTTCCAGCGCGCGGTCGCTGATATTGGAAAGCTTGCTCATTGCCGGGCCCCGTGAGGATGGAAGAAGTTCAGTCTCGCCCCGGGTGTGTGGACAAGGCGTGTGCGGGCACGGGCACAGCCTTCCGCAAGCTGAACCGGCCCGTCAGGTGCCGCGTGGCTTGGCCCGGTGCGTGGCCGTTGCACTCCAGGGGTCATCGGGCCAGGGATGCTTGGGATAGCGCCCCTTCATTTCCTTGCGCACCTCGGCGTAGGTGTTGGCCCAGAAGCTGCGCAGGTCCTGGGTGACCTGCAGCGGCTTGCCGCCGGGCGAGAGCAGATGCAGGGTCAGCGCCACGCGACCGTCGGCGATCCGCGGGGTGTCGCCCAGGCCGAACAGCTCCTGCAGCTTGACCGCCAGCACCGGTGCGCGCGGGCTGCCGTCGTGCTCCACCCCATAGTCGATGCGGCGCTCCAGGCCGGACGGCACGATGATGCGCGTGGGTGCCAGTGCGTCGATGCGCTGGCGCAACGACCAGTCCAGCCCAGACCGGAGGGCTTCGCCCAGTTCGCTTTCGTCCAGGGCATCCAGTCGGGTCTTACCGGCGAACGCGGGCTTGAGCCAGTCATCCAGCGTGTCCAGCAAGGTCGCGTCGGACAGGTCGGGCAGGTCCAGCTCGGGCATCCACCGCCGCAGATTGCGCACCCGGGCGCGCCACTGCTGCAGGCCTTCGGTCCAGGGCAGCGCGTCGATGCCGAGCTCGCGCACCGCCGCGGTCAACGCGTCGGCGGCCTGCGCCGGGTCGACCCGACCGGCCGGTCGTGCATCCAGCACGATCGCATCGAAGCGCGACTCGCGCTGCGCCACCAGCGCCCGCCGCTCCGCATCCCAGCGCACGTGGTCGCCAATGGAGAACCGCGCGGGAAAGGCGTCGCGCAACGCCGTTTCGTCCACCGGCGCACCGCGCAGGATCAAGCCATCGCGCGCTTCGAAACGCAGTTCGCTGGCCACGATCCACGGCTCGCCGCGCAGCGTGCTGTCGTCGAACAGGCGCGCGGTGCGGCCGTTGCTCAGGGCATAGCGCAGCGGATCGTTGGCATGGCGGAAACCGATGCGATCGGGAAAAGCGTGGACGAGCAGGTCGCCCAGGACGTGCGCGTCCAGTTCGCGTGGCGCGACGGCATCCTCGCGCACCCGGCGACGCCATTGCCTGGCGGCGGCATCGATGGCCGCCAGGCCGCCGCGATGCGCATCGCCGGGCACGCGCCCGCCGCTGAATGCGGCCAGCGCACGCCAACGTGCGGCCAGGCCGTCGCCGGCTTGGCGCAGCGGATCGCGCGCCTCGATGAGTGCGGCCAGATCGCACGCTGCTGCACGCTGCGGACCGGCCGGTGCAGCCAGCAGCATGGCCGCCAGGCGCGGATGGGTGCCCAGGCGCAGCATCCTGCGGCCGGTCTCGGTGATGGTGCCGGCGTCGCTCAGCGCACCCAGCTTGCGCAGCAGGTCGCGCGCGGCGGCCAGGGCGCCAGCCGGCGGTGCATCGGGAAAGCGCAGGGCATCGCTGCCCCAGGCCGCCAGTTCCAGCGCCAGCGAGGCCAGTTCCACCTGGGCCAGTTCCGGACGGCGCTGCGGCTCCAGCCGCTGCGAGGCAGGCCACAGTCGCCAGGCGACGCCTTCGGCCACACGCCCGGCGCGGCCGGCACGCTGGTCGGCCGAGGCCTGGGCGATGTGGACCACATCCAGCCGCGAGAAGCCGCTGTTGGGGTCGAAGCGCGGCTCGCGCGCCAGGCCGCTGTCGATCACCACGCGCACGCCGGGGAGGGTGACGGAGGATTCGGCCACATTGGTGGCCAGTACCACGCGGCGGCGACCGTCCGCATCGGGCTGCAGGACTTCGGACTGGCGCTCGACCGGCAGCTCACCGTGCAGGGCCAGCACGCGCACCTCGCCCAGCGCGCTGCTGTGGCCCAGCGCGGCCTCAACGCGGCCGATCTCGCGCTGGCCGGGCAGGAACACCAGCAGGTCGCCGGGCTGCTCAGCCAACGCCTGTTCGACCGCGCGGCGTACCTGCGACTCCAGGGCTTCTTCGCGACGCGCGGGGAAGTGCGACACCGCCACGGGAAAGCTGCGGCCGGCGCTGGTCAGGCGCGGGGCGTCCAGCCATTGCGACAGGCGCTCGCCATCCAGCGTTGCCGACATCACCACGATGCGCAGGTCTTCGCGCAGGCCGGCCTGCACGTCCAGCGCCAGGGCCAGGCCGAGGTCACCGGCCAGATGGCGTTCGTGGAACTCATCGAACAGCAGCGCGCCAACGTCTTCCAGCAGTGGGTCGTCCTGCAGCATGCGGGTCAGGATGCCTTCGGTGACGACTTCGATCCGCGTGCGCGGCCCGACCTTGTTCTCGAAGCGGATGCGATAGCCGACGGTCTCACCGACCGCCTCGCCCAGCTGCTTGGCCATGAAGCCGGCGGCCGCGCGCGCGGCCACGCGGCGTGGTTCGAGCATCACGATCCTGCGATCCTCCCGCCACGGCGCGTCGAGCAGGGCCAGCGGTACCTGGGTGGTCTTGCCGGCGCCGGGCGGCGCTTCCAGCACCAGGCGCGGATGCGTGGCCAGCGACGCGGTGATCTGCGGCAGCAGCGGGGAAATGGGAAAGGACGGCGCGGACATTGCGCACAAGGATAAGGGGCGTGGCGCCGACGCCCTACAATTGGGCACCCCACGTCACGTTTCGCCCTGCATGCAGCTCATCGATATCGGCGCCAACCTCACTCACGATTCCTTCGACCGCGACCGCGACGCCGTGCTACAGCGCGCACGCGAGGCCGGCGTGGCCCAGCTGGTGGTCACCGGCGCCAGCCGCGAGCACTCGCCCAAGGCGCTGGAACTGGCACGCGCGCATCCGGGGTTCCTGTTCGCCACCGCCGGCGTGCATCCGCACCACGCGGTGGAATACACCGAGGAGTGCGATGCCGAAATGCGCGCCTTGCTCTCCCAGCCCGAAGTCGTCGCGGTGGGCGAATGCGGCCTGGATTACAACCGCGACTTCTCCCCGCGCCCGGCGCAGCGCAGGGCGTTCGAGCGCCAACTGCAGACCGCGGTGGACACCGGCAAGCCGCTGTTCCTGCACCAGCGCGATGCCCACCAAGACTTCATGGCGGTGATGAAGCAGTTCGACGGCCAGCTGCCGCCGGCCGTGGTGCATTGCTTCACCGGCACCCGCGAGGAGCTGTTCGACTATTTTGACCAGGACTGGCACATCGGCATCACCGGCTGGCTGTGCGACGAGCGCCGCGGCGCGCACCTGCGCGAGCTGGTGCCGCATATCCCGACGCACCGGCTGATGATCGAGACCGACGCGCCCTATCTGCTACCGCGTACGCTCAAGCCCCTGCCGAAGGATCGTCGCAACGAGCCGGCGTTCCTGGCCCACATCGCCGAGGAAGTGGCGCGTGATCGTGGTGAGGCACTGGCGGTCACGGCCACGCACACCATGGAGACGGCGCGGACGTTCTTCGGACTGCCGGCCGCCTAGCGCGGCACCGGCATCGGCTCACTCCACCTCGTCATCTTCGCGCTTGGCGTCTTCCATGGCTTCGGGCTCCAGCGCTTCGGCGGCGCAGTTGAGCTTGACGAACACGCCCCAGGCGATCAGCAACGCCGCGGCGGCGAGGCCAATGGCCCCTGCATAGGGCAACTTGCTGGGGTCCTCGTGGACCAGTTCGAAGGTCATGACCAGCGTTTCGATCGACAGCGCAATCACGACGACCACCATGAAACGCGACAGGTAGCGACGCACACGGGTCGGCCCGCTGACCTTGACGTCGCGCATCACCTCTTCTTCGAAGATGGTCTGGGCCAGCTCCATCGACACCAGCGCGATGGTCAGCAGGCCGATGCATTCCAGCACCAGATTGAAGCGCGCGCGGGTGTTTTCCACATCTTGCTGGAAGGCGTGCAGCAGCTCGGCGCCGGCCATCCACATCAGGCCCACGCCGCACAGCACGAACAGCGCGATCACGGCCACGTGGCCGATCAGAAACACCTTCTCGAACGCCTTCATTGCCGTGCTCCACGCCGATCTTGGCGTCGGAGCATCGGCAGTGCAGCGTCACCGCCGCGCGAAGACCTCAGCGGGCAGCCGCCGCCTGGAACACCTGCAGATGGATCCAGGCGGTTTCAAGGCGCGGCGTGCGCAAACCCGCATGCGCGGCGCGATGGACCATGTCGCCCACGATATGCGCCGCCTCCACGCGCTGGCCGCTCTGCAGGTCGCGCAGCATCGAGGCGCTCAGCGGGGAATCGGGCTGGGTCAGCAGTTCCAGCATCGCGGCCCGGGCGCTTTCCGGAATCGGCGAGCCAGACGCATCGGCCACCTCCAGGCACTCCCCGTATAGACCGGTCATGAAGTCGTGCCCGCCCTCGCTGGCCACGATCTGGCCGATGCTGCCGCGCATCAGGCACGTCGCCGCCGCCAGCGCGGTGAGGAAGCTGTACTTGGTCCATTGCGCCACCGCGATATCCGTGCGGTATTCGTAGTCCACGCCCGCCTGCTGGCAGGTGCGGGCCAGGGCCTGCAGCCGTGCATCGGCTGCGCCGTGCCGCTCGCCGAAGGTGAGCGAAGCGCGCTTGCCCAGGTGCAGCACTTCGCCGCGCTCGCCCTTCGTCGCACTGATGAAACACAGCCCACCCAGCACATGGTCCGCGCCGAAGCGCGCATCCAGCGCGGCGTAATGCAGCAGGCCATTGAGGATCGGCAGGACGGCGGTGTGCGGACCGACGGCCGGAGCGATGGCGTCGATCGCGCTGTCCAGGTCATAGGCCTTGCAGCTCAGCAGGACCAGGTCGAACGGCTGCTCGGCCGCCAGCGCAGGCAGCGCATCGGCGGTGACATGTGCCACCGGGAACTGTGCATCGCCCAGCGGGCTGCGGACCACCAGCCCATCGCGTTGCAGCTGGGCCGCCCGCGCCGGCCGCACCAGGAAGGTCACGTCCACACCGGCCTGGGCCAGTCGCCCACCGAAATACCCGCCGGTCCCACCGGCGCCAAGAACCAGAATGCGCATGCACGTGCCTTGCTGTAGGGGACTCCCATGGAATCACGCAACGGCGGCCAGGGCGACCTGCTGTGTTCAACACAGCGGGCCACCACACATCATGCTCAGCGCTTGACCAGTTCCACGCGCCGGTTCTGGGCCTTGCCCGTTTCGGTCGTGTTGTCGGCGACCGGATCGGCATCACCGAAGCCGGCCGCGCTCAAGCGCGAGGCGTCGATTCCCTGAGCCGTCACGGCGGCCACGACGGCCTTGGCCCGGCCTTCGGACAGGTGCGTGTTATGCGCCGGGTCACCGGTGTTGTCGGTATAGCCGTTCACCGCCAGCTGCAAGGCGGGGTCATCCTTGAGCAGCTGCACCACCTGGGCGATCTGCGGCTGCGAGTCGGGCAGGATGTCGGTCTTGTCGGTGGCGAAGTTGACGCGCAACGCGACCTTGCCGGCCTTGTCGATCTGCGCCTTCATCTCCGCCGCCGGCAAAAGACCTGCAGTGATCTGGAGCGGCTTGGTCTCGGCGATGACCAAGCCGGCGCCGAACTGATAGCTGGCCAGATTGATCCAGATGTCTCGGTCGGCACGATGGACCACGAAGACCTCGACCTGGTTGCCCAGCACGTTGCCCAGGCCATCGTTGAACCGCACGAGCGGCTCGCCGGGCCAGGACTGGAGCTTGTCCTTCGCTTCGTCGGGAATGTTTCCGTCGAAGATTTTCTGACCGCCCATCATGGTGACGGCACGCTCGATGTTGCGGATCAGCTCCAGGGGGGAAAACGTCTTGCCATCGACTGCACTGACGCCGCTCCACCAGATCTTTCCCTCGACGGGTTCAAGTCGATCGCCGGTCCACAGCGGCACTTGATCAAAGTCCGCCTGTTCGGTCTTGTTGGTCGGCTGATAGCCATCCGGCAGCCTGAGATAGGGAAATTCCCCCAGCGCCACGGTCGACACGGGCAGGCTGGCTGGATCGAAGGGCTTGGCGGCAGGCAGCGCGGTGTCCTTCGACGCGGCAGAGGCCGGCTCGGCCGGTGCACTGGCCGCGGGTGCGGCAACGTCCTGTGCTGGCGGGCGCTGCGGCTTGCACGCGGCCAGCGCCAACGCGCCGCCCAGCACCGCCATGGTCATGACCAGTTGCCTCATGTCGCACTCCTTTGCCTTTGGGGATGGCCGGCAAGTGTAGTGCGCTGCGGCGCGGCACTGACAGGCCGTGCGTCCAGGACGCGCGGCGCTGGGCGGATCTCAGCTACGCAAGCCCACGCCGCGCTTGAGCAGCCACAGGCCCAACGCGCCCAGCGCGACCACGAAGCCCAGCATCAGGGTGTAGGCCACCCACAGCGGCACGTCCGAGGTGCCTAGCAGGCCGTAGCGGAAGGCGTTGACCATGTAGAAGATCGGGTTGAGATGCGTGGCGGCCTCAGCCCAGCCCGGCAGCAGCTTGACCGAATAGAACACGCCGCCCAGGTAGGTCAGCGGGGTCAGGATGAAGGTCGGCACGATGGCGATGTCGTCGAACTTGCGCGCGTAGGCGGCGTTGACGAAACCGGCCAGCGAGAAGATGGTCGCGCCCAGCAGCACGGTGGTCAGCGTCACCAGCGGATGCGGCACGCGCACCGGGGTGAAGAACATCGCGATCACCAGCACGATGGCGCCAACCATCAGCCCGCGCAGCACCGCGCCGGCCACGTACCCCAGCAGGATCACCCAGTTGGGCATCGGGCTGACCAGCAGCTCCTCGACGTGGCGGCCGAACTTGGCCCCGAAGAAGCTGGAGGAAATGTTGCCGTAGCTGTTCTGGATGACGCTCATCATCACCAGGCCCGGCACGATGAACTGCATGTAGGTGAAGCCGCCCATGTCGCCCACGCGCGAGCCGATCAGCCCGCCGAAGATCAAGAAGTACAGGGTCATGGTGATTGCCGGCGGCACCAGGGTCTGGCCCCAGATGCGCAGGATGCGCGCCACTTCGCGGCGGGCGATGGTCCATAGCGCGGTCAGGTTGCGCTGGGTGTTGCTTGGGCTTGGCGCCAGCTGTTGGGAATTCATGCGGTGGCCTCCTGGGCGGTGGCGGGCGTGGCGGTCATGCGCACGAACAGCTCCTCCAGCCGGTTGGACTTGGTGCGCATCGAGCGCACGCGAATGCCGGCATCGGCCAGCGCAGCGAACACGCGGTTGAGATCCATCTGTCGCGGCATGTCCAGGTCCAGGGTGTGCGGATCGGCCGCGATCAGCACGGCGCCTTCGATCTGTGGCAGCTGCGCGGGCAGTTCGCCATCGATGTCCAGCAGGAAGCCTTCCACGTCCAGCTGCGCCAGCAGCGCGCGCATGGGGCCCTGCTGGACGATGCGGCCGTGGTTGATGATGGCCAGGTTGCGGCAGAGGCTTTCGGCCTCTTCCAGGTAGTGCGTGGTCAGGATGATCGTGGTGCCGGCGGCGTTGATGTCCTTGAGCGTCTTCCACATGCCGCGGCGGATCTCGATGTCCACCCCGGCGGTCGGCTCGTCCAGGATCAGCAGGCGCGGACGGGTCATCATGGCGCGGGCGATCATCAGCCGGCGCTTCATGCCGCCAGACAGGGTGCGGCTCATCAGGAAGGCCTTGTCCCACAGCTGCGCGCGCTTGAGCTCTTCCTCGGCCCGCGGACCGGCCTCCGCGCGGGGAATGCCGTAGAACCCGGCATAGTTGACCAGGATGTCGTAGGGCTTTTCGAACAGGTTGAAGTTGATTTCCTGCGGCACCAAGCCAATCAGCTGCATGGCCGCGCCGCGGTCGGCGTTGATGTCCACGCCGAACACCTTGGCCGAGCCGGAGGTCAGGTTCACCAGCGAGGAGACGATGCCAATGGTGGTGGACTTGCCCGCGCCGTTGGGACCGAGCAGAGCGAAGAAATCGCCGGGCTCGACATTGAGTGATACACCCTTGAGCGCCTCTACACCGTTGTCGTAGCGCTTGGTGAGATCGACGATGGACAGCGCCGGCACCGTGCCGGCGGCGGGGGAAACAGTCATGAAAGAGGCCTTTGCGCGGGCGCCGCGGCCCGCTTGACAGTCGACCGCCTATTATAGGCGTCCCGTCCGGCGCGCCCGGGCATCACACCGTTCCATCGCCTTGGCCATCGTCCAGTTTCCGCTCAAGCTCGTCGAACGGCGCATGATCGCGCCGAGTGTGGGCCATTACGTGTTCGCGCGCGATGACGGGCAGCCGTTTGCCTTCACCGCCGGGCAGTTCCTGCAGGTGCATTTCGACTATGCCGATGGGACCGCGACGCGGCGCAGCTATTCGCTCGCCAACGTCCGCGCGCCGGACGCCACCGCCGATCCCCAGGTCGAGATCGCGGTGAGCTATGTGCCTGGGGGTGCGGCGACGGCCTTGTTCGAGGGCCTGGAGATCGGCGAGACGATCCAGGCCAGCGGGCCATTCGGACGGTTCTGCCTGCAGCCCGGTGACCAGAACGCACGTTACGTGCTCATCGCCACCGGCACCGGCGTGACGCCCTATCGCTCGATGCTGCCCGCGCTGGACGCGCTGATGTCCACGCGCGAGGTCGAGGTGGTCCTGCTGCAGGGCGCACGAACGGTGCAGGAGATGCTCTACCACGACGAGTTCCGCGCCTTTGCCGATGCGCATCCGGGCTTCCGTTACCTGCCCTGCCTGTCGCGCGGCCTGCCCGGCCAGGCCCATCCGGAGATGCGCCACGGCTACGTGCAGCAGGTTCTGCCGGAGATTGCACCGGACCCGGCCCGCGATATCGCCTACCTGTGCGGCAATCCGGACATGGTCGATGCCTGCTTCGAGGCGCTGAAGGAGGCCGGCCTGCCGGTCCCGCAGGTCCGTCGCGAGAAGTACGTCAGTTCGAAGTAGTCGGCGACATGTAAAGCACACTTGACACGCGCAGAGAGCGGCGTGCAGGATGGTGTCAACTTTCCTTGACACGGCGATCTTCCGCACATGCTCTCCGGCAGCACACTCCATCTCCATCAAGTCCTGGTCGGGCTTGCGCTTGCCGCGGGCGCCATCAAGCTGGCTTCGACGGGTTATCTGGTGCGCCATGCGGCGCATGCGCCGCAACGCATGCAAACTGCACGTGGCGTGGCCATCTGGCATGCAAGCAAGTGGTCGGCGCTCGTCTTGGTGTTGGCGGCCTTCCTGGACGCATGGCTGAGCGGAAGCCACGCAGACGCGCTGCGCTTTGGTGCCTTGCTCGCTGCTGTGATCGTCCTGATGCCGGTTCTGCTCCAGCTGCGCAGGCGCGGCCGGTGGCTCGGAATTGCGCATGCACTGCAGCGCACCTTCGCACGGGCGCGCCGTTGATGGACCTGTTGTTCACCCGTCTCCCTGCCCTTCGGATGACCTCCCGTGAATGACATCCGTCCCCCCCGCTCGCTGCGCTGGCGCCTGCCACTGATCGCGGCCTGCGTGGTGCTCAGTGCGATCTTCGCGTTTGTGCCGGGCCTGCTGCCTGCCTCCCAGCACGAAACGATGCGCGGCATGGCCGCCGGCATGGCCAGCGTGTTCGCCGTTGTGCTGCTGGTGCTGGCCGTGCCAGCCGCGCGCCGTACCTACTTCCAGCTGTTGGAGACGCGCGAGTCGGGCTGTGCACGTGACAGGCGCGTGGCCTGGCTGTCCTGGGCCGCGGTGGCGCTTTACGTGGCCACCTTGGTGCTGGCGCGGTGGGCGGTGCCGCACGCGGCCACGCCGGCCACGGTCATCGGCCTGGGCCTGCTGCCGCTGCTGGCCATGGGCCTGTATACCGCGGCCATGGTGCTGCACCTGCGCCAGCTGGACGAGTTGATGCGCAAGATCGAGATGGAAAGCTGGGCGTGGGCGGCGCTGGTGGTGGCGCAGGTCTACTTCGCCGCCTGGGTGTTGCTCAAGGCCGGCGTGGTCCATGTGGATGCCAGCAACGCGTTACTGTGGCTGGGCGTCTGGCTGTTGATCGTGCGCACCGGCTTCTACGTCCGCTTGATGCGGAAGTACCTGTGAACAGCCGCGTGCGCGAACTGCGCGAGGCACGGGGCTGGTCGCAGGCGGCGCTGGGGGAGCGCCTGGGGGTTTCGCGCCAGACCATCAATTCCATCGAGACGGGCAAGTACGACCCCAGCCTGCCGCTGGCCTTCCAGATCGCCCGGCTGTTCGGGGAGCCGATCGAGGCGATCTTTCTGTTCGAGCCGTAATCCGCGGCCGGGCCTTCTGTCACATCTGCCGGTCCGCGGCGTCATGTCAGCATCCAACACCGGATCGTGATCTACCAAGGAGAGAGTCCCATGCAGCAACGATGGTGGTTTCCCGTCCTGCTTCTGGCCGCCTGCGCGCCCGCGGCCCAGGCCAGGACCCTGGGGAAACTGGAATTCAAGCCCTGTGCGCTCAGCAGCCCGCTGATGCCCACGGTGGTGGAGGCGCAGTGCGCCACCCTGCAGGTGCCGGAGGATGCCAAAGCCCCCCAGGGCCGCAAGATCGGCCTGCGCATCGGCTGGATCCCCGCCGAGCAGGACGCCTCGGCCGCGCCCGATCCGGTCTTCATGATTGCCGGCGGCCCCGGGCAATCGGCGCTGGACAGCTATCCGCAGGTGCAACCGGCCTTCGCCAAGGTCACCAAGCTGCGCAACATCATCCTGGTCGATCAGCGCGGCACCGGCGGCTCCAATCCGCTGCAGTGCCCCGAGCCTGAGAAGGCCTTGAACACCGACACCGCACAGGGCGCTGCTGACTATGCGCGGACCTGCATGCAGATCCTGGAAAAGAAGGCCGACCTGCGCGACTACACCACCGGCGATGCCATCGCCGATCTGGACGCCGTGCGCCAGGCGATCGGCGCGGACACCATCGACCTGGTCGGCGTGTCCTACGGGACGCGCGTGGCGCAGCAATATGCGGCCACCTATCCGACTCACACCCGGGCGGTCGTGCTCGATGGCGTGGTGCCCAACTCGCTGGTGCTGGGCAATGAGTTCGCCAAGAACCTGGAGGACGCGCTGGACCTGCAGTTCGGCCGCTGCGCCAAGACGCCGGGCTGCACCGCCAAGCTGGGGGATCCGCGTGAGCGGCTCAATGCCTTGATGCGCACCCTGAAGGACGCGCCGCCAGAGGTGGATTTCCGCGACCCCGTCACCGGCCAGGCACGCCACGAGACCCTGCATGCCGGCGACGTGGCGATGCTGGTGCGCATGTCCGCCTACATGCCGCTGATGTCGGCCACCTTGCCGCTGCAGTTCGCCGAAGCCGCGCAGGGGCGCTACGACACCCTGGCGGCCACGGCCAGCATGATCGGCGGTTCGCTCTCCGATGCGATGGCCATGGGCATGCAGTTGTCGGTGATCTGCGCCGAAGATGCCGACGAGCTCAAGGAGGATCCGACCCAGGACGGCTCGCTGCTGGGCAATACGATGGTCGATGCGCTCAAGGCGCAATGCGCGGTGTGGCCGAAGGGCACGCGCGCGGCCGACTTCCGCAAGCCGCTGTCCGCCGACGTGCCCACGCTGCTGCTTTCAGGTGAGTTCGATCCGGTCACCCCGCCACGCTACGGCAACGAGGTGGCCAAGGCGCTGCCCAATGCCCGCCACCTGGTGCTCAAGGGCCAGGGTCACAACGTGATCGCGGTGGGCTGCACGCCGCAGCTGCTGGGCGAATTCCTCGACAAGCGTGATCCCAAGGCGCTGGATGCCAGCTGCCTGGACAAGCTGACCTATACCCCGCCGTTCACCGGCTTCTATGGATGGGATCCATGATCACCCTGCAGAACCTGCACAAGACCTTCAAGACCAAGAAGACCGAGGTCAAGGCCGTCAGCGGGGTGGACTTCACCGCTGCCGATGGCCAGATCACCGGTCTGCTCGGCCCCAACGGCGCCGGCAAGACCACGACCCTGCGCATGCTCTACACCCTGATGCAGCCCGATAGCGGCCAGGTGCTGGTCGACGGCGTGGACGTGGCCGCCGACCCGGAAGCCGCACGCCGCGCCCTGGGCGTGCTGCCCGATGCGCGTGGCGTCTACAAGCGCCTGACCGCGCGCGAGAACATCGCCTACTTCGGCGCGCTGCACGGGCTGGACAAGGCCACCATCGATGCACGCACCGAGCGCCTGGTGCAGGCGCTGAACATGCAGGACTTCATCGACCGCCGCACCGAGGGCTTCAGCCAAGGCCAGCGCACCAAGACCGCCATCGCCCGCGCCCTGGTGCATGACCCGCGCAACGTGGTCCTGGACGAACCCACCAACGGCCTGGACGTGATGACCACCCGCGGCCTGCGCGAATTCCTCAAGCAGCTGCGCGGCGAAGGGCGCTGCGTGGTGTTTTCCAGCCACATCATGCAGGAGGTCGCCGCGCTGTGCGATCGCATCGTGATCATCGCCAAGGGCACCGTGGTGGCCGCCGGTACGCCGGACGAGCTGCGCGCGCTCTACGGCGAGGACAACCTGGAGGAGGCCTTCGTCAAGGCGATCGGTTCTGAGGAGGGCCTGCTGGCATGAACAGTCTGAAGACACTGTGGGTCGTGATGCGCAAGGAGCTCAAGGACTTCTTCCGCGACCGTCGTACCGTGATGCTGTCGTTGGGCTTGAGCCCGATCCTGGTGCCCGTGTTGTTGATCGGGATCTTCACCCTGACCGAGCACCGGATCAACGACCTCACCGACAAGCCGTTGGACCTGCCGGTGATCGGCCGCGACAACGCCCCCAACCTGGTGGCCTGGCTGGAAGGCCAGAACGTGGCCATCAAGCCGGCACCCAAGGACGTGGCCGATGCCATCGGCTCGCAGCGGGCCGATGTGATCCTGCGCATCGGCGATGACTACGGCGAGAAGTGGCGCAAGAGCGAGCCGGCCCCGGTGGAAATCCTCAGCGACTCGACCCGACAGAACGCCGAGGTGCCGGTCAAGCGGTTGAAGGCATTGCTTGGCGCCTACAACGGTCAGGTCGGTGCGCTGCGCCTGCTGTCCCGCGGCGTTAGTCCCGCCGCCGCCGCGCCGCTGCAGATCAGCGATACCGACATGGCCTCCGAGGCCGCCAAGCGCGGGCGCCTGGTCGGTATCCTGTTGCCTTACCTGCTGATCCTCAGTGCGTTCATCGGTGGCGCCTATCTGATCATGGACGGCACCGCGGGCGAGCGCGAGCGGCAGTCGCTGGAACCGCTGCTGGCCACGCCGGCCGCACGCGGCGCGGTGGTCAGCGGCAAGGTCGCCGCGGCGTGCGCGGTGGCCTTGCTGTCGCTGGCGCTGACCCTGCTCGGCTTCAAGCTGGCGGCGGTCTTTTCGCCCACCGTGGGGCGGCAGCTGGTGGTGAGCTTCGGCACGATCGTGGTGCTGCTGCTGATCCTGATGCCGATGGTCTTCATCGGCACCACCCTGCTGACCTTCCTGTCGGCCACGGCCAAGAGCATGAAGGAGGCGCAGAGCCACATGAGCTATCTCATGCTGCTGCCGATGCTGCCTTCGATCATTCTGATGGTGAATCCGGTCAAGACCCAGCTGTGGCAGTTCGCCGTGCCGTTCCTGGCGCAGAACCAGCTCATCCTCAAGGTGGTCCGTGGCGAGGTGGTCAGCGTGGTCCAGTGGGCCATCTACCTGGGCGCGAGCTTCGGCCTGGCCGCGGTGATGTGGCTGCTGGCGGTGCGACGCTACCGGGGCGAGCAGTTGGCCATCTCCGGCTGACAGCGCATCGGACTGGGGAACAAAAAAGGGCCGGGGAATTCCCCGGCCCTTTGCGTTGATCGGCGCGGTGCGCGGCGCCTCAGCCCGGCTTGAACACGATGGTGCGCCGCGTGGTCATGGTGCTGCCGATCGGCTCGAACTTCCAACGGCGCACGGCGTTGATCGCCTCGCGATCGAACACGCGCGTGGGCGTGGCCCGGACCACGCGGGCATTGGACACCGACCCGTCCGGGCCGACGGTGATCTCCACGACCACCTCGCCACTGGTCCCGGCGCGGAAGGCGTCGGGCGGATAGCGCGGCGCCGGCGCACTGACGATGCGCAGTTCCTGCGCGGCCTGGGCGGCGGCCACCGGGGCCGGCGGCGGTGGTGCGGGCTGGGGTGCTGGAGTGGCGGGCTGTTTCTGCTGGGCGGTCCGCTGCGCTTCGGCGGCACGGGCAGCCGCGGCCTGACGCTCCTGTTCGGCCTGTTGCGCCTGCTGAGCGGCCAGCGCCGCGGCAGCCTGCCTCTGCTGTGCCGCCTGTTCGGCCAAGCGCTGAGTCTCCTTGGTCTTGGCTTCAGCCGCGGCCTTGGCCTTGGCCTCGTCGCTGACCACTTGCTGGGCGGCAAGCTTCTCCCCGGCCTCGATGGCATGGGTCAGGCGCGGCAGCGACGGCGCCTTGGGATCGGCCTTGGCGATCAGCCCGGCCAGACGCTCGGCTTCGCCGAAGTCCTTGCGGTTGATGCTCTGCTCGGCGGCAATGACCGTGTAGGGCATCAGGTCGGTCAATGCGCTGGCGGTGGCCGCATCGTCGGGCTGCTTGTCGCGCAGGACCAGGTAGTACTCCACGGCGTTGTCGCCGCCCGGCGCGTAGATACGGTTTTCGCTGAGTGCCTTGCGCGCGGCTTCGCGCAGGTCGTCGACGCTCATCGCCTTGACCTGGGTGGAGGCCTCGGCGGCGGGGCGGGTGGCATCGGCCGGGGCAGGCGTGGATGAGGTCTGCGCTGCGGTCGGCGTGCTGGCTGCCTCCCCCGTCGCGGTCTCCGGCTGCTTCGGCGAACAAGCCGCCAACAGACCGAGCAGCGAGAACGCTGCCACGGGCCGCAGAGCGGTCGGTGTGTGCTTGGACATCTGGTGATTTCCCCTGGGTGCGCACTTCTTGACGAATGCCTGCGCCTGAAAAGTCGCGGCAAGCACCTGGTGTTGTCAACAGGCGAGGGCCAGCTACTTGCCGATGCAGAACGTGGAAAAGATCCTGCCCAGCAGCATGTCCGGCGAGATCTTCCCCGTGATCTCCCCCAATGCATCGTGGGCAAGCCGCAATTCTTCAGCGGCCAGCTCAAGAGTTTCGTGATCCACTTCGCGTTTTGCATGATGCACGTGCGCCAACGCCTGGTCCAGCGCCAGCACGTGCCGGGCCCGGGCGGAGAACTCGCCCTCCGCCGCGTCGCCGGCCTCGCCGGTGACCAGCGCCTGCAGCGCGTCCACGACCTGGCCGATCCCCTCGCCGCTCCGGGTCGACATTCCGTAGGCGCCGTCCGGCACGCGATGAGCCGGGAGCAGATCGAGCTTGTTGTGCAGCCAGAGCTGGCGCGTCGTCGGATCCAGCACATCGGCCACGGCGGCCGCGCCGGCCTGCGGGTCGGCGGCGTCGACCACCACCAGGGCGACATCGGCCCGCTGCAGTTCCTCCCCCGCGCGGCGCATGCCTTCGCGTTCGATCGCATCGCCGCCCTCGCGCAGTCCGGCGGTGTCGACCAGGGTCAGCTCCAGGCCATCCAGGCGGATGGTTTCGTGCAGGGTGTCGCGCGTGGTGCCCGCCACGTCGGTCACGATCGCCCGCTCGCGCCCGGCCAGTGCGTTGAGCAGCGAGCTCTTGCCGGCGTTGGGCGGGCCGACGATGACCACGTGCAGGCCATCGCGCAGGCGGCGGCCACGCTCGGCCTGCGCCAGCAAGGTCTGCAGGTCCTGGGTCAGGGCTTGGAGCCCGCGCTGGACGGCGGCAAAACCCAGGGTGTCCAGCGACTCATCGACGAAGTCGATCGCCGCCTCTACGTGGATCCGCAGGCGCACCAGCTGTTCGGAGGCGGCGTCCACCTTGCGCGAGAACACGCCGTCCAGCGACCTGCGGGCCGCGCGTGCCGCGCGCAGGTCGGCGGCGGCGATCAGGTCGGCCACGGCCTCGGCCTGGGCCAGGTCCAGCTTGCCGTTGAGGAAGGCGCGCTCGGAAAACTCGCCCGGCCGCGCGGTGCGCGCGCCCAGCGCGCAGGCCCGCTCGACCAGCGCCCGCAGCACCACCGGACTGCCATGGGCTTGCAGCTCGACCACGTCCTCGCCGGTAAAGCTGGCCGGGGCCGCGAATGCCAGGGCGATGCCGTCGTCGATCACCGTCCCGTCGCCATCGAGCATCCGGACGTAGCGCGCCTGGCGCGGCTGCAGTCCTGGCGCGCCCATGGCCGCGGCAATCTGCAGTGCCTGTGGCCCGGACAAACGCACGATGCCGACCCCGCCCGCACCGGCGGCGGTGGCCACCGCCGCAATGGTGTCGGTGTGCATCACAGCTGCTCGAGCTGGCTGCGCACATGCGCCGATGCGTCGCCATCGGGCTGCAGCGCCAGGTACGTGGTGTAGGCCTTGCGCGCACGCACGGGGTCGCCCGCCTTGGCGTAAGCGTCGCCCAGGTTGAGGTAGGCCACCGCACGCGAGGGATCGATCTTCAAGGTGTTCTCCAGCCAGCGTGCCGCTTGCGCGTATTGACCCTGCCGGTAATACACAAAGCCCAGGTTGTTGGCCGCCAGGGCGAAGTCCGGACGCAGCTTGAGCGCTTCGGTGAACTGGGCCGCGGCCTCGTCGTAACGCTTTTCGCGATAGAGCTGCAGGCCGCGGTCGTTGGCGCGCTGGGCCAGCTGCCGGTCGCTCTGTTTGACCGCAGTGGGCAGGACCAGACTGGCGGTGCCGCCTTGCAGGTCGTTCACCTTGACCGGTGCCGGACTGGGCTGGCCGGGCTCGGTTGCGGCAGCGGGGCGCGAGGCATCGACACGGTCGTTCAAGGCGATGGCCTCGGCCGACAGCTGGGTGGTATCGGCGGTCAGGAACTCCTCGCCTTCCGGCACCTGGAACACGAACTCCCCTCCTTGCGAGCCCGGCAAGCTGCCAAACGCGGGGGTCTGCGCCGACACCGCCGACACCGCGGGCGCAACATAGGCGGCCAGCTCGGTGCCGGTGATCAGGCCATCGCCGTTGAGATCGCCCTTGCCCGACAGTGCCTGCAGCAGCACCCAGGTAAACACCGAATGGCCGCTGGGTCCGCTGTCGGCCACCTGCTGGTCGGCACCGCCGGCGGTGAGCATCTGCCGGGCGATGCGGCGGGCGTTTTCGCGCAGGTACGCCGATGACGACGGCCCGCCGCGGGTCAGCCCCAGGCCGCTGTAGCAGGCGTCCATCACGAACAGCACGTGCTTGGCTTCCAGGCTCTCGGCGATGTTCTGGATCTCGGTCATCGGGATGGCGTCGGTGGCCAGTTCATCAGGCTGCGCGTCGGCCGGGATGATGTAGCCCAGGTCGCGGCCGGAGGCCAGCTTGCGCGTGGCGCCGTGGCCTGCGAAGAACACGAACACCCGGTCGTTCTTCTGCGCGCGGCCATCGGCCAGGCGGTCGTGGAAGGCGGCCAGGATGTTGTTGCGCGTGGCCTGCCCGTTCTTCAGCACGATCACCTGCGAGCTCGGAAACTTGAAGGCACCGGTCAAGGTCTCGGCCACGGCCTGCGCGTCGTTGGCGGCGTACTCCAGCCTGGGCCAGTGCGCGTAGTCGTCGATGCCGATCACGATCGCCCAGGATTTTTCGTAGCCGGTGGTGACCGTGGCCGTGCTGGCCGCGCGATTGCGCGCACGCGGCACGGTGAACTCGCGGCCGTTCCAGCCGGCAAATTGGTAGCCGTCGGCGATCAGCCGGTCCAGGATCTGCGGCAGCGCCTTGACCGCGCGGTCGTGGATGTCATGGAACAGGATGATCCCGCGCTGCTGGTGGTTCACCTGGTCCAGCACGCGCTGGACGATGGACTCGGGCACCGGGTCGGCCCAGTCCAGCGAATCGATGTTCCACATGATCGATTTCAGCCCTGCCGCGCCCAGCACCTGCAGGCCTTCGGCATTACGCGCGCCATAGGGAAAGCGGAACAGGGGCGCACGCTTGTCGTCTACCGCGCGCAATAAAGCATCGGTATCCAGGACCTGATGCTTGAGCGCATCGCCGGTCTGCTTGGAGAGCTGGACATGGGTCAAGCTGTGGTTGCCGACCGCGTAACCGGCCTCCATGAGGTTGCGGCTGACCTTGGACAACGGCGCCAACTCGGTCTTGCCATCGGCATCGAGCTTGCCTAGGTTGCGGCCGACTTCAAAGAACGCGCCGGGCACGTCGTAGCGCTGCAGGATGGCCACGATCTCATCGGTGTATTCACGATGCGGGCCATCGTCGAAGGTCAGCACCACGGTCTTGGCCGGCAGGTCGGTGCCGAAGATCTCGCGGTCGCTGTCCTTCATCGACATGGGATAAGGCTGGATCACCCCGTAATCGCGCAGGATGCGGTCCCGGTCATAGATCGTGCGCAGGTGCGCCACGTAGTCGGCCCACTTCTCGCGCTTGAGCGGAATCGCACGGGTGCGGTCGAAGCGGCTGAAGATGCGGGTGAGTTCGTCGTTGTAGTTGCGCTCGATCTCATCCAGCGCCTCCAGGTCTTCACCGATGCGCTTGTGCAGCTTGACCGCCGGCAAGGCCGAATCCTGGCCCACGCGTTCATGCAGATCGCGCAGCGTTTCGCGGAAGGCCAGGCGATCGGCGTCGAACAGGTCCGGTGCCGATTCCACCTCATCGAGCACCGTCGACAAGGTGTCGAAGCGGCCTGGGCCTGCGCTGGATAGCAAGGCGTCAAAGCGCTTGGACACCGCCTCACGCTGCTCCAGACCTTCATGAAAAAGCTGCTGGCCCACGCTGTTGGCTGCTTGCTCGGTCGACTGCGCTGGGTCATCGAGCAGCACGATGATCTTGCGCTGGCGTGCGAGCTGTTCGCGCAGCATCCCAATCAACGCCGTGGCCTGCGGATCGACGGCAGGCGAGGCGGCAGCCGCGTTCGACGTCGCCGCGCCCGTCGCGGCGGCCGCTTCCACCGGAGGCGTGCGATGGCAGGCACACAGCGCAAGGCTGACGGTCAGCAGCAGCCCACCGCAACGTGTGGCCAGGGGTGAGAGGTTTTTCATCAACAGGCGTCCAGGCATCGGGCGGCAGCGCCGCTTTTCCAGAGGTTACATAACGAAAGCCCGCCTTGCGGCGGGCCTTCGTCCAATCTCATGCAGGGCGGCGCGGGCTTACTTGCCCTTGTCCGCGTCTTTCCCATGGCCCTTGCCATCGGTGCCGGGCTTGGCCAGCGCCGGCTGGCCGTGGGTCTTGCCCATCCACCACTGCTGCAACAGGCTCAGGCTGCCGTTGGTGACCCAGTACAGGACCAAGCCCGACGGGAAGAAAGCCATGGTCACGCCGAAGATCAGCGGCATGAACTGCATCATCTTGGCCTGGGTCGGATCCATGCCGGCGTTGGGCGTGAGCTTCTGGGTGAGGAACATCACCGCCACATTGATGATCGGCAGGATGAAGTACGGGTCACGCGCGGTCAGGTCCTGGATCCACAGGATCCACGGCGCCTGGCGCAGTTCGACCGACTCGTTGAGCACCCAGTACAGGCACAGGAAGATCGGCATCTGGATCAGCACCGGCAGGCAGCCGCCCATCGGGTTGATCTTCTCCTTCTTGTACAGGTCCATCATGGCCTGCTGCAGCTTGGCGCGGTCATCGCCGTAGCGCTCGCGCAGCTGGGCGATGCGCGGCTGGAACCGGCGCATCTTGGCCATCGACTTGTATTGGGCCGAGGACAGCGGGAACAGCACCAGCTTGATCACCACCACCAGGCCGATGATCGACCAGCCCCAGTTGCCCAACAGGGTATGCAGGTGGCTGAGGATCCAGAACAGCCCCGAGCCGATCACCGCCAGCGGCGCGAAGCGACTGTAGTCCACCGCGCTGTCCAGCCCGGCGATGCCGGAAGCGTGAATGGCCTTGACCAGCTTCGGGCCGACCCACAGACGCGCATCGGTGGCGCTGGTCTGGCCCGGCGCCACGGTCAGGCTGGGGCCGGTCTCGCTGATCAGGTAGCGGTGGGTGCCGCGCACGGTGCGCTCATCCAGCGACACCAGGGCCGGCTGCTTGGGATCGGGCACCCAGGCACTGAGGAAGTGATGCTCAAGCATCGCCACCCAACCGCCTTTCATGTCGTGGTTGAGCTTGCCGTCTTCCAGGTAGTCCTCGCCGAACTTGCGCCGTTCGTAGGCACCGCTTGCCGTGCGCCAGGCCGAGCCGACCAGGCTGAAGCTGTGCGGGTTGGTGAACCCCCCCTTGACCGGCGGCGGGGGGGTGCGCTCGAGCTGGCGGTAGACCACGGCCGTCCACGGCGCAGCGCCGCTGTTGGTGATCTGGTCGGACACCCCGACCAGGTAGTCCCCGCGGTGCACGGTGAAGGTGCGCACGATCCGCACGCCGTTGCCTTCCCACACGAAGGGAATGCTCAGGCTGTCCTGGCCGGCGGCCAGGCGGTAGTCACGCTGCGACTGTTCGGGGCGGAACACTGCGTCCGGCCCCGGCGCGGTCCCGGCCTGGTTGGTCCAGGCCAACCCGGCGATATAGAGGTGAGCCGGGTTGTCGTCGAACAGTTCCACCGGCGGCGAGCCGGCGTCCTTGGTCTGCGGGTACTGCAGCAGCTGGGCGCGCAACACCTTGCTGCCATCGATGGCCAGCTTGAGGGTGTCGGTGGTGACCGTGACCGTGGTGGCCTGGGAGGCCGGCGCGGCGGCGGCAGCGTTGGCCGGGTCGGTGGCCTGCGCCGCGGTGGCGGTCGACGGCGTGGCCAGCCCCTCGGTGCTGGGCACGCCGTTGCCGGCATCCGGCACGTTCGCCGTCTCGGCGGCGACCGGGGTGACGGGCTGGTCCTGGGCGGTCTTCCACTTGCCCCACTCCATCCACAACAAGGTCGCCACCATCAGCCAGGCGAAGATCAGGAAAACACGGGTCTGGTTCATCAGGCAGGCAGTCTCAACCGGTTGCAGCGTCCGGCGTGGAATGGGAAGAAGGTGGCGTCATCTGCGCGGGGCGCATTGTGCCGTCGGGGCCCGGAGCGGGCAACGCACCGGCGCGTTGCAACAGGCCGTCGAAGGCCGCGCGCAGCTGCGCGGGCGAGGCCTTCGCCGCCGGTGGGCGGGCCACCAGCACGTAATCGCCCGCGGGCAGACGCGGACGCAGGGAACGGAAATATTCGCGCAGCGCACGCTTGATCCGGTTGCGGCCGACTGCATGTCGGTCGACCTTGCGCGACACGGCCAGTCCCAGCCGGGCGCCCTCGCCGCCCGCCGCGAAATGCAGGGCCAGCATCGGCGCCGCCGTGCGACGTGCGACATCGAACACCCGCGCATACTCCGCCGACGTCCGCACGCGGGCGGATCGGGGAAAGGTGCGACGGGTCGATTCAGGACTCATGGCACGACAAAGCCCGCACCGTTGCGCGGCGCGGGCTTGGTGTGCAAACGCAATGCGGTGGCGGAGCCGCGCGCCGGGCGCGGCACCGGCATCAGGCGCAGAGCGTCTTGCGGCCCTTGGCGCGACGACGGGCGAGAATCTTGCGGCCGTCAGCGGTCTTCATGCGGGCACGGAAGCCGTGGTCGCGCTTGCGCTTGAGGTTGCTGGGCTGGTAGGTGCGCTTGGTGGCCATGGGGCACTCTAAGGCGTATGCGTGGAAAGAACCGGAAATTCTACGGGGCGATATTTCCGCGCGTCAAGTCTGGCTGTGGATGAGACTGTGGATGAGCCGTGGGTAGGTCCATCGGGCGTGGTAACCTGCCCCGCCCATTTTCCCACGTGCCACGCTGGTTCCGCGACGGATCCGGCGGGGTCGGATGATTGATCTCAATGGAAGCCTGGCCCCGCTGTCTCGAACGCCTGGAAGCCGAACTGCCGGCCGAAGACGTCCATACCTGGCTCAAGCCGCTGCAGGCCGAACAGCGTCCCGACGCGGTCGTGCTGTACGCGCCCAACGCCTTCATCGTCGACCAGGTGCGCGAGCGCTACCTGCCGCGCATCCGCGAACTGCTCGACCACTACGCCGGTTCGGCGCAGGTGTCGCTGGCGGTCGGGTCCCGGGCCAAGGCGCCCGAGCCGGCCACGCAGGCGCCCGCCCCGGCCTCGCTGGGCACCACGGCCACCGCCTCGTCCGAGCCGTTCGCCGGCAACCTGGATTCGCACTACACCTTCGATAACTTCGTCGAGGGCCGCAGCAACCAGCTGGGACGCGCCGCCGCCTGGCAGGCCGCGCAGAAGCCCGGCGACCGCTCGCACAACCCGCTGCTGCTGTACGGGGGCACCGGCCTGGGCAAGACCCACCTGATGTTCGCCGCCGGCAACGAGCTGCGCCGGCAGAACCCGGCTGCGCGCGTGCTGTACCTGCGTTCGGAGCAGTTCTTCAGCGCCATGACCAAGGCGCTGATCGAACGCTCGATGGACCAGTTCAAGCGCCGCTTCCAGCAGGTCGATGCGCTGCTGATCGACGATATCCAGTTCTTCGCCGGCAAGGACCGCACCCAGGAAGAGTTCTTCCACACCTTCAACGCGCTGTTCGATGGCCGCCAGCAGATCATCCTGACCTGCGACCGCTATCCGCGCGAGGTCGAAGGCCTGGAGCCGCGACTGAAATCGCGCCTGGCCTGGGGCCTGTCGGTGGCCATCGACCCCCCGGACTTCGAGACCCGCGCGGCGATCGTGCTGTCCAAGGCGGCCGAGCGCGGCACCCACATCCCCGACGATGTGGCCTTCCTGCTGGCCAAGAAGATGCGCTCCAACGTGCGCGACCTGGAAGGGGCGCTCAACACGCTGGCCGCGCGCGCCAACTTCCTGGGTAAGGCGATCACGCCCGAGTTCGCCCAGGAGACCCTGCGCGACCTGCTGCGCGCCCAGCAGCAGGCCATCGGCATCCCCAACATCCAGAAGACCGTGGCCGACTACTACGGCCTGCAGATCAAGGACCTGCTGTCCAAGCGCCGCACGCGCTCACTGGCGCGTCCGCGCCAGATGGCCATGGCCCTGACCAAGGAACTGACCGAACACAGCCTTCCCGAGATCGGCGATGCCTTCGCCGGGCGCGACCACACCACCGTGCTGCACGCCTGCCGCCAGATCCGCACGCTGATGGAGTCCGACGGCAAGCTGAAGGAAGACTGGGACAAGCTCATCCGCAAGTTGAGCGAATGAGGCGCGCCCCGCGCCCGGCCAGTGGCTATGCTGTGCGCACCACGCCGGGGCTGAACAAGCAGTGGGTGGCAGGGGGTCCAAGCTGTGGATAAGAGGTGGATGGAATCGAAGCGCAAAACTGTCCACAGCTTTTCCCGCAGGAAGTACCGCCGCTATGCACCGGGTTTCATTGCTAAAAAGTGGATACGAAACAGCAAGTTAGGTGAGTTTTACCGTTAAGTGCGGGCCACCATCACCACCAGCTTTTAAGATTTATACACTTCTAAAAACCTAGAGCACCGGGACATCACACGATGCGTTTCAGCCTTCAGCGAGAAGCTTTCCTCAAACCCCTGGCGCAGGTCGTCAATGTTGTGGAGCGTCGTCAGACCCTCCCCGTGCTGGCCAATTTCCTGGTGCAGGTGCAGAACGGCCAGCTTTCCCTGACTGGCACCGATCTGGAAGTGGAGATGATCGCCCGCACCGCGGTCGAGGATGCCCAGGACGGGGAAACGACGATTCCGGCGCGCAAGCTGTTCGAAATCGTGCGCGCCCTGCCCGACGGCAGCCGGATCACTGTCACCCAGACTGGGGACAAGATCACCGTGGCCGCTGGCCGCAGCCGGTTCACTCTGGCGACTCTGCCAGCCAATGACTTCCCCTCCGTGGACGAGGTCGAGGCGACCGAACAGGTCACCGTGCCGGAAGCGGCGCTGAAGGAGCTGATCGAACGCACCGCGTTCGCCATGGCCCAGCAGGACGTGCGCTACTACCTCAATGGTTTGCTGTTCGACTTGCGCGATACCGCGCTGCGCTGTGTGGCGACCGATGGGCATCGCTTGGCGCTGTGCGAGTCGGGCCTGGAGACCGGCGGTAGCCTGACCAAGCGGCAGATCATCGTGCCGCGCAAGGGCGTGACCGAGCTGCAGCGCCTGCTGGAAGGCGGGGACCGTGTGCTGGAGCTGGAAGTGGGCCGTAGCCACATCCGGGTCAAGCGCGACGATGTCACTTTTACCTCCAAGCTGATCGATGGACGCTTCCCCGATTACGAGGCGGTGATCCCGATCGGCGCGGATATCGAGGTGAAGCTCGACCGTGAAGTGCTGCGTGCCGCGTTGCAGCGCGCCGCGATCCTGTCCAACGAGAAGTACCGCGGCGTGCGTGTCGAGGTGTCGCCGGGACAGTTGAAGATCAGCGCCCACAACCCCGAGCAGGAAGAAGCGCAGGAAGAAATCGAGGCGGACACCAAGGTGGACGGCCTGGCGATCGGCTTCAACGTGAACTACCTGCTGGACGCGCTGTCCGCCCTGCGCGGGGAACACATCGTGATCCAGCTGCGTGACGCCAATTCTTCAGCTCTGGTGCGGGAGGCCGGCAGTGACCGGTCCCGGCATGTGGTCATGCCGCTGCGCCTCTGACGCGACGCAGTTCCACGTGAAACACCCTGCAACGCCCGGATTCGTCCGGGCGTTGCGCTTTCCATCCCAGGCAGACGGTTCGATATGCAGGTCAGGCGACTCACAGTGGCAGGTCTTCGGCGATTCGAACACGTCGAGCTAGCTCCTGCCCCGGGTTTGAATCTCATCACCGGCGATAACGGGGCCGGCAAGACCAGCCTGCTGGAAGCGCTGCATCTGATGGCCTGGGGACGGAGCTTCCGCGGGCGTGTTCGCGACGGGCTGATCAGGACGGGGGCGACTGCGGTCGAAGTCTTTGTCGAGTGGGACGAAGGGGCCGAGGCGCGGGTGCGCCGTGCGGGACTGCGTCATTCGGGGCAGGAGTGGACAGGCCGCCTGGACGGGGAGAAGGTTCACCAGCTCGGCGATCTGTGCGCGGCGCTCGCGGTCGTGAGCTTCGAGCCCGGCAGCCACGCGCTGGTCACTGGCGGCGGCGAACCGCGTCGTCGCTTTCTGGACTGGGGCCTGTTCCACGTGGAACCTGACTTCCTGCCGGTCTGGCGGCGTTACAACCGCGCCTTGAAGCAGCGCAACGCGCTCCTGAAAGCCGGTGGATCCACGCATCAGCTGGACGCCTGGGACGCGGAGCTTGCCGATAGCGGCGAAAGCCTCACCCTGCACCGTCTGGCTTACCTGGAGCGCCTGTCTCCCGTGCTCCAGCAGGCGGCTGGCGACCTGGTCGGCATGCTGGGCGAAGCCGCGCTGCAGTTCTCACCCGGCTGGAAACGGCAGGAACTCGGGCTGGCGGACGCGCTGTTGGTGAACCGCGAGCGGGATCGTCAGTTTGGCCACACCGGCGTTGGACCGCATCGCGCGGACTGGCATGTCGGCTACGCGACCCTGCCCCAGCGCGAACCGTTGTCCCGGGGGCAGGCCAAGCTCACAGCCCTGTCCTGCCTGCTCGCACAGGCAGAAGACTATGCCTCGGTCCGCGGTCAATGGCCCATCGTCGCCCTGGACGACCTGGCCTCGGAACTGGATCGCCGCCATCAGGCGGCCGTGCTGGCGCGGTTGCAGGCCACCGGCGCCCAGATCTTCCTTACCGGGACCGAGCCGCCCCCTTCCCTGGATCCGACGACCGTCCAGGCGCGGTTCCACGTGGAACACGGACAGGTCACTGCCCCGTAACCTGCTATCCGGTGTTCTGAGGGGTACCGAGGGCGCAGTGGTACAATTCACGTTCCCTTTCAAAGCCCTGGACCTGCCCGCACGCCTTGCGGGGTCGGGACGCGGCGCAGGCGATCGATACGCGAATGACCGAAGAGACCACCCCCGCCGTCCCCAGCCCGAACGGCAATTACGACGCCAACAGCATCACGGCCCTGGAAGGCCTGGAGGCGGTGCGCAAGCGTCCAGGCATGTACATCGGCGATGTCCATGATGGCACTGGCCTGCACCATATGGTCTTCGAGGTCGTGGACAACTCGGTGGACGAGGCGCTTGCCGGCCACGCCGACAGCGTCGAAGTCGTCATCCATGTGGATGGCTCGGTCTCGGTCTCGGACAACGGGCGCGGCATTCCGGTCGGCAAACACGCCCAGATGAGCGCCAAGCTCGGGCGCGAGGTCTCCGCGGCCGAGGTCGTGATGACCGTGCTCCACGCCGGCGGCAAGTTCGACGACAACAGCTACAAGGTGTCCGGCGGCCTGCACGGCGTGGGCGTCAGCGTGGTCAACGCACTGTCGGAAAAGCTGTTGCTGGACGTGTTCCAGGGCGGTGCGCACTACCAGCAGGAATTCAGCAACGGTGCGGCCGTCGCCCCGCTCAAGCAGATCGGCGAAACCACCAAGCGCGGCACCACGGTGCGCTTCTGGCCTTCGACCGTCGCATTCCACGACAACGTCGAATTCCATACCGACATCCTGGCCCGGCGCCTGCGCGAACTCTCCTTCCTGAACTCCGGCGTCAAGATCGTCCTGATCGACGAGCGTGGTGAAGGCCGCCGCGACGATTTCCACTACGAAGGTGGCATCGCCAGCTTCGTCGAGCACCTGGCCAAGTCCAAGAACCCGCTGCACCCCCACGTCATTTCCACCACCGGTGAGCACAACAACATCACCGTGGAAGTGGCCCTGCAGTGGACCGACTCCTACCAGGAAACGATGTACTGCTTCACCAACAACATCCCGCAGAAGGATGGCGGCACGCACCTGGCCGGCTTCCGCGCCGCCCTGACCCGTGTGCTGAGCAATTACATCGAGCAGAACGGTATCGCCAAGCAGGCCAAGATCAGCCTCACCGGCGATGACATGCGCGAAGGCATGATCGCGGTGCTGTCGGTCAAGGTGCCCGACCCGAGCTTTTCCTCGCAGACCAAGGAGAAGCTGGTCAGCTCGGACGTACGCCCGGCGGTCGAAAACGCCTTCGGTGCCCGCATGGAAGAATTCCTGCAGGAAAACCCGAACGAAGCCAAGGCCATTGCCGGCAAGATCGTCGACGCCGCCCGCGCCCGCGAAGCCGCGCGCAAGGCGCGTGACCTCACCCGCCGCAAGGGCGCGCTGGATATCGCCGGCCTGCCGGGCAAGCTGGCCGACTGCCAGGAGAAGGATCCTGCGCTGTCGGAGCTGTTCATCGTCGAGGGCGACTCGGCTGGCGGCTCGGCCAAGCAGGGCCGCAACCGCAAGAACCAGGCTGTGCTGCCGCTGCGTGGCAAGATCCTCAACGTCGAGCGCGCGCGTTTTGACCGCATGCTGGCCAGCGCCGAGGTCGGCACGCTGATCACCGCCCTGGGGACCGGTATCGGCAAGGACGAGTACAACCCGGACAAGCTGCGCTACCACCGCATCATCATCATGACCGACGCGGACGTGGACGGCTCGCACATCCGCACCCTGCTGCTGACCTTCTTCTACCGGCAGATGCCCGAGCTGATCGAACGCGGCCATGTGTATATCGGCCTGCCACCGCTGTACAAGCTCAAGCAGGGCAAGAGCGAGCTGTACCTCAAGGATGACGCGGCGCTCAACGCCTACCTGGCCAACAGTGCGGTCGAAGGCGCAGCCCTGGTCCCGGCCACGGACGAGCCGCCGATCTCCGGCGAGGCCCTGGAAAAGCTGTTGATCCTGTTCGCCAATGCGCGTGACACCATTGCGCGCAATGGGCATCGCTACGATCCAGCACTGCTGGAGGCGCTGATCGACGCCGCGCCCTTGGACGCCCTTCAGCGCGCTTCCGAAGACGACCAGCGCGTCCAGCTCACCAGCCTGGAGCGGGCGCTCAACAGCGCCAGCATCGGTAGTCCTCGTTACACTCTGGAGCTGCAGCAGGCCAATGATCAGCGCCCCGCGGCCCTGCTCGCAACCCGCCGGCACATGGGCGAGGAGCTGACCCAGGTCCTGCCCCTGTCGGCCTTCGAGTCGGGCGAGTTGCGCTCGGTGCGTGACGTCGCCGCCCAACTCCATGGCTTGGTCCGTGAAGGCGCGCAGATCCAGCGCGGCAATCGCAGCCAGGAGGTCACCACCTTCGCCCAGGCGCAAGCCTGGCTCCTGGACGAAGCCAAGAAGGGGCGCCAGATCCAGCGATTCAAGGGCCTGGGCGAAATGAATCCGGAGCAGCTGTGGGACACCACGGTCAATCCCGATTCCCGACGCCTGCTGCAGGTGCGGATCGAGGACGCGGTGGCGGCCGACCAGATCTTCAGCACGCTGATGGGCGATGTGGTCGAACCGCGCCGCGAGTTCATTGATGCCAATGCGCTGAAGGTGTCCAACCTCGACGTCTGACGCCGCGCTCGCGCACGCAAGCCCGCGTCGTCATGGTCCCCACGCCATTAGACCCGCCCCCGCTGCCGCTGGGCCGTGCCCTGCGACGCTTTGCACTGGACGTGCTGATCGTGTCGGTGTTGTTCGCCCTGCTCTCGCTGCTGGGCGGCGTGGGCTGGGGCGTGTGGCGCGGCGTGATGATCGCGCTGCACGGCGAAGCGAGCGGCCAGGACGCGCATGCCATCATGGCCGCGGTCGGCCAGCCCGGGCCACTGGCCACGATGCTCCTGAGCATCGTCGGGGTGGGTGGAACGGCCTTGATTGCCCTGCTGTGGCGCGCCCCGCCCCGGGCGTCCGAGCGCCAGGTTGCGCGTCAGGCCATGCGTCTGCCCGCCACGTGGTTGTTGGCGCTGATGGCCGGCAGCGTGGCGATCCTGTGCAGCATCGTCGTCGGCCAGGTCGCGGCCTCGATGCAGGAACAGCTGGATCCATCGAACATGAGCCTGGTGCGCGGCACGCTGGGGCGCTACCCCGCGCTGCTGGTGCTGTTCGCGGTGATCCTGGCGCCGATCTACGAGGAGGTCCTGTTCCGCCGCGTGCTGTTCCGTCGGCTGTGGCAGGACGGCTGGCCGATCCTGGGCATGGCGGCCAGCGGGCTGCTGTTTGCCTTCATGCACGAGCCTCCGCTGCTGGGCGGCAAGTCCCTGGCCGCCGCGCTTCCGCTGTGGGCGGTCTACACGGCGATGGGCATCGTCTTCGCCTGGGTCTATCGTCGCACCGGGTCCCTGGCCGCCTCCATCCTGGCCCACGGACTCAATAACGCGTTCGCGATCGGGATGATGCTGGCGTTCGGCATCTCCACCTGATCAATGGCGTTGACGCCGATTTCAGCACGGCATGGCAAGACTGACACGCTATGACAAACTCAAAAACTCGCCTTCGCTCAGCCCTAACCGGCCTTTCACTCGCCCTGCTGGTGACGGCCTGCGCGACCACTACCTCTTCGACCGGCCGCCGCCAGCATGTGGGCGGGGTGTCCGAGCAACAGCTCGAACAGCTGGGCGCACAGGCCTTCGCCGAGGCCAAGCAGAAGCAGGCCCTCAGTCGTGATCCGAAACAGAACGCCTATGTGCGCTGCGTCGTTGACACCCTCGTCGCCCAGCTTCCCGCCCAGCAGCGCGGGATCGGCTGGGAGGTGGCGGTGTTTGCCGACCCGGAGGCCAATGCCTTCGCCCTACCCGGCGGCAAGGTCGGCGTGAACACGGGTATTTTTCCGGTGGCCAAGACACAGGATCAGCTCGCCGCCGTTGTCGCCCACGAAATCGGGCATGTGGTCGAACATCATTTCGACGAGCGTCTGACCAACCAAGTTGGCGCCTCCACGGCACTGCAGGTTCTCGGGGCACTGGCTGGCGACTACGGCAGCCTGGTGACACAGGGCGGCGGCATCGCCGCCAATACCTTGTTCCTGCTCCCCAATTCCCGAGCGCAGGAAAGCGAAGCGGACATCGTGGGCCAGCGCCTGATGGCCCAGGCCGGATTCGATCCACGCCAGGCGGTGACCCTGTGGCAGAACATGCTGGCCGCTGGCGGCAACCGTCCGCCCGCGTGGCTGTCCACGCATCCCGATCCCCAGGCGCGAATCCGTGAACTGGGGAGCCGCGCGGCCAGCCTGACCCCGGTCTGGGAGCAGGCCCGCGCCGCCGGCAGGCGTCCCACCTGCAGCTGAAAACCGCGTGCGGTCCTACGCATCGGGTTAACAACGAAATCCGTACACATTGTTAAGACGATTCTGCTAGTTTCGCCGGCCCGGTCGATTCCCGGCCCGTCATCCAGCCCCCCGCATCCACGCTGCACCGATCCATGTAAGAGGTGATCCATGTCCTTGCGCACTCCGAAACACGCCTTGCTCTCCCTGGCCGTCATTGGCCTGCTCGCCGGTACCGTTGCGGTCGACGCTTCGGCGCAGACGCGTGAGCGCGCAGAACGCAGCAAGAAGGGGGGCGACTCCAAACAGGAGGAGATGTACCCCAACGCCACGCGCAAGGCGCCGGAAGCCAAGAACTCGCGCAAGATGGCGTCCAAGGCCAGCAAGATGATCGACGCCTACAACGACCAGGACTGGGCCAAGGCCCGAACCGACGCCGACGAGATCATCGCCAACAGCGACTCGAACGATTACGACAAGGCGCTGGCCGCGCAGATCGCCTCGCAGGCCGCGTACAACACCGACGACGAGGCCGCGACCAAGGCCTATCTCAAGCAAGCCATCGACCTCAACGCCCTGGACAACAACGGCCACTACCAGGCCATGTACATGCTCGCCCAGCTGCAGCTGCAGGACGAGCAGTACCAGGAAGGCCTGGCGACGCTCGACAAGTACATGACCGAGACCCAGTCCACCAAGCCGGAGGATCTGGCGCTCAAGGGGCAGGCGCTCTATCAGGCCGAGCGCTACGCCGAAGCGATCCCGCCCATGAAGCAGGCCATCGAATCCTCGCCCGAGCCCAAGGCGCAGTGGGTGCAGGTGCTGATGGCCAGCTACGACGCCAACAACCAGAGCGGCGAGGCGCTGAAGCTGGCCGAGCAACTGGCGGCCAAGTCACCGGACGACAAGAACGCGCAGATGAACCTGGCGGTGATGTATTCCCAGAACGACCAGCCCGACAAAGCAGCCGCGATCCTGGACAAGCTGCGTACCTCGGGCAAGCTGACCGATCCCAAGGAGTATCGCCAGCTGTACGCCACCTACAGCAACATGGACGGCCACGAGAAGGACACCATCGCGGTGATCAACGATGGCCTGTCCAAGGGCGTGCTGCAGCCGAACCTGGAGGTCTATCAGATTCTGGCGCAGTCGTACTACTATTCGGATCAGCCTGCACAGGCCATCGATGCCTGGCAGAAGGCGGCTCCTTTGGACAGCACGGGCGAGACGTACCTCAATCTCGCACGCGTGCTGATGCAGGAGAATCGTCCCGCAGAGGCCAAGAAGGCCGCCCAATCTGCGCTGGACAAGGGGGTCAAGAAGCCGCAGGACGCGAAAGCGATCATTTCCGCGAAATGATCGTTTGAAACCGCTTTCAAGACAGCGAATAACTGTTGTCAAAGCGGCGAGAAATTGGGTTAAGCTGGGGATTCCCCTGCACTTCTGCAGTGGAATCCAACCGAACCGACACCGGTGTGTGTACTCCACGCACACCCCGTTTCCATTGAGTCCACTGGCGCATGGCTGAACAATTTGTCATTAATCGCTACAGAGAGCAGGAGGCCCCGTCCGGGCTGAACTGGTCCCGCATCATCGGCATGGCCTTCGTCATCGCCCTGCACGTTGCGGTGTTCCTGCTGCTGTTGATCCCCGCCGTCGCGCCGCCGGCGCAGCAGGAGGAGGAGCAGAAGATGCTGGTACAGATCGTCGATCCGCCGCCGCCTCCCCCGCCGCCGCCGCCGCCGCCGCCGAAGCAGGAAACCCCGCCGCCGCCGGTCAAGGAACTGTCGCCGCCGAAGCCGACCCCGGTTCCGCCGCCGCCGGAAGCACCGCCGGTGGAAGTGCCCGATCCGCGTCCGGTCGATACCTATACCCCCCCGGCCCCGCCCGCCCCGCCTGCTCCGTCCCCGGACATCGGCGCCAGCGTGGACATCTCCTCGAAGAACATGAATCCGCCGCGCTATCCGCCGTCGGCTGCGCGTTCGGGCATCGAGGGGACGGTGATCCTGATCATCGACGTGGATGCCAATGGCAACGTCACCAACGTCTCGGTCGAGAAGTCCAGTCGCAACCGCGATCTCGACCGTGCCGCGATGGAAGCAGCACGCAAGTGGCGCTTCAACCCCGGGACTTCCGGTGGCTCGAAAGTCGCAGGGCGCGTCCGCGTGCCGGTCGACTTCAGCATGGGCCGCTGATCCCGAACCGTTTCACCAAAACAAGCGTCACCTAACCTAATCCACCAAATTTCCAACAAAGGTAAGCGTCATGCTGCAGGAAACTCTGATCGTTGCCGCCGCGGGGGGTAACAACGCCGCCGCAGCCCTGAACCAGATGGGCTTCTCCCACCTCATCGGTGAGATGACTTCCAACCCTGGCGCCTTCGTGGTGTCGTGGGTCGTGCTGCTGGCCCTGATCTTCATGTCGGCCGGCTCCTGGTACTGGACCATCGTGAACATCATCAAGGCCGTGCGTCTGCGTTCGCAGGCCGACCGCGTGACCACCGCGTTCTGGGAAACCAGCAACGCCCAGGACGCCATCCGCATCATGGAAGAGCAGCCGCGCAACGAGCCGTTCTCCAAGATCGCGCTGGACGCCGCCCAGGCCGCCGCCCACCACCAGCGTGCCGAAGGCACCGGCACCGGCGAAGCCCTGAGCCGTTCGGAGTTCGTCGACCGCGCCCTGCGTCAGGCCGTGACCCGTGAGAGCACCAAGATCCAGAGCGGCATGATCTGGCTGGCCACCGTGGGTGCGACCGCGCCGTTCGTGGGTCTGCTGGGTACCGTGTGGGGCATCTACGGCGCGCTGATCCGCATCGGTGCCACCGGCAACGCCGGCATCGACGCGGTGGCCGGCCCGGTGGGTGAGGCGCTGATCATGACCGCCATCGGTCTGTTCGTCGCGATCCCGGCCGTGTTCGCCTACAACTTCTTCAGCAAGATCAACGCCAGCACCATCGCCAAGTTCGATACGTTCGCGCATGACCTGCACGACTTCTTCGCCACCGGCGCCCGCGTGCGCTGATCCGGCGTAGAACCGAACTTTACGATACGCATCCGGAGGCCATATGGCATTCAGTAGCGGGGGCGGCAGTGGCGGCCCCATGGTAGACATCAACGTGACGCCCCTCGTGGACGTGATGCTGGTGCTGCTGATCATCTTCATCATCACCACGCCGCTGATGCAGCAGAAGGTCAAGGTCCAGTTGCCCGAGACGACCTATCTGCCGAACCAGGATGATCTGGCCAAGCGCGCACCGCCGGTCAACATCGCGGTGCTCGAGGACGGCTCGATCTACTGGAACGACGAGCCGGTGACCAAGGATGTGCTCGAGTCGCGCTTCTCCTCGGCGGCCCAGCAGACGCCACAGCCGTCGATCAACCTGCGTGGCGACAAGACCACCAAGATGTCCACGATCAACGAGATCACCCGCATCGCCCAGAGCCAGGGCATGCTGGACGTCGGGTTCGTGTCCACGAAGCCGAAGAAGGGGGGCTGAGCCATGGCCTTCAGTAGTGGAAGTGGCAAGGGCGCCATGGCGGAGATCAACGTCACCCCGTTGATCGACGTCATGCTGGTGCTCTTGATCATCTTCATCGTGACCGCACCGATCATGACTTATCCGATCGACGTGGCCCTGCCCCAGCGGTCGCAAACGCCACCGCCGACGACAGACCCGCCGCCGCCGATCGACCTGCGGATCGATGCGTCCAACACGGTGTATTGGAACAACAGCCCGGTCGCCGTCAGTGCGTTGCAGAGCATGATGGAGAACGAGGTCCAGAAGGACCCGACCAATCAGCCGCAGTTGCGCATCGACGCCAACCCGGACTCGCAGTACCAGACCATGGCCCAGGTGCTTGCCGCGGCCAAGAACGCGAACATGCTCAAGATCGGTTTCATGCAGCAGTAACCGCTCGGCGCATTGTGTTCACGAAAACGCCACCCGCGAGGGTGGCGTTTTTGTTGATGCGCGACGGACGGCAAGCGCCACGTGGAACGTGCGCTTTACGCCGGCGTCGGACGACCAGGACCAGGCGATACGCGGAGAACACTCCGGTCCTCACCGATCAGTCGGCCTTGGTGGACATTGGGTCGCGCGGCCCAGGTTTGAGGGGCAAACACGCCGCGAGCGCCATCCCGAGGGGGCTCCAGCCACAGCCCGGCGATGCCTTCATTAACCTCAGGCAGCGGCGCGGACCGACTGGGCGATGATGGCCAGATAGCGCTGGATCGTGATCTCCAGACCCTCATAGAGCGCCTCGCCGATCAGCGCATGCCCAATCGACACCTCCCTGACGGCCGGCAGGGCGCTCAGGAAAGGCCCCAGGTTGTCCTGGCTGAGGTCGTGGCCGGCATTGACCGCCAGCCCGAGCGCGGTTGCCTCCGTGATCGTGGCCTGGCAGGCCGCCAAGGCTTGCTCGGGCGCGCCGGCGGCCCATTGCGCAGCGTAGGGCCCGGTGTAGAGCTCGATGCGGTCCGCGCCCATCTGCGCCGCGCGTGCGAGTCCGACACACCCGGCATCGACAAACAGGCTGACGCGGCAGCCGAGCGCCTTGAAGCCTGCGATCAGCTCGGCCAGCGCGCTGGTGTCGGCGGTGAAATCGAAACCGTGGTCCGAGGTCAGCTGTCCATCCGCATCGGGCACCAGGGTGACCTGGGCCGGCCTGACCTGTTCGCACAGGGGGAGCAACCCGGGATATCCGGCCCTTGGTGGCGCGAACGGATTGCCCTCGACATTGAACTCGACCTGGAACTGGTTGGTCAGCGCCGACAACGCCACCACGTCCTCGGCGGTGATGTGCCGGCGATCGGGACGCGGATGCACGGTGATGCCCTGCGCGCCCGCGGACAGGCAGGTGCGCGCGGCGCGCAGCACGTCCGGTTCGCCCTCTCCGCGCGAATTGCGCAGGACCGCGATCTTGTTGACGTTGACGCTCAGGGCCGCGCCGGGCTCAGACACCATCACGCGACTCTCCGCTCAGCGGGTCAGTGCCGCCGGCCTGCTGCGCGGCGCGGCGTGCCTCGGCCTGTTGGCGCAGCCGGTGGAGTTCCACCGGGTCGACCATGCGCCGGCCGCCGTCGCCCTGGTTGCCCACCAGGGCCGAATACCACCCCATCGCCCAGGCCAGCAGCAGGCCCAGCGCCGCCAGCAACGCCACGACCATCAGGGCCATCGAGGTCGTGCGCAGGGCCACAGCCATGGCCCCGAACGAAAGCAGAAGGAAGAGCCAGTACATGGAGCCGGTCCGCATGGGAGACGCCGCCGATTCTACCCATCCCGGCACGCGGCGCGAGGCTTAGAGGAAGGGCGAACCCAGCCGGGCGAGCGCCTCGGGCAGGCGGTTGCGCCAGAGCGAGCGGTTGCGCTCGTTGTGGACCTTGGACGCGCGCTCGAACTCGCCTTCCAGCAGCTCCGACAGCCGTGCGTTGAACGCCGGCTCGCGGAACAGCAGGGCGACTTCGAAGTTCAGCCGGAAGCTGCGGTGGTCGAAGTTGGCGCTGCCAAGGATGGCCAGGTTGTCGTCACAGATCAGCGCCTTGGTGTGCAGCATGCGCGGGCTGTACTCGTAGACCTTGACCTTGGCGGCGAGCAACTCGTCGAAGTAGGAGCGCGCGGCGAAGGTGACCAGCCTGGAGTCGCTCTGCTTGGGGACGAGCAGGCGCACGTCCAGCCCGGCCAGCGCCGCGGAGGTGAGCGCCATCGTGGCGGCCTCGCCGGGGACGAAATACGGCGTGACCAGCCAGACCCGCTCCTTGGCCTCGTGGATCGCCGAGACCTGCACGCGGTGGATGGCTTCCCAGTCCGAGTCGGGACCGGAGACGAGCACCTGGACGGCAATATCGCCCACCGGTGCGTCGGCTGCCGGCGCCCACAGCACCGTGCCCCTGAAGTGGTCCCGCCCGTGCCCGGTGGCGTAGATCCAGTCTTCCACGAACACCTGCTGCAGGCCGCGCACGATCTCGCCTTCCAGCCGCAGGTGCAGGTCACGGTAGGCATTGGGATTGAGCCGCTCGTTCTCTTCGTCGGTGATGTTGATGCCACCGGCGAAGGCGACGGTGCCATCGATGACCGCGATCTTGCGGTGGGTGCGCAGGTTCACCCAGGGTCGGGTGAAGGGGCGGAACTGGGTGGGATGGAACCAGGCGTGCTCGGCACCGGCGTCCAGCAGCGGTGCGAGGAAGCGCTTGTTGACCTTGCTGGCGCCGACGGCATCCAGCAGCAGGCGCACGTGCACGCCCGCCCTGGCGCGCTCGATCAGTGCGTCGCGGATGCGCGTGCCGGTGCGGTCGCGCTCGAAGATGTAGTACTCCAGGTGGATGTGGTTGCGCGCCTGGCCAATCGCCTCGACCAGCGCGTCGTAGGTCGCCGCCCCATCGATCAGCAGGTCCGCGCGCGTGGCCGAGGAAGGCGGCAAGCCGGTCACGGCCTGGCCCAGCAGGGACAGCTCGGTGCAGACCTCGTTGGGCGGGCAGATTGCCTCGTGTGCATCCATGCCATCGCGCGAGCGGTTGCGGCGCAGGCGTTGGCGCTTGATCTTCTGCGGGCCCAGCAGGAAGTAGATCAGAAAGCCCAGATAGGGCAGCGCGGCCAGCGACAGAACCCAGCTCAGGGTGGCGACCGGTTCGCGCTTTTGCAGGATGATCCAGCCGCCCAGCACCAACAGATAGGCCAGCCAGGCCGTGGTGAGGTAGGTCTTGAGGTGCGGGATATCCGCGATGTCGTGCCACAGGGTGGCGAGCAGGGCGAGCATGTCCGGATTCTAGGGGGAGCCGGGTGACATCGCATGGCGTGAGACCACCGCCGATTACCCTGGCGCGATGGGCGAGGCGATCAAAGGGCGCGGTTCGACCGGCTGGCTGCCGGGACGATTCGCCGTGACCACCAACGAGGCCAGCGACGATGGCTGGCACGACCGCGACCAGGAGGGCGAGCCCGACCTGCTGCCACGCACCCGGGTCACCGAGGAACGGGCGCGCAGCATCATCAGCCGCAACCGCTCGCCGGACATTCCCTTCTCCCAGTCGGTCAATCCGTATCGCGGGTGCGAGCATGGCTGCAGCTACTGCTTCGCGCGCCCCACGCACAGCTATCTGGACCTGTCGCCGGGGCTGGACTTCGAGACCCGGCTGTTCGCCAAGACCAACGGCCCCGAGCTGCTGCGGGCCGAACTGGCCCACCCGCGCTACCAGGTCAGCCCGATCTCGCTGGGCATCAATACCGATGCCTATCAGCCGCTGGAGCGGCGCCTGCAGCTCACGCGCCGCCTGATTGAAGTCTTCGCCGAAACCCGGCACCCGTTCACCGTAATCACCAAGAACGCGCTGGTGACCCGCGACCTGGATCTGCTGGCACCACTGGCGGCCGACAACCTGGTGCACGTGGCGTTCTCAATAACTTCCCTGGACAACCAGCTCTCGTCCAGGCTCGAACCACGCGCCTCGGCACCACATGCGCGGCTGAAAGCCATGCAGGCCCTGAGCGAGGCGGGCGTGCCGGTGGGCGTGATGTTCGCCCCGGCCATCCCCTGGGTGAACGATGCGCACCTGGAAGCGGTGCTGGAAGCCGCGTCCCAGGCAGGTGCGCGTTCGGCCGGTTACGTGCTGCTGCGCCTGCCGCACGAGGTCTCGCCGCTGTTCCGGGACTGGCTGGAGACCCACCTCCCGGATCGCGCCGCGCACGTGATGAGCACGGTGCGGCAGCTGCGCGGAGGCAAGGACTACGACAGCGCTTTCGGTAGCCGCATGCGCGGGCAGGGCGTCTATGCGGACTTGCTGGAACGCCGCTTCGCCCTGGCCCACAAGCGCTTTGGCTATGACCGCGCGCGCTGGCCGGCGCTGGATTGCAGCAAGTTTCTTGCGCCGAAGACGCCTTCCCCGCAGGGGGATTTGTTCTAGTCCGAGCGGGAGCTACCACCACAACAGCGATGAGACGTGCAGTAGGCCAGTTGCCGCCACGTCGGTTTCCATAACGAAAACGGCGCCACCAGGGCGCCGTTCCGCATGCAACACCAAGAAGGTGTTACATGTCCTTCTTGCCGACCATCAGCTTGCCGGCCTCGACCTTCTTGACGCCCTCGATGCCCTTGGCCTCGGTAATCGCGCGGTCCTTCTGGTCCTTGGTGGCCACGTGACCGCTCAGCCAGACCACGCCGTTCTTGGTCTCCACCGAAATGTCGGTGCCCGGGGTCTTGCCGCTGGCGAGCAGATCGGCCTTGACCTTGGTGGTGATCCAGGTGTCGGTGCCTGGTTGGCTGGAGTCGGCCGCGTGCTCATGGCTCATCTTGTCGTGGTCCATGTTGCCGTGCTCCTGCGCCAGCAACGGCGCGGACAGGCCCAGGGTCAACAGGGCGGACAGGACGAGCGGAGTGTGGTTCCTTTTCATGATGCGCTCCTTGGGATGCGCGATTGGGTGAGGCCATCCTGCCGATCGGGCGGTTCACCAGCTGTGTCCGGAAACGGTTGCGGTTCGTCGCACCGTTTGAACACGCCCGGCACTCAGGTCAGTCCGGGCTCGTCCAGGCGCAGGGTCAGGCACTTGGCCGAGCCGCCCGCCTTGAGGAACTCGTCCAACGGCGTCTCGCGCACGCGATACCCATGCGCGGCCAACGCCTCGCGCAGGGCGGGCGTGGCGCGATTGAGGATCACCACGTTGTCCAGGTTGACCGCATTGCAGGCGAAGGCCAGCGCGTCTTCCTCGGACACGGCGATGCGCTGGTCCTCGGGCACGCGCGCGGCGATGGCCGCCTGCGCGGCTTCGTCGAACGCCGCCGGGAAGTACAGCAGCTGACCGCCGGCGAGCGGGCACAGGCAGGTGTCCAGGTGATAGAAGCGCGGGTCGACCAGGCGCAGCGGCACCACTTCGATGCCCAGGCGCGCCTGCAGTGCGATGGCCGCGCGCGCATCACTGCGATGGCCGTATCCGAACCACAGCCGTGGCGCGGCGCGGTCCAGCAACGCGTCCCCCGCACCCTCGAACTCGATCCCGTCCAGTAGATCCACCGCGAAGCGCTGCTCGGAGAACCACTGGGTGAAGTGGGATTCCTCGCCGGCGCGCTCGGCGTGGCGGAATCGGCTGGGCACGGCCAGGTCGCGATAGACCAGCCCCGCGTTGGCGGTGAACACCATGTCCGGCAGGCCGGCCACGTGCGGGATCAGTTCCACCTCGGCCGCGTCGGCCACCAGCGCATGCAGGTCGTCCCACTGGCGCTGGGCGCGGGCCCGATCGGCCTGGTCGCGTTGGCCGGTCATCCAGGGGTTGATGTCGTAGTCCACCGAAAAGTGGGTGGGCGGGCACATCAGCACGCGGGGGCGGGGCGAAGTCGACATGGTCAGGACGTCTCGTGTTTGGCGTTATGCCATCCTAGGCCGCGCGGAAATCAGTCTGAACCACGCAGATCGCCAGTTTTTCGCGAGATTCTGTCAATCTGGTGACAGGCAACTCCCGGATCGAAAGAACCACCGCCATTGGCAGGACATTCGCATGACCGACGCCCTCGACACCCTGGACCAGGATCTCATCGCCTTGTTACGCGCCGACAGCCGCACCCCGGCGGCGCTGCTGGCCAAGCAGCTCAAGGTCTCGCGCGGCACCGTGCAGAACCGCATCACCCGCCTGCAGCGCAGCGGTGTGCTGCTGGGCTTTACCGTCAAATTGGCCAGCGAAGGGTTGCGCGGCGTGCGCGCCATCACCCAGATCGAGGTGCGCGGCGGCGCGACCGACAAGGTGGTAGCCGCGCTGCGGCGCCTGCCGGAGGTGGTCAGTGTCTACTCCACCAACGGCCGCTGGGACCTGGTGGTGGAAGTGCGCACCGAGGACCTGCTCGGCTTCGACCAGGCGCTGCGCCGCCTGCGCGACATCGAAGGCATCGCCGCCTCGGAAACCAGCCTGCTGTTGGCCGAACAGCGCTGAGGTTCAGCGGCGCGCGTGGCGTCGCAGGCGGGCGAGCCGGCGCGCCTTGTGCCCGGCCATCCACACCAGCTGGCGCCGGGCGCGGACTTGGCCGACGCACAGCCAGGCCACCAGGCCGGCGAAATAGAGAGACCTGCCCAAACCAAGTCCAAAGACATGCCACAGCGCGAAGCCGACCACGCTGGCGCCCAGACTGAGCCAGGCCAAGGGCGAGCGCCGCAGCTGATGCTGGAGCGCCTCCTGCTTCATCTCCACGACCAGGGGCATGGGAATCCGCAGGCGCGCGACCAGTTGCCAGACCAGGCTACGTCGCCTCGTTGAAAGACCGTTGGCACACAGGCGTGGGGAAGGAGCAGGGGAGAGATCCACATCAAGTTCTCCGGGAAACCGCTTCAAGAGGCCACGGAGGTGCTGCGTCCACGCAGACCGCGGGCCGACAGTGGCAGCAGCAGCAAGCCTGCCGCACCACAGGCCAACAGCAGCCAGTCGCGCGCATCCAGCTGGCTGTGGGCCAGACCGATAGCGCTTAGCGCCAACACGGCTAGCGCGAACAGTAAAACGAGCATGGCAAGTGATCGGGCAAGCATGGGATCTTCCTTGTGAGGTGTTGAGGTAGCGAGTGGGTCAGACGGCGCGGCGCAACAGGCGCAGGCCAAGTCCGATCAGCACCACGCCGGTGACGCCCAGCGCGGACATGAGCAACTGGCGTGCGTCGAAGCCGGCGTAGAGCGTCGCGTCGCCATGCTGCTGGACGCCGACCAACATCACGGTGGCCAGCAGTAGGCCGCCGCTGCCGATGAGTGTCGGCGCCTGCCAAGTGTCGCCATCGGCCAGGGTCGGGCGGCGGGCGATCCAAGGCTGTGAGCGGTGGTCGATGCGGCGGCGTAGGCGGCCAAGTGCCACACCGGCGGCGACCAGCATCATGGTCCAGCCCACCAGCGTAGCCGAGGTCGGAACGCGGGAGCCCATGATCGAAGCATTGGCGACCAGTAGCGCGATCGCTTCCACGCACATCAACAGTCCCAGCACCATGCCGTGCATCCCACCGCGCGCCACGCACCACAGGGCGACGCAGGCGTTGACCAGCACGCTCGCCAGGCCGGTGCCCAGCAGGACTGAGTAGTACGCCAGGGGCGCATTGCTCAGCATGCCGTAGCCGGCCATGATCGCGGTGGTGATCGACGTGCTGGCGACCATGCGGGTGAGCAGCAGCGAAACCAATGCCCGGCCACGTTCTGATGCGGCTGGCAGTCCCGGCAACAGCGCCAGATCGTGCAGGCCCAGCTCAGGCTTGCGGAACAGCGTCCACAGGCGCATCAGCGCGTGCACCGCCACGGAGGCCACGATGAAGGCCGGGAAGAACAGCGACACCCGGTCCGCCCGGGAATCGTCGCCATGGCTGGACAGCCACCACATCGCCGGCAGGATCAGCAGCCACAGATGGCCCTGCAGCAACGCCGTCAGCGTCGGGGTGCCCAGGCCCGGGCCCAGGCTCACGCCGAGGGCGGCCCGGGCGCGCCCGGTGTCGGGCAGCGTGAGGGCGGGCGGCACGTTGCCGCCAAACCAGCGCTGGGTCTGCTGCTGGCGCATCTGTTCCAACGAAAAGGCACCCGTATTGGTCTGCAGGGCGATGGCGATGGGCCGCCGCCATTGCGTGGTAGGCGCTCCGTGGCGAAACAGCGGCCACCAGCACGCGGTGATCGAGGCCAGCAGCAGGCACGGCAGCCACACCGTGTTGCTGGAGGCACCAAAGCTGATCGCGAACGATATTCCGGCGATTTCCAACACGCGCGGGACCAGGGCAACGGCGGGCAGCAACACCATCACCACCGGCGGCAGACTGGTGACCAGTATCGTGCCCAGCGCGACCACGCTCAGGATCCACACGTTGGACAGCACCGGCGCCTGATCCAGCCACGTAAACAGCAGGGCCGGAAGCACGGCCGTGACCACCCAACTGGGCAACAGCAACCGTGCCAGCGTGCTCCAGACTTTGGGCAGGCGCATTCGGTGCATCTGCCAGGCCGCGCCCAGCAGATGGCCGCTCATCAGCAGCCACCACAGGCCAATGCCGCCGCCTGCGAGGACCAGGCGCAAGATGTGGGCCTTGTCCGGGTCAAGAGGAACCAGCGCCGCGCCGATCATCAGAACCAGCCACAGCCCATGCACCAGCCACGTGCCCGCATGGCGGTTGAACACCACCGTGGCCGGCAGGGACAACATGCGCGCGCTCATCCTGCCACCTCCACGAACAGGTCCTCCAAGCCCAAGTGCACGCTGCGCACGCCGGGTAGCGCGGCCAGCTGGGCGGGCGTGTGACCATCGTCGATGAGCACCAGCTGCAGCGCGCCGCCAGGCTGGGGACGGCGTGAGAGTTCGCCGGGCAGGGCTTTGGGCAGCTGGGCGGCGACCTCGGTCGGCAGGTGCAGACGGCTGACGGTCTCCTTCGCCGCGTCCAGCTCGGTGTGTAGCAGCAGCGCGCCTTCATGCAAAAAGGCCACGTGCGAGGCCACGCGCTCCAGGTCCGAGACGATATGCGTGGAGAACAGTACCGTGCCGCCTTCCTCGCCGGCCTGCGTGGCAATCTCACGCAGCAGCTGGCGGCGTGCGACCGGGTCCAACGCTGCGGCTGGCTCGTCCAGTACCAGCAGGGCCGGGCGCGGGGCCAGGGCGCGGACGATGGCCAGGCGCTGGGCTTCACCCGGTGAGAGCTTGGCCAGCACCTTGTCCGGGCGGACGTCCCAGCGCGCCAGCAGCGCCTCGGCGTGAGCCTGGTCCCAGCCGGTGTAGAGCTGGGACAGGAAGCGCATCAGCTGGCGCGGCGTCATCCACTGGAAGGCCAGCGGCTGCTGCGGCACATAGCCCAGCCGCTGCTTGGCCGCATCGTCCATGCGCAGCGCCGGCTGGCCGAACACCAGGGCCTGCCCGGCGTCGGGTTCGTCCAGGCCCAGCAGCAGGTTGAGCAGGGTGCTCTTGCCCGCGCCGTTGCGGCCGATCAGGCCCAGCACCGTGCCCGACTCCAGCTGCAGCGAGACCTCGCGCAGCACCTCCTGGCGACCGTAGCGCTTGGACAGGCCCTGTGCGCACAGCGGCATGGTCGTGGCGGCGGGCAGGGCGTGGGCGAGGTGCAGCGATCCAGCGGCGGTGTTCATGCTCAGGTCTCCTCATCGAGCAAGGCGGCAAGCCGGGCGAGCACCTGCTCGGCCGGCAATTCCAGTTGGCGGGCGTGGTCGGCCACGGTGCGCAGAGCCGGGTCCAGCAGGTCCAGGCGCGCGGCCAGGCTGCCGGCGGCGCGGGACTGTTCGGCTACGGCCATGCCCTTGCCGCGCTGGCGCACCAACACGCCTTCGCCTTCCAGCAGGCTGTAGGCCTTGGACACGGTCATCGGGTTGATGGCGTGGACTGCAGCGACCTCGCGCACCGAGGGTAGGGTGTCGCCAGGGCGCAGCTGGCCGGCGCTGGCCAGACGCTGCACCTGCTCGACGATCTGCCGGTAGATCGGCACAGCCGAGGTGGGTTGGATCGAAAGAAGATCTGCGTCCATGTGTATCAATACTCTAATACACTTGGTATAACGTCAAGCGGGCGGCGAATCGCGCATTAACCGAAGGTGGGGACCTGAGACAGCCACGCGGCGGCGAAGGCCAACAGCAGGTGCAGCGCGAACAGCCCGTAGGCGACTCCCCGGCGCGTCCAGCCATCGCGGCGCCAAGCGATGGCCAGGCCGCTGGCGAGCAGGCCGATGCCCAGCGCCGGTACCAGCAGCCAAGGTTCGAACCAAGGTGGCTGCTGGCGAGGGGTCAGCGGAATCACGAACAGCGCCAGGGCGGCCAGCCGGAGCGCCTGGGCGCTTGCGAAACGTCTGCCGGCTTCATCCATGAAGCGCTCCAGTGGAAGCTCAGTTGGTGCCGTAGAGCTTTTCGGCGGGCTGGAACAGCGCCCAGCTGGTGGCGATGTACTTGTCGCCCCCCTGCGGCCGGTTGCCGCGATGGGTATGGGTGAAGGCGGCCGGGGCGATCAACAGGCTGCCAGTGCGCGGGACGACCTTGCGCTGCTGGTGGAAGAACTCGGTCTCCCCGGCCTCGAACCCGTCGTTGAGATACACCGTCCACAGCAGGTGGCGATGCAGGGTCTCGGCGTGGCGGTCCTTGGGATACAGCTCGCAATGCCAGTACGGATAACCGCCTTCGCCCGCGCGATAGCGCTGCAGGTTGATCCGGCCCGGACGCAGCACGGCCATGAGCAGTTCGGACAGGGTGGCATCGTCCAGGTCCAGCACGTCCTCGTATTCGATGCGCCGCGGTGTCCCGCCCGGCGGGGCGTGCTGCAGCATCACCGGCGCGATCAGGCTGAAGGGGTAGCGCCGCAGGTAGTCCAGCAGGCCGCGGAACACCGCCTGGTTGAGCGCCTGTTCGACATCGCCCCAGCCATGCTGGCCGCTGATGCTGATGTCGCTGCTGCGCTTGAGGTCGGGATGGTGGCCACCGCCGACCAAACCCGGATGCTCCTGGCCGCTGGCCTCGAAGCGCTCGACGATCGCCCGGCAAACCTCGGCTGGCACCGCCTGGTGATAGACCTCGATGAAATCGGACTGCGTCATCGCCCCTACGATAGCAGCGTGCCGACGCCGCGCTGATCGCTTGTGTCGATGCCCTCCATTGAGGCCCTGCATGGTGCGCTGCAACTGCTCGCGGGTGATTGGCTCGGTCCGGAGATCGCGCGCCCGCAGGCAGACGTGCGATGTGATGCACGCTGGGCGCCGCGAACCTGCCATGGAATGGAAGGCCTGATGTCGTCGAACCAGAAAAGGGCCCTCGACGTTGCCGTTCCGCCAGGACAGATGAGCAGGATCGAGCAGACGAAACCTTCCCTGGCCCAACAGGTCGGCGCGGGACTGGCCCGCCGGACGTCTTCCAAGGCGTCGGAGCGTGGCAGCAGCCTCGAGCCGGCTGATGCGGCGGCCTCGCGCACGTCACTGTCTGGCTGCATGCCGGACAACCGCGTGGAGGGTCAGCTGCAACCGGCTGCGCGCGGCTGGGGGAGGTAACGCCGGTCCAGCGGCTTGGGCACTGGTCGCGTTCGGAACGCTGCTCGACCTGACCATGCCCGCACCGCCGGTCGTGGGTCACACGGCGGCTACGTTGCGGCGCCTGGGCCGGGCGCCGCCCGACCCAGACAGCAAGGGCCTTCAGCCCTGCGCGTGGTAGCGCTCGGCGGCCTCGACTTCCTCGCGCGAGCCGATGAATACCGGCACGCGCTGGTGCAGCTGGTCCGGCTGGATGTCCAGGATGCGTTCGCGGCCCGTGCTGGCCAAGCCGCCGGCCTGCTCGACCAGCATGCCCATCGGGTTGGCCTCGTACATCAGGCGTAGCTTGCCCGCCTTGGACGCGTCCTTGGCATCCCACGGATAGATGAAGATGCCGCCGCGGGTCAGGATGCGGTGCACGTCGGCCACCATCGAGGCGATCCAGCGCATGTTGAAGTCCTTGCCGCGCGGGCCGTCCGTCCCGGCCAGCAGGTCGCCCACGTAAGCCTGCATCTGCGGCTCCCAGTGGCGCTGGTTGGACATGTTGAGGGCGAATTCCTTGGTCGCCGGCGGCACCTGCATGTCGCGCTGGGTCAGCACGAAAAGACCCTGCTCGCGGTCCAGGGTGAAGGCATGGGTGCCATGGCCGGTGGTCAGCACCAGCATGGTCTGCGGCCCGTAGATGCAGTAGCCGGCAGCGACCTGCTCACGGCCGGGCTGCAGGAAGTCCTCGTCCTTGGGCTCGGTGCAATCGTCCGGGCAGCGCAGGACCGAGAAGATCGTGCCGACCGAGACGTTGACGTCGATGTTGGAGCTGCCATCCAGGGGATCGAACAGCAGCAGGAAGTGGCCCTTGGGGAATTCGTCCGGCACCGGCTGGCAGTGGTCCATCTCCTCCGAGGCGCAGGCGGCCAGATGGCCGCCCCAGGCATTGGCTTCCAGCAGGATCTCGTTGCTGATCACGTCCAGCTTCTTCTGCGCCTCGCCCTGTACGTTGCCGGTGCCGGCTTCGCCCAGCACGCCACCCAGCGCCCCCTTGCCCACCGCGATGGAGATGGTGGTGCAGGCGCGCACGACCACCGAAATGAGCTGGCGCAGCTCGGCGCTGATGCGCCCGGCGCGTTGTTCTTCGACCAGGTAGCGGGTGAGGGTGACTGGCTGCATCGTGGACGGGGCCTCTGACGACGTGGGGGGCCCGCATTGTCGCCGCATTCGTGTGACCGTGGCGGTGTGTCCCGTGCCAACCCCGTCAGATCACCCGCAGGGTGATCGCCTTGAGCACGGCGCGGGTGCGGTCGCGGGTGCCGAGCTTGTCCAGAATGTTGGAGACGTAGTTCTTCACCGTGCCCTCGGCCAGGAACAGCGTGCGCGCGATCTCCTTGTTGGAATAACCACCGGCCAGCAGGCGCAGGATGGCGACCTCGCGCGGGTTGAAGGCATCGGCCGGGGCGTGCTGCTCGTGGTACTGGTAGCGTGCACGCACCGGGTCGGTGCTGACCGGCTGCAGCAGGGTCTGGCCGCCGGCCACCTGGACGATGGCTTCGCGCAGGTCTTCGGGCGCGGCATCCTTGAGCAGGAAGCCCTGCGCCCCGGCCTGGGTGGCGCGCAGCAGCAGTTCGCTGTCGTCGAAGGTGGTCAGCAGCATGAGCGGCGTGCTGTTGCCGGCCGCGCGCAGCCGTACCAGGGCCTCGATGCCATCCACGCCGGGCATGCGGATGTCGCTGAGGATCACGTCCACCGGCGTGTCGGCCAGGCGCGCGATCAGGTCGGCGCCGTCGCTGGCCTCGAAGGCCACGACGATCCCCTGCTGTTCCAGCAAGGCACGCAGACCGGCGCGGACCAGCGCCTGGTCGTCGGCCAGGGCGACGGTGATGGCAGGGGTCTGGTTCATGCGGGCATCCTGGCGGTCAGGCGCAGCGCGCCGGTCGGGGTGTGGTCCAGCTGCAGGGTGCCGTGCGCGGCGGCGATGCGCTCGCGCATGCCCGCCAGGCCGTTGCCCTCGCGCAGGCGGATCGCGCGCTGGCCATTGTCCTCGATGCACAGGAGCAGGGCGTTGCCGTCGCGGCGCAGCTGCACGTGCAGGGTGTCGGCTTCGGTATGGCGCGCGGTATTGGTCAGCGCTTCCTGCACCACCCGCAGCAGCGTCTCGGCCAGGGCCGGATCGGACACGGTGACCTCCGGGGCGATGTCCAGCGCCAGGGCCGGGCGCGGCAATGGTGCTGCCAGGGCACGCAGTGCCGTTTCCAGGTCCAGCCCCCCGGTATCACGCAAGGCCTGGACCACGTTGCGGATGTCATCGAGCAGTTCGGCCGAGAGCTGCTGGGCGATGCGTACCTCGCTGCGTCCAGCCAGTACCGGGTCGCCGGCCAGCGCACGCAGGTTGAGCTTCATCGCGGTGAGCTTGTGCCCAGCCACGTCGTGCAGCTCGCGCGCCACGCGCAGGCGCTCGGCATCGCGCGCACTGTCGGCCAGCAGGGCGCGGGTGGCCAGCAGGTCGGCGTTGACCAGGGCCAGGGTGTCGCGGGCTTGACTGGCGCTGATGGCGTAGTGAACGCACAGCGCGGCAAACACCTGGAAGCTGGCATTGATCAGCACCACGGTCAGCGGATTGCCAAAGCCCGCGTGGCGCAGGATCAGGTAAAAGCCGACGTTGGCCGCCACCGCAGCGGGCAGCAGGGCGCGGCGCGGCCAGCGCCCCATCGCCACGGCGATCCAGATCACCAGCAGGACCGGCGCCACGCCCGGCCGCGGGTCCACCGCGATCAAGGCCAGGGCCAGGAGCGGCATGGGCACGCTGGCGGCCCACATCAGGCGGCCACGCGTGCAGCTCTGCGGTAGCGCGTTGACTAGCACGAACAGCGCGCCGAAGGCCGCGAGCAAGACCCATCCCATCGCACGTGACGCAGCGGTGTCCAGATACCGGATCACCAGCGCCACCGCGCCCAGCGCGAAATAGCCGGCAAGCGACAGCGGTTCCAGCAAGCGGCGCACGACTTCGTTTTCGTTCATCGCCAGGATGCTGAGGCCGCCCGTCGCCCTTCTGCAATGGGTGCACGGCAAGAGGTGACTTCTGGCAGGTGATGGCGATGACTTCCGACCATGATGACGGACAGCTCGGGGGAGCATGCTGGCCTCGAACCTCAGCAGGTAGGTCATCATGCATTCGCCAGATTTCGCGAGAACTTCTCGGTTCCTCCGGACACTGTTGGTTCGCGCGCCGTGTACGACCGTGACACTGGCCCTGATCTGGTCGATGTTCATCGTCGAACTGGTGTTTCATGCGCCGGAACACCAGGATGTCTTGCTGCGCCTGGGCGCGCTGCCAGGCGCCGGTATCACGCTGACACAATCCTGGCGTCTGCTGGCCCACGCCCTGTTGCATGCAGGCTGGTGGCATATCGCGCTCAACACCGCTCTGCTGCTGATCGCTGGGCCACCGCTGGAGCAATGGCTGGGCCGAGGGGCGTGGATTGTCACGGTGATGTTGGGAGCAGTTCTCGGCGGTGTCGCGACACTGTTGGCGCAGCATGGTGCTGGCTCGGTCAGTGTGGGCGCTTCGGGTGCCTTCTTTGCTCTCCTGTTCGCAGCGTGTTTGCTCAGTGGTACCCGCAATGCGTCGTTCGGCTTGCGGCGTCGGCTCTGGATCACCTTGACCATTGGCTTGGCGTATTCGTTCATGCCCGGGGTTGGTCTGGCCGCACACCTGGATGGCATGGCGGTTGGAGCGGCCGTGACCCGGGCCCGGCCTGCGCATCGCCGATTCAAGGAGGAAACTGTATGAGGTTCGACCTGCCCCAGCTCTTGTTCTGGATCGCCTGCGCCATCTGGTGGGCGATGGAGATGCTCCTCAGCCATCGCCTGCGCAGCCAGGACGATCCGACCCGGGACGCCGGCACGCTGCGTCTGCTGTGGACGGTGCTGTATGCGGCCATCGCCGTGGCGGTTGTGCTGGCCATGCAGGGCATCGGCCGCTGGCCGCCCGGTGCGCGTGTGCCGCTGCTGTGGGCCGGCACGGCGCTGGTCGTGGTCGGCCTGGGCTTCCGCCTGTGGGCGATCCGGGTGCTGGGGCGCCGGTTCACCGTGGACGTGGGCATCCAGCCCGGCCATCAGCTGATCACCGCCGGGCCGTACCGCTGGCTGCGGCATCCGTCCTACACCGGCGCGCTGGCCTGCTTCTATGGGCTGGGCGTGGGGCTGGGCAGCTGGGCGTCGCTGGCGGTGATCGGGGTGGCCGTGACTGCGGCCTTCGCCCGGCGCATGCAGGTGGAGGAGGCGGTGCTGGCGTCGGCCTTCGGCACGGAGTGGCAGGCCCACGCGCGAGGCACCTGGCGGGTCTTTCCCGGACTGTGGTGACGCGCAGCCAATTGGTCATACCAATAAGCGCGCGATACGGTGACGGGTAGCGGAGAGGCCGCATCAAGCGCTTTAATAGGGGCATGCACGCAAAAATTGGTCAGACCAAACAACAGGGCGCACGGGCCTCGGACCGGGCCGCCGCGCAGCTGCAGGCGCTGATCGCGCGGCGTGGCCTGCAACCGGGCGACCGCCTGCCGGCCGAGCGCACGCTGGCACTGGAGCTGTCGGTCTCGCGCCCGGCCCTGCGCGAAGGCATTGCGCGCCTGGCCAGCCAGGGGCTGCTGGTCAGCCGGGGCGGCGGTGGCACCTTCGTCCAGGCACCGGCGGCGGAGCGGGGCATGGGCGCTACGCTGGCGCCTTACCTGCCGCTGTTCCAGGACGATCCGGAATACCGCTTCGACGTGCTGGAAATCCGCCACGCGCTGGAAGGGGCAACCGCCTGGCATGCGGCCCAGCGCGCCACCGACGCCGACCGCGCGCGCATCGTCGCGGCCTTCGAAGCGATGCTGGCTGCGCACGGTCACGACGATCCGGCAGGCGAGGCCCGCGCCGACGCGGCCTTCCACCTGTCCATCGCCGAGGCCTCGCACAACTTGGTCCTGCTGCAGGTCATGCGCGGGCTGTTCGAGCTGCTGCAGTCCAACATCTCGCAGAATCGCGAAAAGCTTTACACCTCGCCGCGCACCTTCGAACCGCTCTCGGTCCAGCACCGCGAAATGATGGACGCGGTGCTGGCCGGCGACCCCGAGCGTGCGCGCAACGCCGCGCAGGACCACGTGGAGTTCGTCCACGGCTCGCTCAAGTCGCTCGACGAGGACGAGGCGCGCCGCGCCCGGGCCTCGCGCCTCCCTCCGCATCCGGCCCGCCCATGATCATTTCCTCCTCCACCGACTACCGGGCGGCGGCGCAGCGCCTCCTGCCGCCGTTCCTGTTCCACTACATCGACGGCGGCGCCTATGCCGAGCGCACGCTGCAACGCAACGTGGCCGACCTGGCCGACATCGCCCTGCGCCAGCGCGTGCTGCGCGACATGTCCCAGCTGGACCTGTCCACGCGGCTGTTCAACGAGACGCTCGCCCTGCCGGTGGCGTTGGCACCGGTCGGGCTGACGGGCATGTACGCGCGCCGCGGCGAAGTCCAGGCCGCGCAGGCGGCCGCGCGCAGGGGCGTGCCGTTCACCCTGTCCACCGTGTCGGTGTGCCCGATCGAGGAAGTCGCGCCGACGCTGGACCGGCCGATGTGGTTCCAGCTCTACGTGCTGCGCGATCGCGGCTTCATGAAGCACGCCCTGGAGCGCGCCCAGGCCGCCGGGGTGGAGACGCTGGTGTTCACCGTGGACATGCCGGTGCCCGGCGCGCGCTACCGCGACATGCACTCGGGCATGAGTGGGCCGAACGCGGCCATGCGCCGCTACTGGCAATCGGTGACGCATCCGCGCTGGGCCTGGGACGTGGGCTTGCACGGGCGTCCGCACGACCTGGGCAATGTCTCGCGCTACCTGGGCAAGCCGACCGGGCTGGAGGACTACATCGGCTGGCTGGGCAACAACTTCGATCCGTCGATCTCGTGGAAGGACCTGGAGTGGATCCGGGCATTCTGGAAGGGCCCGATGCTCATCAAGGGCATCCTGGATGCGGACGATGCACGCGATGCGGTGCGCTTCGGCGCCGACGGCATCGTGGTCTCCAACCACGGCGGGCGCCAGCTCGACGGCGTGCTCTCCAGCGCCCGCGCGTTGCCGGCGATCGCCGATGCGGTGAAGGGCGAGATCACCCTGCTGGCCGATTCGGGCATCCGCAACGGTCTGGACGTGGTGCGCATGATCGCCCTGGGCGCCGATGCGGTGCTGCTGGGGCGCGCCTGGGTCTACGCGTTGGCTGCAGCGGGCGGGGCCGGTGTGGAACATCTGCTGGGCCTGATCGAGAAGGAGATGCGCGTGGCCATGACCCTGACCGGTGCCCGCACCATCGCCGAGATCAGCGCCGATTCGCTGGTGCGGGAAGGCCTGTGAGCGCGGCCGTGTCCCCGGCGGGCGACGCACTGCTGCAGACCCTGCGCGGCATCGTCGGCGCCGCGCACGTGCTGACCGACGACCGGCGCACGCGGCGTTTCCGCAAGGGACAGCGCTTTGGTGAAGGGCCGGTGCTGGCGGTGGTCCAGCCCGGCTCGCTGCTGGAGCAGTGGCGCGTGCTGGAGGCGGCGGTGGCCGCCGATGTCATCGTCATCATGCAGGCGGCCAACACCGGCCTGACCGGGGGCTCCACGCCCGACGGCGACGACTACGACCGCCAGGTGTTGCTGATCAGCACCCTGCGCCTGACCGGCGTGCAGGTGATCAACGACGGTGCCCAGGTGGTGTGCCTGCCCGGCGCCACGCTGGACCGGCTGGAGCAGGCCCTGGCGCCGCTGGGGCGCGAGCCGCACTCGGTGATCGGCTCCTCCTGTATCGGCGCCTCGGTCCTGGGCGGGGTGTGCAACAACTCCGGCGGTGCCCTGGTGCGTCGCGGCCCGGCCTACACCGAGCTGGCCCTGTACGCGCAGGTCGGCGCCGATGGCGTGCTGCGCCTGGTCAACCACCTGGGCATCGCCCTGGGGCAGACCCCCGAGGAAATCCTGCCGCGCCTGCAGGCCGGGCAATACACGTCGGAGGACATCGTCAACGACCCGGCCAGGGCGGCCTCGGACCACACCTACGCCGCGCACGTGCGCGATGTGGATGCCGCCACGCCGGCGCGCTTCAACGCCGATCCGGCGCGCCTGCACGAGGCGTCCGGCTCGGCCGGCAAGCTGGCCGTGTTCGCCGTGCGCCTGGATACCTTCCCCAAGGAACGGACCGAGGTGTTCTATATCGGCAGCAACGACCCGGACGACCTCACCGCCGTGCGTCGCCACCTGCTCACCGCGCTGCCCTCGCTGCCGGTGGCCGGCGAATACATCCACAAGGACGCCTACGACATCGGCGAGCAGTACGGCAAGGACACCTTCCTGCTGATCGACCGTTTCGGCACCGCGCGCGTGCCCAGGGCCTTTGCCCTGAAGAGCCGCGTGGATGCCTTCTTCGAGGGCCTGGGCCTGCGCGGGGTCACCGACCATGTGCTGCAGGCGCTGACCCGGCTGCTGCCGAGCCATCTGCCCAGGCGCATGACCGCGTTTCGCGCGCGTTTCGAGCATCACCTGCTGCTGCGCGTGGCGGTGGACAGCGCGCAGGCCACGCGCGACTTCCTGCAGCGGCACTTCGACGCGCGCGAGGGCGACTGGTTCCACTGCGATGCCGAGGAGGGCCGCAAGGCGTTCTTGCACCGCTTCGCCATCGCCGGGGCCGCGATCCGTTACCGCGATGTGCATCGATCAACGGTGGAGGACATCGTGGCCCTGGACATCGCCCTGCGTCGCGACGAGCGCCGGTGGCAGGAGCACCTGCCCGAGGCGCTGGAATCACAGATCATCGCCAAGCTCTATTACGGGCACTTCTTCTGCCACGTGTTCCACCAGGACTACATCGTGCGCAAGGGCGCCGACCCGCTGACCATCGAGCACGCCATGTGGACGCTGCTGGACGCGCGTGGCGCCGAATACCCGGCCGAGCACAACGTCGGCCACCTCTACCGCGCCAAGCCGGCGCTGTCCGGGTTCTACCGCCAGCTGGACCCGACCAACCAGTTCAATCCCGGCATCGGGCAGACGCCCAAGGCCAAGCACTGGGGGCGGTGCGCGCACGAGCCCTGAGCGTGCGCGCTGGCCAGGCGCCAAACAAAAACCCCGCCATCGCTGGCGGGGTTTTTGCTGTGGGCCAGCCCGCATCCCGAAGGATGCCGGCGAGCCGATTCAGTCCTTGACGACCGCGGCGATCGCGGCGGCCACGCGGTCCAGGTTGCCCTGGTTGAGCGCGGCCACGCAGATCCGGCCCGAGCCCACCGCGTAGATGGCGTGCTCCTCGCGCAGGCGGTCGACCTGGGCCTTGGTCAGGCCGGAGTAGCTGAACATGCCGGCCTGCTGGCTGATGAAACTGAAGTCACCGGCGCCGGCTTCGGCCAGCTTCTGCACCAGGCCCGCACGCAGGGCGTGGATGCGCTCGCGCATGGCGGTCAGTTCCAGCTCCCACTCGCCGCGCAGCGCCGGGTCGGTCAACACGCCGGCCACCAGAGCCGCACCGTGGTTGGACGGGCTGGAGTAGATGGTGCGGATGATGCGCTTGACGTGCGACTGCACGGCCTTGGCCTGGTCGGCGGTGGCCGCCACGATGGACAGCGCGCCCACGCGCTCGCCGTAGAGCGAGAACGACTTGGAGTAGGAGCTGGCGACCACGAAATCGGTGATCCCGGCCTCGACCACGACCTGGATGGCCGCGGCGTCCTCGGCGATGCCCTTGTCGAAGCCCTGGTAGGCCATGTCGATGAAGGGGAACAGGTCGCCGGCCTTGAGCACCTGGGCCACTTCCTTCCACTGCTCGACGGTCAGGTCCGCGCCGGTGGGGTTGTGGCAGCAGGCGTGCAGCAGGACCACGGTCTTGGGCTTGAGCGCCTTGAGGTCGGCCAGCATGCCGGCGAAGTCCACCCCGTGGGTGGCCGCATCGAAGTAGGTGTATTCGCCGACCTCGTAGCCGGCGGCTTCGAACACGGCGCGGTGGTTCTCCCACGACGGCTTGCTCAGCGCCAGGGTGGCGTGCGGCAGCAGCTTGCGCAGGGTTTCCGCGCCGACGCGCAGCGCGCCGCTGCCGCCGACGGTCTGGGTGGTGGCCACGCGGCCATCCTTGAGCAGCGGCGAGTCCTTGCCGAACAGCAGTTCGCGGGTGGCCTGGGTGTAGGCCGGCAGGCCGTCGATCGGCAGGTAGCCGCGCGGCTTGCCCTCGCGCGCCAGGGCGTCCTCGACCTTGGCCACGGCCTTGAGCAGCGGGATGCGGCCGGATTCGTCGTAGTAGATGCCCACGCCCAGGTTGACCTTGCCCGGGCGGGTGTCGTGGTTGTAGGCCTCGGTCAGGCCCAGGATGGGATCGCCCGGGACCTGTTCAACGGATGCGAAAGAAGACACGGCGTGACTCGATATGGCGGGAGGAAGGGGCCGCGCACTGGTGCGCGCGTTTCGCATCGCCAGCAGCGGTCGCCACCGGTGCGCGAAAGGGCGCCAATCGTAACAGGCCGATGCCGCCCGGACCGGCCAACGGCGCGGGTTTTGTCCCACTTTTGAATGGTTGCAGGCGACAACGTTCAGTCGGGCGCGCGATTGCCGGCGGGCCGGCGCGGGACCACACTGGGCCGCCTGCCGCGCTGGAGCCGTCCATGCATTTCCTGCTGCTGTACCAAACCGCCCCCGACTACCTGCAGCGGCGCCCGTTGCATCGCGCCGCCCACCTGGCTTATGCCCAGGCTGCGGTCGCGCGTGGCGAACTGGTGCTGGGCGGCGCGGTCGGCGATCCACCGGAGTCGGCGCTGCTGTTGTTCCAGGGCGAAGACGACAGCGCCGCACGTCGGTTTGCGGAAGGCGATCCCTATGTGGTCGAGGGCGTTGTCACCGGCTGGACGGTGAAGCCGTGGACCACGGTGGTCGGCCCCGACGCGGCCCATCGCGTGTCGCTGGACTGAAGGCGCGCGCGATGGACACCGCGAACCTGGTGTGGGGGATGCTGTTCGGTGCGATCGGCAGTGGCTACCTGATCTATGGCGTGCGCCAGCGGGCACTGGTGCCGGCGCTGGTCGGGGTGTTGCTGGGGCTGTTCACCTGGTTTGTGGACAGTGCGTGGTTGACGGTGGTGATGGGGGTGGGGTTGATGGCGGTGCCGTATTTCGTGCGGTTTTGATTTTCTGTTGCAGTCGTTTTTCTTTTTGAAGCAATGGCACGCGCTTGCAGCGCGCTCGGTGCAAGGCTTTCGCGCCTAAAGTCACCAAAACCGCGACTCGCCGGACACTCGCCGCCGCTGTGCGGCGGTCCCCTGCGCTTCTCGAAGAAGACGGCACGTCGCCCAAACTCGCTTCGCTCAAACAGGGCGACTCTTCGGCCGTCTTCCTCCGCGATGCTCGGCTCGCTTTACGGCTCAGACAGGGAAAGCTGCCAGCAACAGCAACAGCAACAGCAACAGCAACAGCAACAGCAATAGCAATAGCAATAGCAATAGCAACGCTCATCGCATTGCGGTTATTACTACGTAAGAGAGGAATCAAAGCCGCTGCTCTGGCTTTGCGTTGTGGCTTTCAAATCCCCGTAAGGCACGGCGAAGCGGCGAGGACAAGACCCGCAGGGCGCCGCACAAGGATGTGCGGCGTTTTTGGATGGGACAGGATGTCCCATCCAAAAATCCCTCGTCGCGTAGCGGACCCGCGAAGCGGGCGTGCCGCCCGGGGCGTGCTTTCTTTGCCTACTCTTCTTTGCACGAGCAAAGAAAGTAGGTCGGGCCGCGAAGCGGCACGAAAGCTCTTGCTTGAGAAAGTCGTGCGGTCTCGCAGACAACAGACAGCAGAGGCGGACCTAAACCTTCCCCTCCAACTTCAGCGCCGCAAACTCCTCGTCGGTGAACAGCCGCGAGCGCACCAGGAAGCGCACCCCCTCGCCATTCTCCAACGAGAACATCCCCCCACGTCCCTCGACCACGTCGATGATCAGCTGGGTGTGCTTCCAATACTCGAACTGCGAAGCGCTGATGTAGAACGCCGCCCCACCGATCTCCCCTAACTGCACGTCGCGGTCGCCGACGATGAAGTCGTCGGTCGGGAAGCACATCGGCGAGGAGCCATCACAGCAGCCGCCGGACTGGTGGAACAGGACCGGTCCGTGGCGTCCGCGCAGCTTGTCTATCAGCTGCAGGGTAGGGATGGTGGCGATGACCTGACGGGTGTCCATGGTGATCTCCTCGCGGATGTGGTGCAGATGGGCTTCAGCCGTTGTCGCCGCCCCAGGTCCAGCGGGCGCCGACCATCACTCCGCGCCCGGTGCCGGGCTCGTAATAGCGACCGTTGCCTTCATTGACGATGACCGAGCCGATGTAGTCCTGGTCCAGCAGGTTGTCCACGCGGACAAAGCCATCCAGCGCGCCGCTGGCGAACCGCCAGCGATAACCGGCCTGCACGTTGGCCAGGAAGTAGCCCGGCGCCTTGGCACTGCCTTCATCGTTGGCCGTGACATCGCTCACGCCTTCGCCTTCCAGCGAAGCGTTCCAGGCCCCGTGGCGCCAGCCCAGCGTCGCATTGAATTCGTTGCGCGCCGTGCCGGGGATGCGCGTGCCGGCGCCGACCAGCGTGGTCGGGTCGCTGCAGCCGCTGCCGGTGCAGATCGGGAAGCTGTCGCGGAAGGTGGCATCCAGATAGGTATAGGCCACGTCCAGCGACCAGTCCCGGGCCAGCGGCAGGCCGGCGCTCAGCTCCACGCCCTGGCGCCGGGCGTCGCCGACGTTGCGATAGGTGCTGCGGCCGGCCAGGTTGGTCGCCACGGCCAGCTCGTCCTCGGTGTTGGCGCGGAACAGAGCCAGTTCGGCATGCGCACCGGACTGGGCGCGCCACTTGGCGCCCAGCTCATAGTTGCGGCTGATCGAGGGCTCCAGGTCGAAGGCCAGGCCGGCGCCGCCGTCGGCGCGGTAGCCGATCTCGTTGAAGGTCGGCGTCTCAAAACCGCGCCCGGCCGACACATACAGGCGCAGGTCGTCGGTGGCGGCAAAGCTCAATCCGGCCACCGGCGTGGTTTCCGAATAGGTCTTGTTGCCGCTGTCGTCCGGATTGGCGCCGACGATGTACAGATCGTGCGAGTCAAAGCGCACCTGGCTGTGGCGCGCGCCCAGCAGCAGCGACCAGCGCGGGACGAACTCCCAGTAGGCCTGCGCGTACTGGTCGAAGTTCTCCACCGTATCGCGCTCGTTGCGGCGCAGGTCGCCGCGCACGCCCAGCACGTCGCCTACGTAGTTCTCATAGCCGGTGCGATGCTGGCGCTGGCGCTCGAAATTGGTCCCGGCGGTGACTTCCAGCGGGCGGCCGGCCAGCTCGCCCTCGTAGGACCAGCGGCCATCGGCGCCGCCGTAGTCGTTGTCCAGGTCGATCACCGCGCCGTTCTGCTTGGGATTGGCCTGGGCGCCGATCGGAATGGACAGGTACTGCACCACCTTGCGGTTGCCGCCCCAGGCGGTCACGCGCAGCTTCTGATGATCGGTGAGCGGCAGGGTGTACAGCGCGCCGAGCTGGTTCTGCTGGATCGACTTGCGGGTGTCGTATTGCTCGGCCTGCGGGGTGGCCTGGGTGCGGTCCTCGTTGACCTGGTCCTTGGTCAGGCCTAGCGGGTCCTGCGCGCCGGAGAAGAAGCTGTTGCCGACCAGGTCCAGCGTGCCGGCATTCCCCAGGTCGAAGGTGAACCTGGCATTGCCCGAGTTGCGGTCCGCCGCGCTGTGCTCGCGGTAGCCGTCGGTCATGAAGCGCTGCACGGCCACGTTGTAGCCCACCGCGCCGGAGGTGCCCCGCACGCGCGCGCCAGCGGTCCAGCTGTCGTCGCGGCCGTAGGTGGTCTGCACGGTGAGTTCCGGCGCCTGCGTGGGCGCCGCGCTCCACAGCTGGATCACCCCGCCCGAGGAGTTGCCGTACAGCGCCGAGAACGGCCCGCGCAGCACTTCCACGCGCTCGCCGCCGAGCAGGTTGAAGTGCGAGACCTGGCCCTGGCCGTCGGGCATGGTGGCCGGGATGCCGTCCGAATACAGGCGGATGCCGCGCACGCCAAAGGTCGCCCGCGCGCCGGCGCCCCGGATGGAGATCTGCGTGTCCTGCGCGTAGTTCTGGCGGTCGCGGGCCAGCAGGCCGGGCACGCCGCCCAGATAGTCGGAGACATTGACGTCGTTGTGGCCGCCCTGGCCCAGCTCCACGGTGCTGGTCGAGGCCGGCACGTCGAAGGCCGGCACGCGCTCCAGGCGCGTGGTGACCACCACGCGGTCCAACGTCACCGGATCGATGGCGGGGGAATCGGGAGCCTCGGCCGCCAGGGCGGGCAGGCCGGTGAACAGGGCGGCCAGGCAGGCGGCGTGCAGCAGCGTCTTGCGCGGAGAAGTCATGATCGGCGTGTCTTTGCGTTGCGAAAGGGCGGTGTCTCACCGGCTTGCCGCCGGGGCGCGGCGCGGATGGGCCCGATGGCCTGGCCGGTGTGCGGCGCCATGCTACGCCCGGCCGCACCACGATGCCGTATGGACCTTGGTGGTATCTCGTCCGTTCCTGGCCGGCCTGACCCCATGCGGACGCGCCGTCAGCCGAAGACGAACGTGCCCTTCATCATCGAGGCGTGCCCGGGAAACGAGCAGAAGAAGACGTAGTCCCCGCCCTTGGTCAGCTTGGCGGTGGAGAAGGTGATCGTGTCCGATTGCCCGCCGCCAATGACCTTGGTGTGGGCGCTGACGCGGTCATCTCCAGCCTTGAGGAAGCCGGCCGCCATGCCGGCCTTGTGGCCATCGGCCTCGATGCCGGCCATGTCGGCGGCAGTGGACAGCACCCAGTCGTGGCCCATGACGTTGGCGGCCAGCTTGCCACCGTGGGTCAGGGTGAGCTTGACCTCGGTGCAGCTGGCATCGACCTCGAGCGCGTGCTTGTCGTAGGTCATCGCGTCGGTGCCGTCGATGGTCAGGGCGGGAAACAGCTTGCGCATGGCGTCGTGCTCCAGGTCCGGGTGGGGAACAAAGAAGACCCACGCCGCACGCATCCCCCGCGGACGCGCACGGCGTGGGGTGGAACGCTAGAAGCGCCGGATGCCGCCTGCCAACGCCCCGGCCATTACTGGGCCGACCTGGCTGTTGTGGCCCACGCGCGCGTGGGTTCGTGGCGGTGATGGGCGCCTGGTGTCGTGCATGTCGCCTTTCTCCTTGGGATGGCACGTCGGTGTGCCGGTCTTGCTGGGACGGCTGTCGCGTTGAGGCGGACGGGCTAGTTGTCCGTACCGCGGTAGACCAGCGGTTCGGTGGACGCCTTGGCGTCATCGAAGGTCAGCGCCTTGCTGCCGGCCGGATAGCCGTTCTCCTGCAGCAGGAAGGCCATGATGTCGGCGTAGACCTGGTGGTCCAGGCTGGCCGGCTGGGTGGCGGGCATGTTCTGCGAGACGATGGTGAAGATGTCGCTGACATGGAAGTTGGCCGCCGGATTGGCGAAGTGCTTGCCCTTGAGCGCCGGACCGGCGCGTCCGGCCAGGGTGTCGCCGTGGCACTGCGCGCAGTTCTCCTGGTAATCCGCCCGGCCTTTGTCGGCCTGCTCCTTGGTGTAGAGCTTGGCGGCCGGCGCAGCCGACATGGCGGTCGTCGCATTGCTGGCCAGCTGCGTGCCCCGTTGCAGCAGCGACAGGGTCATCGCGTTGGCCTTGCCCTCGCCAGCGCGCGCCGGCGTGGCCAGCACCGCGTAGGGATCCAGCAGCTTGCCCAGCGTGCCATCGCCGCTGAGCGTGGCGACACTGGCCTGGAAGGCCTGCGCGGCCGCGGCGTTGGCCGGATCGTAGAGGGCGACCAGGTTCCAGCGCGCATGCGGTTCGTCCAGTTCGGCATAGTCGAATGGCGCAGCGTCCCGGTGCTGGTTCAACCAATCCACCACCGCCGGCCGCCACAGCATGGCCGCGCTGACCTTGTGCTGCTCCAGCGCCTCGATGGCATCTTCGTTGGTCAGGTGCACGTCGGCTTGCAGCTTTGGGTAATCGGCGAAGTACAGGTTGGGCGTGGTCTGGTAGGTCACCGCGACCTGGCTGCCGGCCGGGAGCGTGGACAAGGAGGGCGTGTGTTCGCCCTTGGGCGTGACCAGCACGAAGCCGGTGCGGCCGTAGGCGGCGGTGGCCTTCAGCCCCTCGGGCAAGCCCGAGGCGCTGGCATCGACCGGAAAGCCCATCACCAGCTGGCAGTCCCTGGTGGCCATGACGTTGAACTGCTTCAGGTCGAAGCCTTCGTCATCGCCACTGCCATCGAATGCATGCACCGACAGCGTGGTGTGTTGCTGTTTGGCCACCGCCGCGGCGATGGCCTTGTCCATCGCCATCGTCGGGCTGGAGGTGTCCACGCAGACCGAGACCGCGGCGTGGGCGGCGCCGATGCCGCTGGCGCAGAGCGCCAGCGACACCACGGTGCGCAGGAGGGAGGAGTGCGTGTGTTTCATCTTCCTGGCTCCGGTTCGCTTACAGCGAGAATACGTACAGATGTCCACCCAGCGGGATGTTGCGGACCGCCGGGTCCTTGGCCATCTCACCGCCCCAGATCGGCACGCCGCCGCCCCAGCCGGCCCACACGCCCACGTACTGCTTGCCGTCCACGGTCCAGGTGCTCGGCACGCCCAGCACGCCGGAGGCCATCTTCGGGCTCTTCCACAGGACCTTGCCGGTCTTGGCGTCGAAGGCGTACAGGTAGCCATCGGCGCTGCCGGAGAACAGCAGGCCACCGGCGGTGGACAACATGCCGCCGTTCCACGGCAGCTCGGAGGGGAAGGTCCAGGCCTGCTTGCCGGTGTTCAGGTCGATGGCCTGCACCGAGCCCCAGTGGTTGGGGAAGGCCGGGTCGCGCCTGACCAGGAAGGTCTCGCCCAGGAACGGCAGGCCCGCTTTGTAGCTGACCGCCGCGCCCTTCATGGTCATGCAGGTGTGCAGCGTCGGCACGTAGGCCATGTGCGTGTCGGGGCTGACCGAGATCGGCCACCAGTTCTTGCCGCCCAGGAAGCTGGGGCAGGTGAACACTTCCTTGTCCACGCTCGGGCGCATCGCCGGGTCGGTGACCGGCTTGCCGTCCTTGAAGCCGCTGACCGAGGTGGCCGTGGCGAACTTCTCGGCGTAGATCAGCTCGCCGTTGGTGCGGTCGATCGCATAGAACCAGCCGTTGCGGCTGGCGCTGACGAGGGCCTTGTACTGCTTGCCCTGGTAGGCGAGGTCGGTCAGCACCGTCTCGTTGGTGCCGTCGTAGTCCCAGGTGTCGTTGGGCGTGTACTGGTAGTGCCACTTGATCTTGCCGTCGGCCGGGTTCACCGCGATCACCGAGTCGGTGTACAGGTTGTCGCCCGGCCGCAGCGTGGCCAGCCACGGGCCCGGATTGCCCACGCCCCAGAACAGGGTGTCGGTGTCGGCGTCGTAGCTGCCGGTCAGCCAGGCCGCGCCGCCGCCGGTCTCGGCCGCGCCCTTGGGCCAGGTGTCGCCGCCCGGCTCGCCCGGCAGCGGGATGGTGTGCAGCTTCCACAGTTGCTTGCCGGTCTTGGCGTCCAGCGCCTCGATGAAGCCGCGCGCGCCGTATTCGCCGCCGGACACGCCCACGATCACCTTGCCCTTGACGATCAGCGGCGCCAGGGTCATCGCATAGCCCACGTCCGGGGCGTTGAGCTGCTCGTTCCACACCACCTTGCCGGTTTTGGCGTCCAGGGCGACCACGCGGTTGTCCAGCGTGGCCATGTAGACGTTGTCTCCGTACAGGGCCACGCCCCGGTTGACCACGTCGCAGCAGATGGTCTTCAGGCCGACCTCGGACAGGTCGTGGGCGTACTCCCACAGTTGCTTGCCGGTGCTGGCCTGGAAGGCGATCAGGTGGTTCTTGGGGGTGGTGATGAATAGATAGTCGCCATTGACGATCGGCGGGGCCTCATGGCCCATGTCCAGCGGACTCTTCCAATCCCAGGCGGGCTTGAGCCCGGCCACGTTCCTGGTGTCGATGGTCTTGAACGGGGCATAGCCGCGGCTGGTGTAGTCGCGGCGGTACATCAACCATCCGTTGTCGGACGCGGCGTTCCTCAGGCGCGCATCGGTGACCGGCGCGTAGTCGGCATCGGCCGCATTGGCTACGCCGATGCCGGTGCAGGCCAGCACGGTGGCCACAGCCAGCGCCTTCAGCGCCTGGGTGGTGGGACGATGGACGTTCATGTGTTGCTCTCCTGGGTGATGTGCATGCCTGGGATCAGCGGTTGGTCAGAAGCGGTAGCGGGCCCCCACCCAGCCACCACGCGGGGCGCCGGGCCCCAGGAACCGGGGATCGGAATCCCCGGGGAAGACTTCATCCGGCTCGCCCAACGTGCCGAAGCTGGCGTAGCGCTTGTCGGTCAGGTTTTCGATGCGCGCGCTCAGCTGCAGGCGCGGGGTCACGTCCCACGTCGCATGCAGGCCAAACAACGCGTAGCCGCCGATTGGGGCGAGCTGGTTGGATTCATCGCCCCGCAGATACTGGCTGCTGCGGTACTGGCCATCGGCGCCGATGCGTAGCGCATCGGTGATCGCAAACTCGATGCCGGCCTTGAGCTGGTGCCGCGACAGGCCGGGGATGCGATCACCGCGCTGCACGGTGATCAGGCCGTCGTCGTCGGCTTCCGGGTGGTGGACGGCGTTCTCGGTGAAGCCGTCCTGGTAGGTCGCATCCAGCCAGGTGTAGCTGGCCGACCACGCCAGGCGCTCCTGGGCCAGGCGCCCTTGCGCGGACAGTTCCAGGCCTTGGCGGCGGGTGTCGCCGACATTGGCGAAGAAGCCTTCGTTGGACGTGGCCCCGCCGATGGCCTGGAACAGGATGTCGTCATGGGCGGTGGTGCGGAACACGCCGGCCTGCCACTGCAGGCCCGCGCCGCGGCCGCGCAGCCCGGCTTCCCAGCTCTTGGCCACGACCTGGTTGAGCGGCGGATCGGCGACGAACTGGTTGGGCAGCTTGCACGGCGCGTCCTCGTCCGAGCAGGTCAGCTCGACCGGCGTGGGCGCGCGGGTCGATTCGCTGTAGCTGCCGTAGGCGGTGACTGCATCGCTCATTTTCCAGGCCAAGCCCGCGGCCGGGTTGAGGCGCGAGAACACATGGTTGCCGTTGAGATCCGGGTTCTCGCCGGAGCGGTCGGCGATGCGCGTGCGTGTTTCGTTGTAGCGGGCCGAGACCGTCAGCGCCAAGGCATCGGTGACGTTGAAGGTGTCGGTGGCATACCAGGCGTAGGTGCGCGTGCTGGCGAATACGTCCAGCGCGTCCTCTGGAATTTCCAATCCCGAATCGCGCGAGGTGCTGCGGTCGTCCAGCAGCACGGCCGGCTCGACGATGCTGGAATAGCGCACGTGGCCGCTCAGCCAGTCGCCGCCGACCACCAGCTGGTTGTCGTGGCCGCCCAACGGGCGCGAGAACACCAGCTGCACGTTGCCGCCGTGCGCGCGCTGGCGCCGGTGGCCGATGTTGTTGATGGCATCGTATTCGGAGGAGACCGGATCGCCGTTCTGGTCGGTGACGAACTCCTGCTCGCCGGCCTCGTCTTCCTCCTCGCACAGGAAGTCCTCGTCGTCCTCGCATTCCTCCGCATCGCTGCCGTCGCCGTTGAACGAGCGCGTCTTGACCGTGCGGTCGTAGACCATCGCGCTCAGCACCAGGTCGTCGGCGAAGGTGTAGCTGCCGTGCAGGCTGGCCTGGGTCAGGTCGTTCTCGGTCTGGTCCGGCGCGGTGAAGATGCTTTCGTAATCGCGCCGCAGCGCCTCGATCGACTGCGCGCCGTTGCCGGTCAGGTTGGTCCTGGCCTTGGACAGGTTGAGGTCCAGCGAGGCGCGCTCGCCGCGCCAGCCGACGTTGGCCAGGTAATGCCGCGCATGGGTGGGCGACAGGTCGCGCCAGCCCTGTTCGTAGAGGTTGTCGGCCAGCAGGTAATAGCCCAGCGTGCCGTTGTTGCCACCGCTCTCGACGCTGGCCACTTCGCGCCCGAACGAGCCGGCCTCGTAGGACAGCGCCGTGCCCGGATTGTCGAAGCCGTTCTTGGAGTGCAGCACGATCGCGCCGCCCAGGGTGTTCAGGCCGAACACCGGATTGGCGCCGGTGACCACGTCCAGCCGCTCGATGCCCTGCTGCGGCAGCAGGTCCCAATTAACCGTGTCGCCGAAGATCTCGTTGACCCGGACGCCATCCTGGTAGACCGCGATGCCCTGGGCGATGCCCAGCAGCGGCGAGCCGGTGAAACCGCGGAACTGCACGTCCGGCTGCAGCGGATTGCCCTGCACGCTGTTGAGGCTGATGCCGGGCACGTTGCGGTCCATGGCCTGCGTCAGGTCGACCGAACGCATCCGGTCCAGTTGGTCCGCATCCAGGCCGCGCACCGGGTACGGCGACTTGTCCGCCGGCAGCGTGGCATCGCCGTTGGGCGTCACCCCGACCACGTCGAGCGTGGGCAGGGTGGTGATGCTGGCGGGGGTCTTGTCGGCGGCCAGGGCGGGCATGGTCAGGACACAGGTTCCTAGCAGGGCCAGCGATAGCGCGTTGCACAACGCGCGCCGACACGGCCTGTGAAGGGGGATGAAAGCGGGGACGGAAGACGCATCGCGCGCCATGCCGGTGGCATGGGACGTGCGCGCGCAATACTCCTGCTGCGCGGGGCGGCGGAAGGCCATGTGATGCTCCTGGACAACGGTTGCGGGGAGACCGCGCAGTTGCCAGGCCCGTGACGACCCCACGCCTACGCGGCTGTTGGTCGCACCCCGACGCGGGGAGGAGGCAGTGCGAGCAACAGTCAACCGATCAGAAGAACCCGAGCGCCTTGGGCGAGTAGCTCACCAGCAGATTCTTGGTCTGCTGATAGTGGTCGAGCATCATCTTGTGGTTCTCACGACCGATGCCGGACTGTTTATAGCCGCCAAAGGCCGCGTGTGCCGGATAGGCGTGGTAGCAATTAGTCCAAACCCGGCCGGCCTGGATGGCCCGCCCCATGCGGTACAGACGCGCCGCGTCACGGCTCCACACGCCGGCGCCCAGGCCATAGAGGGTGTCGTTGGCGATGGCCAGGGCCTCGGCCTCGTCCTTGAAGGTGGTCACCGAGACCACCGGCCCGAAGATCTCCTCCTGGAAGATGCGCATCTTGTTGTGGCCCTTGAACACGGTCGGCTTGACGTAGAAGCCGCCTTCCAGGTCGCCGGAGAGTGGGTTGCGCTCGCCGCCGGTGAGCACCTGCGCGCCTTCCTGCTTGCCGATGTCGATGTAGGACAGGATCTTTTCGAGCTGCTCGCCGGAGGCCTGCGCGCCGACCATGGTGTTGGGGTCCAGCGGGTTGCCCTGCTTGATCGCCTCCACCCGGGCGATGACCTTCTCCATGAACTTGTCGTAGATCGATTCCTGGATCAGCGCCCGCGACGGACAGGTGCAGACCTCGCCCTGGTTGAAGGCGAACAGCACGAAGCCTTCCACCGCCTTGTCCAGGAAGTCGTCGTCCTCGCTCATGATGTCGGCGAAGAAGATGTTCGGCGACTTGCCGCCCAGCTCCAGGGTCACCGGGATCAGGTTCTGCGAGGCGTACTGCATGATCAGCCGGCCGGTGGTGGTCTCGCCGGTGAAGGCGATCTTGGCGATGCGCGGGCTGGAGGCCAGCGGCTTGCCCGCTTCCAGGCCAAAGCCGTTGACCACGTTGAGCACGCCTGGCGGCAGCAGGTCACCGATGACTTCCATCAGCACCAGGATCGAGGCCGGGGTCTGCTCGGCGGGCTTCATCACCACGCAGTTGCCGGCGGCCAGGGCCGGGGCCAGCTTCCAGCACGCCATGAGCAGCGGGAAGTTCCACGGGATGATCTGGCCGACCACGCCCAGCGGCTCGTGGAAGTGGTAGGCGATGGTGTCCTTGTCGATCTCGGAGATGCCGCCTTCCTGCGCGCGCACCGCGCCGGCGAAATAGCGGAAGTGGTCCACGCACAGCGGCACGTCGGCGTTGAGCGTCTCGCGGATCGGCTTGCCGTTGTCCCAGGTCTCGGCGTAGGCCAGCAGTTCCAGGTTCTGCTCGATGCGGTCGGCGATCTTGAGCAGGACGTTGGCGCGGTCGGTCGATGAGCTTTCGCCCCAGGCGGTCTTGGCGGCATGGGCGGCGTCGAGCGCGGCCTCGATGTCCTCGGCGTTGGAGCGCGGGATCTGGGTGAACGCCTTGCCGCTGATCGGGGTGATGTTGTCGAAATACTGGCCACTCTTCGGCTCGACCCACGCCCCGCCGATGAAGTTGGCGTAGCGCTTCTTGAAGATGGACTGCGGATCGGTGGACAGGGGCTTGGTGCTGGTCACGGCATTCATCTGCGATCTCCTGCTGCGGGGTGTCGGGTCGTTGCCCGTTCGGTCTCCCCATTAGCGCAAGGGCGATGCCAAAAAGCCGGTGCTGCGGCGCGTCACGGTGTTTTTCCTGCGCGTTCGGGAGCACGCACCTCGCGACTGTTGCGGCGCATCACGCCTGCCCGTTGCACGGACGCCCCGGCTGTGATGTTTATTGGGACGGCGCGCTGTTTCGGTGTCGCAGAATGCGACACCTAAGGAGGGGACGTGGCACACCCGCAATCGCAGTCCGAACGACATCTGGGCCAGGCCCGGCGGGCGTTCTTCGAGCACGGTGGCGCGCCGGTCGGCAAGGTGCCCGACACGATCCTGCGCTCCTGGATGCGCTGCCAGCGCCTGGGCCTGGAGTCGGCGGGTGCGCCGCAGATCGAACCGGTCACCGCCGCGCGCCTGAAGGAAATGCGCGAGCGCCACGAGAAGCTCTGGCGCCTGGCCCGCGCCGAGCTGGAACTGCTGTCTTCCGATGCCGCCGCCACCGGCAGCATCGTGATCCTCACCGACGAGGACGGCTGGATCCTGGATGCTGAGGGCAGCGCCAAGTTCCTGGATCGCGCCGGCCGCGTCGCGCTGATGCCGGGCGCCTGCTGGAACGAAGCCCAGGTGGGCACCAACGCCATTGGCACAGCCATTGTCGAAGGCCGCTCGGTGGTCGTGCATGGCGGCGAGCACTACCTGGTGCCGCACGGCATCCTGAGTTGCTCGGCCTCGCCGATCTACGACCCGTACGGCACCCAGGTCGGCGTGCTGGACATCTCCGGCGACGCCAAGGTCCAGCACATGCACGCGCTGGGCCTGGCGCGGCTGGCGGTGGCCAACATCGAGCATCGCTATTTCGACGACGGCATCCCCGATGCCGAACTGCTGCGCCTGCATCGCGACCCGGCGCTGTTGGGCACCGCGCGCGAGGGCTTGCTGGCGTTCCGCAACGGGCGCCTGGTGGCGGCCAACCAGGCCGGCCTGCAGCTGTTCGGGCTGGAGCGGGGCGAGCTGGGCCGGGCGTCGTATACCGGGCTGTTCGAGGATGCGCCGGGCAAGCTGCGCGACGATGGCGTGCTGCTGGACCGGCAGGGGCGCGCGCTATACGGCCGGGTGGAAGACGGCCAGGCGCGTCCCAAGCGTCCGGCCGCGCGCCCGCCGATCACCGTATCAGCGGCGGCCAACCCACCGCCGGCCGACGCGCCCTTGTTCGACGCCGCGCAGGAAGCCGAACTGGTGCGCGCCTGTCGCGTGCTGGACGCGGGCCTGCCGGTGCTGGTGCAGGGCCAGACCGGGACCGGCAAGGAAGTCTTCGCGCGCGAACTGCATCGACGCTGCGCGCGTGCCGGCAAGCCGTTCGTGGCGGTCAACTGCGCCGCGCTGCCTGAGGGCCTGATCGAGGCCGAGCTGTTCGGTTACGAGGACGGCGCCTTTACCGGCGCGCGCAAGAACGGCAACCCGGGATTGGTGCGCCAGGCCGATGGCGGGGTGCTGTTCCTGGACGAGATCGGCGACATGCCGCTGGCCTTGCAGCCGCGGCTGCTGCGCGTCCTGCAGGAGCGAGAGCTGTCACCACTGGGCGGCGGCAAGCCGATCAAGCTGGATTTCGCCCTGGTCTGCGCGACCCACCGCGAGATGGACAGCGCCATCGCCGAGGGGCGTTTCCGTCCCGATCTGTACTACCGCATCGCGCACCACACCGTCCGCATCCCCTCGTTGGACGCGCATGGCGACCGGGCTGGGCTGGTCCGCGCGCTGTGGCAGCGCCTGGGCCAGGGGCGTCGCCTGACCGATGAAGCCCAGGCCCAGCTGGCCGCCTACAGCTGGCCGGGCAACCTGCGCCAGCTCAGCGCCTGTCTACGCACCCTGGTGGCGTTGAGCGATCCGCAGGACGTGATCGGCATCGAGCTGTTGCCGTCCTATCTGCACGACGCGCGTCCCGCGTTGCCGGGGCCGTCACTGGCCATCGGCGTGCCACCTGGCACCGACCTGGAGAGCCTGACCGAAGCGGCCATGCGCGATGCGCTGGCGCGGTGTCAGGGCAACATCACCCACGCCGCGCGCATGCTGGGCATCAGCCGCAGCACGCTGTACCGCCGCCTGGGACAGGACGTGCGCGACAAGCAGCATTGAGTCGTTGATCGGGCAGCCCGGCTCCCGATCGGTCAGGCGGCGTTCGCTTGCGCCACCCGGCGCCGGAACATGGCATCAAGCAGGGCGCGCATGCGCTCCAAGTCGCGTGCGGCCTTGACCGATGAGGTCTCGTCGGTCGCGTCCATGACCCGCTGGGCGGCATCGGACAGGTCATGCAGCACCGCGGCCGCATGGATATCCAGGAAGATCCGCAGGCTGCGTACGTGGCGCTGCAGGGACTGCTGGAGCGGCAGGTCCGCGCTGCCCGCCTGTTCGGCGATGGCGTCCAGGGTCAGGTCCAGCTGCGAGAGTTCTTCGAACAGCTCATCGGCACTTGGGCGCATTGGGTCGTCTTCCATCGTGGGCCCCCGTCATCCGCCTGAGCGAACGGGGTTTTCGCGATCCTCAGGTCAGGCACGTGAACGCCGGGTTAGGACGCCGGGCGCTGTTCAGCGACGCACGTCCAGCCGGCCTTCGACCATCAGCGCGCGGATCTCGGCCTCGCTGGCCAGGTTGAAGTCCCCCTCGATGGAGTGCTTGAGGCAGCCGGCGGCCAGGCCGAAGGCCAGGGTTTCGGCGTCGGGCAGCGCGCGCAACAGGCCATGCAGGATGCCAGCGGCGAAGGCATCCCCACCGCCGATCCGATCCACCACGCCAGGCAGTTCGCGGGTGGGCGCCTCCAGGCAACCACCGTCGCGGGTCATCAGCATGGCGCCCAGCCCGTGGTGGTCCACGCTGTAGGTGGTGCGCAACGTGCACGCCATGTAGCGCAGATGCGGGAAGGCTTCGAACGCGGCCGCCGCCGCGGCCCGGTTGCGGGCCGGGCCTTCGGCCTGCGCGAAGTCCTGGCTCAGGACCACGGCCATGTCGCGGTGGTCGGCGAACAGCACGTCGGCCTGCTCCATCAACTGGCGCAGGATGCCGGGCGCATCGCCCCCCCAGGCCTCCCACAGCTTGGGCCGGAAGTTGCCGTCGAACGACACCCCCAGGCCCGCCTGACGCGCGGCCCGGGCCGCGTCGAGGGCCGTTTCGGCGACTTGGGGCCCCAATGCGGGGGTGACCCCGGACAGGTGCAGCCAGCGTGCCCCGTCGAGCAGCGCCGGCCAGTCGTAGTCGGCCGGCGTGCCCCGGGCGAAGACGGAATCGGCCCGGTCGTAGACCACCTCGCTGGGCCGCTGCAGGGCGCCGGTGGTCAGAAAGTACAGGCCCATGCGTCCAGGCACCGCCTGGACCGACGCGGTCTGCACCCCGTGCCGGCGCAACTCGCCCAGCGCGGCCTGGCCCAGCGGGTTGTCGGCGACCCGGCCGAGCATGCGCACCGGATGGCCCAGTTGCGCCAGCGACACACCGACATTGGCTTCGGCACCCCCAATGTGGACGTCCAGCTGCGGCGATTGAAGCAAGCGCTGACGCCCTGGTGCGCCCAGGCGCAGCAGCAGCTCGCCGTAGCAGGCGATGGTTCCGGTCATCTCTGGTCTCCTCCCGAAGGCCCTGGCCACCGCGCGGTGGCGCATCTGGTTGCGGACGATAGCCTGCCACAAGCCATGACCATCGGTGTCATTCAGGGCCGCTTTGCCGCGTGGAATGGAGCCCTCAAACACAGAAACAGCGATTTAGGAGGCCAATTCGGTAGCTCATGGTGCGCCGCAAGATGCCTAGTCGTTACGACCCTGTTAGCTTTTTGACCAGCGGTGTCATTTCGCGAAACCACCGGCGTCTGATGCCGGCCTTGCGCAAAAAGATTCGGCTTCATGCGCCCTGGGAGGGGATCTCATGCAACAGACACGTCGTTCACGCCTGCCGGTCACCGTGCTGGCCCTGTCCGTAGGACTGGCCCTCCATGGCACTGGTTGGGCCCAGCAGACCCCGGCCCCGGACGCGGACAGCGCGGTCCAGGCCGCGCCAGCACCCCCGGCCGACGCGCCGGCCCCGCAGGACCCGACCGCAACCTCACAGGATGCGGCGGTCAGCCTGGAGACGGTGACGGTCACCGGCTATCGCGCGAGCCTGGAGAAATCCATGGACATCAAGCGCGCCGAAAAAGGCATGGTCGATGCCATCGTCGCCGAGGACATCGGCAAGTTCCCCGACAACAACCTGGCCGAGTCCCTGCAGCGCATCCCGGGCGTGGTGATCACTCGCGATGCCGGCGAGGGCCGCAACATCTCGGTGCGGGGCCTGGGCCCTGACTTCACCCGTGTGCGGATCAACGGGATGGAGGCGCTGACCACCGTGGGTGCCAGCGACCAGAGCGGCGGGACCAATCGCGGTCGCGGTTTCGACTTCAACGTGTTCGCCTCGGATCTGTTCAGCCAGCTGGTCGTGCGCAAGACCGCCTCGGCCGACGTGGAGGAGGGCTCGCTGGGCGCCACGGTCGACCTGCGAACGGCGCGCGCGTTCGACTACGACGGTTTCACCTTCGCGGCCAATGGCCAGAGCAGCTACAACGCCATGGCCGGGAAGGCCGATCCGCGCGTGGCCGCGCTGATCGCCAATACCTGGGCCGACGGCACCTTCGGCGCGCTGCTGTCGGCGGCCTATTCCGAGCGCAATGTGCTCGAGGAAGGCAGCGGCTCCACGCGTTGGGCCAATGGCACGACCAACAACGGCTACAGCCCGGCGTCGCCGTTTGCCGAGGCCAACAGCGCCTCGGTGTTCAGCCCGCGCATCCCGCGCTACACCCAGATGGAGCACGACCAGAAGCGGCTGGGCATCACCGGTTCGCTGCAGTGGAAGCCGGGCGACAACACCGAGTTCTCGCTGGACGGCCTGTATTCGAAGATCGACGCCAAGCGCTACGAGCACTACATCGAGGCGATCAGCTTCAGCCGCGGCCGCTCGCAGAACGGCAAGCCGGAGATGGTGGTCAACGATGGCTACGTCGATCCGGACAGCGGTGCGCTGCTCTACGGGCAGTTCGACAACGTCGACGTGCGCTCGGAGAATCGCTACGACGAGTGGGACACGGTCTTCAAGCAGCTCAGCCTCAACGGCGAGCACCGCTTCAGCGATACGTTCAATATCACCGGGCAGGTGGGCACGTCCAGCTCCAAGCATCGCAATCCGATCTCGACCACGGTCATCATGGACAAGCTCAATGTCGATGGTTACAGCTACGACTACCGCGACAGCCTGACCTCGCCCAGCTTCGACTACGGCATCGATCCCACCGATGGCAGCGGCTGGACGCTGGCCGAAGTGCGCATGCGGCCGCAGTACGTCAACAACGACTTCGACACCGGCTCGCTGGACTTCGAATGGAACTTCGGCCCCAGCTTCACCCTGAAGGGCGGCGTGCTGGCGAAGAACTATTCGTTCGACACCAAGGAATTCCGACGCAGCTCCGAGTCCTCGGTCCCCAACTTCGCCGACGGCACCAGGCTCATCCCGGAGCAATACACCGAACTGGCGAGCCTGGGTGGCATCAGTGGCGATCCGGGGACCTGGGTGGTGCCCGACCTGGGCGCGATCGCCGATCTGCTCGACATCTACAGCGGCACGGGGACCTGGGCCCTGGCCGAGCGCGCCAGCAACACGCGCAGCGTGGAGGAAAAGGATCGCGGCGGCTGGCTGATGGGCGAGTTCGGCTTCGATATTGGCAACATTCCGTTCTCGGGCAACGTCGGCGTGCGCTACGTCAAGACCAACCAGTCCTCCACCGGCTTTGCCACCGTGGGCAGCGCGTTGGTGCCGACCACGGTCGAGCGCAGCTACGACGACACCTTGCCCTCGTTGAACCTGGTGGCCGAGGTCACCCCGGATTTCCTGATCCGCTTCGGTGCGGCCAAGGTGATGTCACGACCGGGCCTGGGCAGCCTGACCCCGGGCGTGACCGTGAACGTCTCCGGCGGCTCGCGCACGGTCAGTGGCGGCAATCCCAACCTGGATCCGATCCGCGCCAAGACCGCCGACCTGGGCTTCGAGTGGTACTTCCAGGAAGGGGCGATGTTGGGCCTGGCCCTGTTCTACAAGGACATTGAGAGCTTCGTCCAGACCACCCGCACCGTGGCGTCCTACGCCAGCAGCGGGCTGCCGGTGAGCCTGCTCGACGGCACCGGCGCGGCGGCCAGCGACGACTTCGTCTTCAGCGTTCCGCTCAACACGCCGGGCGGCAAGCTCAAGGGCGCCGAGTTCAACTACACCCAGCCGTTCACCTTCCTGCCGGGCAAGTGGGCCAACTTCGGCACCCAGCTCAACTACACCTACGTGGACTCGCAGATCCAGTACGTCACCAGCAGCGGCGCCAATTCGTTCAACACCGACCTGACCGGCTTGTCGAAGAACTCCTACAACGGCACGCTGTTCTATGAAGGCGACAAGATCAGCGGTCGCGTGTCCTACACCCATCGCGATGGCTACCTGACCCAGGTGCCGGCCACCGAGGCAGGCTTCGATGTCCACGGCATGAATGCCTCCAACACGGTCGATGCCAAGCTCACCTACAAGGTCGACGAGAAACTCGACATCAGCATCGAAGGCAGCAACCTGACCAATCAGCCCTACGACGAATGGGTGCAGGTCAGTGGCTCGGGTGCGCGGCTTCCGTTGACCTACGCCGAAACCGGCCGCCAGTACTCCATCGGCGTGCGCTACAAGTTCTGATCCGACCGGAACGCCCAGCCGTGCCATCGCCGCCGTCGCGGCCATGGCGCGGCCGGGTGAGCTGCGTCATGTCCAACCAAGACAGGCATGTCCCCGGTGTCGTCACCGCCTCGGTCCGGCCTGAACAACCAACAAGGAATCACCATGACCATCATGAACTCCGGCACCCCCACCGGTGGGCGTGGAATCAGGCGTGCGGTGCTCACCGTGGCCGTTGGACTGGCGCTGCAGGCCGGCGCCGCCAACGCCCAGGACAACGCCGGGCAGGACCAGGCCGCGACGGCGCCCACCCAGGACGAACAGGCCGTCAACCTGGATGCGGTGTCGGTCACCGGCTATCGGGCCAGCCTTGAGAAGGCGATGGATATCAAGCGCGCGGAGACCGGCATGGTCGATGCCATCGTGGCCGAGGACATCGCCAACTTCCCCGACCTCAACCTGGCCGAGTCCCTACAGCGCATTCCCGGCGTGGTGATCACCCGTGATGCGGGCGAGGGGCGCAACATCTCGGTGCGTGGCCTGGGGCCGGACTTCACCCGCGTGCGCATCAATGGCATGGAAGCCTTGACCACCGTGGGTGGATCGGATCAGAGCGGCGGCTCCAATCGCAGCCGTGGCTTCGACTTCAACGTGTTCGCCTCGGACCTGTTCTCGCAGCTGGTGGTGCGCAAGACCGCGTCCGCCGATGTGGAAGAGGGCTCGCTTGGCGCCACCGTGGACCTGCGCACCGCCCGGCCGTTCGACTACGACGGCTTTACCTTCGCCGCCAGCGGCCAGGCGGGCTATAACGACATGGCCGACAAGGTCAATCCGCGGGTGGCGGGGCTGATCGCCAACACCTGGGCCGATGGACGCTTCGGCGCCTTGCTCTCGGTGGCCTACTCCGAGCGGCAGGTCCGCGAGGAAGGCAGCAACTCCGGTCGCTGGTACAGCGGCACCAGCAACCGGGGATTCAATCCGGATTCGCCGTACTCCCAAGCGGTCAGCCCGGATGTGTATGCGCCGTACTTTCCCCGCTATACCTTGCTTGAACACGATCAGAAGCGGCTCGGGGTGACCGGCTCGCTGCAATTCAAGCTGGACGATGACACCGAGTTCTCCCTGGACGGCCTGTACTCGAAGATCGATGCCCGGCGCGTGGAGAAGTACATCGAGGCCATCTCCTTCGCCTATCCCAATCAGAAGCCGAACATGGTGGTCACCGATGGCGAGATCGATCCGGTTTCCGGCGGCTTGCTGTACGGACAGTTCGATAATGCCGGGATTCGCTCCGAGCAGCGTCTGGACAAGTGGAATACGGTGTTCAAGCAGTTGTCGCTGAGCGGCGAGCATCGGTTCTCGGACAGCTTCAAGATCAACGGCCAGGTAGGCACGTCAAGCTCCAAGCACGACAATCCCATCCAGACCACCATCATCATGGACAAGGTGGGAGTGGATGGCTACAGCTACGACTATCGCGACAGCGCGAAATTCCCGGTGTTCGACTACGGCGTGGACCCCACCGATCCCAACGGCTGGTCCCTGGCCGAGATCCGCCTGCGGCCGCAGTACGTGGAAAACCAGTTCGATACCGGCAGCCTGGATTTCACCTGGAACATGGGCCCCTCGTTCTCGCTCAAAGGCGGCATCCTGGCCAAGAACTACACCTTCCGGACCAACGAATACCGCAGGAGCGCCGAGGCGGTGGTGCCGACCTTCGCCGACGGCACCACGACCGTGCCGGCCGAACTGACCGAGTTGGCCAAGCTGCAGGGCATCACCGGCCATCCGGGCAGTTGGGCCATTCCGGACCTGACCGCCATCTCCGACCTGCTGGACATCAACAGCGGCACCGGCATCTACACGCTGAACCAGCGCACCGCCAACGTGCGCAATGTGGGCGAGAAGGACCGGGGTGCGTGGCTGATGGCCGACTTCGGCTTCGACGTGGGGTCGGTGCCGGTCTCCGGCAATGTCGGTGTGCGCTATGTCCAGACCAGCCAGACCTCGACCGGCTACGCCACGGTCGGGACCTCGTTGCTGCAGACCACCGTGTCGCGCAAGTACGACGACACCCTGCCCTCGTTGAATCTGGTCGCGGAAATCACCCCGGATTTTCTGATCCGCTTCGGCGCGGCCAAGGTCATGGCCCGTCCCAGCCTGGGCAGCCTCAATCCCGGCGTCGCGGTGAGCGTCACCAGTGGCCACAACTACGTCAATGGCGGCAACCCCGCGCTGGATCCCATCCGCGCCGACACCGCCGACCTGGGCTTTGAGTGGTATTTCCAGGAAGGGGCGATGCTGGGACTGGCGCTGTTCTATAAGGACATCGCCAGCTTCGTCCAGGGCACCAGCACGGTGATGCCGTATTCGCAAAGCGGACTGCCGGCCGCGTTGTTGAATGGCACCGGGGCCACGGTCAACGACGAGTTCACCTTCACCGTGCCGCTCAACACGCCCGGCGGCGAACTGAAAGGCGCCGAGTTCAACTACACCCAGCCTTTCAGCTTCCTGCCAGGCAAGTGGGCCAACCTGGGCGCGCAGCTCAACTACACCTACGTCGATTCGCAGATCCAGTACCTGACCGCCACCGGGGCCAGCTCACTGAAGACAGACCTCACCGGACTGTCGAAGAATTCCTACAACGGCACCCTGTTCTACGAAGGCCAGCGTCTGGGCGCGCGCGTGTCCTACACCCATCGCGATGGCTACTACACGCAGGTGCCGGCCAGCGTCCCCGGCTTTGACTTCCACGGCATGAATGCGGTCAATACCGTCGATGCCTCGCTATCCTGGAAGCTCAACAAGCGCCTGGAGCTGAGCCTGGAGGGCATCAACCTGACCAATGCGTCGTCGTACGAGTGGGTGGGCACCTCGTCCTGGAAGCTGCCGTTGACCTACACGGAGACTGGACGCGAAATTCTGCTCGGCGTGCGCTACAAGCTGTGAGGATGCGCCTCGACATGCTGTCCAACCTGTTCCACCGGTCCCTTGCGCGCCCACGCCGGCGTTGGCGCCAGGCTGCGCTGCTGATCACGCTGGCGGTGCTGGCCAACCCGGTCCTGGCCAAGGACTGGCTGGTCGCCCCCGACGGCTCCGGTGATTTCACCACGCTGCAGCAAGCCCTCGACGCAGTGCCCGATGGCAACCGCACACGCCAGGTGATCCGCCTGCGGGCGGGCTTCTATCCGGGCGTGGTCACCGTGGGCAAGGCCAAGTCGATGGTCAGCATCGTGGGCGCCGGTGCTGGCGCCACGGTGCTGAGCTGGAACAACTACGCCGACCGGATCGACCCCAAGACCGGCAAGGCCATGCGCACCAGCGGCTCGTCCACGATGTACGTGTACGGCGACCACTTCATTGCCGAAGACCTGACCATCGAAAACACCGCCGGCAACGTCGGCCAGGCCCTGGCCCTGTCGGTGCAGGCACCGCACGCAGCCTTCAGGAACGTGCGTCTGCTGGGCAACCAGGACACGCTCTACACCCATGTCGGCAGCGTGATCCATTTCAAGGATTGCTACATCGAAGGCACCATCGACTTCATCTTTGGCGGGGCCACGGCGCTGTTCGACGACTGCACCATCGTGGCCAAGGGCAGGATCAGCTACATCACGGCCGCTTCCACGCCGGAAGGGCAGCGCTTTGGCTATGTCTTTCGCCGCGCCATCGTCCGCGGCGAGGGCGTTGGGACCACCTACCTGGGCCGGCCCTGGCGGCCTTACGCGCGCACGGTGTTCATCGATAGCGACCTGGGCGCGAACATCGTGGTGCCGGGTTGGCACAACTGGGACAAGCCCGACGCCGAAGCGACGAGCTACTACGGCGAATTTGGAAGCCGTGGCCCCGGCGCCGCCCCGGAAGAGCGGGTGACCTGGTCCCATCACCTGTCCGGCGAGGAGGCCTTGGCCTATACCGAGCAAGCCATCCTAGGCGACTGGCAACCCTTTGCAGGGCCCTGAAGCGGTCATGCGTAGACCGGATCGAACACGCCGCCAGCACATGCAACGGGTCGGCAGATCCCATCGGAGAACATGATGTTGAAAGCAGTTGCGATGCACCTCGTCCGCCTGGCCTGCCTGGGATCGGCGATGACGCTGTCCTGCCCGGTGATGGCAGCGCAGGCGCCGCAGCTGCTGTTTCGCGTGTCGGCCGATCACGGCTTCGATGCCGATGTGGCCGGCGGCCAGGCGGTGCCCAACTTCCGCGACAAGGTGAAGCTGGTCGACACCGGCAAGTCCGGCAAGGCGATCGAATGGGCAGACGATGGCGTGCTGTCCTGGGAGGCGCCGGGCAACCTCTACACCCAGCGCGGCACGCTGGCGTTCTTCTGGCGCCCGCGCTACGCGGTGGGACAGGCGCCGTTCGTGATCTTCCGCGCCGGCTACGCCGACCACAGCAGCTGGGACATGGCCTGGCTGCGCATCGACTGGAACGGGCATGGCTTCGATGCCTTCGTCACCGACGCCAACCTGGCCCGGGCGCGGGTGTCCTTCGACATGCCCACCCCGCCGGCGGCCGATGCCTGGACCCACATCGCCTTCGCCTGGGACGAGACCCTCGGGGTACGCCTGTACGTGGACGGCCAGGAGGTCGCGCGCAAGGACGCCACCCTGGACCTGGATGCGGGGCTGGACCAGTTCGGCCTGGCCGGGCGGGTGATGTCGCCGCACCAGGTGCAGAGCCGCTACAACTTCCTGCGCGGCAGCGACTTCGACGAGCTGCGCGTCTACGACCACATGCTCGACGCCGCCGGCGCCACTGCGCTGGCCCGGCTGCGCGAGCCGACCACCGCGGTGGCCGCGCGCGATGAAGGCCAGGTGTGGCGGCATCGCTATGGCTGGGATCGCGGCGCACCGCCGGTGCTGGATGCACCGGTGACGCGCATCCGCAAAGTCGAGTTCGCCGATGCGCGCGACCGGAAGGAATGGATGTTCAAGGGCACCGACGGTATCGACGAGACCACCTGGCCCGGCGTGTACAACCGCTCGCGCCTGCCCGGGCGCACCGACTATTTCGAACTGCCGGACTGGAACGTCTACGTGGAAGGCGGCAAGGCGCTGGACCTGACCCTGCCCGACGAGCCGTTCAACCGCATCGAACTGCGCGGCGCGGCCTACGGCCAGGCCAGCTACGCACCAGACAAGGCCGGCGCGCGGTCGCCGCTGTTCCAGCGCCCCGAAGGCGTGGTGCGCAGCGTCGACCAGTTCGCCACCCACCGCGGCGGCCACCTGCGCTTCACCAACGTCGCGCAGGAAACGCCCATCCAGGAAATCTGGGCTTATAACGTGACCGCCGGTGAAATACCCAAGGGCAGCGCCCGCCTGGATTACACCGTGCAGGCCGATATCGCCCCGGACTACGACAACCTGGCCGAGCTGCGTGCCTACATCGCCGGACGCTACCCGGCCGCCGAACGCAGCACCGTGGTGGCCCTGCCGCAGCGCGCCCCCGCGCGTCCGCGCCCTACGGCCAAGGCTGCTGGCGACCTGCGCCCGCTGGTGCACGTGCTGATTCCTTCCACCTTGGGCGATCCGCCGCCGGACCAGCCGCTGATGCGTAGCTGGGCCTATGGCTGGACCAACATGCACGATGGCCTGGACGGCATCGCGCTGGACCTGCCGGCGTTGAACCTGCCGGCTGCCGAGGATGGCCTGATCCCGCTCAACATCAGCGTGGCCGACCCGATCTGGCCGGCGCGCAAGCTGATCGATGTCAGCGTTTCGGTGAAGCCCGGCCAGGCGCGCACGCTGTGGCTGGACACGCGCGACCGCATCCTGGACGACCACAGCCTGATGCTGTCGGTGGCCTCGGCCGCGCCGGGCTTCGATGCGCGCGCGCTGGACGGCGCCGGCGTGCATCTGGTGTTCAAGCCACGCGCGCAGGCCCTGGCCGAGCACACCGCCGACCGCTTCAACCAGGCCCGCGACAACTGGGGCTTCCTGGTCGAGGAACACACCACCTCGCGCCGGCAGCGGCTGTACCGGCGCCTGGAACGCGACATGCACGACCTGCTGCGCGTGGACCCGGACCACGCCCTGGGCCGGGTGTTGTGGAACGACATCAGCTACGACAACCAGGCCCCGCTGCCGGTGGAGCAGCCCACGCCGCCCAAGGGCGTGCCGGACTGGGCGTTCTGGCAGCTGGAGGACCTCAAGCTGTCGCGGGCCTTTGCCAACTGGTGGATCGACCAGCGCCAGGTGGACTACGGCGATTTCGGCGGGGGCATCTCCGATGACACCGACCTGACCCAGCAATGGCCGGGCCTGGCGCTGATGGGCGTGGACCCGGACAAGCTCAACGCCTCGCTGCTGGCCCTGTCCGCGGCCAACTACCGCAACGGCATGTTCACCAACGGGCTGTCGACCATCGAGACCGACGAGCTGCACAGCTACGAGGAGGGCATCAACCTCAACAGCGAGCTGCTCTACCTCAACTGGGGCGATCCGCGCACGGTCGAGCGGATCATGAAGACCGTGCATGCGCTGACCGACATCATCACGGTCAATCCGCACGGCAACCTGCTGTTCTCCAGCAACTGGTTCGGCGGGCGCAAGGTCTATCGCGAGCCCAACTGGCAGTGGCAGAAGCCGTACTCGTTCCCCATCGTCCACCCGATCATGCAGCTTGGCGCCTACAACGCCGACCCCACCGCGCGCGGCATGATCACCGGCCTGGCCGATGGCTATCTGGCCCACGCCTACACCAATGCCAAGGGCCAGTGGGCACTGCCCAACGAGATCAACTGGGCCACTGGCGCCACCCGTGGCGGCGAGCTGTTCGACGGCAGCGGTGGCTCGGAGCTGATGCACACCTTCTGGGCGGCCTGGCGCTTCAGCGGCGATGACAAGTACCTCAAGCCGCTGGACTACCGCGTCGACCGCGCCGGCCCGGGTGGGCTGTCGCTGTTGACCGAGAACTACCTGGACGTGCTGGGCAAGCGCGACACCTGGGGCGCGAAGATCGCCGCTGGCGCGAAGCGCGACGACGCCTCGCCCTTCGCCCGCTACGTGGCCTGGCAGGACAGCGGCGACACCGCGCAGCTGGCGGCCCTGTTCCGCGAGGAAGCGCGCGCCAAGCAACGCGACTTCTACCTCAACACCGACGGGCAGTGGTGGAGCGACCGGGTCGAATCCCCGACCGAATGGCTGCAGCATGTGCGCCTGGGCGGGGTGGGGCTCAAGCGCAACCAGACCTGGCAGGGCAATACGGTGAGCTGGCGCTTCGACGATCCGCAGGCGGCCGTGCAGGTGGCCCTGCTGGTGCCGCGGCCCACGCGCGAGCGTTTCACCGTGATCGGCTACAACCTCTCGGACCAGGCGCAGGCCGCGCAGATGGCCGGCTGGAACATCGCCGCCGGACGCTGGCGCATGACCACCGGCGTGGACCGCGATGGCGATGGCAAGATCGACGGCAAGGGTGCAACACGCGAGTTCGACTGGCAGAAGAGCGGGACGGTCGATGTGCGATTCCCGCCGGGCGCGCAGTGGGTGATGCAGCTGGAGCTGGTCACGCCGGCAGCCACGCCGGTCGAGCAGCGTGCCGATCTAGGCATCGGCTTTGGCGATGTGCAGACCACCGATGGTGCGCTGACGGTGACCGTGCACAGCCTGGGCCACCTGGACGCACCGGCGGGGCAGGTGCTGCTGGAAGACGCCAAGGGCAAGGTCCTGGCCCAGGCGGCGTTCCCGGCACTGCAGGCGCCGCGCGACCTTCAGCCCAAGACGGCCCAGGTGCGCCTGGCGCTGCCGGCCGGCCTGGACATCTCAGGCGCGCAGTTGCGCCTGGTCACCGAGGGGCAGGTGCCCGAGGTGACTCTGCGCAACAACCGCGTGGGGTTGCCGCAGCGCCAGGGAACCGCGCCAACCGCGGAGTCCCCGTAGCGCGGCGCTTGCGCCGCTGCCCTTTTCGACCGGATCCTCGCGAGAGCTTCAGCGCAGCAAGCTGCGCTCTACAGGGAACAGGACCACCCACGAGGGGAACAGGACCGCTCGCCTCAGCCTGCGCGCTCGCGCAGCTGCAGGCCGGCTTTGCTGGCCTCTGCCTGTAGGCCGAGGAAGTCACGCGCGCTGCGGTGTGGGGTGTCCACGTGCCCGGCATGGGTAGCGGTGATCACCAGCACCTCGGCACCGGCGGCCTCGGCCGCGCCGATGCCGGCCGGCGCGTCTTCGAAGATCAGGCAGTGCGCGGCGTCCACGCCCAGGCGCTGGGCGGCCAGCCGGTAGCCGGACGGGTCGGGTTTGCCGCGTTCCACGTCCTCGGCGGTGACCATCACCGGGGCGGGGGGCAGTCCGGCGGCCTGCAGACGGCGCAGGGCCAGTTCGCGCGGGGCGGAAGTCACGATCGCCCAGGCGTGCGCCGGCAGGCTGGCGGTGAAGGCTGCCGCGCCGGCGATGGCTTCCACGCCGTCCACGTCCTCGATCTCCCAGGCGGTGATGCGCGCGGCCTCGGCCTGCGCGTCGGCGTCGGGCAGCACCCGGCGCACGGTGTCCAGCGCCCGCGCGCCATGGATGCTGGGGACGAAACCCGGGTCCAGCCCGTGCAGCTGCGCCCAGCGCGTCCACACGCGCTCGGCCGCGGCGATGGAGGTCAGCAAGGTGCCGTCCATGTCGAACAGGAAGGCGGGGTAGGTGCGTTCCAGATCCAAATCGAGCTCCGGGCAGGGGGCGCATCAGCCTAGCAGCGGGGCTGCGAGCGGACGGTGCAGGCGGTTGTCTCGGCGGTGGTGGCCACGCCGATGCGCATGCGCCGCACAGGTTTGCTCGTCGCAAAGCATTTCCTGATGCGGGCAGTGCGACTGACCCACGAAGCGGACTGGGGAGCGTCGTGCACATCGTCCCACCGCAGTTGAGCGCGTCGCCGTCGATCAGGAATCCAGGCCGCCCGCCGGCATCGTGGGAGATGCAGGGCGGATCATCGCAAGGCGGATGTCACCGACCCGGCGCAGAAGGATTCGCCCGGCGCGCGCGTAAGGCCGCTCAGCGCGACTGGACCGTGACGCGATACCCCAGCCGATGCCGGGCACCCGGCGCCAGCACCACCACGTCGTCACCGGCATTGGCGGTTTCCAGGCACACGTAGTGGCGCCAGCCGGAGCCGATGTCCGGACTGCGGGTCTGCGCGTCCACGCCGGGATTCCAGGTCACCAGGCTGTGGCTGCCGGTGGTGTCCAGGACGATGCGCCGGTCCAGCACCGGATCATCCAGCACGTAGTGGCTATCGGTGCCGGTGTAGATCCGGTCCACCTGGCCCCCGGCGGCGGTGAGCGACCAGGGGCCCTGCTGCACGTAGGCGGCGGCGAAGCCTTCGGCCTTGTTGCGGTACGTGGCCCCCTGCAGCCCATCCACGCGAACCTGCATCGCATCGCCCACCCGGTAGTAGCTGTGCAGCGCCTGGGTGAAGCGCACCGGCGTAGTCCCGGTATTGGTGGTGGTCAGGGTCTGCTCGAGCGCCTGGCCCACGCGCAGGGTCATGCGCAGCGCCAGGCCGGGCACCGGCTGCGGGGGGGCCAGCACCAACGTCAGCGTGCCGTCGGGCGCGCGCCTGGCCTCCACCACCTGCCAGCGCAGGGTGCGCACCAGTCCGTGCGCGGGCAACGCCGCGGTCTGTCCCTGCCTTGAGAAGTACGGCCACAGCACCGGCACGCCGCCGCGGATGGGCTGCGGTGGCAGCGCGGTGTCGGGCGACAGCCACAGCACATCCTGCCCACCGCGTGGCACCCACGACAGCAGGTGGCCGCCGAACAGGGCCACGACCGCGGTGCCGCCGGGCGCCTCCAGTCGCAGCGCGTCGAAGCCGGCGAAGGTCACCCGGCTCAGGCCTTCCACCTGGGGGAGCGGCGCTTCTGCAACCGGCGCGGCTGCGGCGGGCAGGACGAAGGCGGTGTGCGGTGGGAAGGCGTGCCCCGACTCGCGCGTCGGCATCGGCGCGCAGGCCGCAACGGCCGCCGCCAGCAGCAGGCAGATCCCCGCCGTGCGCGTCGCCCTGGCCGCCATCAGAACGTCCCGCGCTGGACGAACGGCGCCTGCGCGTAGAGTCGGCGTTCGCCGCCGCGGGGATCGTGCGCCTGGCGGCTGGGGGTGTCGAAGACCATGGTTTCGCGCTGGGCCAGCGAGTACGGCGCCCAGGCCGGCAAACCGGCGTGGTTGGGGTCGCCGTGGCGGGCGAAGGCCAGCAGGGTGTCGCGCATCTGCCTAGCCATGCGCTGCGCGCCTTCGCCCGTGCCGGTGCGCGAGCCAGGCTGGGCGATGTTGTCGAACACCAGCGGGATATCCAGGGTGTGGAAGGCGCGCAGCTTGGCCGCCTCGCCGTCATGGTCGTACCAGTCCAGCTGATAGGCCCAGGTCGGCGCGCCCTGGCGTGCACGCGCCTCCAGTTCCTCCACTGCCCCGCGCCACGAGCGCCCGGCCGTGGTCGCGGCGAAGAACACCTCCGAGGGGCTGTAGTGCGGATACAGCTGGCGGTAGCCGGCCACCACGATCGAGGGCAGCAGGTCCACGTACTGCTGCCGCTCCAGCAGCGCCGGCACCTCGTCCCAGCTCAGCTCGAAGTGGTGCGGATCGCGGCCCAGAAAGGCGCGGGTCTCGTCATGGGTGTTGCCGATCACCATCGGCAGCCGCGCCGACTGCAGCGGCGCGGTCGGCCAGAACGGATGGCTCGGCAGCACGCCGCCATCGAACACCGGGCCGACGTACAGCGCGGTGTCCTCCACCCGCGAGGGATCGCGCGTGGCCATGCCGTCGAGCAGGCGCTGGGCCGGCAGGGTGCGCAGCGCGGCGGCGTCCTTGACTCCGAGCGCGTCCATCAGCAGTCGCGCGCGCTGGGTGGCCGCGCGCGGGCCGCAGGCGGTGACCTGCTGGCCGCTCATCGTCCAGGCGCGGTGGAACAGGCCCTTGGCCGCGGGCATCGCCATCAGCGTGGCGATCTTGGCCCCGCCGCCGGACTGCCCGAACAGGGTGACGTTGCCGGCATCGCCGCCGAACTCGTCGGCGTGGCGCCGCACCCACTGCAGCGCCTGCACCAGGTCCAACTGGCCCACGTTGCCCGACTCGGCGAAGGATGCATCGCCCAACTGCGCCAGATAAAGGTAGCCGAAGGCGTTGAGGCGATGGTTGACAGTGATCACCACCACGTCGCCGGCCCGCGACAGGTTGACCCCGTCGTAGAGCGGGTCGCCGCCCGAGCCGTTGTTGAAGGCGCCGCCGTGGATGTAGACCAGGATCGGCCGCTTGCCGCCATCGCGCAGCGCCGGGGTCCACACGTTGAGGAACAGGCAGTCCTCGCTGGTCGGCTCCTCGGTTCCGGTCTGCGGTGCGGCCGCACCCAGCGTAGTGGCCTGGCGCACGCCCTTCCAGGGCTGCTCGGGCAGGGCGGGCATGAAGCGGCGCGCCGTGGTGTCCGCGCCGTAGGGCACGCCCTTGAACACGGCGATGCCCTGATCGAGCTCGCCGCGGATCTGGCCGCTGCGGGTGGTGGCGATAGGTGCGTCGCCCAGCGGGCGAGCCGCGGCCGGCCACAGGGGCGCGGTGGCCAGGGCCAGGCCGCCCAGCGAGGCCTGGCGCAGAAACGCGCGGCGGCTGCCGTCTTCATGGTGCATGGGAATCCTCCTGCTTGTTCGTATCGCGCGTGGCGTATTGCCAGCGCATCCAGTCCAGGGCCAGCCGCGGCCAGGCGGCCACGGTCAGGCCGGTCGTGCCGCGCACGCCAAAGCCGTGCCCACCCTGGGGAAACACATGCAGCTCGGTCGAGACGCCGTGCGCCAGCAGCGCCTGCGCGTAGACCAGCGTGTTGGCCACCGGGACCACGTCATCATCCTGCGCGTGCAGCAGGAACGCCGGCGGGCTGGCGGCGGTGACCGTGTTCTGGGCCGAATAGGCGCGCATGCTCGCCGGGTCCGGGTGCGCGCCCAGCAGGCGCTGGCGCGAGCCGGGATGGGCGATCAGCGGCCCCAGGTCGATCACCGGGTACACCAGCAGCTGCAGGTCCGGTCGCGCGGACAGCGCATCGGCGGCGTCCACGCGCGGATACACGCGCGCATCGAAGCGGGTGGCCAGGCTGGCCGCGACGTGGCCGCCCGCGGAAAACCCCATCACCCCGACCTTGTGCGGATCGACGCCGTACTCGGCGGCATGGGCGCGGATCAGGCGGATCGCGCGCTGTGCATCGGCCAGCGGCACCTCGCGCGGATCGGGATGGCCCTCGGCCGGCAGCCGGTAGCGCAGCACGAACAGGGTTACCCCGCCGCGCGTGACCAGGTCCGGCACCAGCGCGCTGCCTTCCTTGTCCAGGACCACGCGCTGGTAGCCGCCGCCGGGGACGACCAGCAGGGCGCTGCCATCGGGCCGCGCGGGCCGGTAGACGACAAGATAGGGATGGCTGACCCGGTCGATGTAGCGGTCCGGCATCGCCGGGTCGGCGCTGCGTTCGACGATGTGCTCGGCGCCGGCCAAAGCGGTGTCGCCAGGCGCCAGGCGGCCGGGCCACAGCATCAGGCGCGAGGCCTGTTCGGCGGGCGTCTCGCCTCCTGCCGCCGGTACGGGCCTGGCGTGCGCCGCCGCCGCGGCCAGCAGCCCGCCGAGCAGGCACGCCAGCACGCGGTGGACGATTCCGGTCTGCTGCATGGCAACCCCTCCCAAGGTCGTCGACGCCAGGTCCGTCATGCGGCGATGTCGCAGTGCACATTGCCAATGACACCGGTTTACCATATACATCGACCACAGGCGCTGTCGATGGGCAGTGCAGCAACGCTCGCCGCCAACGGGGACATCGCCTTGAGCCAGGAACGCCATTCTTCCGCAGCACTGCCCGCCGACGCCGAGGCGATCGCGCACGCCTTCGTGCAGGCACGCCAGGCGGGGCAATCGTTGCCGGATTTTCCTGGCACCATTCCGCCAGACTTGGTCAGCGCGTATCAGGTGCAGGACCTGGCCATTGCCCAGTGGCCCGATACGGTGGTCGGCTGGAAGGTCGGCTACATCGCCGCCGAGCGCCGCGACGCCAGCGGCGACGAGCGCCTGCTCGGCCCGATCTACGCGCGCCAGCTCTGGAATGCCACCGGTGCCATCGTGGAGTTCCCGGTATTCGACGGCGGCTTTGCCGCAGTCGAAGCCGAGTACGTGCTGCGCCTGGAACAGGACGCGCCGGCCGACCAGCTGCACTACACGCCCGAGCAGGCCGTGGCCATCGCCTCGACCCTGCTGCTGGGCGTGGAGATCGCCAGCAGCCCGCTGGCCACCATCAACCAGCTGGGCCCGCGCGTGGTGGTCAGCGACTTCGGCAACAACAACGGCCTGATCCTGGGGCCACAGGTGCCCGACTGGCAGGCCCTGGATGAGGACGGCCTGCGCGCGGAGACCTTCATCGAAGGCACCCGCGTCGGCACCGGCGGCGCGCGGCTGCTGCCCGGCGGCCTGCGCGCGGCCTTCGCCTTCGCCCTGGGCCGCTCGGCGCAGCGCGGACGTCCGCTCAAGCAGGGCGACCTGATCGCCACCGGCAACGCCACCGGCATCCACGACATCCGCATCGGCCAGCAGGCATTGGTGCGGTTCGAGGGATATTTCGACATTCCATGCAGGGCCATCGCCGCCTAGGGTTGCGGACGATGGAGTGAACACGCGCGGGAGGGCGCCATGATCACTCGCAGGACCATGCTCGGCGCCGCCGTCGGCGCGCTGGCCACCTTGCCCACGCTGGGCCGGGCGGTCACGCGCCTGGACGGCGGCGGCCAACTGCTGACCGCCAGCGATGTGCACGTGGCCGACTATCCCACGGTGCAGGCGGTGAACTGGATGGGCGAGCGCCTGGCGCGCGAGACCGACGGCCGCCTGCGCCTGCGCATGTACCACGCAGGCCAGCTGGGCCGCGAGGCCGAGGCCATCGACATGGCCCGTTTCGGCGCCATCGACATCACCCGCGTGTACGCCGGGGCGCTCAACAACGCCTTCCCGCTGACCAGCGCGCTGTGCCTGCCCTATGTGTTCGACTCGACCGAGCACCAACGCCGCGCGCTGGACGGCGGGGTGGCCGACGCGGTGCTGCGCGGCTTCGAGACCCGCGACCTGGTGGGTCTGGCGATCTACGACTCGGGCGCGCGCAACTTCTACAACACGCGCAAGCCGCTGGTGGAACCGGGCGACCTGCACGGACTCAAGCTGCGCGTGGCGGCCTCGGACATGTTCATCGAGCTGATGCGCATGCTGGGCACCAACCCCACGCCGATGTCGCTGGGCGAGACCTTCCAGGCGATGGAGACGCACATGCTGGACGGCGCGGAGAACAACATCCGCAGCTTCCACTCCAGCCGCCATTTCGAGGCCGCGCACTACTGGTCGCGCAGCCAGCATTCCTTCGCCCCGGACGTGCTGTTGATGTCGCGGCGCAGCTTCGAGCAGCTGCGTCCCGACGACCGCGCCCGCGTGGTCGCGGCCGCGCGCGACTCGGTCCCGGTCATGCGCCAGCTGTGGGACGCCTCCGAAACGGCGGCGCGCGAGGCCGTGCAGGCCGCCGGCGTGCGCTTCAACGACGTGGACATGGAGGCCTTCCGCGCCGCCGCCGCGCCGCTGGTGCAGCGCTACCGGCAGCTCCCCGGCATCGAGCCGCTCTACCGTCGCATCCGCGACTTCGCCTGAGGATTCCATGCGCATGCCCCACGTCCATGCCGCCTCCTCCGCCCCGCCGCTGGTTGGCGTGCAGCGCGCGCTGGACCGCCTGGCCTCGGCGGCCATCGCCATCGCCGCCGCCGCCCTGCTGGCCCTGGTCGCCGTGCAGGGCTGGCAGGTCTTCGCCCGCTACGTGCTCAACGATTCGCCCAGCTGGACCGAGCCGGTGACCCTGCTGCTGCTGAGCACGGCAATGAGCCTGGGCGCGGCCTGCGGCGTGCACGAGGCGCGGCACTTCGGCTTCTTCCTGCTGGCACAGCGCACCCCGGCCGCCCTGCGCCGGGTGTTCGAGGCCATCGCACCGCTGGTGATGCTGGCCCTGGGCGTGGTGCTGGCTGGCTGGAGCGCGGTGCTGCTGGCCGACGGCTTGCACATCAAGACCGCTGGCGCGCCGCTGCCGCAGAGCATCAACTACGCGCCGCTGTGCCTGGGCGGGGCGCTGATCGCGGTGTTCGCGCTGTTCCGCCTGGTGCGGGTGCTGGTCGGCGTGGGCCAGGACAAGGAGGCTTAAGCGATGGCGATCGCATTGCTGTTTGGATTGTTCATGGTGTTGCTGGTGATCGGGGTGCCGGTGGGCTTCGCCCTGGCCGGTGCCGCACTGGCGACCCTGCTGTACCTGGACCTGCCCTCGGTGGTGCTGGTCCAGCAGATGCAGGCCGGGGTGGGCTCGGCGTCGCTGATCGCCATCCCGCTTTTCATCTTCGCCGGCGAGATCATGCTGCGCGGCGGAATCTCCGAGCGCCTGATCGCCTTGGCGGCCTCGCTGGTGGGGCGTTTCCGTGGCGGCCTGGGCCAGGTCAGCGTGCTGTCCTCGCTGTTCTTCGGCGGGGTCTCCGGCTCGGCCATCGCCGATGTCTCGGCGGTGGGCGGCACGATGATCCCGCAGATGGTCCAGCGCGGGTACGGACGCGATTTCGCGGTCAACGTCAGCATCACCGCCGCGCTGGTGGCGCTGCTGGTGCCGCCTTCGCACAACCTGATCCTGTTCTCGGCCGCGGCCGGCGGCGGGTTATCCATCGCCGACCTGTTCGCCGCCGGCATCGTCCCGGCGTTGCTGATGACCGTGGCGATGATGGGCACCGGTTATGCGGTGGCGCGCCGGCGTGGCTACGGCACCGAGCCTTTCCCCGGTGCGCGCGCGGTGCTGCTGCGGCTGGTCTCGGCGCTGCCGGGGCTGGGGCTGGTGGCGCTGATCTTCTTCGGCATCCGCGCGGGCATCTTCACCGCGGTGGAGAGCGCTGCGCTGGCCGTGCTCTATGCGCTGGGCGTGACCGCGCTGCTGTACCGGCAGCTGGGCTGGCGCATCTTCCTGGCCACGGTGTCGCACGCGGCGCGCACTACCGGGGTGATCCTGTTCGTGATCGCCACCGCGGCGGTGTTCGGCTGGCTGCTGGCCTATCTGCAGGTGCCCACCCACGCGGTGGAATTCCTGCAGTCCTTCGCCCACGACAAGATCACGGTGCTGCTGATGATCATCGTGATGCTGCTGGTGCTGGGGACCTTCATGGACCTGGCGCCGATGATCCTGATCTGCACGCCGATCTTCTTGCCGGTGGCCAAGGCCTACGGCATCAACCCGATCCACTTCGGCCTGGTGCTGGTCCTGACCGGCGGCATCGGCCTGGTGACCCCGCCGGTGGGCTCGGTGCTGTTCATCGGCACGGCCATCGGCAAGATCTCGGTGGCCGAGTGCATGCGCAGCATCTGGCCGTTCTGGCTGGCGGCGCTGGCAGTCCTGCTGGTGGTGGCCTTCTTCCCGCAGCTGTCGATGTGGCTGCCGGAGCTCATGCGGGCCTGAGTCACCAACGCGCCTGCGCTTCGAGGCGCATCCCGACGGCAAGACCTGGGCGAAGCCGCCGGTCCGAATCGGGCAGGTGCCTGTCGTGATGTCCGCCACCGCGCGCCGGATCGCGCCGGCGCGGCGCCGGCGACCGGCTAGAATCTCTCCCTTCCACGCTACGGGCCCCGCCATGCCGCGCAAGAAAGCTGCCGATGCGCCTTCGCCCACGCTGCCGAGGCTGCCGGACGGGCGCGTGGCGACCATCAACGACATCGCGCGCCTGTCCGGGGTGTCCAAGAAGACCGTGTCGCGGATCATCAACGATTCGCCGCTGGTGCGGCCGGATACCCGCGAGAAGGTCCAGGCGCTGATGCGCGAGGTGGGGTATTCGCCCGATCCGCTGGCGCGCGGCCTGGCGTTCCGTCGCTCGTTCCTGATCGGCATGGTCTACGACAATCCCACCGCGCAATACGTGGTGGACATGCAGAACGGCGCCCTGGATGCCCTGCGTGGTTCCAGTTACGAGCTGGTGGTGCATCCGTGCGATACGCGCAGCCCCGGCTACATCGAGGGCGTGCGCCGCTTCGTCCAGGCACAGAAGCTGCACGGGGTGATCCTGGTGCCACGCGCCTCCGAGGACCAGGCCCTGGCCGACATGCTGGCCCAGATCGGCTGCCGCTACGTGCGCATCGCCTCGCTGCCGCTGGATTCGACCTCGCCGACCGTGGTCACCCACGACCGCGAAGGCGCCACCGAGGCGGCCGATTACCTGCTCTCGCTGGGCCACCGCGACATCGGCCTGATCACCGGTCCCAATGTCTACCGCTCCAGCCAGGAGCGCACCGCGGGTTTCCTGGAGGCGCTCAACCGACGCGGCATCGAGCTGCCCAAGGCGCGGGTGATCGAGGCCGGCTACACCTTCGAATCCGGCGTGGCCGCGGCCGAGAAACTGCTGCTCAAGGGCGCACGGCCCACGGCGATCTTCACCGGTAACGACGAGATGGCCGCCGGCGCCTACAAGGTGGCCCTGCGCGCGGGGATGACCCTGCCGCGCGAACTGTCCATCGTCGGCTTCGACGACAGCCCCCTGGCCTCGCGGCTGTGGCCGCCGCTGACCTCGGTGCGCCGCAACACCCGCGATACCGGGCGCATGGCCGCGGCCATGCTGATCCAGCCGGAAGGCTCGCCCACGACCCTGCCGGCCGCCAGCGTGCGCCCGCACCTGGTGGTGCGCGATTCCTGCCAGCCACCGGAAGACTGACCTTGCCGGCGGATGGTGCAGCGCTCCCTGGACTGCTCCGTGGGAGCGGCTACAGCGGCGATGAAGCTTTCATGGGGGAGTGACCGCGACCCAAGCCCCATCATCAAAGCCAGATCGCATCCCAGTACGGATAGTCGCCCACACGCTTCACGATCCCGGCCCGGACGGGATTGGCCACGAGATAGCGGGCGATCGCCAGCGCGTCCTCCTCCCGTCGCAATGCATGGTCGTGGAATCCTTGCGCCCACAACGGCGTTCGATCACGCCTCTCGGCACGCCAGGCCCGGCTCGCGGCCGCCTTGGCCCGGCCCACCGCACGGCCCAGCGATTCCTCTCCAAGCTCCAGAAGGCCATGCCAGTGATCCGGCATCAGCACCCAGCACAGCAGACGGGCGCTTCCCCAGTGTGCCGGGTCGGCGAGATGACGGGCGGTGTTGCTGGCGTGGCACCAGTGGCGAAAGTGGGGGAGGCGTCGGTACGTGGTGAAGGTCACCAGATAACGTTGGCCGGGCGAGGAAAACCGTCCCTTGCGCAGATGGTGGGAGTGAGGAGGCGGCATGCACGCCAGGCTAGGTGCATGCGGCAGCGGCGGGTATCGGGATCGTTCGCAGGAGTCGGTCAGAACTTTCCGATGTGCCAGCGGGCACCAGAGCCTGAGGATTGCACCGGGAGAGCCGCATCGCTGCTGTAGCAGCTCCCACACAGGCGCCCAACCCGCCTTCCTACCTCAGACTCAAAATCGCCGGCACGTCGTGCACCGCGCAATGACACCGGTAGCCAAAGATCGTTAGACTGACGCGGTCCGCCCACGGCCGGCGCCGATTGCCGGTGCCCGCCCCCCGCTACGGAGCACGCCATGTACTGCAAGACCCACTACGCCACCCACCCGGCCGCCATCGAGGGCGTCGACAACGATGCCTTGCGCGACCTGTACCTGCTCGACGGTCTGTTCGAGCCCGGCAAGGTGGTCATGAAGTACACCCACTACGAGCGCTTCGTGCTCGGCGGCGTCAGCCCGGGTGCCACGCCGCTGCGCCTGCCCGACCAGACCGAGCCGGCCTCGGCCGCCGGGCATCCGTTCCTGGAGCGGCGCGAGCTGGGCGTGATCAACGTCGGTGGCGGCACCGGCACGGTCACGGTCGACGGCACCGAGTACACGCTGACCCCCAAGGATGGCCTGTACATCCCGATGGGCAGCAAGGACGTGAGCTTTGCCTCGGCCGATGCGGCCAACCCGGCGCTGTACTACCTGGCCTCCACGCCGGCGCATGCGCGCTTTGAGACCAAGAAGATCTCCATCGCCGACGCGGTCCCGCTGGAAAGGGGCGCGCTGGAGACCAGCAACGAGCGCACCATCTACCAGTACATCGTGCCGGCCACCTGCCAGTCCTCGCAGCTGCTGCTGGGCCTGACCATCCTCAAGCCGGGCAGCGTGTGGAACACCATGCCGCCGCACCTGCACGACCGGCGCAGCGAGGTGTACTTCTACTTCGACCTGTCCGACAACGACCGCGTCTATCACTTCATGGGCAAGCCGGAAGCCCAGCGCCACATCGTGATGAAGAACAACGAGGCCGTCGTCTCGCCGCCGTGGTCCATCCACATGGGCGCGGGCACCTCCAACTATGCCTTCATCTGGGCGATGGGCGGGGAGAACCTGGACTACACCGACATGCACGTGCTGGACATCTGCCAGCTCAAGTAAGCCCCCGCGTCCGCTACGGAGTCATGTACATGGCAAGTCATCCTTTCAGCCTGGAAGGCAGGGTCGCCTTGGTCACCGGCGGCAACGTGGGACTGGGGCAGGGCATCGCCGTGGCGCTGGCCCAGGCCGGCGCGGACGTGGTGTCGGTCGCGCGGCGCCCTTCGGAGGAAACCGGTGCGCTGGTGCAGGCGGCCGGCCGGCGCTTCCTCGGCATCGAGGCCGACCTGGGCAGCCTGGACCCCATCGCCGGCATCGTCGCCAAGACGCTTGAAGCCCTCGGCGGCCTGCACATCCTGGTCAACAACGCCGGCATCATCCGCCGCGCCGACGCGGTCGACTTCACCGAGGACGACTGGGACGCGGTGATGGACGTCAACCTCAAGTCCACCTTCTTCCTGACCCAGGCGGTGGGCCGGCACTTCATCGCCCAGGGCCACGGCAAGGTGATCAACGTGGCCTCGATGCTGTCCTTCCAGGGCGGCATCCGGGTGCCGTCCTACACGGCCAGCAAGTCCGGCCTGGCCGGCATCACCAAGCTGCTGACCAACGAGTGGGCCGGCAAGGGCATCAACGTCAACGCCATCGCCCCGGGTTACATGGACACCGACAACACCGCCCAACTGCGCGCCGACCCCGCGCGCAACCAGTCCATCCTGGAGCGCATCCCCGCCGGACGCTGGGGCACCCCGGGCGACCTGGGCGGGGCGGCGGTGTTCCTGGCCAGCGGCGCCTCGGATTACGTCAACGGCGCCATCCTGCCCGTCGATGGCGGGTGGCTGGCGCGCTGACTTTAAGAGCCCCTCTCCCCCGGGACATTAGTCCCCTCTTGTTGAGAGGGGTTGGGGTGAGGGTCGGGGCGAAGCGGTCCTTGTGGGAGCGGCTCCAGCCTCGATCAGGCCCGCACACCGCCAGGGGAATAACACCTCAGTGCAGCAGTTCGATGGGAAGGCTCCATCGCGGCTGAAGCCGCTCCCACGACGAGCCTTGTGACCAGTTCGGCGTGGGCAATGTGCTGCTCTCAGGTCGTGCCTGACCCATCAATCTCCCAGGCCCAGCTGCTTCCACTCCGGTGAATCCAGTCGATAGCGGAACTGCGCGACATCTGCCGGATGGAAATCAGGTCCGCTCAGGAAATACACGCTTCGGCTGCCCAGCTTGAGCCTGATCTCCTGGCCGAGCTTCTTGTGCCAGCCACCCCATTCGTTGACTACCAGGACTGCGGGCACGTGCGTGGCATTGGTCTTGAGCACGTCTTCGACATGCAGCTTGTAGCGGATCGCGTTGGTCGATCCTGGCCCGGTCACGGCATCGCGATCAGTGACCTGCCGCCCGTGTTGATCGACCATGTCCACCTCGACAATGGTGGCGACTAACACATGGTCGGCCTTTGCCAGTACCGCATCAATCGGAATGCGCACGATTGACGTCGCTGCGGCGGTACCAGCCAACAGCCACAAGGCAAATACGATCCATCGTGTCATCTTTCCACTCCTTGGTTTGCGTAGAGTCTGAGCCTAATGCAGGCTCAGACTGCTATACCAACCGGGCCTCTGGAAATTTGGCTGAGGCGTACAAGGTATCCGCCGACGAGGATGAGCACGTAGCGCCTTAATGGATTGTAGACCCCGCGCCCATACGAGCTCGCCTGCTGGTCTCCGTTCTCTCAAGTCAACCTGAACCTGTTGCTCGGAGCCGAACTGCTCCATGGCTGTTCGGATAATAGAGCTATCGGAGTTTTATGGCGGCCTGAAGCCGGCAACCTCAAGCCAACCAATATCGTCACGTAAGTAAAGTTGGCCATATCCCCAGCCGATCCTTTGTCCGCGCTTGTTGAAACAATCTGCGCACATGCACGCCCATGCACCTCCTAAATCCTTCACCGCTCCGTCGATCATGTACTTATCAGTCGCCAGAGACCTTTGGCACAGGTCACATTGAGTCGGCGGGGAACTGAAATAGAGTTTATTTTTCTTGCCCCTAGCTAAGTCGACGAGGGAGTCGAGTGAGGCTGAAGGTGCGACCAACGCCGACCGACTAGCGGCCGATTCCTTTATGGCGTCTTCAAGTGGGCTATGAGGAAGCCCAAGAACCCAAGGCGTCGCCGTGACGATCCTTGTCTCGTAATCAACTCCAGTAACACGCCCGATGCCAGCAAAAACACTTTGACCCGAAGATGGTCGAAATAAAGTAAAGGCGGTGGAGGTCGTTATCCACCGAGGATCTATAAGCATGACCAGTTTAAAATCACCAAGCTGGCAGTAAATGTGGGGATCCTTCGTGAGGGAGCCCGTGAACTTCCGCAGCTTTGATGGATCATTAAGAACGTCCATGGGTACGTTCTTTGTGCGTACGCGCTGCCGATCAAATGAGATGGCTGCACCCACTGCTGCTTCATGCAGAATCAGGTCTCGTACTGGAATCGCGTCTATGGATAAATGGCTGAGAACCGCTTGGAAGGCGGCCATAACACGATTCAACTCCCATCCAAGACTGTGAAGTGTTTGATTATTCTTGTAGCTACTCAAGTCAACGTGATAGCCACACATCTCCGCCTGTTCGCACAGGCGAGGAACATTAATGTATGTAAGTTGTGAAATATTTGAGCGCCATGCGCGAGGTTTTAATAGGCTCGACGCAACCCATGCAAGGTGTTCTTCTTTAAGTTCGTGTAAGACTTCGACAGGATATGTCACCGGGCTGTCGTCTACGATCTTGTGATGGTCACGGCAAAGCAGAAGAAGGTTCGCCGAATCATTCCTTTCCTTTAAAGAAAGGGATGATGTGCCGCGCGCCGCAACCTCGGTCTCACCCACGATATGGGCGACCTCTCCGATTAGCGAAGCTATAACTCCGTCGACTTCGAAGAGAAGATCGTTTTTGCATATGCAGCACCTAGCAGCACATTGACCCCAGACAATCTTTGATGTGCGCTCTGAGATGGCCATACAAAAATTCGTCCTCTAAATATCTAGTTAAGACAAGTTTTAGCCGTCGCTTGCTTAATTATGCAGAAATTTATTCGAAATGTGTTTAACGAGGAATAAGGCCAGCTCAGCTCAAATTACAACTTCTAGGGTCGGAAGCGTTGCATGCCAGTGCGCATCCTTCAGCAAATGGAAATAAGCCAACCTGGCTCATAACCCATCCCTCAAACATCCCCACCCTCGGCCCAGCCTTCGCCCGTGCCACGGTGGAACACCTGGTCGCCCTCCTGCACCCGTCCGGCCGGCAGCGCTTCACGCGGGGCCTGGCGGGCGTAGAGCGGGGTGAAGTCCACCGCGGTGGCCTGGATCAGTTGCTCGAAACTGTCGATGACGAAGTAGGTCTTCTGGAAGTCGTCGATGCGGTAGCGGGTGCACATGATCCGCTCCAGGTCGAACCCGATCCGGTTCGGCGCGGGCGACTCCAGCGAATACAGCGACTCGCCCTTGGACGAGACGATGCCGCTGCCGTAGATGCGAAGCCCCTCGGGCGTGTTGATCAGGCCGAACTCCACCGTGTACCAGTACAGGCGGGTCAGATTGACCAGCGCCTCCGGGCCGATGGCATGGGCCTTCACCCCGCCGCGCCCGTAGGCCTGCATGTAGTCGGCGAACAGCGGGTTCATCAGCAGCGGTACATGGCCGAACAAGTCGTGGAACAGGTCCGGCTCGGCGATGTAGTCGATCTGCTCGGGCCGGCGGATCCACCAGGTCACCGGGAAGCGTCGGTTGGCCAGGTGCTCGAAGAAGGTCAGCTCCGGCAGCAGACCTTCCACGCCCACCAGCTGCCAGCCGGTGGCCGCCCCCAGCACCACGTTGAGGTCGTCGAAACGCGGAATCTCCAGCGGCGTCATCCCCATCGCGTCCTGCGCGGTGAGGAACTCCTCGCAGGCCCGGCCCACCAGCAGCGCGCGCTGGCGCTCGAACAGCTGGCCCCAGGTGTGGTGGTCGGCCGCACTGTAATCGCCCCACGGCTGGTCTACCACCGCGGTGGTGTAGACCGGCACGTAGCCCTTGTCGGTCAGCTGGTTTTCGACGCGGCGCGGGGCGCTGTTCATGGCGGAACTCCGATACGAATCCGGCCTTCCACCGTACCGACAAGGCCGCGCAACAGGCTTGCGAAACTTGCGCGCTATGCGCAGATTGGCGCAATCTTGTTGCGTCAATGAATGTTGCGGCGCGCCATATGGCCGAAAAAGTCGAGCTGGACCGCACGGATCTTCGCCTGCTGGCGCTGCTGCAGACCCAGGGGCGGGCCAGCAATGCCGATTTGGCCGCGCAGATCAACCTGTCGCCCTCGGCCTGCCTGCGGCGCACTCAGCGGCTGGAGGCGGCCGGCGTGATCGCCGGCTACGGCGCGCGCCTGGATGCGCGCGCGCTCGGACTGGGCCTGCAGGCCTTCGTGCGCGTGCAGCTGGCCGAGCACGATTCGCCGGCCATCGATCGTTTCGCCGCGGCGGTGACCAGCTGGGACGAGGTGGTGGCCTGCCACGCCCTGACCGGCGACATGGACTACCTGCTGCACGTGGCCGTGCGCGACCTGGATCATTTCTCGCGCTTCCTGCTGGACAAGCTGCTGGCGGCCTCCGGGGTGTCCGACGTCAATTCCAGCTTCGTGCTGCGCACGGTCAAGGACGCCGCCGGCCTGCCGCTGCCGGCGGCTTGAGGCCCAGCGGACGGACACCACAGGGTCGAACCCGCTGTGATGGTTCGTGCCCGGCCGCGCCGACGACGGCGCCAGCCGAGGGTCGTTCGCCGCGCTGGATTTCGTCGAGGTAGGGGACGCCGGCGAGGTAAGCGAATGTCGTGGCGAGTCTGAGTCCTTCATCCCGCAGGACTTGTACCAGGATCACGTGGCCCACCCCGATGCTGCGCATCGGCGTGGCCAAAGTGCAGCCGAGGGAGGCCGAGTTTCCCGGGCACGGGCGGGCCGACTTCCCCTGGGGCCACGAAATGCACATGATCGATCTGGCCGGCGTGTGCCGGCACAGCGCCCGCGACTGAGCCACCTCGATGCTGAAACTGCTGGGCAAGCCGACCTCGATCAACGTGCGCAAGGTGCTGTGGCTGGGCGAGGAACTGGCGCTGCAGATCGATCATGCGCCGATGCAGGCGCCCGGCGATGCCGAATCGCTGCGGCGGCTCAATCCCAACGGCCTGGCCCCGGTGCTGATCGATGGCACGGCGGTGTTGTGGGAGTCCAACACCATCTGCCGCTACCTGGCCGCGCGCCAGCAGCGCCACGACCTGTTGCCGGCCGAGCCCCTGGCGCGTGCGCGGGTGGAACAGTGGATGGACTGGCAGGCCACCGATCTCAACAGCGCCTGGCGCCCGGCGTTCATGGCGCTGGTGCGGCACAGCCCGGCCTTCCAGGATGCCGCCGTGATCGACCACAGCGTCGCGGCGTGGAATCGGCTGATGACCGTGTTGGATGCGCAGCTGGCCACCACCGGCGCCTTCGTGACCGGCGCCGACTTCACCTTGGCCGATATCGTGCTGGGTCTGTCGGCGAACCGGTGGCGGATGACGCCGATGGCGCGTCCTGCGCTGCCGGCGGTGGACGCCTGGATCGCACGTTTGGAGACGCGGCCGGGCTATCGTGCGCACGCCGGCAACGGCATTCCCTGATCGAGGCACTCAGATGGCGACTGACGCGGACTTCATCGACTACGTGCATGCCCAGGCTGGGCTGGGTGCGGCGCTGGAAGCAAAGAAGATGTTCGGCGAATACGCGCTGTACCTGGACGGCAAGGTGGTCGCGCTGGTGTGCGACAACCAGGTCTTCCTCAAGCCCACCGCCGCCGGTCGCGCGCTGCTGCACGAGGTGATCGAGCAGCCACCTTATCCATCGGCCAAGCCGCATTACCTGTTGGCCGACGCGCTGGAAGACACCGACGCCCTGCAGCGCCTGCTGCGCGCCACGGCCGACGCGCTGCCGGTACCCAAGCCGAAGGCGGCAAAAAAAGCCCCTGCCAAGCAAGCCGCGGCCCGCAAGTCGCCTGCCAAGGTTCCGCCTGGCGCCTGACGCGCGCGCGGTTGGCTACCATCGGGCGCTTCCGATGACCAGGCGTGCCCCATGCATGGACCCAGCCCCGACAACGCGCATCCGATGGCCGGCTTCCCGCAGGTGTGCTTCATCCGCAACATCGTGCGCAATCCGTTGATCGAGGTCGGCGAATACACCTACTACGACGATCCGGAGGATTCGGAAGGCTTCGAGCGCAACGTGCTTTACCACTTCCCCTTCATCGGCGACCGGCTGGTGATCGGCCGCTTCTGCGCGATCGCGCGCGGCGTGAAGTTCATCATGAACGGCGCCAACCACAAGCTGTCCGGCCTGTCGACCTATCCGTTCCAGATCTTCGGCAATGGCTGGGAGAAGGTGATGCCGCAGCCGGGCGAGCTGCCGTACAAGGGCGACACGGTGATCGGCCACGACGTGTGGATCGGCTACGAAGCGCTGGTGATGCCCGGCGTGCGCATCGGCAACGGCGCGATCGTCTCGGCGCGCTCGGTGGTCACCGCCGACGTGCCGGCCTACACCATTGTCGGCGGCAACCCGGCCCGGCCGATCAAGGCGCGCTTTTCGCAGGCCGAGATCGCCCGGCTGGAGGCCATCGCCTGGTGGGACTGGCCCATCGAACACCTCACCGCGCATCTGCCCCTGGTGGTGGGCAGCGATCTCGACGCGCTGGAGCGCGTTGCGCCATGATCCGGCACACCCCGTCCCGCAGACCGGAGCCATGGCCCATTCCCTGATTCCCCAGCTTATGTTCCAGCACGGCGAGTCGGAGGCGGCGATGGCGCTGTATACCGGCCTGTTTGCCGATTCGCGCATCGACGAGGTGCTGCGCTATGGCGCGCAGGGCCCGGGGCCGGAAGGCAGCGTGATGCGCGCGCGCTTCACCGTGGCCGGGCAGGCGCTGGCCTGCATCGATTCGCCGGCGACGCACGCCTTCGATTTCACCCCGTCCTTGTCGCTGTTCGTCGAATGCGCTGACCTGGCCGAGTTGGAGCGCGCCTGGGCGGCGCTGTCCGAAGGCGGCACCGCGCTGATGCCCCCGGGCGATTACGGCTTCAGCCAGCGCTTCGGCTGGGTGAACGATCGCTTTGGCGTGAGCTGGCAACTCAATCTGGCCTGACGGCGCCTGGGAAAGCATCTCGATGCTGCGTCAGCGGTAACTTCGCAGCCGAAGCCGAAGCCGAAGCCGAAGCCGCAGCGACAGGGCTCAGCAAGCCGAACCCCTCAGCTCGGTCGATCCGATCTCGCACATGCGCGCGCCCATGATCCGCATGATCTGGTCGGGCTAGCGCACGTCGACCGGCAGCACCGGAGCCAGGCGCCTACGCGCCTTTTTTGCCGCGCACGCCGCGCCACATGTTGGCCAACAACGATCCCGCCCCGCGCGTGGCTTCCGTCGGACCGGGTGTGCCGGCCTGGGGCGTGCTGGATTCCACCTGCGCGTAACCGGTCAGCCAGGCGGCATTGAAGAACGCGCGCGCGGCGCCGGTGTCCACGTCCAGCGCCTGTCCGGCCTCGGCGGCGGTACAAGGGCGGTGCAGCAGCAGCGAGCACATGCGGAAGTCATCGTGGCGATGGGCCAGCACGCGGAAGTCCGGCCAGCGCGCCAGGCGCATCCGGCAGCCTTCGTGCAGGGGCTCCAGCAGCACTGGCTCGACCTGCATGCGCAGGGTGGCCTGCCACAGCAGCGGGATCAGCGGCACGCTGGGCAGGTCCACGAACAGCGCCGAGTAGCGCGACGCCTGCAGCGCATGCTGCGACAGCCGGAAAAAGTGCCGGCCCAGGAACTGCTCGGGCGACCGGCCCTGCAGATCGGCACCGGGAGCGGCCAGCGCAAGCAGGCGGCGGAAATCCAGCAGCAGGCACACCTTCCCGTCCAGGGCCAGTGCGCTGACCGTGTCGGCCGCGATTAAGCGCGACCGGATCGATTCGCCCAGGGGGCCGGGATCGGCCGGTGGCGGCGCCTCGATGGCCAGTGCTGATGGCTGGGGCGACCGCGCCGGGACGGGCTCCACGGGGCGCGGCGGTGTCGCCGGGGCTTGTGCCTGCACCGCGTCCGGTTCCAGGGCACGCAAGGTGGCGCGTACCTGGGGCAGGTCCAGCGCACGCGGAGGATCATGCAGGGCGTCGAACAGTTGGCCGTCCTCGGCCAGCGACCACATCGGCAGGTGCGGATGACTGACCAGGATGCGCCGTGCCGCCTTGCGCAGCACCGGGTTGTCGCGGACCACCATCAGGTCGCAGTCGGCCAGGTCGTGGCACAGGTCCAGGACCAGGCCTGGCGCATCGGCCGTGGCCTGCAGCTCCTGCAGCAATGCGAGCTCGCTCTGCAGATCCGAGCCCATGATCAACACCTTGGCCACGAAGTCCCCCTTAGCTCTTGATGGCGCATTCGGACCAGCCGCCACCCGGACGACCGCTGTCCGGGTGAGGCTATTGCAGCGTCAGGGCAACACAGGGTGATGAAGTCTCCACCATCGCAGCACCGCCTTGCGCGGTGAGCTCACGCGGCACGCCCACCCGCCGGCCCCGGTCCGGGGCCGACAGGCGCGCGCGTGTCCTATTTGCCCAACTGCGCCAGCGCGTCGTTGAAGGTCTTGCTGGGGCGCATGGCCACCGCGCACTTGGCCAGGTCCGGGTGGTAATAGCCACCGATGTCCTGCGGCGTGCCCTGGGCGCCATTGAGCTCGCCCACGATGGTGGCTTCCTGCTCGGCCAGGGTCTTGGCGAGCGCGGTGAACTTGGCCTTCAGCTCGGCGTGCGCGTCCTGCGCGGCCAGGGCCTGGGCCCAGTACAGGGCCAGGTAGAAGTGGCTGCCGCGGTTGTCGATCTCGCCCACCTTGCGCGCCGGCGACTTGTTGCTGTCCAGGAACTGGCCGTTGGCCACGTCCAGCGCCTTGGCCAGCGCGGTGGCGGCCGGGTTGTCGTAGGCCTGGCCCAGATGCTCCAGCGAGGCGGCCAGGGCCAGGAACTCGCCCAGCGAATCCCAGCGCAGATAGCCCTCTTCCAGGAACTGCTGCACGTGCTTGGGCGCCGAACCACCCGCGCCGGTCTCGAACAAGCCGCCGCCGGCCATCAGCGGCACGATGGAGAGCATCTTGGCGCTGGTGCCCAGTTCCATGATCGGGAACAGGTCGGTCAGGTAGTCGCGTAGCACGTTGCCGGTCACCGAGATGGTGTCCTGGCCCTTGCGGATGCGCTCCAGGGTGAACTTGGTCGCTTCCAGCGGCGGCAGGATGCGGATGTCCAGGCCGTTGGTGTCGTGGTCCTTCAGGTAGGTCTCGACCTTGGCGATCACCTGCGCGTCGTGGGCGCGGGCGGCGTCCAGCCAGAACACCGCCGGGGTGTCGCTGAGGCGGGCGCGGGTGACGGCCAGCTTGACCCAGTCCTGGATCGGCGCGTCCTTGACCTGGCACATGCGCCACAGATCGCCGGCTTCCACCGCGTGCTCGAACACGGTCGCGCCCGAGGCATCGGTCACCACCACCTTGCCGTCGCCGGCGATCTGGAAGGTCTTGTCGTGGCTGCCGTATTCCTCGGCCTTCTGCGCCATCAGGCCCACGTTGGGCACCGAGCCCATGGTGGCCGGGTCGAACGCACCGTGCTCACGGCAGTCATCGATGGTGGCCTGGTACACGCCGGCATAGCAGCGGTCCGGGATCACCGCCTTGGTGTCCTGCAGCTCGCCCTTGGCATTCCACATCTTGCCGCTGTCGCGGATCATGGCCGGCATCGAGGCATCGATGATCACGTCCGAGGGCACGTGCAGGTTGGTGATGCCCTTGTCCGAGTTGACCATCGCCAGCGCCGGGCGCTGGGCGTACTCGGCCTCCACGTCGGCCTTGATCGCCGCGGCCTGCTCGGCCGGCAGCTTGGCGATGACCGTGTACAGGTCGCCGATGCCGTTGTTGGGGTTGAAGCCGACCGAGGCCAGCGCGTCGGCGTGCTTGGCCAGCACGTCCTTGTAGAACTCCTCGACCACCACGCCGAACAGCACCGGGTCGGAGACCTTCATCATCGTGGCCTTCAGGTGCACCGAGAACAGCACGCCCTGGGCCTTGGCATCGGTGATCTGCGCATCGATGAAGCTGGCCAGCGCCCGCTTGCTCATCACCGCCGCATCGACGATCTCGCCGGCCTTGACCGCCACCTTGTCCTTGAGGACGGTGGTGCTGCCGTCGTTTCCGACGAAGCTGATCTTCAGCGCGCCCGCCTCCTTGAGGGTGGTCGACTTTTCGCTGCCGAAGAAGTCACCCGACTCCATGTGCGCCACGTGGGTCTTGGACTCGGTGGACCACTTGCCCATGCGATGCGGGTGCTTGCGGGCGTAGTTCTTGACCGACAGCGGCGCACGGCGGTCGGAGTTGCCTTCGCGCAGCACCGGGTTGACCGCGCTGCCCTTGGTCCGGTCGTAGCGGGCCTTGATGTCCTTTTCTGCCTCGGTCTTGGGTTCATCCGGGTAGTCCGGCAGCGGATAGCCCTGGTCCTGCAGCTCCTTGATGGCCGCCTTGAGCTGCGGCATGGAGGCCGAGATGTTGGGCAGCTTGATGATGTTGGCTTCCGGCGTGGTCGCCAGCTCGCCCAGCTCGGTCAGATCGTCGGAGACCTTCTGCGCATCGCTCAGCAGGTCCGGGAACTGGGCCAGGATGCGTCCGGCCAGGGAGATGTCGCGGGTCTCCACCACGATCCCAGCCGTATCGGTATAGGCATCGATGATGGGCAGCAGGGACTGGGTGGCCAGGAACGGGGCTTCGTCGGTCAGCGTGTAGAGGATCTTGGGCGTGTCGGACATGCGGGATCGGTCTCTCTTGCGAAGGCGGGGATAGGCGGCGGGGACGCGCACGGCGGGGGACGCGCGCCACCCTTGGCCGGAACGGCCCCGGACACCGGTGTCGTCGACCCGGCGAGGAGGACCGACGAAGCGGCCAAGCACGCCATTGTCGCGGCTAACGCGTGACGGGGCAAAGCGCGCGGCGTGCGCCGCAGTGTTGCGGGCGGGACGATTTGGTTGCCGTCGCAATCGTCCAGACACATTTGTATGGGAGCTGCTCCACCAGCGACAGGGCGTTACAGGAGAGTCCCATCGCCGCTGTAGCGCCTCCCACCAAGCGGTGAGGCGTCGCCACTGGAACCATCCCGTGGGAGCCGCCATGGCGGCGATGGGCTTTCCCTGGAGGGCTTCATCGCCGCCATTGGCCGAAAAGGCCACAAGGGCGACTCCCACAGCACACGAAGGCGGTGGCCTGGCCAGCACGCGAGATCGGTTCCAAGCGCCGCGGCCTTCTACAATAGGCCGATGAACATGCCCAATCCTGCCGTCCGCCTGAAGAACGCCTGGCGTTCCAGCCACCCGTGGATCTTCCAGAAACTGGTGGACAAGCCGCCGCAAAAGCCCAAGCCGGGCACCATCGTCGATGTGTTCGGCGTGGACGGCGACTGGGTCGGCCGCGGCTTCTACAACGGCCATTCGCGCATTGCCGTGCGCATCCTGGAGACCGATCCGGACGTGCAGGTCGACGCGGCCTGGTTCCACGCCAAGATCGCCCAGGCCGTCTCGCTGCGCCGCGAGGTGCTCAAGCTGGACGCCACCACCGATGCCTGGCGCGTGGTCCACGCCGAGGGCGATGGCCTGTCCGGCCTGGTGGTGGACCGCTACGGCGACCTGATCGTGGTGGAGTTCTTCGCCGCCGGCATGTTCCGCCACCGCGAGTGGATCTACGACGCCTTGCGCGCGCAGTTCCCCGGCTGCCGCTTCCACAGCTTCGCCGACGAGCACGTGCAGAAGCAGGAAAGCTTCGACTTCCACAACACCGCCGGCACCGAGGCCGAGGTGATCACCGAGTATGGGGTGAAGTTCCGCGCCGACCCGGCGGGCGCACACAAGACCGGCTTCTTCGCCGACCAGCGCGAGAACCGCCAGTGGCTCAGCCAGCACGTGGAAGGCAAGACCGTGCTGGATCTGTGCTGCAACACCGGCGGCTTTGCCGTATACGCGGCTGCGCGCGGGGCGACCGAGGTGCTGGGCGTGGACATCGACCAGGACGTGATCGCCATCGCCAAGGGCAATGCGCGGCTGAACAACGTGCGTCCCAAGTTCGTGCAGGCCGACATCTTCCCCTACCTGCGCGATGCGGCCGCGCGCGGCGACGCCTATGACGTGGTGATCCTGGACCCGGCCAAGATGACCCGCGACCGCGAGCAGGTCATCACCGCGCTCAAGAAATACCTGGACATGAACAAGCTGGCCCTGGGCGTGGTCAAGCCCGGTGGGCTGTTCGCGACGTTCTCCTGCACCGGCCTGGTGGCCGAGGACCAGTTCCTGGACATGCTGCGCCGCGCCGCCTATTTCTCCGGCCGCACCATCCAGATCCTGAAAGTCGCCGGGGCCGGTCCGGACCATCCGTTCATGGCCCACGTGCAGGAATCGCGCTACCTCAAGGCGGTGTTCTGCCGGGTGTTCTGATCGGCGGCGATGGCCCGGGGCTTCAAGCCTTGGGCCACTCGCGGAAGTTCACGCACACCGTCGTCGGATCCAACATCGCAAACTCGCGCGTGCCCCACGGCCGGCACTGCACCGTGCTGGCGTTGGGATGCAGCCGCTCCGGCGCGCGCGCGGCCATCTCCCGATACACCGCGTCCACATCATCCACCTCGATCCCCAGCTCCGGCCGGTCCTTGGCCGCGTATTCGGGACTGGCGACCAGATAGGCCTTGGCCCCATCGCGGGCGATCACCGCCATGGCATCGTCCTGGTACAGCACTTCAAAGCCCAGCGCATCGACAAAGAACGCCAGCCCGTCCTCGAGCCGGTCGTAGAAGATCTTCGGGATCAGGTTGTGGAATCGCATCGCGATAAGGGTCCTATCGACTGGACACTCATGGTGCCAGCCGTGCCGGGGCCTGCACCGGAGCAGACTGCTGCGGGGAATCCAGCGCCTGGGCGGAGGTATTGACCTGCTCGATCCGCTGGATCGATGCTTCCTGTGGAGTCTGCATGGCCTGACTGGCATCGATCCAGGCGCGGCGCTGGGCGGGATCCTGCAGCTTTCCCTGGATCAGGAACACATTGACCTGTCCGCCCTCGCCGCCGCCGCCACGCACCACATGGTCGGCGCGGCTGATGCCCTGCTCCTTGGCGAGTGCGAGCAGGCTGTGGCTCATGCGGTCGGCGTCCTCGCCATGGGCCAGTTCCTGCGCCGCCACGCCGGCCTCGATCTGCTTGAATAGCGCGTGGTCGGGATGCCCGGGCCGCGAGGGGCCCTCGCGTGTGGCCTCTGCCACCGGTAATGGAAGCCCCTGGAAGACGATGGGAATGTGGGTGAAGGTTGTGGCGGTATGGTTGAAGCGGTGCGTCGTGGGCGGGGTGGTGCTGGTGTCGCGATAAGGCATGGGGGAGGTGTCACTGCCTAGGTTGAGCCCGTTCTGCTCCATCAGCCTTTCAGATAGATGCAGCTGCTTCAGATTCATCTCCAGCTGCGCCTTGCCGTCACCATAGGCGCGCTCGGACTGTACGACCACGCCCGTGCCCCAGGCCCCATAGTAGTTGGCGTAGTCGGAATTGCCGTGGTGACCCAGCCCAGCCTGGGCCGGCGGGTGATCGAAGTAATTGCGGCCCATGCCCTCGATGTTGGACGCCGTCGGCTGCATGTGCAGGTCCTTGTCCAAGGCGATATTGGGCTTGGCGGCATAGTGGTAGTTGGGCGGGGTGCCGGTGCGGTCGATCAAATCGCCAGCGCGGAATGGATTTGCGTTGTAGATATCCTCCAGCGTCGCCCTGGGCTTGTCATGCTGAACCCTGCTGGCTAGCGCGTTCCAGCCGGCCACTTCCGCGCCGGCCTCGTCGCGCCGGTTGGCCGCGATCAGCGCGCCGAGCGCGGCAGTGTAGTCGTGCGTCGGCCCTTTGCTCTGCGCCACCTGTTTGGTGTCGGCGATAAAGGTCGTAGTGGCCTGCTCGGTTGCGGCGTGGTTGAAGCCGTGCTGCAACTCGTGCTCAAGCACGAATGTGGGTTCGCCGGCGTCGAAGGGCACGCCTTTGGGCGGGCTGGTCAGCATCGACAGGGGCAGACGCATCTCCTTGGCTGCGCCGTTGTACTCGCCGCCGGCATGCGTGCCCAACGGCAGCGGCACGATCTGCTTGAGATGACCGAGCTTCACGGCCTCGTTGATCTGATCCACCAGCGTCGGCGAATGGTTGATCACTCCCGCGAGGTTGGCGGCCTGGTCGACGGTGACGCCGGGCTGCCTGGCGAATGCGTCGACCAGCGCATGTGCTTCCTTGGTCAGTGGCACGTTCGCACTCCCTGGCCGTTAGGGCATCGTCACCGTGCGTACGCAGCGATGCTCGGCGGATTCGTCCGACTCACCCTGAGGGTAGACGCTTACCCGCAAGCCGGGCTTGTCGAACCACGCCTTGACCAGGCGCCCGTGCTCAGCGTTGTATGGCGTGCGGGTGAAGCCCAGCGCCTCAAGCCGGCGGCTGAAGGCATCAAAGTCCATCTGACAGATCGGGCTCATCGACGCATCTGGCGAGGACGACATGAAGTTGAACGCGAACTTGGCGGCGTCCGGCGACGTGGAATCCAATTCGATCGTGTAGGACCAAGACGAATCCAGTGCGGCGCCAAAGCCGTAGCGCGCGCTGCCATCGCGCGCGCGCTCCAGGCTGACGCCCATGACCTGGCCGACCCGTGCCGGGGTTAAATCCGCCAGCGCATGGGTGCCCTGGATCAATTCGAGCATGCGCTGCAGAACAGCGGTCGCTTCCGGTTGCGATGAAGCAACGGCGGAAGGGGTCGCGGTGGTCATGGCGGGTTCCTCCTTGGAAGGCGCAGACATCGAAGCCTGCGAACAAGCCGGCAGCGCCACGCAGGCCGCCAGCAGGGGAGTGATCGAGGCGGCAAGGCGCATTGGGGCGGGCAATCCTCACACAGCGGAAAGGTCGCTACTGGCCCCAAAATGGCTTCCAGCCAGGCGAGGAACCGAGTGAATCACCATCGTCCTCGGCGCGCAACTTCGCACGCCGCTCTCCAACCGAGCCTTGGCCTAGGATCGTCCAAGAACTCACTGCGCCGGCCAAGATACCCAACAAGGCCATCCGTGCGTTCTAACTCAGCATCAAGCGCGGTCCAGCGGGCTCACCACCCCGCGGCCGCCGCGATTTAGGACGTGCGTATAGATCTGCGTGGTCGCCACGTCCTTGTGGCCCAGCAGCTCCTGCACCGTGCGGATGTCGTAGCCGGCTTCTATCAAGTGCGTGGCGAAGCTATGCCGAAAGGTGTGCGCGGTGACCGGTTTGAGCAAGCGCGCACGGACCCGGGCGGCCTTCAAGGCGCGGGCCAGGACCGCGTCACCAAAATGGTGGCGCCGCTCCACGCCGCCACGCGGATCGCGCGCGCGGTGGAGCGAGGGGAACACGTATTGCCAGCCGCGCTCCCGGTTGGCGTTTGGGTATTTGCGTTCCAGCGCATGCGGCAACCACACCTGACCGAAGCCTTCGGCCACATCCTGCGCATGCAGCATCAGCGCCCTGTCCACCTCGCGTTGCAGCGGCTCAACCAGGGACCGCGGCAGCACGGTGTGGCGGTCCTTGCCTCCCTTACCGTCACGGACGGGAATTTCGCCGCGGCCAAAATCCACGTCCTTGATGCGCAGGCGCAGACATTCCATCAGTCGCATCCCGGTGCCATACAAAAGGCTGGCCACCAGCCACGCACGGCCTTCCATGCAGGCGAGCAGCGTCCGTGCCTCTTGGGCCGACAGCACCACAGGCAATCGTTGCGGTCGCTTGGCCCGGGTCAGATTCTCCAGCCAGGGCAGGTCCAGTCCAAGCACCTCCCGGTACAGGAACAGCAGCGCCGCGAGCGCCTGATTCTGTGTGCCGGCTGCCACCTGATGATCGTTGGCAAGGCGGGAAAGAAACAGCTCCACCTCTGCTGCGCCCATTTCCCCGGGATGGCGCTTGTCATTGGCCAGGATAAACCGCCGGATCCAGCCGACGTACGCCTGCTCAGTACGCAGGCTGTAGTGCTTGGCGCGTAACCTTTGGCGGACCTGCTCCAACAGGCGCGGCGGACGCACCGCGACATTTCCGCCTGTTACACCCACGTCCCGTTGTGCGTAACTCATACACCCATGCTTCCATCAGATTCCACGCCAGGGTGGACTGCTTCCGCGCTGCCAACGATCAGGTAACTGATCGGTTTTAGGTAGGAAAACGCCTTGACGCCACAACATCCGCACATGAACAATCAGAGCAACACCCCGGAACTGGGGTCCAATAAGTGTTAGGCGTGTGGCATCTTTCCTTGGCATGGCGCTCCTGCTTGCACCGTTCATCGCGCCGCCTGACACTTGGCAGGTCACCTCATCGGACGGACAACGTGGCAAGCCCTGCATCGGACGCAGCACAAGACAATCGGCCAGTCGGCTTGCACAGTCTGCCGGCAATCTGCTTTGGGCCGCCCTGGCCTAACAAGTCAATCAAGCCGAAGCCGCTTCGCGGCTCGGCTTATTTCCAGCGTTAGGCGTGTGCCTTCCTCTTTGGCTTGGTGCTCCCGGTTGCACCAGCCATCGCGCCGGCTGACACTTGGCAGGTCACCTCATCGGATGGTCAACGTGGCAAGCCCTGCATCGGACGCAGTACAAGACAATCAGCCTGTCGGCTCGCAAGCTCAGGCGGCCGCCTGCGTTCGGCCGTCCTGGCCTAACAAGTCAATCAAGCCGAAGCCGCTTCGCGGCTCGGCTTATTTCCAGCGTTAGGCGGCCATGACCCTACCCGTACCAGTTGAGTACGAGCAATTCCTCGCAACTCACGGCGCTTTTGAGGGTTTCACTGTCGGTGACGAGATGCCCGGCTATGTCGCCCTTTGGCCGCTGGCCGAGATTTCTGGCAACAACTCCGACATTGAGATACAGAAGTACGCACCAGGGTACTTGGCGTTCGCGGGCAACGGCGGCGGTGAAGTGCTGGCGTTTGACGCGACTGGCGCTGTGTACATGCTGCCACTCATTGGCATGGATCCGCGCTACGCGGTTAAAGTGGCAACTTCGTTCGGGGAGCTGGCGGCTAGATTTGAGCTGGCCGCCTAACAATTCATTCAAGCCGACGCCGCTTCGCGGCGCGGCTTAATTCAAGCGTTAGGCCGCACATGAGAATTACTTGGCGAGAGTTGGCAGTAGACCTCTCCGGTCAGTCATCTGATGACCTGATGACTGAGTGGCGCTGGCTCGTCCCTGAGGCTCTGTCGCTTCGGATGGTTTCAGCTTTAGGTGATGCCTTCTTGGAGGATGCCGCTGGCGCCATCTACTGGCTTGATACTGGTGGAGCCGAGCTAATCCGCATTGCAGATAGCAAAAAGCAATTTGACAATTCGCTCCAACAACCGGAGCTAGCCAACCAATGGTTTGCACCTCAACTCGTTGGCGATCTATTGTCGGCAGGCCACACCCTTGGCCCTGGTCAGTGCTTTAGCTACAAAGTTCCCCTAACTCTCGGTGGTGAGTTCCAACCTGACAACTTTGCACCATGCGACCTATCAATCCATTTTCATGCTCTCGGCCAGATTCAGTCGCAAGTAAAAGATCTTCCCGTGGGCACGCCAATTTCGTCAGTCACACTCAGCGAGTAGTGCGCCCTAACAATTCATTCAAGCCGAACACGCTTCGCGTGTCGGCTTAATTCAAGTGTTAGGCCGCGTATCGACATGACCGCAAAGAAGCACACAGCACGAGTTGCGCTCCAGCAGGCATCTGCGACGCTTATCACCGAAGTGGTTATTGGCAAATGGAGTCATGTTCCTGGCCTCAGCGGCGAGCCAATAGAGCAATGGGCGGAGGTTCTCGCCAAGCTGGAAAAGCTATGTCCCGGCCAAACCAAGGATGAGTACATAGCCGCACTCGCTCGCGCCATCAGGGATAATCGGTGAGCGTGCTGCGGCCTAACAAGTCAATCAAGCCGAAGCCGCTCCGCGGCTCGGCTTATTTCCGGCGTTAGGCGTGTGGCATCTTTCCTTGGCATGGCGCTCCTGCTTGCACCGTTCATCGCGCCGCCTGACACTTGGCAGGTCACCTCATCGGACGGACAACGTGGCAAGCCCTGCATCGGACGCAGCACAAGACAATCGGCCAGTCGGCTTGCACAGTCTGCCGGCAATCTGCTTTGGGCCGCCCTGGCCTAACAAGTCAATCAAGCCGAAGCCGCTTCGCGGCTCGGCTTATTTCCAGCGTTAGACCACAGGAGAGGCATCATGGAAGGTCCACTCAAGAGCATACTGGCGGGCACTTTTTCCGGGGTCTTCACTTGCGGCCTGGCGGTCCCGGCGATAGGCGCCACCGCCGCTATAGCCATGCCAGCTGGATGGTCCGTCACTCTATGGGACGCTCTCATAGTGTTCGGCCTAGGGGCCTTTCTGCCGGCTCTGATCATCCACTCCTCTGCGCTGCTCATTACGCGGGCTAACGCACTCAACGCGCTCGCCAGCTTCTGCGTTGCAGTGATCGCCACCACTGCTCTCACCTCCGGCCTGACTTACGCGGGTAACGCACTCGCCGCATTTGGGGTCGGCGCGATTACAGCGACACTTTTGACCAGCACTCTGTGGTCTAACAATTCATTCAAGCCGAACCCGCTTCGCGGGTCAGCTTAATTCAGGCGTTAGGCCTCAAGGAGCAACATCCGAATGACCGTCTCACAAGACCAAGTGTTGGCGTTCGCCGTCTACGAGATTCGGCAGTTGCTCGCACACCACTTAGGTAGCGGTGACACTCCTGATCCGGCCGCCCGCGCTGCAGCGCATCTTGCATATGCGCTTCACAATCAGGCTGACGCTGTTCTGCACGGTGGCAAGTTTGATCCGCAGCAGGCCGCTGAGGCTCTTGGCGCAGTAGATCGGATGCTAGCAACCAATTTTCAGGCGAGGCTCTCAGAGGCTACTAGCCATGAGGCCTAACAATTCATTCAAGCCGAACCCGCTTCGCGGGTCGGCTTAATTCAGGCGTTAGGCAGCTATGGAAGCAGTCGATGTCTTTGGACCAAAGCTAAGCGCTATGCTCGCCGCGCTTGCTGTCGTCTACTTTCTAATTTCGTTCGCGCCGGTATGGTGGCCTGCGCTCAAAGCATTACGGGCCAAGCCCCGACTGCCTCGACCACTTTTGTTTGTCTCCACTGTGGCTGCGTTGGTCTATGGCGTCTTTTCGTTCTTGGTCTTTGCAGTCCTGCTCCCCGTCGAGGCGTACGGCATCTTCATTGCGCCGTCGCTAGAGACCGCCAATTTGGCCTACGGCGCCGGCCTACTCCGCATCTCAGGGTTCTTGGCAGATTACTGGTGGGTCTTGGTTCCTCCGGCTCAGATCTTGCTTACTTGGTACATTACGGCCCAAGTCGGTCGGCGGTGGGTGCACATTTGCGCAGCGCCGTCTAACAAATCATTCAAGCCGAAGCCGCTTCGCGGCTCGGCTTAATTCTGGTGTTAGGGCTCACATGGAAGTAGTCATGCAACCTTTAGCCAATGATCTTGGCGACCGCATCATCAAGGTCAATCACGCCGGTGAGCATGGCGCTATAGGTATCTACACCGGCCAAATCCTCATGGCCACGCTGACCGCGCCAAAGATGCTTGCTGAGCTTCGCGAGTTCCGCTCACACGAGCAACGGCATAGGGCAATTTTTGGCGCTGAACTGGAGCGGCGCTGCCGTCGTCGCTGCCGTAGCTACTGGCTTTGTGGCATGGGTGGCTTCGTACTCGGGGCCATAACTGGCTTGCTGGGTAGCAGTGCTATTGCAGCAACCACCACAGCCGTTGAGAGCGTCGTGCTTCGCCACCTTGAACATCAGCTCGTTGTGCTGCAGGGCCATGATCCTCTCGCCGTATCAGCAATCTCATCCATTGTCGCTGAGGAGCAGCAGCACCACGACCAGTCTTTAGGGCACGTACAAGCCGGTACATTCTGGCCCAGGGTTCTCACGCCCATTGTGTCCGCCTCGACAGAGGCAGTAATTTGGCTAGGCATGCGGCTGTGAGCCCTAACAATTCATTCAAGCCGACGCCGCTTCGCGGCGCGGCTTAATTCAGGCGTTAGGCGGCAAGGAGGCAGCAATGCGAATTCTGTTACACGCAATCTGGGGCGTCGTGATCTTTCTCTCGCTTATGGGGCTCACTACATTAGTGATTGCGTCTGCGCTTGATTCGGCCGTGTCCCCAGAGCAACTTGGCTATTTGGTCGGGCGCAAGATCTTCTGGCTTCTTGGCGGCACAGGACTGATCTTATTTATCTTCTCTAGACGTGGGTGGCTACCTGGACTCCAACAGCCCGGGCAAGCCGCCTAACAATTCATTCAAGCCGATGCCGCTTCGCGGCACGGCTTAATTCAGGTGTTAGGCCGCATGAGAGATTTCCGCAAGATGCTCAGATGGATTCTCTTGACTGCCGGGATTATCTGGGGCCTTTTGCAGCTCAACGGTGCCATTTTTGCTGCATGGGTCGCGGGCGGGCCGCCTTCATCCAACCCAGACGGCTGGTTATTTGTCGCAGGCAACCGTTTGGCCTGGGCCGCCGCATCTTTCTTGGCGGGAGTCGGTCTGTTCATCCTGCTGCGCCGCGATCGCCCTGCCAGCCACTATGCTTTAGTGGCACTGGTGGCAGCTGTTCTTCTTACAGCCTTGCCATATATCCGCGAGTTCATCGGCTCGGATTCTTGCTTAGACTCAGGTGGTCGCTGGTCGGATCTGCAGTGTGTACATAGTGATCCGTCTGCGGCCTAACAATTCATTCAAGCCGACGCCGCTTTGCGTCGCGGCTTAATTCAGGCGTTAGGCCTCATGAAAACCGTTCTCAGCGATTTGGATGTCCTAGTCACCTCCAGCTATGTCAGCCTGGATTCAATTTTCTACGAAAGCAAAACCAATCGCTGCACCGTATTGGCATCTGATAGCCACACTCGCTACCAGCTCATCTTTGATGACACGATCGCGTTTCGTATGATGGACGAGCGGGAGATGTATGAATTTTGGTCTTCAAACATAGAGATGGTCACAAGTATTGAGGGCGCCGCCCTGCAAAAGGTTGAGGCAGGTGGATGGCAAGGCGCTGACGACCATATTCGCTCCTCTATCGAGGACGGCTTTTTTTGTCGGACCCCAGGGAGAGTTGCGGAATATCTAATGGTGACGGGCTATGAGTGTCTAAACATAATCTCGCTTCAGCCACTAGTTACAGCCGTAGCCCTACAGGCCCCTGGCGATGAGGTCTAACAATTCATTCAAGCCGAACCCGCTTCGCGGGCCGGCTTAATTCCGGTGTTAGGCGGCACAGTTGGATTTCGGCAACGTGGAGTGACAGGCCATGAATTACGATCAAACCCGTATCGAGGACGCGGTTCTTGCCCTCCTAGCCACTTTCAGCTTTGATGGTGGCCGAGCGTGGAAAGGCTTTGACTTTGACGTAATGGACCGCCTGCATGCACAAGGACTAATTGATGACCCGAAAGGCAGGTCCAAGTCGGTCTATCTCTCGCCAGAGGGCCTTGAACGAGGCCTCAAGAGCGCGGAGCGTCTGTTCGGTGGCGACCATGCAAGTGCCGCCTAACAGTTCATTCAAGCCGATGCCGCTTCACGGCACGGCTTAATTCAGGCGTTAGGCGTGTGACTTCTTCTTTGACTTGGCGCTCCCGGTTGCGCCAGCCACCGCGCCAGCTGATAGTTGGCAGGTCACCTCATCGGATGGTCAACGTGGCAAGCCCTGCATCGGACGCAGCACCAGACAACACGCTCGTCGCCGCATCGTCTCGGCGCGCCATCTTCGTTGGGCCGTCCTGGCCTAACAAGTCAATCAAGCCGAAGCCGCTCCGCGGCTCGGCTTATTTCCAGCGTTAGGGCGCACATGGCAAGATCATCGCAACCGCTCAAGTTCTGGAAGATCGCGCTTGCCCAGCTAGTTTTCGCAGTTACTTGCTCGGCAACTTGGTTCTACTTCAGGACGGCGGCATTTCTTGCTGGCCCACCCAGTGGCGATCTTTACGCTAACAACTGGGGATTCCAATTTGTTGTATTTGCAATCGTCTGGCTTCCAGCTACGCTCTTGTTCGTGGGTATCGCTTTGGCAATTCAGCGTGCTTGGCTTTTTCGCAATCGCGGCTAAAAAGTGGGCGGCAGTTCGCCCTAACAATTCATTCAAGCCGACGCCGCTTCGCGGCGCGGCTTAATTCAGGCGTTAGGCGTGTGCCTTCTTCTCTGGCTTGGCGCTCCCGGTTGCGCCAGCCACCGCGCCAGCGGATAGTTGGCAGGTCACCTCATCGGACGGTCAACGTGGCAAGCCCTGCATCGGACGCAGTACAAGACGGCCACTCTGTCGGCGCGCACGCCTCGCCGGCCACCTGCGTTGGGCCGTCCTGGCCTAACAAGTCAATCAAGCCGAAGCCGCTCCGCGGCTCGGCTTATTTCCAGCGTTAGGCGTCACATGAAACAACGCATAGTATTTGTAGATGTTGATGACACGCTGATCCGCTCTGCCGGCACCAAGCGCACTCCAATGTCTCCGGTTGTCGCTCGAATTCGTGAGCTGCACGCCCAGGACGTTGCCCTCTATCTGTGGAGTTCAGGCGGCGTGGAGTACGCCCGCGCCTCAGCTGTTGAACTGGGCATTGATGACTGCTTCGTGGCTTTCTTGCCAAAGCCTGACGCTTACATTGATGATCAAGCAGTTCATGAGTGGCGCTACTGCCAGCACGTGCTTCCCGGCAATGCAGGTGACGCCTAACAATTCATTCAAGCCGAACCCGCTTCGCGGGTCGGCTTAATTCAAGCGCTAGGCGGCAGAATGGGCCATCTCGCCAAGTACTCCTCTAGATCAGCTCTCGCTTTCGCATCCCCAATTATGGGGTGGCTATTTTTGACTCTATCCTTCCATGTTCCCGACGCGAACCCCCTCGGAGTAGCAATGGTGGGTGGGGCTGCGCTTCTCCTCTCTGTTGCTATTGGCTTCTGGCTCGCAATCTTTGCTTTGTGCTACAGCGAGAGACCAAGATGGGCAGCCATCTCTGCTCTGATATTCAATGTTCTATTTCTTCCATGCTGGATCGTTCTGTAAAGTGCGGCCTAACAGTTCATTCAAGCCGAAGCCGCTTCGCGGCTCGGCTTATTTCCCGCGTTAGGCGTGTGACTTCTTCTTTGGCTTGGCGCCCTCGCTAGCACCAGCCATCGCGCCGGCTGACACTTGGCGGGTCACCTCAACGGACGGACAACGTGGCAAGCCCTGCATCGGACGCAATACAAGATAATCGGCCAGTCGGCTCGCACGGTCTGCCGGCCACCTGCGTTGGGCCGTCCTGGCCTAACAAGTCAATCAAGCCGAAGCCGCTTCGCGGCTCGGCTTATTTCCAGCGTTAGGCGTGTGCCTTTTTCTTTGGCTTGGCGCTCCCGGTTGCATCAACCCTCGCGCCGCCTGACACTTGGCTGGTCACCTTATCGGATGGTCAACGTGGCGAGCCCTGCATCGGACGCAGTACAAGACGATCTGCCTGTCGGCTCGCACGCCTCGACGGCCATCTGCGTTGGGCCGTCCTGGCCTAACAAGTCAATCAAGCCGAAGCCGCTTCGCGGCTCGGCTTATTTCCAGTGTTAGGCGTGTGGCGTCTTCCTTGGCATGGCGTTCCCGCTTGCATCAGCAATTGCGCCGCCTGACACTTGGCAGGTCACCTCATCGGATGGTCAACGTGGCACGCCCTGCATCGGACGCAGTACAAGACAATCGCCGTGTCGGCTCGCGCGCCCTGTCGGCCATCCGCGTTGGGCCGTCCTGGCCTAACAAGTCAATCAAGCCGAAACCGCTTCGCGGTTCGGCTTATTTCCAGCGTTAGGCGTCAGATGACCGTTACCTCGAAACCATCGCCTTATCGTTGGAGAACCGCCTTAAGGCGGCGTTTGCCGTGGCTTCTGATTGACCTAGGAGTCGCAGACAAAGGAGTGGATTGTGAGGCCGCGGGCGGGACCCATTCTTGGTACAACGTGGACGGCAAGAGCAGTGGGTGCTACCACTGCAAGGTCATCCGGACGGGGCGCCTGTGGGAGTCGGCTGATGCCTAACCAGTCAATCAAGCCGAAGCCGCTTCGCGGCTCGGCTTATTTCCAGCGTTAGGTGCCAGGGATGAGTTTCCGGCGGCTTTTAAATTTCGTTGCCATCCTTGTTGGCGGCACTCTTGCGGCAGTGGGTGTGCTGCTGCCGGCGATTGCTGCGTTCGGAGATGTTCGTCTTGGCCAGACAGGCTTGGCACTTAGCGGCATGGGGTTCCTGCTCGCAGCAGCCCCGGCTCTCGCGGCCCCCTTCTCGGCTCGCTTTGCAAAGCTGCTGCTTCTCTTAGCCGCGGCATGTTTGGCTGCTTTTGCCGTCCGGCTTACCTTCTGGCCGCAGGCTGGTGTAAGTCCGACGCCGCTGGTAAGGGTTGCTGTCGTAGCATTCGCTGTGTTGCTCGTTCTACGGGTGTTCTTGGGTCGGCGCGGTAAGAGCGCCGGCCTTGGCACCTAACCATTCGTTCAAGCCGAACCCGCTTCGCGGGTCGGCTTAATTCAGGTGTTAGAACTCAATGGCCGGCTTACGGAAAATTGTTCTTCACTCGCTGCGAGGCTATCGCCCCGAGCTCGACGGGATCGTGGCGCAATGGATGAAGGAGGATGTTGGCTATGTCGGCGTTGTAGGAGCTGACGCGGCAAGAATCGAAGACGCAATCGATGAGTTGTGCGTCGGAGACGGTTCCCATCCATACTTCATGCTCACAGCCTCCCATGGCGCAGACGAGTCCCTTCAAGATGCTGTCTTCCTTGCGGAGCAACTATCAGGCGAGCTCGCTGGCGATGTCCGCATCGTCGAGTTCTAACATTTCGTTCAAGGCGGACACGCTGACGCGCGCCGCTTAACTCCAGCGTTAGGCGTGTGGCTTCTTCCTTGGTATGGCGCTCCCGCTTGCACCGGTCATCGCGCCGCCTGACGCTTGGCTGGTCACCTCAACGGATGGTCAATGTGGCAGGCCCCGCATCGGACGCAGCACAAGACGATCGTCGTGTCGGCTCGCAAGCGCAGCCGGCTACCCGCGTTGGGCCGTCCTGTCCTAACAAGTCAATCAAGCCGAAGCCGCTTCGCGGCTCGGCTTATTTCCAGTGTTAGCAGTCATGAAGATTTCGACAAGAATTGTTTTATTGGTTGTTCTTCTAGGGGTTCCTCAGCTGGCTTTGGCTTCCGATTTTAGGGGCGTACTTACACTATTCATATTTCTTCCATTGCTTGTTGTTGCAAACATCTTGGCGGGTGTGCTTATGCTTTCTCAGCGTTGCAGGATCTTCACTGCGTCGAGATGGATATCTATTCTATTATTTTTTCCATTTGCAGCATTATCGGCGGCGGTTTTCTTCGTTGACGCCATGCCCACCCTGCTCGACTGGAATATGGCAGATCTAAGAGATCCAAATGATCACGCCATTGCCTTTGTTGTTGGATACTTTTTTCTTATTGCGTCCCTGTCAATTATGTCCGTCAAGCTGGCCAAAAGGCCCCGCAAGCTCAAGTCAGGTGACAGCTAACAATTCATTCAAGCCTATGCCCATTCGCGGCACGGCTTAATTCAGCGACTGTCTTCCGATGAGTGGTTAGCAGGCCATTGCGGTCTCTTGCGCTGGCTCGGCGCGAGGGGCGCTTTGACGATCTTCGATAGCTTGCGCATACATACAACCAGCGTAGCTTGGCCAGCTTTTGGCATTCCCGCGGTTGCTGAGGACACACCTTCATCTCGGGGGCCAGCCCACGGCCGAGATCTTGGGTCGTGTCCTCGCTTTTTTGATTCGCTCGAAGATGGTGGTAGCGAATGATGCCATCGCATATTCGGGGGAAATTCCCCGGCAGGTGCTGGTTGGAGCAATGGTGGCATTGCAGGGTTTCCCATCCTCGGTGGTGAACCTTGTGCAGCAAGTTGAAAGCGTTGCGGTCGAAGCACGCTCGACCTTCTGTCGGTCGCATCGCAGAAAGGATCCCGCGGCGGTTGACAAGGCTGCTCACTGTCAGCAATCTCTAAAGCACGGAGCGTAGAAACTCCTCTCATAGCGGTACCCACCTCCGAAAATCCGGTGGGTTTTTTGTGCCTGCCTCGCGCAGGGACAAGCCGACGCGATGCCTGCGTCGGGAGGGCGGCCAATACAACACCCGCAAGGGGAATACGCCCGCCGTCTATGAGCGGTTTCTAACCTCCCGACTTCCCGTCCGCCGTTCATGGCGGGCGGTCACTTCATGGTGAAAGGAGAAGCGGCGATGACGGAACAGACGTTTGACGATCAAGATGCGGGCGACTTTCTGCGGGAGAACAGCGGGCTGTTGCTGAAGCAGGTCAGGAATCACATCCACTTTCTGGCGCGGCTGGCCCAGTCAAACGCCATGGGCGGGACCCAGGACGTGGCACCGGACGTGGGCATGGCCGAGGTGTTGTCCTGCCTGGACCAGTTGTCTGAGCAGCTGGATTTGTTGCTCAAGGACGTGACCGCTTACGGGCGTAGGGGTCACCCACAGATGGCGGACCTTGCCGATGTCATTGCGGCGCACAGCGACGCTTCCGGAGAAGATGAGGAAGACGACGAAGAAGAAGCGTCATCGCCGGACCACCCAGGGGATGAAGAACGCGATGACGTCCCCGCATCCCCTGCCCGCCATGACACCTACGCGCAGCGGCTGGTCTTCGGCGTGACCCTGGCGCAGATCGACACGCTCCAACAGCTGATTGCGGGTATCAAGGCGTATGCCGATGCGGTGTTCGCCGATGGCATGGCGGACTTCGCACCCGGCACGTTGGCGACGTTGGGCAGCACGATCTTCGACCGGGCCAACGATGTGTCTGAGATCCTCAGGGAGATCAATGCGCAGTCGCTGCAGCAGGGTCGCGCGGGCTTTGCGGTGGAAGAGACCGCGCCCGCCTACCTCGTCCAGGGGCGGGCCGGAAGAAGCCATTTGTCGCGCGGCACGCAAGCGTGGGAGATGCCGGTGACACCCGTGGCGCGACACACCGATCCACTGCACCTGCACTGAGCGAGTGGCGAACGAGGACAGCCGATCTCGTTAATGATGCGGACCAGCGGCGGTCTCTGGGACGCCGCTGGTACGTCGCCCCAGGGTGAACGTCATCCCCGTCATATCCATGTGCGCGGTGGGCGTTCCCATTGGCTTCGGGCTCGAACTTGCAGCCGTCATCGCCGACTGGCTGCCGCGGGTGCCCCATCAATGGACGCGCGGTCACCGCCGTGGCGATGGGGCGACATTGTGGATTCCACACCGGGCCCGCTCGCACATGCGAGCGGCCGTACGGTCCGGCGCTTATGCGGACCTGCGCGCAATAAACTAGGGCGCTGATTCACACGTAGCGACCGACCACGCCGTCTTGGCTTGGGCGCCAGGCGCCAGGAGAAGTGTCATGGCAGGTGCGGCATCGGGGGGTATACGGATCTTGCTTCGCCTTGAGGGGCTCTGCGTCTTCGTCGTCAGCCTGCTGGCCTATGCAAGGTATGGCGGGACTTGGGGAGCATTTGGCCTGTGCCTTCTCGCGCCGGACCTGTCCTTGTTTGGCTATCTGGCCGGACCCAAGGTTGGTGCCATGGCCTACAACGTCGCGCACTCCCTGATCGGCGCGCTGGCGACGCTGGCGGCGGGAATCATGCTGTCCGCGCCCCTGGCCGTCATCGCCGGCATCATCTGGGTGGCCCACATCGGCCTCGACCGCGCGCTAGGGTATGGTCTGAAATATTCGAATGGATTTGGAGTGACCCACTTGGGTCTGATCGGGCGTACGCGGGTTGACGCCTGAACTTCAGTCAAGCCGAAGTCGATTCGTGGCTCGGCTGGGTGGGGAGCCGGGATTGAGGAGGTGAAGGTCCAGCGTTCGCAATCGTCCAGGTCTGATGCGTTACCCACGCTCGCGCCCAGTGCCAAGTCGCGTCAAAAAGCATTGCAGTAGACTGAAAGCATGCAACGCGACGCGCTTTCCCTGTCCCAGTACATCGTCTATCGCAACGGGGTCCCTGCGGGCGCGCGCGGCGGTCTGCGGAACATGTTTCATCGCGCGTTTGGTGCCGCGACGTTTGCGGGTTTCTGGCGGCACTGGAACCCCATCTTTGGCTATGTGCTGGGCCGTTACATCTACTCGCCGCTGCAGCGTGTTGTGCCAAGGCCGCTGGCGCTCATCCTGACGTTCGTGGTCTGTGGCGCGGTCCATGACCTGGTGACCATGGCGGTGCGTGGAGCGCCAGCGTTCTTCTTCGTCCCCTGGTTTGTTCTGCTGGGCACTGGCGTCGTGCTCGGACGCGCCGTTGGGCTGGATCTTTCAGGGCGGCCGTGGGTCGCAAGGGCCGCGGCCAACCTCGCCTATGTGCTGGCCTGCTTGGCCATCACGCTCGCTGGGGAGTGCTTCATCTGGTAGGGCTGCGCCCCGCTCGTCCCCTCAATCCTGGGCCGGGCTTCGGCTTGCTCCCGTCAGCGTCAGCCAGAGCGGACCAGGCCCGACGCGCCGCAGTCCTGAAGCGATCGTTCGCGGCGCGACAGCAACTCGTGCTTATCAATCGACGCTGTGGCTCGCGCGCGAGGTCTTCATGGAGCAAACGCGCCACGCGCTGCTGCGCCTTTGGTACGCCTGGATGGCGCTGCCTGGTGGCCTCGCGATGAACGCGGGCCGTGTGCCCGGTGCGCCGGATTTGCACGCCATCGCCGGCTGCGGCACAGTGCGCGGCCTTTTCGCGCAGGCACGGCGGGCGTCATGAAGCTCGGCATCGATTTCGGCACCAGCAATTCAGCGGCAGCAGCGGTCGTGGAGGGCGCGGTCGTGCCGGTGCTGTTCGGTGAGCAGGGGCAGTTCAAGACCTCGGTGTATTTCCCCGAGGTGATGCAGGAGCTGGATCAGTTCCAGCTCACCGCCGCGCAGGAATACGAGCTGCAGCAGCTGATCGAAGTCGGGCGGCGTGACGCGCTGGCCGCCGGCCAGGACCGCGGCGAAGACGCGTTGCGCCGCGACGCGCTGCGCGCGGTGCGGCGCGAATGGATGGAAGACCAGATGCGCCAACCGCGCAGTTCGGCCGCGCTGCTGCAGAATGCGGTCTATGGCGACGACGCGCTGGACGCCTATTTCGCCGAAGGCCAGGGCCACCTGGTGCAGAGCCCCAAGTCGATGCTGGGTTACGACCTGCATCCACGCGCGCGGCAGACCATCACCGGCATCGCCACCCACATCCTGGAGCACATCCGGCTCACCGCGCAGCGCCAGTTCGGCCAGCCGGTGCGCGCGGCCACGCTAGGGCGGCCGGTGCAGTTCCGCAGCTCGCTGGGCGAGGCCGGCAACGGCCAGGCGCTGGAGATCCTGCGCGAGGCAGCGCTGGCGGCGGGCTTCGATGCGATCGACTTTCTGGAAGAGCCCTCGGCTGCGGCGATGGGCCACCACGCCGCCAGTCCGACGCGCCACGAAGTCGTGGTGGTGGATATCGGCGGCGGCACCAGCGACATCGCCCACGCCGATGTCGGCGGCGCGCAGGCTCCGCAGGTGCGTCGCGCGTGGGGCGTGGCGCGTGGTGGCACCGATGTGGACCTGGCGCTGAGCCTGGCCGGCTTCATGCCGCTGTTCGGGCGCGGGCTCACGCGCGTGCCCAACCATCACTACACCGATGCGGCGACCATGCACGACCAGACCCGGCAGCGGGACTTCGCCCGCGCCCGCTTTGGCGAACGCGTGCCGCAGCCGTTCCGCGACCGGCTGCAAGCGCTGCAAGACACCGGCAACACCGCGCGCCTGTCGCGCAGCGTGGAGCGCAGCAAGATCGCGCTGAGCGCGGCCGACGCGCATGTCGACGCGTTGGAGTACATCGAACCTGGCCTGGCGGTGTCGCTGCAGGCCGCGGGCCTGGCGAGCGCGGCCGGCGGATTCGTAGGCGAGCTGCGGGCGCTGCTGGCGCAGGTGGCGGCCGACATCGGCCATGCCCCGGACGCGGTGTTCCTCACCGGCGGCATGTCGCGCGCGCCTTACGTGCGCCAAGTGGCGGCCGAGGCCTTCCCCAGCGCGCGGCTGGTGCACGGCGATCCGTCCTTCGGCGTGGTCCAGGGCCTGGCCCTGGCCGCGGCACAGGGCTAAAGCGCGGTCAGCGCTGGCTCGGCAGCGCGGGCAACAGCGTCGGCGATCAGGCGCGCGGTGCGTTCAACGTCAGGGGGTAGCCGGAGAACGGTTTGACCTCGTCCATCAGGAAGTGGGAGACGATCTTCTCCACGCCGTAGTCGCCGCCCAGCAGGGCGCGGGCGATGTCCTTCCAGTGGTGCACGTCGTGCACGATCACCCGCAGCAGGTAGTCGTAGGACCCGGAGACGCGGCTGGCCTCGACCACCTCGGGCATCTCAAGGATGCGGCGGTCGAACTCGGTGAACTCGTCCAGGGCGTGCTGCTTGAAGCTCACCTGCGCCAGCACGATGGTCGCCGAGCGGATCCGGTCCACCGCGACATGGGCGCGGTAGCTGCGGATCAGGCCGCGTTGCTCCAGCGCCCGCACCCGCGCCAGACACGCGCTGGGCGACAGCGCGACCCGGTCGGCCAGGGCCTGGTTGGTGATCCGTGCATCCTGCTGCAGCACGTCGAGGATCTTCAGGTCGGTGCGATCGGGCAATTTGGCTGACATGGCGGGGTTCTTGTGGCGGTGGGGCCGCCCGCCACGCTGCACGATGTGCGCAATTGGCGGGCCGGGACTGCAGATCCTGCGTTATTGCCGATGGTAACCCGCCGTTCCTGCGGCGTGCGCGGAATAAATTCCTTTCTAGATCAATTAATTGAGCGCGTGAAAGGCTCCGTGGTTTCTGCTGGACGCGGTTTGTAATTTCACCTACTACTGGTCTCGAGCAGGAGTTCGCTGCCAGGCGATGGGGAGGTCGCGCTGGCCATCAGGGGGACATCGGAGGTTCCGCCAACCCGCCAACCGTCCAAAGGGGACCGTCCGCCATGAAGTCGTTGCCGATCACCGCTCTCTCCCGCGCCGTGCGCGCCGCCTGTCTGCTTGGTTTCGCCGTGTCCAGCGCCACGCCAGCCTTCGCCCAGGACAGCGACAGCGCCGCCACGCCGCAGACCAAGGAGCTTGAGACCATCGTCGTCACCGCCGGCAAGCGCAACGAGTCGGTGCGCGAGATCGCCGGCTCGGTCAGCGCCGTCACCGCGGCCGAACTGGACGCGCTGGGCGCGCAGAGCCTGTCCGACTACATCCAGCGCACCCCGGGGGTGGTGTTCAACAGCTACCAGCCGGGCGTGTCGCAGGTGGTGATGCGCGGCATCGCCACCAGCGCGGGCAACGTGCAGGGCCAGGCCACCACTGGCTTCTTCCTCAACGAGGTGCCGCTGACCGAGCCGGGCTGGACCATCGTGGTGCCCGACATCGACACCTTCGACCTCAACCGCGTCGAGGTGCTGCGCGGCCCGCAGGGCACGCTGTTCGGCTCGGCCTCAATGGGCGGCGCGATCAACTACATCGCCAACGTGGCCGATACGAGCGGCTTCGACGCGGCGGCCGAGGCCACGGTGAGCCAGACCAAGAACGCCGATGTCGGCTTCGGCGCCAAGGCCATGGTCAACGTGCCGGTCAAGCAGGACCTGCTGGCGTTCCGCGCCGTGGCCCAGTACCGCGACGATCCGGGCTACCTGGACAACATCGGCACCGGCAAGCAGGGCGCCAACACCACCAAGCTGGCCGGCGGGCGCTTCTCCGCGGTGCTGACCCCGGCCGAAGGCACCACGCTATCGTGGTTGAGCCTGCTGCAGAACACCGACTCGGACGATAACGCCTACCAGATCGAGGGCCTGGCCGACCTGACCCGCAACACCGCTGTCCCCGAGTACACCAACACCAAGGTGGCCGTGCACAGCCTGCGCCTGGACCAGGACCTGGATGGCATGACGCTGACCGCGCTGCTGGCCTACCAGAAGAAGAAGCAGGACTGGCGCTTCGACTACACGCCGATCCGCGGCGCCTACAACGCCGACCTGGATCTGGACCTGACCAGTCCGCTGGCGATCTATTCCGGCGGCGAGAGCACCGGCAAGAGCCTGGAAGTCCGCCTGGCCTCTGACACCGGCAGCCGCTTGGAGTGGCTGGTCGGCGGCATGTACTTCGACACCAGCAAGGACCTGTACGAAACCATCGGCGCCGACGGCGCGGCCGCGGCCTTCGACAACTCCTCGCTGTACGGCCCGGGCGCCGGTGCGGTGATCGCGCCGGATGGCCGCATCTTCAATGCCTTCTACACGCACCTGGACGGCTCGGAAGCGGCGCTGTTCGGCGAAGGGTCGTTCTCCTTCACCCCCGAGTGGAAGCTGACCGTCGGCGGCCGCCTGTTCCGCACCAAGATCGAGTCGATCTCCACCCAGGTCGGCTTCTCCACCTATCCGGGCAATCCGATCGTCACCCCGTCGCAGACCAAGGAGGACGGCTTCAATCCCAAGGTCTCGCTGTCCTACACGCCCAACGGGAACGTCATGTTCTACGGCCTGGTGTCCGAAGGCTTCCGCTTCGGCACGCCCAACACCAGCGGGCTGAGCGCCTATCCGATCCCGTCCGGCTCCAAGTCCGACAGCCTGGTCAACTACGAGCTGGGCACGCGCACCAGCTGGGCAGATGGCCGCTTCCTGCTGGATGCCACCGCGTTCTACGTCGACTGGAAGGACATCCAGCTGCGCCTGCAGACGCCGGATTTCTACAACTACGCGGCCAACGGCGGCAAGGCGTACAGCCGCGGCATCGAGCTGTCCACGCAGTGGCGCCCGAGCGGCCAGTTCGAGTGGGCAAGCAGCGTGACCTGGCAACACGCGCGCCTGGATGAGGATCTGTTCATCCTCTACTACGGCACCGCGCCGGCTGGCTCGCAGCTGCCGGGCTCGGCCGACTGGTCGGTCAACAACACGCTGCGCTACTACTTCGATGCGGCCTATGCGCCGACCGTATCGCTCTCGCACCAATACCTGTCCAGCGGCATCAGCGACCTCAACTCGGCCGTGCCGGGCGTGACGCCGAACGTGCAGGGCAACTACAACCTGTTCGACCTGCGCTACAGCATGACCTTCGGCGGTACCGAGGTCAGCCTGTGGAGCACCAACCTGACCGACAAGCGCGGGGTCACCCGGGAAGTGGCCGAGGTCAACGGCATCGGCCAGGGCATCGTGCGGCCGCGCACCGTCGGCATGACGGTGCACTGGAAGTACTGAGCCGCCAGCGGGCCGATGCGTCGCCGCGTCGCGGCGCACCGGCCCGGATCGATTCGATGCGCCGCTTGAGCTTCCACGACCTGTCCGTCTCCTTCGCCATCGATGCGCGCGACAGCGCACGCACGTCCCATGACACCCAGGATCCCCGCCATGGCTGATGCCTCCCGCCCGCTGGACCGCTGGCGCCAAGCCCTGCACCGCAAGTCGATCGACGTGGTGGTGGCCGATACCGAACGCGCCGGCCTGCAGCGCAAGCTCGGTGCCGGCAGTCTGTTGATCCTCGGCATCGCCAACATCCTCGGCGCCGGGATCTACGTGATGACCGGCGAGGCCGCGGCTAGCTTCGCCGGCCCGGCGGTGCTGCTGTCCTTCATGCTGGCCGCGCTGGCCTGTGGCTTCACCGGGCTGTGCTACGCCGAGCTGTCCTCGGTGATCCCGGTGTCCGGTTCGGCCTACAGCTATTGCTATGTGACCCTGGGCGAGGGCTGTGCCTGGGCGCTGGGCTGGATGGTGATCCTGGAATACGTGCTGTCGGCCTCGGCGGTGGCGGCGGGTTTCGCCGGATACCTGACCAGCCTGCTCGGCGATGTCGGCGTGCACGTGCCGGCATGGCTGGCCACCTCCACCCTCACCGCGCTCCAGCAGGACGGCCATACCGTGCTGGCCGGCAGCGGCGGCATCAACCTGGTCGCGGCGCTGGCGGTGCTGGTCACCGCCTGCGTGCTGATCGCCGGGGTCAGCCAGTCGGCGCTGGTCAACGCGGTGCTGGTGGTGATCAAGGTCGCCGTGCTGGTGTCGTTCATCGTGGTCGGCGCGCGCTATGTCGACGGCGCGCACTGGCAGCCGTTCCTGCCGCCCAACGAAGGCGGCTTTGCGTACGGCTGGCCGGGCGTGCTGCGTGCGGCGGCGATGCTGTTCTTCGCCTACCTGGGCTTCGAAACCGTCTCGATGGCTGCCTCGGAGACTCGCAATCCGCGTCGCGATGTGCCGTTCGGCATCCTCGGTTCGCTGGTGGTGTGCACGCTGCTGTACATCGCCGCCGGCGCGGTGCTGACCGGCATCGTGCCGTTCCGCGAGCTGGGCGTGCCCGATCCGGTCGCGGTGGCGGTGGATCGCATGGGCTGGCCGTGGTTCGCGGTGTTGATCAAGATTGGTGCGCTCACCGGGCTGGGTTCGGTGTTGCTGGCCAATGGCTATGGCGTGTCGCGTGTGGCGGTGAATATCGGCCGCGACGGCCTGCTGCCCAAGCTGTTCGCCCATGTGCACAAGACCCGTCGCACGCCGTGGCTGGGCAACCTGACCTTCGGCGTGATCGCCGCCGTGCTGGCGGCGCTGCTGCCCATCGGGGTGCTCGGTGACCTGATCTGCTTGGGCATCGCTTCGGCCTTCATCGTGGTGTGCATCGCGGTGATGTGGCTGCGCTCGGTGCGCCCGGAACTGGTCGGCGGCTTCCGCGTGCCGCTGGGCGGTGTGTGGATCGGCAAGGCCTGGATCGGCACCGTGCCGGTGCTGGGCATCGTGCTGTGCCTGACCATGATGGCGCCGGTGCTGGGCGACATGATCCAGCAGGTGCGTCGCGGCGATCCGCTGCCTGCGCTGATCCTGGCCGGCTACGTGCTGGCCGGCGCGCTCATCTACTTCTTCTACGGCCAGCGCCACGCCCGGCGCCTGGCGCATGTGAACCCGCCATCCCCGGAATCCTGATGTCTTTCCCTGAAGTCCCCTTGTCCCAGGCGTGCTCGCTGGGGCGCCTCGATGCGCACGACCAGGCCGCGTTGCTCGCACGTGGCGAACTGTCGCCGGCCGAACTGACCGCCGCGGCGATTGCCCGCGCGCGGCACTTCGCGCCAACGCTGGACGCGCTGAGCCATACCGATTTCGCACGCGCGCTGGCGCAGGCCGACGCGCTGTCGCGTCCCGATGCGCAGGCCCCGATGCGCGGCGTGCCGTGGCTGCCGAAGGACTCGCTGCGCGTGATCGGCATGCCGACCCGCGGCGGTTCGCGCAGCCGCACCAGCGCGCCGGCCACCGACCAGCACGCCTTCGCGCAACGCTGCGCCGACGCGGGCCTGGTCGCGCTGGGCAAGAGCGCGATGCCGGAGTTCGGCCTGATGGGCGTGACCGAACCGCTGCTCGGTCCGGTCACGCGCAACCCGTGGTCGCTGGCGCATTCGCCGGGCGGCTCCAGCGGCGGTGCGGGCGCGGCATTGGCCGCAGGCGTGGTGCCGCTGGCGCATGGCAGCGACGGCGCCGGGTCGATCCGCATTCCCGCCTCGGCCTGCGGCGTGGTGGGCCTCAAGCCCGGCCGCGGCACCACGGTGCGCGTACGGGCGCGCCATCCGATCGAGGACCTGATCGTCGCCGACAGCCTGATGTCGCGCAGCGTGCGCGACAGCGCCTGGGCCTTCGCCGCGTTGCATCCGGACCGGCCCGCAGCGGTGAGCGCGCCGCTGGCACGACCGCTGCGCATCGCGCTGGCGGCCGACACGCTGCAGGGCGTGGCGCCCGATCCGCAGGTCGCCGACGCCCTGGCGCAGGCCGTCGGGCTGTGCGAAGCGTTGGGCCATCGTGTCGAAGTCGTGCCGCTGCCGCTGCCTGGCGCGCAGGTGTTCGAGGCGGCGATGACGCTGTGGTCGCACCTGGGCGCCGATGCGCTGGAAACCGCCGAAGCCGCGTTCGGCGCGGCCGGCGCGCGCGCGGCGCTGGAACCATTCACCGTTGGCCTGTCGGACTGGAACCGCGCCCACTGCGGCGTGGCCGAGCTGGAACGGGCCTATGCGGTGCTGGCCGCGCTGCCGGGCGCGTTCCATGCCTTCCACGCACGCCATGACGTGCTGCTGACCCCAACCCTGCGCACGCCGCCGCCGCGGATCGGCCGCTTCGCGCCGGACGGCGACTTTGCCGCGGTGTTCGCCGGCATGTTCGACTGGATGGGCTATACGCCGCTGCAGAACCTGGCCGGCACCCCGGCGATCAGCCTGCCCCTGGCGCATGGCGCCGACGGCCTGCCGATCGGCGTGCAGTTCGCCGCCGACCGCGGCCAGGAGCCGCTGCTGCTGGCCCTGGCCTTGCAGCTCGAATCGGCCGCGCCGTGGCGCGACCGCTGGCCGCCGGTGTCGGTGACCACCCCAGAACTTGGCAAGGACACACACTGATGGGACATGCCCGCGACAGCCGCTTCGCCGCGCGCGACAGCAACGACCTGCTGCGCCTGCTCGCCACCCAGCCGCTGGCCTGGCTGGTGTCGGCCGGCGGCGAGGATGCCTGCTTCAGCCCGCTGCCGTTGCGCGCGGAGCTGGACGCCTCCGGCGAACTGGTCGGCTTGATGGGCCACCTGGCCAGACGCAATCCGCACGTCGCGCGCCTGAAACGCGATCCGCAGGCCACCGCGCTGGTGCTGGGCCCGCAGGCCTACGTTTCCCCGAGCTGGCTGGACGACCGCACCCAGGCGCCGACCTGGAACTACGCCGCGGCGGTGTTCCAACTGGAGGTGACGCTGAGCGAGGCGCCGCAGGACATCGCGGACGAACTCGATGCCTTGGTCACGCAGATGGAAGCCGGGCGCGCCCGCGCCTGGGCGCTGGAGGAAATGGGCGAGCGCTATGCACGTCTGGCGCTGGGGGTGACCGCGCTGCGCGGCCGCATCGTCGCCCGGCACTCGACCTTCAAGCTGGGCCAGGACGAGGCCCGCCACGACTTCGCCCAGATCCTGGCCGGGCTGAGCGCCGGCGGCGAGGACACACTGGTGGCCTGGATGCGCGACTTCGCCGCGCGCGAACATGGAGACACGCCATGAGCGCGGCACTGGATGCGCTGGACCTGCAGCTGCGCCGCTTCGTCGAGGACGTATGCGAGGAGGGCGCGCGCCTGCGCGCAGGCCGCGCGCTGGACTGGCCGCAGCGACGCCAGATCGCCGCGCAGGTGCGCGCGCCCTGGTGCGCGGGCGGTCCGTCGATGCAGCAGGTCCAGGAGCATTGGCTGGAAGCCGACGGCCACGCCTTCCGCGTACGCGTGTTGCGCCCGGCCACGGCGCCGGTGGTCGCTCCGGCCCTGTTCTATCTCCACGGCGGCGGCTGGTGCATGTTCAGCATCGACACGCACGACCGGCTGCTGCGCACCTATGCGCACGAGGCCGGCGCGGTGGTGGTGGCGATCGATTACGCGCTTGCGCCCGAGCATCGCTATCCGTTGGCGCTGGACCAGTGCGTGGCCGCGCTGGCCTGGCTGCGCGCGCAGGCGCAGGCGCTCGGCATCGATGCCGCGCACCTGGCGCTGGGCGGCGATTCGGCCGGCGCCAACTTGGCCGTGGCGAGCGCGCTGCGGCTGCGCCAGGCGCAGGCCCTGTCCGGCGTGCGGGCGCTGCTGCTCAACTACGGGGCCTTCGACACGCGCATCTCGGACACCGCCGCGCGGCTGGGCACCCCGGAGGATCTGCTGACCGTGGCCGAGATGGAAGAATTCTGGACCAGCTACCTGGGCCCCGACGCGATGACCAACGACGACCCCCTGGCGCAGCCGCTGCGCGCCGACCTGCACGACCTGCCGCCAGCGCTGCTGCTCTATGGCGACCGCGATGTGCTGGGCGAACAGAGCGTCAGCATGGCCCAGCGCCTGCGCGAGGCGGGCGGCCAGGTCGAACTGCGCCGCTACCCGGGCGCCCCGCACAGCTTCGTCGAGGCGATGGTGGTGTCCGAGCAGGCGCGCGCGGCAGTGGCCACGGGCGCGGCTTGGCTGCGTCGCCATCTGGTTCCTTCCTCGCAGGAGAGCGCCGCATGAAGCGGATCGTGCTGCGCTGTCTGTTTGCCGTGTTCTACGGCATGGGCGCGATGTCCGCGGGGGCGCAAACGCCCACGGCCCCGCATCGGCCGACGCCGGCCGACTTCGTCGCGCTGGCGCAGGTGGGCGATCCGCAGATCAGCCCGGACGGCACGCGCATCGCCTACGGCGTGGCCACCCCGCAGGGCGATGGCAAGCCCGCGCATCGCCAGCTGCAGCTGATCGCCGCGACCGGCAAGGCCGCGCCGCGGCCGCTGGACGGCGCCGGCACGGCCGACGACAGCACGCCGCAGTGGTCGGCCGATGGGCGCCAGCTCCTGTTCCTCTCCGATCGTGCCTTGCCTGTTGCCGAGGCGGCGCCCAAGCCCGCGGCGACCCAGGTCTGGCGCGTCGATGCGCAGGGCCACGACGCCAGGGCGCTGACCCGCGCGGCCAGCGACGTCGCCAACTTCGCCCTATCGGCCGACGGCAGCCAGCTGGCGTATCTGGCGGTGGATCCGCCCTCGCCGGACATGCAGGCGCGCATCGCCGCCAAGGACGATGCGGTCGAGGTCGATCATCCCCGCCTGTTCAAGCGCCTGTGGGTGCAGGACCTGGCCAGCGGCACGGCGCGTGTGCTGAGCCCGCCCGGCCTGCAGGTGCAGGACGTGGCCTGGGCACCGGATGGCCGGACGCTGGCGCTGCGCGTCTCCGACGACACCACGCTGAACGGCTACTGGTATCAATCGCGCGTGGTGGTGCTGTCGCTGGCCGACGGCACGCTGAGCCCCCCGCTGGAAGCGTTGGCCTCGGCGTTCCCGCTGCAGTTCTCGCCCGACGGCACCCGGCTGCTCTACGGTCACATCGCGCCCTACGGCATCGTCGCCACGATCTACGTCCATGACTTGGCCAGCGGCAAGCGCGTGGCCCTGGCCGAGGACTGGCCCGGCACGCTGTGGCTGGCGCGCTGGCAGGACCGCCGCACGCTGGTCGCGCAAGGCCTGCATGGGGTGCGTGGCGAATTCCTGCGCGTCGACGCCGCTAACGGTGCCTGGCGTACGCTGGCGACCCCGCAGATCGCCTATCCCAGCTTCAGCACCGCGCGCACGGGCCGCACCGCCTTCATCGGTCTGCGCGACGACCAGCCGGCCGAGGTGTGGACGCTGGATGGCGGCAAGCTGGCCGCACGTACCGACAGCAACCCGCAGGTGGCCGGCTGGGCCCACGGGCAGGTGCGCGACCTGGCGTGGACGTCATCCAAGGATGGCCGCCGCATCACCGGGGTGCTGGTGACTCCGCCCGGCTGGAAGGCGGGCACGCCGCTGCCGACCCTGGTCCAGGTGCATGGCGGCCCGGCCGAGGCCTGGTGGTCGGGCTGGATGGGCTCGTGGCACGACTGGGCGCAGCTGCTGTCCACGCGCGGCTATGCGGTGTTCCTGCCCAACCCGCGCGGCTCGGAAGGCCAGGGCCATGCCTTCGCCGAGCTGGTCCGGCACGACTGGGGCGGGGCCGACTTCCAGGACCTGCTCGATGGCGTGGACATGCTCGAACGCGAAGGCGTGATCGACCCGCAGCGCCTGGGCATCGGCGGCTGGAGCTACGGCGGCTACATGTCGGCCTGGGCGGTGACCCAGTCCAAGCGCTTCAAGACCGCGATCGTCGGTGCGGGCGTGATCGACATCGGCGCGGCGGCGCTGACCACCGATGTGCCGACCTACGCGCCGGGCTACTTCGGCGATCCGGTGACCAACCGTGCCGAGTACGACGCGCATTCGCCAATCCGCTACGTGGACCGGGTCAGCGCGCCGGTGTTGATCCTGCACGGCGAGGCCGACGCGCGCGTGCCGCTGAGCCAGGGCCAGATGTTCTATCGCGCGCTCAAGTTCCATGGCACGCCGGTGGAGATGGTGACCTATCCGCGCGGGCCGCACTGGTTCACCGAGCAGGCCGCCGGCCGCGACGTCCAGCAGCGCGTGCTGGACTGGCTGGACACGCACCTGCGCTGAGCGCTACGGCGGCGATGGCGTCCAGGTGAAGGTCGCCAGGCTGCGGCCGGGCAGGGTGTAGCGGAAGCCCTGATTCCCATCGCGCACCGAGAAGGTGCGCGGCACCGGCGCGCTGTTGGCGACCACCAACACGCGGCCGCCATCGGGATTGACGAAGGCCACGTTGTCCACGCCGTCCATCGCCGCGCTGGAGGCGACGCGATGCGCGCCGGGCGGGACGAAGCGGCTGGCGTGGGCCAGGGCGGTGTAGTCGTCGGTGCGGGTGACCTGGCCGCTGGCCGGGTCGATGGTGACCACGCCGCGACAGGTGCCGCAGCCGCCGGCATGCGGGCCGCCCTGCGGATCCAGGGCGAGGTTCCAGAACAGGACCCCGCGCGCGTCGTGACGCACCGAATCGATGATCAGCCGCCGTGCCTGCAGCACCAGGCCGCCGCTGCGCAGCGGCTCCCAGTCGCCGCCGGAACACTCGGTCATGTACACGTCCTTGTCCGGGTAGGCGGCGTGCACGGGCGACTGCGCGTCCGGGCTGCCCTCGTAGCAGTGCCAGGCCACGGCATCCACGTAGCGCCTGGCGTCGGGATCGGCGAGCACGGCCAGCGGCTCCTCGGGCTTGCTCCAGTTGTGGTCCCAGTCGAACAGCATCGGCGAGGCAGCGCCACGCGCGGCCAGCAGTGGGCCGAGGTGCTGGCCGATGAAGCGCGCGCGGGCCGGTGCGTTCAGACGCATGCCGGGGTAGCTGCTGGGTTCGAAATCCGGCTCGTTCTGCACGGTCAGCGCCCAGATCGGGATGCCCTGTCCGTCCATGGCATCGACATAGCGCAGCAGGTAGCGGGCGAAGGCGTCGTAGGCGGCCGGGTCCAGCGTGCCCTGGATCAGGCTGCGGTTGGACTTCATCCACGCAGGCGCGCTCCACGGCGAGGCCATGACCTTGAGCTGCGGGTTGATGGCCAGCGCCGCGCGGGTGACCGGCACCACGTCGGCCAGGTTGGGCGCGATGGAGAAGTGCGCCAGCGTCGGATCGGGCGCGTTGTCCGGCGTGTCGTCGAGGGTGTAGTGGCGACGGGAGAAGTCGGACGCCCCGATGGTCAGCCGCGCAAAGCTCAGGCCGATCCCGTCGCCGTCGCGCCCGAACAGTTCGTCCAGCAGCGCGGCGCGGGCGTGCGCGGGGAGCTGCTGGATCAGGTCGGCCGAAGCGTCGGTGATCGAGGCCCCGAAGCCGACCATCGCCTGCTGCGGTGACCCGGCATCGATCTCGACGGCGATGGGCAAGGCATGCGGCTCCCCCAGCGTGGCCGGCGCCATTGGCGCCAGGGTGTACTGATGGGAATTGGTGCTCAGCCAGACCCGGGCCTGCCGGCTTGCGCCCAGGGCGCTGGCGGACACAAGCGCGGTCATCAACACGGCACAGCGAAGGAGACGGGACATCGGAACGGGGGCTGGCGGGCGGGCCAACACCCTGCCGCAGTGGCGCGCGCAAGACATGCTGCGTCGCCGCATATCCGCACATCTGGCCGAGGCATACACGGCGCAAGCGGTTGGCCTGACTGGAAACGATTTTTGCCGGGAGCTAAAACGTTTGACACGCTCTGTCACGGTCTCGTATGACAGCGTTGTCAGCTCAACGCCCTGGGAGGGGACATGACCAAGACTTCCATGCGGAGGCCTCGTGCTTCCGCGTCCGGCGTGCCCGTTGCGCGCCGCCTCGCCACCGCCTGCTGCCTGGCCCTGCTGGCCGTGCAGGCGCAGGCCCAGCAGGCCAGCGATCAGACCCGGTCCGCCGACACGCAGGACCAGGCCACCACGCTGGACAGCGTCAAGGTCACCGGCATCCGCGCCGCCATCGCCAATGCGGTGGAGAAGAAGAACGAGGCCACCTCCATCGTCGAGACCATCTCGGCCGAGGACCTGGGCAAGCTGCCGGACGTGTCCATCGCCGACTCGCTCTCGCGCCTGCCGGGCCTGGCCACCCAGCGCGTGGACGGCCGTGCGCAGGTGATCAACATCCGCGGCATGTCCGAGCAGTTCGCCGGCACGCTGCTCAACGGGCGCGAGCAGGTCAGCACCGGCGACAGCCGCGGTGTGGAGTTCGACCAGTACCCGTCCGAGCTGATCAACGCGGTCACCGTGTACAAGACCCCGGACGCCGCGCTGATCGGCCAGGGCCTGTCGGGCACCGTGGACCTGCAGACCATTCGCCCGCTGGACCTGAGCGAGCGCCGCGTGGTCTTTGGCGGTCAGGGCGAATACAACTCGCTGGGCGACCTCAGCGATGACGGAAAATCACGTGGCTATCGCGCCAGCGCGTCCTACGTGGACCAGTTCGCCGACGACACCTTCGGCGTGGCGTTGGGAATCGCGCGGCTCAACTCGCCGTTCCAGGAACAGCACTACAAGTCGTGGTGGTGGGCGGACCTGGATCGCGTGGACTGGGATGGGCCGTACCAGGCCGGTCGTCCGCTCAATGCCATCGCCCTGCAGGGTGACGAAGCCTGGATCAAGTCGCGCGACCTGCAGCGCGACGGCGTGATGGCCGTGTTCGAGTTCAAGCCCAACGACCAGTTCCATTCGATCCTGGACCTGTATTACTCCAAGTTCGACCAGGACGAGGTCATGCACGGGACCATGTGGTCCAACGCCTCGGATTTCGTGGGCGAAAACGGCCTGGGCACCAGCTACACCAACGCCCAGACCACCGACAAGGACGGCTATCCGGTCGTCACCAGCGGCACGCTCAACAACGTGCAGCCGATCGTGCGCAACGACAGCAACCAGCGCCAGGACAAGCTGTTCTCGGTCGGTTGGAACAACGCCTTCAAACTGGGCGAGCGCAGCACCTTCACCGCCGATCTCAGCTACTCGCGCGCCAAGCGCAACCAGTCGGCGCTGGAGCTGTACGCCGGCCGCCTGGACGGCCAGAGCATCGACTTCGACCTGATGACCACGCCGGGCTATTCGCAGTTCGCGCTGCCGGACATGGCCGACGCCGGGGCGGTGTACCTGTGGGACCCGCAGCACTACAACCATGACGGCCGCCTGGAATACTCCCGGCAGAAGGACACCATCAAGGCCGGTCGCTTCAATTTCAGCCATGACCTGGACAACGAGGTCATCCGCAGCGTCGATGTCGGTGTGAACCTCAACAAGCGCACCAAGGAGAAGTCGGCCGACGTGTTCTTCGCCTTCCTGCCGGGCGAGACCCCGACGCTGGTCGATCCTTCGCTGCTGCAGTCGCCGGTGTCGCTGGACTTCACCGGCATGGGCAATGTGCTGGCGTTCAACCCGTGGGCGCTGCTGGACCCATACTACGACGTGGTGCTGAGCGAATCCAACGACGACCAGCGCAAGGATTTCGTGGTCGAGGAAAAGGTCAACACGTTCTACGTGCGCGCCAACATCGACATGGACCTGACCGACCGCATCCGCGTGCGCGGCAACGCCGGCATGCAGTACATCACCACCGACCAGTCCTCGACTGGTTTCAACGCCTCCAACACCTCGGTGATCACGCCGTTGACCAATGGCGCGCAGTACAGCGACTTCCTGCCCAGTGCCAATCTGATCTTCGACTTCGGCGAAGGCTGGCTGATCCGCGCCTCGGCGGCCAAGGTGATGATGCGCCCGCCGATCAACTACCTCAGCGCCGACGCCGGCGCCGGCGTGGCCACCACCGGGCCAGAAGCGGGCCTGTGGTCGGGCAGCGGCGGCAATCCGACCCTGGAGCCGTACCGGGCCAATGCCTTCGACCTGTCCTTCGAGAAGTATTTCGGCGAAGGCAGCTACGTGGGCCTGGCGCTGTTCCGCAAGAACCTGCAGACCTACATCTATCGCCAGAACCTGCAATGGGATTTCAGTGGCTATACGCCCGACCCCGATGCGCCGACGCCGATCTCCAACATCGGCACGTTCAACACCTGGGCCAACGGCACCGGCGGCTACATGCGCGGCGCCGAGCTGTCCACCGCGCTATCCGGCAGCCTGCTTGGCGACTGGCTCGATGGCTGGGGCACCCAGCTCAACGTGAGCTATACCGAGTCGTCGATCGATCCGGACCCCAACGATGACTCGGCAGGCACCGACACCATTCCGGGCTTGTCCAAGGTCGTGGCCAACGCGACGGTGTACTACGAGAAGCACGGCTTCTCCGCACGCCTGAGTCAGCGCTACCGCGACGGCTACCGGGGCGAATACAGCGCGCTGTTCGGCCAGCGTCAGTACCGCAACACGCTGAGCGAACGCACGCTGGATTTCCAGCTCAGCTATGCTTTCCCCGAAGGCAGCGCGCTGGCGGGCCTGACCCTGATCGGCCAGGTCAACAACCTCACCGACGAGCCGTTCCGCACCGAGGTCAGCGAGAGCACCGGCACCGGGCTGTTCTTCCCCGAGGAGTACACCAAGTACGGCCGCCAGTACCTGCTGGGCTTCCGTTACGAGCTGTAGGCGACGCGGCGGTCGTGGGAGCCGCCATGGCGGCGATGTGGCGCAACCGGGAAAGCCTCGTCGCCGCCGTGGCGGCTCGCACTCACTCACAGGCGGCAGCGCGGTTCGTGCAACACTGCTTGAACCGCTGACAGAATCGTCAGCGCACTGTCAGGAAGGCGTTGGGCCCCGGTGGACACACTGGCCCGGTACCTTCCGACAGGACCGCCGCATGAGCATCGCTCCCGCCACCTACCACGACGCCATGAAACTGCTGATCATCGAAGACGAGCCCAAGACCGCCGGCTACCTGACCCGGGGCCTGGGCGAGCAGGGTTACAGCGTCGACCACGCCGCCAACGGCGTCGATGGCCTGCACCTGGCCCTGACCGGCGACTACGACGCGATCGTGCTGGACGTGATGCTGCCGGGCATGGACGGACTGCAGGTGATGCAGTCCCTGCGTGCCCAGCGCGACACGCCGGTGATCATGCTCACCGCGCGCGACCAGGTCGACGACCGCCTGCGCGGCCTGGGCGCCGGTGCGGACGATTACCTGATCAAGCCGTTCTCCTTCCTGGAACTGCTGGCGCGCGTGCAGGCCATCACCCGCCGCGGCCGCGCCCACGAGTCCACCCAGATCCAGGTCGGCGACCTGCACATCGACCTGCTCGCGCGCCGCGCCACCCGCCGCGGCCGCCGTTTGAACCTGTCGGCCAAGGAGTTCGCGCTGCTGGCCGCGCTGGCGCGCCGCCGCTCGCAGATCCTGTCCAAGACGGTGATCACCGAGACGGTGTGGGACATCAACTTCGACACCAACACCAACGTGGTGGAAGTGGCGATCAAGCGCCTGCGCGCCAAGCTGGAATACCCGGGCGAAACCAAGCTGCTGCACACCGTGCGCGGCATGGGCTACGTGCTGGAGCAGCGCGAGGAAGACGCGGCGTGACCACGCGCTCCATCGCGGCGCGCCTGGGCCTGATGTTCGGTCTGGCCGCCACGGTGGTGCTGGCGATCCTCGCCGTCTCCCTGTTCCTGTTCCAGTCCTACGAGCTGCAGCGCCACAAGCGTGAGGAGCTCAGCGCGCGGCTGGTGATCATCGAGCGCCTGTCCCACCAGGCCAGCGACCTGAAGCACTGGGCGTACTTCCGCGACAAGCTGGCCGACTTCACCCCAGAGGACGGCAGCCTCTACTTTGCGGTCGAAAGCGCAGACCCGCGCTTCCGCGTGGGTGAGCGGTTCCTGGATCAGGCGACCTTCGACGAGCATGGCGAGGGCTTCGGCAACGCCATCCTGCCCAATGGCCAGCGCTATCTCACCGTAGCCCATGTCTTGCCGCCAGAGGGCGACCGCCCCGCCGTGCGCCTGATGGTGGCCGCCGGGCAGCGTGACATCGAATCGGCCGAATGGCTGCTGGCGGTGGGCATCGTGGTGCTCTCGCTGGTGGCCATCGCCGCGGTCTCGGCCACCGGCTGGTGGATCGCCCGTCGCGGCCTGGCCCCGGTGGACCGGCTGAGCGAGTACGCACGCCGGCTGGATGCGCGTGATCTGACCCTGCGCCTGCCGGCCGACGACCTGCCGACCGAGCTGGACGGCCTGGTGGTCTCGCTCAACGAGGCGCTGGCCCGGCTGCAGCGAGCCTACGAGCAGCTCAATGCCTTCAACGCCGATGTGGCCCACGAACTGCGCACACCGCTGGGCAACATGATCGGCGAGACCCAGGTGACCCTGTCGCGCGCGCGCTCGACCGACGCGCTGGAGTCCACGCTGCAGTCCAACCTGGAAGAACTCGAGCGCCTGCGCAACATCATCAACTCCATGCTGTTCCTGGCCCGCGCCGACCGGGGCGAAACCGCCCGCGACCTGGTCGAGGTCTCCCTGCACGAGGCCACCACCAAGTCGGCCGAATTCATGGAAATGCTCATGGAGGACGCCGGGCTGGAGCTGCGCATCGTCGGCGACGCGCGCGCCTGCGTGGAGCAGTCGCTGTATGCCCGGGCGATCACCAACCTGTTGGACAACGCCCTGCGCCATGGCGCGGCGGGCAGCACCGTGCACGTGGACATCGCCGACGGGCCCGATGCGGTGAGCGTCACCGTGCGCAACCAGGCCACGCCCATCCCGCCGGACAAGCTGGCGCATCTGTTCGACCGCTTCTACCGGGCCGACCCCTCGCGCACTGGCAGCGACCAGAACCACGGCCTGGGCCTGGCCATCGTCAAGGCCGTGGCACAGCTGCACGGCGGCTCGGTCTTCGCCGAGTCGCGCCAGGGCGAGGTGGCCATCGGCCTGCGCCTGCCGCGGGTGCCGCGCACCGACCCTCCGTCCCGCCCGGACAGGCCGGCTGCCCGCGCCGCCCGTGATTCAGCGCTGCCCAGCGCCCAGCCCAGCCACTGAGCCGGGCGCCGCTGGTCGCTGGGCGGCCGCCGCGTTTACAGTGCGGCCCTGCGTTGTGAATGGGCGCGTGCTGCGCCGGGATCAGGAAACTCCATGCTTGCCCTGCTGCTCGCCGCCGCGACTGCCGTCGCCCCTGCGGACACCCGTGAGGTCACCGTGCAGACCGCCGTCCCGGCGCCATGCCTGGCGGTCTACCAGGGCCCGCCGCAGGGCAGCCACCTGCTGATATCCGCCCAGACCCTGGGCAAACTGGCCCATCAGGATGCCGACGGCCTGCCCCTGGACGCACGCATGGCCCGGATCATGGCCAAGCGCGCCCAGGCGCTGCTGGATGCCGCCAAGGGTGCCGCGCCCGATCCGCAGGGCTGCCAGCCGGTGTCGCTGGCCCCGCTGCACGATGCCGGCTACGTCGTCATCCCCCTGATCGAGGCCGGCCGGGTCGCGGTGTGGTCGCAGGCGCGCGGCGCCCTGGCGTCCACGATCCACACCCGGCAGAACGCCTGCACCCTGGATGCACCGGCCGGTGGCTTCAGCGCCACGATCGAAGGCGAGGCCACCGCGTTCTTCGCCATGGTCACCTGCGTGACCTGAGCGCCATGGGTGTGGGCGACGGGTGGGGTCCGGCACATTGGCGAGTGGCTTGATCGGGAAGGTCTCGTCGCCGCCGTGGCGGCTCCCCCAGCAGCGATGCCCTCAACGCTTCCTCGAAAGCGGACTCAGGGCGGGGCGAACAGCGCCTGCAGCCGCTCGGCCAGCAGGGCATGCAGCTGGCGCACCGCCGGGGAGAACTGACGCCGGTGCGGGCACGCCAGCTGGATCGGAAACGGCTCGCCGTGGTCGGGCAACAGCCATTCCAGGCGACCGGCGGCGATGTCGGCCTGCACGTCCAGCCACGACTTGTAGGCGATCCCGTGCCCGGCCAGCGCCCACTGGCGGGTGATGTCGGCGTTGTTGCTCAGCAGGCTGCCACGCACGTGCACCACCTGGCGCTGGCCGTCCACCTCGAAGTTCCAGCGGTCGTAGGCGCGCGCGCCCACCATGTACAGCACCGCCTCGTGTTCGCGCAGGTCCTCCAGCCGCGTCGGCCGCCCACGCCGTGCCAGGTAGTCCGGCGCGGCGACCAGGACGTGGCGGTTGTCCGGCAGCAGCGGCAGGGTCACATAGCGCGCATCGTCGAAGCGGCCCTGGCGGATGGCTGCGTCCACCGGCTCGCGGAACACATCGGCCACCTGATCGGACAACAGCAGCTGCAGGGTCAGCTGGGGATGGGCGGCGCGGAACACGTCCAGCCACGGCAGCAGCACGTTGCGGCCCAGGTCCGACGGGGCCGACAGGCGCAGCGTGCCGGTCAGCGGCGCATCGTCGCCCCGCAGGCGTTCGCGGCCCTGGCGCAACATGTCGAGCACCTCGCGTGCGGTGTCCAGGTACTGCTCGCCCTCGGCGGTCAGGCGCAGCGCGCGGGTGGTGCGGGCGAACAGGCGCAGGCCGAGCTCGCGCTCCAGGCGCTTGATCGCCGCGCTGGCCTGGCCCGGCAGCAGGTCGGCCTCGCGCGCGGCGGCCGAAAAGCTGCCCAGCGCGGCGGTGCGCACGAACAGGGCCAGGTCGTCGAAGCGGATCATTTTCCCTCTGACGGTGAAAGTGATGCTCGATTGTGCCGCTTACCGGACGCAAACACCTGGCCGAAGATACTGGGCCATCCCCCTCGTGGAGTTCCCCCATGAAAGCCGTCGCCTATTCCCAGGCCGCCTTGCCGATCGAAGACCCCCAGGCCCTGGTCGACCTGGACCTGCCCCTGCCCGAGCCGGGCCCGCGCGATGTGCGGGTCAGGGTCCACGCCGTGTCGGTCAATCCGGTGGATACCAAGCTGCGCCGGCGGGCGCAGGTGAGCGAACCACGCGTGCTGGGTTTCGATGCGGCCGGCACCGTTGACGCGGTGGGCGCGGCGGTGACCCTGTTCAAGCCGGGTGACGCGGTCTACTACGCCGGGGCCATCGACCGCGCCGGCAGCAATGCCGAGTACCAGCTGGTGGACGAGCGCATCGTCGGGCGCAAGCCGGCGAGCCTGGACGATGCCCATGCCGCGGCGCTGCCGCTGACCGCCATCACCGCCTGGGAGCTGCTGTTCGACCGGCTGTGCGTGCCGGAGGGCAAAGGCCAGGGACAGGTGCTGCTGGTCACCGGCGCCGCTGGCGGGGTCGGCTCGATGCTGGTCCAGCTCGCGCGCAGGCTCACCGGCCTGACCGTGGTGGGGACCGCCTCGCGTCCGCAGACCCAGGCCTGGGTGACCGAACTGGGCGCCCATCACGTGATCGACCACCATCAGCCCTTGCTGCCGCAGTTGAAAGCGGTGGGCATCGATCAGGTCCAGCACGTCGCCAGCCTCACCCACACCGACAGCTATTTCGAGCAGTTCGTCGAGCTGCTGGCACCGCAGGGCCAGCTGGCGCTGATCGACGACCCGGCCACGCTGGACGCGCTACCGCTGAAGTCCAAGAGCATTTCGCTGCACTGGGAGCTGATGTTCACCCGCTCGCTCTACCAGACCGCGGACATGCAGGCCCAGCACGACCTGCTCACCCGCGTGTCCGACCTGATCGATGCCGGCACCCTGCGCACGACCTTCGGCGAGCACTACGGCGCGATCAACGCGGCCAACCTGCGCCGCGCCCACGCCTTCATCGAAAGCGGCCAGGCCCGCGGCAAGGTGGTGCTGGAAGGCTTCGACTGAGCCCCGCCATGGGGCGATGCGCGGCAGGCCCCATACTGGCGCGTCGATGGGACAAAAGGACAGGGACGGCATGGCGGCGCACAGCACGCCCTCGCGCCGGTATCGCGCCGGCGCCGCCACTTGGTTGGCCACCGGCGGCCTGGCCGCGCCACTGCTGGTGTTTGCCGGGGTGGCCGGCGTCCGGGGCAGCCTCGGGCTGGCGCTCGTGGCCGTGGTCATCGCCGGTCTGCTGCTGGCGGGCACCGCGCGCGTGGAACTGGTCCTGACCCCGGCCGGCGTGCGCTACCGGACCTTATTCACCACCTCTGCGCTGGCCTGGTCGCAGATCGCCGGGGCCTGGCTGGCCGCGCCGCGTGGACTGTGGTCCTACGGACGCGCGCTGCCGATGCTGGGCGTGGTGCCGCAGCAGGGCCGGACCCTGGTCCTCAGCCTGCGCGCGCTGCCGCGCGAGGCGATCGTCGATTTGGCGCACTGCCTGGCCGCGGGCGGCACGCCGGTACAGGTGGCCAATACCGGTCCGGCGCGTCGGGCGGCGGCCAGGCTCTGGGCGCCGCCCCCGCGCCGCTGAGGCCCATCGGCTCAGGCCGGGACGCCGGCCTGCTGGCTGCAGCCCCAACCGGTGCCATGCCCGCCGAAATGCTCGGCCACCTGCTGCAGGTACTGCTCGAAGTGGGTGATCTCGGCGTGCCGCGGCAGCATGTTGGCCACCACCAGCACCGTCCACGCGCCTTCGCCCTCGCCCTCTTCGGGCGCTTCCAGCTGGACCTTCAACTCGTTGCGAAACAGGAACATGCCGCAGTCCAGCGCGGCCTGCTCCTCGCTGAAATCCAGGGTGAAGTCGATCTCGCGCGGGATCGACAGGTCGTCGCCGGCCGAGGCCAGGCGCCACAGCACCTCGCCGTTCTCGTCATCGGGAAAGAGCAGGGGATTGCGCTGCATGGGCGGGTCCTTGCGCCAAGGATCGGGGCGGGCAGGATAGCGCTCCGCAGCGACACCGCAGTACCGGATCCAGGCCGGCCGTCCGTGTAGGGGCGGGCCGCGCGCTGCGCGCGTCTCCAGGCCGCCCGAAGCAGGTTCTGAGATCGGCGACCGATACACTGGCCCCATGCAACCTGACACCCTGATCCTTGGCGGACTGATCGCCGCCGTCCTCGTCCTGCAACTGGTGCTGCTGTTCCGCCGCAACGCCAACACTAGCCTGGAGCAGGCCCTGCGCGAGGAGCAGCGTATCGGCCGTGGCGAGCTGCGCGAGCAGCTCGAAGGCCTGGGCCGCCAGCAGGAGGCGCGGCTGGACCTGTTCGCGCGCAACCTCACCGACCTGTCCACCCGCACCGACGCGCGCCTGGACCAGCTGCGCGAGGCCCTGGGCGAGGACGCGCGCAAGGCACGCGAGGAGGGCGCGCTGTCCCAACAGCGCACCGCCGACCTGCTCGGCGCGCGCCTGCAGGACATGCGCACCCAGCTGGAGGCCTTCGGCCAGCAGCAGGAAACGCGCATCGTCGCCTTCGGCCAGCAGCTGGCCGAGCTGATCGCCCGCACCGATACGCACATGGCCGCCCTGCGCGAGCAGCTGGCCGAGGATGGCCGCAAGGCACGCGCCGAGAGCGGCGAATCGCTGGCGCGTTTCAGCGAGCAGCAGGGCCTGCGCCTGGTCGAGCTGACCCAGCGCAACGAGGCGCGCATCGCCGAGATGCGCACCACACTGGACGAGCAACTGCAGCGCCTGCAGGCCGACAACGCCGCCCGCCTGGAGCAGATGCGCGTGACCGTGGACGAGAAGCTCCAGGGCACGCTCAACGAGCGCCTGGATGCCTCCTTCAAGCTGGTCTCCGAGCGCCTGGAGCAGGTCCAGCGCGGCCTGGGCGAGATGCAGCAGCTGGCCACCGGCGTGGGCGACCTCAAGCGGGTGCTGACCAACGTCAAGTCGCGCGGCGGCTGGGGCGAGGTGCAGCTGGAGAACATCCTCGAGCAGACCCTCACCGCCGAGCAGTACGGGCGCAGCGTCAAGCTGCGCGCGGACAGCAACGAGATGGTGGACTTCGCCGTGCGCCTGCCCGGGCGCGGCGACCACGATGCGCCGGTGTGGCTGCCGATGGATTCCAAGTTCCCGCACGAAGACTACGAGCGCCTGCTCGACGCACAGGAGGCCGGCGACCTGGACGCCGTGCGTGCGAGCGGCACGCAGCTGGAGCGCGCCATCCGCCTGCAGGCCAAGTCCATCGGCGACAAGTACATCACCCCGCCGCAGACCACCGATTTCGCGGTGATGTTCCTGCCCACCGAAGGGCTCTACGCCGAGGTCATCCGCCGCCCTGGGCTGGTGGATCTGCTGCAGCGCGAGCACCGCGTGGTCATCGCCGGACCGACGACGGTCACCGCCCTGCTCAACAGCCTGCAGATGGGCTTTCGCACCCTGGCCATCGAGCAGCGCTCCAGCGAGGTGTGGGCGCTGCTGGGCGCGGTGAAGGGCGAGTTCGGCAAGTTCGCCGGCATCCTGGAAAAGGCCGAGAAGCAGATCACCACCGTCGGCCGCAGCCTGGGCGAGGCCAGCCGCAAGACCCGCACCATCCAGCGCAAGCTGCGCGGCGTGGAAAGCCTCGGCGCGCCGGAGTCGCAGGCCCTGCTGGGCGATCTGGGTGCTGACGCTGATGACGAATCAGCGACGACCGGTGAAGAAGCGGAGGGCTGAGCGATATCAACAAGCTGTTGCGTTGACCGACCGAATCGGCAGCCGACAGCGGCCGTTACACCCTCACGGAAAGCATCCGGCCATCGTCAGTGTCGCGGTGCACAAGATGCTGCTAAGCAGTATTCCTAGAGCGCGCCATATGCATCTAAGAACTCCTGTTTCTCAGTGTTGCACAGCGTTCTACGCGCCTGACCAGCGGCCAGACCGTAATACATCGCACAGTTCACATCGCCGTAGTATTCCGCGGTGACCTGAAATCCAAGCGCGTGACCGAATTCGTGAAGCATGGACGATTCGAAATCAAATTGATCACCGGGAACATTGCTTGAGGTTAAGCAATAAAAGCCGCCGTCATCCGCATAAGCTGGGTCGAGCCGCGAGCTGATCACGAAGATGTCAGCATTGATGATGGTGCCACCGCCTGGATCCCTCAAAATACGGGTCTTCATCAACGCAGTGGGAGATGGAAGATTTGGCGCGTCTTCCACCGTAATGTATTGGTAGTTGAAGGCCTGTGTTTGGTCTTGGACGCGTGGGTAGGTGTAGAAAAGGTCTGCTGCGATCGCAAAGCTGGCGTTCACCGCGTTCCAAGAATTTGATGCTCCCAGACTGGCAAATGCGCATCCAGCGTTGGTGATTGAATCGTGAAAGCCCTGCCGGATGCCTTGTCCAGGCCACTGAGCTTCATTGACGGGTCCTGCAGCCAAAGCGCTGTTCATTGCAAATGTCATGGCCAAGCCAAAAGTAATAGATAGCTTCCTTTCCATTTGAATTTTCCTCAGTCCTTTGAGTGAAGCGCATCGCTTTGTGCGTCGGAGACGCGAACGACCTCGGCAACCGATCGAAACGCACCGCCAAAAATAGGGTCGCTCGAACGATGCAAGAGAGCGTTGTCATCGTCCAGCTGATACGCAGAGAATAGGGACGCACTTTCTTGAGTTGCAGGGTTCTTGCCCGATTCAATGACGAGTTGCTGATACCAGTTCTTGGAAAGGATCAGCAGGTAGATATCGTTCGGGACCACTGAAAGCTCCGAGGTTACCGTTAGGATCGTCCCATCGGGGTTGGTTCCTGACCGTAACGGGATGCTTATCTCATCTCCCTGCAAGGAGGTTCCCTTGATGCTTTTCATTACTTCAAAACGCAGTTCCGAAAGGTATCCATCTTGTCTGGTGGATTGAATCGGATCAGGAAATGCTCGGGCTACAACCACAGTATCAGCAAGCAGCACTTGCTCTTGAGGCGTCGACGATGCAGAGAACACATGGTGAGCAACCTCGGCAAGATCTATTCCGGCCCGTCTTGCGATGGCGACATCTGATGCATCGAACCCAAGCGCAGCAAGATTTATTGCTGTCTCGTTGATGGTGATGTTCTGAAATTGTGCACGCCTTTCAGCGATGGCCTGAGATTGAACTCGCTTGGTTGCGGGGAAGTTGAATGAGCTTGCATCAAGCTTAGTGGCGCGAAAGCTCTCGTAATTGTCAGCTTTGCCGCGAGCCTCCAATGCTTTGATTCGCATCAGCTGTTGGTTGCTGCGCTCTGCCGCGTAGCGCTCAGATGCCTGCGGTGAGCTAAGTAGACTTTGACCAGATGCAGAAGCGACCGCCGCGAAAGAGCAAGCGATGAGAATCATGGCCTTCATATCCCATTCCCTTGGAAGTTGTACTTCTGGGAAGATTCTGAAACTCCTCTAGCGCTGTCTGGGATTTCTGTCAATAAAATGCGGGCTAATCGAATTGCTTTTTTCCTATAACCTAGTCTTAAGGCGTCTTCGAAGAAGCTGCTCAAGCCAACCGATCGTCGATAGTCGATAGTCGATAGTCGAGCCAGTCCATGTGAGCATTTGGCCGCTTTCTGTCTTTCCGGATCTGAACATCGTCCCGTTCCTGCAGAGCTGTAGCTTCCGGAGCTCAGTACGGTACGCGAGGCAATCGTACCCGTAGACACACGATTCCCACGCCGCGCTAACACCTGACGCTGCGCTGCGTGCTTAGACTGCGCGGCCAGTCTTTCTCCTACCTTGGGCTCCCGCCAATGACCAGCCTGTACGACCTCCCCCTCAAGACCATCGAAGACCAGCCGGCGACGCTGGGCGACTACCGCGGCAAGGTGCTGCTGGTGGTCAACGTCGCCTCAAAGTGCGGCCTGACCAAGCAGTACGCCGGGCTTGAGGCGCTGTATCGCGCCAAGCAGGACGCCGGGCTGGAAGTGCTGGGTTTCCCGGCCAACAACTTCAAGGAGCAGGAGCCGGGCAGCAACGCCGAGATCGCCAGCTTCTGCAGCACCGAATACGACGTGACCTTCCCGCTGTTCTCCAAGATCTCCGTGGCCGGCAACGCGGTGCATCCGCTCTACCAGGCGCTGGTCAACGCCCAGCCGGTGGCCACCGGCGAAGGCCCGATGCGCGACAGGCTCAAGAGCCTGGACATCAAGGTCAACCCGGCGCCGGGCGTGCTGTGGAACTTCGAGAAGTTCCTCATCGGCCGCGATGGCCGGGTGGTGGGCCGCTTCGCCCCGGACGTGGAGGCCGACGACCCGCGTCTGGTCGAGGCCGTGGACGCGGCGCTGGCCGGCTGAGCATCCGGCTGGCCCGATCATGAAAAAGGCCGCCTGGACAGGCGGCCTTTTCTCTTTCCTGGAATCCGGTGTTCGCGGCGGGCAGCTCAGCCGCCGCCGGCGGGGAACACCGTCGGCATGGCGTCCATCGGCACGGTCGGGTTGCCCTCGTCCTCCAGCAGATACGGCGGCAGGTCGCTGTTCTTGTCCTTGTTGCGCTGGCCGGCGTCGTCGATTTGGTAGTTGCGGCGCTGCAGCCAGCCATCGCGGAACAGCGCGTACTCGTCCAGTGCGCCGGCGCGCAGCGCGTCCAGCGACATCAGCTGGGTGCGCACGTCCACCAGCTGCAGGCCCTGCAGGAAGATGCGGGCCTTGTCGTTTTCCACCCGCTGCACCGGCGAGAACGGGGCGTCGCCCACCAGGCCGAAGGTGTCGCGCACCGTGCGCGGCCCGAACAGCGGCAGCTCCACGTAGCGCGACTGCCGCCAGCCCCAGACCGCCAGGGTCTGACCGAAGTCTTCGCTGTCGTTAGGCACGTTGTCGCGGCTGGCCGGATCGAAGATGCCGGCCACGCCGACGGTGGTGTTGATCAAAAACCGCCCCAGCGCGTCCCAGGCTTCGCCCGGCTTGCCCTGCAGCAGGCTGTTGACCACCGTCAGCGGCTGGCCGAGGTTGTCGAAGAAGTTGGTCACCCCGTTGCGCACCGGGCGCGGCACCACCTTGACGTAGGCGGTGGCCAGCGGCTTGGCGACAAAACGGTCCACGCCGTTGTTGAAGCGGTGGACCTTGCGGTTCCACTTTTCCCACGGGTCGTAGCTGGGCGGTGCGCCCGGCGCCGGCGGCGGCAGGGTGGGATCGGCCACCGGATCGTAGGGCGAGCTGCCGTAGATGGCGCCGTAGTCCTGCTCTGCGGCGGTCGGTGCAGGCGCTGGCGCGCCGGCGACCGCCTCCGGGGCGGAGGCCTGCGGCGCAGCCGGCGTCGGATCGGACACGGCAGCGGCCGGTGCCGGTGCATCAGCGGGAGCCACCACCTCAGAGGCCGGTGGCGCGGAGGCGACCGGCTTGTTGGAGGCGCAGGCGCCCAGCAGGGCGCTGATCAGCAGGACGGGGACAACACGCAGCGTTTTCATTTCCAAGTTCCCTATGGGAGGCACGCCCCCGGTGGGGGGACATGCAGGGCCGATCAAGCCGGCCGTAGCGCGGGCACGTAGTCCAACGCGGGGGTCAAGCGATAGGCCGCGCACAGCTCGGCCAGTCCAGTGGGTGCGCCGTCCACCTGCACCTCGCTGGCACCGCCGGCACGCAGACGCGTGGCGGCGGCGACCAGCAGGGCCAGCCCGGCGCTGTCCACCGAGGCGACCGCGGTCAGGTCCAGCCGCCGCGCACCGTCCAGTGCGCGTTGCGTGGCCGGCCACAGGGCCTGGGCGGCGGCACGGTCCAACGCCCCGGTGAACACCAGGGCATCGCCGTCACGCTGGACCGTGGGCTGGCTCATGCGCGGATCAACGGCCGCCGTTGCTGCCAGCGGCCTGCAGGCGCCCGGCGCGCAGATCGGCGGTCACCTGCTGGATGGACTTCTGCCGCAGCGGGGCGTCGAACTGGTTCTTGAAGGTCTGCACGTAGGAGATGCCCTCGACCATCACGTCGAAGATCTTCCACTGGCCGTTGACCTGGTGCAGCAGGTAGTCCACCGGCACCGGGTCGCCGGTCTCGCGCAGCATCTCGCTGGACACGCGCACGCCGCGGTTGCCCGGCAGCGGGGTCTCGGACTTGATCCGCACGCGCAGGCGGCTGTTGAAGTCCAGCAGCGACTGGCCGTAGCGCGCGGTCAGGTTGTCGGCCAGCGCGTTGGCGAAGTCATTGACCTCCGCGTCCGAGGCGCCACGGCCGTGGATGCCCAGCACCAGCCGCGCGGCGTAGTTGCCGTCGAACGCGGTGTCGAACTCGGTCTTGACGAAGGACTTCAGCGCGGCCGGGTTGGCCTTGAACTCGGCCCGGCGGTTCTCCAGCGTGGTCAGCACGCGGGTGGAGTTGCTCAGCACCAGGGCGCTGGCCGAGCCCTGCGTGGGCGCGGCGGCGGTGGTCTGTGCGGCCAGGGCCACGGTGGGGGCCGTCGCGGCCAGGACGGCGGCCAGGGCCAGGGTCATCATCGAACGTTTCATGGGGTCTCTCCCGTGGGGGCGGCGGGCGCATCGGGCGCGCTGTCCGAATCGTTGCCGGCGGGCTTGCCACCGCCGCTGAACATGTATTTGCCGACCAGCTGCAGCAGATCCACCGCCGGTTGGGTGAAGGCGATCTCGTCGCCGGGCTTGAGCGGCTGCGGGTCACCGCCCGGCGACAGGCCGATGTAGTTCTCGCCCAGCAGGCCGCTGGTGAAGATGCCCGCCGAGGTATCGCCCGGCAGGTCCTTGTACTTGCCGTCGATGCTCAGGGTCACCACCGACTCGAACTGCTTCGGGTCCAGGGTGATGTCGCTGACCTGACCGATCACCACCCCGCCGATCTTGACCGGCGCCTGCACGCGCAGCTGGCCCAGGTTGGTGAAGCGCGCCTTCAGTTCGTAATGGCCGCCACCGCCGAAGCCGAAGGAACGGTTGGTCGAGGCCAGCGCCAGCACCAGCAGCGAGGCCAGCGCCAGCAGCAGGAAGGCACCGACGGCGAATTCGAGTCGTGGTCCGCGTGCGGCCATGGTCATCTCACTCTTGAGTCTTCAGGTCGCGCTGCGTGGTGCGCCGCGACGGTTGGCAGGAGGCGCGCATCACTGGAACAACAGCGCCGAGAGGACGAAATTGAGCATCAGCACCAGCAGCGAGCCGTTGACCACCGCGCGGGTGGTGGCCACCGAGGTGCCCTCGATGGTCGGCTCGGCATGGAAGCCGACATAGGAAGCGACCAACGCCGCCACGCCGCCGAACACCGCCGACTTGAGCAGGGCCACGCCGAAATCGTCCCAGGCATCCACACTGCCCTGCAGCGCCGACCAGAACGTGCCGTTGTCCAGGCCCAGCACCTTGACCGCCTCGAACCAGCTGGCGCTGATCGCCAGCGAGCAGAAGAAGCCGGTCAGCAGCGGCACGGTCAGCACCGCGGCCCAGAACCGCGGCGCCACGGCCTTGGCGATCGGGTCGATGGCCATCAGCTCCAGCGCCTTGATCTGGTCGGTGGCGCGCATCAGGCCCAGCTCGGCGGCGATGGAGCTGCCGGCGCGGCCGATGAAAAGCAGCGCGGTCAACACCGGGCCCAGTTCGCGATACAGCGACAGGCCCAGCAACGTGGACAACGCATCGGAGGCGCCGAAGGTGGTCAGGGTGCGGTAGCCCTGCAGGGTCAGCACCAGGCCAACGAAGGCGCCGCCGACCACGATGATCGGCAGCGAACGCGCGCCGATCTTGTAGATCTCGCGGGTCAGCTCGGCCCAGAAGTCGCGCGTGGGCACCGAGGCGCGCAGCACCGACAGCGAGAACAGCCCGGCGGCACCCAGTGATCGGATGGAGGTAGCGAAGGCCATCAGGACATGCCCTTATGCGGCCCGCGCCGAGGCGGCGCTGTCGAAGGGGATCGGGCCATCGGGCGCGCCGCGCAGGAACTGCACCACCAGCGGATCCTCGCTGGCTTCCAGCTGCGCCGGCGTTCCGGAGAACACCAGCCCGCCGTTGGCGATCACCAGCGCCTGATCGCAGACCGGCAGGGTCTCGTGCACGTGGTGGCTGACGATGATGCTGGTCAGCCCCAGCGAATCGTTGAGCCGGCGGATCAGCGACATGATGACCCCCGAGGCGATCGGGTCCAGCCCGGTCAGCGGCTCGTCGTAGATCATCAGCGGCGGGTCCAGGGCCAGGGCGCGGGCCAGGGCCACGCGGCGGGCCATGCCGCCGGACAGCTCGCGCGGGTACAGGCCCTCAGCCGTGCGCAGGCCGACCGCGTTGAGCTTGAGGTCCACCAGCTGGTCGATCAGCGCCTCCGGCAGCCGGGTGTGTGCGCGCAGCGGCAGGGCGACGTTCTCGGCCACGGTCAGGTCGGTCAGCAGGCCATTGCCCTGCAGCAGCACGCCGACGTTCTTGCGCAGCTCGCGCAGGGCGCGGGTGCCGCGCGGGATCGGCTGGCCGAACAGTTCCACCGTGCCGGCGGCCGGCACCAGCTCGCCGGTCAGCGCGGCCAGCAGCGTGGACTTGCCGCTGCCCGAAGGCCCCAGCACCGCGGTGACGCTGCCGCGCGGGGCCGACAGCGTGACATCGCGCAGGATCGCGCGCCCGCCGCGCTCCAGGCGCAGATTGGCAAGACGGATGGCGATGTCGTCGGACTGGGTCATTGGGGAGCAGGTAGGGGCGGCCCACGGTAGGTGAGCAAAACGACGAAGCAGCTTCGTTGGCGCGCCCTGAATAAAACCGCACTGGTCAGTACGTTTATTGTGACAGATCGGACCGGTTGACCGGGATGGGCGGAAGTCACGGTCTGCGGGACGCGCTGTTGCGCGCGTCTCGCGCGGCGCGACGGGCATGCCGCATCATGCCCGGATGCAGGACGCCCGACCGGATTTCCGCCTCTACCCTTCGAACGCGCTCGACCTGCTGGCCGGCCTGCTGGCCGCGGAACTGCGCCAGCCCGTGCCCGGACAGTCGATCCTCACCCCCGAGGTGATCCTGATCCCGCAGGTGGCCATGCGCCGCTGGCTGCAGGCCACGCTGGCCGCCGAGCACGGCGTGGCGGCCAACCTGGAGTTCCTCACCCCTGGCGAGTTCGTCGCCCGTGCGCTGGAAGCCAACCCCGAACAAGCCTCGGCGCCAGTCCTCGGCAAGGCCCAGGACGAGCTGGATGCAGCCACCCTGCACTGGCGCCTGTACGCGGCGCTGACCGACCCGGCGGTGCTGGCCGATCCGGCCCTGGCCCAGCTGGCCGCCTACCTGCATGGGGACGACGTTCTCAAGCCCTGGGCCCTGGCCGGCGAGCTGGCCGGCGTGTTCGAGAAATACCAGGCCTGGCGCCGCGACTGGCTGTTGCGCTGGGAGGCCGGCGCCGACCCGGCCGATCCGCAGGCGGTGCTGTGGCGGCACGTCGCGGCCGGCAGCGCGTATCGGGCGCGGCGCATCCAGGCCTACCTGGACCGGTTCGAGCGCGGCGCGCTGCCGCAGGGCCTGCCCGGGCGCGTGTTCGCCTTCGCCACGCTCAATGTCTCGCCCGACGTGCTGCGCGTGCTGGCCACCCAGGCGCGCGTGGGCACGCTGCACTTCTACCTGCCCACCCCCGCGCAAGGTTACTGGGGCGACCTGCAGGCCCTGCGCCCGCGGCGGCGTGCCGATGCCGGTGACGGTGACGGGGTGATCGACGGCCTGCTCGACGCCACCGGCGGCGAGAACCCGCTGCTGCAGGCCTGGGGCGCGGCCGGGCGCGACTTCATGGCGATGCTGGGCAGCTACGAGGTGGTCCACCCCAGCGCCGAGATCGATGTCTACGCCGATCCGCTGGCCACCGGCCAACGCCCGCTGCGCGCCGGCGGCCTGGGCGACAGCCTGCTCAAGCGAATGCAGAGCGACCTGTTCCATCGCCGCCGCCCCGCCGTGCCGGCGCCGCTGGCCGCGCTGGACCGCACCGACCCCAGCCTGCAGGTCCACGCCTGCCACACCCGCCTGCGCGAATTGCAGGTCCTGCACGACCAGCTGCGCGGCCTGCTGGAGGACCCGCGCTTCGATCCGCCGCTGCAGGCGCGGCAGATCGCCGTGCTGGCGCCGGACATCGACCCGTACATCCCGTACCTGGAAGCCGTCTTCGGCGCCAGCCAGGACGCGCCCGGCGCGCGCATTCCCTACGCGCTGGCCGATACCAGCCCGCTGGCCGGCGAGCCGCTGGCCGAGGTGTTCGTGCGCCTGCTCGGCCTGCCGGTCTCGCGCTTTGGCCTCAACGAAACCCTCGACCTGCTGGCCAGCCCGCCGCTGGCCGAGGCCGCCGGGCTGGATGCGGCCGCGTTCGAGCGCCTGCACGGCTGGCTGCAGGCCGCCGGCGCGCGCTGGGGCGTGGATGCCGCCCATCGCGCCCAGCACGGCGCGCCGGCCGACGACGCCTACACCTGGACCTTCGCGCTGGACCGGCTGCTGCTCGGCCATGCCAGCGGCAGCACCGAGGACATCGCCGGGGTGGCGCCGTTCGATGCCCTGGAAGGCGGGGCCCTGGACGCGCTGGACGCCCTGGTCCGCCTGCTGCGCGTGCTCGCGCGCTACCAACGCGCCTTGAACGAGGCGCTCTCGCCGTCGGCCTGGCGCGAACGCCTGCTCGGCCTGCTCGACGCGCTGCTGCCGCAAAGCCCCAGCGCGCCGGCCACGCAGCGCGCGCTGGACCGCCTGCGCAAGCTGATCGACGACTTCGCCAAGGAGGCGGGCAAGGCGGGCTTCGAGGCCAGCGTGCCTGCCGAGGTCGTGCGCGCGCATTTTGCTGGCGTGCTGGCCGAGGCCGACACCCGCGCCCCGCTGCTCACCGGCGGCCTGAGCGTGGGGCGCATGGTGCCGATGCGCCTGCTGCCGTTCCGGGTGATCTGCCTGCTGGGCTTGAACGATGGAGACTTCCCGCGCCGCGACCCCGCCGCCGGCCTCAACCAGCTCACCGCGCAGCTGGGCACCGACAAGCGCCGCTACGGCGATCGCTCCACGCGCGAGGACGACCGCTTCCTGTTCCTGCAATTGTTCGCCTCGGCGCAGGACGTGTTCTATGTCAGCTACCTGGGCGCCGATGCGCGCGATGGCAGCGTGCGCGAGCCCTCGGTGCTGGTCACCGAACTGATCGGCGCGGCCGCGGACCAGCACGTCGATGCGCCCGCCGCACGCACCGCCCTGACCGTGCGCCACGCGCTGCAGCCCTTCGCCCCGGCCGCGTTCGGCGCCGAGGGCGATCCGCGCCGTTTCAGCTATCGCGGCCAGTGGCAATCGGCCTCGGCGCGCCTGGGCGGTGCGCGTGCGCCGCTGGCGCCGTGGTTCGATGCGCCGCTGCCGGCGCGTGATGTGGAAGAACGCGACCTCCCGCTCGAGGCGCTGCGCCGCTTCTTCACCGCCCCGGCCGCGCAGTTCCTGCGCCAGCGCCTGGACCTGCGCCTGCCCGAGCTGGACGAGGTGGGCCAGGACGTCGAGCCGCTGCTCACCCCCGGTGCCGGGCTGGACAAGGCGCTGCTGCAGCACCAGGTGTTCGACGCGCTGCTGACCGGGAACGACGCGGCGTTGTGCGACCGGCTGCGCGCCCGCGCGCTGCTGCCCTCCGGACCGCTGGGCCGCAGCCAGCTGGCCACGTTGGTCGCGCAGCTGCGGCCGTATGCCGAGGCCTTCGCTGGCTGGGCCGGGGGTGCGGAACGCCGCACGCAGGCCATCGACATCGAACTCGACGGCCTGCGCCTGCACGGTCGCCTGGAGGGCGTCTACGACACCGGCCTGGCCCATGTGCGCCTGGGCGCCATGAACGGCCCGGCCGCGATCCGCCAGGGGCTGGACTGGCTGGCCGCCAACGCCGCAGGCCTGGCCCTGCCGCTGGTGCGCTTCCACGAGGCCGAGACCGGCGTGGGCCCGTTCGTGCGTGCGCCCATCCCGCAAGCCCAGGCCAGGACCGCTCTGCAGGGCCTGCTCGCCCTACGCGCGCGAGGCCTGCAGGCGCCGCTGCCCTTCGGCCCCTACAGCGGCTGGGAATTCTTCAACGCAGACGATGCGGACAAGGGCATCAAGGCCGCGGCAACGCGCTGGCGCGGCACCGAGCGTTCCTGGGGCGAAGGCACCGGCGAGGCCTATCGACTCGCGCTGCGCGGCCGTGATCCGTTTGCCGACGCCGCGCTGCTGCGCCAGTTCGCCGATACCAGCTTCGCGATCTTCAGCGCGGTGGAGCGCGGCGTGGTCCACGCAGACTTCGATGACGACCACCGCTTCGCCGTGGATGCCGACACGGAGGTCGAGGCATGACGCCCGCCGATCCCTTCCTCGCACTGCCCCTCACCGGCACCCACCTCATCGAGGCCAGCGCCGGCACCGGCAAGACCTTCACCCTGGCCACCCTGGTGACCCGGCTGGTGGTCGAGCAGCGCCTGCGCATCGGCCAGATCCTGGCGGTCACCTTCACCGACGCGGCCACCCAGGAGCTGCGCAAGCGCATCCGCGAGCGCCTGGTGCTGGCCGCCTCGCTGGTGCCGGACACCGCCGACAAGGGCCCGCTCGACGTGGGAGCCGCCATGGCGGCGACGGGGCCCGCAGGCAACAGCGACGTCGAGCCGGCGCTGGCCGAGCCTCAAGGGACGGCTTCAGGGGAAAGCTCCTCGCCGCCATGGCGGCTCCCACGGGACCACGCGACGCCAGACGAGGCACCGGATGCCGCGCTGAGCCGCGCCATCATCGCCGCGCACCTGCAGGCCGGCGACGAAACCCCGAGCCAGCTCAAGCGCCGCCTGCAAACCGCCGACGAGGACGTGGGAGCCGCCATGGCGGCGACGGGGCCTGCAGGCAACAGTGATGTCGACCCGGCGCTGGCCGAGCCTCAAGGGACGGCTTCAGGGGAAAGCTCTTCGCCGCCATGGCGGCTCCCACGGGGACAGGCGACGCCGGACGAGGCACCGGATGCCGCGCTGAGCCGCGCCATCATCGCGGCGCGCCTGCAGGCCGGCGACGAAACCCCCAGCCAGCTCAAGCGCCGCCTGCAAGCCGCCGCCGACGAGATGGACCTGGCCGCGATCTTCACCATCCACGGCTTCTGCGCGCGCGTGCTGCGCGAACACGCGCTGGAAAGCGGCCAGACCTTCGCCCCGCCCGAGCTGCTGGCCAACGACCGCGCTCTGCGCGCCGAGCTGGCAGCCGACTTGTGGCGCAGCACGGCCGCCGACGAAGCGCTGGCACCGCTGCTGATGTCGATGTGGCCAGGGGGCCCGGATGCGCTGGCCCGCGATCTGGGTGAGCTGATCCGCCAGCCCAACCTGCTGCCGCCGCTATGCAAGCTGTCTGAAAATCCCCGCCCCCTTGTGGAGGTTGCTGCGCGGGAGCTGATCGCCGCGATGGATGCGCATCTTCCAGAAGCACAAGAGGCGATCGCCCGTGCGTTCGATGGCAAGGCATTCGACGGCCGCCGCGCACGCCGCCCGAGTTTCGATAAGGCCTTTCAGACACTGCAGGCAGGGCGCGAACTCGCAGCCTGGCAGTTCGACGACAAGAACCATCTGGATAAATTGTTGCCGGCCAGAATGCTGGAATTCTGCAAGGACGATACGCGGCACAAGGTTCCGGTCTCCCCGCTTTTCGATGCGCTGCACGCTTGGGCTGAGGCAGATCGCTTGGCGCAGCAGTGGCTGGAGGAGGCCAAGACACACCTGCTGCACGCCCTGCGCGACCAGGCCCGCACGCGCCTGGTCCAGCGCAAGCAGCAGCTGCGTGTGCAGACCTATGACGACCTGATCGACGGCGTGGCCGATGCGCTCAAGGGCCCGTACGCCGACGCGCTGGTCCAGCGCCTGCGCGCGCAGTACGCCGTCGCGCTGGTGGACGAGTTCCAGGACACCGATGCGCGGCAGTGGGGCATCTTCCGCACCGTGTTCTGCGACTCGGAGGCCACGCGCAACGCATCGCTGACCCCGGCGCTGTTCCTGATCGGCGATCCCAAGCAGGCCATCTACGGCTTCCGCGGTGGCGACGTGCAGACCTATCTGCAGGCCGCCAAGCACGCGCAGGCCGCGCCGGCCCTGGAGCGCAATTTTCGCTCGCGCCCGGCCGTGCTGGCCGCGATCGAGGCCCTGTACACGCAGGCCGGCGAGCGCGCCTTCCTTGACGACAGGATCCGCTTCCACCGCGTGCTGCCCGGCACCCAGCGCGCCGATGCGGATTACCAGCGCCGCGGCGCCAACGCGCCCGCGCTCACGCTGTGGCAGGCGCCTGCGCCGCAGCCCGACGACAAGGGCAAGCGCAAGCCGCACAGCGCCGCGCGCGCGCGCGAACTGGCCACCCAGGCCTGTGTGGTCGCCATCCATCAGGTGCTCAGCGACGCACGCGCCGGCACCGCGACGCTCAACGGCAGGCCGGTGCAGCCGGGCGACATCGCCGTGCTGGTGCGCAAGCACGGCGAGGCCACGCGCATCCAGCAGGCGCTGGCGGCGGTCGGCATCCCGGCCGTGGCGGCGGGCAAGCAAAGCCTGTTCGCCACGCCCGAGGCGCACGAGCTGCTGACCCTGCTGCTGGCCCTGCTGCATCCCGCTGATGACGGCCGCCTGCGCGCGGCGCTGGCCACCGTGCTGCTGGGCGTGGATGCCGCCGGCATCGCCGCGCTGGAAGGCGATGGCACCACCCACGCGCAGTGGCAGGGCAAGGCGCTGGCCTGGCGCGAGCGCTGGCAGCGCGGCGGTCCGCTGGCCCTGGTGTCGGACCTGTGCGCCGACAACGCCGAGCGCCTGCTCGGCCTGCTCGATGGCGAGCGCCGCCTCACCAACTACCTGCAGCTGGGCGAACTGCTGCAGCAGGCCGATGCGCGCGCGCTGGGCCTGCAGGGCCTGGTCGACTGGCTGGGCCAGCAGCTCGCCCAGGCCGATCCCGACGACGAGACCCAGCTGCTGCGGCTGGAGTCCGACGCACGCCGCGTGCAGATCGTCACCCTGCACAAATCCAAGGGCCTGGAATACCCGCTGGTGTTCCTGCCGTTCGTGGGCATCGGCGGCAAGGCGCCCGATCCCGGCCGCGCCTGCGTGGTCGCCGACGAGGACGGCCAGCGCTTCCTGCACTGGAAGCTGCAGCCGGAGCTGTTCGGCTGGGACGCCGCACGGCAGCTGTGGATCGAGGCGCAGCGTGCCGAGGACGCGCGTCTGCTCTACGTCGGCCTGACCCGCGCCGAGCACGCGCTGTGGATCGCCACCGGCGACTTCTACAACGCGCAGCAGACCGCGCTCGCGCCGATGCTCGACGGCCTGCCCGAGACCGCCGGCATCGTGCGCGACAGCGCCCAGCCGGGCACCGTGGCGTGGCTGCCGCCGCTGAGCGAGGGCGATGCCCCCATCGCGCGGCCCGTCACCCGCCACATCGCGCCGGACTGGTGGGTCTACAGCTTCACCCAGCTGGCCAACGCCGACAGTGGCGGGACGGACCTGTCCACGCGCGCCACGGTGGCCGTGGCCGGTGGCAGCGACGAGCCGGAAGGCGAGGGCGGTGATGCCACGCCGCAGCCGGCCGAGGTGTTCGACCCGCGCTTTGCCGGCAATCGCTTCGGCGTGGTGCTGCACGAGGCGTTGGAAGAAGGCGACTTCGCCAAGTGGCGCGACTGGCAGCCCGGCGATGCCGCACCCGCCGACGAGCGCCGCACCATCGAGACCGCACTGAAGGGCGGCGGTTATGCCACCGACGAACTGGACGACGGTGTCGCCGTGCTCACCACGCTGATCGGCCAGACGCTCACCGTGGCCCTGCCCGAAGGCGTGCGCCTGTGCGATGTGCCGGCCGAGGCCCGCCGCGCGGAAATCGAATTCCAGTTCGCCCTGCAGCCCACCGCCATCGAGGCCCTGCTGGCGTTGCTGCATGCGCACGGCGTGGTGCGCGATCGCCACGGCTTCGGCCTGCGCCGCACGCTGGAAGGCCTGATGACCGGCCTGATCGATCTCACCTACACCCATGCCGGCCGCTGGTACGTGCTGGATTACAAGTCCAACCGCCTGCCGGCCTACGACGCCGCGGCGATGCAGCGGGCCATGGCACACAGCGAGTACGACCTGCAGGCGTTGATCTACACCCTGGCGCTGCACCGCTGGCTGCGCTTCCGCCTGGGCGACGGGTACGACTATGACCGCGACTTCGGTGGCATCCGCTACCTGTTCTGCCGCGGGCTGGACGCGACGCGTGCCGATTCGCCTGGCGTGCATGCGCAGCGCTTCGCACCGGAACTGATCCATGCACTGGACGCGCTGTTTGCCGGTGCGGCGGTGGAGAAGGCGGCATGAGCCTCCTCAACGCCCTCTTCGCCGGCGGCCACCTGCGCACGCTCGACCACGCCTTTGCGCAGAGCCTGCGCCGGCTTCGCCCGGACACACCGGACGAGGTGCTGGCCGCCGCCGCGCTGGCTTCGCTGGCGGTCGCCAACGGCCACGCCGGCTTCGATCCGGCGCGTCCGCGCCTGCTGGTCGATGTGGACATGGCCTGGCCGCAGGCCGAGGCATGGGCCGACCAGCTTCGCGCCTCGCCATGGATCGCCCAGCCAGCCGATCCGCTCATGCCGTCGGCCACTGATGCGCCGCTCGCCTTCGAGCGTGGCCTGCTCTACCTGCGCCGCTACCGCGAGTACGAGTCGCGCCTGGCCGCCGGCCTGCAGCGCATCGCCGACCAGCCTGCGCACACCGATGACCTCAACGCCGTGCGCGAGGTCTTCAACGCCTTGTTCCCCAACGCGGCGCAGGGCGAAGACCGCCAGGCGCGCGCCGCCGCCCTGGCCCTGCGCCGCACGCTGCTGCTGGTCACCGGCGGCCCCGGCACCGGCAAGACCACCACCATCACCCGGCTGCTGGTGCTGCGCATCGCGCTGGCGGCGGCATTCGGTCGGCCGCCGCCGCGCATCGCCCTGGCCGCGCCCACCGGTCGGGCCGCCGAGCGCATGGCCGAAAGCCTGCGCCGTGCGGTGACGGCCATCGTCGCCAGCGGCGTGGACGCCGGCCTCTGCGCCGCGCTGCCGGAGTCCGCCAGCACCTTGCATCGCCTGCTCGGCGTCATCCCCGACAGTCCCAGCTTCCGCCACACGCCGGACAACCCGTTGCCGCTGGATGTGTTGGTGGTGGACGAGGCCTCCATGGTCGACCTGCCGCTGATGTGCAAGCTGGTCGAAGCCGTGGCCGCCGGCACCCAGCTCATCCTGTTGGGCGACGCCGACCAGCTGCCCTCGGTCGAGGCCGGCGACGTGCTGGCCGCCATCCTCAGCGCCGCAGGCCCTGGCCATGCCCTGCGCGCCGATGACGCCGCCGCGCTGCAGCCGCTGCTCGGCGACGCCACGCCCGTCGATGGCGACACCGGCGGCCTGCGCGGCCACCGCGTGCAGCTGCTGCGCGGCTATCGCCAGGATGCGGACTTCGATCTGTCCCCGTTGGCCGACGCCGTGCGCGGAGGCGATGCCGACACCGCTTTATCACTGCTGCGAGGCGGCACCCTGCGTGGGGTGGAATTCCACGAGGACGTGCTGGACCCGTTCGAGGTCCGTCGCGAGGCGCTGCTGGCGCACTGGCGCGCCTTGAGCGAGGCGCCCGAACCGGCCACCGCCCTGGCCATGGCCCAGCGCCTGCGCCTGCTCACCGCCGTGCGCGAAGGCCCGCAGGGTGCGCGCGGCCTCAACGCCCGTATCGAGGAATTGCTCTCCGGGCGTCGCACCGGCCCTGCGCCGGCCTACTTCCACGGCCGCCTGCTGCTGATCACCGAGAACAGCTACCGCCATCGCCTGTTCAACGGCGACATCGGCATCTGTCTGCGGGACGGCAGCGGCGCACTGCTGGCCTGGTTTGCCGGCGAGGCCTCCGGCCAGGTGCGCGCCTTCCATCCGGCCGCGTTGCCCGCGCACGAAAGCGCCTTCGCCATGACCGTGCACAAGGCGCAAGGGTCCGAGTTCGATGAGGTCTGGCTGCAGCTGCCGCGCGGTGACAGCCGCGTACTCTCGCGCGAGCTGGTCTACACCGCCATCACCCGTGCCCGCACCCGCCTGCATGTGGCCGGCAGCGCCCAGGTGCTACGCGAGGCCCTGGCCCGCCACGCCGTGCGCATGTCCGGACTGGCGTGGCGCTTGGGCGTGGACCACGTCAGCTTGCCAAGCAGCGCGCCTGCGGAAGCCCAGGCGCCAATCGTAGAGGCCACGCCGGTCCAGGGCGCGCTCTTCTAGCGGGCGGCGTGCGGGTGCGTCATCGCCTCGGCGCGGCCGCAGCGCCCACGACGCAGGACGCCCGTCACGGCCGAACGTGTCTGACGCAGGCCAAACGCAAGCATGGCCGCGTGTCATGACGATCTGTGCGCCGCGCGGCCTCGCTTCTGGATCGCGCGACAGGCACACCGATTCCAGCGGCGCAGGTCGAGCGCACACGTGCGCTTTGCGTCCGCGGATCGCCGTCGCCCGATGATTTGGGTGAACGAGCGAGCGTGTGTAGAGTCCCCCCGTGTCGAAACACGCGGTCTGGGGAGGCCGACACTGCATGAAGCGCAAAGCAGGACCGGTGGTGCGCGTGCTGCGCGTGGTGATGCCGCTCGTCGCACTCGCCTGCCTGGTGGTGCTGCCGCCCTGGGCCGGCATCCTCGCCTGGCTCAAGCCGCTGCCGGATACCGTGCAGCAGCAGGTCGATGACGCTGGCGCCGCAGGCCTGGAAGGGTTGGTCGTCTACGTGGACCGGGCCGGCCAGCCGCCGCGCACCTATGTCGCGGCCGGCCAGCACACCGATCCGCATGCGCTGTTCAAGATCGCCAGCATCAGCAAGCTCTACATCGCCGCGGCAACGGTCAAGCTGGTCGACCAGGGCCGGATGTCGCTGGACGACACCGTGGCCCAGCGCCTGCCGCAGCTGGCCGGGCACATCGCCAACGCCGACCGCATCACCGTGCGCATGCTGCTGCAGCATCGCAGCGGCATCCCCAATTTCGTCGACGCCAAAGGCTTCGACTGGGGCCAGCGCCAGCACGATCCCGACGACAACCTGGCCCTGGTGCTGGACCAGCCGGCCGACTTCGCGCCGGGTGCCGAGCAGCGCTACTCCAACACCAACTATCTGCTGCTCGGCAAGATCCTGGACCAGGCGCTGGGTCACAGCCACCGACGCTACATCCGCGAGCACCTGCTCGCCCCGCTGGGGCTGACCCATACCTACGGGCAGCTGGCCGACGTGGACCCGGCCGCGCTGGCCAGCGGGCACGACCGCAGCGTGCCGGACGACCTCAAGACCCTGGACTTCAACACGCCCGGCGGCGCGATGATCGCCACCGCGCAGGATGTCGGGGTGTTTGTGCGTGCGCTCAACGACGGCCGCCTGCTCACTCCGCGCCAGCAGGCGCGCTACGCCAGCGTCTCCGACACCAGCCACGACGGCTGGCTGCCCGGCTACCAGAGCATCGCCCGTTACGACGCCGGCTTGGATGCGGTGGTGGTGCAGTTTGCCGGCGTCACCGGCGGGCGCGGCGAAACCGAGCTGCTGGCCAAGGTGAATGTCCAGCGCGTGCTGCGCCTCCTGCGCCGGCAGGCCCAGGCAAGTGCCCATCCGAAGCAGTGATGCGCAGCGGTGCGTCGCGCCGATCGCGTAGGGTGTCCGCCCCAGTCCATCGTCTCGAGGCACCGATGATTCCAGACCAGGCCATCGCCCGCGCCAACGCGCTGCTGGCCCAAGGCGGCCGCCGCATCCTGGGTATCGCGGGGCTTCCAGGGGCGGGCAAGTCCACGTTGGCCGCGCAACTGGCCGAACAGTTGGGCGCATCGGCGATGGTGGTGCCGATGGATGGCTTCCACCTGGCCAACGCCGAGCTGCAGCGCCTGGGCCGTGCCGCGCGCAAGGGCGCACCGGACACTTTCGATGCCGCGGGCTACGTGGCCCTGCTGGGCCGCATCCGCCAGCAGCGGCCCGGCGAGGTGATCTACGCGCCTGCGTTCCATCGGGAGATCGAGGAGCCCATCGCCAGCGAGATCCCCATCCCTCATGACGTCCCGCTGATCATCACTGAGGGCAACTACCTGCTGATGGAAGACGGCGCGTGGGCCGGCGTGCGCGCCCAGCTGGACGAGGCCTGGTTCGTCGATGTCGATGCCCAGCAGCAATATGGCCAGCTGCTGGCGCGGCACATGCGCTACGGGCGCAGCCAGGCCCAGGCCGAGGCGTGGATCGCGCAGACCGATGCGCCCAACGCACAGCGCATCGCCGCCACCGCGCATCGCGCCGACTACCGCGTGCCCTGGGCCAGCCAGGCGATGGCCTGATTCCATCCGCCCGGCTGTGTAGACGGCGCGCGCGTCACGCGGCATTCCACGCGGGCTTCCACGCAAGGCGCGCACAAAAAGGCCCGCAGCGCGGGCCTTGTCGTGCCAGCGTCAGGCGCCTACTTGGTCTCCACGCGCCGGTACTGGTCGCTGCCGGTATTGAGCTGGCCGTTGGCCTCGTCGATGGCGAAGGTCACCGTCTCGCCGTCGTTGTTCACCTGTAGCGCGCCGTCCTTGTAGATGGCCGGGTAGCTGTCGGTCTTGGGCTTGCGGCTGAAGAACTTCGGCGTGGTGCTGCGGACCATGAAGGCCTCGCCGCTGCGCTCGATGTCCATCGTCTCGTCCTGCGTCTGCACGTTGACCCAGTGGCCCACGAACTTCTCGCCTTCCACCTTGGCGCAGCCGGACACCAGCAACGCCGTGGCCAGTGCGGCCCCCATCCACTTCATCATCGTATGTACTCCGTCAGTTGTGCTGGCGGCGAGGATGCGCGGCGGGGGATGTAGGGAAGGTCAAGGTGTGGCGTGGGTCAGGCGCGCCTTGCAAAGGAGCTGCACTCTGAGCGTTGTCCCCGGTGGCCATCGCGTGACTTCTGGGCCTTCCAAGGATTGCGCCGGGCGGCAATGATGCAAACGCGGTGATGGACGTCCATCTGCCGCCACGATCAGGGGAACCACTTTGAAGAACGTCTTTGCCGTGCTGCTGCTGGCGCTGGCCTTTTCCGGCTGTGCGTGGGCCAATGACCTGCGACCGTCAGCGCAGGAAGCCGGCGCGTCCGCGTGCACCTCGCCCCGGCAGCCGGTGAACGAGCAGGGCTTTGTCCAGATCGGTGGCATTCCGCAATGGATCACCATCAAGGGCGATGACTGCGCCAACCCGATCGTACTCCTTGTGCATGGCGGTCCCGGCAATCCGATGAGCCCGTATGCCGACACCATCTACGCCGGCTGGCAGAAGCATGTCACCCTGGTGCAATGGGATCAGCGCGGCGCTGGCATGACCTACGGCAAGAACAAGCCTTCGGAAGAAACGCCGCTGACCTTGCAGCAGATCCGCGATGACGGGATCGAAGTGGCCACCTACCTCACCCGGCATCTGGGCCAGCGCAAGGTCATCGTGATGGGCGGCTCGTGGAGTTCGATTATCGCCATCCACATGATCAAGGCACGGCCGGACCTGTTCACTGCGTATCTGGGCTGGTCGCAGATAGTCAGCTACAGGACCAATCCGCCCGACACCTATCAACGGCTGCTCACCCTGGCACGGGCCGCTGGCGATGCCGAAAGCGTAGCCAAGCTTGAGCGGCTGGGCGCGCCGCCGTGGAAGGACCCGCACAACTTCGGCATCATGCGCCGTATCGACCGCAAGTACGAAGCGATGAACACGGAAGACGCGCCCAAGGCGTGGTGGACGCCGGCGCCGCTGTACGCGACCGCGCAGGCGCAGGCCGACGCCGTCGCAGGCGACGACTATTCTTACCTGCAGTTTGTCGGGCTGCACGGCGACGGCATGTTCGCCACCGTGGACCTGCCCGCCCTGGGCACCGACTTCGATGTGCCGATCTTTCTGCTGCAGGGAGAGGAAGACCTGCTGACCTCGCCCGCCATTGCAAAGCCCTACTTCGACAGCCTGTCGGCGCCGAAGAAGGCCTTCGTGCTATTGCCCCGCACCGGCCACGACCCCAACCCGATCATGGTCGATGCGCAATATCGCCTGCTGACCGAACAGATCCTGCCGTTGGCGCAGTAGCGGCCACCGCCTGCGCGATAGGGGTATCCGTATCGTGCGGCCGTCCCTGATGGGACGGCCGGCTACCAGGCGTGCCGATGCTGGGTGGCGTGACCATCGTGGAAAAAGCCGCCGGTGGGCCCCAGCGGGTTGGCCTGGGCCAGCTCGACGACGACCCTGGCGGCCTCCTCGACCGAGCGAAAGCCGTCGTGTCCATTGAGATCGGTCGCGGTGTAGCCCGGATTGACCGCGTTGACCTTGATGCCTTCGGCCAGCAGTTCCTTGGCCAGCTTCACGGTCAGCATGTTCAGGGCGCTCTTGGACGCACTGTAGCCGGCGTAGCCCACGTCCCAGAACAGGCCGGCCGGGTCGTTGGTTTCCGCGATCGATCCAAGGGAGCTGCTCACCATCACGATGCGCGCGCCCTTGGCCTGGCGCAGGCAGGGCAGAAAGGCCTGGGTCATGCGCATGGGGCCAAGGGTATTGACCTCGAACATAGTGCGCATGTCATCCAGCGACTCCTGGCTGGCCTGCACCGGCGAGCCCAGGCTGATGCCGGCATTATTGACCAGCACATCCAGCGCGCCAGCCTCCTGCTGGAAGCGCGCGCTGGCGGCTTGCACGCTGTGGGCATCGGTGACGTCCAATACCAGCGCATGCGCGTCGAGCCCCTCGCCGCTCAGGTCGGCGGCGGCCGCCTGGCCGCGCTGGTGATCACGACAGCCCAGCCACACGGTGTAGCCCAGGGCGCCCAGCTGACGCGCAACGGCCAGGCCGATGCCCTTGTTGGCGCCGGTGATCAGGGCGGTTTGTTGACGGGACATGCAAGACCTCACGGACAAGGAAGACAGGCATCCACTATCCCCGGCCGCCGCGCGGACGGCCGCCCTCCAAGACCCATTGTCTTGCCTGATCCTTCCAATCCGGTTAGCGTCGCCGCGGTCGGTGCGACGGCCTGCCATGGATCCGGCGTGAGGCGGCCCAGGCCATCGGCGCTTGCCGCCCGCGGCCCGTGCATTCAGCCCGCTTGCGTCGATGCAAGGGTCCCACCACCCCGCCAGACGCGTGTCGCCGACATGATCCGATGTTCCGCCCGCATGGACACCCGCCCTTGAGCGACCCCGCCGCACTGCTTGAACCCCTGATTGCCATCGCGTCCCGGCATGCCAGCACGCGCGACGCGCGCACCGCCGTGCCCGGTCTTTCGATCTGGTCGGCGCACGCGCGCAGCAAGCCGATCCCAGGCCTGTTCGAACCGGCGTTCTACCTGCTCGCCCAGGGCGCCAAGCGGCTGAGCTTCGCCGACCGGGAATACGCGTTTGGTCCGGGCATGTGTGCGGTCGCGCTGGTCGGCCTGCCGTTTTCCAGTCGCGTGGTCGACGCTTCGACCAGCAAGCCGTACCTGGGCCTGGCGGTCAGGCTCGATGCCAGCGTCATTGCCGGCTTGCTGATCGACATGTCCGATCCGCCCGCCAAGCGGCCGGACACCATCACCATCATGCAGGCCGACCAGCGGGTGCTGGAGCCCCTCGGCCGCCTGCTGGGGCTGCTGGATTCACCCGCGGATATCGCCATCCTGGCGCCGCAGTTCGAGCGGGAGTTCTGCTATCGCCTGCTGCAAGGCCCGATGGGCAGCCAGCTACGCGAGATGGGCGGCTATGGCCCGCGCTTCTGGCAGATCAGAAAGGCCGCAGAGTGGATCGCGACCCACGCCGACCAGCCCATGCACATTGCGCAGCTGGCCGAGGAGATCGGCATGAGCGTCACCTCGTTCCATCGCCATTTCAAGGCCATCACCGGCCATGCGCCCCTGGCCTACCAGCGCTACATCCGCCTGCTGCATGCGCGCCAACAGCTGGCTGCCGGCACCGGCAACGTCACCTCGATCGCCTTCGCGGCCGGCTACGCCAGCGCCTCGCAGTTCAGTCGCGAATACAAGAAGTGCTTTGGCGTGTCGCCTGTCAGCGATTTGTTGAAGTCGGCTTGATTCAAGTGGGCCAGCCAACAACGGGGCCGGGCGCGCCTTTAGGTGGCGAAGGTGCCAGCCAGGTTTTGTTGCAAGCAGTGGAAACTGCACGCTGACCCGCTTCTCTGGAAAGGAACTTACCGAGCGAGCGCGCCGTGTTGGGGCTGCTCCATCGAGCGCGAGGTCTCCTGGGTGGGCGCCTGCACGGCTTGCTGGTTGGCGATCTCAAGCCTGTGCAGATTGTCGGCCAGGGGCTGCTTGATCGCATCGCCCTTGTCGACGTGGACGCGCATGACGTCCTGACCATTCCCCGGATTCTTCCAGACCGCAAACAGGTTGCCATTGGCCGGATTGGCGACCACGTCCTGGATCCCCGGCAGACGGCCCTGTTTGGCTTCTACCGCAAGCGCACCCGCCATCCGTTCCTTGTCCTGCTGGTTCGTGTAGACGCCTGCTTCGGGGCCAAGCCTGTCCAGTCCTGCCAGGGCCTGCCTGAAATACGGGTCGTTGCGCTGCTGGGCCTCGCGCTCGGCATCCTGGGCGGGGCGCCCTGCGCTGGAGACGCGGCCAGAATTGCTGAGTCCAGGCAAGACCGGTCTGATCGACTCATCCAGCTGCCGACCCGATGCGGGCGCCCAATGACCAGTGAATCCATCCTGCCTGGGCTCCGGAAGCTTTGCGTCCCGCAGCACGCTGTCTGCCAGCGTGTTGGAGTTCTGCTCCAGGGGGTCGTAAGGGTATCTGTCGTCCTTGCTCCTGGCGTTGGCGATCATCTGCTGCCAGGTCTTGGACAAGTCCGGACCATGCGCGATGCCTTCCCGATATTGCTTCTGGCCCACCGCGTTGGGATTGGCGGGATGGTCGGGATTTGTCCTGTCGTAAGGAAGGTTGGTTTCGACGTGCATCCTTCCATAGGGCAGGCCGGGCTGAGGATCCCCTGTCCATCCGCTAATGGTGTGCTGGTGACCCTGCTTATCCGTATAGAGCAGGAACTTATGGTGATAGTCCTTGCCCAGCTGTGACCCGATATTGCGGTACCCAACCTCGATCTTCTCTTCCATGAGGCGCTCCGTGATCCCTACTGGTTTTTGAGGTGCAGTGCTTCGATTCCGGACACCTTGCCGTTCGTATCCAGATTGAAGGTGATCACGACAGATCGCGCATCCGGGTCCAGCATGGCCTGACCATGGTTGTCGCGTACCACCAGCTTGTCCGCCGTGTCCTCGACCACCTTTGAGGTGGAGGATTTTGCGAACGCATCAATGACGGCGGCCTTGTCGGTGCCGACGGGAAAGTGCCTGCGCACGATGTCGCTGACATCCAGCTGCTCGAACCGGACAGGCTTCTGGGACGCGTAAATCTCTTCCAGCATGGGACCAACTCCTGATTTCATGGATGCTTCCTGTGTCGGCGCGCGACGCGCCGTGCCCGCATTGGTGCAGGATGCAAGCGGCAGTGTGGCGATGGCGATCAAAGCGATCGATGCAGTCCAGCCGCAAGGCGTGAAGCGTGGCATGGCGATCTTCCTTCTCCTTAAGGTCTACGGCATGGCGCGTACGCCATGGCGTCTGACGGTCCCTGACCGCGCCGGCGGAGCACGTCCGCATTCCAGGCGAGGGCCATAGCGTACCCCTTATCCGGTCGGCCGGCTGCGCCCGCCTTTGTGGGCGCAGCTTGGCACGTCACCTGGTCTCGACGCGCCGGTACTGGTCGCTGCCGGTATTGAGCTGGCCGTTGGCCTCGTCGATGGCGAAGGTCACCGTCTCGCCGTCGTTGTTCACCTGCAGCGCGCCGTCCTTGTAGATGGCCGGGTAGCTGTCGGTCTTGGGCTTGCGGCTGAAGAACTTCGGCGTGGTGCTGCGGACCATGAAGGCCTCGCCGCTGCGCTCGATGTCCATCGTCTCGTCCTGCGTCTGCACGTTGACCCAGTGGCCCACGAACTTCTCGCCTTCCACCTTGGCGCAGCCGGACACCAGCAACGCCGCGGCCAGTGCGGCCCCCCTCCACTTCATCATCGTGTGGTCTCGGTCAGTTGAGCTGGCGGCGAGGATGCGCGCGGGGGGGCGTAATGGAGATCAAGGATGTAGATCTAGATTGTGGCAGGGGCCAGTGTGCCTTGCGAAGAAACTGCACTCTGGCCCTTGTTCTTGTCTGTTTTCGTTAGACCTTAACCGGCTGGGCCACGGCCTCTTTCTTTGCAGCGCGATCATTCTTGCGCTTCTGGAACTGTTCGAACTTCTGCGCGAGCAGGAAGACATAGTCAATGATGGCATACGTGAACGTCATGACGTCGTTGGCATCTTGGGCACTGATTTCTGTGTCTGTTGCGTGCGCAGCATTGTTGCGTTGATCTCTAAGTTCCTCGCTCCATTGATACAGTCGTGAGTCAATGACTCCGCTGTCACGAAGCTCCTTGAGCCCACCCCCCAGGTAATTGTCTTTCGTGTTGTAGTAACGACATATGGCTTCAAGAGATCGGCCACACATAGCAGTCGCGGCGAGATACGCACCAGACTGCATGCATTTCTCGGCTTCGTCGATTGAGTTGCGCACGATGGGTGGAATGTCTGAACCCAAGGCGCGCTTGGGGCGCGGGTAAACTCTGATTGGGCGAGACCAAACAGTTTTGCTGTCTACAAAATCCTCCTGAGACTCAGCAACGATGGCCGAGTCGCAGGATGGGCACTTAAGGAAGAAAGTCTTTGTCGCAAGGAACTCAAGGTCGCTGTGCTCACACAGCAACTCAGCGTCAACTCTTGCTGCGCAGACATGGCAATCAATCAGCACCCGTGGCCTCCTAACGCCTGATTTAAGTCGAACCACGAAGCGGCTTCGGCTTGCATGAATTGTTAGATTATTCGTCAGAGTCACCGCGAACGTTCAGCTTGCCAGCCGCTTGCTGCTCTGCCAGCGGCTCAACGCGCCGATACACTGAGAGCAAAATCTTGAGTTTCATCACGGGGTGGCCTTGAGTGCGCTGATCTAACAGCGCTACTTCCCGCTCGGACAAACCCAGCAAATTTTCCAGCTGCTTTGCGGAGGACTCGCAAAATTCGATCTGCTTTTTTCGCAGGTCGAGCTCTTGGCTCTTCAAGTTTATCTTTGAAAGTTTATGTTCCACGGAACCCTTTTGGATGTTCCGGTATGTATCGTGCGCGGCATTAATCGAGGAGCAAACAGACTTAACTATGTGGGCTACCGTTGCTGCAGCAGCCAACAGCAATGTTAGCTCGATGAAACCCGGTGAAGCGTACTGAATGCTTTTCACCTGTGGACGAAGCCGCGGAGGGATCTTGTGGAAAAGCTGATTGAAAAAATTGACGGTGCTGTAGCCGCCCTGCCAAGGGAACTTCCCGTAGATGTATTCAATCTCTTCCCGGCGGGCTAACGGTAGATCAGTCATGAGCGAGTAGGCGAAGCCGTAAAGCTGAACGTACTCGCGGGTCGCCTCGGAAAGATCCTCCAAATTCCAGCGGCCATCCAGCTCAAGCTTCACGTCTTCTGCAGTCAGTGCCATGAACTCCCCCCTACGAGAATCTAACGCTGGATTTAAGTCGCGCCGCGAAGCGGCGTCGGCTTGGACGAGTTGTTAGGCGGCGCTCAGGTGGCGAGTGCGACGACCAGGGCGAAGACCGCCAGGACTGAAGATCCCACCGCGAGCTTGAGAGTCACAGCTTGCTGCGCAGCAGTCTCCTTTAACCCCAAAGCAATTCCCTCAAGTTGCTCAGCAATGCGGACCACCACTTCCGATTCATTCTCTTGGTGGGTTTCTAATGCTTGAATGCGCTCAGCAATGGACTTTATCTGGGCTGAAGCAGATGCATGCGGATCAATAGGGGCGGGCTTCGGCTTCGAATCGAAAGTTTTCCAAATGCCTTTGGCTGCTTTAGCCACATCCGGCAGATAGACAAGAATTTGCCTCCACGGAATCTTCGTCGCGGCAGTGACGGCTACTGATGCAGGCATGTGCCCCCCTTCGGGCGTTGAAATAGCAATGATTCTGGTGTGCGGCCTAACGCCTAAATCAAGTCGGCCCGCGAGGCCGGTTTGGCCTGAATAATTTGTTAGAGCCTACCTTTGCTTGAGAATGTTCTCGAGCGAGTTGCTGCGACCTGCCAATGCACACTGATGAAAGAGGGTTAGCCAGTACTCCCTTGTCCTCTTCTTGCTCTCTTCAGCATTTTCCCAATTGGAAATCTGAATCATCAGATCGTATGCGACTCGAGCGGCTGAGTCGGGTTGTACCGTGATTGGGCCACTGACCGAAATTTGATCCGCCATAACTATCTCCTGATGTTGGGTGTGAGCTCTAACGCTCATTGGACCCCGGGTCCGGGGTGCTGCTCGAACTGTTCATGTGTGAAGTGTTTGACGTCAAGGAATTTTCTAAATAAAAGCCGGGAGCTACATGATCGTGGGCGGTGTCGAAACCAGTCCAGACTAGCGTGGAATCCGACAGAAGCATGGGGTGTAACAGACGGAAATCTCACTGGGCGTCTGTCGCACTGACGCGCGAGCACGTCAACGGCTTCCATTGCTTGCACTGCACCAGGGGGCGGCATCCTTGGTCTGCGGTGATACCCATCGGCCACGGCAAGGCGGCGATTACTTCGATTCCGTTCTGCTTGCGCCTGCGTCCCATGCAAGAACTCCCCAGTCCCTGCGCGAACCATAGACCTCGGCCGGTCTCCTGTCAGCGGTGAGCGAAATTGTCCCGGTGAGTAAAGGGAGCGGCTAGACGTCGTGGCTACGCAGATGTTGCCGTGAGCGATCAATTGAGGCGCCGCGCCAACAGACGCCACCCGTGATCAGCTGGCCAAAGCCCGCTCGAACTTTGAAACAAACACTTTGAGAGAGCTTCCACAAGCGGCGCAAAAATCACGCAGTTGCAGCAAATCCATCCGCCGCCCGCCGCGTTCAACATCGCTGACGTAGGACTGGGGACGGCCCAGCGCAGCGCTCAGGCCCGCCTGCGTCAGCCCTGCAGCCAATCGGAGATCGCGCAGCTGCTGCAGCAGGATTGCGTACTCCGCTTTATGGATCGACTTGGTGGACATGGGGGGGAACGTCGCGCGGGAGCAACGACGCTATATCCCCTTTTCAAATATCCGAAAAACAGATAAATTCGAACTGCGGGCACCCCGTCCGCCATGTCGAGGAAGGACGCCGTGACGACTTCGAAAGCCTTGAGAAAAGCCGCCAAAGCCCAGGCCACTGCCACTGCCACTGCACCGCCGAGCGCGGTCTACCCGTTCGGCGCGACGCTGGTGCAGATCGACCGGTTCCATCAGCTGCTGCGCACGATCAGCGCGCATAGCGACATGGTGACCGTTTGCAGTGGCGCGCAGATGGACGACGCCAGCCTGAGCACGCTGGGCGAAAGCATCTTCAACGCGGCGCACGAGGTGCGTGTGCTGGTCGATACGATCTACACGCAGCGGCTGTGCGAGGGCAGCCCATTGGGCAATGGTTAGCGGTCGCGTCGGGCTGGTCGCTCAGGGTTGTTCGCGGGTGGCGGTTTCGCTCCATGCCGGCTCGTTCCATCGCTGGCGCCTGGCATGGGGCCGCCACGCCTGCGCTGGTGCCAGTTGCCTGTTGCGTCCCCGTTTCCGCCCGCATGCCAGCGGCCGTCCGCCTGCTTGTCAGCGGTAAACCGCGCTGCGGATGCGCTTGGGCACCCATCGCCGGAAGCTCGCACGCCCGGGCGTGGCGGAGTGGCGGTGGTGCGCGCTGCCGGATCGAGATTGCGCGTCTGCACTGATCGACCGATCAGTCGCGCAGCCGCGTCTCCTTGCAGACGGTCAGGACGGTGTCGCGCAGCCAGCGATGGGCGGGGTCTGCATGCAGGCGCGGGTGCCAGATGGCCGAGACCTTGATCGCCGGGGTGCGCACCGGCAGCTCGAAGTACTGCAGGCCCGCGTCGGTGGCGATCTCCTCAGGCGATCCGCTGCCCAGGCTCGAACGCGGAACCAGCCCGATCAGGTCCGCATTGCGCACGATCCGCATGGCGTTGGTGTAGCTGGGCACGACCATGACGACCGTCCTGCGCAGGCCCAGCCGATCCAGCGCATCGTCCACCGGACCTGAAAACTTGCGCTTGCGCGATACGACCACATGCGGATGGCTGGCGTAGCGCTTCGCCGTGATGCCAGGCCTTGCCAGGAGCGGATGTCCGGTCCGGCAGATCCCGACGAATCGGTCCTGCAGCAGCAGCCGCGTCTTCAACTCCGGCGCCTTGGTGCCGATCACCCCGATCTCCAGGTCGATCATGCCGTCGCGCAACGGCTGTGCGTCCTTGTCGAGTTTGGGAACGAAGCGCAGGCGCACGCGCGGCGCGGCCTGGGCGATCGCTGCCATCAGCGAGGCGCCGATGAGGTCGATGAACCCGTCATTCGCCCGCAGGGTGAAGGTCCGCTCCAGGGTCTTCAGGTCGAGGTCGTTGTTCGCCGGCTGGAGCACGGCGCGTGCACTGTGCGCGAGTTCATGCACCTGCGCGGTCAGTTGTTCGGCGTAGGGCGTTGGCACCAGGGTCCTGCCGGCCTGGACGAGCAGTTGATCGCCGGTAGCGAGCCGCAGCCTGGACAGCGTCCTGCTCATGGCCGAGGGGCTCAGGCCCAAACGACGCGCGGCGCGTGTCACGTTGCGCTCGGTCAGCAACATGTCCAACGCGGTGAGGAGGTTCAGGTCGACGTGCTGGCTCATGAAGGTCCGGGATCAACTGTGCATCAGACGCATTCGATTATTGCATCTCACGCGTCTGGTGCATGCCCTGATCCACCCGCAGAATCGATGGCAGACCTATCGTTGAGAGGTGTACGTCATGAACAACGCGAATCAGCTTGAACCCCGCCCGCGCGTCCTGCTCGTCGGGGCGTCGCGTGGCCTGGGTGCGGCGATGTCGGCCGAACTTCTCCGCAGGGGTTGGGACGTCACCGGCACCGTCCGCGGGCATGGCAGGACCGAACTGCATGACCTGGCCGATGCCCACGCCGGCCGCGTGGAGATCGAACAGCTCGACGTCACCGATCAGGCGCAGATCGCCGCACTGCGCGAGCGCTTGTCCGGTCGCAGCTTCGACATCCTGTTCGTCAACGCCGGTACCGCGAACACCCACCAGGAAGAAACCATCGCCGAGGTCTCCACCGAGGAATTCACGCGTGTGATGGTCACCAACGCGCTCTCCCCGATGCGCGTCATCGAGGCGTTGCAGGACCTGGTGCCCACGCACGGGCTGATCGGGATCATGTCGTCGGGGCAGGGCAGCATTGCCGATAACGAGAAGGGTGGTCATGAGGTCTATCGCGGCAGCAAGTCCGCCCTGAACCAATACATGCGCAGCTACGCGGCCCGCCACGCAGGGGAATCGCGTGCCCTGTTGCTGCTGGCGCCCGGCTGGATCCGGACGTCCCTGGGCGGGCCGGAGGCACCATTCAGCCTGGAGGAGACCGTCCCCGACATCGTCGACACCCTGCTCTCCAAGCAGGGTAAACCAGGGCTGGAATATCTCGACCGCGTGGGCCGCGCCGTGCGTTGGTGACACGGGCAGATGCCGCGCATGTCAGCGCCGAACGACGGACGGTCGCTGGAGCCGCGGTGGCGGACCGTGATGCGCTGCACCGGGGCCGGGCGCTAGCCAAGGCGCCCGGCGCGACCTGCCGCGGCAGAGACCAGGGTGGACTGAGTAAACGCCAGGAGGTTGCATGAAATTGATCGGCATCGAAGAACACGTGCTGACCCACGACGTCCTCAAGGCCTGGAGCGCGGCAGGCCTGGAGGCCACCGATCCAAGCGTGGCGTTCCATTCCGGCGTGATCGAGGGCCGCCTGCTGGACCTGGGCAAAGGCCGGATCGAATTGATGGATGAAACCGGGCTGGACGTGCAGGTGCTGTCCCTGACCACGCCGGCGCTGCACGATCTCGGAGCGGACAGTGTGGAGCTGGCAAGACGCACCAATGACGCGCTGGCGGCGGCTGTTGCCCGTCATCCGACCCGTTTCCAGGCGATGGCGACGCTGCCGATGGCCGTCCCCGAGGCCGCGGCCCGCGAACTGGAGCGCTGCGTCAGGACGCTGGGCTTCAAGGGCGTGCTGTTGTGTGGAAAGGTCGGCGAGCGCCACCTGGACGCTCCTGCCTTCTTTCCGGTCTTCCAGACGGCGGCGGCGCTGGGCGTGCCGGTGTTCCTGCACCCCCGCGTGCCCGCCCCGTCGGTGCGGGATGCTTACTACTCGGGCTTCTCGCCGGAGGTCGATGCGGCGTTGGCCACCTACGGCCTTGGCTGGCATTACGACGCCGGCCTCCAGTTCATCCGCCTGGTCCTTGCCGGGCTGTTCGACCGCTTGCCGAGCCTGCAGGTGATCCTCGGTCATTGGGGCGAACTGGTGCTGTTCTACGCCGAACGCCTGGCCGCGATGGATCGTGTGTCCGGTCTTGAACATCCGATCGCCACGTACCTGCGCAGGAACCTCTATGTCACCGCAAGCGGCATGTTCCTCCCGCACTTCTTGGAGCGTGCCGTGGCCATCGTCGGGGCCGAGCGGCTGCTGTTCTCGACCGACTTTCCCTACCAGTACCGTCCAGGCCATGAGGCGAGGGCCTTTCTGGAGCGCTGCGGGCTCTCCGATCAATGCAAGGCCGGGTTCGCCCACGCCAATTGGACGCGGTTGACCGGCTGAAGCGTCACGCGCACGACAAGGAAGCGGACGCGCTCTTGGCCGCGGGTTGGCTTTACGCAGTGGCGCATGACCAGGCACGGAAGCGTCGCGTCCATCAAGCGACGCAGGGCAATGGTCTTGCGGTCGCTTCCCGTTTTCCGGGTGCTTTGAGCGCTTGCATCTCGGCGGGAGCAGCCGGGGCGCGGCCCGAGCGGGCTAACTGGGGAGCGCGCATCGGGAGGCGATCCGGTGATCAGTCCCTTTCGCGCTTTCCCTCAGCCCCGGGGGATGGACGTCGTAATGGCCGTACGCCGAGCATGGGGCGCATGCGAGGGGACAACTGGAGACTTCAGCGCGCCATGACGATGCGTGCCCGTGGGGGCGACCGGTCGCCCCCGCGCTGTGACAGGTTGCGCTTTATGGTCGATCAGGCCCTCTTTTTGTCGGTTTAACGTTTCGTTACATTGCGTGATGTTTCGTTTTCGCTCTATGTTCGCTGCGCGCGGGCCGGTCGGCCGGCGCGCGTGGACAGGATGCAGGCGCCTTGGGTGGGCCCTGTCCGCCACGCCCTTCGCACATCCCCGGACGGAGCAGGCTGATGAAAAGACATGGCGCGGTACGCAGTTCGTTGGCAACGATGGTGGGCACGGTGGCGTTGTTCACTGCGGGCGTGGGCTTGGCGGTGACGCTGCCGCCGGCCAATGGCAAGTTCGATTACCAGCTGGGCGGGGCGTACACGCCCAAGGCCGACGTGGCCATCGTGGACCGGGACCGCACCGATGCGCCGGCCACGGGCAAGTACAACATCTGCTACATCAACGGCTTCCAGACCCAGCCTGGCGAGACCGCGTGGTGGAAAAAGAACCATCCGGACCTGCTGGTCAAGAAGAACGGCAAGTACCTGGAAGACCCCAACTGGCCGGGCGAGCTGCTGTTCGACACCTCCACGGCGGCCAAGCGCACCGCGCTGATGCAGGTGGTGGGCCCGTGGATCGACGGCTGCGCGGCGGCAGGCTTCAACGCGGTGGAGCCGGATAACCTGGATTCGTGGACGCGCTCGTCGGGTCTGTTGAAGCGGGCCAACAATGTGGCCTTCGCCACGCTGATCGCCGCACGCGCGCACCAGGCCGGCCTGGCGGTGGCGCAGAAGAACGCGCCGGAACTGTCGCTGCAGGGCTATACCAAGATCGGCTTCGACTTCGCCATCGCCGAGGAATGCCAGGTGTGGTCCGAGTGCGAGGACTACACCGATGTCTACGGCAAGCAGGTCTACGAGATCGAATACAACGACGTGACCGAGGACGCCGACGGCAACCCGGTCGATCCGATCAGCTTCTACAACGCGGCTTGCAAGGCGCGCGGCCAGAACATCTCCGTGATCTACCGCGACCGCGCGGTGACCACGGACACCGGCGCCGGCTACGTCTACAAATCCTGCTGAGCGACGCCGGGCGCGGGGAGGCGCCCGGCCGACCGCCGCCCAGACCTGTGCGGCGGCGGCCGCGCATGCGGTTGGCTGCGCGTCCAAGAGGCAAAGGCCCAGCGCGCCATGTAACAGTTGTAAACGTCTGTGTCGGGCGCGACACCAGCGCCCCGCGCGCCGGCGCCATACTCGCCCGGCCGCCCGCGGCTGGCTGCAATGGCGCTCGGCGGTGCGTGACACCACGACCTTGTGGTGATGCGCGCGCGACCTCTGCAGCTGTGGCCAGCGGGCCGGATCGATGACCCGGTGCCACCGGGTGCGGATCCGCACGCGCCGGACCGTCGGCGCCATCCCCTTGCATGCACAGGAAAACCAACATGGACCTGAGGACCGAATCCAGGGTGTACACGGTGGGCGAGGCGAGCGTCACCCGCATCACCGACCGCGTGCTGGACACGTTGCGCGGCCCGGACATCTTTCCCGACTGGACGCACGAGGCGGTGCGGGACCACGCCCAGCCCATGCGGCCCGAGCACCTGGGCGAAGACGGCGAGCGCCTGCTGATGAGCGTGCACAGCTGGCTGGTGCGCGTGGGCGGCAAGACCGTGCTGGTCGACACGGGGATCGGCAATGGCAAGTCGCGACCGTTCAACCCGATCTTCCACCAGCTCAACACCGACTACCTGCGCAGGCTGGCGCACGCCGGTGTGACGCCCGAGGCGGTGGACATGGTGCTGCTGACCCACCTGCACGTGGACCACGTGGGCTGGAACACCATCAATGTCGATGGTGCGTGGGTGCCGACTTTTCCCAACGCACGCTACGTCTATGCGCAGGCCGAAGAGGATTTCTACGCCAGCGACGAAGGCGCGTCGCGCCGAATGGTGTTTGACGACAGCGTGCTGCCGCTGATCGAGGCAGGCCTGGTCCAGCGCATCGGCGATGGCGGCGGCGCGGTCGATGCGCACTTCCACTTCCATCCCACGCCCGGGCACTGCGTGGGCCACATGTCGATCGGGCTGGCGTCGGCGGGTGCGTCGGCGCTGTTCGGCGGCGATGTCATGCACCATCCGCTGCAATTACGGCATCCGGCGTGGAACGCGGTCTTCTGCGCGGAGGCGGAGCAGGCGCGGCGCTCGCGCGCCTGGGCGCTGGCGTACGTGGCCGACACGCGTGGGCTGTATTTCAGCTCGCACTTCGCAGGGACCTCGGTGGTGCAAGCCAAGGGGCCGGACCCAGCGCAGTGGGCTTTTGTTTGAGCGGTTCGCCGGCTGCGTGGCGGCGCTGCCCCGGCCGGCAAGGCGCCAATGACCTGCATGGTCGTCCGCCATCGGCAGCACCAGCGGCGTGCATGTGCCAGGCACTGACGCCCGGACGCGTATGGCCGGCTGGCCCCGTGATTCAGGCATTGGTATCGCGATACCGGGCATTGACGAAACAGTACACGCCATAGGCCACCAGCCCCAGCGCGACCACCAGCAGCAGCCAAGGCCCAAAGGGTTGCTGGGCCAGCGTCGTGAGCGCCCCGCCCAGGCCCTTGGCCTCACTGGGGTCGGTCTGCAGCGCCGCCAGGCACAGGAATCCGCCAATCATCAGGAAGACCAGCCCACGCGCCGAGAGCCCCCAGCGGGCGATGCCCTCGGCCCACTTGAGTTGATGGGCCGGCATGTCCTCGGTATGCCAATGCGCGCGATAGCTGCGTTTGATGGCGCGGCGGAACTGGGCCACGCCCACCAGCGCGATGATGATCCCCACCAGGCCGATGGCGATCAGCCCGCCCTCATGCTGCATGACCATGGCGGTGCGCTGCGGAGTGCTGGAGGAATCGCTGCTGCTGTGCATCAGCAGGCTGATGCAGCGCCAGGCCAGCGCCGCATAGCTCAGGCCGCTGATGACGAACCCGGCGCGCATCAGCAGGCCCTTGGCACCGTTGCCCTTGTTTTCCGAATCGAGCACGGCCTGGATCAGCCGCCAGGCGGTGTAGCAGATCAGGCCCACCGCCAGGAACACCAGCAGCGTGGTGCCCATGGGCTGGGCGGCCATGTGGGTGATGGCCTCCGAGGCACCGCCGCGTTGACCGCCCAGGCCGAACGCCGCCATCGCCGCCAGCCCGCCGATGAGCAGGTAGACCACGCCCTTGGCGGTGTAGCCGATCCGGGCAGCCACGGTGACACCGCGCTGCGTGTTCCCACTGGGGTGTTCCATGCCGAGTCCTCTGCGTTGGGGCAGGCGATTGCGCCACTGGCCGTGCCAACGCGCATCACGCTACCGCCCGGCTCGGAAGGTGACGTGATGTGCGGGCCTCGGCACCCCGCGCCGTGCTGAAGGGGCGACATGGACTGCGTGTCCGCGTGGACCGCAGACGCGCGTTGCCGGCTCGATCCAGCCACGCGCGCCACCAGCGATGCGCGCAGTTACACCTGCGCCTGGCCCCCATCGACGAACAGCTCCGCACCGTTGACGAAGCTGGCATCGTCGGAGGCGAGGAACACGGCCGCACGCGCGATCTCGATCGGCTCGCCCACGCGTCCCAACGGCACCTGGGTGGCCAGGAAGTCCAGCAGGCCCTGCTGCTGGCCGGCGTCCGGACCGGCCAGTTCCACCAGCCCGGGCGTGCGCGTCGGGCCAGGCGCCAGGATGTTGAAGCGCAGCTTGCGTGCCTTGTCGACTTCGAGAATCCAGTTGCGGACCAAGGCGCGCACCGCCGCCTTGGACGCGCCATAGACGCTGAAGCCCGGCGAGCCGGTGGAACCGGCGGTCGAGCCGGTGAGCATGACCGAGGCGCCCTCGGCCAGGACCGGCAGCAGCGCCTGCACCGTAAACAAGGTGCCCTTGACGTTGCGATCGAAGGTGTCATCGAAGTGCGCTTCGGTGATTTCCCCCAAGGGGACCAGGCTGCCGCCGCCTGCGTTCACGAACAGCACGTCGAGGCGGCCGTGGTCGGCCTTGATGGTCTGCGCCAGATGCGCGAGTTCGCCGAGTTTGGCCGAATCGACCTGGATACCTTTCGCATTGGCGCCGATCGAGGCCACCGCAGCATCGAGCTGTTCCTTGCGGCGACCGGTGACGTACACCGTGGCCCCTTCGAGGGCGAACTGGCGCGCGGTTTCCAGGCCGATGCCGGTAGTGCCGCCGGTGACCAGGGCGATCTTGTTGTTGAGCTTGAGTGACATGAGGAAAACCTCGACAAGTGGTAGGTGACCAACAAGGTATCGACCCCACATCCGCAACAAAATAGAATCATCTGAAAGCCATCGTTTCAGGAATGTCATGTCCAAGCTTCCCGACTTCGAAGGCCTCGCGCTGTTTGCCAAGGTCGCCGAATGCCGCTCCTTCGCCGCCGCGGCGCGGGAACTGGACCTCTCGGTGCCCACGGTGTCGCGCGGCATCGCCAGGCTCGAGACGCGTCTGGGCGCACGCGTGTTCAATCGAACCTCGAGGCAACTCGCACTGACCGGGTTCGGCCAGGATCTGTTGGGGCGGGCGACCCAGCTGTATCGCGATGCAGAAGAAGCCGAGGCCGTCGCACGCGACCAGTCCGCGTCCCCGCGTGGCACCGTCCGCCTCGCCGTGCCCATGAGTTTCGGCGTGCGCTGGATCGCGCCCCTGCTGCCCGGCCTGTTCGAGCGCTACCCGGAGCTGTCGCTGGACCTGCACCTGTCCGACGCGGTCGTGGATCTGGTCGGGGACGGCTTCGACGCAGGCCTGCGCATTGCCTCCCTGCCTGATTCGACGCTGGCCGCGCGGCGCCTGTGTCAGGTCTCGCGCTACACGGTGGCCGCACCGAGCTATGTCGCCCGCTACGGCCAGCCCGGTCACCCGCGCGATCTGGATCCGGCGCACTGCCTTGCCTTCGCGCTGCGCGCCGGGGGCGATGTCTGGCGCCTCAGCAACGGGCGCAGGAAGGAAACCGTGCACCCCCTGGGCCGCCTGCGTGTGACCAATTCGGAAGCGTTGCTGCCCGTGTTGCTGGCGGGCCATGCCGTCGCCGCGCTCCCCGAGTTCATCGCCGCCGAGTACCTGCGCGACGGGCGGCTCGTGCCACTGTTGACCCAGTGGAAGCAGTCGGACGGCGGTCTGTACTTCGTCACCCCCACCACACAGAACCGGCCCGCGAAGGTGGAAGCGGTGGCCCGCTATTTCATCGAGATGTTCGCCGCGCCGCCGTGGCGGCAGTGAGGACAGCGCCAGCAGGGCCCTCGCGGTGCTGATCAGGCAGCTGGTCTACAGCGTTCGCAGATCCGGAGCAGCAGACGCGCGCTGATCGGGCTACATCAGCCTGACTCCGCTTCCCGAATCGCGCGTGATCTGCAGGCAGAAGTCCAGGAATGCGCGCACCTTGGCTGGCGGATGCCGACGCGAGGGATAGATCGCGTAGAGCGGGAACACCTCATCCGGCCAGTCAGGGAACAACTCCACCAACGCACCGGACGCCAGGAGCGGCTGCAGGCCGAGCGACATCAATTGGGCAATCCCTGCCCCTGCCACGCACGCATTGATCATCGTCCCCACGTCCGTAAGCAGCAGCGTTCCGCGCGTTGCCACCGGCAGGGTCACCCGGCCTTTCTGAAATTCCCAGTCAAAGGGATGGCCGGTCTGCGGATCGCGAAATTGCAGGCAATCATGGGCTTCCAGTTCCTGCGGCGTGGCGGGCCTCCCGCAGCGCTCCAGGTAGGACGGTGCGGCGACGGTGAGGATGCGGGTTTCCAGCAGGCGTCGCGCGACCAGCGATGAACTCGGCTGGGGACCGAACCGGACCGCCACGTCCACGCCATCGGACACCAGATCGCCGATCACCTCGCGGGTCAACACCTCGATGTGCAGGTCCGGATAGCGTTGGCAGAACGCGGGCAGATGCGGCGCCATGACCAATGCCGAGAAGAACGGATCGACCTGCACGCGCAACCGCCCTTCGACACGGTGGGCGGCTCCCGAGGCACGCCCGGCGGCCATCCCGATCGCCTCCAGGTGCGGCATCACCTCCTCATAGAACCGCTGGCCTTCGGAGGTCAGCCGGAGCGAGCGCGTATTGCGGTCGAACAGGCGAATCCCCACGCTCGCCTCCAGGCGGGCGATCGCACGGCTTACACCAGAAGGCGACATCTCCAGGCGCTCGGCCGTCCTGGCAAAACTCCCCGCTTCGACCACCGCCGCCAGCAGACTCACGCCACCCAGCAATCGACCATCGAACTGCATCACCTCTCCTGGCCAAGACACGCCCGCAGGCGCAACTCACGACTTCAGCGCGCTGGCCATACGGCCGACTCGTGCATTCAAGTCAAGAGTCTACTTCCCTGGATTCGCTTCAGTCCCAGGCCAGCGCCTTGCATGATGGCTGCGTCCTGTGACCCCACTGCTCGGGGTAGCGCACCGCCCCGGTGAGCCCCGTGCCGCCGGCCGCCCCTGGAGTCCGTCCCGCTCCGCGCGGGAGGTCACGCATGACACCACGCGTGCCGCGCACGGCGTCTCGGCCGTCCACCCTGAAATCCAGACGGCCCTGCCTGATCGGCGGTCCAACCGGCCGCCCAACCCCGGAGACCTTCCATGCCCCCCAAGAACACCATCCTCATCATCGGCGCCTCGCGTGGCCTGGGCCTGGCCCTGACTGAAGCCTTCTGCCAGCGCGGCTGGCACGTCATCGCCACCACCCGGGCCCCGTCCGCGGCGCTGGATGAAGTCGCCCAGCGCTTCCCCGCCAGCCTGGAAGCCGAGCGCGTCGACCTTGCAGAGGCCACCAGCGTCCAGGCCCTGCGCGAACGCCTCTCCGGCCGTTCCCTGGACATGCTCTTCGTCAACGCCGGCATCGCCAAGTCGATCACCGCCACCGCGAGCACGGCGCCCCAGCAGGACTTCCTGGACATGATGCTCGTCAACGCCTTGGGACCCATGCGCCTGATCGAGCTGTTCGAACCCGTGGTCGCGCCCCACGGGACGATTGCGGCGATGTCCTCCGAGCTTGGCAGCATCACCCAAAACAGCGGTGCCTGGGATCTCTATGCCTCGACCAAGGCCGCGCTCAACATGCTGATGAAGTGCTTCGCTGCGCGGCGTCCCCACGATGGCCGCGCGATGCTCGTGGTGGCCCCGGGCTGGATCAGGACGGACATGGGCGGTGACGAGGCGACCTATTCGATCGAGGAGGCCATCCCGCGCGTGGTCGACACGCTGGAAAAGAACCACGGCCGCCCAGGCCTGCGTTACGTCGATCGCTTCGACGCCACGCTGCCCTGGTAGCGATCGACGGGCATCGGGATCGTCGCCGGACGAGCACCTGGATCCGCTGGTGACGCCCGGCGTGGACCGACGCCATCTCCAGGATGATGCAAGCGCTCGGACGGGGCGACGTGAGACGGTTCAGTGCGCGCCACCGTCGTACCGGCACGTCGTGCGGATTCGCGCCAACCTGCCCTCGTGATCCAGATCCCCAGCCCGGGCAAATAAAAACGGCGCCAGGGTGTTGCCACCCGGCGCCGCCGCTGTCCCGCAAGCCGATCAAGCCGGCCGGGGAAAGCCGCTTACTTGTTCTTCTTTTCAGCCTTGGCCGCGCGCTTTTCCTTCAGCGTCTTGGTCGGCTCTTTCTTCTGGGTCTTCTTCTGGTCCATTCCCTTGCTCATGACACCCTCACGTTCAGCGGTTGGATCGGTCTGGCATCGCCAGGGGCCTGGCGTGCGCGGCTAATGTACGCCTGGTGCGGTGCGTGGTGTCAGGGCCAACGCGGGCGCTGGATTTTCGTTGGCCATCCAGTCATGCATGGCCTGCGCGGGGTCGCATCCCACGGTCAGAACAACGGGCTGGTACGCCTGGGTCGCCGTCCTCCGCGCGCCGCCTGAGGTCCGGGCGTGGACCATCGCGGCCGCCTTTGAACGATCTGCAAGCAAGGGCGGCAGGTTGAGCTGGCCCCCTGCAAGGGTGCTAGCGTTGCGCCGGGCCGGCCGCGCGATGGGGTGGGGGAGCGAGCAATGACACACCGAGTCGAAGCGCAGGCGCGCCGCGCACGTGGCGGGGCGAGCGTCACCGGCATGGCCGGCGTTCTGCTCTGGCTGGGCCTGGCCGTTGTCGGCGGCAGCTTCCTGCATGCGGCATATGGGAAATACGCCTCGCTGGCGTCGCCGGCGTATGCGATGTTCGTGGCGCGGCATGGATGGCTGTGGTGCCACCTGGCCGGGGGGAGCGTGGGCGTGGTGCTGGGACTGGTGCAGCTGCTGACCCAGCGCTGGCCGCGGCTGTGGCGTGTGCACCGCGTGTCGGGTCGCGTGTACTTCGCCGCGATGCTGGTGGCCATGGTCGGCGCGATCGGCCTGATTGCGACCTCGCCGGCACCGATGGGCATCCGCGTGGCTTTCAGCGCGACCTTGCTGGCGTGGCTGGTCACCGGCGGTGCGGGCCTGGTGGCCATCCTGCGTCGCGACGTGGCGGCGCACCGGCGCTGGATGCTGCGCGCGTATCTGGTGACGCTGGCCCCGGCCGTGTTCCGGCTGGCGCTTGCGGGCGTGGTGGCGCAGGGTATCGCGCCATCGCCGAGCCTGATCGCGTGGATGCTGTGGGGCAGCTGGGCCGTGCCGTTGCTGGTCTATCAGGCCGGAAAGTGGGCGACCGGCAGCACTGTCCGGCGGGACGCGCGCACCGCTGCCGCCTGAGGCCGTCCGGAGCGCAGGGCGCGGCAAGTGCCGAGGCTGTAGTGTCCAGACAGCGCGACTAGGTTGCCGAATCGATCATCGGGAAGCGCCTGGCTTCGCGGGCGCTTCATTCCCGATATCCCGATCGAGCAGGCAGTCGATAAAGGCACGCAGCGCCGGCCGCATGTAGTGCCGGCTCGAGTAGTAGAGGAACAGGCCGGGGACCGTCGGCGACCAGTCGGCCAGGACGCGCCTGAGGCGTCCGTCCTGCAGTGCTTCGGCGATGTCCGCGTCGTTGTACGCATACAGGATGCCCAGTCCCTGCAGCGCGGCGGGCACGATGATGTCCTGATGGTTGGAGATCACCTGTCCCTCGCCGAAGAACTCGATGGCCTTGTCCTTTTTCTTGAAGGTCCAGCCGGCGACCTTGCCGCTGCCGGGGAAGCGCCAGTTGATGCAGGCATGGCGGCTCAGGTCCGCTGGCGTCCTGGGCTCGCCATGCCGGGCCAGGTAGTCGGGCGAAGCGACAGCGAGCAGTTCGAAGTCCGGCGTCAGCCGGACCGCCACCATGTCCTTCTGCAGTCGGCCGCCGACGCGGATGCCGGCATCGAAGCCTTCTCCGGCGATGTCGCTCAGGCCATCGTCGATGACGATGTCGAGCACGACATCGGGGTTGGCCTGCGCGAAACGCCCCAGCCGCGGCGCGAGCACGCGCTTTGCCGCCATGCTCAGCGTGTTGATGCGCAGGGTGCCTGCCACGCGTGCGCGCGTGCCCACCGCCTGCGCCACGGCCTGGTCCATGTCACGAAGCAGGGGGGCCATGCGCTCATGCAGCCGTCGGCCGGGCTCGGTCGGTGAAACGCTGCGGGTGGTGCGATTCAACAGGCGCACGCCGAGCCGGGCTTCCAGCTGACGGATGATCTGGCTGAGCGCGGAGCGCGACAGCCCCAGGTGATCGGCGGCACGGGCGAAGCTGGCCCGGTCGACGACGGCCACGAAGGCCTTGAGTTCCGCAAACTCCGAGCCGCGCATTGTGCACTGATTCCTACATAGCCTGATCAGATCATAGGCGATTCTCTAACCTCGCCAAGCGGATCAATCTTGCGTTGCACACCCAAACTGGAGCATCGCAATGAAAGATCTGGAGCTGCCCGAGCCGATCTCGGCCTACTTCGAAGCCGACCGCCAAGATGGCCAGGCGGTGGCCCGCTGCTTCACCAAGACCGGCGTCGTCCTCGACGAGGGCAGCACGCACGCCGGCGCGGCCGCGATCGAGACCTGGAAGAACGCGGCGTCCGCCAAGTACACCTACACCGCCAGGCCCCACACGCTGGAGGTCCAGGCGGGGCGCTACATCGTCACCAGCCAGGTGTCGGGAAACTTCCCGGGCAGCCCGCTGGACCTGCGCTACTCCTTCGTCCTGGAGCGCGGCAAGATCGCCTCGCTGGAGGTGGCGTGATGCACTTCGACCTCCAACTGGCAGGCAAGCGCATCGTCGTCACCGGCGGCACGCGCGGCGTCGGGGCGGCAGTGGTTGAACTGCTGTCCCAGCTCGATGCACGGGTCGTGGCGATGGCGCGCTCGATGCCGAAGACGCCTGTCGAAGGCGTCCACTACGTGGCCGCCAACCTGGCGTCGGCCGACGGCGTCCATCAAGCGGTCGAGGCGGCGCGGGAACGGCTCGGCGGCGTCGACATCCTGATCAACGTGGTGGGCGGTTCTTCGGCGCCCGCGGGAGGCTTCGCCAGGCTGGACGATGCGCAATGGGCCACGGCGCTCGACTTGAACCTGATGTCGGCCGTGCGGATGGACCGCGCCTTGCTTCCGGCGATGCTGGCGCAGGGATCCGGCGTGATCCTGCATGTGACCTCGATCCAACGCATGCTGCCGCTGCATGACGCCACGATCGCCTATGCCGCGGCGAAGGCGGCGCTGTCCACCTACAGCAAGGCGCTGTCCAAGGAAGTGACCTCCCAGGGTGTGCGCGTGGTCCGCGTCTCGCCGGGCTGGGTGGAGACGGAAGCGGCGGTCGATTTCCTCGGCGCCATCGCGGCCAATGCGGGCACCGATTACGAAGGCGCCAAGCAGAAGGTCATGGAGGCGCTGGGTGGGATTCCGTTGGGGCGTCCGGCCAAGCCGAGCGAAGTGGCCGATCTCATCGCCTTCCTGGTGTCGCCCCGCGCCGAGTCCATCTCCGGCGCCGAATACACGATCGATGGCGGGACCGTGCCGACGACGTAAACGCCCGATCGGCACTCGCGGCACCGTGGCGTCGCGCGCCTCGCGGGCAGGCGCCTTGCTGCACCGCCCACCGACGTTGGGCGGCTTTCCGTTCGCAGTCGATCAGTCCGGGGTCACCGCTGATCGTCCTCGCGCACCGGCCTGTCCGAGGCATCGATGCCGGCGATCAGGAGGTCGACCATGGCCCTTGCCGCCTGCTGACCGTTCGGCCCGGCATTGACGTTGGCCACGCCGGCCAGCGCGCGAAGCAGATCCAGTGGCTCCAGGCCGAGCCGGATCGGACGGTGCTCGGCGAGTCCGTCGACCAAGCGGCGCACGGCCTGCTTGAGCTTCAGGCTCGACGAGGCGTAGACCTCGGAGGCCTGGCCGTCCATGGAACTCAGCACTTCACGCATCCCTTGCTTGGCGGCGAGGTAATCCACGAACAGCAGCAACCATTCGCGCAGCGCCGTGATCGGTGGGTGGGCTGCGGCCAGGCGCTCGGCCGCGGCAAGGAGATGCTCCAACTCGTTCTGGTAGACCGCCAGCACGAGCGCGTCGCGATTGGGAAAGTGGCGGTACAGCGTTCCCGGACCGACCCCGGCGCTGCGGGCGATTTCGTCCAGGCTCGCGTCCGACCCCTTCTCGGCAAACGCCGCCTTGGCTGTCTCCAGCAGGCGGAGACGATTGCGTTCCGCGTCGGCCCGCGGCTTGCGTCCGGGGGGCTTCGCGCCGGCTTTGGTCATTCCAGTCGTTACCTCTTGATAAGCGGAGAGCGTCTCCGCATAATAAACGGAGAGCACTTCCTTTTAATTCCAGCGTCGGGCTCATGGTAGCCGCTGGCGCGCTCGCCCCGTCACCCACCGAGGAACCCACCATGTCCAATGCATTCGGATCCAAATCCACCACGGACGATGTCCTGGCCGGAATGGATCTCAGCGGCAAGCGCGTCCTGGTCACAGGCGTGTCGGCCGGCCTGGGCGTCGAAACCGCCCGCGCCCTGGTCGCCCACGGTGCCCACGTGGTTGGCGCGGCGAGGAATCTCGCCAAGGCGAAAGAAGCCACGGCCGGCATCCACGCCCAGGCGGCGAATGGCGGGCAATTGGACCTGATCGAGCTTGACCTGGCTTCGCTGCAGAGCGTGCGGAGCTGCGCCGATGCGCTGCTGGCCGATGGCCGCCCCTTCGATGTCGTCATCGCCAACGCCGGGGTGATGCGCACGCCATTCGGTCACACCGCCGATGGTTTCGAAACGCAGTTCGGCACCAACCACCTGGGCCACTTCGTGCTGGTCAACCGGATCGCCTCGCTGATCGCGCCAGGTGGGCGCCTGATCTGCCTGTCGTCCGCCGGGCATCGCTACTCGGACGTGGATCTGGACGATCCGAACTTCGAACGGACCCCCTACGATCCGAGCGCGGCCTACGGCCGCTCCAAGACCGCCAACATCCTGTTTGCCGTCGAGTTCGATCGCCGTCACAACGCACAAGGCGTCCGCGCAGCCGCCGTGCACCCGGGCGGCATCATGACCGAGCTCGGTCGCCACCTGGCACCCGGCGAACTTGAAGCGACGGTGGAGAAGATCAACGCGCAGTCCGCGGCCGAAGGCCATCCCCCGTTCGAGTTCAAGTCCATCCCGCAGGGGGCCGCCACCTCGGTCTGGGCCGCTTTCGTTGCCAACGCGGACGACATCGGCGGGCGATACACCGAGGACTGCCAGGTGTCGTCGGTCACCGACGGACTGATCACGCCCGGCACCCCTGGCGTCCGCTCCTACGCACTGGACCCGGAGCGGGCACAGGCACTGTGGGCACTGAGCGAAAAGCTGGTGGGCGAACGTTTCTGACGGCCCCAATGCGACGCAAGCACACGGATTCATCGGCCTCGGAGCCGTCGATGACTCCAGGTCGCGGGGGCGGGCGCCATGCCCCAGCGCCCGCGCGCCTGGGAAACTGACGGTATCCCGGGAAGTCCTTTCTCATTGCCGCGAAGCGATCCGCTCCCTTGAAAGTCGTTGCGCGTGGGTGTGCTGAATTCACGGCTACCATGTCGCGCGTGGCCGCGATGCCCGCCGCAGCCCGGTGCGCCCTTGGCGTCCGCGTCGGCAGGTCGAGGGGGATGCCGGCATCGGCATGACCTGCGGTTTAGGCCTCATGTCGTCGTGTTTGCATCGATGTTCGTCTTTCAGGGGTAGGTGGTGGATCCAAGAATTTGCCGGCTGTTGCGCCGGTCGATGTTGCTAAGCGGGTGCTGGTTGGTCACCGTGTGCGCCGCGCACGCGCAGCTGCCGCAACCACTGCCTGGTCCGCCTGCAATTCCCAGCCCGCGCGAGCAGCCGTTCGACGGCGTGATCACGCTGCAGGTCGATGCGACAGACACCGCGCACGCGCTGTTCAAGGTGCGCGAATCGATCCCGGTCTCCGCGTCCGGCCCGGCGGTGCTGCTGTATCCCCAGTGGGAGCCATCGAGCCACGCGCCGAGTATCTCCGCCGCGCAGCTGGCCGGCCTGGTCGTCCGCGCCGGCCAGCAGCGGCTGGAATGGCGCCGCGATCCGCTGGATCCGCACGCGTTCCATGTGGCGGTACCGGACCACGTCGACCGGCTGGACCTGGAGTTTGCCTACGTCACGCGCGTCAGCGATGGCCTCCTGCGCCCCGACTTCGTCAACGTGCAGTGGCAGCACATGCTGCTGTATCCGGCCGGGTGGTTTGCGCGGGACCTCCCGGTACGCGCCGGCATCACCTTGCCGCCGGGGCTGCAGGTGGTCTCCTCACTGCAGGTCGAGGGACGCAGCGGCAACGCCTACACACTGGCGCAGACCACGCTGGAGCGGCTGACCGACGCGCCCCTGTTCGGCAGCCGCCAGCTGCGCACGCTCGACCTGTCCACGCCGGATTCGCCCGGGCTGCACCTGGATCTGGTGTCGCGGGACCCGGCCGCGCTGCAGGTGTCCGATGAGCAGATCGCCGCACTGCATCGCCTGGTGGCGCAAACCTCGGCGGTGTTCGGCCGCGCGCCGTACCGGCACTTCGATGCGATCACCCTCCTCGACGACGATGCCAGTTTCGGCGGAATCGAGCACGCCACGTCGGCGGAGATCTACCTGCCGGCCCACTACTTTTCCGACCCGGACGCGCAGCTGGGCCTGGCCGACATGTTCGGGCATGAGCACGTGCATGCGTGGAACGGCCGTGCCCACCAGCCGGCGGACCTGTGGACGCCCACGCCCAACACGCCGATCCGCAACAGCCTGCTGTGGGTCTACGAGGGCCAGACCGAGTTCTGGGGCCGGGTCCTGGCCGCCAGAAGCGGCATGCGCAGCCGTCAGCAGGCGATCGACAACCTCGCCCTCGTGGCCGCCGAGGTCGCCGCCAGCGACGGACGGGCCTGGAAGACGCTGCGCGATACCGTCAACGATCCGCTGTATGTCACCGGCGCATCGACGGTGTGGCCGGAGTGGCAGCGCCGCAAGGACTACTACGGCGAGGGCGTGCTGCTGTGGCTCGATGTCGAGATGACGCTGCGCGCGCGCTCGCATGGCCGCTACGGCCTCGACGACTTCGCCAGGCGCTTCTTCGCCGCTCCCCAACCCGGAAGCGGCCCGGCGACCTACACCTTCGAGGATGTCTGCGCCGCGCTCGCCGCGCTGGTGCCGATGGACTGGGCCGGCTACCTCAACGCCCGCCTGGACGCGCATGACGCCATCGTGCTGCAGGGCCTGGCGCGCGGCGGCTGGGCGCTGGTCTACGAGGCCACGCCCACTGCGGCCTTCGCGCAGAGCGAGCGCGACCTGGGCGGCACCGACCTGCGCTATTCGATCGGCCTGGTCGTCGCCGATTCCGGCAAGCTGCGCTCGGTGGCGATGGACAGCCCCGGCTACAACGCCGGACTGGCCCCCGGCGCCGTGCTGACTTCGGTCAATGGCGCGACGTTCTCGCCTGCCGCACTGCGCGCGGCGGTGGCCAATTCCGCCCGACAGCCGGTTTCACTGGGCTACACCGTCGACGGTAAGGCCCTGCAGACCAGGCTCGACTATCACCAGGGCGCCCGCTATCCGCGCCTGGTGCGCATTCCCGGTAGCGAGGACCGGTTGTCCGCACTGCTCGCCCCGCGCCCGGCCGGCGGCTGATGCATCAAGCCTGCGTGTTCGCCAGTGGAGCGACTGTGTGTGCTCACTGTCGCTGTGGCGCGCAGGGGATTTAATTTCCTCCGTACTTTATTGCACGTCCCTTTTATTGCACGCAGATTGCCTGGCATTCGCCCCGCGCCCCGCTTTCAGGAAGCACGCAGGCGCACGCTGGCGGATTCAATCCAGCCTGGCCCCGTTTCCGGCGGTCACCCGCTAAGGCCGCCGTGCGTCCAAGGGTGGTGCGTATTGGGGGAAAGCAAAGTCGTTGACGATGGCTTGCTCGCGCCGTGCGGGGCTCGGTTTCAACAAGCGCTGCACCGGGCGGCTGGCCATCACCCGCAGGACAAGACGTGCCAACGCGCTGCCGAACGCGGTCCGCGGATGCATCCAGCGGATGCTCCGGGGGCTGATGGCGCGTTGCGAGGCCTCCACATACGGGCGCAACAGCGCCTCATAGGACGTGAAGGCACGCGCGTGATCCGCGCCAGATCCGATCTCGCCCGCCAGAAGATAGGCGCCCACCAGCGCCAGCGCGGTGCCCTCGCCGGTGAACGGGGTCGGACAATAGGCGGCATCGCCGAGCAGCACCACGCGTCCGCGGGACCAGTGCGACGCCTGCACCTGACTCATCGGGCCAAAGTAGAAATCCCTTACGTCATCGAGTGCGGCGACGATGCGCTCGGCAAGCACGCCGCGGCCGTTCAGGGCCTCGGTCAGCAGCGCTCTCGCCGCGGACGTCCTGTCGCCCACGATATCGCTGCGTTCCCGTCGGAAGGTGACCAGCACGGTGGTCTCCTGCGCGTCACCGGGGCGCAGGAAGATCATCGTGCCCTTGCCCAACGTCGCGCAGGCCCAGTCATCGTCGTCCGGATGCCGCGGGATTTTGAAGAACGCCATGCAAGCGCCGAGATAGCGGAACCGGGTCTCCTCGGCGAGGACCAGGCCGCGGGTGGATGAGCCGATCCCCTCGGCACAGATCACCAGCTCGAATTCCTCGACCTGGCCCCCGTCGAAGGTGACGCGCACGCCGTTCTCATGCTCGGACAGCGCACTGACACGCGTTCCGAACCGGTAGTCGCACCGCTCCCGCACCGCCTCGTATAACAGGTGCGCGAAATCGCCTCGCAGAATCTCGAAATCCGCGGTCAGTCCCGCGAAGGCGCCGCGGGGAAACGCCGCGAAGCGCCGGCCGGCCGCGTCGACAAAACGGACCCCGCGCTCGCCGGTATTCCGGGCTTCGATCGCTTCGGCCAGGCCCATCCACTTCACCACCTGCTGGCCGGCGCCCTTGATGTCGACGTTCTGCCCGCCGTCGCGCAAGGCCAGCGCCTTCTCGGCGATCACGACGTGATGGCCGTACCGTTGAAGCCAGTACGCACATGCGGGCCCGGCGATGCCCCCGCCGCAGATCAGGATCTTCTTCGCGTTATTCATGCCTACCCAGGCCCGCCGTGTGGGAGCACAGAGCCTAGGCCGGCGCGGCGGAAGAGGCATGGGGCCGGCCTGCCAATCGGTATTGCGATCCCGCCACCCCGTCGCGTCAATCGTCCGTGCGAACGGACGCGTGGCGCCCTGCGCGGAGCGCGAGGTACCGTGCCGGGGGCTGGCCGAGCACCTTCTTGAACATGGTGATGAAGGCGCTGGCGTTCTCGTATCCCAACGCGAAGGCCACCGCCTGCACGGCCTCGCCTTCAGCCAGACGTTTCAACGCGAACACGATGTGACATTGCTGGCGCCACCGCACGAAGCTCATGCCGATGTCGCGGTGAACGAGGCGGAAAAGGCTGCGCTCGCTCATTGCGAGCCGGTGCGCCCATTCGCCGATCGACGTGCGATCGGCAGGATCGGCAGCGAAGGCATCGGCGATCCGGCGCAGGCGCGGGTCGCTCGGCAAGGGCAGATGCAGGCGTTCGACCGGCGCTTTCACCAGCTGGTCCAGCATCGTCTGCGCCAGGCGGCCGTCCGCGCCCTCGGTTTCGTACAGCGGCGGCAGGTGCGACACGCCGATGATCAGTTCGCGCAGCAGTGGCGACAGGGAAAGCGTGCAGCACTCGGTGAACATCGCCGGAACCGCTTCGGGTTCGACGAAAAGCATGTAGACCGCGACGTCGCCCACGCCACGCACGCCGTGTTCCATGCCTCCTGGAATCCACAACGCACACTGCGCAGGCACCATCCACAGGCCCTTGGCGACCTCGCATGTCACCAGGCCACGAACCGCCATGATGAGCTGCGCTTTCCGGTGCCGGTGCGGCGGCTGCTCGAATCCGTCGGTGACCAGCTCCGCCCCGATCGCATAGACGGGACGTGGGACCTCCTGCGGATAGTGGTAGTTGTCCGTGGACGACACTCGCCCTCACGCGTGCTCGGTACCTGGGGTCGCGCAGGTTAGCGCAGCTGTGCCCGACCGCGAGCAAGGGCCGCAAGCGGGCAGGCCATCGCAAGGGTGTGGCCGGCGGTGGCGGCGGCCCGTCCCCTGATCCAGGCCCCGACACCTCGGAACTGGCAGAGGTGTCGGGGCGGATTGAGCTGGCCTCGTGTGTTGCCCGGATCCAGTCAACCCGGCCCCGCTACCCATGCCTTGACTGGCTACTGATACGTCGGATGCGATTGCGAGAGGCGCGGTGCGATGCCAGCAGGCACAGGCGCCGGTGGCACCAGGTAGCTGGCAGGCGCTTCACGCACGCTGCCCAGCGTGCGCTTGGGACTGAAGCGCTGCGACGCGTAGATCTCCTCGACGATGTCATGGATCCGACCCACATCCCGGGAGATGGCATCGCCCATCACCGCCAGCGTGGCTTCTGCGTACTCGGCATGATCGGCGCAGCCGACGACGTTGCCGATGGCGCGCAGGCTTTCGAGCAGCAGATTGATCTCGTCGATCTGGCGCAGGGTGATGCCGGAGAGGTAGCGCTTGCCCGTCGCCGGATGGATCGCGCCTCCCGCCTCGATGCCTGCTTCCGATGCCTCATCCGGCGCCCCGTGCGCGTCGCGCTCCATCCCGGACGCGACTGCGTCCTTCCCACGCCTGGCCGGCCAGGCAAGTGTCTCCATGACCTGGGCCATCTGTTGCTTCATCTGCCTCAGGCGCCTCGCCACCTCGCCCAGGCGACGCGCCGCGTCTCCCTCCGCGGTGTCGACCCTTTTTTGCGGCCGGGCCAGATTGGCCAACTCGGCCACGTCGGTGTGCAGCTGCTTCAGCCGTCGCTGGCTGTCCTCCGGCAGGAAATAGCCGGTCGTTTCCTGATCGTGCGTATCGTGCGTCGACATGCTTGCCTCCTCGTTCCATGAAGTACCCGCACGCCGGGATGGCGACGGGAAGTCGGGAGGTTCGAAACCGCTAAGAGCCGGCGGGCGTATTCCCCCGAAGGGTGTTGTATTAGCCGCCCTCCCGACGCAGGCATCGCATCGGTTTGCACCCAGAGATCCAGGCACAAAAAACCCACCGGTTTGACGGAGGTGGGTACCGCTCTTAGAGGAGTTTCGACGCTCCTTGGTAGGAAGACTGCTACCGGTAAACGCGCGTGTCAACAGGCTTCCAGCCAATCACGGTGCGCAATGTTTGAGAGGCGCGCTCGATGTAAGGGAGGCGATGCCTACGGCCCCAGCAGGCTGACTGTGGTGAGCGAAACGGCTCGCACATCAACGCATCGGCTGCTCATCTCTTTGGGTGCTGGTGCCGAGGCAGACGGCCTGCCATTCGCACCGCACCTCGCCTGCGGGAGGGATGCAGGCGCGCGCTGCGTAAATTCAGGGCAACCCGGCCGCGTTACTTCCGATCCGCTGGATGATTAATGCCGTCACTGGTGGGGACATCCGGGATGGCGAAGGGATCGATGCCCTCAAGACACCCCACGTTGTACCCGTACAGGCCTGGGTTGGAGCGACGCTGGTGGTGGGTGTAGATGCCGCAGTTCGAGCAGAAATAGTGCTTGGCGGTATGCGTATTGAACTCGTAGAGCTTCAGGTGCTCAGCGCCCTTGAGGATGCGGATGCCGCTCAGCGGGACCGAGGCAACAACGGCCCCTTTGCGCCTGCAAATGGAGCAATTGCAGCGGCGTGGGTCGACGATGCCGTCCGGCAGATCGAGTTCCAGCTCCACCAAGCCGCAATGACAAGAAGCCCGATGCTTGGGCTGTACTTGGACACCACCAACTTCCTTCAACACTGAGGGTCTCTCCTGTAAGGGCAATCGCCTGGATCAAGTCACGCTGCGAGGCGGATTCGGCTTGAATGGGTCATGAGAACCGCCGCACCCTGACTCCTGTTCCTCGACTCCTGTCCTATCAATGAATGTCGGCGGCACATCCCCGGTGAGCCACACACCGTTGTCCGCCTGAAAGAACGCGAAGCCCTGCGAGTGCATCCGTAGGGCTTCGATTTTCAGGACCACGGGTTTGCCGTAGCGCTGTCCGACAGTGGTCGCTGTGGCGATATCTTGCGACAGGTGCACGTGATGACGTGCGCCAGGGCGCAGGCCCTCGGCCAAAATCGAATCGAGGAAGCGTGTAGCGGTGCCGTGATAGAGGAACTCCGGTGGCATTTTGGCTTCGTGCTGGATGGCCACGGTGTCGGTTGAGTGGCCCTGTACGGCGCGAATGCGAAAGCCGTCCTCGGAGATCGCAAAGCGCTTCTTGTCGCTGCCGGCGACCACGGCGCGGATCAGCTCTACATCAAGTTCCTTGCCGGCCGTCTTGGCTCCTGTAATCAGCGTCTCAATCTCAGCCCAGCCCTCACGGTCCAGCGTCAATCCGATGGCGTGCGGCTCATGCCGCAGCACGTAGCTCAGGAACTTGCTCGTCTCGTTGAGTTGCTTGCTCATGTCGCTGTTCAATCGCTGCTAGAAAGCTAATCCACCGCCCTGACCTGCTCTTTGCAGCAGGGCCAGTTCCTGCCCAAATAAAACAAGGTCAGAGCGAATATTCTGAGATGCTAAAACTCGCTCCGGCCCCTTTTTCTGGGTCGGCGGTACCTGCAGCTCGGCGGCGCACAGCGGCGCCACCGCCAGCAGGCTGCACAGACCAAGCAGCGCCCGTTGTGCGAGGAACGTCAGGGGATTTCGGGGCATCGCGGTGGTTCCTTTGGAAAATTAAGGCTGAAGATTGAGTGCAGGTACTGATTTATGAAAGTGCACTCTGACTCTGAGGTATCCCCACGTTTTCCCGAGATGGATCAGGTAGTTGCGTCCTGATCGAGTGGAAAGCAGTGCGCGCATGGCGCAGTCTTCGAGGTGACTAAACCAAAAGAAGGACTGCGAGCCATGCGCGCCAGTGAAGTATTGCAGAGGTGCTTGGGTGATGCACTGGGCCCCATGCACGCCTTGCGTGCGCGGGCGCTGTTGAAGGCGGTGGAAGCGCTGACCGCGGGATGGCGATTGACCCTGATCGATCTTGCCCGGCGTTGGCCGCGCCGAGCGCGTGCGCGCCCCGCTCAAGGCGGCAGACCGCTTGCTGGGCAATCGGTATCTGCAGGCCGAGTGTCTGTCGCTGCATAGCGCTATGGCGCGCTGGTTGCTTCGAGGCGAGCGCCCGCTGATCGTGATTGACTGGAGCGACTTGAAGGCCGACAAGTCCTGGTGCCTGCTGCGTGCGGCCGTTCCTGTGGGTGGCAGGACATTGACCTTGCTGGATCGGGTTTACCCGGGCGATGAGCAAGGATCTCCGGGTGCCGAACGACGGTTCCTGCAACAGCTGCAGACGCTGATTCCCGCTGGGCTACGCCCGATTCTGATCACTGATGCAGGCTTTCGCACACCCTGGTTCAGGGCAGTGGAGGCACAGGGCTGGAGCTGGGTCGGTCGCCTGCGCGGCACAACGCTGGTCAAGCCAGCCGAGGTGGAGAACCGACCGGACCAGTGGGTGTCATGCCGATGTCTCTGGCAACTGGTGCAAGCCAGGCCGCGCGAGCTGGACCTGATGCACATCAACCGAAGTGATCCACTGGCTTGCCGATTGGTGGTTCATGGCAAAACCCCGCGCGGACGCAAGCACTACAGCCGACGTCATCGGACTGCGGTGGCGCGCAACTCGCATAGCCGCAAAGCAGCCGCAGGCGTACGCGAGCCATGGCTGATCATTGCTTCACCGGATCTGGTCGACGCCAGCGCCCATCAGCTGGTCGGACTGTATGCGCGGCGCATGCAGATCGAGGGCAGCTTCCGCGACCTGAAATCGCATCGCTACGGTGCCGCCTTCGAAGACAGTCTGACCCGCCAGGGCCCACGCCTGAGCATCCTGTTGATGCTCAACACACTGGCCTGTTTCGCATGCTGGCTGGCGGGCCTAGCCAGCGAGCGCAACGGCCAAGCCAGCTGGCTGGCGCCGCGCAAGACCAAGCGCAAGCTCTATTCGACCCTACGCCTTGGACGCGAAGCCCTGCTCAGACATTGGCCAATGGAACCCATCGGCCAATGGTTGGCCTGCCTGCGCACGTTGCCAGACCACGTTCACCAACAGATGGTGTTGGGCTAGAAACGTGGGGATACCTCAGACTCTGACCTCTGATATTCGAAGATAAAAAATTAAGAAACTACGGAATATCTTCCTCGCCTTGTGCCCCAGAACGGCTCACTGACGAGTAGGACTCAGATACCGCCAGTTCGAAGTCCGCACCTAGTTCTGATGAGAGATGGCTGCGCAACATCATCAGCTTGAGCTTTACTCGCTCCCGGAATTTAAATTCGTCGCTTAAGTCCAATCCATCCACAGACGTATAAACAGTGTCTTTAGCAATTACTAATAAGCGGGCAAGTGCCAAGCGTTGTTCATTTATCCGCATAATCTTTCTTATAAACAAGTCGCCTAGGCGCCAGGCCAGCCCGACCACGCCGGCAATCGTCGCGGCGAAGGGTAGCCTTTGTAGCATCAAAGCCATCACTTCGGTGTAAGTACTAACGTCCGAACGCAGAATCCTATCAGCTCCAAAATATAGAAGAAGGACGCAGGTGGCGATGATTGAAATCGAAAAATATAAGAACCAAGAGTAGAGCGACGACTGCTTCTTACCTTCGAGAACATAGTCGCTGTATTCGTCGGATATTAAGCTTCTATCATTGTTAAGACGTTGAAGTTCGGCTCTTTGTTCGACTAAATTTGAATTAAGGCGTTGCGCTTCTTGCCTCAATTGCTGTACGGAATTTTCATCCGCAGATAATGTAGACTTTTGAGTTTCGATAGAAGTTTTGAGCGTTGCAGCTTGGCTGATAAGAGTCGATTGCTCCTTTTTAAGAGCATCTATGGACGATTTAATGTCATCTTTTTCTTCAGAAAGTGTTGATATCTCCAGCTGGGTCTCGCGAGTAATTTTATCTAGTTCCCCCAGCTTTGATTCAGCAGCATCGACGGAAGTATTTTTTGCGGCCACGTACTCTTCCGCTTCCGCCCTAATTTCTTCAACAAAGGACGCCCGTTCCGCGATTTTTTCAAGCTGAGAGTAGGTATGTCCGTTAATCTTCAGATTAGAAGCAAAAAGTGCTCTAGATCCCGATGGTGAACTAGCTATAAAGCCCGAGCATACTTTCCTAACTCTAAATCTAGTGAAGGGGGTCTTTTGAGTTCCTTGCGTCAAAATCATTGAAGTTGCAGTCAATACGGAATCCGAGCCGGCAATATCGATCGCCTTTAATGAAAGAGAAGATATCGCCTTGTTATCGCTTGAGAAAATATCGATGCTACTGACGTAGCAGGGTTCTGTAAATTCAAATGCTCGGCCGCCTTTAGGTATCTGCGCATTAGCAATATTTTTCGGTTTTAGAAGCCTTTTCGAAGACCCGGTAGTCTTGACGCTACTGTTGATCAATGAGACGCCTGGCGGGTGCTCGCCTCGGAGCAGCTGCAGTACGCTCAAAAATTTTTCCGGCGAGACCATTTGATTTCCTTTTCTTTGTTAATTAAAAAATGGCGGGCGCTGAAATTTTGGTGGCTGATTGAGCAGGGCGTACTGCCGGAGCTCTGATTACTTCAAGGGCACCCAGTATGAGTAAGCGGCAAAAACGAGACCAATAATACCTAGCGCAAACCCACCAACGGTGTAGTACTTCTGCATGCGGTGCTCTCGACTCTTTAGAGCGACAAGTTCCCTAATTTGTATGGCCAAGGGTTCGAGTGCATCTGGTGTTTGCGACATTCCCTCCCTGAGTCTTTCTAGGTGTATGCGAACCTCGTTGGGTAGACCATCAAATGGCTCACGGTCCCTCATTTCTTTAAGTAGAGACTCAATAAGGGATTGGTGCTCTTGGAGGCTCAAATTCCGCTGTGCGAGAATTTCACGCAGCAAGATTTTAAGGTTATTCTGTATATCGTGTTGAGTGGCTCCTCGTGTTTCAGCAATTTCTTGAATTTGGCGGAGACTAAGGTTTTTGCCTTTGTGAATTATAGACAGGGCTAGATCTTCAGAAAACTTTTTCTTGTTTTTTTGTTTGATTATTTCTTCTGTCAGACTAACTCCTAGCCAGAAGGAGAAAATAACTCCCGCGAATAAAGATGAAAATATTGCAATGGCCGGCGCGTAATTTGTCATGGCAATTGTGTTGCAAGCGGGGTCAGGTTCACTCGGCTAACGAGGTCAGGTTCACTCATGCGGTTCCTCTGCACTTGGGGAAATGGCTGCAGCCGAGGAAGGGCTCGCCGGTGCGGCGGTTCGTTCGCTGCACCAGCGTGCTGCCGCAGCGCGGGCAGTGGGGTTCGGCGGTGGCGATGGGTGGCGTGGCCACCAGCACCGGTTCGATGCGCAAGGAAGGCGCCGGCGGGACCGCCGCGTCTCGCTGTGCGGCGCGGATCATCTGCAACAGCTGCGTGCCGCTGATCAGTTCAATCGGCTTGCCCTGGGCAAAGCGCTCGGCGTCTTGCGTGTAGGTGCCAATGCAGACGATCTTCACCGCATCGGCGCGGTGATGCGCTAGCAGCCCGGCCATTTCGCGCACGATGCTGACGCCGACTTGCTGGCGCTTCCACTGCTTGCATTGCACCAAGGTGCGGCGGCCGTCCTTGCGCAGGATCAGGTCGATGCCGCCATCGGCGCCGCCCAGGCCGGTTTCCTCCACGGCATAGCCCTGGCGGCGGAAAGCTTCGCCCACCAACAGCTCGAACTGGCGCCAGCCGCCTTGGCTGAGACTTTCAAGATCACTGCGTGTATCGAGGAGGCGTTGTCGCTCCTCGCGCTGCTTCCGCACTTTGCTGCGGTGTTCCTGGCGATTGCCGAAGGAGACCAGCGCGCCCACGCAGCACATGACGAGCCAGAGCCACGCCAGCGGCGCGAGCATGGCACCCATGCCTTGATTGAAGCCCTGCGCCAGCATCCCGCCGTGGTGACCCATCCACCAGACGAAGCCGTCGCGCACAGCGAAGAAGCCGATCAGGCCGAGGGCGATGCCCACCGGCCACGGCAACGCGCTGACCACCTCGATGCCGTGCTGTTTGCGTCTGCGTCCCATGCAAGAAACCCCCGTTCCCGACCGCACCATAGCCGCCGGTGACCATGTTGTCAGCGTGCAGCACGGCACGGTGTGCCGGGGGCACGTGCGTTTGCGGTGGCCTCGCCACCGGGGGTGACGCGTGCTGCGCTAGCGCCCGGCGTTGTCGTCCGGCATCAGCAGCACCAGCGGGGCGCAGGCGCGGTCCGAACAGCCGAACGTGCGCACACGTTCGCCGTGGATCCACGTGGCGGTCGCGGCCGCGTTGATCCGGTAATTCCCGATCTGACCATCGGCGGTGAGCTGGCCGCTGATGGTGCAGGGCAGTGCATAGAACGCGCCCTGGGTGCCATCCGAATATTCGCGGCTGGCGGCGAAGAAGCGCGCCACATCGTCGCGGTCCAATGTCCAGGCCTGGCATGCACGTTGCAGCCCGGCATCGGCCGCGCGGCCGGGCTCGGGCGCGTAGACCGGTGCGCCGACGCTGCGTACCACGACGCTGGATCGGTTCGCGCCCGGGGGCTGCAGGTGCGTCAGCGGATCGGGCCGCTGGGTTGCTGCACGCCGCCAGCGGCAGCGCCAGGCTGGCACTGCCGGCCTTCGCGTTCGCCTGCCGTGGCTTGGCAAAGCGTGTCGTCGCTGTCGAGGTGGTGGGCATTCCTGCGGTCCTGTTGTGGTGGCGCGCGGCTCCGGTGATGCGGTGGGGCGGATTGCCCTGCGAACGCGCATCGCTGTGGGCGGTGTTTCATCTTCGCTCAGCGCGGCTTCCCATCGCCGCGCAAAGCCTTCAACCACAGGCCTTTTGCCGCACTGCGGAAAGTCGCCGATCCCGCTGGAAACGCCTTGAAATGCCGCTTATTTCGCAATGTCGGCTTGGGTGAACAGGGCAATTCTGTTAGACTGCGTCGTCTTCGGATTCAGCCCGCGACCTTCGCTCCCATCGCCGAGCGGGTGTTCGGATCCCCACAACCAGGCGCGCGATTGAGCCTGCTCTCGCGCCGCACTGCGCTGCTGATCTGCTTCTCCCTTCTGCCGATCGTGTGCGTACCGGGTCATCGCCCGGACACCGCAGGCCGGCCTGCGCCCGCACGTTGGGCGCGCGCATCTTTATCTTCGCAACAAAGAGGAATTGCTCGATGTCTGGTTCTGCTGTCTCCCCCCTGCCGCACCCCTTCCCCGCGCAGACCCTGGCGCCCTGGCGTCGCGCGGTGATCAAGGTGGGCAGCAGCCTGCTGACCGATGGCCGTGGCGCGCTGGGCACGCATAACGCCGCGGTGCTGGCGGCGCTGATCGCGCGCTTCCGCGCGCAGGGCCGCGAGGTGCTGCTGGTGTCCTCTGGCGCGGTGGCCGCCGGCCGCGGGCTGGTGGCACGGCGTCGCGGCAGCCTGGTGCAGCGCCAGGCGCTGGCTTCGCTGGGGCAGACCCCGATGCTGGCGCTGTGGCAGGGCCTGGTCGACCAGCCGGTGGCGCAGGTGCTGCTGAGCCACGACGACCTGCGCAATCGCCGCCGCTACCTCAACGCGCAGGCCACGCTGCAGGAACTGCTGCGCAGCGGCGCGCTGCCCATCGTCAACGAGAACGACACCGTCGCGGTGGACGAGCTGAAGCTGGGCGACAACGACAACCTCGGCGCGGCCGTGGCCACGTTGGTGGATGCGGACGTGCTGTTCATCGCCACCGACACCCAGGGCCTGTACACCGGTCACCCCACGCGCGATCCCAACGCGCGTCCGCTGACCCGGGTCGAGGCCATCACCCCGGAGATCATGCGCATGACCGCCGGCGGTGCCGGCGCGCTGGGCACCGGCGGCATGGCCACCAAGCTGGAAGCCGCCAGCAAGGCCGCCGCGGCCGGCATCGACACCGCGCTGTTCTGCGGCCGCGATGCCGGTGCGCTCGACGCCCTGGGCCAGGACGTGCTGCACGGCACGCTGATCCCCGCGCACGGCCCGCGCCTGCTGGCGCGCAAGCTGTGGCTGCATCATCAGCCGGCCTGTCGCGGCCGCCTGCAGATCGACGCCGGCGCCTGCCGTGCCCTGGCCGAGCGCGGCGCCTCGCTGCTGCCCGGCGGCGTGGTGAACGTGGAAGGCGACTTCAGCAGCCGCGCCGTGGTGGACCTGATCGACCTGGACAACCGCCGCATCGGTCGTGGCCTGGTGCAGTACCACGCCAGCGACCTGCAGCGCATCGCCGGACGCCACAGCCAGGAGATCGAGGACGTGCTGGGCTTCCACAACGGCCGCGCCGTGGTCCGCCGCGACGACCTGGTCCTGATGGACCGCATGCACTGAACACGGAGACCCCATGACCGCACAGAACGACCGCTATATCCGCACGCTGGCCACCCGCGCCCGCGCCGCTTCCCACGCCATTGCCGCGCTGGACGCCGACCGCCGCGCCGCGCTGCTGCAGGCCATGGCCCAGGCCGTGGACGCCGGCCGCGCCGACATCCTGGCCGCCAACGCCGATGACCTGCAGCGCGCCCGCGCCGCCGGCACCACCGGTGCCATGCTCGACCGCCTGGCGCTGGACGATGCGCGCCTGGACGGCATCGTGCAGGCCATCGCCGAAGTGGCCGCGCTGCCCGATCCGGTCGGGCAGGTGACCCAGCGCCAGACCCATCCCAACGGCATGACCGTGGAAAAGGTGCGCATCCCGCTGGGGCTGATCGCGATGATCTACGAGGCCCGCCCCAACGTGACTGCCGATGCCGCCGCGCTGTGCCTGCGCGCGGGCAACGCGGTGCTGCTGCGCGGTGGCTCGGAGGCGCGCGGCAGCAACATCGCCATCGCCCGCTGCCTGCATGCGGCACTGGCCCGGTTCGACCTGCCGGCCGAGGCCGTGGCGCTGGTGGAAGACACCGCGCGCGAGCACGTGCTGGAACTGCTGCAGCTCACCGACCTGGTGGACCTGGCCATCCCGCGCGGCGGCGAGCGGCTGATCCGCTTCGTCGCCGAAAACGCGCGCGTGCCGGTCATCAAGCACTACAAGGGCGTGTGCCACCTGTACGTGGATGCCGCCGCCGACCCGGTGCTGGCCACGCGCCTGGCCATGGACGGCAAGCTCTCGCGCCCGGGCGTGTGCAACGCGCTGGAGACCCTGCTGGTGCATGCTGACATCGCGCAGAGCTGGCTGCCCGGCGCGCTGCAGGCCCTGGCCGCGCGCGGCGCGGAGATCCGCGGCTGCGCGCGCACCCAGGCGCTGTTCCCCGAGGCGAAGGCGGCCACCGAAGAGGACTACGATGCCGAGTACCTGGCGCCGATCCTGACGGTGCGCGTGGTCGACACGCTGGACGACGCCATCGCCCACATCCAGCGCCACACCTCCGACCACACCGAGGTGATCTGCACGCGTGACGAGGCGGCGGCCACGCGCTTCATCGGCGCCATCCGCAGCTCGGCGGTGATGGTCAACGCGTCCTCGCGCTTCAACGACGGCGGCCAGCTGGGCTTGGGCGCGGAGATCGGCATCTCCACCACCCGCCTGCACGCCTACGGCCCGATGGGCCTGGAATCGCTGACCATCGAGCGCTGGGTCGTGCGCGGGCAAGGCCACGTGCGCCACGCGGAATCCGCCGAGGCGGCGTGATCCGCAGGTCCGGTTACCGCGGTGCCTGGCGCTGAGGGTGACCGGCGGCCGCCATGGCTCAGGCCGTGGCGGCGATCTTGCGCAGGGCCTCGGCCAGGGCGTGCAGGTGCGTGACCGGGGTGAAGGTCTGCGGGGTCACGCGTACGTTGCAGCCGCTGGCCAGCTCCTTGCGCACCACGGTGAAGATGCCGAATTCATCTTGCAGCCGGCGCTGCAGTGCGCCCACCTGCGCCTCGCTGCTGCGCCCGCGCAGGCGCACGCCGCCCATGCCCGAGGCGTTGGCCATGCTGGCCGGGCCGAGGAGTTCGATGTCGGCGTGGTCGTGGAACTCGTCCGTCCACGCCTGGCGCAGGTACTGCAGGCGCACCTGCTTGTTGGCCCCGCCCAGCGCGTGGTGGAAGGCCAGCGCATCGGGCACGGTGAGGAAGGCGGCGAAGTTGGAGGTCGCCAGGTGCACGCGGTTGGACACGTCCTCGTCACCCGCATGCTCGCCGGGGAACGGTGCCACTGCCGCGCGCGTACCCGCTCGCATGTACAGCGCGCCCACGCCCACCGGCGAGCCGATCCACTTGTGCAGGTTGAACACCGCCCAGTCCACGTCCAGGTCCGGCAGGGTGAAGTCCATCAGCCCCCAGGACTGGGCGCAGTCGCAGATCACATGGATGCCACGCTGCCGCGCCAGCGCGGCGATGCGCTTCACCGGCAGCACCAACCCATGCTGGTTGCTGACGTGGGTCAGCACCATCAGCTTGAGGTTGGGGTGCGCGTCGAAGGCGTCGGCATAGGCCTTGAGGTAGTCGGCATCGGTGCCGGTGGCCGGCAGCGCCAGGCGGTGGCCTTGCGCGCCGCGGGTGTCGGCCAGCCAGCCCATCATCTTCTGGAACTCGGGGTAGTCCACGTCAGCCCACAGCACCGCGTCGCCCTGGCCCAGGCCCTGGTACTGGGTGACCAGGTTGACGAAGGATTCGGTAGCGTTGCGGGTCAGCATCAGGTCGCTGGCGTCCACGCCCAGCGCCTCGGCGGTGCGCTTGCGCGCGCTGTGGAAATCGGCCGGGTAGTCGCGGCGTGCGTACCAGGACAGCTCGTGATTGACCCGATGCGTATGGCGCCCGTACGCGGCCTCCACCGCGTTGGACATCTTGCCCCAGTAGCCTTGTTCGAGATTGATGATGTCCTCCTGCGCCGGATAGAGCGCGCGCACCTGCTGCCAGTGCGCCTCGTCGCGGGCCAGCACCTCGGGAGTGGCTGTGGAGGAAGGCACCTGGGCCGGCGTCGGATCGGCGCAGGTGGACAAAGCCGGGCCGGCCAGCGCGGTGCCGGCGAGCGAGGCGGAGGCCTTGAGGAAGGTCCTGCGATGGGTCATGTCGGGGCGGCGCTGCGGGGGTTCTCGAACGTAGCAGCCGGTGGTGACCGCCGCCAGCGCGTCCGCGCCTGACGGCGCGGGGCATCGCGCATCGATGGCGCCAACGCGGGCATCACCGACGCGAGTGCGTGGAGAAGATCGGGTGCGACAGCGGCCTTTCGCACGCTGGGACCTTCGTCATCCCTGGCGTGGGTAGCGCGATCGGAGGGGCACGCCAGGTCCGCGCGGCGGCGCGGTATCGATGTTTCGCCGCGCTTCGTGATCGCGCCCGAACGGTGGCAGGCGCGTGGACGACTGGGCGCCGGTGACGAACTCCGCGCGCGCCGGCGTGCCGTCAGCGATACGGGCCCGGACCCTTCCAGACCAGATCGCCATGGTGGTAGACGCGCAGCATGTTGATGATCTGCCGCGACTCGCCGATGTCCGCCAGCTCGGGGGAATCCGGCGGCAGCGCCCGGCACGCGCCCGAGCCGTGCTTGAGCACGATGTCCAGCGGGCAGACCATCAGATATTCGGTGCCGGGCAGGGGGATGGCGAACTCCTTCATGCCCTGCGCCATCCAGGCGCGCACGCGATCCTCGCTGCGGGTCTCGTAGATGGCGTGATAGCCACCGACCTGCAGGCTGGGTCCGCTGTCGCCCGTGTCGCGCCCGCTGCCCTGGCGCACCGCCGGGCTGTCGTCCCAGCCGGCGTTGACCGGCGCGCTGTCCTGGGCGATGTAGCCCGGCGGGTGACCCCAGGTGGGCGAGCGGCGCCCGGTCGGCGGCGGATTGGAAGGCGGGGTCTGCGAGGGCTGCGGCGCCTCACGCGGCTGCTCGGGCGTGGGGGCCTGCTCGCTGGTCGCGGTGCTGGGCGGTGCGTCCTGCTGGACCAGCAGGGGATTGTCGGAGCGGTCGGTGCGCGTGGTCTGCAGGCGCGAGGCGGCCGGCGGCGTGCGTGCCACGCGCGGCTTGGCCGGGCGCGGCGTGGGGGGCGTCTTGGCGCGCGAGGGCGGTGGGCTGGGCGGGGCGGTGTCCGCCGGCGCGGTCGAGTCACCGATGAAGTCCACGCGCATGCGTCCGCCGGCCGGTGCGCCCTGGCTGGTCTCCACGGTCGGCGGGTTGGAGTGCAGCAGCACCAGCAGCATCAGCAGATGCAGCAGCAGGCTCAGCAGCGCGCCGATCCACGACTGCAGGCGTTCACTCCAGGGCTGGGCCCGCTGTTCCGCGGGGATCGACGCGTCGCTCATGCCGTCGGGGCGTCGATGGTGCGGGACTTCATGCGGGCTCTGCGGGGGTGAAGCCGGTGGGGTGTGCGCATCGTAACGCGCCCGCGGGCCGGTTCCGTTTGCAGGCGATGACAAGGCGAACCGCGCCGGCGGGGACATTCAGCCGGGACGCAGGTGGGCCGGGCAATCGTCCGGTGCTCAGGATCGCGCGAACCTCCGCGGTTACCTGGCCAGCGCGGATGGGGTCTGAAGCGCCTGCGTGGGGGCCTGTGCTTCGGTCGCCAGTGCCTGGCTGCGTGCCAGTGATTCGGGCAGCGTCGGGGGTGGCTGGGTCAGGTCCGCCCTGATCCGCAGGCCAGGGTCTTGCGAGGAGTAGACCCAGGCGATGTCCTGGTGCACCGCGGCCTGTGCGTGTTCGGGCCTGAGGCCCTCGCGCTGTGCCTTCACTGCGCTGTCCAGGACATGCGCATCGGACACCGAATCAGGCAACTGTTCGCGCAGGGTCTTGAACATCGGCGCGGCCGGGTGGTCGCGGTCCAGCGCTTGGGCCGGCGCGACGGGCGCGGGAATCTGCCCGGTGCTGCGCAGCCAGGGCACCACCGCCGTGTCGTAATGGCTTCCGTAGTAGTCCCGGTAGTCGCCGGCCGGGGCGACCGAAGGGTGCTCGTTGCCAAAGGCGGTGGCGATGCGCGAAAGCGCGGTCTCGCGGTCGATCGTGCCTGCGGCATGCTCCCCGGCGATGGTGGCGTAGGTGGCCGCGTTGGCGCCGGCGATGCCGATGTCGGGCCCGCCGGCGGCCCGGATCTCGTCGCGCACCACCGCGTTGCTCAGCGTGGCGGTGGCCTCGTCGCGCAGCGACCGGGTGATGTAGGCATCGCGCGAGCTGTAATCCTCCGGCTCGTTGAAGCGGTGATGCCCGCACTCATGGGACAGGGACTGGGCAATGCTGTCGCCGTGCCCCATCTGCCCGCGGTCGATGACGATGCGGGTATTGGGCGCATCGTAGTAGGTGCCGCCGCCGGCGGCGCCCCACTCCACGGTGAAGCCGTCATGCCGCAGCTGCTGCAGTTCCTGTTGCAGCGTGGCCGACTGCTGCACGAGGGCAACCAGGCTCGGGTCCTGCAGCGGGGTCGCCGGTGCGGGCGGATTGGGAGGGGTCGGGTCGGCCATGGTGCAGGTCCTTTGCAGCCTGGGAAGCGATCGGAATCAGTGTTGGCGGATGGAGAGCTGGACCAAGTGCTGTTGCGCCGCATCCAGCCCCAGGATCACCGTGGCCTCGCCTTCATGGGCTTCCCAGTAGGCCGTGGAGCCCGGCGCGTTGGGGCGTGGCGGCTTGGGCATCGCGCCGGGCCACTGGGCTCCATCGAACGGCACCTCGCCCGCTTCGAAGGACAGCAGCAGGACGCGCGCGCCCTGGCCATCGGCGCTGGTCCGCACCGTGATGTCATGGACGGGCAGTCCCGCGAGCCGGCCCTGCGCGGCTTGTCGGATCCGCCAGCCATCCTGCTCGGAGGTGGGCCCCAGGGCGCTGCCCAGCAGGGCATCCAGGCGCTGGGCGTCGTCGAAGGGGGTGGCGATCAAGCGATCCACATCCTGTTTGATGCGTTCGATCACGGCAGTGCTCCTGCTCGAAGTGGGGGTGGCCGGGGCGGCCGGCGGTTGAACGGGCGAAGTCGCACACGCGGACACCGTGCACGCGACGGCGAGTGTCAGGGCACGGGCGGCGACGGGGAAAGCGGGGTTCATCCTGGATCCGCAGTGCTTTCGAAGGGCCCGAATCTAGAAGATTGGCTGGCCCGTGTAAAAGCCCACGCGCGGAGCCGTGATGGAATGCGCAGGCGTGTCAGGCCTGGTTGCGGTGGTCGGTCGCCCAGGCGCTGCCGCACTCGGCCAGCAGCGGCGCGGGCGTCGGCGTATCGGCGCCGGCACCCTTGTAACGATGCGCTCCGGCCGGTCGGTTTGGCCAAAGAGGCAAGTGCGGCCACGTGGGTGGGCGCGCCAGCAGGGCCGGGTTGGACATGTCCCCGCGCGGCTTGGCCGCCCACCACGCCCACCCGCGCGCTGCTGTTGATGGCGTCGGCTCGGTGATGGCCGACAGGGGCGGTCCAGGCGCGCGCCACATCAGCGAGGAAAGCACCCCCGGCTGGCCGACACCGCCCGCCCAATGTGGCCGCGCTGGCCTGCAGCATCTGGACTACCCGGGGCGTTTGTTGCCGTGGCGAAGCGCGGTTCAGGCGTCTGCGACCGCCGGGGCCGGCGGGGATTGTGCCGACGCGCCAACATCCGGGTCGTACCAGAAGGGGATGGCATAGTCGCGCCTGCGCAGCACGCCACGCTCGCTGCCCTCTGAATTCCATCGCAGGTGCAGGTCGTGTCGGCCGGGTACCTTGCCCTGCAGGTCGAGGTAACCCACCAAGCCGCGCATGCCCAGATCGCGACGCTCCATCGGCACGAAGTCTGACAGCGCGACCGGTTGGCCATCGAGCGTCACGGTCCAGATGCTCGCCATGCAGGCAACGGCCGCATCGGCCGCTGCGCGGTCGGTTGCGATGTTGTCGCCATGGTCGACGCATACGGTCTGCGCCAGTGCATTGTCCAGACGCGGACGATGTGGAATGAACAGCCGCAGCCGCGCCTGCTCGATCCGGTCGGAGGGAATCAACGGATAACGCAGCATCGCATCGTCCGGCGTGCGCATGGATTCGTAATGCGCGCTGAGCATGCCGTGGTCGACCGCTTCGCTGGTGACGACGCGATAGCGGCTGAGGAGCGAGAAGCTGGTCGAGGAGACGATCTGGAGGCCGCCGATCGTCATGGCCAAGAAGATCACCAGCAGATACACCGTATTGAAGCCGACACTGCCCATGTTGCTCTGCAGGGTGAACTGGACCGGTCCGCCCAGGCGCTGCAGGGTCACCGCTGAGAACACGCGCAGCAGGCGGTTCATCGCGAGCTCGAGCCCCTGGGCAGGTTGACGGCGCCGGGCGCGGCGCATCATCAGCTTGTCGAGCGCGAAGATCGCCATGCCGCCCACCAGGAAGGCGACGTAAGGGACCGCGAAGGCGATGAAGGTCGCACGTTCGCTGTCTTCGAACAGCAGACCGATCAGCGATGCGGGGATCAGCAGCGACAGGCCGATCACCCCGATCCACGTCAGCGTCAAGGCCAGCAGGATGGTCATGGCGAACAGCACCGAGGCGGTGCGGTCCACGCGGTCGATCGTCTCGCCCAGCTCGCCAATCATGCTGCGATAGAAGCGTTGGGAACCGGCGCCCATCGACGACAGCCGCTCCCAGCGGATGCCGGAGGGAAAGTGCGACTTCAACCCGACCAGGCCGACCCAGTAGCCGCGGATCGCCAGGTGCACCACGAAGGCCGAGCCCAGGGCATAGGACAGGCCGACGCCGATATTGAAAGCGAACTGCAGCACGTACCAGGTCGCGCCGTCGGCGTGCAGCTCGCTGCCGACCCAGGCCTGGAACAGGTGCGTCGGCAAAGTCAGCAGGGCGAAAGCGAGCAGACCGGAGATCAGTAGCTCCAATTCGTCAGTTCGCTCGCGCAGACGCTCGAAGCTGATACGGCGGCCCGCAGGCATGGCGTTTTCGCCCTGTGGCGCGGCCTGGTCGATGTCGTTCATCCCGAATGCCCCTGTCTCCCCGCGCCGGAGTGTAGGGGCACCGCCACGTCATCGCCTAGATCGGGGCGGCGGGGGACCCACATTGGCGGACGCACGACGGGCGCTGCTAACGTGTGCGCCTGTCTTCCTCAACGGGCGTGTCATGGGCCGGGCATCGGGCATGGTGAGCTTCAGGGCCAAGTTGCTGCGGCCGGCCGCACCGGACGGTGCAACGTGGTGCTTCCTCCTGGTGCCTGCGGCGGCCAGTGCGAAGCTGCCGGCGCGTGGGATGGTGACCGTAGACGGGACGCTGGCCGGTACGCCGTTTCAGGCCACGCTGCTGCCGGACGGACAGGGCAGCCATTGGCTCAAGGTCGAGGACGCGCTGGCGCAGGACGCCGGGGTGGCGGCGGGCCAGACCGTGGCGGTGGCGATGACGCCGGTCGCCGAGGAGCCCGAGCCGGCCGTGCCCTCGGATCTGCGTGAGGCGCTGGAAGACAACGTGGTCGCACGTGCGACCTGGGACGACATCACCGCCGTGGCGCGGCGCGACTGGATCTTCTGGATCACCTCGGGCAAGAAGGTCGAAACCCGCGCCAAGCGCCTCGGCGTGGCGATCGACAAGCTGGCCAAGGGCAACCGCCGTGCGTGCTGCTTCGACCGCTCCGGGATGTACGACAAGAGCCAGCACGCGCCGAAGGCGGCGCTCGATTGAACGGGCGCGTCGGCGTTGCGGGCAGCATCGGCTCGCGTCGCTCGGCAACCGCTACGCGCTGCGTGACGCGTCCCAGGCCGACATGATCGCGGTGACGGCAAGATCCATGACCGGATAACGGACGCCATCGCGGGCCAGGGTTGACAGGCCCAGCAGGAAGGCGTCGAACACGCTGGCCAGGGCGCGCGCGTCGGTCCCGGCACGCAACTCGCCGCTGTCGATACCCCGCTGGACGCAGGCGGTGATGCCAGCGCGTGTCCGCGCGCGCGAGCGCGTCAATGGCGCGGTGACCGATGCGTCCTCGCTGGGCGCACTCATGACGCCCAGGCCGACCATGCAGCCCTTTGGGTGGCCGCGTTCGCACTGCATCCGGGCCGAGCTGCGCAATGCGGTCTCCAGCGCATCGCGCGGGTCCAGTCGCGTATCCCACAGGCATTCGGTGACCTGGGCGAAGGTGGCCAGGTAGCGCTGCACGCACTCCTGGAACAGCGCCTGCTTGGAGCCGAAGGCTGCGTAGAAGCTGGGCGCCGAGATACCCGCACCGATGGCGCCTTTCAGCTGGCTCAACGAGGTCGATTCGTACCCGTGCTGCCAGAAGATATGCATCGCCTGTTCGACCGCCTGGTCCCGATCGAAACCGCGCGGACGTCCCATCACTGCCATGTCACGCTCCACGAAGGCCACATTAGTTAAATACTAATCGGTACAGATATCGTTGACAACGCGTCGCGCGCCGACTAATTTACCGTTCGATACATAAGTGCAGCTGGCCCAGTCAGTGCGCTCCCCTCAAGCGCCAACGCATGCCGCTTTCGACCGTCCGGCGATCTGCATTGGATTCGCCAAAATATGGATCGATCGATACAGACGTCGGCCAGATGGCATGGCATGTACGGCTCCAAGCCCTTACGACCAGGATCTCCATGAAGACATCGGCACCGCCCCCTCCTGAACGCGCGGACGCGCCCCTGCCCCTAGGCGCCCTGCTAGCGCTGGCGATGACCGGCTTCATCTGCATCGTCACCGAGACGCTGCCGGCCGGGCTGCTGCCCCAGATGGCGGCTGGGCTCGGGATCTCCCAATCGTTGGCGGGGCAGTCGGTGACCGCTTACGCGCTGGGCTCTCTGCTGGCGGCCATCCCGTTGACCATCGCCACGCAACGCTGGCGGCGACGCAACGTGCTGCTGCTGACGATCCTTGGATTCCTCGTCTTCAACTCGATCACGGCCTGGTCCACGCACTACGGAGCGACGCTGGTGGCGCGCTTTCTGGCCGGGGTCGCGGCAGGCCTGGCATGGAGCCTGCTGGCGGGTTATGCGCGCCGCATGGTGGCGGTGCGGCAACAGGGCAAGGCCATGGCGGTGGCCATGCTGGGCACGCCCATCGCGCTCTCGCTCGGCGTGCCGCTGGGCACTTGGCTGGGCGCCGCGATTGGATGGCGATGGGCATTTGCGGCCATGTCGGGACTGACCGTGGTGCTGGTCGTCTGGGTGCTTGCCAAGGTGCCGGATTATCCGGGCCAGGCTCGCGCCGAGCGCCTGTCCTTGGCCAAGGTCTTCGTCGGCCCGGGCGTGCGGCCCGTGCTCGCGGTGGTAGTGGCCTGGATGCTGGCGCACAACATCCTTTACACCTACGTGGCGCCTTTCGTCGCGCGGGCAGGGCTGGCGACGCAGGTGGACGTCATCTTGCTGATCTTCGGCCTGGCGGCGCTGGTGGCGATCGCCTTCACCGGGCGCCTGGTCGACCACCATCTGCGCACCCTGGTCCTGGGAAGCCTGGCGCTCTTCGCGGTGGTCTCCCTGCTGTTCGTCTGGCTGGGACGCGTGCCGGCGGCGATCTATATCGGCGTGGCGGTATGGGGGATCACTTTCGGGGGCGCGGCGACCTTGTTGCAGACGGCGCTGGCTGACACCGCGGGCGAGGGAGCCGACGTGGCGCTGTCAATGAATGTCGTCGCGTGGAACTCGGCCATCGCCGGCGGTGGCCTTCTGGGCGGCGTGCTGCTGAAGACCTGGGGTGCAGCCGCCTTCCCGCCGGCGATGCTGATGCTGCTTGTCGCCGGATGGTGCATTGCCTGGTCGGCGCGGGCGCACGGCTTCAGGGCAGGCGCGCGTGACGTACATGCGGCCGGGCATTGAAGCCATCGCCGCACCTGGCGATCCGGCGGGTAACGCCAGGATCCCGCGCTGTGCGGCATCCGGTTCCGGTTCGCCCGACGCCGTGGTGAAACGGGCGGTGCGGCTCAGTTGGCGGTGTGCATTCGCAGGGTCATGCCCCGCGCCAGCGCGGCATGGTCGATCCACGGCAGGGGTGTCGGCTTTCCAGCCAGCGTGGCGCGGGTGATCGCCGCACCGTGGCCTTCGCGTTCGATGGTGATGGTGCGCCCCGGCTGCGGATGCAGCTGGATGCGGGCGAAGGCCGGCACGGCGCCGATGACATAACGTGGTTCGCCCAGGACCAGCGGGTACAGGCCCATCGAGGCCCACACATACCAGGCCGACATGCAGCCCGCGTCGTCGTCCATGCCGTCGGCAAAGCCGACGGGATCCAGCGCGAAGCTGCGCCCATGCCAGGGCGTGCGGCGCTTGCCCTCGTTGGCATACGGATGGTCGATGGGCTGGGTGAGCAGGCGCTCGACCAGCGCCTGGCCGCGCTGCGGCGTGGCGGTCAGCGCATACAGGAACGGCGCCTGGATGTCCGGCTGATTGGTCATGTTGTAGCGGTCCTCGTCAAAGAACCGCTGCAGCTGCGCGTCGAAATCCCGCGCGCCCAGCGCCGTGCCGCGCAGCCAGTCCAGGTCGAACACGCCCGCCCAGCGGTACTGCCACAAGGTGCCCTGGTACAGACCGCGCGCACGCACCGTGTCGAACTCCGGAGTGATGTCGTGGAAGACCTGCATCCACATCGGCCGGTAGGACAGCGCGCGCTGCTTGAAGTCGGCGGCCAGTGACTTGTTGCCAAGGTCGTCGGCCAGCTGCCACACCGCCCAGTCGTCGTAGGCGGCCTCGATCACCTGGTCGGGCGTCTGCCGCTGCAGCGTGGCGCTGTCGGCGGCCATGCGCGGCAGCAGGGCCTTGGCGTCGATCCCGGTGATGCCCTTGCGCAGATAGTCCAGCAGCGCGATGCCGGCGTGCTCGGTGCGCACGGTGATGAAGGGTTCGGTGCGCGTGGACCACTGCGGCTTGCCGACCGCGTACAGCTCGGCCAGCGAGGCGCCGATGTCGCCGGCGCGCTGCGGGTCCAGCAAGGCCAGCAGCGGCAGCTGGGTGCGGTAGTTGTCCCACACCGCCCAGCCGGAATAACGATGATGTCCGGCGGCCACAGTGCGCACCACGCCATCGGCCGCGCGATAGCGGCCATCCACGTCGTCGATGCGCGACGGCGACTGCATCACATGAAACAGCGCGGTGTAGAACAGCGCCCGGCGCTCGGGCGCGCCGCCCTCCAGGGTGATCCGCGACAGCGCGACGTTCCAGGCATCGTGTGTCTGTTGCTGCACGGCCTCCAGCGTGCGGTCGCCCAGTTCGGTGGCCAGCACGCGCGCGGCCGAGTCAGCATCCACGGTGGAGAACGCGCTGCGCAGTTCCAGCGTGTCGCCAGCCTGCACATCCAACGCCAGGCGCAGGCGGTTCTGGGCGTCGGGCTGCACCGTTTGCGTGACCGGATGGCCGTTGTGCAGCAGCGTGCTGGCGAACCACAGTCGGTACACGCCTTCGTCGCAGACGGTGCCGCCTTCCAGCGCGCCGCGCAGCGCGTCGAGCCGGGTCGATTCCCAGCGCGCGTCGATGCGCTTGGCATAGCTGTGCATCGGGTCCAGCGTCACCACCACGCGTCCGGCCTGCGGCACGGTGAACCGGGCGATGCCGGCGGCATTGGTCGCAGCCAGGTCGGCCACCAGGCCGGTGCGAGCGTAGCGCACGTGGTAGCGGCCGGGCGCGGCGGTCTCGGTGGTCTTGTCGATGGGTGCCGGGCGGTCCTGGTCGCCTTGCGCATCCACGCGCACCAGCAAGTCACCCCCGGCGCCGCCGCAGCCCACGCCGACCGCGCGCGTATGCGAGAAGCCGCGCAACAGCCCATCGCTGTCGTCGTAGCCCATGTGGTTGCCCGGCGCGGTGTCCGGCCCCAGCAGCACCATGCCGAACGGCGCGCCCACCGCTGGCGTCAGCTGGCCATGGTCACCGCGTGTGCCGACGAACGGATCGACCGCATCCACCGGTGCGGTGGCGGCGAAGGCAGGGCTGGCCAGCAACAGCAGGGCGGCCCACAGCAGGCGCAGCGGACGGAGCGCAGGGGACATCGGCATTCGGCCTCGGAGCAGGGCGGAAACGCCACATGATTCCAGATGCGCATGGCAGACGACATCACGCGCCCTGCGGGGCCGGGCGTTGACTCAGTAATGCTCGATGGATTCGACGTGCGCGTCGACCTGCTCGCGCGTGGTCCACAGGGTGCGGTATTCGCCCTTGGCCAGCAGGCCGAGCTGGTCGTTGTTGTGCGGGGTCCCCGGCATGGTGGAGTTGCCGTAGCTCATCAGGCCGCGGGCTTTGAGCGGCGTGCTGAACTCGACCATCGACACCCAGGTCTCGCCGTGTTGCGGCAGGCGCTCGCCGTCCTTGATCGGATCCCAGGTGATCACGTCGAACACGCCCAGGTTGCCGAAGCCGCCGCGGCCGGGCAGGTCGACCTCGCCGATGTGGAAGCGCGAGACCTCGCCATACGCACGGTCGATGCTGCCGTAGCGCTGCTCGGTGATGCCCACGGCCTGCTTGAGCTGCTGCAGCGCCAGGGCCGGATGCTTCAGGCCGTTCGGCGTGGCCAGCGGATCGTCCAGCGTCCACGGCGTCCTGTAGCCCTGCTGCGAGGTGAACTTGTAGTCGCCGGTGAACAGGCGACCCCACTCCTCGAACAGCAGCGCCCCACGGCTGCCGGCCTCGAAGTTGCGGTCCCACCGGGACAGCACGTCGGCGGCGCGGGCGATCTCCGGATCGCTGCTGCCCTTGGCCTGCGCCAACAGCGCCGGCAGCAAGCGGTCGGCGGCTAGCGAATGCACCGAGCGCTTGCGTGCGATGAAGTCATCGAAGGACAGCTTTTTATCGCCGGCCATCGACAGGACCGAGGTTTGCGAGCGCAGCGACATCGGGCCGACCGGGGCGATATAGGACGGGTAGTCCTTTGGGTCCAGCACGCGCGGCCAGGTCGAGACCCACGGCGTGTCGTTGGTGTTCTGCACGAAGCCGCCGGCCGGGTTGATGACCTTGGGCAGCTCCCTGAAGGTGTGGATGTCGGCCTCGTCCCACAGCGTGTCCGAGGTATCGCCCGGCACCAGGCCCTCCCAGAACGCCAGGTCACCGGACTTGTGGCGCGGCAGAATGCCGTTGTCCAGGTACATGACGTTGCCTTCGCGATCGCCGTAGACGATGTTGAACTTCGGCACCTGGACCTGCTCCACCGCGGCCAGGAACTGTTTGAAGGTGTGCGCCATGCCCATGTCCCAGTACTGCTTGAGCATGCCGGGGCGGTCCAGCCCGGCCACGCGCAGCGCCACCAAGGTGCCGTCGTGCCGCTCGAACACCGGCCCGTGCACGGTGTGCTTGACCTGGAAGCGCACGGTCTTGAGCGACCCATCGGGCTGGCGCACTTGCATCTGCCTGTCGGTGACCTTGAACGGCAGCACCTTGCCGTCGAACACATAGCCATCGCCCTTGGCCGTGAGCTTGTAGGTGGTCGACCCCAGCAGGGTGTTGACCGTGTTGGTGAAGCCCAGGTCGTTGTTGAAGGCGAAGCGAATGATCGGCAGTCCGATCTGGGTGGCGCCGTAGAGGTCGATGCCCGGGCCGTTGAGGTGCGCCTCGTAGTAGGTGAAGAAGCCCGGTGCCCACGGCAGGTGCGGGTTGGCCAGCAGCATGGTGTGGCCGTCTTTGGTGCGCCTGGGCATCAGCGCCCAGGCGTTGGAGCCGTCACGGCCTTTGGTATCGGGCGGTGGGGCATCGCCCAGCACGTTTTTCTCGTTGGCGATGTAGATGTAGTTCATCAGGCGCTCGGCGTGGGCCACCACGTCCACGCCGGTGATCGGCAGCACCTGCATCAGGGAGGGATCGATGCCTTCGGGATGCGTGCGCGCGGCTTCGGTCATACCGCGCGCGAAGGCATCCAGGTCCTGCTTGAACTGCGGGGTCTGCTGGTCGTACCAGATCCGCGCGCGCGGGTAGACATCGTTGCTGATCATCCAGCGATCCTGGTCGGCGTACTGCGCACCCCAGTATTCGGCGGCGCGGCCGCGGGCCTCGCCGTAGAGATGCAGGACGATGTTGGCGTGGCTGCGGACCTGCGACCAGCCAAAGCCATAGAACACGTCGGCTTCGGTCCTGCCGTAGATGTGCGGTACGCCGTAGGTGTCCCAGAGGATTTCGCCATGTTCGCCCGCTCCGGCGGCCAGTGCGGGGGTGGCCAGGGCGAGCAGGCCGATTGCGAGCACATGGCGCAGCGCGAGCGCGCAGCGGCGCAGGCAGGACGGGCGGGCTGGATGCATGCGAGGACACCTGTGGGGGAAGGACGCCACCGCCAAGCGCGATGCCGCGTGGGTGGGATTGCGGCGCGTCCCACCGTCCGCAGTCTAGGCAGGCGGCCATGGGCGCGGAAGCCGCCGCGCGGGTGGGTCGTGGCCGGGTGGGTAGGAGGTGTGCACCGTCGGGTCCGGGTGCGACGACGCGCCCGGGCCTGGCTGGAGATGGGGTGCGTGCGCCAGCTCCTGCAGGGCTGGCCGCGCGCTGGCGCAGAGCCGAGGCAAGAAGAGCGGGTCGGCGCCCGACCTCCAGAGCACGGACGAGGGCGGCGTGATGGGTGCAGGCAGAGGAAGCCCGTCAAGGCAGTCAGGCCATGCCGGGCGGGCCGATCAGGCGGGTTTGGCAGCTTCTTCCACGATCCGATAGAAACGCAGGATCACCTCAATCTCCTGCGCCGACAGTTGCCCGAAGGTGGCCTTGCGCAATGCGGTCAGCTGTCGCTCCAGCTGCTCGCGCAGGGCCTCGCCCTCGGCGGTGAGCCACAGCAGGTTGGCGCGCCGGTCGCTGGCATCGCACTGGCGCTCGACCAGTCCGGCGGCGGCCAGCTTGTCCAGGATCCGCACCAGCGAGGGGCCCTCCACCCCGATCAACTGGGCCAGTTCGACCTGGCGGAGGCCGCCCCCAGCGCGGCCGATCATCAGCAGCGGCGTGGTCATGGCATTGGAGATGCCCTGGCCGGCCAACGCGTTGTCCACCACCTTCTGCCACTGCCGCGCCACCGGGATCAGCCCGGCGGAAAGCTGGAAACGGAGCTGTTCGGCGCTGGAGATGGGCATGGGACAACCGGTGGTTCGTGGGGCTCCTATCTAAACACCGAAGCGATTTGCCTGGGAAACGCCTTGGCCTTCATGCGCTACGGAGCCTGCAGGCCTGGCGGTGTTCGCGATGTCCGGCGTGCTGGTGGCGGCGCGCCAGCGGGTGGATGCGGCCGGCGCGTGCGTTCTTGCCCTGGCCGCGCAGCCAGGCAATGCGGGAGGATGTGCCCCCGCCCCCACGTCATCGACGTGTCATCGCTCCGGCCTACCTTGCCCGGTTCACAGGGGCGGCAAGGGGAGCGGGTTGGGCGAGCCGGCGAAGCGGGGACTGGCGCGGATGTTCGCCGAGCAGCAACCGGTGCTGCGCGGCTTCTTCGTGCGCCGGGGTGCGCATGAGGACGCCGACGACCTGGTGCAGGAGACCTACCTGCGCCTGCTGCGCGCGCACCAGCAGCCCGGGGCGGCGATCGCCAACCCGGAGGCCTATCTGTTCACCGTCGCGCTCAACCTGGCGCGCGAGCAGGCCGTGCGCCGGCGCCGGCCGCACGTGCCGATCGAGGAGTTCGAGCAGCTGTCCGGCGGACTGGAGGGAGGGGAGGCCGTGGAAGATGCCGCCGAGCGCGCGCAGCGTCACCAGCGCCTGCAGGAACTGCTTGGCACCTTGCCCGAACACACCCGTGCCGTGCTGGTCATGCAGTACCGCGACGGCCTGAGCTACAAGCAGATCGCCGAGCGGATGGGGGTGTCGGCGCACATGGTCAAGAAGCACGTGACCCGGGGGCTGTCGGTGTGTCGCCGGGCGTTGGCCGATCGGGTGCCGGCATGAGCGCGGTGCAGTCCCTGCCCGGCGCGGCCACCCGCGAAGCCGCGCACTGGCATGCCGTGCAGCGTGCCGGCGGCCTGGACCAGGCCCAGCAGGCGCGCTTCATGGACTGGCTGCTGGCCTCGCCCGTGCACCTGCGCGAATACTTGGCGGTCTCGCGCGTGGCCGGCGAACTGGGCGAGGTGCTGCGCGACATGGAGCTCGACCTGGATGCCCTGCTGGCTGGCGGCAGCCCGTCCGCCGAGCCCGACAACGTGGTGACGTTGCCACAGCGAAACGGGTCAGCGCAGGCACGGCCTGCGCGTGGTGCGGCGCCACGCCGACGCTGGCCGCGCCTTGCCGCGGCGATGCTGGTGGTGGCATGCGCCGGCGCGGTGCTCTGGACCGCGATGCCGCGGACCACGCACTACGTCGCCGGCCATGGGGCGACACGGCGCTTCACCTTGCCCGATCACACGGTCGTGCACCTCAATGCCAGCAGCGCGCTGTCCGCGCGCGTGGGCTGGTTCTCGCGTGAGGTGCGGCTCGAGCGAGGGCAGGCCAGCTTCGAAGTGGCCTCCGACCGGCGTCCGTTCGCGGTCCAGGTTGATGGCATGGAGGTGCGCGACATCGGCACCACCTTCGATGTGTCGGTCCTGCCCGGGCACACGCGGGTGGACGTGATCGAGGGACGCGTGCGCGTGATCGACCATGCGGGTCATGGACGCATGCTGGCCGATTTGGGCATGGGGCAGCGCGCACGCATTGGATCGGGCGACCGCGTGGTGAGTGTGACCCAGGAGGATGTCGACACGATGACTGCCTGGTGGCAGCGCCGCGTCGTGTTCCGCGATACGCCGCTGCGTGAGGTCATCGCGCAGTTCAACCGCCTCAACACCACGCAGCTGCAGGTGGACGATGCGCGCGCCGGCGCGCTGCGCCTGACCGGCAACCTGCAGGGCGACGACCTGGCCTCGCTGCGTGCCTTCCTCAAGGACCAGCCGACGCTGCAACTGCGCCAGGCCACGGATGCCGTGCACATCGCCAGCCGCACGGCCGCACCGACGGTGACACGACGCTGAGCATGCCCACGCGCGGGCGCGCGGCGCGTGTCAAAAAAAATTCATGGGCAAACCGGTACCCGATCCAGGTCGAAGGCCGTCGTAGTCGTGGCATGTGCGGACACGCGGTGTCACGCACGGCCACCTCCGACCCCACCACCGGATTCCCATGATGCGTCGCACCCTGTTCCTCTCCATTGCCCTGGCCCTCAATCCCCTGGTCGCCACCGCGCAACAGGCCGCGCCTGCCACGCAGGCCATGCCCGCCCAGTCGCTGGACCATGCGCTCAATGCGCTGTCGCAGCAGACCGGGCTGCAGTTCGTCTACGACAGCGCCGCGGCGGGCAACCCACGCACCGCGGCGATCCCCGCCGGGCTCAGTGCCGAGGACGCGCTCAAGCGCCTGCTGCAGGGCACCGGGCTACGCTACCGCTATCTCAATGCCGGGACGGTGACCATCGAGGCCAATGCCGCCGCGGCGCCCGCCGCGCCGCAGGCCGCGACCGGGATCGGCGCGGCCACTGGCGGTCCCGGCCCGCAGGAGGCCTCGCTGGTCAGCGCCCGCCTGCAGGACCTGGACGGGGTGCAGGTCACCGGCAGCTACAGCCGCAGCCTGGAACAGGCGGTGGACCTCAAGCGCGCCAACATCGGCTTTTCCGATTCGATCGTGGCCACCGACGTGGCCGACTTTCCCGAGCAGAACCTGGCCGAGGCGCTGCAGCGCATGCCTGGCGTGGCGATCGAGCGCAACAAGGGCCTGGGCACCAAGGTCAGCGTGCGCGGCCTGCCAACCGAGTACACCCACGTGTCGATCAACAACCTGGCCACCGCCTCGGGTAGCGGCGGGCGCGACGTGGAGTTCGACATGTTCGCCTCGGAGATCATCCAGCAGGTCACGGTGAAGAAGTCCCCGACCGCCGCCGACGAGGAGGGCGGCATCGCCGGCTCGGTGGACATCAGTACCGCGCGCCCGTTCGACTATCCCGACCGCAAGCTGGTGGCCTCGGCCGAGGGCGCCTACAACTCGATCTCGGAAAAGACCGATCCCAAGTTCGCCTTTCTGGCCAGCGATACCTGGGGCGACTGGGGCGCGTTGGTGTCCTTCGCCTCGGCCAAGCGCACCAATCGCACCGACTCGACCTCGGGCATCAACTTCCGCCCGCTGACGCGCTTCCTGGGGGCGTCGGGGACACGCAGCAGCCAGGCCGTGGACGTGCTGGCGCGCGATGCCGGCATCGTGGTCAGCGACCCGAAGGACACCGACGTCACCGACCGCCTGGTGTTCCAGGACAAGGTCGGCGATCGGGTGTATCTCAACGAGCAGGACAAGTGGGGGGCCACCGCCTCGCTGCAGTACAAGCCCAGCCAGGACTTCAGCCTGACCTTCGACGCGATGCTGGGCAGCTACGACACCCACGAGGACGAATACGACGCTGCGGCCTACTCGGCCTCCAGCAAGAGCACGCTGCAGCGGATCTACGATTACGACGCCGACACCCTGGCCGATGATGGGCTGGTGGTGCTGCGCGACGTGGCCTACACCGCCACCCAGCACGAGTTCCTGAGCAAGGAGCGGACCAACAAGACCGACTACAGCCAGTACAGCCTCAACCTGGACTGGAAGGGCGACACCTGGCAGCTGGATGCCATGGCCGGCTACTCCGGCGCGGACAAGTCGCTGGACTACGCCAACCTCAAGCACGTGGCCTATGCGCCCTCGCGCACGCGCTGGACCGGCCACAGCGGCGAGACCATTCCCAGCGACGACCCCAACACCATCGACATGTACAACGCGCCGGAGCGCTACCTGTTCGAGGCCTACGAGACCTCGCTGGAGAAGATCTCCGACGACAAGTACGCCGCGCAGCTGAACTTCCGCAAGTCGCTGGACCTGGGCTTCTTCCCCGCCCTGCGCGCGCTGCAGTTTGGCGGCCGCTATACCGACAAGTCCAAGGAACGCCGCTACGGCGAACTGAAGATCACCGGCCCCACGGCCGGCAGCAGCGCGTGGGTGGGCACGCGCACCCTGGCCGACAGTCCGTTGCAGCCCATCGGCGACATCGTCCCGGGCGGCGGCTACAGCCTCAAGGGGCTGGACTGGATGATGATCTCCAATGACGATGCGCGCGACCTGTTTCGCTACGACGGCTTCTATACGCCGTTCGACGCGGGCCAGTACTACCGCGTGGACGAGACCGCCAGCGCGCTGTACGCCATGGCCGACCTGGCCTTCGACGTGGGCACGGTGCCGGTCACGATCAACGCCGGCACGCGCTATGTCGATACCCAGGTGACCTCCTACGGCTATCACCCGATCCAGAACCCGGACGGCAGCACCGGCTATTCCGATGCCCCGGTCTCCCAGGATGGCGATTACCAGCGCTGGTTGCCGAGCTTGAACGCGACCGCCGAGCTGGTGCCCGACTTGCTGCTGCGCGCGGCAGCGTCCAAGACGATGATGCGCCCGGCGCTGTCGGACATCGCCTACAAGCGCACCGCCAGCTGGAGCTCCTATCGCTTCACCGACGGCAATCCGGACCTCCAGCCGACCTATGCCAAGCAGTGGGAGGTGGGCCTGGAGCGGTACCTGGACAACGGCGGCCTGCTGGCGGCCTCGTATTTCTACAAGAAGATCGACGGGGTGGTGATCAGCGCGCTGACCGGCACGGTGCCGGACGTGACCGTCTACAACGCCAACGGGACGGTCAACGGCGTGTATGACTTCGACGTCTACCAGCCGGTCAATGCCGAAGGCAGCTACGAGGTCGACGGCTGGGAGTTGGTGGCGCAGCTGCCGCTGGGCATGGTCCACCCGGCGCTGGAGGGCTTCGGCATCAATGCCAACTACACCATGCTCGACAGCTCGCTGGCCGGTGAGTCGGACCTGGGCATCAAGACGCCCATGCCGGGCCTGGCCGACAAGGTCTACAACTTCACCGCCTACTTCGAGAACGACCGCTTCGATGCGCGCGTTTCGTATAACCACAAGAGCGCCTACGTCGAGTCCATCGGCTACAACCTCTACCCGATCTGGCGCGACGCCTACGGCCAGGTGGACGTGTCCATCGGCTATCGCATCAACGATGTGGTCAAGCTGACCCTCAAGGGCATCAACCTGACCGACGAGGCGACCACCGGCTACACGATGGATCCGGCGTTCCCGACGATGTACGAGCTGTCCGGTCGGCGCATCAGCCTGGGCATCCGCGCCGACTTCTGATCGCGCGCCATGGCGATGCGAGGGTGGCCGCGTGCGGCCATCGCATCGCCCTCCCTCGTCTCCGTGCGCAGCGCCGTGCCTTCCCGCGCGGAGGTGACGCTCAAAGGAGTTTCCGATGTTCTTTTCTCGACATGCGCCGCGGTCGGCGCTATTGGGCCTGCTGCTCACGGCAGGATCGGCCCAGGCCGCGGATGACCCCGACGCTGGGCGCCAGTGGCAGCCCGGCGATCACCACGTCCATAGCGAGTGGAGCGTGGACTGGGACCGCAGCACCAACCCGCCCACGCCCGTGCGTGGTGGCGACTCGCACTACACACGCACCCGCAATGCGCAGGCGGCCCATGCCTACGGGCTGACGTGGATGGTGCACACCGACCATGGCGGTCCTGGACATGCCGCGGTGGATCGCGACCAGGCCTGGCCGGCGCTGCAGCAGGCGCGCCAGGCGGTGCCGGAACTGGTCCAGTTCCATGGCATGGAGTTCAACGTGCCGGCGGGCGAGCACGCCTCGCTGATCATCGCGCCCGGCGCGGACGAACGTGGCCAGTTGTATGAGATCGAGCGTCGCTACAGCCGGGGTGACGCCTTTCCCGAAGATCCGCGTGACGACCAGCCGCAGCGCATGCTGGAGGGGTTGGCGTACATGCGCCAGCTCTCGCCCACGCCGTTGATGATCATCAACCACCCCGCGCGCACCGCCACCGGCATGGGGCGCTGGGGCGATGTCACCCCGGCCGAGTTGCGGGCCTGGCATGCGGCCGCGCCGCAGGTGCTGGTGGGGATGGAGGGCGCGCCCGGGCACCAGGCCTCGGCGCAGCATCGCGGGCTGTACCGCAACGCCCCGGCGCCCACGCTGGGTGGCTTCGACCAGATGGTCGCCGTGGTGGGCGGGGTGTGGGACCAGCTGCTGGCCAGCGGCATGCGCCTGTGGATCACGGCCAACTCCGACTCGCACGTCAACGCGCGCGATGGCGGTGAGGAGTTCGACCCGGGCCAGTACAGCAAGACCTACGTGTGGGCGCGACACACACCGCAGGACCTGATGGACGGCTTGCGCCAGGGCCGGGTGTTCACCGTCACCGGGGATCTGGTCGATGCGCTGTCGCTGCAGGTGGGCACACCGGACGGCCGCGCCGTGGCGCAGCTGGGCGGGCAGGTGGCGCTGTCGGCCGGCGCGCCGATGCAGGTGCGCCTGCGCGTGCACCGGCCCACTGCCGTCAACGCCCACGGCCAGCGTCCGCCTTTGGATCATGTGGAGTTGATCGTGGGCACGCCTGGCGCGGAGGGGCCACGCATGCGCAGCCGCGTGTTCGGCGAGCAGGACTGGCGGCGCGAAGGCGACTGGATCGTGGCCGAGTGGACGCTACCGGTGCCGGCGGGCGGCGCCTTCGTGCGCGCCCGCGGCAGCAGCACGCCTGAACGCACACCGGCACCGGATGTGCCCGGCGAAGACCCCTGGCAGGACCTGTGGTTCTACACCAACCCGGTGTTCGTGGTCCCGGCGTCCTCCTGAAGCGGCCTGCAGTGTTCCGTACGCCCCGCGCTGACGCGCGCGGGGCAGTCCGGTACGATGCCGGCCCCTTCCAGCTGTCCCGGACAAGGTCTGCGGCCATGAGCGATTCCGACAACATCCGCGGCGGCGTCAGCCGCGACCAAGCCGAGGACGCCGTGCGCACGCTGTTGCGCTGGGCGGGCGAGGATCCCGCGCGCGAAGGCCTGCTGGACACGCCCAAGCGCGTGGCCAAGGCCTATGGGGACTGGTTCAGCGGATATCGCGAGGATCCGCACGACTATCTGGCCCGCACCTTCGAGGAAGTGGCCGGCTACGACGAGCTGATCGTGCTGCGCGACATCGAGTACGAAAGCCACTGCGAGCACCACATGGCGCCGATCATCGGCAAGGTCCACGTGGGTTACCTGCCCGATGGCAAGGTGGTGGGCATCAGCAAGCTGGCGCGCGTGGTCGATGCCTTCGCGCGGCGCTTCCAGGTGCAGGAGAAGATGACCGCGCAGATCGCCCAGTGCATCCAGGACGTCCTGGCGCCGCGTGGGGTGGGCGTGGTGGTGGAGGGCGCGCATGAGTGCATGACCACCCGTGGCGTGCACAAGCGCGGGGTCAGCATGGTCACCTCCAAGATGCTGGGCGCGTTCCGCGATGACGCACGCACCCGCGCCGAGTTCCTGCGCTTCATCGAGGTCGGCGGCAAGCGCTGACGGCACTCCGACCTTGCCCGGGCTAGGATCGCATTTCCGCGATTGGCACAGGCCCGTCATGACCGAAGTGATCCCTGCGCGCTACAGCCGGCGCGTGCGCGTCTTCCACTGGGTGACCGTGCTGCTGATCGCCGGCGCCTACGCGACCATCAACGCCCGTGGCTTTCTGGAGCGCGGGACCCCCGAGCGCACGCTGGTGATGCAATCGCACTTCCTGTTCGGGCTGGCGGTGCTGCTGGTGGCCCTGCCGCGGCTGGTCTCGCGCCTGGGCACGCAGGCCCCGCCGATCCAGCCGCCGCCACCCCACTGGATGCACCGCGCCAGCCAGGTCACCCACGTGCTGCTCTACGCCTTCATCATCGTCCAGCCGCTGCTGGGCCTGGTCTCGGGCATCGTCGACGGCGGGGGTGTCGGCCTGCCTGGCGGCCTGCGCATCCCCGGGCTTCCCACCGAACACAAAGCCCTGTCCGATACGCTGAAGTCGGTGCACGTCTGGCTGGGGACGGCCTTTTACTGGGTGATCGGGCTGCACATCGTGGCCGCGCTGTATCACGCGCTGTTCCGCCGCGACAACGTCCTGCGGCGCATGCTCTGAGCGCAGATGCAGGGGCCGCGTGGCCACTTGCCTGCGTGGTCGCCGGTCCAGTTGCGGACGTTGCCTGTGTATACTGCGCGCCCCGCTCGCAGCCCAGTGCCGTGTCGCGGGATCTCCTTGGGGAGTAGCCGGCTCGGCCCGCATCGCGGCCAGAGCGCAGCCGTCAACATGCTTGGCTTCAAAAGGCCATGGCGGCTGCAACCACACCAGGTTGGCAAGACCAACGAGCAGCCCGACGCGGCAGATGGCCGGCGCGTGGGGTTTGTTCGTTCGTCCACGTTTCCGGCCGTGGTGACTTCATCCGATGAATCCGATTTCCATCCTCCTGCTCGGCCTGGCCATGTCCACCGATGCGTTCGCCGCGGCCCTGGGCAAGGGCGCGGCCATGGCCAAGCCCACGCTCGCCCAGGCGCTGCGCGTGGGCCTGATCTTCGGCGTGGTCGAGGCCATCACCCCGGTCATCGGCTGGCTGATCGGCTCGGCGGCCTCCAGCTACGTCAAGGCTTACGACCACTGGATCGCCTTCGTCCTGCTGGGCGCGCTGGGCGCGCACATGATCTGGAAGGCGCTGACCGAGGACGATGAAGCCGACGAGGCCGAGGCGTCCGCCGACCGGCACGGCAACCTGGTCACCCTCGCCCTGACCGGCCTGGCCACCAGCATCGATGCGATGGCCGTCGGCGTCGGCCTGGCCTTCGTCAACGTGCCGATCTTCGTGGTGGCCGGGGTCATCGGCGCCTGCACCTTCACCATGGTCACCCTCGGGGTGATGGCCGGGCGGGCGCTCGGAGCGATGATCGGCCGCCGCGCGGAGCTGGCCGGCGGCGTGATCCTGATCCTGGTCGGTGCGGCGATCCTCTACGAACACCTCAGTGGCGCGGCGGGCTGACGCCATGCGGACATCCACTCCCCCCAAGACCTGTCCGTGCGATACGGGCCTTCCCTACGCCCGCTGCTGTGGCCCGCTGCATGCCGGTACCCCGGCGGCCGACGCCGCGGCCCTGATGCGCTCGCGCTACAGCGCTTATGTGCTGGGTGATGCCGGGTATCTGCTGGACAGCTGGCATGCCTCCACGCGCCCGGAGAGCTTGTCCCTGGATGATGCCCCCGGGCGACGCACCGCCTGGCTTGGGCTGAAGGTCGAATCACACACCGTCACCGGGCCGGACACCGCCGAGGTGGCATTCACCGCACGCCTGCGCATCGGGGGCGGCTCTGCCCAGCGCATGCACGAGCACAGCCGTTTCGTGCGCGAGGACGGGCACTGGTTCTACCTGGACGGCGAAGTCGACTGAATCACGGGCCGGGGCGATGAGCGCGCAGGCTCAGACGCACTGCGAAGGCCCGCCCGGTGAGGGGTCCGACCAGGCTGCAGAAGGTTGGGTAAGACGCGCTCCCACGGCGACCCCACGGGCGTCTGGCTAGACTGGCGGCCCGCTTTCGTTCGCGAGCCACCATGACCCACGCCCTGACCGAGACCACGCTGCGCGGCCTGCCCGTGCTGGAGATCGAATCGCCGCTGTGCACCGCCCGGCTGTCGCTGCATGGGGGCCAGCTGCTGTCGTTCGTGCCGGCGGGGGGGCAGGAGATGTTGTGGGTCTCGCCGACGGCGGTCGGTGCGCCCAAGGCCATCCGCGGCGGTGTCCCGGTGTGCTGGCCCTACTTCGCCAAGGAGAACCAGCCGGCCGACGTCGTCCAGCATGGCTTCGCCCGCACACAGCCATGGACGCTGGAGGAATCGCGCGAGGACGGCGATGGCAACGTGCATGTGCGGCTTTCGCTCCCGGCCGATCCGCGCACGCCGCTGCGGCTGGAGCAGCTGCTGGTCTTCGGCGCCGGCCTGCAACAGGCGCTGGTGACCCACAACCCTGGGGCCGAGCCCGTGCGCATCACCCAGGCGCTGCATAGCTACTTCCAGGTGGGCGACGCGCGGCGGGTCACGGTCGAAGGCCTGGCGGGCCTGGACTACACCGACAAGTTCACCGGCCGCGTGTTCACCCAGGACGGCGACTGGACGCTGGCCGATCCGCGTGATCCCGGGCGCAGCGACCGCGTCTACCACGACGCAGGCGGACGCTACCTCATCGTCGATCCGGTGCTCGGGCGCCGCCTGCGCCTGTCCACCACCGGCAGCGCCGCGGTGGTGGTGTGGAACCCGGGGCAGGAGGGCGTGCAGGGCTTCACCGATGTTCCGCCCGGGGCCTGGCCTGATTTCCTGTGCGTGGAGGCGGCCAACGCGGGCCGTGACGTCGTGAGCGTGGCGCCCGGTGCGTCAGTAACCCTGGCGCAGACGCTGGAGGTTCTGCCGGCATAAGGAAGCCGTCCGGTGCGCGACTACAGCCGCTGGTAGGCGTAGCCCCCCAGCAGGGACAGGCGCTTGAGCGCCTCGTCGCGCTCGAACTCGTCCAGGCCGTCGGTCAGAAAGACCAGGGTCTTGCCATCGCGCGAGATCGACAGCACCGCCATGTCGGCCAGCACGCCGCGGTCCGGGTCCCGACGCTCGACCACGGCGGTGGCGTAGTGCCCCATGCCCTCGACCGGGACCAGGCGGACGCGGTCCAGGTCCGGCTCACTGCCATCGGTGAAACCCCGCGCCAGGTCACGCACTTCTTGACGCGGCGTGTGGCCCTTGGACGGCCATTGCTGCACCAACAGCCGTCCGAACTCGCCATTCCACTCGCATGACGCGATGCCGAAGGCATCGTGCTGTTCCTGCCTGGCACCTTCGGCCAGCGGGAACACCTTGCGCAGCTCGTCCCGGGTGATCAGCTCGCAGGGGGTCGAGGCGATCTGACGCGGTGCCGGTGTGCGCGCCGCCGGTGCGGTGACGGCGGCCTCGGGCTGCGAATCGGCGCAGGCAACCAGGCAAACGGCCAGCAACAGCGTGACCAGGCCGTGTCGGGCGCGCCGGCGCCTAGAGGCCGTGGTGCGGGCAATGCGCATGTCGATCCTGGACGCCTGCTGGACGGGGGAACCCAGCTTCTCCAGAACGTAACCCCATTTGCAGGATTTTTAGGACACGAAGCACGAAAAAAATGCGGGGTTAGCCGCAAAAAACCAAAAACAGAGCCGCCCAGGTGACCCGGGCGGCTCGTAAAGCAAGGCATGACAGGCCGGCGTGACGAGCGCGCCGGCCCGAGATTCAGTCGTTCTCCACGTGCAGGATGGCGCCGTCGTCCGGGCTCAGGTGGATCTCGACCTGCTTGCCGTCGGCGCGTTCGGCTTCGGCCTGCCACATGCCGTCGTCGAAATCGACGTCATGGATCTTGGCATAACCGGCGGCGGCGAGCTTGGCCTTGATATCGTTCTCGCTGAGATTGGAGACCTGGGCATCGGCGAAGACGCGGCCACTGGCCGGGTCCACCCGCACGTCCGTGCGATTGCCGTTGGCGCTGGTGGCATCGGCCTCCCACATGCCGTCCTCGAAGTCGATATCGTCCACCTTGGTGTAGCCCTTGTCGGCCAGCAACTGGCGCACCTGGGGTTCGGTCAGGCCCTTGGTCTTGGGCGCATCGGCCGCGGCGGCGGCGCCGGCGGCGGTCAGGGCGAGCAGCAGCGTCGTGGTCTGGATGATCCGCATGGTCCTTCCTCCTCACTCTTGGGTGGGGACCACTGAGCCAGCGTGGACGTGTAGGCGGGGTCAGCAATGCGCTGCTGCCAGCTGAACGCGGCCCGCGTCGACGCGGCAACGCCCGCCATCACAGGGATTGCGGCGCTGGCCGCGGGCTGAACGGTCATGGCGACCCCCCCATCGAAGTTCCGATGGTCGGGAGCCGTGTGCGAGCGCGGGCCGGGCTTTTGATTGGTCATCGGCGCAGGCGCTGTTAGGCTCGCAGGGGCTGGGGCGGTTCTCCTGGCTCTGTGCCGCTCATGCCCCACGCCTGCCATCCCATGTCCCCCGTTCCCGACCTTGCCCCACCGCCTGCCGCGCGTTTCCTGCGCGAGGCGACTGCGCAGGCACACGCTGCAGTGGAGGCACTACCGCACATGCCCGCGCTGGCGGCCGGCACCCTGGAGCCAGCCCTCTACGGCCGGGTCCTGCAGGCGCACCTGTCCATCCTGGCGCCCTGGGAGCACGCGCACGCGGCCTGGCTGGCGGCGCTGCCGGTCCATGGCTGGCGCTACCGGCCTCGCGTTCCGGCGCTGCGCCATGACCTGCATGCCCTGGGCGAGCCCCTTCCGCCGGTGGCCGGAGCCGCCGAGGCGTCGATCGAAGCCGCCCAGGCCTGGGGCATGCTCTACGTCGTGGAGGGCTCGATGCTGGGTGGGCGGGTGATCGCCCGACAGTTGCGGCGTCAGCAGCCCTCCTTGGAAGGGGCGCTGGCCTACTTCGACCTCGGCAGCGAGGAGCCCGCCGCCTGGCGGCGGTTCCAGGACTGCCTTGAAAGGGCGCTCACCCCGCCTGGCGCCCGCGAGCAGGCGGTGGCTGGTGCGATGGCGATGTTCGCCCGTTTTCACCAACAGCTTTGCTTCGGAAGGCCCGTATGAACGTTGTCGTCGATCCCGTGGACATGGATGCGTGCGCGCGCGAGCCCATCCACATCCCTGGCTCCATCCAGCCGTTCGGCGTGCTGCTGGTCATCGACCCGGCCACCGGATGCATCGTCCAGGCCAGTGAGACGGCCGCGGCGGTCCTGGGCGTGGACGATCCGCTGGGCCGGCGTTGGGACGCGTTGCTGGACCTGGGCAAGCGCCAACTGCCCGATCCGGCCAGCGTGACCGAGCGCGTGCACCTGTCCCACGCGGCGGTCGAGTTCCCGCTGCGTGACGCGACTCCGGAGGCGTCCTGGGTCGGCGCGTGGCATCTGTCACCCACGCACTGGCTGGTCGAACTGGAGCCGCGCGACTCGCGTGGCTCCGACGCCGGACTCAACGATGCGCTGCCGACCCTGCGGCTGCTGGAGCGCGACGGTTCGGTCGCCGAGGCCAGCCTGCGCGTCGCGCGCGAGATCCATGCGTTGCTCGGCTATGACCGGGTGATGGTCTACCGTTTCGACAACGACTGGAACGGCGATGTCATCGCCGAGGCGCGCGCGCCGGACCTGGAGGCCTACCTGGGCCTGCATTATCCGGCGACCGACATTCCGGCCCAGGCCCGTGCGCTGTACCTGCGCAACCGGGTGCGCCAGATCGCCCATGTCGGCTATCGCCCCTCGCCGATTACACCGGTGCTCAACCCGGCCGATGGCCAGCCGGTGGACCTGAGCGATGTGAGCCTGCGCAGCGTCTCGCCGGTGCACCTGGAGTACCTGGCCAACATGGGGGTCTCGGCGACGCTGGTGACCTCCATCGTGGTCAACGACGCGCTGTGGGGCCTGGTGGCCTGCCATCACTACAAGCCGCACTTCGCCAACCATGCCATGCGCGATGTGGCCGATGCGCTCTCGCGCGGCCTGGCCGGGCGCATCGGGGCACTGCAGGCGGTGGAGCGCGCGCGCACCGAGTCGGTCCTGCTGACCGTGCGCGAGAAGCTGATCACCGCGTTCAACGACGCCGACACCATGACCCCGGACATGCTGGCCGAGATGGCGCCGGACCTGATGGACGTGGTCGATGCCGACGGCGTGGCGATCTTCCACGGAGATCATGTCACCCGCCACGGACAGCTACCGCCGGAGCGGGACCTGGCGCGGATCCGCGCCCAGATCGAGTCGGGCGATTACGAGGCGCTGCGCGAGGGCGCGGTCGGGGCCCTGCATACCGACACCATCGGGACCACCTTTCCGCCGCTGGCCGACCTGGCGCCGCTGGCGGCCGGCCTGATCTTCGTGCCGCTGATGCCGCAGGCTCGCAGTGCGCTGATGTGGACCCGGCGCGAGCAGGTCCAGACCGTCAACTGGGCCGGCAACCCCGCGTTGGCCAAGCTGCCGGACATCCCCAACTCGCGCCTGTCTCCGCGCAAGAGTTTTGATCTGTGGCAGGAAACCGTGCGTGGCCGCGCGCGGCCGTGGTCGCAGCTGCACCTGGAGTCGGCCCGCAGCCTGCGCGTGCTGATCGAGCTGATGGAGCGCAAGCGCTATCAGCAGGACTTCGTCATGCTCGAGGCCTCGTTGGCGCGCCTGCGCCAGGGCGTGGCCATCATCGAGCGCGGTCCGGCGGGCATTGCCCGGGTGGTCTTCGTCAACGAGGCCTTCGCCGACCTGGCCGACCTGGACAATTCGGACATGATCGGCCTCGACATGCGGACCCTGCTGGATCCCTCGGTGCGCGCCGAAGCCCTGTCGGCCCTGGAGACCCAACTGCGCGCATCGACACCGGCCGCCAGCGTCCTGCCCCTGCGGGTCGCCAATGCCGAACCACGCCTGCTGCATTTCGACTTCGAGCCGCTGCCCGCACGCGGCGGGCAGACGACCCATTGGCTACTGCAGCTGAGCGAGCCCGGCTGAGCGACTCCCCGGTGCCAAGTCCGGACCTTGTCCGGGAACTGGCGTTGGGTCTGCGTTGCGCGACGTGAGGTCTAGAGCTTCCTGGCCTTGACGGGCAGCGAGAGCATCGGGGAGACAGGGGAGCTGGCCGCGGGATTCGACGGCGGGTTGGAGCTGGCCGGGGGGGGCGAGGCTGTGCCGGTGGTGATGCGCTTGGCCCGGTTCGACAGGACCGTCATCTGTGGCTTGGCGCTGCCATCGCTGGCCGGTTGTACGCTGAACATATAGTTGCCCCACCATGCGCCGCCGGCCCAGTAGCTCCAGCCGCGCCAGACATCGGCGTTGTCCTGGACGTAGGCCAGCATGTTGTCCAGTGCGGACAGGCAGGTCTCGTTGGCGGCCGCGCCGAACTCGCCGAGGAAGCCCGTCCTTCTGTTGGTGCGCAGCCAGCTGGTGAACGCCGCCAACTTGTCCGCTCCGATCGACGTGCTCACGCAGGTCGAGTGGGTCCCGGAATAGTCCGAATCCATGTACTGGTGGACCTCAAAGGCGATGTTGTTGGCCGAGTCGGTAATCGTCAGCAGGGCATCGGCGTTGGAAGTGCCACCGCCTGCGCTGGCATTGGTCCAGCTGTGCGCGCCAGTCCATGCCACGCCGGGGACCAGGATCAGGTTGCGGGCGCCCGTGGCGCGGATCGCATCGATGCCTGCCTGGGCACTCGCGGCCCAGGTGACGGCGTCGACCCCGTAGGGTTCGTTCATGAGGCCGAAGATCACGGCGCGATCGTTGGCGAATTCCTTGGAAAGCTGGCGCCAGAGATCGGCAAAGACCGTGTTCGGAACCGAGCTGGTCCCGATGCGGGTGCCGTAGTACTTGGCATAGTTGTGCGGATCCAGGATGACAGTGATGCCGTGGTTCTTGGCACGCGTGACGGCCGTGCGGATGTAGGAGAGCTGGGTGACGTCGAGGGTGGCCCCCGCACTGGATTGCAATCGCTCCCAGAGGAAGGGAAGGCGTACGACGTTCATCCCCTGACTGGCGTAGTAGGCGAAGTCGGCATCCGAGGGATAGACGTAGTTCTGGTACAGCACGCCCGGCTTGGCCGAGGAGTTGAACTCGGCGCCGGCGAGGTTGACGCCGGCGTACTTGAGGACATCGGTGGCGCTGGCGGGATGGGCGTGGGTTAGCAGGGCGATCAGGAGGGCGGCGGAGGCCGCCAGGGGCGGTAGCAGACGCATATGGGCTCGGGGGAAGTGGTCACCTCGCCGTGCCGTCCGGCCGGTCGAGGCGGAGGACCCGCACTGCCTTGTCGGACAGCCGCTGGTCCCTGCGTCGGGAGGAGGAGGTCATGACCCATGCGATCCCTGTGCATTCGGTCGATGGCCCCCGCGGAGTGCCGTTCTCGGCATCGGGGGCCATGGCCCACTCGATGCGGCGGGCCATTTCTGGCCCGATTTGCCAAACGGTCACTAGGCTCCCAGCAAGGCCTGTGCCGATTTCGGTCGGTTTCATACGTGATGTGTAGAAACTGTGACGATTGCCGCTCTGTGTCATCACTCCCTTAGTGAGGGGCGACTCGTTTTGCGCTGTGAAGCGTTTGCCATGTGGCTCTGTAGCAAAGTTTCCCGCGCTCACCTCTCCGCCACGAGCCAACCTTGCGTCGGCTTTACGTCGCGTCGTGCCCCTGGGAGTCACTTCCTGCGGGGGCGGAGCACGGATCCGTGACGGTGACGAAAGACCAGGCGGGCCGGACATCGCGTCCTGCCCGCCCGGTTAGGACTTACTTGCCGCTGACCTCATGGGCGTGCGGAGCAAGGATCTTCATCTGGGGCCGGGAGGCGCCCTTGTAAGGCTGCACGTTGAACATGTAGTTCGAGGGCCACCATGCGCCTGCGGCCCAGTAGGTCCAGCCCAGCCACACGTCCTTGTTGGACTGCATGTACTCGAGCATGTTGTCCAGCGCCACCATGCAGGTGCCGTTGTTGGCCGCGCCGAACTCGCCAAGGAAGCCGACCTTGTGGTGGGCGCGCAACCAGGAGGTGAAGCTCTTGAGCGTGTCCGCGCCGATGGTCTTGCTGACGCAGCTGGAGTGGGTGCCCGAATAGTCCGCATCCAGATATTGGTGGACCTCGAAGGCCAGCTTGTTGGCGGGATCCTTCAACTTGAGCAAGGCATCGCCATTGGAGGTGCCGCCGCCTGCCGAGGCGACCGTCCAGTTATGCGCCCCGGTCCAGGCGACACCCGGGACGAGGATCAGATTCTTGGCACCGGTGTTGCGGATGGCGCTGATGCCCGCCTGGGCAGCGCTGGCCCAGGTCACCGCCTTCATGTCGTTTGGCTCGTTCATCAGCCCGAACATCACCGCATCGTCGTTCTTGAAAGCAGCGGCCAACTGGCGCCACAGGTCGGCGAACACGGCGTTGGGGACGGCGCTGGTTCCGATGTACCTGCCGTAGTACTTGGCGTAGTTGTGCGGATCCAGGATGACCTTCATGCCGTGGTTCTTAGCGCGCGTGACCGCCGTGCGCAGGTAGGACAGCTGCGTCGCATCGAGCTTGCCCCCCGCACTGCGCTGCAGCCGTTCCCACAGGAAGGGAAGGCGCACCACGTTCATGCCCTGCCTGGAGAAATACGCGAAGTCCGAATCGGACGGATAGACGTAGTCGTTGTAGAGCACGCCAGGCTTGGCCGCGGAGTTGAACTCGGCGCCGGACAGGTTGACGCCGGCGTACTTGAGCACGCTGCCAGCCTTGGCGGCGGGGGCGCACGCCAAGGCTGCGGCGAGTGCGATGGACGAGACACGAAGGGTTTGGAACAGGCGCATATCGGGGGATCTCAGCGTCGTTACTCGGCAAGCGAGTGGAGGTTTCATGGGAGGTGGGTTCAGGCCGGCGGCATCCAGGCAGCACCGGTCATCGGGCCAGGCGCCCGCTCGCACGGGCAGTCAGGCCGCTTTTGCATTGAGGAGGAGCCGTTACCCCGCGCGATCCGGCACGGTGCTCAATCGACCCCAAGGCGTGGTGCCACAGGCGGCCGGCCATTCGGTCCGGCGATACCTGACAATCGCGACATCACGTGGCCGATCCTAGGTGGGTTTTGCGTGCAGTTCACACCCGGCGTGTAGAAGGTGTGACGCCGTCGTGAATATCACATTCGTGAACAGGGGTCTGTGCCGTTTCGAGGACTGCGTCTCGCTCCGGTTGTTGACCCGGATAACAAAAAAGCCGTCACGTGGACGGCTCTTGTCATGTCACTGCCAAGCGCTTGCGCGAATCAGTGGGGTGAAGTCACCGCCCGGGCATGGCGAGAGAGGATGCGCATCTGCGGCTTGTCGCCGCCATCCCGACCCGGTTGCACGCCGAACATGTAGCTCGGCGGCCACCAAGCCCCAGCCGCCCAATAGCTCCAGCCCAGCCAGACGTCACCGTTCTTTTCCATGTAGCTCAGCATCCCATCCAGCGCGGCCATGCACTCGGGCCGCGTGCTGGCGCCAAACTCACCCAGGAAACCGGTTTTGTGGTGCTTGCGCAGCCAGCGCGTGAAGCCCTCCAGGCGCTGCACGCCGACCTGTTCATTGACGCACGTGTCCTTGGTACCGGAGGAATCCTTGTCCAGGTACTGGTGCGCCTCGAACGCAAGGTTGTGAGCCGGGTCGCGGATGGCGAGCAGGGCGTCGGCGTTGGAACTGCCGCCCCCGGCGGTCGCGCTATTCCAGCTATGCGCGCCGCTCCAGGCCGTGCCAGGGACCAGGATCAGGTTCTTTGCGCCCGCCTCGCGGATGGCATCGATGGCCGCCTGGGCCGAGCGGGCCCAGGCGCGCGCGCTGATGCCGTGCGGTTCGTTCATCAGCCCGAACAGCACGTCCGGCTTGTTGGCCAAGGCCGGCTCGCGGGCCAACCGCGCCCACAGGTCGGCGAACACCGCGTCGGGTACCGCGTCGCTGCCGATCTTCTGTCCGTTGTATTGGCCATAGTTGTGGACATCCAGCAGCAGGGCGATGCCATGCCGGTGGGCGTTGTCCACGGTCTTGGTGAGCATCTCCAACTGGGTCGGGTCCAGCTCGCCCTTGGGCTCGGGCTGCAGGCGCTCCCACAGGAACGGCAGGCGCACGATGTTCATGCCCTGCGCGGCGAAGTAGGCGAAGTCCTTATCCGACGGATAGGTGTAGTCCTTGAACACCCTGCCCGGCTTCTGGCTGGACTTGAACTCGGCCCCGGCCAGGTTCACGCCGGCGTATTCCAGCACGCGCTTGTGCTGGGCCAGGCCCGTCAGCGGCAGGGCCATGAGCAGCAGGGCCAGGAACCGGGAAGGTCGGGACGGATGCAAGCGCATGCGGAAGCTCCGGTGGGCCGTCATCGCGGCTCCTGGTCGTGGTGAGCGACGGTTTCGCCGATGCGGTCTGGGTGGGTGCGGCGGAGGGTGGGGGATGGCCGCCTCGTCGTGACGAGCCTAGGACACCTAACGCAACTGCAGCATGAAACCGGCGCTGACCATCGCGTCAGCGCTCAGTCGGCAGCGTCAGCCGCGCTTGGGCGGGCGCAGCGCCAGCATCACCACCACGCCAGCCACCAGGCCCCAGAAGGCCGAACCGATCCCCGCCAGGCTCAGCCCGGATGCGGTCACCAGGAAGGTCACCAGCGCTGCTTCGCGCCCGGTGTCGTCCTTCAGCGCGCCGTGCAAGGCGCTGCCGAGCGTGCCGAGCAGGGCGATGCCGGCCACGGCCATCACCAGTTCCTTCGGAAATGCCGCCAGCAGGGCGACCACCGTGGCGCCGAACACCCCCACGATCAGATAGATCACCCCCGCCCAGACGGCGGCCATGTAGCGTCGCGCGGGGTCTGGATGGGCTTCGGGCCCCATGCAGATCGCGGCGGTGATCGCCGCCAGGTTGAGGGAGAACGCGCCCAGCGGTGCCAGCACGACATTGAGCACGCCAGTCCAGCCGATCACCGGCGAGACCGGCACCTGGTAACCGGAGGCGCGAATGACCGCGACCCCGGGCACGTTCTGCGACGCCATGGTGACCACGAACATCGGCAGGGCCAGGCCCAGCAACGCGGCCAGGGAGAAGGTCGGGCTGACCCAGACCGGCTGGGCCGGGGCGAGCGCCACGCCGTCCAGGTGCAAACGGCCGCGCGCGCCAGCCACGACGATGCCGGCCAGCAGCGTGGCGATCACCGCATAGCGCGGCCATTGTCGGCGCATCAGCAGATAGACCGCCAGCATGACCAGCACCAGCAGCGGCTGGCTGCGCACCGCCACGAACGTATCCAGCCCGAAGCGCAACAGCACGCCTGCCAGCATGCCGGCCGCCAGTGGCAACGGGATGCGCCCGAGCATCCGTTCGAACACCCCGGAGAACCCCGCCATCGCCACCAGGACGGCGCAGATCACGAATGCACCGATCGCATCGGACAGCGGCAGGCCGGTCGTCGTGGCCGCCAGCATCGCCGCCGCCGGTGTCGACCACGCGGTGACGACCGGGACGCGGTAACGCAAGGACAGCCCGATGCAACTCAGGCCCATGCCGATCCCCAAGGCCAGGATCCACGAGCCGATCTGCGCCTGGTTGGCGCCGACTGCCTGCGCGGCCTGGAACACGATGACCGCCGAACTGGCAAAGCCCACCAGCACGGTGACAAAGCCTGCGGCCAGCGCCGACAGCGAGGAGTCGCGCAGCAGGCGCGAGGAGAGCAGGGCAGCCATGGCAGACCGGAGTGGGGAACGCGGCGTGTGCAGCTTAATCGGCGTCCGCTCGCGCGGCCAATCTGGTTTCAAGCGGATCGATCCGCGTCCTCTCCGTGATCAAGCTGGGTCAGTGCGTGTGGCCTCGCTCACCCGGTGCCTTGCCCGCAGGAGGGCTGGTGAGAACAGCAGATCGAGCCAGCGCCAACCGCGTCGCACACGGAGCAGGCAAAGCGCCAGTGGCGTGCCGACGCCAGCAGTGAGCAGGCCAACGAAAAGCCAGACGCCGTCATGCGTGACTTTGCGCAGCACCACGATCAGCGCAATGAACAGAGTGAAGTGAACGACATAGAACACGATGGCGTTGCGTCCGACGTAGGCGAGCGCGGGTGCGAGTGGCGTTTGCGCCAAGCGTGCGGCCAGCCAAGCCAGCAACGGCACGCTGCCCAGCACCAGTGGCAGATAGCCCGGCCATGTCTTGGCCAAGCCGCTGTGCAGTGCCAGGATCGAGGTCGCAACGAGGCAGAGCGTCGACACTCCCAGCCACCACAGCGGCGGGCGCGTCAGATCAAGACGCGCCCGCACTATCGCGTCGCCGCATAGAAAAAAGGCCAAGTGGTAGAAGAACTCGCCGTCGTGCGGAGTTGCCATCCGGCCGACAAGGATCGAGAGCGCGACCAGCGCCGGCACCAGGATCCAGATCGGGAATCGCCTCAACCAGGGCGCCACCAGGAAGAACAGCGCCAGGTCGAACAGGAACCAGGTCGGCGGTGCATGGCCCACCAGCAGTTCGGCCAGGTTCCACCAGTTCACCGACTCGCCCAGCATCACCACCGACCCTCCTTCGCGCAGCGCGAAGTTCAGTAGCAGCCAGACCAGGAATGGGTAGACCACATTGTCGAGTTTGCCGCGGAAGTAGTGGGACCTGCCCTTGGCCAGGCTTCGTGCCAGGAACATGCCCGACAGCAGGAACAGCAATTCCATACGGAGCGGTGAAACAATCAGGTTGAGAGCGTCCACCCCGGGCATCCACAGCGTGTCCATCGCCGAAGCCCAGTCAGCGCCGGCCTCTGCACGGGCGAAATACTCGGCGTGCGCCACGATCACCAGTAATCCGCAAATTCCCCGCAGTACGTCGATCCAGACGGCACGTTCCCTCGTGTCTCCCACCGCACCGCCCCCAGCGCGCTCGCGCCGCTTTTTAGTGTGGTTTGAGTCTAAGAAAAAGTGATTAGTTAGTCACCCTTTTCTAAGGGGCGCATGGCGCCGAGATCGGCATCACACGTGTCGTCAGTCGATGATTCAGGCGACCCGTTGGGCGAGCACGGCGTGCGCACGTCGGCGGCCCGGCCACGAAAACAGCCAGTTCACGATCGGCATCCCGATGCGGTCGCGCGCCAGGCAGATCAGCGCGGGAGTGCCGATCCCGGTCAGCAGCAGGACGCCCAGCGAGACCGTTCCGTCGAGGGTGACGGTATGCAGCAACCAGGCCACCACCAGGAACGGTGGGTAGTGCGCCAGGTAGAACACGATCGAGTTGCGCCCCACGTAGGTCAGCGGCGCCGACCACGGATGAGCCGCGGCATGTTCTGCGCACCACACCAGCAGCGGCAGTGTGCCCAGCACCAGGGGCAGGTAGACGGGCCAGACCTTGGGCATGCCACTGAAGTTGGCGAGCAGGACGATCGCCAGCAGACACAGACCGGAGAAGCTCAACAGGCCCTTCGAACGATAGGCGGCCAGGTCCACGCCGCGCCGGCTGATCCAGTCGCCCAGATAGAAATAGATGAAGTAGTAGAACAGCTCCGGCTTCACATAGAGCGAGGTCGGCACCAGCCAGGCCAGCGCCAGCGCGACGGGGATCACGGCCAGCGGCGAGAAGCGCCGCAGATATGGGGTCACCAGGAAGAACAGGAACAGGTCGTAGAGGAACCAGGTCAGGGTGCTGGTGCCGGTGACGATGGCGCCGAACTCCTCCCAGGCGAACGGAACCCCCTTGGCTGCTGTCGCGCCGCCATCGCGCACCAGGATGATGACCAGCGACCACAGCAGGAACGGATACAGCACGCTACGCAGCTTGCCGGACAGGTAGGCCTGGCTGCCCTTGCCCAGGCTGCGTGCCACGAACAGGCCCGACAGCAGGAACATCAGCTGCATCCGCATGGGCGCCAGCGAGACATTCACCAGGCGCACCAGATCGGTCAGCAGGCTGCCATCGACCGTGGCGCCGTCGGGCAGGTAGCCGTGGAACGCGTACTGGCGCGCATGCAACAGGATCACCAGCAGCACGCTGCCGCCGCGCAGCAGGTCGATCCAGGGTTGACGGGCGCGCGTGGCGCTGACGAGTTTGGGCATCGGGGGCTGCCTGGGTTGGCGCAACACGGCGCGACCACGAGAACAACGCACGCATCCGCACGCCCGGCCATGACGGCGCGGGTCATCGTTCAACGGAAGGCTTGCGTGCCCGGGATGGTCGATCTTGGGGGACCGCGGCCCGACCAAATAGCACGTCGCGCCGCGAAGACCCCGTCAACGCGGTGCGGCGTGGTTGCGCAGATCCTGCCGTCGCTTCAGGCCAGCAGCAGCTCGGTGATGCTGGCCGCCGCGTCGCGGCCTTCGGCTACGGCGGTGACCACCAGGTCAGCCCCGCGCACAGCGTCGCCACCCGCGAACAGCCTGGGGTTGGTGGTCTGGTAGGGCAGGCGGCCGGCGTCCTCGCCCCCGGCCACGATGCGGCCGTTGTCCAAGGCTTCCACGCCGACGGCCGAAAGCCATTCGGGCAGGGTCGGGGAGAAGCCGAAGGCGATGATCACCACGTCGGCGTCCAGCACCGATTCGCTGCCTTCGATGATCACCGCGCTGCGGCGGCCGCGGGCATCGGGCTCGCCCAGCTTGGTCTCGGCCACGCGCACGCCGGCGACCTTGCCGTCGGCGCCGGCGTCGATAGCCAGCGGCTGGCGGTTGAACAAAAAGCGCACGCCTTCCTCGCGGGCGTTGGCGACCTCACGCGCGCTGCCGGGCATGTTGGCTTCGTCGCGGCGGTAGGCGCAGGTGACCTTGGCCGCGCCCAGACGAATCGCGCTACGCACGCAGTCCATGCCGGTATCGCCGCCGCCCAGCACGACCACGCGCTTGCCGGTCAGGTCGGGCAGGGCGATCTGGTCTTCCCAGCCGGCGATGGGCCGGCCCCAGGTGTCGCCGCCGGTGACGATGCGTGCGTTCTGGACCAGGAACGGCAGCGCCGGCAGCACGCCGTCCAGGTCCTGCCCGGTCAGGCCGCCGTCGGTGTAGCGATAGGCGCCGGTGCCCAGGAACACCGCGTCGAACTCCTCCAGCAACTGCTCCATGGTCACGTCGGTGCCCACTTCCACACCCAGCCGGAATTCCACGCCCATGCCTTCGAGCACCTCGCGGCGGGTAGAGATCACCGACTTGTCCAGCTTGAAGCTGGGGATGCCGAACTGCAGCAGCCCGCCGATCTGCTCGTAGCGGTCGAACACCACGGCCTGCACGCCGGCGTGGGCCAGTTTGTCTGCGCACGACAAGCCCGCCGGACCGGCGCCGATGACCGCCACCCGCTTGCCGGTGGGCGTCACGCTGCTCATGTCCGGGCGCCAGCCGGTGGCCAGGGCGGTGTCGACGATGTACTTCTCCACCGCGCCGATGGTCACCGCGCCGAACTCCTCCAGCGTGCAGCTGCCTTCGCACAGGCGGTCCTGCGGACACACCCGCCCGCAGACCTCCGGCAGCGGGTTGGTGGTGTGGCACAGGGTGGCCGCTTCATGGATGCGGTTTTCCTGGACCAGCTGCAGCCACTGCGGGATGGCGTTGTGCACCGGGCACTTCCAGCTGCAGTACGGGTTGCCGCAATCCAGGCAGCGACCGGCCTGGTACTGGGCATCGGCCTTGTCGAACTTGCCGTACAGCTCACCCCAGTCGCCGGAGGTGCGCAGTTCCACCGGGATGCGCGTGGGCATCTGGCGGGGCAATTCGAGGAACTGGAAGGCGTGCTTGCGGCTCATGGGACTCTCGTGGTCTTCGTGCGCCCGGCGTGGCCGGGCGGTGCGTGGGTTCACCGTGGGAGCCGCCATGTCGGCGATGAGGCTTTGCAGGGAAAGCCCATCGCCGCCGTGGCGGCTCCCACAAGGGCGCAGGTCAGGCGGCCCTGCGCAGCGCGTCGGTCAGCGATTCGATGCTGGCCGCCTTGGGCTTCACCAGCCAGAACTTGCCGATGTAGTCGCGGAACTCGTCCAGGATCTGCTGGGCCCAGATGCTGCCGGTAAGTTCGCGATGGCGCTGGATCAGCGTGTGGATGTGCTGGCGGTAGTTCTCGAACCCTTCCGGACTAATCCGGTGGATGTCGATCAGCTCATGGTTGTAGCGGTCCACGAAATCCCGATCCAGGTCAAGCACGTAGGCCAGGCCACCGGTGAAGCCGGCACCGAAGTTCAACCCGGTGCGGCCCAGCACCATCACGATGCCATCGGTCATGTACTCGCAGCAATGGTCGCCGGCGCCTTCCACCACCGCCAGCGCGCCGGAGTTGCGCACCGCGAAGCGCTCGCCAGCGCGGCCGGCGGCGAACAGCTCGCCCCCGGTGGCGCCGTACAGGCAGGTGTTGCCCAGGATCGCCGTGTTGCGGGCCTCGAAGCGCGCCCCGCGCGGCGGACGCACCACCAGGCGGCCACCGGCCATGCCCTTGCCGACGTAGTCGTTGGCTTCGCCTTCCAGTTCCATGTTCAGGCCGCCGGCGTTGAACGCGCCGAAGCTCTGCCCGGCCGTGCCGCGGAAGCGCAGCTGGATCGGCGCATCGGCCATGCCGAGGTTGCCGTGGGCACGGGCGATGGCGCCGGACAGGCGGGTGCCGATGGAGCGGTCGGTGTTGTGGATCAGGTGGCGATGCTCGCCGCCGGCCTTGGTGCGGATGGCGTGGGCCAGTTCGGAGTCCAGCTGCGTGGCCAGGCTGTCCGGGGATTCGTACATGCGCTGGGCCGCGCAGGTATCGCTATCCAGCTGGGCTCCGGCCAGCAGGCGGGAGAGGTCCACGTGCACGCCTTCGCGCGGGCTGTGCACGATCTGCTCCAGCAGGTCGGTGCGGCCGACGATCTCGTCCAGCGAGCGTGCACCCAGGCGCGAGAGCCAGGTGCGCACTTCCTCGGTGAGCAGGCGGAAGAAGTGCTCCACGCGCTCGGGCAGGCCGGTGAAGTACTCGGCGCGCAGGCGTTCGTCCTGGGTGGCCACGCCGGTGGCGCAATTGTTGAGGTGACAGATGCGCAGGTACTTGCAGCCCAGCACGATCATCGGCGCTGTGCCGAAGCCGAAACTGTCCGCGCCCAGGATGGCGGCCTTGATCACGTCCAGCCCGGTCTTCAGGCCGCCATCGGTCTGCAGGATGGCGCGGTCGCGCAGCTGGTTCTGGACCAGGGCCTGGTGGGCCTCGGCGATGCCCAGTTCCCACGGCACGCCGGCATAGCGGATCGAGCTGATCGGCGAAGCGCCGGTGCCGCCGTCGTGGCCGGAGATGGTGATCAGGTCGGCGCCGGCCTTGACCACGCCGGCGGCAATCGTGCCCACGCCGGCATGGCTGACCAGCTTGACCGACACCAGCGCGGTCGGGTTGACCTGCTTGAGGTCGAAGATCAGCTGGGCCAAGTCCTCGATCGAGTAGATGTCGTGGTGCGGCGGCGGGCTGATCAGGCCGATGCCGGGCTTGGCGTAGCGCAGCCTGGCGATGGTCTCGTTGACCTTGTGGCCGGGCAGCTGGCCACCCTCGCCGGGCTTGGCGCCCTGGGCGACCTTGATCTGCAGCACTTCGGCGTTGACCAGGTATTCGGGGGTGACGCCGAAGCGGCCCGAGGCCACCTGCTTGATCTTGGAGCGCTTCTCGGTGCCGTAGCGGGCCGGGTCTTCGCCGCCCTCACCAGAGTTGGAGCGCCCGCCCAAGCGGTTCATGGCGATGGCCAGGGCCTCGTGGGCCTCGGGCGAGAGCGCGCCCAGCGAAATGGCCGCGGTGTCGAAGCGGCGCAGCACATCGCCGGCCTCGGCGACCTCCTCCAGCGGCAGCGGGGTCTCGGCCAGCTTCAGCCGCAGCAGATCGCGCAGGGTCGAGGGCGGGCGGTTGTGCACGGCCTCGGCATAGGCCTGCCAGTCCTTGGTCTGCCCGGTGCGGGTCGCGCGCTGCAGCGTCATGACCACGTCCGGATTGAACATGTGGTACTCGCCGCCGTGGACGTACTTGATCAGGCCACCGACCTCCGGCTTGCGCAGGTCGTTCCAGGCGTTGCGGCTGAGCTGGCGGGCCTCGGTATCCAGGCGGCCGAAGCCCACGCCGCCCACGCGCGCGGCCGCGCCGGGGAAGCACAGCTGCGCCACCTCGGGGTCCAGACCGACGATTTCGAACAGCTGGGCGGCGCGGTAGCTGGCGATGGTGCAGATGCCCATCTTGGAGATGATCTTGGACAGGCCCTTGTAGATGCCCTTGCGATACTTGCGGCCGATCTGGGCCACTTCGCCGCCGTCCTTGAGCTTGAGGATGCCGCGCCGGCCCAGGTCGAACAGGGTCTGGTAGGCGAGATACGGATACACCGCCGTGGCACCGCAGCCCAGCAGGCAGGCCATGTGGTGCGGATCGCGCGCGGTGCCGGTCTCGATGATGAGGTTGACCTCGCAGCGCAGGCCGACATTGGACAGGTGGTGGTGCACCGCGCCGGTGGCCAGCAGGGCATGCACCATCGGCCGGTCGGCTTCGGGATAGCGGTCGGACAGCAGCAGCATGACCATGCCTTCGCGCGCGGCGGCCTCGGCCTGCGCGCAGATACGCTCGATGCCGGCCTTCAGGCCTTCCTCGGGCGCGTAGGACAGGTCGATCAGGCGGTTCTTCTGCGCGTACTGGTCCATCTTCAACAGCTGGCGCAGCTTGCGCTGGGACAGCACCGGCGAGTTGAGGATGACGTGGTTCACCGTCTCGGCGGCCGCGTGGAAGATGTTGGTCTCCTTGCCCAGCTGGGTGGAGAGCGACATGGCGATGCCTTCGCGCAGCGGGTCGATCGGCGGGTTGGTCACCTGCGCGAAGGCCTGGCGGAAGTAGTCGTACAGCGGCCGGGTCTGCTGGCTGAGCACCGCCATGGGCGTGTCATCGCCCATCGAGCCGGTGGCTTCCTGCTCGGTCTCGGCCAGCGGACGCAGGATCTGCTCCACCTCCTCGGTGCTGAGCTGGAACAGCTTGTGGTAGCTGCGCAGGGTCTTGTCGTCGAACGGCTCCTCGACCAGCGACGGGTCGATCAGCTCGGTCTGCAGATAGGTCACGCCCTGCTGCAGCCACTGCTTGTACGGGGCGCGGCCCCGGTTGATGCGGTCGATCGCCTCGGTGTCGAGCAGGTCGCCGCGCTTGAGATCGATGGCCATCATCTCGCCCGGGCCCAGCTTGCCCTTGCGGGTGATGCGTTCGGCCGGCAGCTCCCACACGCCGGCCTCGGAGGCGACCAGGAAGTGGCGGTCGGAGGTCAGCATCCAACGCGCCGGGCGCAAGCCGTTGCGGTCCAGCATGCACGCGGCATAGCGGCCATCGCAGGCGACGATGCCGGCCGGACCGTCCCACGGCTCGGTGTTCAGGCCATAGAACTCGTAGAACGCGGCCAGGTCGGAGTCCTTGAACTCCAGCGCGGCGGTCGCCGGCGGCACCAGGATGCGCAGCGCCTGCAACAGGTCCATGCCGCCCGAGGTCAGCAGTTCGAGCATGTTGTCCAGGCTCTGCGAGTCCGAGCCATGCATGGAGATGACCGGGTTGAACTCGGCGATGTCGAACTTCGGCGTCTTCCACACCTTGCTGCGCGCCTGGGCCCAGGAGCGGTTGCCCTCGATCGTGTTGATCTCGCCGTTGTGCGCCAGCAGGCGGAACGGATGGGCCAGCGGCCAGCGCGGCATGGTGTTGGTCGAGAAGCGCTGGTGGAAGACGATCGCGCTGGAGGTCAGGTCGCTGCGCTGCAGGTCCGGGTAGAACACCGGCAGCTTGTCCGGCAGCACCATGCCCTTGTAACCGACCACGTGCGGCGACAGGGTGACCACGTAGAAGTCGTTGGTGGCCTCGCGCAGCGCCTGTTCGGTGCGGCGACGGGCCAGGAACAGCGCCAGCGCGAAGGCCTCCAGATCCTGGCCTTCACCGGCTTCCACGAAGATCTGCTCGATCCGCGGCAGCGTGTTGCGGGCCAGCTCGCCGCAGACCGACTCATCGGTGGGCGGCACGCGCCAACCGCGCACCACCGCGCCGGCGCGGGCCAGCTCGGTTTCCAGCGCGCTGCGGCAGTCATCGGCCAGGTCGCCGCTCAACGGCAGGAACACCAGGCCCGCTGCGAAGGTCGCGCCCACCTCGATGTGCGCCTCGTGCGCCAACGCACGCAGGAACGCGTCCGGTTTGCGGATCAGCAGGCCGCACCCATCCCCGGTCAAGCCATCGGCGGCGACGCCGCCACGATGGGTCATGCGCGACAGGGCGGTGATGGCGGTATCGACGAGCTGGCGCGAGGGCTGGTCGTCCAACTGGGCGACCATGCCGAAGCCGCAGGCATCGCGTTCGTCGTTGGGGTCGTAGAGCCCGTGGCGGTTGCGGGGGGCCATGGTGCTACCTCAGGAATACAGGGAGGGTGAGGCGGCACCCGTGCCCTTCCGAGGGCGGCGCAGACGTGAAGAAGGTGTCACCGGACTTGCGATAACACCACATCTTGGTGCGGCGCCGCAACGGCTGCCTCATCCGGGTGCGTAGACGGTTTCAGAGGCAACAAAAACAAGGCCTTTCGCGTCGCCCGGACACGCTGGATCCGCCGCTGTTTCGAGCGGCCTCAGCCGCAGCGCACCGCGCTGGCCGCGCCCTTGTCGTCGACCTCCACATTCAGGCGCGCGGCGTTGAATTCCATGGTCACCACCTGATTGGGCTTGAGCACACGCACGCTCTCCGCGCCCGTGTCCTGCTTGGCCTGGTCGAGGTCGGCCTGGGTCGGCGTCTTCCCGACCAGCCACTGGGCCTGGGTGGCATCGCAGGCGCTGGCATCGGCTGGCGGTGCCTGTTCGCCGGTCGCGGTGGCGGCCGCCTCGGCGCGTTGTTCGGACTGGGCCACGGCCCGCTGCTGCTCGTCCGGCTGCGGTCCGCTGCAGGCGGACAGGCCCAGGACCAGCAACGACATCGGCAGGGTGATGCGGAACATGCAGCGCTCCTCTAGGAAGAAGGACCCATGTTAACCACGTGCCGCGGCCGCAGGCGATGCGCTTGACGGCTCCTTGATGCGCCGTTGCACATCGTGCACGCCATGCCTCGCGAACCACGCCCCCAGCCCGCCGCCTCCGCCGCCGCCCTCAACGAGGCGGCCGTCATCGCCGCGCAGGCGGGCCTGATCTACGTCACCGATGCCGAGCCTGGCTACTCGCGTCGGCGCGCGGGAAAGGGGTTCGGCTACCGCGACCCACAGGGCCAGGCGGTGCGCGATGCGCTCACCCTGGGCCGCATTCGCGCCCTGGCCATTCCGCCGGCCTACACCGATGTGTGGATCTGCATGGATGACCGCGGCCACCTGCAGGCCACCGGGCGCGACGCACGGCGACGCAAGCAGTACCGCTACCACGCGCAGTGGACCGAGGTCAGCGGCGAAGGCAAGTACGACCGCATCGTGCAGTTCGGCACGCGCTTGCCGCGCCTGCGCCGCCGCCTGCGCCAGGATCTGAAGCTGCGTGGTTTCCCGCGCGAGAAGGTGTTGGCCATCGTGGTGGCGGTCATGGCCGAGACCCTGGTGCGCATCGGCAACGCGACCTACGCCCGCGACAACCGCTCCTTCGGCCTGACCACGCTGCGCAACCGGCATGTCGCCTTCGCCCGCGACCGGGTGCGGCTCAAGTTCCGCGGCAAGGGCGGGTTGGAACATGACATCGGCATCGACGATGCCCGGCTGGTCAAGCTGATCCGCGCCGTGCAGCACCTGCCTGGGCAGGCGTTGTTCCAGTACCGCAATGACGAGGGTGCGCTGCAGCCGGTGGATTCCGGCGCGGTCAACGCCTACCTGCAAGAGGTGATGGGCAAGGACTTCACCGCCAAGGACTTCCGCACCTGGGGCGGCACGCTGGCGGCGTTCAAGCTCTTGGCGGCCACTCCCCTGCCGGAGCCTGCCAGCAAAGCCGCGTTGACCCGCGCGAAGAACGCGGTCATCAAGGAGGTTGCCCGCGCGCTGGGCAATACCCCGGCGGTGTGTCGCAAGGCCTACATCGACCCGTGCGTGTTCGTCGCCTGGGAGGATGGTCGCCTGCAGCGCGCCGCAGGCACCGCGCGTGGCGAGCGTCAGTGGGAACAGGCCGCGCTCAAGCTGCTGGCCCGGGTGCACAAGGTCTCGCTGCGTGGCGAGCGCCGCGCGGCCAGGGGCTGAGCCAGCGCCGGTGTAAACGAAAACGCCGGCGTCCTGCGCCGGCGTCGTCATGGATCGTGGCCTGCGGCGATCAGTTCATTGCCATGCTGCTGCCACTGCATCCGATCGCGGTGATGGCATTGTTGTCGCCCACCTGCACGTGCACCGTGGAGCCGCCTTCGGTGGCGCCGGCCACATCGCCGCCGGTGGACAGCTCGGTGCTGTCGCTGTCCACGCGGATGCGTTCCAGGGTCGGCTGCGCGGCGGCCAGGCCCACGGCGCCCTTGACCATGTCGGTATGGCAGGTGCCGGAGATGTTGCCGTCCAGCGGCTCGAAGGCCAGCGGCGCCGAGGCGCAGGCGGACAAGGCGAGGGACACGGCGGCGGCGGTCAGGGCAAGGCGCATGGATGGCTCTCCGGGTGGTCTGCAACGCGCGCAGCATTGCCTGCGGCATGTTGCGGCGTGATGAAGCCCCTGGACACTGCGCGCCTGGCAGCGTGGGCAAGGCGACCGCCCGCCGCTGCAGCGCACGCTGGCGGTGCGTGCAGCGACGCGCGATCACCTCACAATCGATCACAGGCCGAGAATTGATGCGTTTTTTACGCGGCGGTGGCCGGGCAGACGTGGAGCCTTTACGCGCCCGGGGCGGACGATGGCGGCCTTCCGGCGGACCTGACGTCCGTCTCCTGCGAGCCCGCATTGATCATGTTGTCGTTCCTGTCCGTTCGCGCCTTGCCGGCTCTTGGCCTGGCGGCGCTGTCGCTTGTTCCCCCCGCCGCTGGCGCGGCCACGCTGGCCGGTAACGCCGCGCTGACCAGCGACTACGTCTGGCGCGGCACGACCCAGACCCAGGGCGACTTCGCAACCCAGGCGGGCCTCAAGGCATCGGCCGCCAACGGCCTGTACGTGTCGGCCTGGGGTTCGAACGTCGAGTTCGCCCCCGAGACCCACGCCAGCAGTGAGCTGGACCTGGTGGCTGGCTGGAGCGGCGCGCTGGCGCAGGACTGGGCGCTGGACGCCAACCTGACCCATTACCGCTATCCGTCCAGCGCCGTCGACCTGGACTGGACCGAGCTCGGCGCGACGCTCACCTGGAAGTCCAACGTCTGGGCGCAGCTGGGCTGGTCCAGCGACGCACTGGCGACCCATCACACGGGCACCTACGCGCAACTCGGTGCGCGGATGCCGCTGGGCGAAGCGTTCCGGCTGGAGGGCGCGGTCGGGCACTACTGGCTGGACGACGCCTACGGCCAGCGCTACTCGCACATGCAGCTGGGTGGGGTGTGGGCGTTCAAGGCGCCGTTCGAACTGCGCCTCACCTGGCACGACACCGACCGCGCCGCGCGCGACCTCTTTCCCGATCTGGCCGGCTCCCGCGTGGAAGCCGCGTTCCAGGCCTTCTTCTAAACCGACCGGAGAACTGCCATGCCTGGCTGGCTTGCCTTGATCTGCGGCGCACTGGTGATCGTCGCCGGCGCCTACCTGCTGTACGTCGTGCTGCGTCCCGAAGACTTCTGAGCGCGCCGCCATGATCGAAATCCTGTTGATCCTTGGCGCCGCGATGGCGCTGGCCTGGCCGCTGGGGCTCTACCTGGCGCGGGTCATGCGCGGGGCGCCGATGTGGGGCGACGCGGTGTTCGGCCTGGTGGAAAGGCCGCTCTACACGCTGCTCGGGGTGGACCCGGTGCGCGGCATGTCCTGGCGCGGCTATGCCAGCGCGTTCGTGCTGAGCAACCTGGTGGTCGGCGCGCTGGTGTGGACGATGTTCATGACCCAGGCCTGGCTGCCGCTCAATCCCGATGCAGTGCCCAACATGCGCTGGGACCTGGCGTTGCACACGGCGGTCTCGTTCCTGACCAACACCAACCAGCAGCATTATTCCGGCCAGGCCCAGCTGTCCTACCTGTCGCAGATGGTGGCCATCACCGGCTTGCAGATCGTCACTCCGATGATGGGGTTAGGGCTGGCGGTGGCGACGTTGCGCGCGTTCTTCGGCAAGGGCCAAGGCGCGGACGCACAGCAAGACGAGCCGCGCGCGGTGGACGTGGGCAACTACTACGCCGACGTGATCCGCGCCTGCGTGCGCTTCATGCTGCCGCTCTGCCTGGTGTGGACCTTGCTGCTGGGCAGCCAGGGCGTGCCGTCGACCCTGCAGGCCGGTCCAAGCGCCACCCCGGTCGAACACAGCGCCACCTTCACCGCCCAGAAGCTGCCGCTGGGCCCGGTCGCGGCGATGGTCGCGGCCAAGCAGCTGGGCACCAATGGCGGCGGCTGGTACGGGCCCAACAGCTCGGTGCCGCTGGAGAACCCGACGCCGCTGTCCAACGCGCTCGAATGCCTGGCGATCATCCTGGTGCCGATCGCCGTGGTGTTCATGGTCGGCGCCTTCACCGGGCGCCGGAAGCTGGCCGGGCTGATCTTCGGCAGCATGCTGCTGATGTCGGCGGCCTCCACCACCGCGCTGGTGTGGGCCGAAGGGCATGCCGCCACGTCGGCCAGCCCGATGGTGATGGAAGGCAAGGAAGTGCGCTTCGGCGCCGATGCCTCCGCGCTGTGGGCAGCGCTGACCACCCAGACCTCCAACGGCTCGGTCAATGCGATGCACGACTCGCTCAGCCCGCTGGGCGGCGGGGTGGCCATCGCCGACATGCTGGTCAACGCCATCTGGGGCGGCATCGGCTGCGGCCTGCAGGCCTTCATGGTCTATCTGTTGCTGGGGGTCTTCCTGGCCGGACTGATGACCGGGCGCACGCCGGAACTGTTCGGCCGCAAGATCGAGACCCCGCAGGTCAAGCTGCTGGCGCTGCTGATCCTGCTGCAGCCGATCGTGCTGCTGCTGTTCACCGCGATCGCGCTGGCCGTGCCATCGCTCACCGGCAACTCCGATCCCGGCTTCCACGGCATCAGCCAGGTGTTCTATGAGTACGCCTCGGCCTTCGCCAATAACGGCTCGGGCTTCGAGGGGCTGGGCGATGGTACCGCCTGGTGGAACCTGAGCTGCACGCTATTGCTGCTCCTGGGTCGCTATCCGGCGCTGATCGTGCCGTTGGTCGTGGCCGCGCAGCTGGCGGCCAAGCGCCGCACGCCCGAATCGGCCGGCAGCCTGCAGATCGAGACCCCGACCTTCGCCCTGACCCTGATCGCGGTGATCGGCGTGCTGACCGTCCTGCAGTTCATGCCGGTGCTGGTGCTGGGGCCGGTCGCCGAACACCTGGCCCTGATCGCTCATTGAAGGCGCATACGATGAATACCCAAGTCCATTCCCACCGGACCCGGCAGCGCCTGCTGGACGGCGCCGCCATCAACGCCGCGCTGCGCGATGCGGTGCGCAAGCTCAATCCCGCCACGCTGGTACGCAGCCCGGTCATGGCCGTGGTCATGGCCGGCACGCTGGTCAGCCTGCTGGTCACCCTGAGCGGCCAAGCGCCGCTGGGCTTCGGCCTGGCGGTCAGCGCGATCCTGCTGCTGACCGTGCTGTTCGGTAATTTCGCCGAAGCCATCGCCGAGGCCCGCGGCCGCGGCCAGGCCGCCTCGCTGCGCAGCGCCCGCCAGGACCTGGTCGCGCGCAAGGTCGATACCGCGCTGCCCGGCGCTGGCGAGACCCGCCTGCCCGCGTCGGACCTCAAGCAGGGCGACTACGTGATCGTCTCGGCCAGCGAATTCGTCCCGGCCGACGGTGAGATCGTGCGCGGGCTGGCCACCATCAACGAGGCGGCCGTCACCGGCGAATCGGCGCCGGTGCTGCGCGAGGCCGGCACCGACCGCAGCGGCGTGATCGGCGGCACCAAGGTGCTGACCGACGAAATCGTGGTCAAGATCACCGCCGAGCCCGGGCACAGCTTCCTGGACCGGATGATCGCGCTGGTCGAAGGCGCCAACCGGCAGAAGACGCCCAACGAGGTGGCCCTGACCCTGCTGCTGGCGGCCATGACGCTGACCTTTCTCATCGTGGTGGCCACGTTGCCGGTGATCGGCGCATTCGCGGGCGTGCGCGTCGATCCGCTGCTGCTGATCGCGCTGCTGGTGTGCCTGATTCCCACCACCATCGGCGGCCTGCTGCCGGCCATCGGCATTGCCGGCATGAACCGCGCGCTGGCGGCCAACGTGCTGGCCAAATCGGGCAAGGCGGTGGAAGTGGCGGGCGATGTGGACGTGCTGCTGCTCGACAAGACCGGCACCATCACCTACGGCGATCGCCAGGCGACGGACTTCCACGCGCTGGCTGGCGTAGACGGTGCGCGACTGCGCGAGGCCGCGCTGCTGTCCTCGCTGGCCGACCCCACGCCGGAAGGCAAGTCGATCGTCGCACTGGCACGCCAGCATGGCTGCGCGACCGCCGAGCCCGACAAGGCCGAGTACCTGGCGTTCACCGCGCAAACGCGCATGTCCGGTGTGGACGTGGCCGGCCGCGCGATCCGAAAGGGGGCGGTCGATGCGATCTCGCGCTATGTCAACGAGCAGGGCGGCGGGGTGCCGACGGAACTGGCCGCGCGCGTGGAGCAGGTCGCCCGCGGCGGCGCGACCCCGCTGGTGGTGGCCGAGGGCCGCCACGTGCTGGGCGTGATCGCGCTGTCCGACGTGGTCAAGCAGGGCATCAAGGAAAAGTTCGCCCAGCTGCGCGCGATGGGCATCAAGACCGTGATGATCACCGGTGACAACCCGCTCACCGCCGCGGCCATCGCCGCCGAAGCCGGCGTCGATGACTACATCGCCGAGGCCAGGCCCGAAGACAAGCTCGCGCGCATCCGGGCCGAGCAGGCCGGCGGCCGGCTGGTGGCGATGGTCGGCGACGGCACCAACGACGCGCCCGCCCTGGCGCAGGCCGACGTCGGCCTGGCGATGAATTCCGGCACCCAGGCCGCCAAGGAGGCCGGCAACATGGTCGACCTGGACAGCGACCCGGCCAAGCTGCTGGCGGTGGTGGAAGTGGGCAAGCAACAGCTGATCACCCGCGGCGCGCTGACCACCTTCTCGCTGGCCAACGATGTGTCCAAGTACTTCGCCATCCTGCCGGCGCTGTTCGCCGCGGCGATTCCCTCCATGGCGGCCTTGAATGTGATGCACCTGTCCAGCCCCCGCAACGCGGTCCTGGCGGCGCTGATCTTCAATGCCCTGGTGATCCCCGCGCTGATCCCGCTGGCGCTGCGCGGCGTGCGCTTCCGGCCGGCCACAGCCACGGCACTGCTGCGCCGGAACATGCTGGTCTACGGCGTGGGCGGCGTGTTGCTGCCGTTCGTGGCGATCAAGCTGATCGACCTGCTGCTGGCCGCGGTGGTCGGCGCATGAGTCGCGCCGACCTTGCCCCCGCGTTGATGTCTCCCACCTTCGAAAGAGGTATCGCCATGTCGCCCCACCCCCTGCAGGACCGCGCCGCGTGGCGACCGGCCCTGGTGCTCCCGTTGGTTGCCCTGCTGATCATGGGGCTGTCCTACTCGCTGCTCGGCACCGGCCTGGCGCGCGCGGCCTTTCCTGACCAGGCCACTGGTAGCCTGCTGCGGCGGGGCGACACGGTCATCGGTTCGGCACTGGTGGCGCAGCCGTTCACCGGCGATGCGTGGTTCCATCCGCGTCCGTCTGCGGCCGGGTACGACCCGATGTCGGCGGCCGGCAGCAACCAGGCGCGCAGCAACCCCGAGGCGATCAAGCGCGTGGACGATGCCATCGCCGAGGTTGCCAGGGCCGAGGGCGTGCCGCCCTCGCAGGTGCCGACGGACATGGTGACCGAGTCCGGCGGGGGGCTGGACCCGGACATTTCGCCGGCGGCGGCGCGAATCCAGGTCGCGCGGGTGGCGCGGGCGCGGGGAATGTCTTTGGAGAAGGTGACTGCGCTCGTGCAGGCCAATACGGCTGGGAAGCAGTTTGGGGTGTTTGGGCAGCCGCGGGTGAATGTGTTGAAGTTGAATCTGGCGTTGGAGGCGGAGGCATCCAAGCAGTGACCGACTGTTTCTGGCTTTCTCTTTAAGAGCAAGCGCTTTCGTGCGGCTTCGCCGCCCGACCCACTTTCTTTGCTCGTGCAAAGAAAGCGGGGCAAAGAGGGGCGTTTCAACAGACGCATGTCTGGTCAACACGCCCCGGGCGGCACGCCTGCGCTTCGCGCAGGTCCGCTACGCGACGAGGGATTTTTGGAAGGGACATCTATGTCCCTTCCAAAAACGTCGCACCTCCTTATGCGGCGCCCTACGGGTCTTGTCCTCGTCGCTTCGCCGTGCCTTACGGGGGGGCTCAAAGCAAAAGCAGAGCAACCGCCTGCTCTCGCTGTTGCGGTTGCTCCTTGCTTCCCTGTCTGAGCCGTAAAGCGAGCCGAGCATCGCAGGAAAAGACGGCCGAAGAGGCGCCCTGTTTGAGCGAAGCGAGTTTGGGCGCCGTGCCGTTTTTTCCGAGAAGCGCAGGGGACCGGCGCGCAGCGCCGGATCGCGTCCCGGCGAGTAGCGGTTTTGGTGACTTTTGCCGCGACAAAAGTCACTCGCGCCCGCAGGGCGCGAAAGCACTGCTTTCATGCGATTCACAGCGCAGCAACCCAAACACCAAAACCAACAGCAACCCACGCACAATCACCGCCATGACCGACTCCCGCACCCGCCAAGCCGACGCCCTCATCGAGGGCCTCGCGCGCGAACACGGCGGCAAGCTCACCGTGTTCCTCGGCGCCGCTCCCGGCGTGGGCAAGACCTACGCCATGCTCAGCCGCGCACGTGAGCAGCTCAAGCGCGGCACCGATCTGGTGGTGGGCATCGTCGAGACCCATGGCCGCAGCGAAACCGCCGCCCTAGTCCAAGGGCTTCCCCAGCAGCCGCGCAGGCACCTGGCCTACCAGGGCCACCTGCTGGAGGAGCTGGACCTGGATGGGCTGCTGGCGCGCAGGCCGGCGCTGGTGCTGGTGGACGAACTGGCCCACCGCAACGTGCCGGGCAGCCGTCATGAGCGGCGCTGGCAGGACGTGGCCGAGCTGCTCGACGCCGGCATCGACGTGTGGACCACGGTCAATGTGCAGCACCTGGAAAGCCTCAACGACATGGTGCTGCGCATCACCGGCGTACGCGTGTCCGAGACCGTGCCCGATGCGGTGTTCGACCGGCTCAACGACATCGTGCTGGTCGATCTCCCGCCGCGCGAACTGGTCGAGCGCCTGCAGCAGGGCAAGGTCTACCTGCCCGAACAGGCCGCCCAGGCGCTGCAGGCGTTCTTCTCGCCATCCAATCTCACGGCCTTGCGCGAGCTGGCGATGCAGACCGCGGCTGAGCATGTGGACAATGCCCTGCGCGAGGACGCGACCGCGCGCGGCCAGACCGGGGTGCCGTTGCGCCGGCGCGTGCTGGTGGCCATCGACGGCGGCGGCCAGAGCGAATACCTGGTGCGCGTGGCGCGGCGCATCGCCGAGCGCCGCGGCGCGCCGTGGACGGTGGTGACCGTGCAGCGGCGCGCCTTCGACGCCAAGACCCAGCAGGAGATCGATCGCGCCTTCGCCCTGGCCCGTCGCCTGGGCGGCGAGGCCGAGCTGCTACATGGTCCGACCATCGCCGACGCGCTGCTGGACCACGCCGCACATAATGGCGTGTCCACGCTGGTGCTGGGGCGCACGCGCGAGCGGCCGCTCGCGCGCATGGTCAACCGCACCCTGACCCAGCAGCTGATCCAACGCGGCGCGCACCTGGAGATCAACATCGTCAGCACGCCCGCGGCACGGGCGCGGGCGCGCCGTGGCATCCATGCGCTGCCGCAGCGACTGAGCCGGCACGACCTGGGCTTTTCGCTGCTGGCGACCGTTGCGGCGGTCGGCTTGTCATGGCTGGCGCAACGCTGGATCGGGCTGGACGACCTGTCGATGGTGTTCATCGTCGCGGTGGTGGTGGTGGCCGCGCGCACACGCATGGCCGCGGCGGTGCTGACCGCGGCGCTGTCGTTCCTCTCGTACAACTTCTTCTTCATCGCTCCGCGCTACACCCTCCACATCAGTGCCCAGCAAGGCGTGGTGACGGTGTTCCTGTTCCTGGCCGCGGCGCTGGTGGCCGGGCGCCTGGCGTCGCGGCTGCGCATGCAGGTGCTGGCGCTGGCCGCCGCCAATCGCCACGCCACGGCCATGCAGCAGCTCGGGCGCGAGCTGGCCACCGCCGCGGACCTGGGGCAGGTGCTGCAGGCCGGGCGCCGGGCGATGGAGCGGGCGCTGGACCTGCAGGCCTGGCTGCGGGTGGGCGAGGTGGTCGAGGCCGCGCCGTCGGCGACGCTGGGCGAGCTCGACCTGGCCGCCGCGGCATGGACCCAGCGACATGGCGCGCCCAGCGGGCGCCACACCGATACGCTGGCCGGCGCCGGCTGGTGGTTCGTGCCGATGACCGCCAGTGAAAAGGCCACCATCGGCGTGGCCGGCCTGCGCCTGGAGCCAGGTCAGCCGCGCCTGGGCCTGGAGCACCGTCGCCTGGCCGAGGCCATGGTCGAGGACATCGCCCAGGCCGCGCTGCGCACGCAGCTGGTGGGCGACCTGGAGAGCGCGCGCATGACCGGCGAGACCGAGCGCCTGCGTTCGGCATTGCTCTCCTCGGTCTCGCACGATCTGCGTTCGCCACTGGCGGCGATGATCGGTTCGGCCAGCAGCCTGTCCAGCTATGCCGAAGCGATGCCGCTGGAGGACCGCCGCGCGCTGCTGGAGACCATCCTCACCGAAGGCGAGCGCCTGGACCGCTACATCCAGAACCTGCTCGACATGACCCGCCTGGGCCACAGCGGTTTGACCCTCAACCGCGACTGGATCGGCGTGGACGAGCTGGTGGGTTCGGCCGTGCGTCGTCTGCAGCGCTACCAGGCCAGCGCCAAGGTCGAGGTGTCGCTGGCGCCGGAGCTGCCGATGATGTGGGTGCATCCGGCGCTGGTCGAACAGGCCGTGTTCAACGTGTTGGAGAACGCAGCCAAGTTCTCGCCGCCCGGCGAAGCGGTGCGCGTGTCCGCGCGCCTGGCCGAAGGTGCGCTGCGCATCGACGTCGCCGACAGCGGACCGGGCATTCCCGAAGCCGAGCGCGCGCGGATCTTCGACATCTTCTACACCGTCGAACGTGGCGATCGGGGCCGCCACGGCACCGGCTTGGGGCTCACCATCTGCCAGGGCATGATCGGCGCGCATGGCGGCAGCGTGGAGGCGCTTCCCGGTCAGGATGGACGCGGTACGCTGATCCGCATCACCTTGCCCCTGCTGCAGCCCCCGCCCCGCGATGACACCGACGACTCCGACTGACGCCTGCACCTCGCCCGCCCGCGTGCTGGTAATCGACGACGAAACGCAGATCCGCCGCTTTCTCGAGATCTCCCTGCGCGCGCAGGGTTACGCGGTGCTGCAGGCCCACGATGGACGATCCGGGCTGGAAACCCTGGCCACGCACGGCGCGGACCTGGTGATCCTGGACATCGGCCTGCCCGATCTGGATGGACATCAGGTGCTGGCCCAGCTGCGCCAGTGGAGCCAGGTGCCAGTGCTGATGCTCAGCGTGCGCGCAGCCGAAAGCGAGAAGGTCGCCGCGCTCGATGCGGGGGCCAACGACTACGTCACCAAGCCGTTCGGCACCCAGGAGCTGATGGCGCGCGTGCGCGGCCTGCTGCGCCAGCAGGTGCTGGCCGATGCCAGTGCGCCGCCGGTGTACGACGACGGCCATCTGCGCGTGGACCTGATCCATCGCGAGGTGCAGCTCGATGGCGCCCCGGTGACGCTCAGCCGCAAGGAGTTCGCGCTGCTGTCGCTGCTGGTGGCCAACGCCGGCCGCGTGCTGACCCAGCCGCAGCTGTTGCGCGAGGTCTGGGGCCCCACCCATACCGAGGACACCCACTATCTGCGTGTCCTGGTGGCCAAGCTGCGCACCAAGCTGGGCGACTCGGCGCTGCAACCGCGCTACCTGGTGACCGAGCCGGGCGTGGGCCTGCGCTTCGTGGGGGGTTAGCCTCAGCGTGCGCGGTCCACCCGCACGCAGCCGTGTCCATTGCACGCGGTGGTGCTGCGGTGCGCGGGCTCGGCGGGTCTGACCACGGTTCGGCCGGTGTGGGCACAGCCCTGGTCATTGCAGGCCGTTGCGCCACGGTGGACCACGGTGACTGAGGGCTCGCTTGGCCAGTGCGGATACCAGGGACGGCCCACGTAGTGGCGCTCCCAGTAGCCATGGTCGAAATGCACGACGGTCAGGCCGATGCTGGGGGCCAGCACTGGCGTGAGGACCACCAGGCGCTGCGCCTGGACCACGCGGATGTAGGTCGCCGACACCCAGCCTCGATGACCGCCCCAGGCGACGTCGCACCAGGTGTAGCCCGGCGTGCAGCCATAGGTGACCAGAGTGACCTGGGCCGGCATGGCCACGACCAGCGGATACGTGGTGGCCGGACCGGCGCGCAGGTTGACCCGGGTGGCGGTGACCACGGTGGTGGCCTGCGCGGCGCCGGTGGTCCCCAGGACCAGACCGGCCGCGATGAGCAGGAGAACGAAACGATGGCGTTGCACGAGAAGGCTCCTTCGACGAGGCGAAAGTGGACGGGAGGTGGGCAACTCCGCGCGCGGATTCAGAACCGACGCGCGACGAACAGCGACATGCGCACCGGGGTGTCGTCTTCGACCAGGGGACTGTCGCGCGCGTGGCCATGGAGCTGCGCCAGCTGCAGGCCGGAGCCGACGATCCACTGCGGACTCAGGGCGATGCTGGCGCCCAGGTTCAGCGCGATCTCCTCCAGGCCGCCTGCCGGGTCGTAGGCCGCATAGCGGGCGCTGCCGGTGGGCACGCCATACCAAGTGCGCATGTGTTCTCCATCGGACCAGGTGGCCGACGGCCCGAGGGTCAGGCGCAGGCGTGGGTTCGGCTGAAAGGTGCGCTGCAGGCGCAGGGTGGCGGTCTTGCCCTGGTCGCTGTCACCCATCGATCGGGTGGCGGTGAGTGTGGCCGAGAACCCGTCAGCCGCCCAGCGGGCGAAGACCGAGCCCATGCCCGCGCGGTCGATGTCCTCCACGCCGGCCGCGCGCTGGGCATCGGTCGCCTCGCGCGGATCGTTGGCCTGCGCGGACAGCGCCGCGCCGAAGGTCCAGTGCGCGCCGACGGGCAGGGCCATCCCCGCCTGCAACGGCGTGCCGCCAAAGGGATTGCCCAGGTAGAAAGGGACCTGGGTGAAGCGCACGTTGAGGACCGGCAGGATGACGGTGCGTTGGTCGTCGCCGCCGGGCGTGTCGGGGATGGACGCCACACCCAGGCCGACCAGGCCGTGGGCGGCCGTGTCGTCGGCTGCCGAAGGGGGGACGTCATCGGCGGCCAGCGCCGGGGTAGCCAGGGTGACCAGCGCCAGCAGGGTGGACGAGGCAGTCAGGGAAGCCATGGCGGATCTCGCGAAAGAAGGTCCCTGCCCGCCGGTGGAGGGGGTCCGGTGGTGCCTGTTGGCCCGGCGGGCAGGGAGAAGGGAGACGTGGGGGAGGGTGCGGCTCAACGGCCGCCCATGGCCTGCTGGGAGAACGCCTTGATCTGCTCGAGGGTCACGTAGCCGTTGCCGGCCTGGTCGATCTTGGAAAAATTCTTGGCCAGGCGCGGCATGCCTCGCTCGGCTTCGGCCTGGGTCAGCTTGCCGTCGTGGTCGGCGTCGGCCTGGTTGAAGCGCGCTTCGAGCTGCTGGGCGGCCTGCTGGGCGCGGCCACCGCTTTGCGGTGCAGCCAGGGCCAGGGTGGGCAGGATCAGCAGGGCGGTCATGACGAGGGTTCGCATCGGGTTCCTCCGGGGGTTCATGAAGTCCGGTCGGGACGATCCCGGCGCGGTGGAATCATGCTAGGAACCGCCCGGGCGCCAGGTGTTGCGCCGGGTAGGGAGGATGTTTCAAACCCTGACAGTGGGCCTGCGTCGACAGCGCCGCTTCAGCTGCCGGGCGTCTCGATGGGCAGCAGCAAGGTGGCGCGCAGCCCGCCCTCGTGCGGGCTGTCCAGGCGCAGGCGGCCGCCGTGCACGCGCGCCAGGCGATCGACGATGGCCAGCCCCAGGCCAGTGCCGCCACCGCCCGAACGCGCCGCATCGGCTCGGGTGAACGGGCGCAGCAGGTGCTCGACCTGATCGGCGGGAATGCCCGGTCCGCGATCACCCACGCAGATCGAGAGCTGCTGGCCGCGGCGCTGGGTCTCCACGGTCAGGCCCTGCCTGCCGTAGCGCGCGGCGTTCTCCATCAGGTTGGCCACCGCGCGCTGCAGGGCCAGGGCGCGCATGGGCACCGTGCCCACCGCATCATCCAGGTACAGCGCGAACCAGCTGCCGCTGTCCTCGAACTCGGCGGCCAGCTGCCGGATCAGGGTGTTGACCTCCACCGGCGCGGGCGCCTCGTCGCCTTCGGTGCGGCCGAAGTCCAGGAACTTGGTGAGGATCCGGTCGATCTGCTGGATGTAGACGCCAGCGCGCTGCTCGTCGAGCCGGCCTAGCGCCAGGGCCAAGCGCAGCTTGGTCAGCGGCGTGCGGATGTCGTGCGAGATGCCGGCCAGCATCAGTGCGCGCATGCTGTCGTTGCGCTCTAGATTCTCGGCCATCCAGTTGAACTGGCGTGCCACGGCCGACAGCTCCGAGGGCCCGTCCTCGTCCAATCGCTCCGGCGCGCGCCCGCTGCCGACCGCGCGCGCGGCGCGTTGCAGTTGGCGCAGCGGACGATTGATGCGGCGCTGGATCAACCAGGCGGCCAACAGGCTCAGGCCGGCGACGATGGCCGACACCGTGACCGCCACGGTCATGGCGCGGTTGCGCAGCTGCGTGTGCAGCGGCACAGTGACGTGATAGGTCCGCGCTCCCAGGCTGACGCGCATGAAGACCTGCCCGTCGGCGTTGACCATCGGCTGGCTGTCCGCCGGCAGCCGGGCCTTGAGCTCCCTCAGGAAGTCCTGCATCCATGGTCCGCCATCGAGCTGCGTGGCGGGTCCAGGCTGCGTCGGCGCCTCGGTGATGCGCAGTGGGCCCTCGGCGTTGATCCGCGCGATCGCCGCGCGCCGCGCCTCGGGCGAGAGGCTGGATAGCACGATGCGCTGGGTGCTGATCTGCGAGACCACCAACTGCGCCAGCCCCTCGGCGCGCGGGCGCTGCACCAGGTGGTAGAACACCGCGAAGGTCGACACCACCAGGGTCACCGTCAGCGCCATCAGCAGCACGACGTTGCGCGCCAGCAGCGAGCGTGGCCAGAAGCGCTTCATTCGGCCGAATCGGGGACGAACATATAGCCTACGCCCCACACCGTGCGCACGAAGCGTGGGTTGGACGGATCCACTTCGATCTTGCGGCGCAGGCGCATCACCTGCACGTCAAGGCTGCGATCCAGCGCCTCGTATTCGCGCCCGCGCAGGCGGTCCAGCAGGTGCTCGCGGCTCAGCGGCAGGCCCGGGCTGGCCGCCAGCACGCGCAGCAACTGGAACTCGGTACTCGACAGCGGCACCGGCGCATCGCCGTTGAGCACTTCCATGCGGGTCAGGTTGAGGGTGTAGGGGCCAAAGCGCATGACGTTGCTGCCCGCCCAATGGCCTTCGCCGGCGCTCATCGACTGCCGGCGCAGGGCCGACTTGAGCCGGGCGATGAGCTCGCGTGGATCGAACGGCTTGGCCAGGTAGTCGTCGGCGCCCATCTCCAGGCCGACGATACGGTCCACCGACGCCCCGCGCGCGGTCAGCATCAGGATCGGCAGGGTGCTGCCTTCGGCGCGCAGCCGGCGCAACACCGACAGCCCGTCTTCGCCGGGCATCATCAGGTCCAGCACCAGGGCATCGTAGGGCTCGCGGCGCAGGCGTTCGTCCAGTTTGCTGGCCGAGGCCAGTGCCTGCACTTCGAAACCGTGCTCGGTGAGATAACGGCGCAGCATGTCGCGCAGTTCCAGATCGTCGTCAACGATCAGGATGCGGGAGGACCTGTCTTTCACGTGAGCTCCGGCGCGTGGATTGGGCGGCATTCTTTTCGTCGCGCCGCCGCTACGCAACCGGCCCGAATGCCGGGAAAAATACCGCGTATCGCGCAAATCCCGCCGCCACGGGGGTTTGCGCGCACGGCAGCGGCTTTTGCTGTTACCGCTTGTTACAAAGTCGGTGCAGTTTGAAGCGGACCGGCGGGCGTGCCTGCCTACCATGCGCCCGGCCTCGTCGGAACGCGAGGCCCGTCCGGCGGCGCATGTGTCGACCGGTGCCACCCTCACTGCCTCCCTCGGTGAACTTCTTGAAGACGTCCCGCTGGCGCCGCTTGGCGCTGCCTGCATTGCTCGCCGGTGTCCTGCTGCTGATCGTGGTCGCCCTGACGCGCCATCACGGGCAACAGGACGACCAGGCCGCCCAGCCACGGGTGGTGCGTACCGTCACCCCGCAGGTGCGCGACATGCCGATTTACCTCGACGCGGTGGGCACGGTGGTACCGGCATCGATGGTCACCGTACGCACCCAGGTGCAGGGCACGCTGGCCACGGTCGACTTCCGCGAAGGCCAACCCGTGCAACGCGGCGACCTGCTGGCCACCATCGACGATCGCGAACTGCGCGCCCAGCTGCGAGCTGCCGAAGGCGCGTTGGCACGCGATCGGGCGCAGTTGGCCAACGCGCGCCGCGAGCTGGAACGTACCCGCGCACTGGTGGACATCGGCTCGGCCTCGCGCCAACAGCTCGATGCGCAGGACACCGCGGTCAAGCAGGCCCAGGGCGTGGTCGAGGCCGATACCGGCAGCGCGGGCCAGCTGCGCGTGCAGCTGGGCTACACGCGCATCACCGCGCCCATCGACGGCATCGCCGGCCTGCGCCAGGTCGATGCCGGCAACCTGGTCAGCCCGGGCGATGCCGATGGCTTGGTGACCCTGGCCAGCACCACGCCGACCACGGTCAAGTTCGCCGTGCCGGTGGCGCAGCTGGCCCAGGTGGTGGCCGCGCGCAAGGCAGGCGAGGTCACCGTGGACGCCCTGGCGCGTGATGGCGGCGATGTGCTGGCCAGCGGCACGCTGCAGGCCATCGACAACCGCGTGGATGAAGCTACCGGCACGGTGATGCTGCGGGCGCGCTTCGACGATGCTGCCGGTGCGCTGTTCCCCAACCAGTTCGTCAGTGCGCGCCTGCATGCGCGGATGCTGGATGACGCGCTGGTGGTGCCGCTGCCGGCGATCCGCCAGGGCACGCAGGGCGCGTACGTGTTCACCGTGCGCGAGGGCAAGGCGCACCTGCAGCCGGTGCAGACCGGCCCCAGCCTGGATGGGATGGGCGTGGTCAGCGGCGACGGCCTGGATGCCAAGGCACAGGTGGTCGTCGAGGGTGTCGATGCGCTTGAGGACGGTGTGGCCGTGCGCGTGGCCAGCGACGCACCGGTGGACACCGCGCCGGCCGACGCCGGGCGCTGAGCGGCCTGCCCATGAACCTGTCTCGTGTCTTCATCGGCCGACCGGTGGCGACCGCGCTGCTGATGGTCGGCGTGCTGGTCGCTGGCCTGATCGGCTACCGCAGCCTGCCCATCTCGGCCCTGCCCGAAGTGGATTACCCCACGCTGCAGGTCTACACCGAGTATCCCGGCGCCGGCCCGGACGTCACCGCCGACACCCTGACCGCGCCGCTGGAGCGCCAGCTCGGGCAGATCGCCGGCCTGGAGAAGATGCGCTCGACCAGCGCCAACGGCGCCTCGGTGATCACCCTGCAGTTCGGTCTGAGCACCTCGCTGGATGAGGTCGAGCAGGACGTGCAGGCGGCGATCAACGCGGCCAAGGCGCGGCTGCCGGACGACCTGCCGTATCCGCCGGTCTACAGCAAGGTCAATCCGGCCGACACCGCCGTGCTGACCCTGTCGATGACCTCCGACATCCTGCCGTTGACCCGGGTGCAGCAGCTGGCCGAGACCCGCATCTCGCAGAAGGTCTCGCAGATGACCGGCGTGGGCCTGGTCACCGTCAGCGGCGGCCAGCGCCCGGCGGTGCGGGTCACCGTGGATACGCGCAAGCTGGCCGCGCATGGCCTGAGCCTGGCCGATGTCGACAGCGCGCTGGCCGCCGCCAACGTCAACATGCCCAAGGGCACCCTCGACGGCCCGCAGGTGGCCTATGCCATCGGCGCCAACGACCAGCTGGAGGACCCGGCCGACTACGCCGCCCTGGTGCTGGCGTGGCAGCACGGCGCCCCGCTCACCCTGGGCCAGGTGGCCGATATCGTCACCGGCGCGGAGAACACGCGCCAGTCCGCCTTTGCCGGCACTACGCCGGCGATCCTGATCAGCATCCAGCGCCAGCCCGGGGCCAATGTCATCCAGACCGTGGACGGCATCCGCGCCGCGTTGCCGGCGCTGTCGGCCGCGCTGCCGGCCTCGGTTCACCTGACCGTGCTCGGCGACCGCACCGAGACCATTCGCAGCTCGGTGCACGACGTGCAGGTCGAATTGGGCATCGCCATCGTGCTGGTGGTGGCGGTGATCTGGGTGTTCCTGCGCAACTGGCCGGCCACGCTGATCCCGGGCATCGCTGTGCCGCTGTCGCTGGTGGGCACCCTGGCGGTGATCTACACGCTGGGCTTCAGCCTCAACAACCTCACCCTGATGGCGCTGACGGTGGCCACCGGCTTCCTGGTCGACGACGCCATCGTGATGATCGAAAACGTCAGCCGCCACATGTCGCTGGGCAAGCCGCGCATGCAAGCCGCGCTGGAAGGCGCCGGGCAGGTAGGCTTCACCATCGTGTCGCTGTCGGCGGCGCTGATCGCGGTGATGATCCCGCTGCTGTTCATGGGCGACGTGGTCGGGCGGCTGTTTCGCGAGTTCGCCGTGACCCTGTCGGTGGCGATCGTGGTCTCGGCCGGCGTCACCCTGACCTTGGTGCCGATGCTGTGTGCGCGCCTGCTCCAGCCCGAGGCCGAGCCCGACCAGCATGCGTTCTTCGTGCGGCTTCAGCGCGGCTACGCGCGCCTGCTCGAACGCCTGCTGCATCGGCGGGCTGCGGTGATGCTGGCGGTGGCGGTCGCCACCTTGCTGACCGCTGCGCTGTTGTGGGGGTTGCCCAAGGGGCTGTTCCCGGTGCAGGACACCGGCATGCTGCAAGGCGCGGTGCAGGTCGATGCCGGCAGCGCCTTTGCGCGCATCCAGCAGCGCCAGGAGGCCGCGGCCCGGCTGGTTGTCGCCGACCCGGCCGTGGCCCACGTGTCCATCAGCGCCGGCGTGGACCAGACCAACACCACGCTGGGCACCGTGCCGCTGCTGGTGGCGCTCAAGCCCGGGGGCGAGGGCAGCGCCGAGGTCATCGCGCGGCTGTCGGCCAGGGCGCGTCAGGCCGGCCTGGGGCTGCAGCTGCGTTCGGTGCAGGACCTCACCCTGGACACCCAGTCCTCCGCATTGCCCTATGCGATGGGCCTGGAATCCACCGACCGTGCCGCGTTGGCGCAGTGGACGCCCAGACTGATGGCGGCGATGCGCACCGACCCCGCCTTCGCCAGCGTCGACAGTCAGGCCATGCGACGCGGCCTTGAAGCGCGCCTGGACGTGGACCGCGTGGCGGCCTCGCGCCTGGGCGTGAGCATGCGCAGCATCGACCAGGCGCTGTACGCGGCTTACGGGCAGAGCCAGGTCTCCACCCTCTACACCGACCTGAGCCAGTACCACGTGGTGCTGGCCGCCAGCGGCGGCCTGCGCAATGTGCAGGAGGTGCTGGACCGCATCCACGTGCCAGGCGCCAATGGCACACCCATCGTGCTGTCCACCCTGGCGAAGCTACGCGTGCAGGCCGCGCCGGTGACGCTGGAACGGCAGGGCCAGTTCCCCTACGCCGATATCGGCTTCAACCTGGCCCCGGGCGTGTCCCTGGGCGATGCGGTGGACACGCTGTCCCGGCTGGAACACGACATCGGACTACCGGACTCGATCACCCCGCATCTTGAGGGTGCGGCGGGCAGCTTGTCCGGCGCCATGTCCGGCCAGGCGGTGCTGATGCTGGCCGCGGTGCTGGTGGTCTACCTGGTGCTGGGCATGTTGTACGAAAGCTTCATCCACCCGCTGACCATCCTGTCCACGCTGCCCTCGGCGGTACTGGGCGCGCTGGCCGCGCTGTGGATCAGCGGGCTGCAGTTCGACGTGATCGGCACCATCGGCGTGGTGCTGCTGGTCGGCATGGTGATGAAGAACGCGATCATGATGATCGACTTCGCCCTGGAGCTGGAGCGCGAGGAGGGACTGGACGGCATCGAGGCCATCCGCCGCGCCTGTGAACAGCGCTTCCGTCCGATCCTGATGACTACCCTGGCCGCGCTGCTGGGCGCGGTGCCGCTGGCCTTCGGCAGTGGCATGGGCGCCGAGCTGCGCCACCCGCTGGGCCTGGCCATCATCGGCGGGCTGATCGTCAGCCAGCTGCTGACGCTGTTCTCCACGCCGGTCATCTACCTGCTGCTGCGCCCGGTCGAACAGGCGCTGGCCAGGCGGATCTGACGCCATGGCCCGCGACCTGTCCGGCCCGTTCGTGCGGCGCCCGGTGGCCACCACGCTGTTGGCCATCGGCATCACCCTGTTGGGGCTACTGGCATTCCGCTTGCTGCCGGTGGCCTCGCTACCGGATGTGGAATTCCCCACCGTCCAGGTGACCGCCAACCTGCCCGGTGCCGATCCGCAGACCGTGGCCACTGCGGTGGCTACGCCGCTGGAGCGCCAGTTCACTTCGATCGCCGGTATCACCGACATGACCTCGGTCAGCTACACCGGCTCGGTGCGCATTGTGATCCAGTTCGACTTGGCGCGCGACGTGGACGGCGCCGCGCGCGACGTGCAGGCCGCGATCAACGCCGCGCTCAGTCGCCTGCCCGACGACATGGATGGCGTGCCCACTTACCGCAAGGTCAACCCGGCCCAAGCCCCGGTAATGGCCCTGGCCTTGACCTCGCAGACCGAGGACACCGCCAGCCTGTACGACGCGGCCTCCACCGTACTGCAGCAGAAGCTCCTGCAGAGCGAGGGCGTGGGCGACGTGCAGGTCGGCGGCGGCGCCCTGCCGGCGGTGCGTGTGGAACTGGACGGCCAGCGCCTGAACCAGCACGGCATCGGCCTGGACCAGATCCGCCAGCTGCTGGGTGGGGCCAATGCGCGCGGCGCCAAAGGCAACGTGCAGGTGGGCGATGCCGATTACGCGCTGGCGGCCAACGATGGCCTGCAGCAGGCCGCCGCCTACCGCGATCTGGTAGTGCGCGACCACGACGGCGCGGTCACCCGCCTGTCCGACCTGGCGCTGGTCACCGATTCGACCGAGAACACGCGCAGCTACGGCGTCATGAACGGCAAGCCCGGCGTGGCCCTGATCATCAGCAAGCGTCCCGGCGCGAACGTGGTGGACACCGTTGACCGCGTGCGCGCGCTGCTGCCCGAGCTGCGCGCCGCGCTGCCGGCGACCATGCGGCTGGAGGTGATGCTGGACCGCACCCAGACCATCCGCGCCTCGCTGCACGAGGTGGAGCTGACCCTGCTGGTGTCGGTGCTGCTGGTGATCGCAGTGACCGCGGCGTTCTTCCGCGACTGGCGCGCCACGCTGGTGCCGGCGGTGGCCGTGCCGCTGTCGCTGCTGGGCACCTTCGCGGTGATGTGGGCGCTGGGTTACAGCATGAACATCCTCTCGCTGATGGCACTGATCGTGGCGGCGGGCTTCGTGGTCGATGATGCCATCGTGGTGGTGGAGAACATCATGCGGCACCTGCAAATGGGCAAGTCGCGCGTGCAGGCCGCGCTGGACGGTGCGCGCGAGGTGGGCTTTACCGTGTTCTCCATCAGCATCTCACTGGTGGCGGTGTTCATCCCCCTATTGCTGATGTCCGGGCTGGTGGGGCGGCTGTTCCGCGAGTTCTCGGTGACCCTGGCCGCAGCGGTGCTGGTGTCGATGGCGGTGTCGCTGACCATCACCCCGATGATGAGCCGCATGCTGCTGCGGCCCGGCGCCGGCAATGCGCACGCGGACGGCCGGGGCGCCTCGCCCGACGGCTTCTATGGGCGCACCCTGCGCTGGACGCTGCAGCGTCCATGGTCGATGGCCTGGATCACGGCCGGGGTGGTGGTGCTGGGGCTGGCGGTATTCGCTCTGATGCCCAAGGGCTTCTTCCCCCAGCAGGACACCGGGCTGCTGCTGGGCCAGGTCTACGGGCCGCAGGACATCGCCTTCGCCCCGATGCGCCAGCGCTTCACCGGCCTGGTCCAGACCCTGCGCCGCAACCCCAACGTCGACCAGGTGATCGGTGTGATCGGTGCGACTGGCGGAACCGCCTCTAACACCGGCGCGCTGTACGTGACCCTCAAGCCGCTGGGCGATGCGCGCCAAGACAGCGCCGATGAAGTGGTCGACCAGCTGCGGCATGCCTTCGCCGACGAGCCCGGCATGCAGGTCACCCTGCAGGCGGTGCAGGACATCGGCGTGGGCGGGCGCCAGGCCGCCGGGCAGTACCAGTACACGCTGTCCGGCGACGACCGCGCCGCGCTGGAAGCCGTCGCACCGAAGGTGGAGGCCGCGATGCGCAGCGTTGGCCTGATCACCGATGTCAGCTCGGACCTCATGGACGGCGGCCTCAAGGCACAGGTGCAGGTCGACCGCGCCGGCGCCGCGCGCCTTGGCCTATCGATGCAGGCCATCGACCAGGCGCTGTACGACGCCTTCGGCCAGCGCAGGGTGTCCACCATGTACCGCGAGATGAACCAATACCACGTGGTCATGGGCCTGGACCCGGCGCAGGCCGGCAAGGCGGCTACCCTGGACCGGCTGCACGTCACCGCCGCCGACGGCGCGCTGGTGCCGCTGTCGGCCGTATCGCGCTGGGACACGCGCAGGACCAGCATCTCGCAGTCGCACCAGGGGCAGTTCCCGGCGGTGACGCTGTCTTACAACCTCAGTCCCGGCGCCTCGCTCGGTCCGGCACAGAAGGCGGTGGAGCAGGCCGTGGCCCAGCTGCACCTGCCCGCAGGGGTCACCGCCGCGCCCGCCGGCAACGCCAAGGCGTTCAAGGACACGGCCCGGACGATGCCGTTGCTGATCCTCGCCGCGCTGGTGGCGGTCTACATCGTGCTGGGCATGCTCTACGAGAGCCTGCGCCATCCGCTGACCATCCTGTCCACGCTGCCCTCGGCCGGCATCGGCGCATTGCTGGCGCTGGCGGTGTGCGGGTTCGAGTTCAGCATCATTGCCTTGATCGGCGTGATTTTGTTGATCGGCATCGTCAAGAAGAACGCGATCCTGATGATCGACTTCGCCCTGCAGGTGGAGCGGACCGAACACCTCACTGCGCACCAGGCCATCCTGCGCGCCAGCCTGGTGCGCCTGCGCCCGATCATGATGACCACCCTGGCCGCGCTGCTGGGCGCAGTGCCGCTGATGCTGGGCAGCGGCTACGGCTCCGAATTCCGGCGCCCGCTGGGCACGGCCATCATCGGCGGGCTGATGCTCAGCCAGCTGCTCACCCTGTATTCCACGCCGGCGATCTACGTGCTGATGGATCGCTTCGGCCGACACCGTCGCCATGAGGCCACGCCATGACCCGACTCCCCCGATCACGCGGGCGCCTGCTCGTCCGCGTGCTGCTCCCGCTCACGCTCGCCGGCTGCATGGCCGGCCCGGACTACGTGCGCCCCACCATGCCGGTGCCGGCGCAGTTCACCGAGGGCGACACGGTGTGGAATCGCACCCAGGCGCCTGCCGCCGATTCGTCTGGCGCCGCCTGGTGGCAGGCCTGGCACGACCCGGTGCTCGACGCCCTGCAGCAGCGGGCGCAGCAGGCGAACCTGTCCATCGCCACGGCGAACGCCGCCTGGCGTCAGGCGCAGGCGGCCATCACCCAGGCGCGCGCGGCGGCCCGGCCGCAGGCCAGCGTGGGCGTGACCCAGGGCCGCAGCGAGAACAGCGTCGCCGCCCAGGGCCTGGACGAATTGGCCGACGGCCGCCCCCGCGACACTGCCCAGGCGCAGGCGACGCTGAGCTGGGAGCTGGACCTGTGGGGCCGCACCCGGCGCGCGGTGGAAGCGCAGGGCGCCCAGGCCCAGGCCTCGGCCGAGGACCTTCGCGCGCAGTGCCTGAGCATCGCCGCCAGCGTCGCCAGTACCTATCTGTCACTGCGCCAGGCCGATGCCCAGCTTGCGCTGCTGGACGAGCAGGTCCAGGCCAACGCCGCGCTGCTTCAGATGACCGAGGCCGCGCACCGGCTGGGCGCCGCCTCGCCCGATGACATCGTCCAGGCCCGCAACAACGTCGATGCCAGCACGCTCGCGCGCGAGGCCACCCGCGCGGCGCGGGCCAAGGCGCTGCATGCGCTGGCCGTGCTGACCGGGCAGGCACCGGCCGGCTTCACCGTAGAGGCAATACAGGGCTACGTCTTCGCCGCGCCGGCTCCGCCGACGGTGCTGCCGGCGGATCTGCTGCGCCGCCGCCCGGACGTGCGCGCGGCCGAGGAGCAGGTCCGCGCCGCCAATGCGCAGATCGGCGTGGCCAGAGCGGCGTACTTTCCCAGCCTGGGACTGTCGGCGAGCGGGGGCTATGTCGGCGCCAATGTCGACGACCTGCTCGACGCGCCGCTGCGCACCTGGTCGGTCGGCGGCCAGCTGCTGGCGACACTGTTCGATGGCGGCGCACGCCGCGCCCAGGTGGCCCAGGCACAGGCCGCCTACGACGGCACCGTGGCGCGCTACCGGCAGAGTGTGCTGACCGCGTTGCAGGACACCGAGGACGCGCTGTCCGACTACCAGCACCAGGAGCGCCAGGCCCTCTACGCGCGCCGCATGGAAGACGATCGCCGCGCTAGCTGGCAGCGCCGTCAACAGGGCCTGGCGCTGGGCACCTCGGCCAAGCGCGACGCCCTGGTGGAAACCCTCAGTCTGCTCGACGCCCGGCAGAACGCGCTGGACACCCAAGCCACGCTGTCGCAGGACGCGGTGGCGCTGTACAAGGCCATCGGTGGCGGCTGGACACCCTAAGCGCGTCCCCACAGCACCCGCCTCACGCGTGTCGCCGCGTCTGCCGGCGCTACGCCAATAGCGCGGCCATGCGCGCGGCATGATCCTGCAGGCCCGCAGCGATGACCCTGGCCTACCGCAGGTTTCACGCAGCGCGCCCTCGCTCAGAAGGCGCATGGCATTAAGCCGCGCCTAATAACGATTGGAAGGCGGTTGCTAGCGAGAAGATGGACCCTGAATTTTCGCCGCATTGATGTTGTGGAAGGCTCGCATTCAACCGGGAAGTCGCTTGGCCCACGGCTTCTTCCCAAGCGCAGGGAGATCTCTCCACCGCTCGTCGGCAATGACCTTCGGCACGCTTGACTACAGGTGTCGTCACGACTAGCTTTGACTACAGGTGTAGTCAAAGGAGACGGCCATGCGCCGCAAGAGCATCGGGGACCAGGAACTGGCCCTGCTTCAGTACATCGGGGAGCGGGGCGAGGCGACGGTGGGTGAGGTGGCGGCCGGCTTCGGCGAGACGCGCGGGCTGGCGCGCTCGACCGTGCTGACCATGATGGAGCGCCTGCGCACCAAGGCTTACCTAAGCCGCAAGCAGGTCGGAGGCGTGTACCGCTATGTCGCCACGGCCGGTCAGGACGATGTGGTTCAGGGTGCGGTGGCCAGCTTCGTGGAGAAGACGCTGCAGGGTTCGGTATCGCCCTTCGTGGCCTGGATGTCCCAGCGCAGCGAGGTCAGCGACGACGAGCTGGCCGAGCTCGAAGCCCTGGTCTCCAAGCTGCAGTCGCAGCGCAAGGAGGGTTGAGCGTGGACGCCTTCGCTTCTGAATTGATCACCCGCCTGGCCACGACCAGTGTGCAGACCGCACTGCTGGTGGCGTTGGTGTGGGCGCTGTGCCGCGCGCTGCCACGCCTGCCGGCGTCCACGCAGTGCTGGCTGTGGTGGACGGTGGCCCTGCAGGTCGTGATCGGCCTGGTCGCCGCCCCGCTGGAACTGCCGTGGCTGCCCGCCGCCGCGCCCGTCGCGGAGGCGCCCACCGCCTTCGTCACCGCCACCGAAGCCGCCGCGCCGCTGGCGCTCGCATCGGGCGCCGCGCCGCTGTGGACGCTGCCGACCTGGCAGACGGCGCTGCTGGCGCTGTGGATCGCCGGGATCGCCGTGATGGCCTCGCGCACCCTGCTGGACTGGCGTGCCAGCCGCGCGCTGGTGCGGTCCTCGCGTGCGTGCGATGACGCCACGCTGGTCGGTGCATTGCGCCTGGCGGCTGAAGCACATGGCCTGCGCGAAGCCCCGCCGCTGCGCCTGTCCCATCACACCACCTCGCCGCAGCTGGTGGGTGTCGTGCGCCCCGTACTGTTGCTGCCGGCAGGCGAAGCGGCCCGCATCGGCGACGACGACCTGGACATGGCCCTCACCCACGAGCTGGTCCACCTGCGTCGTCGCGACCTGTGGTGGGGCCTGCTGCCCGCGTTGGCCCAGCACGTGGCCTGGTTCCATCCGCTGGTGCATGTCGCACTGCGCGAATACGGCGTGGCCCGCGAGGCCGCCGTCGATGCCGCGGTGGTGGCTGGCAATCGCCATTGCCGCGGCGACTACGGCCGCCTGCTGGTCCGTCTCGGTGTCGCGCCGAAGCCAGGCGTCGGCCTGGCCAGCGCCTCCCCGTCCTTCATCACCCTCAAACGGAGGCTGCTCATGCTGCAGAACACCCGCACCTTCCCGCGCTTGGGCGCGGGCTTGATCCTGGCCGTGGTCGCCGTGGCGGGCGTGACCCCGCTGCGCCTGGTCGCCGCTCCGCAACAGGTCGATCCCGCACAAGCGGCCGCATCCGCACCGGATGCACCGCCCCCACCGCCTGCCGCGTTGCCGGCAAAGCCCACCCTTCCGCCACCGCCGGCCAACAAGAGCAAGCGCGTCCCACCGCCGCCTCCGGCGCCGCCGGCACCTCCGGTGCCGCCGGCCGCGCCCGCACCACCGGCCACCTCCATCACCGGCCTGCATATCCCGGACAAGGGCAGCAATACGGTGTGGTTCGAGCGCGATGGCGCGCAGTACGTCATCAAGGACGCCGCCACGGTTGAACGCCTGCGCACGCTGCACGAACCCAGCAAGCGCCTGGGCGCACAACAGGGCGAGCTCGGCCGCCAGCAAGGCGCACTGGGACGTGAGCAGGGGGAGCTGAGCCGGCAGATGGTGGCCATGGGCCGCGAGATCGCACGCAAGGCGACCGAGGAAGCGCGCATTGCGATGCAGGCCAGCCACGGCGCCGCGCAGGACGAAGCGATCGCACGCCAAGCGGCGGACGCCGCGCGCGCCGCAACAGAGCGGGCGACCGAGGCCATGCAGCGCAGCGGCTTGACGGCAAAGATCGAGGCCTTGGCGCGGGAGCAGGCCGAACTGGGCGTGCAACAGGCCGAGCTGGGCAGGCAACAGGCCGAGCTCAGCGAGCAGGCGGCCAAGGATGCCGAGGCCGTCCTCGAGCGCGCCATGCGCAGCGGCCTGGCCCAGCGCATCGACGGCTGATCTGCAGACCTCGATCGCTTTCTTTCCCCGCGCGCTTGGCGACGTGACGCGGGGATCCGGTCGCTCCGGAATCGGAGCGGACCCTTTCTCGCGCGACCGTCCGCGCCCTTTGCGATGGATGACGCAGATCGGGCAGTGCCGTGCCTTGGCGCGTTGATCCCAGTCGCGAATTCGGGTTAGATCGGGGCAGGCCTGCTGGGAGCCGGCCGATCTTCCCCTCGCCAAGGACGCTGCCCATGAAATCCGCATCGGTCATCGCGCCCGGCCTCATCCTGGCGCTCGCCGCCACCGCCTGTGGATCCACGCCCATGCACAGCCAAGTCCCGCGCACTCATGTGGACGTCAAGGACAACCAGCCGCCAAGGCCGGTCATCCAACGCAACCCCCATCCCACCGCCTATGAGGTGACCGTCGCCATCAAGGACGCGCCGGGGCCGTTCGAGGTGGTCAAGGCCGCGATGCAGTACGAGGTGTTGGAGCCGAGCTGCCGTCCTGACCTGGGCGGCATGGCCGGCACCCGCGCCAGCCTGCTCGAGTGGATCCCCGTCGAGTTGCACAAGCAGGCCGACGACACCTATCGCGGCACGATCTACGACGGCTTGTTGAAGGATGAGGACTACTACGGCCTCGGCGTCTGCCACTGGTCGCTGGTGACGGTGCAGTTCAAGCTTCTTAAGAGCCTTCAAGAGAGCGACCCAAGTTTTTCGTACCACCTTTGGCACGAAGATCTTCAGCACGCTACGCAGGTGCCCGCCTATTTCCCCCGGAGCGCCTACAACGACACGAGTTCCGAAGGCATCGCGTTCCCTGGTGTCGACTCGCCTGAGAAATTCAAGCCTGAAGCGCGCGACAAACTCTTTGTGATGAGTATTTCCATCAATTAGGAAGCATCATGACGGTCTCGACGGAAGCGAGAGCTGTACTGGCAGCGGATGCCTACGAATTCCACCCGCGCGATAAGTGGGAGGAAGGCGTTGATGCCGATGGTGTCAAGTACGTAATTGTCAACCAGGTGTCGCGCCCGAGCGGATACCAGGGAACGCTCTATAAAAATATCGACACGGGCGAGCTTGTCGTCGCGCATCGTGGGACGGAATTTGACCGACAATTGGTCAAGGATGGTGTGTTGGCGGACGGCGGCATGGTGTTGGCGGGCGTCAACAGCCAGGCAGAAGACGCAAAAGCTTTCACCGAATCGGCGATGCGTGAATATGAGCGCCTGGGCCGTCACGGCTACGAGACGTCTCCTCCCATCGTAGTTGGCCACTCCCTCGGCGGAACGCTCGCCCAGATCACTGCGTACGAGTACGGACTCAAGGGCGAAACCTTCGACGCATATGGCGCAGCTGGGCTAACCCTGCACATCCCGGAAGGCGGGCAAGACGTCATCAACCACGTGCGTGCGACCGATTTCGTGAGCGCGGCCAGCGCGCACTATGGCGATGTCAGAACCTACGCGACCGAGCAGGACATCGCCGCGCTCAAGGAGCATGGCTATGCAAATGATCATCGCGTGCTGACCGATCTGCGCAATCCCTTCGGGGTGGCGTTCGGCGTCGGAATCGCCGCGCACTACAGCGGCAACTTTTTGCCCCACAATCCCGAAGGCGGCGGTTCGATCATCAACGCCGACGACGCGGCGCGCTACGCCGAGTATCAGCCGATGGTGGACAAGTACCGCAACGACATCCATCTGGTGCATCAGGGCCTGGCGCTGCCTCGCAACGTCGTACATGGCATCGGTGATGTGTTCGGGCACGGCCGGGAGGCGTCGCAGCCGGTCGGCGGCGTGGTGCAGCCTGCTGTCGTGCCGGCGCCAGCGCACGCGGCGCTGCGCCTGGACCCGATGTTCCAGCAGATCCAGGGCCACGTGGCACAGCTGGATGCAAGCCTGGGGCGCATCCCGGATGCGGCCAGCGAGCGCATGAGCGCCAGCCTCTACGCCAGGGCCGTCGAGTCCGGCATGACCCGGGTCGATGGCATCCACCTCAGCGTCGAGGGCACCCAAACGCGTGCCGGCGAGCGCGTGTTCGCCGTGCAGGGCGCGCCAACCGACCCCGCGCACCTGCGGACCTCCGTGTCCACGGAGGAAGCGGTCCAGGCACCGGTCGAACAGTCCTTCACCCAGGCCGCGCAGCAGCGGGCCATGCAGCAAGGCCTTGCGCAAACGCCGCAGGTGCAGGCCGAGTCCATGGGCGCGCTCTCGCGCTGAGGAGCATCAGGCGGGCCAACGCCGTTCACGAGGCGGCCGCGTGCCGTCCAAGCCTCTGGTGTGATCCTGACGATCACTGAGGCAACCCGCCACGCGGTCTTGGCTACGGTGCTTCCTCGAACACCAGAACCTCGCGGTCGTCTTCCTCGGCCTGCACCAGGCGCTGGAGGAGCTGGGCGAGCGTGACCACGTCCTGGTGGTTGTGCTCGGCCACGCGGCGCAGGTTGCGGGCACTGCCGCCGCGCAGGTAGGACAGCCACGCGGCAGGCGCTTCGGAACCGGGCAGGTCGTCCTCGCGCACGATGCGCAGCAGCTGGCGTTCGATGGTGGACAGCTTGCAGTTCTCCCAGGTGCCGCGGTACCGGCGGCGCGTGGGGTGCAGCAGGTCCACGTGGTCCAGCGCCGACAGCGGCTCGATCTGGCGCGCCAGCCGATAGCGGGCCTTGAGCAGCGGCGCGTCGTAGCTGCGGCCGTTATAGCTGCACAGCACGGTGCTCGGTGAAAGCCACTCGGCGAAGGTGCGCAGCATCGGGCCTTCGGCCGCCATCGTGGACATCATCAGCTGGCGGATGCGCAGCCCTTCGGTGCCGTCGGCCTGCACGTGCCAGTCGGCTGCGCCGATCATGAAGGCCCGCGTGCCGGTGCCCCCGGCCAGTCCGGTGGTCTCGGTATCGAAGAACAGCAGGTCACGCGGCGGCACCGCTTCCTCGTGGCGCCGCGCGAAGGCCAGCGACAGCGCGGCGCGCGGGATGGCCTGCGGCAGGAAGGCCTCGATCAGGTGCAGCCCGGGCGAGCGTTCGCGGCCGGGCAGCTGGCGATCCCGAGAGGCGGGCTTGCGTGCCGGTACAGACGCGGCGGGCCTGCGTTCGCGCGTGGCGATCAGCTTGCGCAGCGCGTCCACGTTGCGCGGTTGCAGGCTGCCACGTGGCGCTTCGTTGGCGGCGGGGCCAGCGGGTGCATCCATCCAGTCCAGCACCGAACGCGCGCGCTGCGGCTTGGCCTCTTCCGCGCTGCGGTCGCGCGGTTTCCGCCCATGCGTGGCCGCGGCGTCCGGCAGACATGCATCGCCGTCCGACAGCTGGTGGGAGGGCTGTTGGTTCGTTCGCTTGGAGGATGCTTCCTGCGTGCGCCGCGGTGGTTGCACCGCCTGGGCGTTGGCAACCCCGGCAGACACCGGCGCGGCCGATGCGGCAGGTGCCTGAGTCGAAGACTGCGCCACCGGAGCCTCACGCACGGTTCTGTCGCCCGCCTGTTTGCGCAGCGCACGCAGGCGATCCGCGTTGATGCTCATGCGCGTTGCCCCGCTTGCCGTGGGAGCGGCCATGGCCGCGATGGCTTGGTCGGGAACGCCCGATCGCCGCCATGGCGGCTCCCACGAGGGTTGCAGACAACATTGCGTGCCGGAATCACGGTAGCGTCTCCAGCGCCGCGCGATCGTCTTCCAGCGCTTGCAGCGCCGGATCGAGCGGCGCGAACACGGCCTGGTCGTCGAAGGCCTCGCCACGCTGCACGTCGGCGTCCAGGTCCGACAGCAGTGCCAGCACCTTCAGCGCCAGCGTCTTGGGCGAGGCGCCCTTGCCGTCCTCGTGTGCGGCCAGTACCGGGCCGACGCAGGCTGGGCAACCGGCCTTGCAGTCGCAGCGCTGCACCAGCTCGCCTGCGCGCTGCACCAGTTCGCCCTGCCGCAGCCACAGCGGCTCGCTCAGGCCCACGCCACCGGGGAAGTTGTCATAGAGATACACGGTGGGCACGAAGGCCTGCTCCAGCTCCACCGTGCCTTCCTGCCCGTCCACGCCGCGCAGCTGTCCGCGGCCGGTCTGGTCGGCCATCGCGAACCACGCGCCATCGCCGTTGCCCACGGCCTTTTGCAGGTCGCGCGCATCGGCCATCACCGCCACCGTGGCGACCACGTGCAGCGCATACGAAGCCCCCAAAAACCCATCCAGCGCATCCTGCTTGCTGGCGAACGCCTTGCCCAGCGTCGCCTGCGGCAGCTGCCACCAGAGCGCGGTGGTGTGCAATTCCTGGTCGGGCAGGTTGACCGGGCCGTAGCCAATGTTCTCGTGGGTGTAGTAACGGATCTTCTTGTAGCCGCTCACACGTCGCACCACGTGCACCTCGCCGTGATGCGCATCGCCGCGTCCGGCCGGCCCGCCGTCGAAGCGCTCCAGCACTTTCAGCTTGGTGTAGTCGATGCTGTCGGTGTAGTAGTCCACGTGCGTGCGGGTGACGTAGGCCTTGCGCCCGTCCCAGTCCAGCCGCTCCACCTGGTAGGGCGTGGACTGCACCATGTGGATGGCGCCTTCGTACAGGGTCAGCGCCGCGGCCGAATAATCCACCTCGGCGATGATGGTCTGCTTGCCGTCGGTCTTGTCGACCACCACGAAGTTGCCGTCGGCCACCGAGCGCAGGCTGACCGCGTTGGCCGGATAGCTGTCGGCGATCCACTCCCAGCGATCGCCTTCCTGGTGCACCACCTCGCTTTCGGCCAGGGCTTCCAGGTACACCAACGGATCGACCGGACCGAATGGCTCGCCCGCGTTGAACGGCAGCTCGAACGCCGCACAGCGGATGTGGTCGAACAGGATCAGCGGCTGGTCCGGCGCGGTGCGCGCATGCTCGGGCGGTGCATCGGCGAAGAAGTCCGGATGTCGCACCACGTACTGGTCCAGCGGCTGGCTACTGGCCACCAGTACGCCCAGCGATGGCTGCTGGCGCCGGCCCGCCCGGCCGAAGCGCTGCCAGGTCGCGGCCACGCTGCCCGGATACCCATTGAGGATCACCACATCCAGGCTGCCGATATCCACGCCCAGCTCCAGCGCCGAGGTGCTGACGATGCCGTCGATGGTGCCCGCGCGCATGGCGCGCTCGGCCTCGCGGCGCTCGGTCGGCAGGTAGCCGCCGCGATAGGCGCGGATGCGTGGGGCTTTGCGCGGGTCGTGGTCGAAGATGTCCTTCAGATACTTGGTCAGCACTTCCACCATCAGCCGGCTCTGCGCGAACACCAGCGTCTTCAGGCCCGACTTGATCGCAATGCGCGCGATGCGGTTGGCCTGCGAGCGCGCCGAGGCGCGCAGGCCCAGGTCGGCATTGACCACCGGCGGGTTCCACAGCAGGACGTGCTTGTCGCCAGTGGGCGCGCCCGACTCGGTGATCGCGTGCACGCGGTCCTCGATCAGCGCCTCGGCATGCGCCTGGGGATTGCCGATGGTGGCCGAGCACAGGATGAACTGGGGATTGGCGCCGTAGAACGCGCAGATGCGCTTGAGCCGGCGCAGCACGTTGGTGACATGGCTGCCGAACACACCGCGATAGGTGTGGATCTCGTCGATCACCACGTAGCGCAGGTTCTCGAAGAACTGCGCCCACTTGGTGTGATGCGGCAGGATCGCCTGGTGCAGCATGTCCGGGTTGCTCACCACGATGTCGCCATGCAGGCGGATCGCCTGGCGCGCATCGCCAGGGGTGTCGCCGTCGAAGGTGAAGGCCTTGACCCCCAGCTCGCCGGCGCGGTTGAGTTCCAGCAGCTCGGCCACCTGGTCCTGGGCTAGCGCCTTGGTCGGGAACAGATACAACGCCTTGGCCTTGGCCGTCATCGCCGCGCTTACGACCGGGAGCGTGTAGCACAGCGACTTGCCGCTGGCGGTGGGCGTGACGATGGCCACATGCGCGCCACGCTGGCTGGCCGACCACGCCTCGGCCTGGTGCGCGTAGAGCTGCTCGATGCCGCGTGCGCGCAGGGCTTGCGCCAACGCAGGCGGCACGTCCTCGGGGATCGGCGCATAGCGGCCCTCGCGCCCGGGCAGGGTGAAGCTGCCGGTGATGCGGTCGGCATAGCGGCGTTCCAGTCGCGCGGTGAGCAGCGCGCCGTCCTTCGATGGCTGCCCGTCGGTGGTGGCCAGGGCGCGCTCGGCGTCCTCGGTGCGGCGGGCCAGTGCGTGGGCCATGGCGGATCATCCCCAAAGACGCGTAGGGAAGCCCATGGTCGTCTCAGCGCGTGAGACGCCTTGCCGGCCAAGCACTTAGACGCCGGTGGGACCTTCAGGCCACCGATGCATTCGCTTGCTCGATACCGAACACGGGCACCCGAAGGTGCCCGTGCGGTGCTTTCAATGCGGCCTTGCAGGCGTTGGATCAGAACGCGTATTCAGCCGAGATGCCCAGCAGCGCGGTGGAGCGCTTGGGGCCATCGAACTTGTCGCCGGTGACCGGGTCGCGCAGTTCGCCGGACTTGGCGCGGAAGTAGTCGTAGTGCAGGCCCACGCTGAAGTTCTTGGTGGCATTCCAGCCGGTGCCCACGCCGGCATACCAGCTGTTGCGCCCATCGTTGCCGCCGCTCTTCAAGCCCAGCTCCTGGCCTGCGGAGTTGTAGTAGTTGGCGTTGTTGTCCGAGGCGCGGAAGTAGCCACCGCGGGCGCCCAGGTACCAGGACGGGGTCAGGTTGAAGCGGGCATTGCCGCCCAGGGTCCAGCCGCGCAGCGCGTTCTCGCTGTCGTGCTCATCGACCGGGTCGTCGTTGAAGGCATTGCTGACCTTGATGTTGCCCAGGTCGGTGTATCCGCCTTCCACGCCCAGGCCCCACTGCGGGCCCAGCTTCCAGCGATAGCCACCGCCGAGCTGGTAGCCGGTACGGCGTCCGTCACGGCTGTGGAAGGTGTTGAAGTCGCCGCTACCAAAACGATCGGCCGTGCCGCCGTCAGTACGGCCCACACCGCCGGACACGAACCAGTTGCCCTGGCCAGTGGCCAGGTCCGGGCGATAGGTATCGCCACCGGCGCTCTGGGCAAAGGCGGCAGGCGCGGAAAGGGCAGCCACGATGGCTGCAGAGATCATGATTTTTTTCACTTATGACTTCCTTTAGTGCTGGGCGGTTCATGTCAAAGCGAAGCGACATGCCGCAATTGGACGCCGACCGGGCTGGGTGCGACGTGGGCGCCAGTAGAGACTTTTCGACCTGAAGCGCGTCGAAATATTCACGTTCTTCGAAGCTTGCTTTAACGCGTGATTCAAAGCTGGTTCAAAGGCATGAGCGTGGCGCGAAACTCACTGCGAAAGTGGACTGCCGAACTAACATCCGCGCCAGCCGTGGCTGCTGAATACAGCGTCAAGCGGTTGCTTTACGGCTGCGCCGCGATTGCGGCGCGCGATGGAGATCGTTGCGGGCGGCGCGGTCTCGAGATGCGTTTGTGCCGAAGATTCGCGACCGCTCGCTTGGTCGTCATCCTCGATCAAGGTTGCTGAAGCCAAACGCTGCCTCACGGAGATGGGTGGCGGGCTTGTCCGCCACGCCGACCGTGGAGTTGCTCGCACCTGCCGATGGCATCGATGGCACGCCCGCACGCATCCGGTTCGTTCCGTTGGCCGCATCAGCTCGCGCGTCGCCTGCGAGCCATCCGCGTGTTTGGGTGAGGAATACGCCGGCGCATCCGAGGCGGCGCTGAGCGGAGCACCCCCGGGAGCGATCGCAAAGCGGGCCTCTTCGACGCGGGCGCATGGTGAACGATCCATGCGCCTGGGGGACGGGCGCACTGCAACGGTGGGATGCACGTGCAGGCCGCTGCGCCACGCGACGATTCGGCGACAGCGTCGCAGACCCGCTGACGGAGGTGCATGACCCCGTTGGCCGCGGCGTGGAAACGCCACGTCTGTAGCGAGGTGCGGCCGATCTCCACCCCGGGATCGCGGTCGACACAGAGCAGCACCAGCCACGCCGTGGGTCGCAGCGGCGGCGGTATCCAGCGCCGCCTCGGGCGCGCAGCGGGGTGAGCGGCGCCTTGCGAGGCGCAGCCACGCGCTGGTGGGTGCCCGCCTTCGCTCGCTGTGCACCTGGCCGGCGGCATTGTCGCGCCTTGCCCCTCCCGGATGCTCCCTGATGGAAGTCCCTGCCGCCCCCGCCCCGGGTCCCCTGCGCGCTTTCGCCGCGCGTGTGCTGGTCGTGCTGGCGCTGGGCGCGCTGGCGCTGCTGGCGTGGAAGCTGTCCGAACTGCTGCTGATCATCTTCGGCGCCGTGGTCGTGGCGGTCCTGCTGCACGGCCTGACGGCCTTGTTGCGGCGTGGCCTGCCGGTCCCGGAATGGGCGGCGCTGGGCCTGGTGATTACGTTGCTGGTCTTGCTGCTGGCCGGTGTGATGACGATGTTCGGCGCCGAGGTCGCCGGACAGATCGATGCCTTCCGCACCACGCTGCCGGCGGCCTGGAACAAGTTCCACGCCTGGCTGCAGTCCGGCCCGCTGGGCCCGCAGCTGGAGGAGCTCCCCGATCAGCTGCGCCAGGGCGCTTCGACGCTGGCCACGCATGCCGGCGCGATCCTGCTGTCCGCCGGTGGCGGCATCACCGACGCGGTGCTGATGGCGGTCGGCGGCGTGTACCTGGCCGCGCAGCCGCGGCTGTATCGCCATGGCCTGTTGCGCCTGCTGCCGCTGGACCAGCGCGGCGTGGCCGACGAAGCCCTCAGCGCCAGCGGCACCGCGCTGCGCGCCTGGTTGGGTGGCCAGCTGCTGGCCATGGCCGTGGTCGGCACGCTCACCGCGCTGGGGTTGTGGATGTTGGGCGTGCCGGTGGCCCTGGGCATCGGATTGTTGACCGCGCTGCTGGACTTCATTCCCATCGTGGGCCCGATCCTGGCGGCTGTCCCGGCCATCCTGCTGGGCTTCACCGTCAGCCCGCAGGTGGCGCTGGGCGCGCTGGTGCTGTTCGTGGTCCTGCAGCAGATCGAGGGTCACCTCCTGCAGCCGCTGATCCAGGCGCGCGTCGTGAACCTGCCGCCGGCGCTGCTGCTGTTTTCGCTGTTCGGCATCGGTGTGCTGTTCGGGCCGATGGGCGTGGTCCTGGCGGCACCGCTGACAGTCGTGGTGTTCGTGCTGGTCCGGCATCTGTACGTGCGCCACGCGCTGGGCGATCAGGGCCAAGCCGCCTGACCTGCGCGCAACGGAAAACAAACCACGGCCTCCAACGCGCTCGCTAAAGTCCAGCCTGGCCGAGGCAAAGCAAGGGCGCGCCGCCCGGCGCGCAAGGAGCGAAGCAGGTGAAGCGGGCACCACACGTAGGGCGATGCATCGTCGTGATCGCCGTCTGGGTGGTCGCACCGCTGTCCCAGGCGCAGGATGTCGCCGGGGCCCCGCTCGCGGTCGCGCAGCAGGTGCCCCCCGCGACCGACGCGCCACCTGCTCGGCTCAGTGCCGGCGATGAGGTGCCCACCCTGGGCGAGGTCAAGGCGCTGCCGCCCGACGAGGAGGAGGCGCTGGATCTCTATCGCTTCCGCAATCCCATCCAGGTCGATCCCAATCCTTTTGCGAAGGGCTATCGCCCGCCACCCTCGCCGAAGGAGATCTCGGAGAACGGCGGCTATCTGGCCTACGGCCTGTCCAAGCTGATCGGTGCGGCGGCCAAGGGGCTGCAGAACGTGCCGCGCGTCCGGGGACAGATCGAGCCCGCCACCGCCAGGCCACCGCCGCTGAGCCTGGAACAGATGGACCGCGCCGCACGTGTCTGCGGCGCCGACGGTGCGGACTGCACGGCGCCGGCCGTCGTGCCCGCCTCGCCATGAGCCGCGTCATGCAGACCTTTGGCGGTCTGGTGATCGGCGCCCTATTCGGCGCGTCGCTGTCGTCCGCAGTGGCGCAACAAACCTTGACCTTTAGTGCGATGCAGGCCGCACCTGCCATCACGCCCGCGGCCGAGCCAGCATCGTCCGCCGCGCCAGCGTCGGCCTCCGCCGCTACGGCCGCCGATGCCCGCGTGCCCACGCTGGGCCAGGTGCAGGCCCTGGCCCCGGAGGACACGCAAGAGGCCCTGAACCTGCACGCCTTCCGCAACCCGGTCACCGTCGACCCCAATACTTTCAGCAAGTCATACGACCCGGGGATCAGCCCCGAGGAGATGGCGCTCAAGTACGACGGCTACGTCAACTACGGGCTCAACATGGGCTTGCTGCAGACCTGGAAAGGCATCAAGCGCGTCACCGGCATGCGCCCCTACGAGCATCCCGCCAGCGCCCGCCCGCCGCCGCTGACGCAGGCGCAGATGCGCAGGGCGGTGCAAGCCTTGGAAACCGAGGACGAGTGACGCTGCGTCGCTTGTTTCAACCCTTGCGCTTCACGCTCAGGACATGATCGATCGCCGCTTGCGGCGCTGCGCACCCACGGCCAGCCACAGTGCCGAAAGCAGGGAGTAGACCGCGCCCACCGCCGCATACCCGGCGATGCGGTCGATCGAGGGCATCTCCGGCTTCAGTGCCTGCTGCAGGAACAAGCCGCCGGCCAACGCTGACTGTGCGCCGCTGAGCATCATGGCCCACTGCCCGCCCACGGACTTGCGGCGTGCGATGGCAGCGCCAAGCTGCAGCAGGCCGGCGGCGATCGCCCAGGCGCCGTACACCTGCAGGACCGCATGCATATCCGCGCGCAGGGCGATCAGGACGGCAATCGTGGTGGCGCCACTGACCAGCGCATTGATCGCCTGGCTGGTGTTACGCGCCAGCCCGCCGCTGCACTTCGCATCGACCACGTTGGCCAGGGCATCCCATGCGGGATAGATCACCAACAGGACGGCGGCCACGGCAGGGACGTGCAGGCCAATGCCGAAGGCCGCAGCGACCCAAATGAGAGAGAACACGCCACGGCCGGTGTAGTAGCGGGTCAGCCAGTGCTGCGGGGCAGGTGACGGGGAGGCATTCGAAAGCTGGTTCATGAGGAAACTCCGTTTGTTTGGGGTGCAGCGGGACGCTGGCGCACGCAGGCGTGCCCAGACCGGGGACAACCTTTGGAGGTGCGCTTAGCTGGGCGCGAGTCGCTCCAGCGCGCGCTTCATCACCACGCCGAAGACCTCCGGCTCGCCGTAGGCGCGGGCCGACAACATGGCGCCATGCACGGAAGCCATCAGGGCCTCGGCTTCCACGCCCGGCGTATCGACCAGCTGGAATTCGCCCTGCGCCGCGCCGCGCTCCAGCAAGGCGGCCAGCCAGGTCGACAGGTCGCGGAAGTACCCAGTCACCTCGGCCGCCACGTCGTCCGGCAGCTGCGGCATTTCGCTGGCCAGCAGCGCGCAGACGCACAAGGGCGCCGTGCCATCGGCAATGCAGCTTTCCCAATAGCCCACGTAGCGCTGCAGCTGGAGCGCAGGACTGGGCGTGCTGCGCTCCAGCTCGGCCAAGCCCCAACGGGCTTCCTGCCGATAGCGCTCCACCAGCACGTGGACCAGTTCGGCCTTGCTGGGGAAATGGTGGTGGATGCTGGGCTTGCGGATGCCGATCCGGCTGGCGATATCGGCATAGCTGAAGCCGTTATAGCCGCCTGCCAAGAGCAGTGTGCGGGCCTGGGCGAGAATCTGGTCCGCGGTGGAGGGTGTCGATTGCATACAGGCATACTACCTACTAGTAGGTAGGCGCGCAACTTGGCGTCTCCCGCCGTCCTCCGATCGTTCAGATTCACGACAAGGGGCTTGGCAACGTCGTGAAAGTTGACAGGCCCAATGCACCGCCTGTCCCGGGTAAAGCCGCTTCCGCGCTCGCCCAGTTCACGGCGTAGGCGGAACCGGCCGATCAGGTGGCGGAGTCGGAAAAGTCACTGCAGTCGAGCTGCATCCTCCGGAGTCCGCCTTCGAGTCGAAAGAAGTGAACCTTTCCGCCGCCTGCATAGCGACGAGCGCGTGTCTATTGACGCCCTGCGCCGAAACGTCAGCCGCCGTCGCTCTTGATCGCGCCGTGCATTGCCACCGATCCAAGGCGACCAGCGGCGCGCATTCATCTCTGCCTGCTCGAAAGCCGGCGTGACTTTTCGTACAGCAGCTTGGCACCCTGTGTATCACCCTTGGCCGCATGCGCCTCGGCCAAGCTGTCCCAGGCGTTGGCAGAGTCCGGGAAGAGCACCGTGTTCAGCACGAAAACACGCAACGCGGGATCAACACCCAAGTTCTCCCGAATGGTATAGCCCGCCGTGTTGATGGTCCGCTCCAGCTCCATATCGCTAAGCGTGGTACCTGCACGGATCCGCTTCGCTTGCGCGAGCGTATCGCCTTCGGCTGGTGGCCGTAGTGCGTAGCCCACCAACGCCTCCGACAGTGCCTCCACCGGGAACCGGTCAGGTGCCACCACGGCCATTGCGCTGTCTACGAGCATGCGCGACCAGACATTCTTCGCACTGCCATTGGTCAGGTAGATAAAGATGTAGACATCGCCGTCTAACGTGCCATCGAAGAGGATGCGCACCCGAACGCGGGTTCCTCCATCATGGCCGACCTGCCGATAGGCACCGCTCTCACCATATTCCCAGCCGATAGCGAACCAGCCGCGCTGTCCGTCGGCCAGCATCCGCGGCTGCCAGAGCCGTTGTAGCGTGGACTTGCTCACCAGTTCGCCAGACGTCATGGCTTGCAGGAACCGGGCAAGGTCATCCAGAGAGATGTGCAGGGTGGCGTGCCCGTAGGCGTAGGCAGGCCATGGGAGATCCGTCTCTTCTTCCAGATGCCCTTCTCTGCCGATATAGGAACTCACCACGCGCTGCTTCGGTGGTGTGGCCATCCCCAACCAGGTGTGTTGCAGGTGGAGTCTGTCGATGATGCGTTCCTGTGCAACCTGCGCATAGGGCTTTCCGTAGTGCTTGGCGAGCAGTGCGGCCAGCACGACGTAGTTCGTCTGCGTATAGCGGGACTTGGTACCCGGAAGAAAAAGCAGCGGTACATCGGCCAAAGACCCGAACACTGCCTGCAGGTCAGGGGGAAACTGCGTGTTCCCCGCGGTCTCTTTGCCCTGGTGGGTGTCGAAGTAGTCTGGGACGCCGGAGGTATGGTCGAGGAAGTCGCGCACGGAGATCGCCTTCCACCGCGCCGGCAGGTCAGGCAGATAGGTGCTCGCCGGGGCGTCGAGCGCCACTTGCCCAGACTCGACCAGCTGCATGACCAAGGCACTCACGAAGAGCTTGCTCAACGAATAGCCGGGAAAAACGAAGTCTGTGGTCAGACGCTCGTGGGTTCGCAGGTCGGCCTCTCCATCCACACCCCTGAAGAGCACCCGCCCATTGTGCGCCACCAGCAGCGCCTGGCCCGGGATGCCGTAGCGCTCACGGTTGAGTTCCATCTGCCGAGCCAGAGTGCGGGACAGTGCACCCCCCGCAAGGGCGCAGGGAGAAACCAGCAAGGCGATGGCGAGCATCATCGCCATGGAGCGCCTTAAGATCAGCAAGCACTGCATGCAAGAAGCACCTCTGTTGTCATTCGGATTGGGGCGTGTGTGGCCTGGTTGTCTGTCAGTGGACAAAGAATGCGGTACGGGCAATGCCCGCATTGTTCGTCTTGCCCATCCAGGCACGCACTTCTACTTCGTACAGGCCGGGCGCAGCGGTTGGCAGGCTCGCATCGAACATCGCGCTTTTGGGGTCGAACCGAAGCGCCACGCTGCCAAGCGCTGCGCCATCGACTGTCACATAGGCTTCGACCGCAACATCGCTCGCAGCCCACGTGCCACCTTCGGAAATCGCACAGCCACACAGCATCGTGACGTTCGCCCGCAAGGGGACGGTTGTGCCCGCCTTGACCCATTGATATGCGGCAGGTTGGGTCAAGCCGACGATCAGTCCCGGCAGTTCCATCAACCATCCGTCGCCGGCAGTGAGGTCATGCCCCGGCAGGATCCATTGGGTACTAGTGGCTGTCGTGGTGGCCTGGGGTTGGCTGAGCGGGCCGGTGACGCTCAAGGTCACCCGACGGGGGTGGTCAATATCGAGCGTTGCCCGGAAGACGGCCGAATCCTCAGTGGAACGCTTTTCACCAGGGACGTTTGCTTCAACCATGATCCGCCGCGTCTCACCCGTCGTCCCCGACGTCTGCCCTTGGGCCAGGATCTCGCCGGTCTCCGCGTCGGTCAGGACCACGCGGGTCGATGCGGTGTATCCGCCGAGGAACTTGGCGCCGCGTGCGATCACCCTGACTTCCACCTTGGTCGGTTGTGCCGTGGCCTGGCCGGCCATCGCGGCCAAGGCAGTGGACAGACATAGAAGGGCGGATATGGAGATGCGCATGCGAGCTTCCTGAACATGGATGGGGGACGGTTGGTGAGGCCGGTCGGCAAAGATGCGCTCTTACCGCAGTAGCCCAGCAGGTCTCGCGGACAAGCTTGCGGCGCTCTGCCAGAATGATCGAATGACATGTCATGACTTCCGCTGACATGTCCTAACGGCAAGGGCAGCGAGGGGTGATAGGAGATCAGGGCGATGCTGCGTTTCGACGATTTCAGGCTGGACCCGGAGGCCCTGCAGGTCTTTCGGGGGGATGTTCAACTGGATGCTCCACCGCAGGTAGTGGAGGTCCTTGGCTATTTGATCGAAAACGCGAGCCGGATCATTCCTCGGCAGGAACTTCTGGACCGGTTCTGGTCGCGCGCCGGTACCGGCGGGGATGCGGCCCTCAACACCTGCATCCGCCGCATCCGCACGCTGCTGGAAGATGACGCCGAAGCGCCGCGCTACATCCAGACCCGGCCCCGCTCCGGCTATCGTTTTATCGGCATGCCAATGGTCGATACGGAACAGCGAACACCGCCTCCGCGCCGCTCCATCACGCTGCGTCTGGCCGCCATCCTGTTCGGGGGCCTCGCGATCGGATGCGCGGCCTGGGCGTGGGGAGGCGGCACCCTGGTGCGGCCCGACCACAGAATTGCGATCGAACCGGCGCAGGGATTGTGTGAATACGTGCTGTTCCCCCACTTCAACGCTGGCTTACGCGAAAGCCTTCTGGCCCAGGTCAGCCACAATCTGCCTGCCGGCTACAGCATGGCCTCGGACAGCAAGCACGCTGACCTGCATGCTCGTGTCAGTGTCCGGCAGACCGAGCAGCAGACCGTCGTCGTATTGACGCTGGTCGAAGAAGGCAAGGGTCGTCTGCTGTGGTCCGGCGAATTCTCCGACGCGACCAATATGCAGAACTACGTGCCGCTGCAACGCTCACTGGCCAAGCGCATGGCGATGGGCCTGACGCAAGCCCTCAAAAGTCGCTCGTAAGACCGATCACTCGTTTCATCGGAGTCTCTGAGTCGGGCAATGGCAGGAAGCGGTCCGCCTCACCTACGCAGCACTGGAGGCAAGGTGTCTTGTTGCGCACAGCTGCCCTCACACCGCTGCCACCCACCTTCAGCCACGGATACCCTTTCCCAGCCGTGACTTTGCCGTTTGAGGGCGCGCCCGCTGACGCAGGCTTTGCTCAGCTCACTGGCTTTGGGCGTACCTCGTGCGGGGAACGGGATGAACGGAGGATGGTCTGTCCTCACTTTTCGCTTTGGATCAGGGTGAGAGTCGGTACCAAGGCGGGATAGACGCACGCCGTGCGGTGCCGATGACAGTAGCGGCCCAGCTCCGCGACCCAAACGCCAAGAGGCGGAAATGGCGCCGTCCGCTTCTCGGTTCGCTTCGGCCTGCGCGGGTCGTACGCGGGCCATCGACAAACGCACGGACAGCGCCATGTCAGACGAGATGGAGGGCGCGGGACAGGTGCTTGACCCTCACGGCACCAGATAGAAGTCCAATGGAATCAACTCCACTGCCCAATCGCCTTCCTCGCCGATCTGGGCGGCTGGGTGCATGGAGGCAATGCGTAGCGCCTCGTCCTCGTTGTCCGCCTCGATGATGAACAAGCCGCCGACGACCTCCTTCGATTCGGTATAGGGACCATCGGTGATCTGGGTCTTGCCGTCGCGCGGGCGCAGCGTGCGCCAGTGCTCCAGGTCGCCAAGCGAGGCCGACAACAGCAGCTTGCCGGTCGCACGCATCTTCTCGTCCAGCGCCGGGCACTGGCTCACGATGGCTTTCACCGCATCGGGGGACAGGGCGGCGAATTTCTCGGGAGTGAAGTAGGCCAGGCCGAGGTATTTCATGGGAGATCCTTGGATTGGGAAGCGCACTGACGACGAAGCAGTCGGCCACAAATCGACAATAGCGCTGGCGGCGTGTGGATTGGTGGCGGGCCGGGAGGTTTCGGCCCGGGATTGGATCACCTGTCCATCGACCTCCCGCCTGCCCGGGACAAGCGATGCCCACAAAAGCACGCCCGCCAAGCGGCAGCACGTCCGGACCGGGATGCGTTCCCAGCGCGCCGGCTTTCCGCTACGTTCCGGTGGCTGGGGCCGCGCGCCCGCCCGCATCGACAGCCACGCGCGCCTGCCTGGGCGCACATCGGAGAGCACCATGAAAACGCGTCGCGATTTCCTGACCCAGGCGCCTGTCGGCCTGCTGGGTGCCGTAGTGGCCGGCAGTGCCGCTGCCCAGACCGGCGCGCAACCGCCGGCCACGTCGACGCCACCGCCGCCGGGTTCGCCCGGAGCGTTCAATACCGCGCCGCCGGTGGGACCCAAGCTGGACACCGCCACTTTCGCCCAGGCGGAGAAGCTGATGCAGGTGACGATGACCGAGCCGCAGCGCGCCATGGCGGTGGCCAACTGGCCGACCTCGCTGGCCGGCCTGCTGGAGCGTCGCACCGGCCCGCGCAAGGTCGCGCTGGAAGAGGGGTTGGCGCCGGCCACCACCTGGTTCCCGGCGATGGGGCGCGCGCAGGTCGGCCCGACGCGTAATCGCTTCATGTCGTCCAAGGTTGCCGAGATGCCGCTGCCGGCGAAAGACGAGGACATCGCCTTCGCCTCGGTGGCTCAGCTGGGCGCGTGGATCCGCACGCGCCAGCTCACTTCCACCCGCCTGACCAAGCTCTACCTCGAACGTTTGAAGCGCTTCGACCCGCAGCTGCGCTGCGTGATCACCCTATGCGAGTCGCACGCGCTGGAGCAGGCCGCGCAGGCCGACCGGGAGATCGCCGCCGGCCATTACCGCGGTCCGCTGCACGGCATCCCGTGGGGCGCCAAGGACCTGCTCGACACCGCCGGCATCCCGACCACCTATGGTGCCGAGCCGTTCAAGCATCGGGTGCCAAAGGGCGATGGGGCGGTGACCCGCAAGCTCAACGCGGCCGGCGCGGTGCTGGTGGCCAAGCTCAGCCTGGGCGCACTGGCGCTCAACGACATCTGGTTCGGCGGGCAGACGATGAACCCGTGGCTGCCGCAGGAGGGCGCCTCCGGCTCCAGTGCAGGGCCTGCCGCGGCCACGGCGGCCGGCCTGGTGGCGTTCGCCATCGGCAGCGAAACCCAGGGCAGCATCATCAGCCCGTGCATGCGCTGCGGCACCACCGGCCTGCGCCCCACCTATGGCCGCGTGCCGCGCACCGGCGCCATGACCCTGTGCTGGACCATGGACAAGCTGGGCCCGATCACCCGTTCGGTGGAGGACACCCTGCTGGTCCTGCAGGCCATCCACGGCACCGACCCGGGCGACACCGCCAGCGTGGCCGCGTACCTCGATTACGACGCGGACGCATCGATCAAGGGCCTGAAGGTCGGCTACTTCCCCGCCTGGATGCAGGAGGCACCCGCCACAGACCTGGATCGCGCCGCGCTCGATCACCTGCGCGCGCTGGGCCTGGTCCCCACCGAGGTGTCATTGCCCGGCTGGCCCTACGACGATCTCAACCTGCTGCTGTTCGCCGAGGCCGCCGCCGCCTTCGAGGAACTCACGCTATCAGGCCAGGTTGAACAGCTGAGCGAGCAGACCCCGGACGCGTGGCCCAACCTGTTCCGCGAGGCGCGCTTCCTCTCCGCCGTGGATTTCGTCCAGGCCGACCGCCTGCGCCGCAAGGTGGCCGCCGAGATGGCACGCGTGATGGGCGAGGTGGACCTGCTGCTGGTGCCCTCACTGCGCGACGAGATGATGGTCATCTCCAACATGACCGGCCAGCCCGCGCTCACCCTGCGCACCGGCTTTGTGGAAGTCAGCCAGGTCCGCAGCGACTGGGCACCCGATCCCAAGCACCCGCGCCCGACGCTGGCCAAGCCGCACCGCGTGCCCTACGGCGTGACCCTGGTTGGTCGATTGTTCGAGGAAGGCACGCTGGGCCGCGTCGGCAGCGCGCTGGAAGCGAAGGTGGCGGTAGCGGGGGAGCGGCCGGTGGGGTTTTGAGGGTTGGGGCGCCCGGCCTGCCGAAAGACGCTGAGAGGGGACGGATGCGAAGCGCGGTGCAGAGGGCAAGGAGGATAAAAACTGTATTCCGACTCCAGTTCTCGTCACCGCATCCACAGTGTCGTCACGAAGGGGTGCGCGCATGCGAGGTGGCTCGCAACCATTGATAACGGGGCCGGACCGGACGCACCGAGATCATCCGGCGGAGGGCTCCTGCCCCGTCGCGATCTTCGTGGCCGCGCTCTCCTTCTCGAGCTAACGCCATCCAACACCCGTTAACGTTGCGGCCCGCAACGTGGGCGGAACTCCGCACGATATCGGGGTCTGCGCGCCCCGCGATGTTGTACCGGGTTCTGTCCGCCCCTTATTCCGACACCCGACGAGCAACTCACGCGCGTAAATGGCACTGCAAGCATTTGATTTCTGTCGGGAACTTTGAATTGACGCCGCCAACGGCGACAGCACAGAATCCAGATAAAACCCCTTCGAGGGGTCTAATAGTAGTTAGGGCACTAAGGGGGTTCTTTGCAAATCACAGAACAGCAAAACCGAGCTGCTGGAGACTTCGTCGATCTAATTGCGAGACGATTGGGTTCTGGCCGCGCTATCCATCCAGAAACCGCAATAGCCTCCTCTGCCCGCATTTCAGGGAGTTTGCTCCTGCGGTCATTCGGTTTCGATCTTGATTCGGAAGAGCCGGGCACGGTTCTGCTCTCCAATGAGGCAAACGAACAAGGCCCTAACTTGGTCAATCTACTCGGTGCATTCTTGGCTAGGAATCGGGTTACGCTTGATTCAACCATGCTTGGCGGCGCGCCCGAACATCGCGGCACGCAACCAAATCTCGATATACAACAGTCACTCGCATTACTACAGGCGGATGCGCTTCAAATTGCTGCGCGGCATTCACTGTCGCTGCGACAAGCCGCGGAGGCCGCTGCCTTAGCTACCGGCTTCATCGTCAAGGAGTGCGTAGCATCTGTTGGTGGGGAGGTTGGCTTCAATGTCGCAGCTTTCGGATTCATTGAGGGCAGCAAGACTGTTCCGCCACTTCTGAACCCCGCCAGCAAACCATCTTCTTCAAAGCCGTGGTACAAGTTCTGGTAGGGCCGTGGTCTCGGGCCCTAACAATTCATTCAAGCCGAAGTTGCTTCGCAACTCGGCTTAACTCAGCAGCTGTCTTCCGATGAGTGGTCAGCAGACCGGGGCAGCGCCCTGCGCCAGTTCGTCACGGCGGTGCGCGTTGATGATCGTCAACAGCTTGCGCATGCATGCGACGAGCGCGACTTTGGCCAGTTTTCCGCGCGCACGTAGCTGCTGGTAGTGCGCCTTCATGGCAGGGTCCCAGCGCACGGCCGAAAGCGTGGCCATGTAGAGCGCAACGCGGACCGGAGCCCGGCCGCCACGAATGCGTCGCGCGCCGCTGGCCTGGCCGCTATCGCGGTTCATCGGTGCCACCCCCACCAGTCGCGCGATCTGGCGTCGGGTCAATGTGCCGAGTTCCGGAAGCAAGGCCAGGCTGGTCGCCTGGAACACCGGCCCAAGTCCCTTACACGAGCCAAGCGCCGGTGAGGCATGCGCGTCGAGCAGCGCACGGATCTGCTGATCGATGGCCGCCAGCTCGCGCCGCATAGCCGCGATGGTCCTGGCAGCAAGTGACCGGATCGGAGCCGGACACATCGCCATCTGTTGCCGATGCGCCTGCAACGCGGTGACGACCTGGCCGCGACGGCGCAGCCAGTCCCGCAGCTCCCGCTGCTAGGGAAGCGGCGCGTTGTAACGTTGCAGCCGGTCGGCAAACATGCGGGCCATCAGGCAGAGCATCTGCGCGTCGATGGCATCGGCCTTGGCCACATCACCCGTGGCGCGCGCGAAGTGGCGCGCCTGTCGCGGATTGACCCGTGCGAACCATACCTCGGCATCGCAACAGGCCTCCAATAGCGCATCCTCGTAGCCGCCCGTTGCCTCGACCACAACACGGGCTTGTTCAAGCTTTACGAGCAAGCGCATCAGCTTGCGGAGACCGGCTACCGAATTGGGGACGCGCATTGCCCCAGCCTTACCTTCGATCGCCACATCCAGCGCCGCCTTGCCCACGTCGATCCCTACTGCGGTCATGGCCGTTCTCCGATAGAGTTGGCTGGTCGAGAACATCGCGCCCGTAGCCCACGCTTATCAGTTCGAGGGTGACTTCGGTCAACTGTCCGTGCGCAGGGCGCGAGCACCGGCATGCGGCCCCTGCTGAGTTACGGTGCTGCTACACCGAGGCGTTATCGGGCGCGCATGCCGGGCTCTCGGCGCCTACAGTAGGGAAACTGGAAGACATAAGGCGTTAGGCGTGTGGCGTCTTCCTTGGCATGGCGTTCCCGCTTGCACCAGCAATTGTGCCGCCTGACACTTGGCAGGTCACCTCATCGGATGGTCAACGTGGCAAGCCCTGCATCGGACGCAGTACAAGACAATCGCCGTGTCGGCTCGCGCGCCCTGTCGGCCATCCGCGTTGGGCCGTCCTGGCCTAACAAGTCAATCAAGCCGAAACCGCTTCGCGGTTCGGCTTATTTCCAGCGTTAGAGCCCTTTGGAAACTTGGCAGCCCATTACAGTCGTTGAGCTTGAGGTGCTGGTTGCCGATCAGTTTTCCAACTGCTCGCCTGCTCAACAGATTGTATTTGCCTCGTATCGCGTTCCTTTTTACTTGGTACCTTTTCAGCGTAGCCGCTTGTTGGAGCATGTTCTTGTCGTTGCGGAGTTGCCATCTGGCCTACTTTACTACGAGGATGTTGAGGGGGGATTTGAGGTTGGAGTGCTAGATGCCGACGGCATCCTGCAGGACCATGGCTGCAACCAGTTGGAGTTGACTCATGTGCTATCGCGAGCAGGGCTCTAACAAATCATTCAAGCCGAACCCGCTTCGCGGGTCGGCTTAATTCTGGTGTTAGGCGTGTGCCTTCTTCTTTGGCTTGGTTCTCCCGCTTGCACCACCCCTTGCGCCGGCTGACACTTGGCGGGTCACCTCATCGGACGAACAACGTGGCAAGCCCTGCATCGGATGCAGCACAAGACAATCGGCCAATCGGCTCGCAAGCGCAGCCGACCACCTGCGTTGGGCCGTCCTGGCCTAACAAGTCAATCAAGCCGAAGCCGCTTCGCGGCTCGGCTTATTCCCAGCGTTAGGCGTTCAACCATGAGAGGGAAAGGAATGGAACAGTCGTGCAATGATTGTGGCTGTGCTGTCGGCGACCTTCACGAAACGTTCTGTATCAAGGAGCGTTGCCCATTTTGTGCCGGACAACTGGTTTCTTGCGGGTGCGTTTCGAAGGTTCTAGAGTTGAACGCTCAAGAGCAGCAGGCTCTCGATGAGTACGTCGACGATGAAGTCGAACCACTTAGAGGCATCAATGCTCGTTGGATCAAGGCGCTCAATCGAAAAGGCAGAGTTCCCTTCAACGGCTGACGCACTGCCGCCTAACAGGTCATTCAAGGCGGACGGCTTCGCCGCCGCTTAATTCCAGCGTTAGCACTCTATGACAGATTCGCTCTCCGTCAACGAAGCGCTGGACAAGCTAGGCCATCTCGACGGGGAGCCCGTGACCGTCCATGGAATTCTCCACTTTGAGTTCGAGCACATTGCCATCTGGCACTACCCGAAGGGGGAGAGGCGCGACATCGAGCCATTCGGCCAAGCTAGTTCCAGCATTTGGCTTAGTACCGGCACTGGCAGCGTGCAACTCAACGAGAGAGGCCTGGAGAAACTTCACGGGCATCGCGTATCGGTTTTGGGTACGCTCTATGCACCGGGCCCGCGCTTCAGTGGTTGCGGGCATCTTTCTGGCACCCCTGCGGAAATTCTGGTGAGCTCCATCGACCGCCTGTAAGGGTGCTAACAATTCATTCAAGCCGAAGTTGCTTCGCAACTCGGCTTAATTCAAGTGTTAGGCACGCATGGCAAGCGATCAGTTGTTCAATGTTCTTCAAATGGTCGACGGCGAGACCACATTCATTCGCTTCGTCGAGTTGCTGGCGGCAGAGCGTGACTCGGCGGACAAGTTGCCTCCGACCCTTGACGGGTTTCAGGGCGCCTGGGCCAACCAAACCATCGCAGATTTCCTGCGTGCCGGCGCTGCCTGGGCGGAGGACTCTGAGTTTGGCGTTCGGCCAGGGCCCAAGCCCACCAACCCGTGGCAGCTGTTTGCTACCTTCTTGTGGGCAGGGCGTGGCTACGAGTAGCGCGCCTAACAATTCATTCAAGCCGAAGCCGCTTCGCGGCTCGGCTTAATTCAGGCGTTAGGCGTGTGACTTGTTCTCTGGCTCGGCGCTCCCGGTTGCACCAGCCATCGCGCCGCCTGACACTTGGCAGGTCACCTCATCGGATGGTCAACGTGGCAAGCCCTGCATCGGACGCAGTACAAGACAATCGGCGTGTCGGCTTGCAAGATCAGCCGGCCACCTGCGTTGGGCCGTCCTGGCCTAACAAGTCAATCAAGCCGAACTGGCTTCGCCAGTCGGCTTATCTCGGGCACTAGGGGCTAGAACATGTGGGCAAACTTCGGTGGCATGCCAAAGCTGCTAAAGTTCCTCACTGCGCATGCAGCGTGCTGCCTTATATTTTTCTTCGTATCTGTCATTCCAATCGACTATTACGCCATACAAGGTCGACATGTCACTTACGCTGAGTGGTGGAGCAGCGGCGCAGGTGTATTCGCATGCTTGATCGGCCTCGTTGGTCCTTTCGTGGCGTGGGCACTCGCGTCAAAAAAACCATATGCACGCGCTGTGTATTTAGGGTTTCTAGCCCTTGCGTTTTTAGCACCATGCCCGTTCTTTGGCATGCTCGCCTATGTTTTGCCTGGTCTACTTGTTGTGGGTGTCGGTGCGTTCTACCTCTATAAGTGGCGGAGCGTGCAGGCGTACTTCGCCCCTAAAAATTCATTCAAGCCGAACCCGCTTCGCGGGTCGGCTTAATTCAGGCGTTAGACCTGCACAACACTTATGCGCACAGCTGACCCACAGAACATAAAAAGCGATTTCCTCTCAGGCCTTTCTGATATTGAAGGCGTGCTAGCGAACTTCGCCACAGTAGCTCTACCGAAAAGCAATAAGAATCTCATTGCAGAGTATTCATTCCTTGGCGCTTCAGTGCTGCTCGAGGGATTCATAAGTGACCTATTTGTTGCCTACATCAACAAGAAGAGTGGGCCATTCATTGGCGCACTGACTCAGAAGATGACGATAGAGAGCACGGATGACTACGCAAAGAGAGCAATTCCGCTGTCCACAGTGGATATCGCATCGCACTTGACTCTAGAGAAGATCAGGAAAGTCCTAGACCCAAAAGGCTGGAACGTTACGTTCGCCATCTCGGCTGATATGAAAGCAAAAGCCGGCATCTGGCTAGACCTTCCGTACAAAACGCATTTCACTAGCATGCCAAACCGCCAATGCGCGCTCGTAGAAGCGACAAAGGCGATGCGCAACTATCTTGCCCATCGCAGCAGCGCCTCTCAACAAACGATGCAAACCGCGCTTCACCATGGCAGTCTTACTGCGGGATTCAAGCGCGGCACTAACCAAGTTCACAGCGTTGGCTCATTTCTAGATAGCACTCCGACAGGAAAGACACAGGCCCGTCTCGTTTTCTACATAGATGAGCTCAAGGGAATGGCTGACCAACTATGTCCATGAGCAGGTCTAACAATTCATTCAAGCCGACGCCTTTGGCGCGGCTTAACTTGGGCGTTATGTTGCAAGGCAAGCATGTACGCAAACGTTGAGAAGGCGCCTGCTGAGCTAACGAAACTTGGAGGTCCATGTGGCCCCATTTCAGTCTGGCTTGTGCTCACACGCCACGGAATAGCAGCTGAGCCAGCCGAAATCATCCGCCGCTGCAACTACAGCGAAACGTTTGGGTCTTTCGCCACCTGCTTGGCTGAGACACTGCAAAGCTTTGGGTTACGTGTTCGCCTTCATTCGGATCCAGATCCAGATCCAAACGATTTAGAGCGCTCGGCCTATCAACGAGTCTCCGTGCTACCTGCGGCGCCCTTGTCAAAGCTACTCACGGATGTTGCTACCGGCGCGAGTGTAATTGTGAGCTACATCGCGCCGGGAGGGGATGGCCACTTCTCTCCATTAGCAGGCGCTATAGCAAACAAGATCCTCTTGCCATACAGCGCAGAAGGACTAATGCTTCGGTCCGAGTTCAGCAAGCGCTGGCGCGCCAATGGAATTCTCAGGCAGGCTGTCGTTGCAACATAACAATTCATTCAAGCCGAACCGGCTTCGCCGGTCGGCTTAACTCACGCGTTAGACATACAACATGGCAGCCCGCGAAGGTGACATTTTCACGATTCCGCTTGAAGATGGACGCAAGGCTCTGTGTCGCGTTCTCTTTGCGTCGAGCTATTTCAAAGACGTAGTTCTTATCGGGTGCTATGGGGTGCGTTCCGACGACCTTTCAACAAGCGAGCAAGCCAGCACAGGCCCTAAGGCAATGGTATATACGGGCTGGTCAAAGGCTTGGACCATCATCGGCCACGAGCCGATGGCTAGCCATGAGGGCACACTCTCCCGGCGTATCGTTGCGGGTGATGTCTGGGAAGGTGACAAGCTTATGGGGAAAGCCACCGAAGCAGAGTTGGCATCACTTCCAAAGATGCAAGTTCACGGGCATCGCATCCTCGTCAGGCATCTCGCAAAGTATGTCTAACAACTCGTTCAAGACGGACGGGATAGTTCCCACGGTTTAGTGGACACCCTGATCTATCTTTTCAGGAGTTTCCCATGCCCAAGCCAGGCCCTAGAACCACGACCCGCTACAGCGAGCAATTCAAAGCCACCGCCGTGCGCCTCAGCCGGCTCCCCGGCGTCCAGGTGCAGGACGTTGCCGCCTCGCTTTACATCCTCCCGTCATGCTGTCTCGTTGGCGCAAACAGGCGCGCGAGGGCACGATCATGGTCAAGGGTGTGGACGTCGATCCGGCCGTCGCGGCCGAGCTGAAGGAGCTGCGTCGGGTGAAGAAGGCCTACGAGCAGCTGAAGGTCGAGCATGACCTTTTAAAAAAAGCGATCGCGTTCACTTCCGAACGAAAAGCGAGCGCTTCGCCGTCATCCAGACCCAGCAAGAGCACTGCCCGGTGAGGCGGCTGTGTCGCCTGTTCGGGGTCAGTGCCAGTGGCTTCTACGCTTGGCGTGCCCGTCCGCTCAGTGAGCGCGCGCAGGAGGATGGACGGCTGATCGCAAAGGTTCGCCAGCTGCATCGGGCGAGCCGGGAAACCTACAGCAGTCCGCGCGTGCACGCCGAGCTGCGCCGGCAGGGCGAGCCGGTCGGGCGCCGCCGGATCGAGCGCCTGATGCGCGAGCACGCGGTGCGCGCGTGCTCGGCCTCGCTGTATCGCGGTCTGCCCGGCCTGGGCCGGTTCTATGCCAGCGTCGACAACCAGATCCATGCGTTGACCATTGAGCGCTGCGATCAGGTGTGGGTGACCGATGTGACCTACCTGAAGGTCGCGGGCACCTGGCGCTATCTGGCCACGGTGATGGACCGCTATTCGCGCCGCCTGCTGGGCTGGGCGCTGGGCCTAGAGAAGACGGCCGCGCTGACCTGTCGCGCGCGCGCTGCGTCCGTACGCCACCGACGCCCTGCACCGGGCACGCACGTGCACAGCGATCGCGGCGTCGAGTTTCTCGCCAGCGACTTCAAGCCAGTCCTGAGCAGGGCCGGCCTGGTGCAGAGCGTGAACCGCCCGCGACGCATGACCGACAACGCCCACATGGAGTCGTGGAACAAGTCGATGAAGTCGGATATGTATCACCGCCGACGCTTCACCGACGGCCGGACAATGCGCCACACACGCTTGGCAGCTGCATCGATTTCTACAACCAGCACCGCTTACACTCGCCCTTGGGATATCGTTCGCCGATCGAGTTCGAGGTCCAATGTGTCTGACCCACGGTGTCCACCTTTTCGTAGGAACTCTCAGCCGCTCCGCGGATCGGCTTAATTTAAGCGTTAGACGGGCCAAATACATGGATCGTACCGAAGCACTTGTTCACGACCGTTGGAAGCAGCACGGATTCGAGTCGCTACTCCCAGAAGAGCAGGGTTACGTGGCCGTATGGTGGTTCGCCATGGAGGTCAACAACGGCGGCTTTGACCAATATTTCCGTAACAACAGCGGAGATGCTGCGCGGCTGGCGCTGGATATGCTCCATCAATCGGAAGCACGCGAAACTCACTCGCTGCTGAGGGCGGCGCTGTTAGTTTTTGAGCAGGTAGGCGGGTACAGAGCTGACCGCGAGGCTCGAAATAGTCGGCTCGACAAACTACCTGCCAACGCTTTCGATGACCTGGAAAGCCAGTTCTACGATGGACAAGAGCACTTCATGAGTAAAGTGCTCTCGGTCGTCGCACAGGCTCACATCCGCGCTAATGTCTAACTTCTCGTTCAAGGCGGACGCGCTGACGCGCGCCGCTTAACTCTAACGTTAGGCGTCGAAGTGGAACTTCCTGATCGAAACAATGTATACGCTGTCATCGTCTGCGATGCTCGTCTCGCTAAGCTCGCAGAGCTTCTGGTTACATTGTTCCGGGTGCCAGATGACTCTGTCTCCATCAAGACATCGCAGTTCAACGGCGCACAGACGTTGCGATTCTATGCACCGAGTGCTGAGTTCACTGCGCATCCTGGTCTTACTGACGGTGAGTTTCTCCTCAATGGCGCAGTTGCAGGAAACGATGACGACGTTCGTGGTGTTGCTATCTCTCTGTATCAGGCATTATTTCGTGGTGGATTTCGGCCACAACTCGATGCTTACGGCGCAGACGGAGGCTGCGTTGTGGAGTTCGACGCCTAACTAGTCGTTCAAGCGGACATTGGTCCGCAGTCGGCTTCATGTCATAAACTGGTAGACCTCGGCGGCCCAATGCCGCTTAACTCAGCAACTGTCTTCTGATGGGTGGTCAGGTCGCCAGGGAAGTCCTGGCCATCAGTTCATCGCGGCGCCGCGCATTTACGATCGTTAGCAGCTTGCGCATGCAGGCGCGCCAGCGCTGAACAACCGGGGTCAGAGTGCAATTGCGCCTCTACCCACCCTCACACCGCTGCCATCCCCCTTCCGTCGCCGACACCTGCTCCCAGCCGTTGCTCAGGCGCTTGAGGGCGCGGCCGCTGACGCAGGCGTAGCCCAGTTCCTTGGCTTCGGGCGTGCCCAGTGCGGGGAGCGCGATGACCGAGCGCGAGGGGGCGGGTTTGCCCTGACGTTGTGCTTCGCTCTGCAGCAGGGTGTGCTCCAGTCCTTCGCAGTACCGGACCATCCCGGGATTGGGGTGATTGCGGTACTGCGCGCAATGCAGCGGCGTGGCGTCTCTGGCCGTCGAGCTGTAGGGCTGGCGCGTGGGGGGAATGTAAGGGCGATGCGTGGTGCCGACCGCCGCGCGGGTCTGTGCGGTGGCGGGCAGGGCCAGGGCCATGCTCGCGGTGATCAGGCTCAGCGATGCCGCGCGGATGACGGCGATCATGCGTTCCATGCGATGCCCCTGTGTGCGTCCACGCCGATCCTACCCAAGCCGGCGGCCTTTGCGCGCGGGGTGACCGGGCTTGGCGGGTGAGGCGATGCGCACACGCCACGTGTGGTTTAAGGTCCTTGCCTGTCGCTGCAGGGGGCCGCGGTGTCGGGGGAGTCGCATGTTCAAGCCAATCGCGCGGTTGCTGGTGCTGTTCGCGCTGACCATGGCGATGGGCGCGTTGGCCAATACGCCGTGCTCGGGTGCCAAGGGCGGGGTGCACCACTGCGCCAGCGGCCGCTTCGTCTGCAACGACGGCTCGGTCAGTGCGTCCAAGCGCGTGTGCAGCGGTGGCGAAGGCGCAACGAATGCGCAGCACCTGGCGCCGCCGCCGGCCGCGTCAGGCAGCTGTCCCTGCAGCACGGGCACGTTCTGCACCGGGCCGCGTGGCGGCCGCTACTGCCTCACCCCATCGGGTCGCAAGAGCTATATCCCGAGGGACTGACTCCCGGGCGCCCCCGCTGGTCGGCGCGTCGTTGCTCGCGGTGTATCCAGGATTTCTGCGCACAGACCAAACGCCATATCAGGCCAAACGTGCGCCGCGGCTCAGTTTTCACCTCTGTAATCGCTCCCTGGAGCCAGCGCCATCAAGTCCGCCTGAAACGGGCCGATGCCCGGGGCGGGAACGTCGTCGTTGTCGGGAGTGATCCGGCATCGCGGCGTGGCGTGGGGACATCGGGGTATGGGCAAGACGCAGCGCGCAACATCGACCGAGCGGCGGACCGTCTGGCAGGGCGGTCTGCTGGTGCTGTGTGCCGGGCTGCTGGTGACGGCCGGGCTGGTCCGGCGCGAGCATCTTCACGGCCAGCAGGAGTTGCAAGCCGCCGTGCGCGCCGACACCGCGCTGTACGCCAGCCAGATCAGCGGTGCGATCCATCGCTACCACGCCGGCCTGCGCGGCCTGCGCGGTGCGGTGCTGGCTTCAGAGTACGGTGAGAAGCACGCCGACCTGAATGTCTACAGCAGCGCGCAGGACCTGGAGCTGGACTTCCCCGGTGCGGTGGGGCTGGGATTTGTCCGACGCGTGCCGCCGTCGCAGCTGGAGGCGTATCTGGCCCACATGCGGCGCGAAGGCCTGACCGACATGAAGCTACGGCAGTTCGCCCCGCACGAGGGCGACCTGTACATCATCGAATCGCTGCAGCCCATCGCGCGCAACCAGGCGGTGATCGGCCTGGACCTGGCTTCGGAGACCAGCCGACGCGAGGCGGCCGACGCCGCCGCGCGCAGCGGCGAGCCGCGCCTGACCGCGCCCATCACCCTGGTCCAGCAGCCCGACCATGCGCGGCAGGGCGTGCTGCTGCTGTTGCCGGTCCGTGCGCCGACAGGCGCGGCGCGCGCCGACGGTCCACAGGGCGTGATCGGCTGGGCCTATCTGCCACTGCTGCTGGACGAGGTGCTGCTGCAGCTGGAGCCGGAGCGCTGGAACCTGTCGGTGCAGATCGCCGACGTGACCGATGCGCACGACCAGACCCCGTTCTACGCGTGGGCGCCGCCACAGACGCCTGCCCTGTCCCACACGGTGGTGGACCGCCAGGTCGATGGTCGTCATTGGCGCATGACCTTCGGGGTGTTGCCCACCTTTCCGGGCGCCGATCCCACGGCGACGTTGGTGCGCCTCGTCGTGGCCGGTGTGGGGGCCAGCGTGGCGCTGGCGCTGATGACCAGCATGCTGCTGCTGCGTCGTCTGCGCCGGGCGCGCACGCGGCGTCAGCAGGAGCTGCTGGAGGCAGTGGTCCATGGGTCGGCCGACGGCATCATCGGCAAGCGCCTGGACGGGGTGGTGATGAGCTGGAACCGCGCCGCCGAGACGCTGTTCGGCTATACCGCCGAAGCGGCGATCGGGCATCGCCTGCTCGATCTGATCGTGCCCGAAGCGCTGGCCCACGAGGAAGAGGCGGTGCTCAAGCGCATCGGACGTGGCGAGGTGATTCCGAACTTCGAGACGGTACGCCGCCGCGCGGACGGGACGCAGGTGGACGTGCTGGTCAGCGTCTCGCCGATCTACGACGCGGACGGGCGCGTGGTGGGGGCCTCCAAGACCGTGCGCGACATCTCCGAACAACGCCGGGCGCGCGAGCAGATCCTGCAGCTCAATGCGCGCCTGGAAGAGCAGGTGGCCGCCCGGACCGCCGAACTCACCGCGTCGAACGCGCTGCTGCAGGGCGTGCTGCATGCGGCGTCGGAAGTGGCGGTCGTGGCGACCGATACCGCCGGCACCATCGTGCTGTTCAACTCCGGCGCCGAACGCATGCTGGGCTATCGGGCCGATGAGCTGGTTGGCAAGCACACCCCCCACGTGTTCCACGTGCAGGCCGAGATCGATGCCCGCAGCGAGGAACTCGAGCGGACGTACGGCGTCACGCTGAAGGGCTTCGATGTCCTGGTGGAGGTGGCCCTGCGTACCGGTGTCCAGACCCGCGAGTGGACCTATCTGGACAAATCCGGGCACGGTCGCCCGGTCAATCTGTCGGTCAGTACGATCCGCGACGCCGATGGCGTGCTGACCGGCTATCTGGGCGTGGCTTTCGACATGAGCGAGCAGAAGGCGGCCGAGCGCAAGCTGTCCTACGCCAACCAGCAGCTGTCCATGGCCACCGACGCAGCCCAGCTGGGGATCTGGGACCACGACCTGGACAGCGGCGCACTGGACTACAACGCACGCATGGCCGAGATCTACGGCTGGCCGTTGCCAACGCCGGGGTACACGATCACCTTCGAGGACTGGCGGCGCAGTGTCCATCCCGACGACCTGCCCTGGGTGGAGGACTTGCTGCGTCGCTCGTTGACCGATGGCAGCGAATACGCGCCGGTGTTCCGCATCATCCAGGGCGACGGCGCCATCCGCCACATCCAGGCCGCCGCCTATGCCGAGCGCGATGCCCATGGTGCGGTGGTGCGCCTGGTGGGCATCAACCGCGACATCACCGGACAGCTGGAACTGGAGCAGGCGCTGCGCGATGCCAAGGCCGCGGCCGACCATGCCAATCAGGCCAAGTCCGAGTTCCTGGCCAACATGAGCCATGAAATCCGCACCCCCATGAATGCGGTGCTGGGCATGCTGCAACTGCTGGGCCGCAGCCGCCTGGCGCCCTCGCAATCCGAGTACGTGCGCAAGGCACAGCTGGCCGGCGGCATGTTGCTGCAGTTGCTCAACGACCTGCTGGACTACTCCAAGATCGAAGCGGGCAAGCTCCAGCTGGACCCGCATCCGTTCTCGCTGGACACGCTGCTGCAGGAGTTGGGCGTGGTGCTGTCCTCCAGCCTGGGGGACTCGGACGTGGAGATCGTCTATCAGGCATCGCCCGAGGTTCCGCTGGAACTGGTCGGCGACAGCCTGCGGTTGCGCCAGGTGCTGATCAACCTGGCCGGCAATGCGATCAAGTTCACCCACTCGGGCAGCGTGTGCATCCGCCTGGCGCCTGCGCCAGTGGACCATGCGATGGCCGAGGGCACCGCCTGGCTGCGGGTGGAGGTGGAGGACACCGGCATCGGGATCTCACCCGAGCAGTTGGTGCGGTTGTTCAAGGTGTTCACCCAGGCCGAGGCGTCGATCAGCCGGCGCTACGGTGGCACCGGGCTGGGGCTGGTGATCTGCCAGCGCCTGGTGCAACTGATGGGCGGCACGCTGCAGGTGGCCAGTCGGCCGGGCCTGGGCAGCCGGTTCTGGTTCGACATCCCCATGCAGCTGCAGCCCGGCGCGCGGCGCCTGGGCACGGCGCTGGCGTGCTGCCCGGGCGGGGGACTGCACGTGGTGGGCGGCAGTCACGCGCTCTGCGGCTTGGCAGAGGCGCTGGCCCAGGCCAGTGGCCTGGACATGCGGCATTCGGCGGTCGATGCGATCGAGCCCGCCAGGATCGCGGCGGATTGCCGGAGCGTGGTGATGGAGTGGCATCCCGAGCGCGCCGCGCAGGTGCGGGACCTGGCAAGAGCCCTGCGCGCCCGTGCTGCCCCACCGCGGCTGGTGGTGGTGTCCAGCCATGCCAGGGCCCTGCAACGCGCACAGCTGGACGATGCGGCATGGCCCTTCGACGCGACCCTGGCCAAACCGGTCACCGCCCTGCAACTGGGCGCTGCCCTGTGCGCCACGTCGACCTCGCCCGCGCTGCCGCCGATCAGCGACGACCTGCCCCTGGCCGGCGTCCACGTGCTGGTGGTCGAAGACAATGCGATCAACCGCGAGGTGGCCGCCGAGCTGCTGGTCGCCGCCGGCGCCACCGTGGAGCTGGCCGAGGGCGGACGTGACGGCGTGGCCCGTGTGTTGGGCAAAGGCGGACCGCTGGACGCGGTGTTGATGGATATGCAGATGCCCGACCTGGATGGGCTGGAATCCACGCGCGAGATCCGTCGTGATCCGCGCATGGCCCAGCTGCCGATCCTGGCGATGACCGCCAATGTCTCCACCGATGACATGGCCGCCTGCACCGCCGCGGGCATGAACGGCCATGTCCCCAAGCCGATCGAGTCCGCGCGCCTGGTCGCCAGCCTGCTGGCACTGTTGCCCGCCCGGGCCGAGCGCGGCGCGCAGGTGGCGGCAACCGCCCCGGCGCAGGCCGAGGCCGATGTGGATCCCGAGGCGGATGCCATGGTCGAGCCGATCGCGCGGGTTTTGGATCGCCTGGGAGGCAATGCGGCCCTGCTCCAGCGCGTGCTGAAGCAGTTCGATGACCAGGCGCGGCTGCAGCTGGACGCGGGCGAGCAGGCGCTGTCCCACGGCGACCTGGCCGAGGCGGCCGGGCGCATGCATACCTTGCGCGGCATGGCCGCCAACCTGGGCGCCGTGGCCCTGGCGCTGGCCTGCGGTGAATTGGAAGACGGGTGCAAGCGGGGCCTGGCGCCACCGGCGCAGGCAGTCCTGGCGCTGCGTGGGCTGACGGGCCGTTCGATCGAGGCGCTCCAGCACGCCCTGGCGACACGGGTGCAGGTGCAGGTCAGCGCCGCGTCCACACCCGCACCTTCCTTGCCGACCCTGGAGAACGTGAGCGATCAACTGGAGGCGCTGGCCGTGCTGGTGGGGGAGTCCAACCTGGCCGCGCTGGAGCTGCTGACCGACATGCCGGCGGCCATCGATTGACCGCAGGGCGCGCACTACGCGCAGCTCCTGGAGCTGGTGAATCTGCTGGATTTCCAGGGTGCCAGGGTGGCACTCGAGACCTTGCGTTGCGGGAGCGTGCAATGAACCAACAACCAACTTGGGGATGGCCCACGGACCGACTGCCGCGGGTGCTGGTGGTGGACGACCAGGCCATCAACATCCGCGTGGCCTTCGAGGCCCTGCGCGGGGACCACGAAGTGTTCATGGCCACTTCCGGCGAACAGGGCCTGCAAGTTTTCCGCGATGCCCGTCCGGACCTGGTGCTGCTGGACGTGGTGATGCCGGGCATGGACGGGCACGAGGTCTGCAGCCAGATCAAGGCCGGCCCCGATGGCGCGGACGTGCCGGTGATCTTCATCACCGGGCATGACAGTGACCAGGCGCAGGTGCAGGGGCTGGGCCATGGCGCGGTGGATTTCATCGCCAAGCCATTCCACCCCGAGGTCTTGCGCGCTCGCGTGCGCAACCACCTCCTGCTGAAGTTCCAGACCGACTACCTGCGCTCGGCCGCGCTGTACGACGGCTTGACCGGCCTGGCCAACCGGCGCCATTTCGAGGAGGTCTTCGCAGGCCGGTGGCGCGCGGCCGAGCGCAACGCGCAGCCCTGCGCGGTGCTGATGATCGATGTGGACCATTTCAAGCAATACAACGACTGCTACGGCCACCAGGCTGGCGACGAGTGCCTGCGCCAGGTGGCCGGGGCAATCGGCAAGGCGCTGATGCGCCCGATGGATCTGGCCGCGCGCTATGGCGGCGAGGAATTCGTCTGCCTGCTGCCCGAGACCTCGCTGCCCAACGCCGGTCCGGTGGCCGAGCGCCTGCTGTGCAACGTGCGCGAGTTGGCCGTGCCGCATGCCGCTTCCGGCGCCGCGCCGGTGGTGACGGTCAGCGTGGGCATCGCGACCAGCCTGGGCGGCTCGGGACGGGCCCCGCAGGATCTGCTGGCCGATGCCGACGCCCAGCTCTATCGGGCCAAGGCCGCCGGTCGCAATCGCGCGTGTGCCGCATCTGCCTGAGGCCACGTGGTGCGGGCCGCGTGCGTGGGCGATCCGGGTGTCACGCGCGATGGAGCCGCGAGGGGCCGTGGTCACCCGCAAACGGACAAGGTCAGGTTGACTGACATCTTCGTTGCGCGCGCGGACCCAAGCGGCAGCATGATGCCGGTCTTCTCCGCACCTAACTGGCGGGCCGCGCCTGTGCCTCGGTCACCTCCCGCAGCAAGGCGATGAAGGCCCGAAGCGGTGGTGGCACGTGGCGCCAGCTGGCGTAGTACAGGCACAGGCCGGGATCGGCGGGCGACCAGTCCTCCAGCAGCAGGACCAGGCGGCCGTCGTCGAGGGCGGCGCGCGCGAATGGTTCGGGAACGAAGGCGATGCCCAGGCCCTGGATGGCGGCGTCGACCATCAGGTCGCTGTTGTCCAGCAGCAGCGCGCCGGGAACATCGACCGCCATCTCGCGCCGGCCCTTGGCGAACTCCCAGCGATAGCGCTTGCCGCTGGGCAGGCGCTGGCGGATGCAGTGGTGGTCGCGAAGCGCCTCGGGTGTGGCGGGTCGCCCGTGCGCGGCGACATACGCGGGCGCGGCGACGGCGACAAAGCGCAGCGTGCCGCCAAAGGGGATGGACACCATGTCCTTGGGCACCGCTTCGGCCAGGCGCACGCCGGCATCGAACCCCTCGGCCACGATGTCCACCAGCCGGCCTTCGCTGACCAGCTCCAGCGCCACGCGTCGATGGCGTTGCAGGAACGCCGGCGCCACGTGTTGCAGCAGCCAACGCGCCGCGCCGGTGCTGGCGTTGATGCGCAGGGTGCCGACGATTTCATCGGGCCCGTGGCTGATGGTGTCCAGCACGGTGTCCAACTCGTGGAGCAGGGGCGTCAGCCGCTGCAGCAGGTGTTCGCCGGATTCGGTCGGCGCCACGCTGCGCGTGGTCCGGTGCAGCAGGCGCACGCCGAGGCGCTGCTCCAGCCCGCGCAGGGCGTGGCTGAGCGAGGAGCGTGACACGCCCAGGCTGTCGGCCGCGCGCTGGAAGCTGCGATGGCGGGCCACGGCGGCAAAGGCTTTCAGGTCGGAGAGGGTGACGTCGGCCATTGGTGGTAAATCCTCACCAGCTCATGCAGATTGGTGAGGCTTATCCTACGCGCCCGCCGCGCCTACCTTCGTTGCAACTCAACGAAGGAGCTTGCCCATGAAGACCTGGCTGATTACCGGTGCGTCCTCCGGCCTGGGGCTGGAAATGACCCGCGTCTTGCTGGCGCGCGGGGACCGGGTGGTGGCCTGCGCGCGTCGCGTGACGCCGTTCGCCGAACTCGAGCAGCAGCATGGTCAACGCCTGCGGGTGGCGCAGTTCGACCTGACCGACACCACGGCGCTGCGGCGCGAAATCGACGCCGCGTTCGCGGTCTTCGGGCACATCGAGGTGGTGGTCAGCAATGCCGGCTATGGCCTGTTCGGTGCGGCCGAGGAAGTCAGCGACGAACAGATCGAGCGCCAGCTTTCCACCAACCTGACCGCCTCGATCCAATTGGTGCGCGCGGTGTTGCCGCACCTGCGCGCCCAGGGGGGTGGCAGGCTGCTGCAGGTGTCCTCCGAAGGCGGGCAGGTGGCCTACCCGAACTTCAGCCTGTACCACGCCAGCAAGTGGGGGATCGAGGGGTTCCTGGAATCGGTCGCGCAAGAGGTGGCCCCGTTCGGCATCGAGGTGCTGATCGCCGAGCCCGGTCCCACCCAGACCGGCTTTGGCGCGGGGTTGGATCATGCGTCGCCGATGGAGGTCTACGAGGCGACCCCGGCCGGCGAGCTCAGACGCGCCATTGCCGATGGCAGCCTGGCGATCAAGGGCGACGCGGCGCGCAGCGTCGCGGCGATGATCGACGCCGTCGATGCCGCGCGGATGCCGAGGCGACTCGCCCTGGGCAGTACCGCCTTCGACAACATCCAGCGTGTCCTGCAGGCGCGCCTGGAGGAGCTGCTGCCGCAGCGGCACGTGGCCTATGGCGCGGACCATGGGTGAGTGCGGCGGATGTGCGTGGCGCGATCAGTGCGATGACACATACGCCGCCACCGCCTGCTTCGGCGGCACCGCGAAGTGCTCGCGCATGCGCTGCACTTCGCGCGCAGGCGTCAGGCCGAACAGGCGCTTGAACTCGCGGTTGAACTGCGAGGGGCTTTCGTAGCCCACCGCATGACAGGCCGCGGCGGCGGTCATGCCTTCGCGCACCATCAGCAGGCGCGCCTGGTGCAGGCGCGTGGACTTGAGGTACTGCATGGGCGAGGCGCAGGTGACGGCTCTGAAGTGACTGTGGAAGGACGGTGCGCTCATGCCGGCCTCCTGCGCGAGCTGGGCCACGGTCAGCGGTTGCGCATAGGCCGCATGCAGGTGCTGCAACGCCTTGCCGATCTTGCCGAAGCGGCCCTGCATGGCCAGCGCCGCGCGCAGTGTATGGCCCTGCGGCCCGGTGAGAATGCGGTAATACAGCTCACGCAGCAGCTGCGGCCCCAGGATGGCCGCCTCCATCGGCGCGGCCAGCGCCTGCAGCAGGCGTTGCACGGCCTGGTGCAGTGTCGGGTCGATCGGGCTGGAGACCATGCTCTGCGGCGGCGCGCTGGCCGGCACGCCGCCGTGGCGGTCGATCTGCAGCATCAGCTCGGCGGCCAACGCAAAGTCCAGATGCAGGTACAGCGCCAGCAGCGGCTCGGCCGCGGTCGCGTCGGTTTCCATGGTGAACGGCACCGGCACCGAGACGGCCAGGTATTGATGCGCGTCGTACACATAGGTGCGCTGGCCGAAATACCCACGCTTGCGGCCCTGGCAGACGATGACGACGCCCGGGTCGTACAGCACCGGCGTGCGCGCCAGTGGCCGGTCCGAACGCAGCAATCGCACGCCCTCCAGCGCGGTGAGGGTGTAGCCCTCATGCGGGGCCAGCGCCGCGACTATCGGGGCGAGCGGCAACAGTCCTGGCGCGGTGGGCGTGGTGGCAGATGGGATGTGGCTCATAGGAATAGGCAATGATTCGAGCCGGAATGGCCTTCGAATGGCGCTCCCGTCTCTCTATTGTGCACATCTCTCGCCCAACAGGGGTTTCTCCATGTCGACTTCCAAACGCTTCCTGATCACGGGTGTCAGCAGCGGCTTCGGGCGCGCGCTGGCGCAGGAAGCGCTGGCCGCCGGGCATCACGTGGTCGGCACGGTGCGCAGTGCGCAGGCGGCCGAATCGTTCGAAGCGCTGGCGCCGGGCCGTGCCGTGGCACGGGTGCTGGATGTCACCGACACCGCCGCGATCCAGCCCACCGTCGAGGCCATCGAGGCCGACATCGGCCCCATCGACGTACTGGTCAACAACGCCGGCTACGGCCACGAGGGCGTGCTGGAGGAATCACCGCTGGATCAGATGCGTCGGCAGTTCGAGGTCAACGTGTTCGGCGCGGTGGCGATGATCCAGGCGGTGCTGCCACACATGCGCGCGCGCCGCGCCGGCCACATCCTCAACATCACCTCGATGGGGGGCTTCATCACCATGCCGGGCATCGCCTACTACTGCGGCAGCAAGTTCGCGCTGGAGGGCATTGGCGAGGTGCTGGGCAAGGAAGTGGCCGCGCTGGGCATCCGCGTGACCTCGGTGGCGCCGGGCTCGTTCCGCACCGACTGGGCCGGACGCTCGATGGTGCGCACGCCGCGCAGCATCGGCGACTACGACGCGCTGTTCGACCCCATTCGCCAGCGCCGGCAGGCGGTCAGCGGCCGGCAGCTGGGCGATCCGCGCAAGGCGGCCCTGGCGATGCTGGCGGCGATCGAGGCCCCCGAGCCGCCGGCGCACCTGCTGCTGGGCAGCGATGCGCTGGGCCTGGTGCGCGAGAAGCTCGACGCGCTGAAGGCCGAACTGGCGCAGTGGGAAGCCTTGACGGTCTCCACCGACGGGTCGCAGGCGTAGTTCATTCGGGTCGGCGGTCAGCCCAGGGGCCGGGCCTGCAGGGCGGGCGCCGGCCGGCGCGGGACCGCAAGCGCCGGCCGGACGCACTGAACCCACATCTGCCCCATCAGCGCGTCCAGGCCCTTGTCCAGGCCGGTGACCAGTCCGGCCCCTGGGGTGAAGGTCAGCTCGCCGAAGTAGATGCGACCGGCCTGGATGTACCAGTCCACCCGGACGTAATCGAACTCCGCCGCCAGCGCCTTGCTCAGCTCCAGCGCGTGCTGCAGCTGGGCGCCCGTGCATGGCGGGCTCAGCCCCGCATCGCGGATGCCGTGGAACGGCACGCTCAGGCTGTTGACGAAAAAGGTCATGGACAACGGTGCTCCGCTGCTGCGGTAGATCACCTGCAGCACGTACTGGAAGCGCCCGTCACGCTGGCGGAACATGTGGAACTTGTAGTCCACGGGGGGCTGCGCCCCGTCGCCAATGTACTGCTCCACCAGCAGCCGTGGCGGAATGCCGCGGTAGTGGATCTCGCGCACCGCCTTGGAAAAATCGGTGCGCAGCCAGCGTTGGCAATCGGCCACCAGCGCCTGGCGTCGTGTCTGGTCGGGCTCGTCCAGCATCAGCTCGACCATGCCCGAGCCGTGGCTGGACTTGATCACCGTGCGCTGCCACTGGGTCCGCTCCAGCAGCGAGGCCGGGTCGGTGGTGTCGTGGAGCAGGGGGATCAGGTACTGCCGGCCGACGCGCGCGGCCACGTGCGCGCGCACGGCGAACTTGTCGGCCAGCCGACGATAGGTCGGGTGGTCCCCGTAGACGCGCTTGCGGTAGAGCACTTTCTCGTTGAAGGTGCGCGGCTGGCGCAGATTGGGCCACCGCCTGAACGTCGCCAGGAAGTAGATCCGGTCCTGCAGGCCCCAGGGCAGTCGCACGACCAGGACGTGCGCCAGTTTGCGCGCCAGGCGCATCACGGTCCCACGTATCGGACTTGGCGCGGACGCGTGGGGGGCGCTGGCCGCTTGGGCAGGCGGGTGTGCAGGAGCGAGCCGGTCAGCGTCCTGCAACGGATCCGGAAAGGATGTCTCCAGGCTTGGCCGCTCGATGGCGATCGTATGGCTGTCCAACACCAGCAGCTCCATGGCAACCGCGACACAAACTATGACGCGGGTCACTACACAAACAGGACGTGCATAGTAGAAGAAGCGCGACTTACGTCTTTTTCACAATGTGAAACGTGCATTCTCCGCGGCAGGGTGATCGCCGAAGGGGATCGACGGGAAAGGCGGTCGCGGTGCGGAGAGACCTGAGCTGGCAGGGGCATCCGGCTGGCCCGCGCGGCGAAGGCGCTGCTATGCCCGACGTATGCGTCCCGATCACCGGGTGCCGGTCGGCCGTCGGCGCGGCGTGCAGTGCTGGCAGGTCCCCGTGTGGGTTACGCGCGCTGGAAAGCCGGAATCGCGCGGGTCCTTCGGGACGCCCTGGACCGGAGCGGTCGGTGCGCCCGACCGAACGAGGCGTGGGTCAGGGCGTCGCGGAGTGCGACGAGAGCCGTTCCCAGAGCTGCCGGTTGGCGTCCTCGTCCGGCTCCAGGGTGGCCAGCATCGCCAGGGCGTTGTCCTCGGTCTCATCGTCGCTGCGCACCAGCATGGTGAGCACGGCGGCCAGGCGGCCGTAGCGCAACGCCTTGCCCAGGGCCGTGGTGGGCACGGTGTGGTCGCGTTCGGCGCGCTGGTCGGTCAGGGCTTCGGCCAGGGTCGGGGGCAGTTCCCAGCCCACCGCCACGGTGCGTGCGGTCGGGGTGACGTGCCGGTCCAGCAGGGCCGCGGCCGTGACCAGCTCCTTGGGCACGCCGGGGTGGCGGGCATAGGTCTCGCTGAGCACGCGCATCACGATCACCGCGCCCAGGCCCTGCAGCAGGCCGAGCAACTGGGCATGCAGGGCATCGTCGAGCGTGCCGTTGCGCTGGGCGTGGTGCGCGGCGGCCACCGCCGTGCGCAGCGCGTAGTCCCAGATCGCGGCCGGCAGCCGCGCAAACAGCCCGCTGTCCAGGCTGAGCACCGGCTGCATCAACGCCGCCACGACGATCTGGCGGACCCCGTCGGTGCCGATCTGCGCCACGCCGCGTTCGATGCTGTCCACCGCGTGGCCGTCACGCGGCCGGTACAGGGCGCTGTTGGCGATGCGCAGCAGGCTGGCGGCCAGGGCCGGATCCTGCGCGATCACTGCGGCGATCTGGTGGTTGGAAATGTCCGGGTCGTTCACCGCGCGCATGAGCTGGGGAAGCAGGTGCGGGCGACGCGGAATGTTCTTGGGCCGCACGTCCAACTGGGCCAGCTCGGCTGCCGCTTCGGACAGGATCTGCGCCTGGATGCCCCCGATCGGCGTGGCCGGGTCGATCAATTCCGGGGCGTGCATGACGGCCGCGTACATGCGCCGGATCAACGGCCGCAGCGCCGGCGGAGGCAGGGAACTGGGTGCCGCCGGCGTGGGCGTGTCCTGCGCGTCGGCCTGCGCCGGGACGGCGGATGGCGGGGCGGGGCGCGTGTCGCGGCGACGGCGCCACCACAGCGCACAGGCCACGCCCAGGACAAGCACGATCAGCAGCGGGATGGCGATATCCATGGACGGGCGGTTGGCGGGACGGTCCTACTATCGGGTGCCGCCCGGGTTCAGGCAATGGCCGGCCCCAGCGCGGTTGCGCACCATACAAGCGTGTCGGTACGTGAGGCGCTGCATCTGTTCGATACGCCGGATTCATAGAGGCGTTGTTCATGCGCGACGCTCTAGCTGACGAGACCGGCCGCCTTTCTGGTCCGGCTTTTCGGTGAGACGTCTCGGCTGAGACACCCGGGCGATGAGCGCGACGAGGGATTCGCGACCGATCGCGCTGCGTCGGATCTGGAGACCGTTGAACGAGGCGGTGGCGCGGCTCAATTCACGGTTCGACGGCAGCATGGGCGCTAGCGTGGGTGGCACGCTGCGCTGACAGCGTCGACTGGATGGTGCGAGGTGAGGGCGGATCTGAGGCGGCGTGTCGGGTGGCGCTTTGTCCAACCGAAGGAGTGAAGATGCATCCGTCCCCCACGCCGCCCCGTCACGATGCGTTCGGCGAACTGCCGCGCGGTATCCACCACCTTGGTCTCACCGTCCCCGATCTGGACCAGGCCACCGATTTCCTGCGTGCCGCGCTCGGCGCGCGTTGGTGCTATGACGGCCTGACGGCAGACGATCCACCACGCCAGGGTCACCAGGTCGAGCGCCAGCTGGGCCTGCCTGCAGGCGCGCAGGTTTGCCGCCAGCGCATGTTGCGCATCGGCAACGGGCCGGGACTGGAGTTGTTCGAGATCGACAGTCCTCAGCGTCAGGGCGCCGCAGGCCTGCAAGACCTCGGCCTCAACCACCTGGCGGTGTACTGCGATGCGATGGAAGCGGCGGTCGAGCGCATCCGCGCGGCCGGAGGCGAGCTGCTGTCAGAGGTGCACGGCAATTCCCGCCACGAGGACACGCCCGGCAACGGCAGCGTGTACGCGCGTGCGCCCTGGGGCATGTTGATTGAACTGCAGACCATTCCCGCCGGTTACACCTATGGTCCGGACAGCGAAGTCCAGGCTTGGCTACCGACGCGCGCCACCGGGGACTGAGCCGCGCATGTGGCGCCGCGGCGGGTGGCGACCGCGTCCGCCGTGGCATGCTCCTGGCCCGCCGACCAGGAGCGCGACCGCCGCATGGATCCCACACCTCGCCTGCCAGCACGCTGTTGGCTGGCTGTGCTGTTGCTGACGGTCTGGGGCCAGGCGCGCGCGCAACATCCCCTTCCCCCGGCGCAGCAGTCCGATCAGGTCATCGCCGTGCAGGACTACCAGGACCGGGTGCTGGCGTCGTGGCTGGGCCAGATCATCGGCAACACCTACGGTCTGTCCTACGAGTTCAAGTACATCGACGCACCGGGACCGGACCGGTTTCCCTACGGGTTTGGCGAGTACCTGCAGCAGGTGAAGGCGGTCAACGGCGCCTTCTCCGACGACGACACCGATATCGAGGTGATGTACCTGCTGCAGATGGAGCGGCATGGGATCACGCCGAGCTATGCACAGCTGGCCCAGGCCTGGCAGCACCACGTGCGCGAGAAGGTCTGGGTTGCCAACCGCGCGGCGGTGACCCTGATGGCGGCTGGCTACCAGCCACCGCTGACCGGTGCGCGGGCCTACAACCGGCAGTGGTTCCAGATCGACCCGCAGCTGGTCAACGAGATCTGGGCGGTGACCGCGCCGGGCATGGTCGGCTATGCGGTGGACAAGACGCGCTGGGCGGCGCGCATCACCAGCGACGACTTCGGCACCGAACCGGCGATGTTCTACGGTGCCCTGTACGCGGCGGCCTTTTTCGAACACGACATCGACCGCCTGTTGGACCGTGCCGAAGCCGCCATGCCGGCCGACAGCCACTTCGTGCAGACCGTGCGCCACATGCGCCGTCTGCACGCGCGCTACCCCGATGACTGGCAGGCCGCACGCAAGGAGATGGCGGCCGCCTATTACCGGGACCTGGGCTACAACCACGACGCCTGGCGCGTGGTGGACGCCAACCTCAACGGCGCCTGCGCGATCCTGGCCCTGCTCTACGGACGCGGCGAGGTGCAGGCCACGCTGGATTACGCCAGCGCGATCGGCTTCGATGCCGACAACCAGGCCGCCACCATGGTCGGCCTGCTCGGGATCATCGGCGGGACGCGCGCGCTGCCGCACGACCTGTTGTTTCCCTTGCCGGAGGCCGGCTGGCGCAAGCCCTACAACGATCGCTACATCAACGTCAGCCGCCACGACCTGCCCGATGCCTCGATCGCGGATCTGGCCCGGCGCATGGCCGTGCAGGGCGAGCGGGTGATCCTGGCCAACGGCGGGACGCGCTTTACCCGGGATGGACGCGACTACTACCGCATCCCGGCGCAGGTCGCCTTCCTCGCCCCACTGGCCCTGCCGGCGGCCCCGGCACAGGTGGCCGAGGTCGGTCGCCCGTTCTCGCTGGAGGTGCTGGTCGATGGCGGCGCGGGCGAGCGCCTGACGATAGCCGAGGGCACGCTGCCGGCCGGCGTGGCCCTGGACGCCACCGGCGTGCGTGGTACGCCCCGGCAGGCGGGCGAGTTCGCCTTCACCCTGCTGCGGCAACGGGGGACGGCGCAGGCGCGCCAGCGCTACGTCATCCAGGTGCATTCGCCCAACCTGGCGCCGTCGGCCTCTCAGTTGTTGCACAGCACCCCGGGGCGCGACCTTTCGGCGATGCGCGATGGCCGCGCCGAACCCACCTACTACAGCCCGCACACGGCCACGCCCGGCCGTGTCGTCTACGGCTATGCCTGGGAGCGCGCGCAGGACATTTCGGTGCTGGTGTTCAATCCGGGTACGCCGGAGGAATTCGGCGGCTGGCTGACCTCGCTGGCGGTCGAGTTCCAGGATGCGGACGGGCGTTGGCGGCCGGTCGACGGGCTGCAGGTGACACCGGCGATGGACCTGGAAAACAGTCAGTGGCGCAAAGGCACCGATATCGACCACACCCTGCGGTTCGCGCCGGTCAGCACCCGGGCCATCCGCCTGGTCGGGACCTCCGGGGGCGTCGAGCGCGACGCGCGGAATGGTGGTGGGCGCGTCTACTACAGCAGCCTGGGCGAGCTGGCGGTCTACGGGCAGTGATCGGCCAGGACGCAACACCGGTCACAGTGCGGAGCTGAATGGGAGCGCGTTTTCCCCTTCCCGCACGCGTGTTTCACGCCTGCCAACCGGTCCGGGGCCTAGCTTGGAGGCTCCCCCGAATGTCTGCAGGACGCCACCATGTCGCTCACCGAGCCTTCCACCCGGCGCATGCCGCGCACCGCCGCGGCGACGCTGGCCGCACCGCGCGGCCCCGAGACCCGACTGGCCACGTCAGCCCGGTCATCGCGCGCGAAGGCCGGCTTGGCCGGGCGTCTTCCGGGCTCGCCCGCGCTCGCCGAAGCCGTCGCGGCCTTCGGGCGGGCACTGGATGCGCGGCTTCCCCTGGTCGAAAGCGATGAAGCGTGGTGGGCGGCGCTGACACCGGTCCATGTCGCCCTGGCGTCCCGTGTTCCGCCCTGTGAGGCCGGACGCTTCGAACTGGAAGTGGACACGATGCTGGCCCGTCGCGGATCCCCGGGCTGGGCCGTGCGCCAGATGATGGCCAAACTCGGCCGCTGACAGGCCCTCAAAACGAAAACGCCCCCGACGGAGCGCGTCCGGCGGGGGCGATGCGGGCAGTGCCGGTCGGCACCGCCAAGTGACCATCAGGCGAAGACGCGGAAGCGCTCGCTGTCGTCCATGAAGTCCTTGTCGCCGAACGGCGCTTCGTGCGAACCAAACGGCATTTGCGCGCGCAGCTTCCAGCTGGCCGGCAGATTCCACTTGGCGGCGGCCGCCTCATCGGGCAGCGGGTTGTAGTGCTGCAGGCTGGCTCCGATGCCCGCATTGGCCAGCGCCGTCCACACCGCGTACTGGGCCATGCCGCTGGACTGCTCGGACCAGATCGGGAAATTGTCCGCGTACAGGGGGAACTTCTCCTGCAGGCCCTTCACCACGTCCTGGTCTTCATAGAACAACACCGTGCCGGCGCCGGCGGCGAAGCTGTCGATCTTCTGCTCGGTGCTGGCGAAGGCGTCGGCCGGCACGATGGCGCGCAGCGCATCCTTGACCAGGCCCCAGAACGCATCGCTCTGCGCGCCAAACAGCACTACCGCGCGCGAACTCTGCGAATTGAAGGAGGTCGGCGAGTGCTTGACGGCTTCCTGGATCAGCGAGGTCACTTCTTCCTGCGACAGCGGCAGGGACTTGCCGAGGGCGTACTGGGTGCGACGGACCTTGATCGCGTCGATGAGCTGGTTGGTCATGGGGATGGCCTGTTGGGAGAGTCGGCCTTCAGCGTAAAGACCCGACGCAAGGTCAGCCAGCACGCTTGGCGAGACAATCCGTTACTGCAATCGAAATTGCGCGCGAAGATGAAACGATTCCCCATCGCGATCCGGGTGCGCGGCGCGGGTTCATTCGGACGCGGCAGGCGCGGTCGCCCCACGCGCCAAGGTCTCCTCGATGGCGCTGAAGGCCGAGTGCCGCCCGGGCGGGCTGCCGCCCACCCCGGTGGCGAAATAGGCCACGCCCGAGCCGGCCGCGCGGTCGATCCATAGCCCGGATAGCAGTCCGTAGGCTTCGCCCGCGTGGCCCACGCGCGCCACGCCGTCGCCGAACAGGTCATCGCCACAGTCGCTGCCCGGCGTGGCCAGGGTCTGCACCGCCAGCCCGTAGCGGCAGATCATGGCCCGCCCCGGCGTGCTGCCGTCCTCCTCGTAGGCCACGCCATTGCCGGCGTGCCAGGTCCACACCGGCGTGGTCAGTGTCCGCACCGAGGCGGCGCTGAGCAGGCGCACGCCATCGACCTGGCCATCGCCCAGCAACAGGCGCCCGATGCGGGCCAGGCCGTCGGCCGAAATGCGCAGGCCGCCCTGCGGGGAGAACGTCGCGCCGTTGGTACCGGGTGTCCATACCGACAGGTCGCAACGGCCGTCCCGGGCCGGCACCACCGAGCAGGCCGGGCGCGCACCGTGGTTGTCGTCCTTCACCGGCGTGCCGTCGGCGTCGTACAGGACGACCGCGTGCGCAGCGCTTACGGCGCTGCAGGTGTCCCAGTTGTAGCAGGCGTCCAGCTTCAACGGCGCGAGCACCAGGCGTTGCATCAGTCTGTCGAAGCGCTCGCCGGTGGCGCGCTCCATCACCGCGGCGACCAGCGGGAAGTTGAGGTTGGTGTAGCGGAAGAACGTGCCCGGCGCGTGCGCGCCATCCCAGGCGCGCGGATCGTCCAGGATCTCCTTGAGCTGGCCGTCCAGCGGGGTGGCGTAGTAGCCGGCCGCATCGGTCAGGCTGGAGCGGTGCGAAAGCAGCAGGCGCAGGGTGATCGGGGTGTCGGGGAAGGCCGGGTTGCGCAGCGGCCAGCCAAGCTGGTCGGACACATCCGCGTCCAGGTCCAGGGTGCCGGCCTCGACCAGGCGCATCACACCGATGGCCACCACCAGCTTGGAGATCGAGGCCACGCGCACCGGGTCGTCGGCGGTGACCGCACGCCCGGTGGCGCGGTCGGCCACGCCATGCGCCTGGCGTGACTGGATGCCCTCGCGATCGAACGTCACCCGGACCGCCGCGACCGGTGCGCCAGCGTGGGCGGCCAGGCTGAGCGGCAGCAGGACCGACAGGGACAGGCGAGGCAGGAGGGAGCGAGTCATGGTGGACCCGGGCAGTCACGATACGGAGGATGTTAGCGACCAGCGGGCGTCCGGGCAGCGTGCGCGCGATGTGACGCCTGCGGTCATCGCGCCCTCACCTGGCGCAAAGGAGCACGGTGGTTTGCTGCGGCCCTGCCCCCGCCCGAAGACGGCGCACCATGCCCAACGCAGCCATCAAGACCCCTGGCCCCGACCACCCGATCACGCTCGCGGCCCATGCTGGCCGTGTGGTGGTCACCCTGAACGGCACGACCCTGGCCGATTCGCCCCGCGCCCTGCTCCTGCAGGAGGCCGGTTACCCGCCGGTCTACTACCTGCCGCGCGCGGATGTGGACATGCGCGCCCTGGCGCGGACCCCCGAGTCGACCTACTGCCCGTACAAGGGCCATGCGGCGTACTACGCGCCGGTGGGAACGGCCGGCCCGGGGATCGCCTGGAGTTATGAGCGCCCGCATGCGGCGGTGCACGCCATCGCCGGCCACCTGGCGTTCTATCCCGATCGGGTGGACGCCATCCAGGTCGACTGAACGCGTCGGCCCAGGCCAGGGCGGCCCGAGGGTGGTTGATCGGCGGTGCCGTACGGTTGGCCAGCACCAGCGTGGTGCCTGCCGCCTGTGGGTGTCCCGGCGCGTCCGAGCCGCGTGCGTTGGTGGCGTGGGCGACGGGTGTTTGAGAGCTGGAGGCGGGCTTGCCACGGTCGACAAGCACACGCCGCGACGGGCTGCGGCCGAGCCACCGGACGTGGTCGAACACCGGCCGGATGACGGCCGGCCGGCTTGCATCGGCGCGCGGCCGACCAGGTGAAGGGCCAAGCCGGGCCGGCGCGTGCCGTGCCCGGACCGAGCGAGCGCCGGTGACCTGGATTCACCCCCGGCCACCGGTAGAATGCGCGCTGGCCCCTCAACCCACACCGGCCCGGCCTTTGTCGATGTCGAACTTTCCTTCGGTCCTGTACCTGCTCACCGTCGCCCAGAAGCGCGCGATCCTCGAGCGCCATGGCTATACCCTGCATCCGGAAGATCGCGAATCGGACCTGGACTTCACCCTGGCCGGCGATGTGGACAGTGGCGCCATCGGCCTGAAGGAACTCGAGCAGGCCATCGGCCGCTGAGTTCGGGGGTCGGAGTTTTCCTACAGCCGCCCGCGCCGATGCCCGACAGACGGCCCGGCCGGCCGGGCGCATGCTGGCTCTGCCTCCGGCGGCAACCCTCGCATCAGCATTGGATGCTGCTCGGCACGGATCCCAGGGCGCGACATTGAGCACGTCGCATCGCACGGGCCGGAGGCTACCCCTTCTATGGCCGGTCACCCCCGGCCTTCTTTTTTCCCGGCTCAGGCCGGCGCCGGCACGCCTGGCATGACATGCACGCCCCGTTTCAAGCGCTTGGCCTCGCGCTTGGCGCCGGCCGCGCAGGAGGCGATCGCCTCGGCTCCTTCGAACCGGGCCGCGTCGGACGGGACGATGCCGATGGTCAGGGTGGTCAGCGGGAAGCTGGCCTGGCGCCCGCTGCGGTCCTCGCCTTCCAGCATGCCGCGCGCGACCTCGCGTGCGTCGAACAGCGACAGCGCCCCCTGGTTGAAGTCGGCCACGATGGCCTGGCAGCGTGCCAGCCAGTCCTCGCTCTGCATCAGGATGACGAAGTCGTCGCCTCCGACATGGCCGACGAAATCCCACTGCGGGTCCACATGCGAGGTGATCACCGAGGCGACCAGCTGGATCATGCGATCGCCGCGAAAGTACCCGTTTTGGTCGTTGTAGGGCTTGAAGTTGTCCAGGTCGCAGTAGCAGGCCACGAACGCCCGCCCGCTCTCCAGCAGGCGGTTGATGTGCTCGGTGATGGGAATGTTGCCTGGCAGCAGGGTCAACGGGTTGGCGTAGCGCGCCGCCTCGATGCGCAGTTCGGTGACCCGGCGCACCAGCGCCTCGCCCGCGCCCACCCCGCGGTAGCGACCGTGCTCGGTGACGATGAACCCGTCATGCAGGTAGCGCTGGTCCTCGCCGAGCAGGATCTGCGACATCTCGTCGATGCTCTGGCCCACGTCGCACAGCACCGGCGAGGCATGCATGTGCACGGTGCAGGGCTTCTTGCCGATCAGTTCGCGGGCGAAGGGGATGGCCATGCGCTCGTTGAACACGCGGCGGTTGATCAGGCCCACCGGACGCTGCTGCGCGTCCAGGACCGGGATCGCGTTGAGCTCGGGATTGGCGCGGAAGATCGCTTCGGCATCGTTGTTGGTGCTGTCCACCGGGATGCTCGGCGCTTCGACCAGCATGTGCTCGGCGGTGACCCGGCGGATGCCGCTGGGACGCCCGCTGCGCGGCCACACCGGGGTCTTGCCATGGCCCAGTGCCTCCAGCTCCCCGGGCACCGTGGTGGTGGTGTGGAACGCCGGCCGTCCCAGCAGGTAACCCTGCACGTAGGGAATGCCCAGGTCCTGCAGCAGGCGCAGATCCTCGATGCGCTCCACGCCTTCGGCGATCAGCTCGGTGCCGTAGCTGTCGGCCACCTGGACCAGGGCGCGCACCACGGCCAGCTTGCCGGGGCTCTCGGACAGGCCATCCACCAGGTACCGGTCGATCTTGACGAACTCCGGCAACAGCTCGTGCCACAGCTCGAAGTTGGAGTGCCCGTTGCCGAAGTCATCCAGGGCCACGCGCGCGCCAGCCGCGCGCAGGTAGCCCAGCACGTGGGCCAGGCCCTTGGCGTCCTCGACGATGTCGCGCTCGGTGATTTCCACCACGAAGCGGCTCAGGTCCTGGCCCGAGCCCTGCAACGCGCGCAGCACCTCGCCCGAGCGCACGGCACCGCGCAGCAGCGCATTGGCACTGAGGTTGAGCAGCAGGCGGCCACCGGTGGCGAAGTCGAACGCGCGCACGGCGGCCTCGACCGCGCGGGTCTCCAATTCACCCAGCGTGCGGCGGTGGCGCGCGGCCTCCAGGAGGGCCAGTGGCGAGCGCCCATCGTCCGGGCGCATCAGGGCCTCGTGCCCGGCGACGCTGCGGTCGCGCAGGCGCACGATGGGCTGGTAGGCCATGCGGAAGCCGGATCCGGATGCGGGCGTCGGCGCGGTGGCAGCGGGCGTGTCGAGGACCGCGTCGGCCGACGCGGCAGGCAGAGGGTCCATGAGGGGCGTCCGAAAAGTGGGGTCGGGCGCGCCGGGGGACGCCGCCAGCAGGACGGGCATCCAGTCACCGTCCACGGGGCGGCATTTTCGGGTCGCGGCCATGACGTGCGCATGACAGCGACCGCATTGGAGACGGGGCTTACTTGGCGAACAGGCGCGAGAGGTCGGCGAAGGCCTTCAGCTCGATCGCGTTGCCGCTGGGATCCAGAAAGAACATGGTCGCCTGTTCCCCCGGTTCGCCCTTGAAGCGGATGTAGGGCGCGATGACGAATTCGGTACCGGCGGCGGTGAGGCGCTGGGCCATCGCCTTCCAGTCCTCCATCGGCAGGACCACGCCGAAGTGCCGCACCGGGACGCCGTGGCCGTCGACCGCATTGGTCGCCGCCGCGCCGGTCTCCTGCGGGGCCAGGTGGGCCACGATCTGGTGGCCGTGGAAGTTGAAGTCCACCCATTCCGGCGAGCTGCGTCCTTCCGGGCAGCCGAGCAATCCGCCGTAGAAGCCGCGCGCAGCCTCCAGGCTGTGGACCGGGAAGGCCAGGTGAAACGGGGGCAGGGTGGCGGCGGTGTCCATCGTGAGGCTCCAGGCCTTGGGTGCGGCCTCCCGTTTTACCCATCAGCAGTCGCGATGGAAAACGATATATTCGAGCCCTCAGTCCAACTTTTGGTGATGCACGCGTGATCGCGGAGCTACGCACCCTGTTGGCCGTGGCCCGCCACGGCACCTTTGCCGCCGCCGGCGCACGCATCGGCCTGACCCAGGCGGCGGTGAGCGGGCAGATCAAGCGGCTGGAGGCCCAGCTGGGCCTGCGCCTGTTCGACCGCACGGGACGCTCGGCCACGCTCAATGCCGACGGCCTGCGCACCCTGGCGCGGGCGCAGGAGCTGGTGTCGCGCTTCGACGCGCTGGCCGACCCGGCCACGCCCGACACCGCTCAGGCACGGCTGCGAATCGGCGCGATCGCCTCGGTGCAGGCCGACCTGCTGCCCGGCGCACTGGCGCGCTGGCGTCAGGCCCATCCGCGGCGTCCGCTGCAGGTCGTCCCGGGGATCTCCCTGCATCTGATGGATCAACTGGATGCCGGCGAGCTGGAGCTGGCGGTGATGATCCGCCCGCCCTTCGGCATCCCGGCGGGGCTGGCGTGGACATCGCTGCGACACGAGCGCTACATGCTGCTGGTGCCGGCCACGCTGCGGGCGCGTGCCTGGCGCAGCGTGCTGGAGGCGCATCCCTTCATCCGCTACGAGCGCAGTTCGTTCGGCGGGCGCCAGGTGGATCGCTTCCTGCGGACCCAGCGCCTGCAGCCGCGCGAATCGATCGAGGTCGACGACCTGCCGGCCATGACCGCCCTGGTCGCCGCGGGCCTGGGCGTGGCCCTGGTGCCGTGCGCGGGCGACGGGGCTGCATTGCCACCCACGGTGCGCGCCATGCGCCTGGGCGAGGCGGCCTTCCATCGCGAGATCGGCCTGCTGCGACCGGCGCAGGCCAAGGACGATCCGGCGCTGGAGGAACTGGTCGCCAGTCTGCGGGCCGAGGCGGCCACGCCGGCGTCGCGTCGGTCGCGTTGACCCGGCCTGCGGGACAATCGGCGTACCTGCTGGACTTGCGCGCGGCAACCGGCACCCCGTGTCGCAGCGAGATGGCTTAGCGTGGTGGACCGCGTCGCGTCTGTCCGCGCTCTGGCCTGGGCATGACGAACCGGTCATGGACGCCATCGCGCGGCAATGCAGGAGCCAGACTGTGTCGCGACGATCCGGGTGTTTGCCCGGATCGCGTAGGATTCCGCGACTTTGCCCCCCACCGCCAAGCCCCTGCCCACGATGCGTCGAGTTGCCTGTTTCCGATCCTCTTCCATGTCAGGACGTGTCAGCGCATGGGCCGGCTTGCTGGTGATCGCGGCATTGGCGCTGGGGGGTTGCCAGGGCAAGGCCGACGCGCCGGCACGCACGACACGCCAGGTCCGGGTAATGACCCTGGCCCCGCAGTCGGTGGCCCTGGAGACCGAACTGGCCGGCCGCACCGTGGCCTCGGAGGAATCCGAGGTGCGCCCGCAGGTCGGCGGCGTGCTGCGCAAGCGGCTGTTCACCGAAGGCCAGACAGTCAAGGCGGGCCAGCCGCTGTTCCAGATCGATCCCACGCTCTACCAGGCGGCCAGCAACGAGGCGCGCGCGAACCTGGCCACGGCCGAGGCGGCGCTGGCCACCGCGCGGCTGCAGGCCCAGCGCTACCAGCAACTGGGCAAGACCCAGCTGATCTCCCAGCAGGAGGTCGACGACGCGGTCGCCACCTACAAGCAGGCCGCCGCCGCCGCCGATGCCAACCGCGCGGCGCTGGAGACCGCACGCACCAACCTGCGCTTTGCCACGGTGACCGCGCCGATCGGCGGGCGCATCGGCCGCGCCCTGTTCACGCCCGGCGCCCTGGTGACCTCCGCCCAGGCCGATCCGCTGGCGCGCATCCAGCAGCTGGATCCGATGAACGTGGACATCACCCAGTCCAGCAACGAATACCTGGCCTTGCGGCGCGCGATCGCCGCCGGTGGCGTGGAAGCTTCCAGTGCGCAGGTGCACCTCACCCTGTCCGATGGCACCGGCTATCCGCTGCCCGGCACCCTGGAATTCGCCGATATCGACGTGGACCAGGCCACCGGCAGCATCACCCTGCGCGCGCGCTTTCCCAACCCGGAGGGTGAGCTGTTGCCGGGCATGTACGTGCGTGCGCGCGTCGGCCAGGGCGTGCGCCAGCAGGCGCTGCTGGTGCCGCAGGCGGCGGTGGACCGCACCCCGCGCGGCGATGCCCAGGTCTGGGTGGTCGGCCAGGATGATGTCGCGCATCTGCGCCAGTTCACTACCTTGCGCTCGGTCGGCAACCGCTGGCTGGTCGACAAGGGCCTCAAGGCAGGCGAGCGCATCGTGACCGGTGGCGGTGAGGGCCTGCGCGACGGCGAGAAGGTCGTGGTCAGCGCGGCCGCGCCGGCCGCCGCCCCTGCCGAACAGAGCTGAGCCGTGCTGCCGCGCTTCTTCATCCACCGGCCGGTGTTCGCCTGGGTGCTGGCGATCTGCATCATGGCCGCCGGTGCCATCGCCATCGCCACCCTGGCGGTGGAGCAGTACCCGGACATCGCTCCGCCGCAGGTCAACATCAGCGCCACCTACAACGGCGCCTCGGCGCAGACGGTGGAGAACAGCGTCACCCAGGTGATCGAGCAGCAGCTGACCGGCATCGACCACCTGCTGTATTTCTCATCGACCAGTTCGTCCGCGGGCCAGGCCCGCGTGAGCGTCACCTTCGACCAGTCCGCCGACCCGGACATCGCCCAGGTCCAGGTGCAAAACGCGGTCAACCAGGCGCTCAACCGGTTGCCCGAGGAAGTGCAGTCGCGCGGCGTGCGGGTGTCCAAGTCGCAGGGCGACAGCCTGATGGTGGTGGCCTTGTACGACACCACCCACCAGCTCACCCGGGTGGACATCGCCGACTACATGGTCAGCTACGTGCAGGACCCGGTCAGCCGCATCAACGGGGTGGGCGAGGTCAACGTGTTTGGCGCGTCCTACGCGATGCGCATCTGGCTGGACCCGCACAAGCTGGCCGCCTACCAGCTCATGCCGGGCGATGTGAGCGCGGCGATCCGCGCCCAGAACACCCAGGTCACCGCCGGCGAACTGGGCCAGCAACCGTCCGGGCCGGAGCAGACGCTCAATGCCACGGTCACCGCACAGTCGCGTCTGCAGACCCCCGCGCAGTTCCGCGACATCATCCTGGCCACCCAGCCCAGTGGCGCCAGCGTGCGCCTGGGGGACGTGGCCCGGGTGGAGATCGGCGCGGAGTCCTACCAGGACGCCAGCTTCCTCAACAACTATCCGGCCTCCGGCTTCTCGGTCTCGCTGGCCTCCGGGGCCAATGCACTGGAGACAGCCGACGCGGTGCGCGCGAAGGTGGAGCGCCTGAAGGAGACCTTCCCGCCGGGGCTGGAGGTGGCCTACCCGCGCGACAGCACCCCGTTCGTGAAGCTCTCGATCGAAGGGGTGGTCCACACCCTGCTCGAAGCGATCGCGCTGGTGGTGCTGGTGATGTATTTGTTCCTGCAGAACGCGCGGGCCACGCTGATCCCGGCGATCACCGTGCCGGTGGTGCTGCTGGGCACCTTCGGCGTGCTGGCGGTGACCGGCTTCACCATCAACACCCTGACCTTGTTCGCCATGGTCCTGGCCATCGGCCTGCTGGTGGACGATGCCATCGTGGTGGTGGAGAACGTCGAGCGCATCATGCACGAGCAGCACCTGCCGCCGCGCGAGGCCACCGAGCAGTCGATGGGCGAGATCACCAGCGCGCTGATCGGCATCACCGTGGTGCTGGGCGCGGTGTTCCTGCCGATGGCGCTGTTCGGCGGGTCCACCGGCATCATCTATCGGCAGTTCTCCATCACCATGGTCTCGGCCATGGGCCTGTCGGCGCTGGTCGCGCTGACCCTGACCCCGGCCCTGTGCGCCACGCTGCTCAAGCCAGTGGAAGCCGAGCGCAAGCCGGGGCGGTTCTTCCGCTGGTTCAACCGCAACGTCGAACGCGCCCAGGACGGGTACCAGCGCCGCCTGGGCCGGCTGCTGGCGCGGCCCTGGCGCTGGATGGCGCTGTATGTGGGCATCGCGCTGGCCGTGGGCCTGCTCTACGCACGCATGCCCACCGGCTTTCTCCCGGTGGAGGACCAGGGCCAGATCCGCGTGCAGTTCAACGCGCCGGAAGGCACGCCGCTGCCGGCCACCGAGCAGCTGGCCAAGCGGGTGAGCGACTACTTCCTCACCCAGGAGAAGGCCTACGTCGAGTCGGTGTTCCTGGTGGTGGGTCGCAACAACGCAGGCGTGGGCCAGAACGCGGGCCAGGGCTTCCTCTCGCTCAAGCCATGGGGCGAACGCGGCAGCGAGGGCACCGCGGCGGCGATCATCGCGCGGGCCAACGCGCACTTCCGCAAGTCCACCGAGGACAAGGTCAGCGTGTTGGCGCCCGGCGCGGTGCGCGGGCTAGGCCAGTCCAGCGGCTTCGAGCTGTGGCTGCGTGACAGCAACGGGGCCGGCCGCGAGGCGCTGCTGCGCGCCCAGCAGGCCGTGCTGGACCAGGCCGGCGAGGACAGCCGCCTGACCGCTGTGCGCCTCAACGGCCTGGGCGACAAGCCTCAGCTGCACGTGGACATCGACCAGGCCCAGGCCAGTGCACTGGGCCTGGCCCAGTCGGACATCAACGCGACCCTGTCGGCCGCCTGGGGCGGCACCTACGTCAACGACTTCATCGATCGCGGCCGGGTCAAACGCGTGTACATCCAGGGCGACGCGCCGTATCGCGCGCGGCCGGAGGACATCGGCCAGTGGTATGTGCGCGGCAGCGGCGGACAGATGGTGTCCTTCGACACCTTCGCCAGCACGGGCTGGACGCGCGGCGCCCAGCTGCAGCAGCGCTACAACGGCCTGGCCGCGCTGGAGCTGCAGGGCAGCGCGGCCGACGGGGTCAGTTCGGGCAAGGCGATGGACATCATGCAGGGCCTGGTCGATGCGCAACCCGGGTTCGACCTGCAGTGGAGCGGGCTGTCCTACCAGGAGCGCATGTCCAGCAACCAGACCCTGCTGCTGTACGGCGCCTCGATCGCCTTCATCTTCCTGTGCCTGGCCGCGCTCTACGAGAGCTGGTCGATCCCCGTCGCGGTGCTGATGGTGATCCCGCTGGGCGTGCTGGGTACGGTGCTGGCCACCACGCTGGCCGGCTTCGACAACGACATCTATTTCCAGGTCGGCCTGCTGACCACCATCGGCCTGTCGGCCAAGAACGCGATCCTGATCGTCGAGTTCGCCGAGGCCCGGCGGCGGGCCGGGCGCCCGGCGCTGGAGGCGGCCCTGGCCGGTGCGCGCCTGCGCCTGCGGCCGATCGTGATGACCTCGCTGGCCTTCGTGGCCGGCGTGATCCCGCTGGCCCTGTCCACCGGCGCCGGTGCGGCCAGCCGCCGCGAGATCGGCATCAGCGTGATCGGCGGCATGGCCACCGGCACCGTGCTGGCGGTGCTGCTGGTGCCGTTGTTCTTCGTGCTGGTGCGGCGCGTGCAGGGCGCGCGCGCCGCGCACTGACCGACGCGCGCCTGAGGCCGAGCGGGAACGGCCCGCTCCAGGTGTACCCTGCGTTCGCCAGCATGGGCCCGGGCGAAAGCCTCGACAGGCCTGCTCGCATTGCCTCGCCCCATGCCTCGGTACGCACCACGCACTTCCCCCCCCGCGATGGCTGGCGTCATCTGTCCGGCCTAGCCTCAGTCGTTCCCGCCCTTCAACCCGGAGCACACGATCATGAGCACAGTCACCACCCAAGACGGCGTCGAGATTTTCTTCAAGGACTGGGGCCCCAAGACGGCCCAGCCCATCATGTTCCATCACGGTTGGCCGCTCTCGAGCGACGACTGGGATGCGCAGATGCTGTACTTCCTCGGCAAGGGCTTCCGGGTCGTCGCCCACGACCGGCGCGGCCACGGCCGCTCCAGCCAGGTCAGCGAGGGCCACGACATGGGCCATTACGCCGCCGACGCGGCCGCGGTGGTCGAGCACCTGGACCTGCGCGAGGCGGTGCACATCGGGCACTCCACCGGCGGTGGCGAGGTGGCCCGCTACGTGGCGCGTCACGGCCAGCCGGCCGGGCGCGTAGCCAAGGCCGTGCTGGTCAGTGCGGTGCCGCCGCTGATGGTCAAGACCCCGGACAACCCGGGCGGCACGCCGATCGAGGTGTTCGACGGCTTCCGCCAGGCCCTGGCCGGCAACCGCGCACAGTTCTTCCTGGACGTGGCCGCCGGTCCGTTTTACGGCTTCAATCGCGAGGGCGCACAGGTCTCCCAGGGCGTGATCGAGAACTGGTGGCGGCAGGGCATGGCCGGCGGTGCCAAGGCGCACTACGAGGGCATCAAGGCGTTCTCGGAAACCGACCAGACCGAGGACCTCAAGCAGATCACCGTGCCGACCCTGGTGATGCATGGCGACGACGACCAGATCGTGCCGATCGACGATGCCTCGCGCCTGTCGGTCAAACTGCTGCAGAACGGCACGCTCAAGGTCTATCCGGGCTTCCCGCACGGCATGCTCACCACCCATGCGCAGGTCCTCAACGACGACCTGCTGGCCTTCATCCAGGGCTGATTCGCGTTGGGCTTCCCGGTCTCGCTCCGCGGCGGAGCGTGGCCGGGAAAACCCCGCGGCTGGCCCCGCGCGGATATTGGCCTCCTGGCAGCGCGATCGGATGGCGCCGGGGATCGGTGCGCAATCCACGCACGCGCATCGATGGCCGGCCGTCGCCGGGTCCGTCGGCAGCGCATCGGTGATCTGAACGGCAGCGGTCTGCGACGTTCAATCCGGCGGCCGCTGAACCGGGCAGGCCGCACTGCGGGATGACAAGCCGGCGCCATTGCGCGATCTTCGGCGGCGCCCGCGGCTGGCGGGCGTGATGAGGAATGCCGATGTCGCTGTCCCGCTCGCTGCTGCCCACGCTCGCGCTGTGCGCCTCGCTGGCCCTGCTGTCCGCCTGCGCGACCGGATCCGATGCCACGCCGCCAGACCAGGTACGCATCGACACCGGGCGCCTGCAGGGCGCGCGCGCCGATGGTGTGACCGCGTTCAAGGGCATCCCGTTCGCCGCTCCGCCGGTGGGTGCGCTGCGCTGGCGCGCGCCGCAGCCGGCCGCGGCCTGGTCCGGCGTGCGCGATGCCAGCGCCTATGGTCCGGACTGCATGCAAAAGCCCTTCCCCAGCGACGCTGCGCCACTGGGCACCACCCCGGCCGAGGACTGTCTGTACGCCAATGTCTGGAGGCCGGCCGATGCCAAGGGCAAGCTGCCGGTGCTGGTGTGGATCTACGGCGGCGGCTTCGTCAATGGCGGCGCATCGCCGCCGACCTATGCCGGCGCGGCGTTGGCCCGGCAGGGCATCGTGGTGGCCAGCTTCAATTACCGCGTGGGCCGCTTCGGCACTTTCGCCCATCCGCAGCTGACCGCCGACGACGCCGACCACGGCCTGCTGGCCAACTACGGCTACATGGACCAGCTCGCGGCCTTGCGCTGGGTCCAGCGCAACATCGCGGCCTTTGGTGGCGATCCGGACCGGGTCACCATCGTCGGCGAGAGTGCAGGCGGGATGTCGGTGCACATGCTGCTGACCTCGCCGATGGCGGCCGGGCTGTTCGACCAGGCGGTGATCCAGTCCGGTGGCGACGGCATCAGCAAGGGCGACCTGGCCGGGGCCGAAGCGACCGGCGTGCGCTTCGCCCAGTCCAAGGGCATCGCCGCCGATGATCCGCAGGCGCTGGCCAAGCTGCGTGCGCTCTCGCCGCAGGCGGTCACCGACGGCTTGAACCTGGCCACCGCCTTCGCCCCCAGCGATGCGCCCAAGACCTTCAGCAGCCCCATCGTCGATGGCAAGGTCGCCGTGGACATGGGGACGGCGTACGCTGCGGGACGGTTCAACAAGGTCCCGGTGATGGTCGGCGCCACCAGCAACGACATCGGCGGGCGCGAGGGCTACATGGTCACCGGCGCGCGCAAGGTCGCCGGCCTGCTGGCCGACCAGGGCATCCCGACCTGGTACTACCGGTTCTCTTACGTGGCCGGCTCGGCGCGCACGCCGGACAATGCGGGCGCCAACCACGCCAGCGACATCCCGTTCTTCTTCGACACCGCCGACATCAAGTACGGCGCCGACACCACCGCGCAGGACCGCACGGCCGCGCGCCTGGCCAGCGGCTATCTGGTGAACTTCGTCAAGACCGGCAATCCCAACGGCGCGGGGCTGCCGACCTGGACGCGCTACGACAGCGCCACCCACCCGATGCTGGACCTGACTGCGCAGGGCACCGCGGTGGGCGAGCCCGACCCCTGGGCGCCCTAGGGGCGACACGCCCTAGGCGATCCAGAAATACAGCAGCGCCAGGTTCGCCAGCGAGATCACGCCGAACAACAGCCACGCCAACGCCGCCACCGGCACACTGTTGGCAAAGCGCCCCATCAGCGTGCGGTCGGAAGTGAAGCGGATCAGCGGCCACAGCGCGAAGGGCAGCTGCAGGCTCAGCACCACCTGGCTGAGCACCAGCAGCTTGCCCACCGCGCCCTCGCCCAGCCACAGCACGCCGGCCAGGGCTGGAGCCAGGGCCAGGGCGCGGGTGATCAGGCGCCGCTGCCAGCACGGGATCTTGATGTGCAGGAAGCCATCCATCACCACCTGCCCGGCGATGGTGCCGGTGAAGGTCGAGCTCTGCCCGGAGGCCAGCAGCGCCACGCCGAACAGCAGGCTGGCCACGGTGCCGCCGACCAGCGGATCGAGCAGGTGGTAGGCGTCCTGGATCTCCACCACCGTCTGCCCGTTGCGATGGAATGCCGCCGCGGCCAGGATCAGGATCGCCGCGTTGACCAGCAGCGCCAGCGACAGCGAGCCAATGGTGTCCACACGGGCAAAGCGCACCGCGCTGGCCTTGGCGGCGTCATCGCCTCCGCCCACGCGGGTTTGCACCACCGAGGAGTGCAGGTACAGGTTGTGCGGCATCACCGTGGCGCCCAGGATGCCGATGGCCAGGTACAGCGGCGCCTGATGGCTCAGCATCTCCCAGCTCGGGCGCAGGCCCGCGGCCACCTCCGGCCACAGCGGTTTGATCAGCAGCAGTTCCACGGCGAAGCAGACGCCGATCGTGACGATCAGGCCCAGCACGATGGCCTCCAGCCGGCGGAACTTCGCCCCCTGCAAGGCCAGCACGATCACCGTGTCGAAGGCGGTCAGCACCACGCCGGTGGTGATCGAGACGCCCAACAGCAGATGGAAGGCCAGCGCCGCGCCCAGCACCTCGGCCAGGTCGGTGGCCACGATGGACAGCTCGGCCAGCAGCCATTGCCCGCGCGCCACGCGCGGCGCGTAGCGCGCGCTGGACAGCTGCGCCAGGTCCTGCCCGGTGACGATGCCCAGGCGCGAGGCGAGGTTCTGCAGGACCATGCCCGACAGGCTGGCCAGGACCACCACGAACAGCAACGCATACCCAAAGCGCGATCCCGCTTCGATCGCCGTGGCCCAGTTGCCCGGGTCCATATAGCCCACCGACACCAGCAGCCCGGGGCCGAGGAAGGCCAGCAGCCGCCGCGGCAGCGAGGCGCCTGCCGGCACCGCGACGCTGTCGGTGACGGCCGAAGGACAGAACGGCGCCGTGGCGGTCGTGGGGAGCTTGTACATCGATGCGGGACAGCTTGGCGGAGGGAGTCCCGCTAGCCTAGCCCTGGCGAGGCGCCGCCGGCCATGCGCGGCGCGTGCGATCACCGGGCATGCGGTGCAGCACGCGCATCGCGTCCGGCCTGTCGCACCAGGACGGGCTGTTTCACGGCATTCCAACCCAGGCTCTGGGATGTTCGATGGACGGGGCAATCGGGACAAACGAGGGGTAAAAATGGGGAGTGCGAAGGATCCGCGCGGCGCCGGTCACCAGCTGGTGTGGTGTCTGGACCGCGAAGAAGATTACTGGCGCACGTACTGCGCCGGGCAGGGCATGTCCACGGAAGAGTTCGATGCGCGCTGGCCGGTGGTCAGCCTGGCCTACCGCATCGCGCTGGATCACCCGCGCGAGTCGGTGGAAGAGGCGCTTCGGCGCTTTCTGCGCGACACCAACGGATCGGGCCTTGACGAAGACAGCCGGCGTCAGGCGTTCGGTCGGATCTGGGGCCGGATCCTGGCCCGCCAGCATGGGGATCTTCCGCCTGGCACGACGCTGGAAGCCGCGCCGCCGGGGTCTTCAGCGGTGGAATAGGTCGCCCCGCCTGCCCAGGCGATCCGCAGCGTGTCGTGCACGGGTGTGAAACCGCCCGCCACAAGCGTGGACAATAGGCGGGTCATGAATTCCGAACGTTTCCGCCACGCCATGTCACGCCTGGGCGCGGCCATCAATGTCGTCACCACCGCAGGCCCGGCCGGGCGCCACGGCCTCACGGCCTCGGCCGTGTGCAGCGTGACCGATGCGCCTCCGACCGTCCTGGTCTGCATGAACCGCCGTTCCGGCTCGCATCAGGTGTTTCGCGACAACGGCGTGCTGTGCGTCAACGTGCTGTCGCGCCACCATCGCGTCGTGGCCGGCCGCTTCGCCACGCCGGCCGATGCCGGGACCCGCTTCGAGCACGACGCCTGGGAGGTGCTGGAGACCGGCGCCCCGGTATTGGCCGATGCCAGCGCCGCGCTGGACTGCCGCATCACCGACATCAGCGAGGTGGGCACCCACAGCGTGTTCTTCTGCGAGGTGGTGGCCGTCAGCACGGCCGCGCAGGCGGGAGGATTGGTCTGGTTCGACCGCGCCTACCATCCGCTGGGCGATCCCGACTAGCGGCCCTCCGGCCGGGTCGAGCGTGCCGCGTCGCCGCGCCTGCCTTGCGTGCGTCGCGCTCGCCGCCGATCGCACCGGCACCGACATCGGCCTGATCGTCCAGTGCCCTGCCAGGGCCTTGGACAAGACGCTTAACCTCAAGGATATCCACCATGCAGTTGACCGATTTCAAGGCCCTCACCTTCGACTGCTACGGCACGTTGATCGACTGGGAATCGGGCATGATCGAAGGCCTGGCCGCGTTGACCGCCAAGGCATCCAGGGCCGGTCTGCAGCTCGGCCGCGACCAGATCCTGCAGGCCCACGCTCGCCACGAATCCACCCTGCAGCGCGACACCCCGGCCAAGCGCTACTGCGATTTGCTGGCGGTGGTGTACAAGCGCTTGGCCGACGAATGGGGTGTTGCGGTGTCGGTGGATGAGTGCGAACACTACGGGCGCTCGGTGCGCCACTGGCCGGCGTTCCCGGATTCGGCCGAGGCTCTGCAGTATCTGAAGAAGCACTACAAGCTGGTGATCCTCTCCAACGTCGACAACCGCTCCTTCAGCCATTCCAACGAGAAGCTGCAGGTCCAATTCGATGCGATCTACACCGCCGAGGACATCGGCTCGTACAAGCCGTCTCCGCGCAATTTCGCCTACATGCTCGAAAGCCTGGCCGAGCTCGGCTTGGGCAAGCAGGACATCCTGCATACCGCCGAGAGCCTGTACCACGACCACCAGCCGGCCAACGCCCACGGGCTCGCCAGCTGTTGGATCTACCGTCGCCACGCCCAGCAGGGTTACGGGGCGACCATGGACCCGGGCATCAAGCCCAAGACCGATTTCTGCTTCCACTCCATGGCCGACCTGGTGAAGGCGCACCAGCGGGCCCTGCGGTAAGGCGCAGAAGACCAAGACATCCGCCATGGACAAGCCACCCAAGCTCGACCGCATCGACATCAACATCCTGGCCGAACTGCAACGCAACGGGCGGGTCACCAACGCGGACCTGGCCGAGCGCGTCGGCCTGTCGGCCAGCCCGTGCCTGGCGCGGGTCAAGCGGCTGGAGCGCGCCGGCTACATCGCCGGCTATGGCGCGCGCCTGGATCTGGCCAAGCTGTTCCGGGTGCAGGTGGTCTACACCTCGGTGACGCTGGTCAATCACCGGCGCGAGGATTTCGACAAGTTCGAACACGGCCTGCGCAGCATCGACGAGCTCAACGAATGTCACCTGGTCAGCGGTGGCTTCGATTATCTGCTCAAGTTCGTGGTGCGCGACGTGGCCCACTACCAGGAGCTGATCGAGACCCTCCTGGACCGCAACATCGGCATCAGCAAGTATTTTTCCTACATCGTCATCAAGTCGCCGATCGTCAAGGTCGATGTCTCGATGAAGTCGCTGGTCTGAGCGCACCTGCGTTGGCGTTCAGGGCATGGACACCACGCGCCCCAGCGGTGACACCCCGGCCTCGTTGAACGCTTCCACCGACACCGAGTACCCGGGCTGCACGTTGAGCGCACGCAGCTCCAGCGTGGTGCCATGGTCGGTGAAGATCTGGTAGGACAGGGTGAGCCGATCGGGGCGCACGCCCCAGCGCACGTTGTAACCGATCGCACCGGGCACGGGGGTCCAGGCGATCGTCGCGTCGCGGCGGTCGTCATGGCGCGTGGCGGTGATGCCGGTGGGGGCGGCCGGCGGCGGGCCGTCGGCATTGCCAAACACGCGCAGCCCGCTGATGGCCAGGTGCGCGCCGCCGATGTGGCCATGCACGTAGCGGACGTAGCGGGTACGCACCGGCGTGTCGAGCTGCAGGTAGGCGTTCGGCCGGTCGCGGCGCGTGGCCGGGGCGTCGTCGATGCGCGCCAGCGGCGCCCAGTGCGTCCCGTCGTGCGACTGCTGCAGCTCGAAGCTGGTGTAGATGTCCGGCGCATCCACATAGCGCCCGGCCTGGTAGTCGGCGAAGTTCACCTGCACCGCGCGCACCGTCATCTCCGCGCCCAGGTCCACGCGCAGCGTCTGCCCGGTCTCGGTCCTGCCCGCCACCCAGAAGGTCCGCGCATCCTCGTCCGTGGCACGCCCCGCTTGGAACTCACCGAGCGTGGATGAGGCGAGCGCGGGCTTGCGCCAGGACAGCAGCATCCAGCCGGTGAACAGCGCTTCGGGATCATCGACTTTGTTGGTGGGCATCCAGTGCGGAAAGTCGCCGAAGCGGGTGGACACCGCCATCTGGCCATCGTCGTAGAAGCGCGCCGGATACATCCCGATGCGGCGCTCGAAAGTGCCATTGACCCCGATCCATGACGTGCCTGTGTTCCACCAGTTGCCGTGCGCATCTTCGAAGGTGGAGCCATGCCCCGCACCCACGACGAAGCCGCCGGGCTTGTAGGCGATCGGGTTGTACTCGGCGTAGGTGAACGGCCCCAGCGGCCCGTCGCCCACATAGGTGCCATTGCCGTAGACGTTGTACTCGGTCCCCGGTGCGCCGTACTGCAGGTAGTAGCGCCCACCGTGCCGGGTCATCCAGGCGCCCTCCAGGTAGTTGCCGATCGGCTTGCCGTCGGGAAAGCGCGCGCCGTGATGATCGGGGCCGAAACGTTCCCAGCCATGTCGGTCCGGCTGCAGGGTCAGCAGCGGCTTGGGCTTGCCGCGGTAGGACCAGCGTCCCGGCGCGCGGTCCAGCGCAATGCCGTAGAGGGGATAGACATCCGACGAACCCCAGTACAGGTACCACTGGCCGTCGTCATCGATGAACAGGTCCGGGTCCCACGGACCGGACGGGATCATGCCCTTGGGCACCTGATCGTCCAGGTTGGCCTTGACCGCATCTGGCAGCGGCGGCAGCACGCGGGTCAAAAAGTCCAGCCGCCCGCTGCCCGGATCCGTGCTTTCCAGCACCGGACGCGGCGCGTAGGCCGACTGCATCAGCACCAGGCGCTGGCCATCGGAGACCGCCGCCGGCGCAACCACCGGCTCGAAGGACCAGCGGCTGGGCGCGATGAACGTCCAGTCCAGCAGGTTGGCCGAACGCCAATAGCCCTCGGCAATGGTCAGGAACAGGTAATAGGCCCCGTCGTGGCGCACGATCACCGGATCGGCGCCGGTGCGGTAGCTCACCGCATCATTGAGGTGCTCGAAGTTGTAGCGATAGTCCACATCGACCGGATTGGCGTAACTGCGCCGCGTCTCCTGCGCCTGCGCGGTACAGGCCGCCGTGCAGGCCAGCAGGGCAAAGACCGCGTGCGCTGCGCGGACGAATCGGCGGGGACGGGACATGCAGCAGATCCGGGGGCGAACGGGCGCCCATGGTGCCGCCACGTTGTAACCGATGCCTTCCGCGTCGCAGCATCTGGCGTCGAGTCAGCCAGGCGCGCCCGCATGCGGCCCTGAGCCACTCATCCCTCGGGCACCGCCCGTTGGCATCGTGCCAAGCCGGGCAGGACATGCGCAGGTGCGTGCGTGGTGGTTGGAACTGGGGGGCCGAACGCAGCGCGCGCGTTCGGCGCTGCCCGCATCTGCACCTGTTCAAAATCAGATGCCCGCGCGGAGCGGGCATCTGCCGGCGCAAAGTAGCGCGCCGAAACGTTTCGCCGCATGTCGTCACATGGCACGGCGTCGCAGCAGACTAGTGCACCCAACCCGACTGCCAGCCAAACGGGCGCTCACATCGGGCAGAAATAAGCCCGCGCGGCGGCGGGCTCTTCCAGGCTGACGCGGGCACGGGACTTCAGAGTTCGATCACGTCGAAGCGCACGTCTGGGTTCACCTCGGCGTCGTAGTCCACGTCATCACGCTCGAAGCCGAACAGCTTGAGGAACTCGTGCTTGTAGCTGGCGTAGTCGGTCAGCTGGAACAGGTTTTCGGTGGTGACCTGCGGCCAGATCGCCTTGGCAGGGTCCTGCACTTCGGGCTTGAGCTCCCAGTCGTCCAGGCGCAGACGATGCTCCTCGTCGACTTCGGCCGGCGCGCCATCGGCGCGGTACATGCGCTCGCGGAACAGGCGGTCCAGCTGCTCGATGGTGCCTTCGTGCAGACCGAGTTCCTTCATCACCTTGAAGGCGATGGCGATGTACAGCGGCAGCACCGGGATGGCGGCGCTGGCCTGGGTCACTACCGACTTGAGCACCGCCACATTGGCGCCGCCGCCGGTGGCGGCAAGCTGGGCATCCAGACGACGCGCGGTGGCGTCCAGATCGGCCTTGGCCTTGCCCAGTGCGCCGTGCCAGTAGATCGGCCAGGTGATCTCGGTGCCGATGTAGCTGAAGGCCACCGTCCTGGCGGCCGGGGCCAGCACGCCGGCCTGGCTGAGCGCGTCGATCCACAGCTGCCAGTCCTGGCCGCCCATCACGGTGATGGTGTCCTCGATTTCCTGCTCGGTGGCCGGCTCCAGCGTGGCCTGGATCACCTGGTCCTTGTTGGTGTCGATGGCGCTGGAGGTGTAGGGCGCGCCGATCGGCTTGAGCGCCGAGCGCTTGAGCTCACCGGTGGACGGCAGCTTGCGCACCGGCGAGGCCAGCGAATAGACCACTAGGTCGACCTGGCCGCCCATCTCGGTCTTGATCAGCTCGATGACCTTGGCCCGCGCCTCGTCGGAGAACGCATCGCCATTGATCGAGCGGCTATACAGCCCTTCGGCCTTGGCGAACTTGTCGAAGGCCGCGGCGTTGTACCAGCCGGCGGTGCCGGCCTTCTTCTCGCTGCCGGGCTTTTCGAAGAACACCCCGAGCGTGTCGGCGCCGAAGCCGAAGGCGGCGGAGATGCGCGCGGCCAGGCCGTAGCCGCTGGAGGCGCCGATGACCAGCACCTTCTTGGGGCCATCGGTGCGCACGCCCAGGGCGCGGGTGGCGGCGATCTGGTCGCGGACATTCAGTTCACACCCGAGCGGATGGGTGGTGGTGCAGATGAATCCGCGGACCTTGGGATGGATGATCAAGACGATGCCTCTTGGAAGAACGTTGCGCGCGGCATCTTAATCCCCGCGCCGCCATACGACCACGTGCGCAGGCGTATGGCATCTGGCTTGGGAACGCTGCAGGCCGGCTGCCTAGCGCCGCGATGCGGTTGCCGTGCACACCGCCAGCCCGGCCAGGACGGCGCCCGTGAGTCAGCGCTGCCAGGGGGGGCGCTGGGCCATAAACACGGCGATGCTGCCGGCCAACATCACGAGCACCGCGTCGAACGCCGCGCGGAGCGCGATCCGGGTCAGGCCCAGCACCAGCGACTGGGTCAGGACCGTGCCCAGGGCGATCAGGGCGAGGCGAGCAGGTGGCTGGCTTCGGGCATGGCGACATGCTCCCTGTGGAGGCGGGGAGGGCGATGGCGAAAACGGCGCGGCCATGACGCGGGGCGACCGGGATCGCCCGTGCACAGCCCAGCGTCCAACCCGGCCGCCCCGACGTGCGAAGTCAGGGTCGGCGACATCGTCGGGTCAAGCGAATCTGATACCGTCCCGCCCCTTGTTTCCAGCCTGTTTCCGCCATGCCCCTGTCGCTGCGCCGCGTCCCTGCCTTCCTTGCTGTCTCCCTGGCCCTGGCCAGCTGTGCCACCACGCCCGCCGCCCGGGCACCGCTGGCCGACGGCGCCACCGCCCAGGTGGCGATCCTGGAGACCACCGATGTCCACTCCAACGTGCTGAGCTACGACTACTACAAGGCGCGGGAAGACGATTCGGTCGGCTACGAGCGCGTGGCCACGCTGATCCGCCAGGCGCGCGCAGAGTTCGCCAACAGCCTCCTGTTCGACGATGGCGACACCATCCAGGGCACGGTGCTGGCCGACTTCCAGGCCAAGGTGCAACCGGTCGGCTGCGACGAGGAGCTGGGCGTCTACAAGGCCTTCGACGCCATGGGCTACGACGGCGGCACCGCGGGCAACCATGAGTTCAATTACGGCCTGCATTTCCTGTCCCAGGTGACCGGCACGCCGATGAACGTCGACGGCGGCACCACCCAGCGCTGCAAAGGGCCGGACTATCCGCTGGTGCTGTCCAATGTGTTCAGCACCCGCGACAACCAGCCGATCTTCAAGCCCTGGGCCGTGGTGACCAAGAACATCGTCGTCACCGGGGCCGACGGCAAGCCGCAGGTGGTGCCGTTGAAGGTGGGCATCATCGGCTTCACCCCGCCGCCGATCCTGGCCTGGGACAAGCAGAACCTCGAGGGCAAGGTCACCGTCACCGGCCCGGTCGAGGCGGCCAGGCGCTATCTGCCCGAGCTTCAGGCGCAGCATCCGGACATCGTGGTCGGCATCCTGCACGGCGGGCTCAACGCCGCGCCGTACACGCCGGACATGGAGAACGGCGGCTGGCACCTGGCCGGGGTGGACGGCATTGACGTGCTGCTGCTGGGCCACTCGCATACCGAGTTCCCGGGGCCGCGCTACAAGGATCTGCCCGACACCGATGCCACGCGCGGTTTCGTGCGCGGCAAGCCGGCGGTGATGGGCGGCTTCTTCGGCAAGGACCTGGGCGTGATCGACCTGCACCTGGTGCGCAGGGACGGCCGCTGGACCATCGACCCGGCCACCACCCACAGCGAGGTGCGGCCGATCTGCAAGGGCAAGGGCGACTGCGTACCGGCCGACCCGGCCATCGCCCCGCTGGTGGCCCAGGCACACGCCGCCGCACAGGCCTACGTCAACACGCCGATCGGCAAGAGCGATGTGCACTTCACCAGCTACTTCGTCGACGAGGGCAACAGCTCCGCGCTGGCCGTGGTCAACGCCGCCCAGCGCGACTACGTGCAGCGCGCGCTGCCGGCGCTGCATCCGGAGCTGGCGGGCGTGCCGGTGCTGTCGGCGGCCGCGCCGTTCCGCACCGGCTTCGGCGGACCGGACGATTACACCGACGTGCCGGCCGGCACGCTGACCCTGCGCAGCGCCGCGGACCTGTACTTCTTCCCCAATACGCTGAGCGCGGTGAAGGTGGACGGCGCCGGGCTCAAGGCCTGGCTGGAGCAGTCGGCCGAGCGTTACAACCGCATCGATCCATCCAAGCCGGATCCGCAGCCGCTGATCAACGCCCGCCACGTGGCCTTCAATGCCGACCAGATCCAGGGCGATCTGTCCTACACGATCGACCTGACCCGGCCAGCCGGGCAGCGCATCACCGACCTGCGCTACCAGGGCAAGCCGGTGCGCCCGGACCAGCCCTTCATCGTGGCCACCAACAACTACCGCGCCAGCGGCGGCGGCAATTTCCCTGGCCTGGACGGCAGCAACGTGGTGCTGGCCGCGCCGGACGGCAACCGCGAGATCCTCGCCGCCTGGCTGAAGACCAAGGGCACGGTCACCCAGGCCGACCTTGAACCGACGTCCTGGCACTTCGCCCCGATCAAGTCTGCCGGCCCGCTGACCTTTGACTGCCCGGCCGGCAAGCTGGACATCGCCAAGGCCCAGCACCTGCCGCCGATCCGTATGCTCAAGGACAACGGCGACGGCACGGCGGTATGCGCGATCGAGCTGTCTAAAAGGTGATACAAGCCGGATAGGCAACCATGCGCATCCCTCACCTGCAAAGGACATGCATGCATGATCAATGGCATCGGCTTCTGCGTGATCTATCGGGCGCGCGTGCGTCCTGAGCTTGACTCGAGTTACATCGCCGCATGGTCCCGGTTGACCCTGCGGCTGCGCGAGCAGCGCGGGGCCCTGGGATCGCGTCTCCATCGAGGTGCCGACGGTATCTTTTATGCCTACGCGCAATGGGAAAGCGCGCAAGCACGCGCCCATGCCTTCAGCCTGCCATCGTTGGATCCCGTGGCGAGTCAGCAGATGGCGGAGGCCATCATCGAATCGCTTCCCGAGATCGTGCTGGATCCGATCCTCGATCATCTGCTGACGCCTGGTGAGGCGTCGATGTCCGCGTCACACTGAGCGCGTCACTGGCCTTTCCACAACCCTCGGGGGAGTGTCTTGATCCATTCCTGTCTCGTGCGTTGCCTGCTCCTCCTCGTGCTAGCGACAACCTCTGTGGCTGTGCTCGCCCAAGATCCAGACAGCGGCGCCCGTCACGTCAAGGGGTTCGACCTCCCAGCCTCCGCATATCTGAGTGCCCAGGCAAGGAAGAAAGTCATCGCGGACGCCAACAGCGTCGACCCGCTGGCGTCCATGGACAACGCGGCGCTTGTTCGCAGTCTTCAACACCTCAGAGAGGGGACCGATGCCTGGGCGAAGGGCGAAGTGGCCAAGCTCCGTGCGCGTCATGCGGTCGAGATTTCCCATGAGCAATGGGGTGGTGTCCCCGTGGTGCTGGTGGAGCCCAAAGGCGCGAAGGGCGCGCGCGGCGCACAGCTGCTGATCGAGTTGCACGGCGGGGGGTTCGTCCTGGGGCGCGCGGAGTCGATGGGGCTGCTGGATGCGATTCCTGTCGCGGCGGCTTCCGGCATGACGGTGGCCGCCGTCGAATATCGGCAAGGCCCGGAATCCCACTTTCCCGCCGCTACTGACGATGTCCTGCGCGTCTATCGCGCGGCACTGGAACGTCTGCCGCCCAGTCGTATCGGGCTCTTCGGCTGCTCATCCGGAGGCGTGCTGACGGCCGAGGTACTGGCCCGTATCGCCGTGGAGTCGCTGCCCATGCCGGGCGCGGCAGGTGTGTTCTGCGCGGGCGGCGATGCGCGCTACGGCGGAGACTCCCGGTTCATCTCCGCCGCCATCAATGGGCTTGCGCCACCGCCATCCCAGGCCCGCACCGAGATCATGGAAGACCTTTACTACGGCGATGTCGACTTCCGGGACCCGCTGGTCTCGCCGGCCTTTTCAGACGATGTGCTTCGCCATTTCCCGCCGACACTGTTCGTGACCGCCACGCGTGCGCCGGAATTGAGCAGTGCGGTGTACATGCATGGGCGCCTGACGCGCCTGGGCCGCGGGCCACAGCTGAATGTCTGGGACGGACTGGGACACGCGTTCTACCTGGACGCGGACCTGCCCGAGAGCCGGGAGGCGTTCGAGGTGATCGCAGGTTTCTTCCGCGATCACCTCGTGCCGGCGACGCCAGACGCAGCGCAGCAACACTTCCCCGCTGCTTCGTAACCGTCAGTCCTTCGCCAACACCGCGTTGCGCCGGCCGTACAGCACGTACGCCACCAGGCCGACGACGTTCCAGATGCCGAAGTACAGCTGGGTGCGGCTGGGCAGGCTGAAGAACAGATACAGGCAGCCGAGGATCGCAACCGGGCCGACGATCCACGCCAGCGGGGTGCGGAAGGTGCGGGGGCGGTTGGGCTCGCGCTTGCGCAGCACCAGCATGCACGCGGCCACGGCGGTGAAGGCGGCCAGGGTGCCGGCGTTGGCCAGCGCGGCGATCTCGTCCAGGCGGGCGATGCCGGCCAGGGCGGCGACCAGCACCGCGGTGAAGGCGGTGGTGGCGATCGGGGTGCCGGTGCGTGCGCTGACCTTGGACAGCCCGCGTGGCAGCAGGCCGTCGCGCGACATCACGAAGAAGATGCGGCTCTGTCCGTACAGGAAGGCCAGCAGCACCGTGGGCAGCGCGATCACCGCCGCCGCGCCGATGGCCTTGGCGGCCGCGCCCTGGCCCAGTTCGCGCATGATCAGCGCCAGCGGCTCGGGGCTGTGGCCAAACACGGTGTAGCTCATCGCACCCACCGCGGCCAGCGCCACCAGCACGTAGATCACGGTGCAGCCGATCATCGAGCCGACGATGCCGATGGCCAGGTCGCGCTCGGGCTTCTTGGTTTCCTCGGCGGCGGTGGAGATCGCATCGAAGCCGTAGAAGGCGAAGAAGATGATCGCCGCCGCGGCCATGACCCCGTGCTCCACGCCATCTGCGCCCACGGACTTGGCGAAGCCGTAGGGCATGAACGGCTGCATGTGCGCACTGTCGAAATGCGGCAGGGCCACGGCCACGAAGATGCTCAGCGCGATGATCTTGACCACCACCAGGATGGCGTTGAGCGTGGCGCTCTCCTTGGTCCCGGCCATCAGCAGGCCGGCCACCACGAAGGTGATCAGCACCGCCGGCAGGTTGAGCACGCCACCGGCATGCGGGCCGGCGGTCAGCGCATGTGGCAGGTGCACGCCCCAGCCTTCCAGGAAGCCCACCGCGTAGCCCGACCAGCCTACGGCCACGGTGGAGACCACCAGCGAGTACTCCAGGATCAGGCTCCAGCCCACGATCCAGGCGATCGTCTCGCCCAGCGCGGTGTAGCTGTAGGTGTAGGCGCTGCCGGCGGCCGGCATCATCGTGGACATCTCGGCGTAGGCCAGCGCCGCGCAGGCGCAGACGATGCCCGCCGCCAGGAAGGAGATCAGCACCGCCGGTCCTGCCAGGTTGGCGCCCACACCGATCAGCGTGTAGATGCCGGTGCCGACGATGGCGCCGATCCCCAGCGCGATCAGGTGCGGCCAGCTCAGGGTGCGCTTGAGCTGGCGTCCGGCCTCGTGGACGGTGACGGTGTTGATGTCTTTACGGCGCAGCCAGGCGGACATGCGGGCCCCTTTGGAAACACGGAAAGTCCCCCAGTGTGGCCGAATCGGCCCGCGGCTTGCACCCCGCCGGGCCTGCGGCCGCGCAAGCCCGGGGCTGGGGGCACGCGCGAAACGCCGCGCTCACCGCGTTCCAGCGCGTCGCGCAGCGGTGGCCGCCTCGCTTGCGCAGGGATACACGAAACATATACGATTCATATATACCGAGCGTGTGGAGGTTTGCCGATGGGCATCGTCAACATCGATGACGAATTGCACGATCAGCTGCGTCGCGCCTGCAAGGTCAGCAGCCGCTCGATCAACGCGCAGGCCAACTTCTGGATCAAGGTCGGGATGCTGTGCGAACTGCATCCGGAGCTGAGCTTCCAGCAGATCGTCGCCAGTGAGCTGCGTGCCGCCGGCGTGCAGCCGCAAGCGCTGCGCAGCGGGCGCGCGTGATCAAGAGCACAGAGGAACTGGCGCGGATGGCCCGCGCCGGCGCGCTGCTGGCGCAGGTCTTCGACGCGCTGGGCCAACAGCGGCTGGAAGGCCGCAGCACGATGGAGCTCAACGACTTTGTCGAGCGCATGATCGTCGACGAACTGCATGCTCGGCCGGCCAGCAAGGGGCAGTACGGGTTCCCCTACGTGCTCAATGCCTCCATCGACGATGTGGTCTGCCACGGCGTGCCCGCGCACGAGGATGTGCTGCGCAGCGGGCAGATCGTCAATCTCGACATCACCCTGGAGAAGGATGGCTACCTCGCCGATTCCAGCACCACCTATCTGGTGGGCGAGGTGAGCTACCAGGCGCGGCGGCTGGTGTCAGCGGCCTACCAGGCCATGTGGAAAGGCATTGCCGCCGTGCGGCCGGGTGCGCGGTTGGGCGACATCGGCCATGCCATCGCCCATGAGGCGCGCGGACAGGGCTACAGCGTGGTGCGCGAGTATTGCGGTCACGGCATCGGCCGGGAGATGCATGAAGATCCGCAGATCCTGCACCACGGCCGTCCCGGCACCGGGCTGGTGCTGGAGGAGGGCATGACCTTCACCATCGAGCCGATGCTCAACCAGGGCAGGGCGGCGATCCGGTCCAAGCCGGAGCAGTGGCCGGTGTACACGCGGGACGGCAAGCTTTCGGCGCAGTTCGAGCACACCGTGGCCGTCACCCGAACCGGCGTGGACGTGCTGACGCTGCGCCCGGGCGAGCGCCCGCTGTGCGCGCTGGGCTGAGGCGAGCTGATCGGCCGGCGAGGCCGTAGCTCAGGCGGTTGGAGGCATCGCCGACCCGCGCCGCATCAGACTGAAATCCATCGGCATGTGCGACGCGCTTGCGGGCAGGCAGCTTGCATCGTGCGACAACGCCATCGAGCGCCACATCGCGCAACGGGCCTGGGCGGGGTGCGGTGCTTCATGCCGGGTCGACGTGGCCGCGCGCAGGCTTGGTCGCGGTCTCTCGGCTGCGCGTCCCGCGCCAGGCCCCGGGGCACTGCACCGGTCCGGTCCCTTCGCCAGTGACATGGCAGCGGATGCGGGCCTCCCGATCACGCGCTGACGCAGCCGCGAAACAGCGCCTCGCCGGAGAAGTCACAAGCATGTGGCGTTACCTGTTCTATGCCCTGTCGCTGGTCGCCATCGTGCTGGTCGCGGCCCTGATCCCTTCCCACCCCGGCGCCGCCTGGGCGCTGCTGGCGATCCTGCCCCTGATCGCACTGGGCGTGTACGACATCGCCTCGCCACGCAACGTGCTGTCGAACTACCCGGTGATCGGCCACCTGCGTTACATCATGGAGTTCATCAGTCCGGAGATCCGCCAGTACTTCCTGGAGGATGACAAGAGCGGCCGGCCGTTCAATCGCCAGCAACGCGATCTGATCAAGGCGCGCGCGGCCGGCAGCAGCGGGACCCACCCGTTCGGCACAGAATACGACGTGTTTCAGTCCGGCTTCGACTTCGCCTTGCACTCGCTCGATGTGAAGCAGGTGCCCAAGACCGCCGAGCGGATCAGCGTCGGTGGACCACAATGCGATCACCCCTACGACAGTTCGCGTCTGAACATCTCGGCGATGAGCTTTGGCGCATTGAGCAGCCACGCGGTGCTGGCGATGAACAAGGGCGCGGCAATGGGCGGCTTCGCCCAGGACACCGGCGAAGGCGGCCTTACGCCCTATCACCTGGAACACGGCGCGGATGTGATCTGGGAGATCGGCTCGGGCTATTTCGGCTGCCGCACCCAGGACGGTCGCTTCGACGACGAGGACTTCCGCAAGAAGGCCAGCAACTCGCTGGTGAAGATGATCGAGATCAAGCTCTCGCAGGGCGCCAAGCCCAGCCACGGCGGCATGTTGCCCGGCTCCAAGGTCAACGCCGAGATCGCGCGCATCCGCGAGGTGCCGCAGGGCCAGGACTGCCTGTCGCCTGCGGCACACCCGGAATTCAACACCCCGCGCGGGCTGCTCGACTTCGTCGCACGGCTGCGTGGCCTGTGCGGCGGCAAGCCGGTCGGCTTCAAGCTGTGCATCGGCCGGCGCAGCGAGTTCCTGGGCATCTGCAAGGCGATGCTGGCGACCGGCATCTTGCCCGACTTCATCACCGTCGACGGGGCCGAGGGCGGCACCGGTGCGGCGCCGGTGGAACTGTCCGACCGGCTCGGCCTGACCATCAACGAAGCCTTGCCCTTCGTGCACAGCGCGCTGGTCGGCTGCGGCCTGCGCGACAAGATCCGGGTGATCGCCAGCGGCAAGGTGGTGACCGGTTTCGACATGGTGCACAAGATCGCCATCGGCGCGGACATCTGTAATGTGGCCCGGCCGATGATGTTCGCGGTCGGCTGCATCCAGGCGCTGCGCTGCCACACCAACACCTGCCCCACCGGCGTGGCCACCCAGGACAAGCGACGCGCCCGCGCGCTGAAGATCGACGACCGCGCCGAACACGTGAAGCGCTACCACCGCGCCACGCTCGACAGCTTCATCGAGATCACTGGCGCGATGGGCGCGGCCGATCCGGCGCAGCTGACCCCGCAGCACATCCTGCACCGCATGCCCGATCAGCAGGCGCGCGATTACGGACAGCTGCATCGCTACCTGCGTCCGGGCGAATTGCTGTCAGAGCCGGTGCCGGACCCGTTCGCCGACGATTGGGCCCGCGCCAGCGCCGAGCACTTCTAAGGCGGCCGATATCCGCGGGGCCCGTGCGCGTCTCAAGGGCAACGCAGTGTGCGCCGCGTAGCTCGAGCATGCCTTGGCGAGAGCAGACCGAGACTCAGGCGGGCGGCGGCGCCGTCGATCCACGAAGCATCAGGCTGAAATCCAGCGTCTGCTGCAGCGGCGTCTGGGTCGCGGCGATGATGGCCAACAGCAGGTTGACCGCACGCATGCCGATCTCGCGCATCGGCTGGGCGATGGTGGTCAACGGGGGGCTGAGGTAGCGCGAGGACGCCAGATCATCGAAGCCGACGACGGAGAAGTCGTGCGGGACGCGCATGCCGTGTTCGCGGCACGCGGCCAGCACGCCCAGCGCCATCTGGTCGCTGAAACAGAAGGCCGCGGTCGGCGGCGCTGGGCGATCGAGCCAAGTGCAGGCGGCTGCGTGGCCGGACTCGACCGAGAAATCGCCGGGCACCAGCTGCAGCTGGCGCATGCGGCCCCGCGCCCTGGCCGCGACCTTGACGCCTTCCAGGCGCTGCCGGTGCAAAGGGTTGTCCGGTGGGCCGCCGACCACCGCGATGCGCTCGTGCCCCAGCGCGTAGAGATGCTCCATCGCCGCGCGTGCCGCCGCCGCGTTGTCGATGTGCACGCTGGGGATGCCGAGCGCGGGGTCGAACTCGCAGCCGTTGACCACCGGTGCTGCGGCGCCGCGCTGCCTGACGATCTGGCGTGCCGTCGGCGGCAGCCGGTGGCCCAGCACGATCAGCCCATCGGCCTCGTTGCGGCGGAGCATCTGCGCATAGCGTTCCTCGCGCTCGGGCAGGTGCTGGGTATCGCCCAGCAGGACGGCGTAGTCGGCGGCCTGTGCGGCTTCTTCGGCGCCCTGCAGGATCTGCGCGAAGAAGGGATTGGCGATGTCCGGCACGGTGACCAGGATCTTGCCGCTGCGCTGGGTCTTGAGCGTCCTGGCCGCGGCATTGGGCATGTACCCCAGCGCAGTGACGGCCTGCTCGATGCGCGCGCGCGTTTCCGGCAGCACCTTTTCCGGGCGCGACAGCGCACGCGAGACCGTGCCAGCCGACACGCCTGCGTGTTTTGCGATGTCGTAGATGGTCGGCATGGCTCAGTCCGGCAGCGCCCGATGCGATGCACAACGTGTGCACCGAGGGTCCCATGCTAGGATCGTGCAATCGATTGCATCAAGGCAAATCCGCATGCGAACGCTCAAGGGTCCGGCGCTGTTCCTGGCGCAGTTCATTGGGGACACATCTCCTTTCAACCGATTGGACACCCTGGCGCAATGGGCCTCGGGCCTTGGCTATTCTGGGGTACAGGTCCCGACCAGCGCGCCGCATATTTTCGATCTTGCGCAGGCGGCGGAGAGCCAGACCTACTGTGATGATGTGACCGGCATGCTGGCCGAGCACGGCATCCAGATCACCGAGCTGTCCACGCACCTGCAAGGCCAGCTGGTCGCGGTGCATCCGGCCTACGACAGCCTGTTCGACGGCTTTGCCCCGCAGGACAAGCGCGGCGATCCGGCCGCGCGCCAGGCCTGGGCGGTGGAGCAACTCAAGCTGGCGGCCAAGGCCAGCCAGCGCCTGGGCCTGACCGCGCATGCCACGTTCTCCGGCGCCCTGGTCTGGCCGTACATGTATCCCTGGCCGCAGCGTCCGCCCGGTTTGGTGGACGAAGCCTTCGCCGAACTGGGCCGCCGCTGGCGCCCGATCCTGGAGGTGTTCGACCAACACGGCGTGGATCTTTGCTACGAAATCCACCCGGGCGAAGACCTGCACGATGGTGCGACGTTCGAGCGCTTTTTGGAGGTGGTCGACCACCACCCGCGCGCCAAGATCCTCTACGACCCCAGCCACCTGCTGCTGCAGCAGATGGACTACCTGGGTTTCATCGATCGCTACCACCCCCGCATCGGCATCTTCCACGTCAAGGACGCCGAGTACCGCCCCAGTGCGCGCAGCGGCGTGTACGGCGGCTACGAGAACTGGATCGATCGCCCCGGCCGCTTCCGTTCGCTCGGCGACGGCCAGGTCGACTTCAAGGCGATCTTCTCCAAGTTCGCCCAGTACGACTTCCCCGGCTGGGCGGTGCTGGAATGGGAGTGCTGCCTGAAGCATCCCGAAGATGGCGCGCGCGAGGGCGCGCGCTTCATCCGCGACCACCTGATCCGCGTGACCGAGCGCGCCTTCGACGATTTCGCCGACAGCGGCGCCAGCCCGGAAGCGCTGCGCAAGATGCTGGGGCTTTGATCCAATCTTGATACTGACCTGGGAGGGGAAGTCATGACGTCCACCATGTCGCGCCTGGGCGCGATGATGTTCCTGCAGTTCTTCATCTGGGGTGCGTGGTTCGTGACCCTGGGCACCTACCTGGTGCAGGGCCCGCTGCAGGCCAGCGCCGGCCAGGTCGCCACCGCGTTCCTGAGCCAGTCGATCGGTGCGATCGTTGCGCCGTTCTTGGTGGGCCTGATCGCCGACCGCTACTTCGCCGCCCAGCGCATCCTGGCGGTGCTGCACATCCTGGGCGCGGTGTTGATGTGGGGCGCTTCGGTGGCCACCAGCTTCGACACCTTCGCCGCCTGCGTGATGGGCTACATGCTGCTGTTCATGCCGACCCTGGCGCTGGCCAACAGCATCGCCATGCGCCACATGCAGGTGCCGGAAAAGCAGTTCCCGCCCGTGCGCGTGGCCGGCAGTATCGGCTGGATCATCGCCGGCGTGCTGATCGGCTGGCTGGGCTGGGAGCAGGCGCACCGCCTGGAGCTCACTTTCCGCATGGCGGCCGGCGCCTCGCTGCTGCTGGGCCTCTACGCGCTGACCCTGCCGCACACCCCGCCGCTGGAGCAGCAGCGCAACGCCAAGCTCGGACAGATCCTCGGCCTGGACGCGCTGCGCCTGCTGAAGTCGCGCTCGTACCTGGTGTTCTTCCTGGCCTCGATCGCGATCTGCATCCCGCTGTCGTTCTATTACAACTTCACCAATCCCTATCTCAACGACCTGGGTGTGCGCGGCGCCGCCGGCTTGCAGTCTCTGGGCCAGGTGTCCGAAGTACTGCTGATGCTGGCCATGCCGTTCCTGTTCGCGCGGCTGGGGGTCAAGACCATGCTGGCGCTGGGCATGGCCGCCTGGGTGGTGCGCTATGGCCTGTTCGCCTACGGCGACGCGGGCGCGGGCTTCGCGCTGCTGGTGGGCGGCATCGTGCTGCACGGCATCTGCTATGACTTCTTCTTCGTTACCGGGCAGATCTACACCGACGCCCACGCCGGCCCAGCCTTCCGCAGCAGCGCGCAGGGTTTCATCACCCTGGCCACCTATGGCGTGGGCATGCTGATCGGCACCTTCCTGTCCGGTGCGGTGGTCGAGCACTACACCACCGCGGCCGGTCGCGACTGGCAGAGCATCTGGCTGTTCCCCGCCGGCGTGGCGCTGCTGGTGCTGATCGCCTTCCTGCTGCTGTTCCGCGACAAGCCGGTCGCGGCGGCCGCGGCGCCCACGATGCATTGAGGAGCCGAATGATGAGCAAGCTCGGAGTCGCCATTCTCGGCACCGGCATGATCGGCGCGGTGCATCGCCGCGCCGCGCTGCTGGCGGGCGCGACCCTGCGCGGGGTGATGGCCTCATCGCCTGCCCGTGGCCAGGAAGTCGCGCAGGACTGGGGCGTGCCGAAGGCGTATGCCGACCTCGATGCGGTCATCGCCGACCCGCAGGTGCAGGTGGTGCACGTGTGCACGCCCAACCACCTGCACCGCGCGATGGCGCAGGCCGCGCTGGAAGCCGGCAAGCATGTGATCTGCGAAAAGCCCCTCGCCACGACCCTGGAAGACGCGCAGGCGCTGGCCGCGCTGGCGCAGTCCACCGGCCTGGTGGCCACGGTGCCGTTCGTCTACCGCTACCACCCGGTCGTGCGCGAGGCCCGCGCGCGCATCGCCGATGGTGAGCTGGGCCCGCTGCGCCTGATCCACGGCAGCTATCTGCAGGACTGGCTGCTGGATCCGGCCAGCAACAACTGGCGCGTCGATCCCGCCTTGGGCGGCACTTCGCGCGTGTTCGCCGACATCGGCTCGCACTGGTGCGATCTGGTGGAGTGGGTCGGCGGCGAGCGCTTTGCCGAAGTCAGCGCGGCGTTCGAAACGGTCATCGCCCAGCGCGCCGTCGCCGCGGGCAAGAGTTTCGCCACGCCCGCGGCGGGTGGGCAGACCCAGGCCGTCTCCAGCGAGGACGTGGCCGCGGCGATGTTCAAGACCGGCGCCGGCACGCTGGCCACGCTGACGGTGAGCCAGGTCTCGGCCGGGCGTCGCAACCGGCTGTGGTTCGAGATCGACGGCGCCAAGGCCAGCGTGGCCTTCGATCAAGAGGACTGCGAGCGCCTGTGGATCGGCCGGCCCGACCAGCGCGAGGAGATCTTCGTGCGCGGCCCGGGTGCGGGCAGCGCCGAACAGCGTCGGCTGTCCTCGCTGCCGGCCGGCCACGCGCAGGGCTATGCCCAGTGCTTCGAGGCCTTCGTCGCCGACACCTATCGCGCCATCGCCGGGCAAACGCCTGAAGGCTTGCCGACCTTTGCCGACGGCCTGCGCTCGGCGCGCATCGTCGAGGGCGTGATCGCCTCGGCGCGCACGCGCGCCTGGACCCACATCGACGCGTGACCACGCGCCGCCATCCAATCCCCGGGAGGACACCATGACGCTCACCCTGCCTCGCCGCCTTGCGGCCACCGCCCTGCTGCTCTGCGCAGCGCTTCCCGCGCTGGCCAAAGAGCGCACCGCCGCGCAGTTGCCCATCGCCGTGCAGATGTACACGCTGCGCAACATCCCCACGCTGGAAGACCGGCTCAAGCTGGTCCACGATGCCGGCATCACCGCGGTCGAGACCGTCGGCATGCAGGACACCACCGCGCCGCAACTCAAGGCCCTGCTGGACAAGTACGGCATCGTGGTCACGTCCTCGCACGTGCAGCTGGACGATCTGCGCAAGGACCTGACCAGTGTGGTCGCCTTCAACAAGGCCGTTGGCAACCATGTGCTGGTCGTGCCCTACCTGGGCGATGCCCAGCGGCCCAAGGACGCTGCGGGCTGGACCGCGCTGGGCAAGGAACTGGGACAGCTGGCCAACACGCTCAAGGCGCAGGGCATGACCTTGGCCTATCACAACCATGATTTCGAGTTCGCCCGCTTTGGCGACAAGACCGGCCTGGAACTGCTGCTCGATGGCGCCGGCCCGGCGCTGAAGTCCGAGCTGGACCTGGCCTGGGTGGCGCGTTCGGGCAACGATCCGGTGGTGTATCTGGACAAGCTCAAGGGCCGCCTGTTCGCGGTGCACGCCAAGGACAACGCGCCGAAAGGCCAGGCCGCCGACGAGGGCGGCTTTGCCGCCGTCGGCCACGGCGTGCTGGACTGGAAGGCGATCCTGCCCGCGGCCGATCGCGACGGCGTGAAGTGGTACATCATCGAGCACGACCAACCGCGCGACCCGGCGGCCGCGGTCAAGGCCGGCGCCGCCTATCTGGTCGAACACCTGCCCGCCGATGTGAAGCGCTGAGGCCGGACGCATGACGCAAAAAAGCGGCGCCTTCGGGCGCCGCTTTTCTTTCATCAAACGATGGCTGCTTCGCTGAAGCAAGCCAGCATCTGGTGGGAGCCGCCATGGCGGCGAGTGGCTTTACCGGTGAAGCCTCATCGCCGCCATGGCGGCTCCCACGATGTCACCGCGGGGGAGTCGAATCGACTACAGCTTCCGCACCCAGATGTTGCGGTAGCTCACCTTGGCGTTGTGGTCCTGCAGGGAAATCGGTGCGCAGCCGTGCGGTGCGTAGGACGGGGCGCCGATGTATTCGGTCTTGCCGGCGATCACCGTGTCGTTCTGCACCAGCACGCCGTTGTGCAGCACGGTGATGCGCGCCGGCGCGGTCAGCCCGCCGCCCTGCGAGAAGCGCGGCGCGGTCCAGATCACATCGTAGGTCTGCCACTGGCCCGGCGCGCGCGAGGCGTTGACCAGCGGGATGGACTGCTTGTAGATCGAGCCAGCCTGGCCGTTGGAATAGGTCGCGCTCTGGTAGCTGTCCAGCACCTGCAGCTCGTAGCGGTCCTGCAGGAAGATGCCGCTGTTGCCGCGGTTCTGTCCTTCCAGGCCCTGGGTCTCGGTCGGCGTGCGCCATTCCACGTGCAGCTGTATGTCGCAGAAGCTCTGCTTGCTGCGGATGCCCTTGCTGCCGGGCACCACGGTGACCGCGCCGTCGGCCACGTGCCAGCCCGGCTTGCCGCCGTCCTCGCCGTCCCAGGCCGACAGGTCCTTGCCGTCGAACAGCACCACCGCATCCGAGGGCGCCGTGCCCACCGGCGTGGCCACCGCGGCGGGCACGGGCTTCCAGACTTCGGTCTTGGCCGGGTCGCCCTGCGTCTGCGCATAGGCTGGCACGGCCGCCAGCGCACAGGCCAGCATCGCGATCGCTTGCTTGCTCATCTTGGTCTCCCTTGGGCGATGCGGCTGCATCGCGTGTTGTTGGCCGTCAGGTCGCCCAGGCCGGCGTGCCGGGCTCGTAGGCCATGTCGCCGTCATAGCGTCCGGGGATGGCGACATAGCGCAGCACTTCGGTCGCGCCGACTTGCGAGGTGAAGAAGCCGAACAGCACCAGCTGCTTGAGCATGGTGAAGTAATGCGGCGGGGTGGCCGCAGTGTCGGCACCCTGGTCTTCGGCCTTGTCCGGATCGGGGCTGACGTTGCGGGCTTCGGCGTCCAGCGTGCGCAGCAGTTCCGTGCGCTGCGCCGGCGTGAGCGCCAGGAAGCCGCCCTTGGCCCGCTTGTCCACATCGGCCAGGCCGGCGCGGAAGATCGCCTGCTGTTTGGCGTCGTAGCAATCGGTCACGAATTGCGCCATGAACAGTCCCAGGCCCGCATCCTTGGCGCCCGGCGTGTCGGTGCGCGGCAGGATGGTTTCGGCGATCTCGTCCATCAGCGCCACCTGCGCCTTGGAAAAGGCATTGTTGGCCGGCGGGACTGGCAGCTGGGCCTGGCCGAACACCACCGCCGGCAGGCCGATCATGGCCATGCCGGTGGTGGCGGCGATCATCTTGAGCAGTTCGCGTCGTTGCATCACAGATTCCCCGCCTTGAGTTCGCGCACGGCATGGTCGGCCGCGCGCGCGGTCAGCGCCATATAGGTCAGCGACGGATTCACGCAGGAGGCCGAGGTCATGCAGGCCCCGTCGGTCACGTACACGTTGGGCGCGTCCCAGACCTGGTTGTGCATGTTCAGCACCGAGGTCTTGCGGTCGCGCCCCATGCGCGCGGTGCCCATCTCGTGGATGCCCATGCCCGGCGCGTAGTCGCTCTCGTAGACCTGCACGTCCTTCACCCCGGCGGCCTCCAGCATCTCGCCGGCATCGGCGCCCATGTCCTTGCGCATGGCGTGCTCGTTGTCGCGCAACGACACGTCCATCGCCAGCACCGGCAGGCCCCACTTGTCCTTGACGGCGTGGTTCAGACTGATGGTGTTGTCGTGGTAGGGCAGGATCTCGCCGAAGGCGGTCATGCCGATGCGCCACTCACCCGGCACGCTCAGCGCCTGCTTGAGGTCGGCGCCGATGTTGAGCTCGGCGATGTCGCGCGACCAGCCGGTGCGGCTGGCGCCGCCCTGATAGCCGAAGCCGCGCAAGTAGTCGCGTCGCTCGCCATTGAGGTTGCGGAAGCGCGGGATGTAGAAGCCGCACGGCCGGCGCCCGTAGTAGTACTTGTCCTCGTAGCCGTCCACGCGCCCCGACGCACCCACGCGGAAGTGGTGGTCCATGACGTTGTGGCCCAGCTCGCCGGAGGACGAACCCAGACCGCCTTCCCACACCTCGGTGGCCGAGTTCATCAGCAGCCAGGTCGAGTTGAACGCCGAGGCGTTGAGGAACACCACCTTGGCCGTGAAGACGTAGGTCTGTCCGGTCTCCGCGTCGATGATCTCCACGCCCTTGGCACGCTTGCGGTCCTTGTCGTACAGGACTTCCTTGACGATGGAGAACGGGCGCAACGTGAGATTGCCGGTGGCCATCGCCGCCGGCAGCGTGGAGGACTGTGTGGAGAAGTACGCGCCGAACGGGCAGCCCAGGATGCACTTGTTGCGGTACTGGCAGTTGACCCGGCCCTGCTCGGGTTTGGGCTCGGTGATGTTGGCCGTGCGCGAGTGGATCATGTGGCGCGTGCCGCCGAAGGATTTCTTCAGCCGCGCGGCGACGTCCTTCTCGACGATGTTCAACGGGATCGGCGGCAGGAACTGCCCATCGGGCAGCACGTCCAGCCCTTCGGTGGTACCGGCGATGCCGGCGAAGCGCTCGACATGGTCGTACCACGGCGCGATGTCGGCATAGCGGATCGGCCAATCCACCGCGATGCCCTCCTTGGCGTTGGCGCCAAAGTCGATGTCCGACAGGCGATAGCTCTGCCGGCCCCACATCAGCGAGCGCCCGCCCACGTGATAGCCGCGGAACCAGTCGAAGCGCTTGGTCTCGGTATAGGGGCAGTCCTTCTCGTCGGCCCACATGCCGTTGGTGCTCTCCGACAGCGGATAGTCGCGCTTGAGGACCGGATGATCGGCCTTCATCTGCTGGGTGGGCGTGTCGTGATGCGGATAGTCCCAGGCCTCCTTGCCCGCGTTAACGTAGTCCTTGATGTGCTCGATGTTGCGGCCGCGTTCGAGCATCAGGACTTTCAGGCCGCGCTCGGTCAGCTCCTTGGCTGCCCAGCCGCCGCTGATGCCGGAGCCGACGACGATCGCGTCGTAGTGGTTGTCTGCCATGGGTGACTGCTTCCCTCGGTGGATAGTGGGTCTCTCACACGTCGCACAGGGCGATGGCCTGGCGCAGCGCATCCATCGGGTCGCTGTGCTCGGCGCTGAACTCGTGCGCGACGTAGCCGCCAAAGCCGGTGTCGCGGATCGCGCGGCAGATGGCGGCGTAGTTGAGTTCCTGGGTGTCGTCCAGCTCATGCCGTCCGGGCACGCCGGCGGTATGGTAGTGGACGAAGTATTCATGGTTGCGACGAATGCTGGCGATGATGTCGCCTTCCATGATCTGCATGTGGTAGATGTCGAACAGCAGGCCGAAGTTGGACGAGCCGATGCGCTTGCACAGCTCCACGCCCCAGGCCGAGTGGTCGCACAGATAGTCCGGGTGGTCCACGCGCGAGTTCAGCAGTTCCATGACCAGCACCACGCCGCGCTTTTCGGCGTGGCCGAGCAGGCGCTTGAGGCCGACCTCGGCGTTGCGCATGCCCTGCAGCGGATCCATGCCGTTGCGGTTGCCCGAAAAGCAGATCAGGTTGCGGTAGCCGGCTTCGGCGACCAGGTCGATGTGGCGCATGTAGCGCGTGACCAGTTCGTCATGGAATTCGGTGGCCGCGAACCCCTTGGTCAGGCCGAGCTCGGCGCCGTTGCACATCGCGCTGTCGATCCCGTGGGCCTTGAGCGTCGGCCAGTCCGCCGGGCCCACCAGATCGATCGCCGACAGCCCCAGTTGCTTGACCGTACGACACAGCTGGTCGATGGACAGGTCATGCAGGATCCAGCGTGCCACCGACTGCTTGAGGTGGCCTTTGGTCGTTGGCGCGGCCTGCGCCAGCGCGGGCAGGCGGGTCGAGGCGGCCAGGCCGATCCCGCCCAGCAGCGTGCCGCGCAGCAAGTCGCGTCGGTTCAAGGAGGAGGTCATGCCCAGCGCTCCGCGCGAAGAGCCGCAGCCGCCGTCTGGAGGCATCTAAACGATTGAAAGCCGGCCCCAAAAAAAAACGGGTGGGCCGTGCGCCGATGATGTCCGCGCTCGGCATCGCTTCGTGGACGTGTCGTCGTCAGCGGCGACAGACGTGGACCTGCAGTGGGTTCGAGTCGTGCCATGGGCCGGCCTCCCAACCGGACGCGGACAGGCGCCGTATCGGCGCATGCAATCGATTGCACGATAGCAGCCACGTCCTTGATTGCAAGGGCCTGGTTGGCGGTCATTCGTGCTGCATAGCAGCATCGAGTCGCCACCGGCACCGCTTCACAAAGCGCCTGATGTGGGATGCAGCGCGCGCACTCACCCTGGGCGTGGGGCGGCCGTCAACGGCTGGCGCCGGCGGCCTCGGTGCGTCCATTGAAGGGAATGAAGAACGCTAGCACCAGCCCCGCGATGCTGCAGGCCAGCGGCGCCATGAACGCGTACTTCCACTCGCCTGTCCACTCGACCAGATAGGCCATGATGATCGGGAACAGACCGGCGCTCATGTTTCCCCAGAACGAGGTCCAGCTCGCCAGCAGCGCGGTACGCTCGCCGCCCAGGTCCTGCACCGTGGACCACACCACACCCTGCACCAGACCCACGCCGAACAGCGACAGGCACAGAATGCCGACCACCACGCCGACGTTGGCGATCCACGGCACCAGCGCCAGCGACATGCCCAGGCAGAAGCCGACCACCGCCGCCGGCAATCGCGCGGCGCGCAGGCTGTGACCGCGGCGGATGCGGAAGTCCGCCCAGAATCCATACAACGTGACGCTGGCATACAGCGTCAGCCACGGCATGCCCGAGTACCAGCTCGATTCGGTCAGGCTGGCGCCGCGTTCCTTGGTCAGGTAGACCGGCATCCAACTCAGGAAGAAGGCCTGGATGCTGATCAGACAGAAGTAGAACGTCGACATCAGCCAGGTGGTGCGCAGGGACAGCAGCGCACGCACCTGCGGCCAGATCGGGGTGGAACGATGGGCCGGCGGCGTGCCGGCATGTTCCACATGCCGACTCAGGCCCCACCACAGTGCGAACAGCACCAGGCCGATGCCCGCGTAGAGGTAGAAGCAGGCGCGCCATCCCAGGTGATAGGTGAGCAGTCCGGTGGCGACCGCCCCGATGAACGGCCCGATGTACTGTCCCGACAGCGCCAGCGAGGTGAAGCGCGAGCGCTTCTCGGCCGGAAACCAGGCGGCGATGGCCGCCACCGAGCTGGGCCAGTCCGGTGCCTGCGCCGCGCCCAGCAGCAGGCGTAGCACCAGCATCCCGCCAAAGCCAGAGGCCAGCGGCATCAGGCCGATCGCCAGCGACCACAGCACCAGGGCAATGCCCATCAATCGGCGGAAACCAAAGCGCTGGATCAGCCAGCCCGAGGGCAGCTGGAAGATGCCGTAGGTCCAGGCGATCGAGGCCAGCAGGTAGGACATCTGCTCCAGGCTGAAGCCGAACTCCCCCTGCACCTGCGAGGCCACGATCATGAAGGCATTGCGATCCACCGACAGCATCAGGTTGATCGGCGCCAAGGCCAGGGCGAAGGGAATCCACGCCTTGCGCAGAGGCCGCGTTGGGGTGCCGACGGGCTGGGTCATCTGGTGCTCCTACGACGACAGGGCGGATCTCCCGCCCTGCCGGTGCTTGCCCCGCTCGGGGCGGGATGTCAGGCCTGTGCCATGCCCTTAGAAGTCCAAGGTGACGCTGGCGAAGAACGTACGCGGATCGCCCAGGAACATGTAGGTGGCCGAGCCGCCGATCCAGTACGACTTGTCGAACAGGTTGTTGACGCCCGCACGGTAGGTCAACGCATGGGCGCCCACCAACTGCTGGTACTTGGCCGACACATCCACCAGCGTGTACGAAGGCGTCTCGATCGTCAGCTGCCTGCCGGCGTTCTCATAGGCCACGGTCCTGCCGGTGTAGCGCGCCTGTCCGGAGAAGGACAAGCCCTCGATCGAGCTCAGCGCGTAGTCCACGTGCACCGCGCCGGAATAGTCGAACGCGCCTGGCACCTTCTTGTCCAGCAGCCAGGGCGAGGACGCGTTGAGGTAGTCGGCCTTGTCCAGCCACACCGCCGAGGCGCCGACAGCGAGGTCGTCGGTCAGCTTGACGTCGATCGATGCATCCAGGCCCTGGTAGCGGCTGATGCCGCTCTGCACCCAGTAGTTGGCCTCGTTGGCGTAGCCGGTGCCGCGGTCCACGCGGAAGGCCGCGGCCGTGGCGCGCACCGTACGGCCGTCCTGCTTGTAGCCGATCTCCCACTGCTTGCTGGTGTTGGGGTCGGTCAACTGCCCGGCGTTGGCATAGACCTGCTGCACCGAATTACCTGGTTCCAATGCCTCGGAGTAGCTGGCATAGAAGGTGGTGTCGGCCTGCGGCTTGTACATCAGGGCCAGGGTCGGGGTGGTCTCGTCGGTGCTCAGGTCGATCCGGGTCTTGCTGAAGTCCGTGGCCGAAGCAAACGTGTACAGGTTCTGGTGCTGCTGGTAGTGGGTGAAGCGCACCCCGACGATGGCCAGCCAGTTGGGCGTGAACTCGATGGTGTCGCTGACGAAGAACGCCTTCTGCTCGTTCCCGTTGTTGGGGAACATGCGCTGGTTCTTGACGTCGATCGGCGTGTAGTCGAACGCGGTGCTGGTGTACAGGTTGCGATACCCATAGCTCACGAAGCCCGGGTACTGGTGAGACAGGCCACGGTCTTCCTGCTGGCGGATCACGGTGGCGCCGAAGACCAGCTTGTTGCTGGTGCCCAGCACGTCCACCTCGCCGCTGACCAGCAGCTGGGCGTCGTCGTTGTCGTAGGTGGTGCGGCTCTCGAAGACGCGGTCCTGGTAGCGGCCGCTGGCGTCGAGCAGGTTGAGGTAGCCCTTGGAGTAGATCTGGTCGGTGCGGCTGTGGGTGTAGCGCAGATCCGCGTTCCAGCCCGGCGCGAACTTCCAGTTGAAGCCGGTGCCGACGTAGAGGAAGCGCGGGTTGTCGTAGGCCTCGTTGGCCTGCGGGTTGCGCACCACGTCATCGGCGCTGGGCAGCTTGGCCTGATTGTAGGCGCTGACGTAGATCATCGGCGCGGGCTTGTCGAACTCGGATTTCAGGTAGATCGAGTCGAACGACCAGGTGATTGCATCGGTCAGGTTGGCGGTCGTGGACAGGGCGATGGACTGGCGCTTGACGTCGGTGCCGGTCGGCGTGGTGCCGTTCTCGTTGACCGCGTTGAGGCGGAAGCCCAGGCCGCTGCCATCGGTGGCGCCGCGGCCGATGTCCACGTGCTCCTTGAGCAGGTTGTCGGACGTCCAGCCGAAGTCGACGCTGAGCAGGCTGCCTTCCACCGGCTTCTTGGTCACGTAGTTGACTGCGCCGCCGGGGGAGGTGAAGCCGTACATGAAACCGGACGCGCCCTTCATCAGCTGGATCTGGTCCATGACCTCCATCGGCAGGCTCAGGCCCCAGGTGGTGATCGGCACGCCGTTCAACTTCTGGCTGCCGTCGGTGGAGGAGATCGGGATGCCGCGCACCGAGATGAACGAACCCCAGCCGGTGTAGGCGCCACCGGCCTGGCGGGTGACGCTGGCGTCGCCGGCGAAGGCCTCGTACACCGAAGGCGGCTGCTTGTCCTGCAGCGCCTCGGAGGGGACCGCGGAGATGGAGAACGGCGTGTTGAGCTTGGACACCACGCCGAACGCACCGCCGGTCACGTCCTTGATTTCGCGCGTGCCCTTGATGATCACCTTGCCCAGCTCGGTCGGCTTGCTGCCAGTCTGGTCATCGTTGCTGCTGGCTTCCTGCGCATGCAGTGGCAGCGCGCTGACGACCAGCACCGCGGCCAGCGCGCAGGCCAGCGGGTGCGGGCGGGGACGGGAAGAGTGCGTGGCCGGAATGGCGGGCGTGGCGGCGGGCTCGTTCATGGCAAGACGGTCCTGTGTGGGCGGTGCGCGAATGGGGAGGGAAGTGGTGGGCACGGCGGGCCTGCGCGGAGGCGGGCGCGTCGATCAAGCTGTGCGGCACATGGCCGCCTGGCGTCAGTCCGTGACGGTGATGACGTCCGCAGGGAGCAGGGCACGTTCCTGCTCCAGGCAAGGCAGGCGTGCGCGGGTCTGCCTGGACTGGTCGGGATCGAGGTCGGCGTAGAGGATGGTCGGTGCCTCCTGCGCCTCGGCCAGCAGCTCGCCGAAGGGCGAGATCACCCGGCTGTGGCCATACACCTTGAGGCCTGCACGTTCGCCGCACTGCGCCGCGGCGATGACGTAGCTGCCGGTCTCGATGGCGCGGGCGCGCAGGAGCACGTCCCAATGCAGCGGACCGGTGATGACCGAGAACGACGCCGGCACCAGGAGCACGTCGGCGCCGGCCTTGGCCAGGGCCCGATGCAGGTAGCCGAAGCGCACGTCGTAACAGATCGACATGCCCAGGGTGATGCCCAGCGGTGCGATGTGGACGACGACCGGGGCGCCCGTGCCGGGCTTGACGCTGGTGGACTCGCGGAAATCGCCAGCGCCGCCCAGCTTGACGTCGAAGGTGTGCAGCTTGTCGTAGCGCGCGGCGATCGTGCCGGAGGGCGTGATCAGATGACTGCGATTCCAGATGCGGTCGCCCTCCTCGGTGCGCACCAGGAGTGATCCGGTATGTAGCCAGAGTCCCAATTCGCTGGCCAGCGAGCGGCACATCGCCAGGGTGGTGTCCTGCGCTTCGGGCACGCAGGCCGCGGGATACGCGGTGACCTCGGGCAACAGCAGGTTGGCGGCTTCGGGCAGGCAGACCAGGCGGGCGCCTGCGGCAGCGGCCTCGCGCACGGCGCGCTCGATCTGGCGGTTGTTGTCGGCCACTGCGGTGCCGGTGCACAGCTGGACAGCGGCGATCTTCACAGGTGGATTCATGTGCTGGCCCTGGAGGATGGATCGTGCGCGGCCAGGAACCGGCCGATCTCGTGCATGGTCTTGGCGCGCTCTTCGACGTGGCACATGTGCGAGGACTCCTCCATCAGCACCCAGCGCGCACCGGGGATGCCATCGACGTAGCCGGCCACGCACGCGGGCGTGGCCTCGTCGTGGCGCCCTGACAGCACCAGCGTCGGCACGTTGATCTGCGCGGCGCGCTCGCCGATGTCCCAGTCGCGCAACGAGCCGATCACGTGGAACTCGGTCGGTCCGTTCATCGCCAGATACACCGTCGGGTCGCTGGCCATCGCATCGAAGGTGCGCCTGACCTCGTCTGGCCAGGTCTCCAGCCGGCACACGTGGCGACGATAGAAGACCTCGGTGGCCGCCAGGTACTCAGGATGGCCGTAGTCCCCGCTTGCCTCGTGGCGCTCCAGGGCCTGGCGCACGTCCGGGGGCAGGTCCTGTCGCAGCCGCAGTGCCTCGCTCACCCAGACCGGGAACGAGGACGGTGATGAGCAGATCACCAGCGCATTGAGACCGGCAGGCCGCCGCACGGCATGCTCGGCTGACAGGACCCCGCCCCAGGATTGCCCCAGCAGGTTGTAGCGTCCGGCGACGCCCAGGTGTGCGGTCAGGTTGTCGAGTTCTTCCAGGAACAGCGCGATGGACCAGAACGCGCTGGGCGCCTCGCGCAGGTGGGTGGAGCGGCCGTTGCCCAACTGGTCGTAGTGGATCACCGCGCGCCCATCCTCTGCCAGGTCGGCAAAGGCATCGACGTAGTCGTGCGTGCAACCGGGCCCGCCGTGCGCGACCACCAGCGGTACCTTCCCGGATTCCAGCGTCCCGGTGACGCGGTACCAGGTCTGGTGTCCGTTGAAGGGCGCGTAACCCTCGCGCTGCGCGGTGTTGCTTGACATGCGGTCTTTCTCACGACGGGGACATCCCCCGCCGTCAAGACTCTCCCGCTGGCGCCGCCGCGGACAACTATAAAAAATTGCAGTTTTATTGCCCGGCCCGGTCACTACGATGACCTGATGCGGCCGCAGTGGCATGCGCCGCGGGCGGCGATGCCGCCGCGTTGGTCCACACATCAATTCAACTGCTCAGGTATCCGAAATGCGCCGCACGGGCGATGGCATGGGCGCGGTTGCGCCCCCCCAGCTTGCGGGCCGCGGTCTGCAGGTGCAGCACGATGGTCGACTCGGCGCGGTTGAGCCGCGCGGCGATCTGCTTGGTCGACAGGCCCTGCGCGGCCAGCGCGATGCACTCGCGCTCGCGCACGCTCAGCTTCATCCCGGCCGGAGTCAGCTCATCCTTGCCGAACAGCCCCAGCAAGCGGTCGTTGGTGGCATGGGCCAGATAGGTCAGGCGCATCAGGCTGAGATCGCGCACGTCCTCCACCTCGGCATAGCTTTCGTCGCGCCACAGGCCGGTGAGCGTGGCGAAGCGGTTCCCGGGCATGTGCAGCGGCACGGTGACCCCGCGCGAGTAGCGCCAGTCCTGCAGCACGGTGGAAACCGCCACGGTCGCATCGCCCAGGCTGGCCTGCAGGGCCGAAGCTTCCTTGGCGTGGTAGGACCAGAAGAACGGGCTGGACCCGCGCAGCGCCAGCGCCTGCACCGGGTCCTGCTGGTACAGGCCCTGCTCCATCCACAGGCGCCGCATTTCCTCGGGCATGTTGCGCAGCTCGATGAAGCTCGGGCTGATCATCGCGCCCTCAGGGGTCAGCGGTACCGGGGTGAAGTCGTAGATCAGCGCATCGAAGCCGATCGCCCGGGCGATCTCCAGCGCGCTGGTGATGCAGCCGGTGATGCTGTCGGCGGCCGGGACCAGATGCTGGAGCGTGAGCGAGCTGGGGGTGTCATGCATGTGCGATGCCCATCGGATTGGCCAGGACGAAGCCGCCTTGCGGATGCCTCGTGGTTGTACGCCGCGGCGTGGCCCAAGCAGGCCCTGCGACGTACGCGTCGGTCTTCCGTTGGCTGGCAGGTGACAGCCGCAGGCCGTGTCAGGCAGCGTCCGTTTCACCTGTCGGGCGCCCGGCCCATCCCCCTGAGCGCAGCCCTCCGTGCGCTCGATCATAGCGCGCGTTTCCCCGCCGTGAAGCACGCCTGCCGCGGGAGCGCTGATGAATCGTCGCCAGATTGGCGATCCGTCCACTTCCGCACGCGTCTTCCGCTCCGCGATGTGGGTCAATGTTGCCTGTTCAGCCAGGGGCGCCCGGCCTGCCGTGCCCCACAGTGTCCGCGGCGCCCCCACGCAGGGCATGGTCGATGAGCTTCATGTATCGCCTGGAAGGCAAGGTCTGGGCCTTTGCCGACCTGCGCGCGCTGCTGGCCAAGGCCAGCCCGGCGCGCTCGGGCGACCAGTTGGCCGGCGTGGCCGCCGGCTCCGAGCTGGAGCGCATGGCCGCGCGCCATTGCCTGGCCGACGTGCCGTTGCGCCGCTTCCTCAACGATGCGGTGATCCCCTATGAGCGCGACGAGGTCACCCGGCTGATCCTGGATACGCATGATGCGGCGGCCTTCGCGCCGGTCGCGCACCTGACCGTGGGCGCGTTCCGCGACTGGCTGCTGTCCGAGCAGGCCGATAGCGTGGCGCTGGCCCGTCTGGCGCCGGGCATCACCCCGGAGATGGCCGCTGCGGTGAGCAAGCTGATGCGCCATCAGGACCTGATCCTGGTGGCCAGCAAGTGCCGCGTGGTCACCCGGTTCCGCAACACCATCGGCCTGCCTGGCACGCTGGCCGTGCGCCTGCAGCCCAACCATCCCACCGACGATCTGCGCGGCGTGGCCGCCTCGCTCGTGGATGGGCTGCTCTACGGCGCTGGCGATGCGGTGATCGGCATCAATCCGGTGAGCGACCACCTGGGCGTGCTGGGCGATCAGGTCCGCATGCTCGACGGCATCATCCAGGGGCTGGAGATCCCCACCCAGTCCTGCGTGTTGACCCATGTGAGCAACAGCCTGCGGCTGATCGAACGCGGGGCACCGGTGGATCTGGTGTTCCAGTCCATCGCCGGGACCCAGGCGGCCAATGCCAGCTTCGGCGTTGACCTCAAGCTGCTGGCCGAGGCGCACGCGGCGGTGCGCGCGCTGGACCGGGGTACCGTGGGTGGTAACGCGATGTACTTCGAGACCGGGCAGGGCAGCGCGCTGTCGGCCGATGCGCATCACGGCGTGGACCAGCAGACCTGCGAGGCGCGCGCCTACGCGGTGGCGCGCGCGTTCGATCCGCTGCTGGTCAACACCGTGGTCGGTTTCATCGGGCCGGAGTATCTCTACGACGGCAAGCAGATCATCCGCGCGGGCCTGGAGGATCACTTCTGCGGCAAGCTGCTGGGCCTGCCGCTGGGCTGCGACATCTGCTACACCAACCATGCCGAGGCCGATTCCAACGACATGGACGTGCTGATGACGCTGCTGGCCGCGGCCGGGCTGACCTTCATGATCGGCGTGCCGGGGGCCGACGACATCATGCTGATGTACCAGAGCACGTCCTTTCACGACGCGCTGTACCTGCGCCGGTTGCTGCAACGCCGGCGCGCCCCGGAGTTCGAGCAGTGGCTCCAACGCATGGGCATCGCACAGGCCGATGGCCAGCTGCGTCCCCTGCGTGATACGCGGCCCGAGGCGCTGGATCGCCTGCTGGCCTACATGCCGGCGCAGGGCCCGGCATGACCACGCGCGCGCTCCTCAACGCAAACGCGCTGTCCGAAGTCGATCCATGGGATGAGCTGCGGCGTTTCACCCCCGCGCGCATCGCCATCGGCCGCAGCGGCGCCAGTCTGCCGACCCGCGCACTGCTGGACTTCGACCTGGCCCACGCCCGCGCGCGCGATGCCGTGCATGCACCGCTGGATACCGCGCCGCTGTGCAGTGGCCTGTCGGCGCTGGGCATGGCGACGGTGGAAGTCCAGAGCGCAGCCGGCGATCGCGCCCAGTATCTGCTGCGGCCTGATCTTGGCCGGCGCCTGTCGCCGCGCTCGGCCCACGCGCTGCAGGCGCTGGCAGATACGCAACGACAGGCGCCCGACCTGCTGGTGGTCATCGCCGACGGCTTGTCCGCCCTGGCCGTGCAATCGCATGCGCTGCCGGTGTGCGAACAACTCCTGCGCCAGGCGCCCGCGGGCTGGCGCTGCGACACCGCCGTGCTCGCCAGCCAGGCACGAGTGGCGCTGGGCGACCCGTGTGGCGCGCTCCTGGGCGCCGGCATGGTCGCAGTGCTCATCGGTGAACGCCCCGGACTGAGTTCGGCCGACAGTCTCGGGATCTATCTCACTGCCCGGCCGCGTGCCGGCCTGACCGATGCCGACCGCAACTGCATCTCCAACATTCATCGGGCAGGCCTGAGCGCGGCCCAGGCGGCCGCCAAACTGTGGTGGCTGGCATGCGAGGCTCGCCGCCTGGGTCGTACCGGCGTGGACCTGAAGGACGAATCCGATGTCCTCTTGCCGGACGTCCGGCCCGCGTTGCCCGACATCTAGGCGATACATCGCCCACTCAGGCGCCGGGCTGCTGCGAGTGTTCGAACACCGCGCGCTGCGCGGCGAAGGCGCGCTGGTAGGCCGCTCGCGCCGTGGCGCGCGCGACATAGGCGGTGAGGTTGGGAGATCCGTCGATCAGGCCGCTGCTGCCCAGGCGCAGTAGCACCGAGACCATCATCAGGTCGCCGCAGCTGAAGTCGCCTTCCAGCCAATCGCGTTCTCCCAGGGCGTCGGACAGCTCACCCAGGCGCTGGCGCACGCGCCCATCCAGCTGCGCCAGCCGGTGTTCGAACCACGGCTGCTCGTGCTCGAACAGCGTGCACATCGACCGCTCCACGACCGGTGGTTCGACCGTGTTGAGCGCGGCAAACAGCCAGGCGATCGCGCGTATGCGTGCCTGCGGATCGCGCGGCAACAGCCCGGGCCGCTGCTCGGCAAGGTGCAGCACGATGGCACCGGATTCGAACAGCACCAGCCCGTCCTCGGTCTCCCAGGTCGGGATCTGGCCGAAGGGTTGCAGTGCCAGGTGGCTCGGCTGCTTCATCTGGTCGAAGGACAACAGGCGCACGGCATAAGGCTGGCCGGTCTCCTCCAGGGCCCAGCGCACCCGCATGTCGCGGGCCAGGCCACGACCCCGATCGGGCGAGTTGGCAAAAGCGGTCAGGATCGGGGGCATCGACGACTCCGTTACGCAGCGGGATGGATAGATGGGCGACGAACGACAGCAGGCAAACGCGACACAGGGCGACGGCAACCAATCGCTAGGCTGCCGCGTGCTTCTGCACCCGCTGCGCCCCCGGTGTGGGCACCGCCTCGTCGACCAGCGAGCTCAGGTGGGTGGCCAACCACTGCGCGGCCGGACCCAGCCGGGCGTCGCGGCGGTACGCCACCGACATGGGCAGGGTGCGGTGCGGATCCCAGTAGGGCGAGGGCAGCTGGACCAGGCGGCCGGCGGTCAGGTCGTCGCGGACCATGTGCTCGGGCATGCCGCCCCAGCCCAGTCCGGCCAGCAGCATCGAGTGCTTGGCGCCCAGGTCGTTGAGGCGCCAAGTCTGGCTGGAGAACACGCCGCGGTCCGGCTGCGACAGGCGGGTGGCACGGTCGGTGAGCACCAGCTGCACATGGTCGCGCAGGTCCTCGGTGAGCAGTTCGCCCTCGTGCCGGGCCAGCGGGTGATGCGGCGCGGCGACCGGGACCATGGTGATGAAGGCCGCCGGGCGCAGTTCCAGCTCAGGCGCCTGGGTCGCCACCGGATTGACCAGGCCCAGGAGGGAGTGGCCGTCCAGCACCTGCTCGACTGCCGCGCCCATATTGCCCACCAGTACGCGCGGCGAGACCGCCGGCCAGCGGTCGCGGAAGTCCAGCAGCGCCCGCAGCAGCAGGCACATGGGGTACATCGCATCGACGGTGATGCAGACCTCGGCCTCCACGCCGGCTGACAGCCCACGCGAGAGGGCGTGAAAGGCGCTGACCTCGCCGACGATGCGCCGCGCCCGTGGCAATAGGGCCTGACCGGCCTCGGTCAGGCGCGGACGATAGCCGGCGCGGTCGAACAGGACCAGCCCGACTTGTTCCTCCAGGCGCTGGACGGCATAGCTGATCAGCGACTGGGTGCGCCCGAGGGCGCGGGCGGCGGCGGAGAAGCTGCCGTGCTCGGCCGCCGCCATGAACACCTGCAGTTGGTCGATGGACAAGGTTTCTATATCAAGATCCTTGCTGGACATGATCGAATCCATCCTGGTTTTTTGAGTGGAGATGGGCGCGTACGTTACGCCATCCCTTCCCGGAACAGGCCTGCGCCATGACCCAGATCCTCGTCCTCCACAACAGCCTCAACCCGTCGGCCTCGGCCTCGCGCGCGATGACCGAGGCCTATCTGCAACGCGTCCGTGCAAGCGAACCCGATGTGCGCATCATCGAACACGATCTGGCCGCCCGGCCGCTGCCGCACCTGCCGCCGGAGATCCTGCCGTCCCTGTTCGGCCAGGTGCCCCAGCCTGGCCCGGAAGCCGAGGTGGCCGCGCGCTCGGACGCCCTGATCGGCGAGCTGGAGCAGTCCGATGTGATCGTGATCGGGGCGCCGCTCTATAACTTCACCATCCCCTCCACGCTCAAGGCCTGGCTGGACCACGTGATCCGCGGCGGGCGCACCTTCTCCTACACCGAGGCCGGCCCGCAGGGCCTGCTGCCACCGGGCAAGCGTGTGCTGGTATTCACCGCAAGCGGCGGCGTCTACAGCGAGGGCCCGGGCGCGGCACTGGACCACCTGGTGCCCTACCTGAAATCGGTGCTGGGGCTGATCGGCCTGAGCGACATTCAGGTGGTGCGCGCCGAGGGCATGAAGCTGCCCGACGGCCCGGCTCGCCGGGAGGCGGCCATTGCCGATGCGGCGGCCCTGGCGGACTGACGGTTCGTCCCCACGTTCGTCCCTCCGATCCCACGGCTGGTCCCAGGCCGCCGTGGGGTGGTCCCTTGTGGGTGGCCGGCGCCCGGTCGCGTCCTCAGACTCCGCTGCCAACGACAGGATGGGGAGCGGGACATGCGGCGATGGCAGGCGGGACTGGCGGGGGTGCTGCTGGCGGTTGGGGCGGCCAGCGGCCAAGCGGCCGAGGGCGACTGGGCGCACTACGGCGGTGCGCCGGGCGGCGGTCAGTTCTCGCCGCTGACCCAGGTCACGCCCGCAAACGTGCGGCGGCTGAAGGTCGCCTGGTCGTTCCACACCGGCGAGAAAGGTGCCGGGCTTCGCGATCCGGAGCGGATGCGGTTCGAGGCCAACCCGCTGGTCGTCGACGGGGTCATGTACCTGACCACCGGCACCGACATCGTGTTCGCGCTGGATGCGGCCACCGGCGCCAGACACTGGTCGTTCGATCCGCAGATCGCCCGCGACAAGCATTACAGCGACCCGGCCTCGCGCGGGGTGACCTACTGGCGCGATCCCCAGGCGGGCGCCGGCACGGCCTGCGCGGCGCGGATCGTGTTCGGCACCCTGGATGCGCGGCTGATCGCGCTGGATGCGGCCAATGGCCAGCCATGCGCCGGCTTCGGCAGGGGTGGAAGCGTCGATCTGCATGCGGGCATCGCCAGGATCGATCAGCCCGACCGTCCATGGCGCAATTACGCGGTGACCTCGCCGCCGGTGATCAGCGGCGACGTGCTGATCAGCGGCAGTTCGATCGGCGACAACCGCGCGCACACCCAGGAGCAGGGCGTGGTGCGTGGTTTCGACGTGCGTACCGGCGCCGAACTGTGGCGTTGGGACCCGGTGCCGCGTCGCGCCGACGATCGGCGCGCCGCCGGCTGGCAGGCCGACCAGGCCCACACGGTCGGTTCGGCCAACGCCTGGCCGCCGCTATCGGTCGATGTGGCTTTGGGACTGGTCTACGTGCCGACCGGCTCGGCCAGCCCGGACTACTACGGCGGTGAGCGTCTGGGCGACAACCGCGACGCCAACTCGCTGGTCGCGTTGGATGCGAAGAGCGGCCGCCGAGTGTGGGCGCAGCAGCTGGTCCACCACGACTTGTGGGACTACGACCTGGCCTCGCAGCCGGCGTTGGCCACCGTTCAGACCGCACAGGGCCCGCGCGCGGCGGTGCTGCAGGCGACCAAGACCGGCTTCCTGTTCGCCTTCGACCGGCGCACGGGGGAACCCGTGTTCCCGATCAGCGAGGTGCCGGTGCAGGCCTCGGATGCCCCGGGCGAACAGGTCTCGCCGACCCAGCCGATGCCCGAGCCGGCATTGCGCCTGGCGCGCCACGCGCCGGTGACCGCGGACGACGCCTGGGGCCCGACGCCATCGGAGAAGGCGGCCTGCGCCAAGCGCATCGGCGGCCTGCGCTCGGAGGGCATCTTCACTCCGCCCAGCGTGCGCGGGACCATCGCCTCGCCCGGCTGGGGCGGTGGCGTGAACTGGGGCGGTATTGCGGTCGATCAGGCGCGACAGCTGGCGATCGTGCCGGTGCTGGACCTGCCGATGCAGGTGGCGTTGATTCCGCGCGCGGACTACGACGCCCTGACGTCGGAAGAGGCCCGCACGCGTTTCCCGGGACAGGAGTTCACCGGTATGGACGGCACACCGTACGCGATGCGCCGTGGAACGCTGCTCTCGCCCAACAGCACGCCGTGCGTCGCTCCGCCATGGGGGCGCCTGGTGGCGGTGGACCTGCGTACGCGCACCGTCGCCTGGGAGCGTCCGCTGGGCACGCTGGAAGACGTGCTGCCGTGGCTGCCGCTGGAGGTGGGCATGCCGCTGCTCGGTGGCGCGGTGAGTACGCAAAGCGGGCTGACCTTGATCGCCGCGACCGCCGATTCCCGCCTGCGCGCGATCGACACGGTGACCGGCAAGACCCTGTGGAGCAGCAAGCTGCCCGCCGGTGGCCAGGCCACCCCATCGGTCTATGCGGTGAATGGCAAGGAATACATCGCCATCGCCGCCGGGGGGCGCGAAGGCATGGGCCGGCTGGACGATGCGTTGGTCGTGTACACGCTGGATGGCACCGGCAAGGCGCTGGTGTTCCAGCATGGGATTGCGGTGCGCATGACGGTACTGGCGCTGTTGGCCATCGCGATCCTGGCGTTGCCGATGCTCTGGTGGCGCAGGCGGCGACGCGCGAAGGCACGCGCCTGACCCGCGCCCGGGCCTGCCCGATGTTGTAGCGCCGAGCTTGCTCGGCTGCGCTCCGGCCGGGTCGTCATGTAGAGCCGAGCTCGCTCGGCTGCTCTCCGGCCAGGTTGTCGGGAAAGGCCCCAGCCGAGCAAGCTCGGCTCTACAGGGGGGGCGTGGGGAAAGGCCCAGCCGAGCAAGCTCGGCCCGACGATCAGGTCGCGGGGAAGGCTCCCGCCGAGCAAGCTCGGCGCTACAGGACGTGGCCCCGCCGACAGCCGCGTGCAGGGCATCGCAGTACGATGGGCTTCGTACTTCAGGAGCCCCCATGAGATCCAAGCCGCACATCAAGCCCGACATCGACGACGAACAGCAGCGCCTGGCGGTGTTGATCGATGCGGACAACGCGCAACCGTCGGTGATCGAGGGCTTGCTCGCCGAGGTGGCCAAGTACGGGGTGGCCAGCGTCAAACGCATCTATGGCGATTTCACCAGCACGCGCATGACCCAGTGGAAGCAGGCGCTGCTCAAGCACTCCATCGCGCCGGTGCAGCAGTTCGCCTACACCAGCGGCAAGAACGCCACCGACAGCTCGATGATCATCGATGCGATGGACCTGCTGTACACGCATCGCTTCGATGGCTTCTGCCTGGTGTCCAGCGACAGTGACTTCACCCGTCTGGCCCAGCGCCTGCGCGAGGAGGGTCTGGCCGTCTACGGCTTTGGTGAGCGCAAGACGCCCGATGCCTTCGTCCAGGCCTGCGACAAGTTCATCTACAACGACGTGCTGCGCGCCGAGCCAACCGCGGCGACCACCGAGACGCCCAAGGCCACCGCCCCGCGCAAACGAGCGAGCAAGAAGGCGGCCAACGCGCCGGCGCCCGAGCCGGTCGCGCCCAAGGGCAACACCCCGCCGCTGTCGCTGCTGCGCCAGGCCATCGAAGAGGCCTCCGACGAAGAAGGCTGGGCGCCGCTGGGCCCGGTGGGCAGTTATCTCAACAAGATCCGGCCGGACTTCGACCCGCGCCTGTATGGACACCGCAAGCTCAGCGAACTGTTCCGCAGCCAGCCGCGCCATTTCAACGTGCAGGAGCGCCCGGCCAGCGGTGGCGGTAGCGGCACGCGCGTGTTCGTGCGCATCGCCGGCTGAGCCACGCAGGAGGATTTGCACCATGCCGTTCACCGCCCGCCACGCCGCGCCCGACCAGGCGCCCACGCGTGAAGAGATCGACGCCATGCCCGGCCTGGTCGCGCTGGAGTTCGGCACCAACTGGTGCCCACACTGCATCGCCGCGCAACAGCTGTTCCAGCGAGCCCTGGATGCCCGCGAGGACATCACCCACCTGAAGGTCGAGGACGGACGCGGCCGCCCGCTGGGGCGCAGCTACCGGGTCAAGCTGTGGCCGACCCTGGTCCTGCTGCGCGATGGCCAGGAGGTCGCGCGGTTGATCCGTCCGCGCACCGACGACGAACTGGCGCGCGCGCTGGCCCTGCTCGACGCGGCGTAGCCCGCGCGACCGCGCACCCGGTCGAAGCGTGCGGAGCGCGGCGAGGGCGCGGTTGCAGTGCTGAGCCGCACCGGTATGCCAGCGAACAGGTGTCGTCATCACCCGAGCCAGGTGCTGGCACGGATCGGCGCGGTCAGCGTGCGGCAGCGCGCCGCGCGGCCAGCGCCTTGAAGAAGGCCACGTACTGTGTGTGCCCGCCGGGGAACACCACGTCCAGCCGCAGCGGATCCTGCGCATCGGTGATGCCTTCGGCGGCGGGAAACGGATCCACCGCCGTGTCCTGGACCGCGCGCTGCAGGTGCGCGGCATCCAGGGCCGGGCGCCAGACCTGGCCGCCGCTGCTGTCGACGAACACCACCGTGCTCGGCGTGTCCAGCGCCTGGCCAAGCTGCTGCACCAGGGTCAGGAAGCCACGATCGCTGCCGCCGCGCAGCCACACGTTCTGCCCTTCATGCTGGCGCCCCACGCTGGTGACGGTATCGCCCACGCCCACCAGGTGCGGCATCAGCGCCGGATCGAAGTGCGCGCGCGCCAAGGCGAGCAGCGCGTCGTGATCGCGCGGCGCCTCGCGTGCGTTGAAGCCCTCGCCCAGCGGCCATTGCCCGGTGCGTCGGTGGAAGTAGTGGTTGAGGATGACCAGCACGCCGACTTCCTTCACCGCACCGGTCAGCATGAACTGGAAATCGGTGGTGCCGGCGCTGTCGCCTTCGGCCGGCTTGAGCACTTCGTCGCCGTGTGCGTCGCGGCCCAGGTTGGGCGCGTAGTGGACGAAGAACGCCTGGTCCAACCCTTCGCGCGCGGCCTCTTGCAGCAGGGCGCGCATGAAGCCGGCCACATCGTCCTGCAGCTGCGCGTACAGGCCTGGGCGGTCGGCCAGATGGTGGTGCAGGACGTTGAGATTGAGCGTGGGCGAGGCGGGGTTGTCCAGCACCGCCGCGCCGCTGAGGGTGGCGAGGACGTGCGGCTCCAGGTGGAACGGCGCGCCCGCCAGGTGCGCGGCCAGGAAACGGCGCGCACGCACCGGCACCTCGCGCAGGAACGCCAGTTCCGCCTCGCTCACGCCCGGATGGCTGACCGTGCCGTACCGGTCCTGCAACTGCACGCCGCCTGCGGCCAGGCCGGGCAGATAACCGCCGTGCGTGCGCGGATGCGCCGCATCGCCGAAAGCCTGTTCGACCAGCGCATTCACGCCGCGAGGGCCGATGTGCTCGCCATTGGTGAGCACGTAGAAGGCGCCATCGAGCTGGCGCGCGGCCTGCAGATAGTCGCGCTCCAGGCGGCGAGTGAGGGGATCGTGGACCAGGTCCATGCACACGCCATCCAGGTCCTGGATGACCAGGAGGTCGCGCGCGCGGGCCAGGGTGTCGAGCAGGGCGGCGTGGTCCTGCGAAAAGCCGCGTGAGGCAGAAGACGTCATGCGCACAGGGTAACCCTCGGCCCGTGCACGCCCTGCGTTGCCTGAGCGCTCAGGTGCGCAGGGCAACCGCGTCGATGCGGCGCTGCGGCCAGGCCAGCGGTTCGGGCAGCAGGTGTGGGGCATCCCGACCCAGACGTTCGTGGCAAGTTGGTTTGGAGTGGTCCTGCCGTGGGGCGCGGCCGTTTTGGGCAGGCGTCGCGGGGCACGCTGGACACATGCGGCCTTGCGTCGAGGAGTCGTTCGAGAGGTATGGCGATGCACGTCATGCGCCCGTTGCAACACCGGGCTGCCTCATGCCCTGGTCGCAGTTCCACGGCACTGTGCCGATATCAGGCGGCGGTCGACTCGCTGGCACGGTAGGCGGCGCGCGCGGCGCGGATGGTGTCGTGGTGGGCAGCGGCCCATTGCACCAGTGCCTCGATCTGCGGCACGAAACTGCGGCCCAGCGGCGTCAGCGCGTACTCCACCGCCGGCGGCTTGCTGGGGAACACGGTCCGAGTAACCAGCCCGTCTTCTTCCAGCGTGCGCAGGGTCTTGGCCAGCATCCGCTTGGACACGTCGTCGACCTGCCGCTGCAGGGCCGAAAAACGCAGCGGCGCGTCCTTCAGCGCCTGCAGCACCAGCGTGCTCCAGCGATCGCCGAGGCGGTCGAGCACGTCGCGCACCGGGCATTGCGCGGCGTAGGGGGCGGGGGATCGGTGCAGGCTCATCGGGGGCTCCGGGCTGGGGAGGTAACACGCAGGTCACCTGGACACGCGCGGCTCCCTTCTTGGCAGGGCGCATCCGGTTCCCCATGATGCCATGGTTCCTTTTCGTAACCACCATAGGAGTTCTCACCATGGCATCCATCGCCCTCATCGGCGGCACCGGCAATGTCGGCCGCCGTCTTCTTGCCGAGGCCCTGCGCCGCGGCCACACCGTCACCGTCGTCGCCCGCACCCCGGTGACCGATCTGGGCGAAGGCGTGGCCTTCGTCCAAGGCGACATCAGCGCCGACCCGGCCGCACTGGGCGCCAAATTGACCGGCCATGATGTGCTGATCAGCGCGGCACGCTTTGCTACGGTCGATGCCGATCACGTGCTGGCCGCCGTGCGCGCGGCGAAGATCCCGCGTCTGGCAGTGGTCGGCGGCGCTGGCTCGCTGGAGGTCGCCCCCGGGGTGCGCCTGATCGATGCGCCGGAGTTCCCGGAAGCGTACAAGTCCGAAGCCGTGCCGGGCGCGGCCTTCCTGGACCAGTTGCGCGGGGTGAGCGACGTGCAGTGGACCTTCCTGTCGCCGGCGGCCTTCTTCAGCCCCGGCGAGCGCACCGGCCAGTTCCGCCTGGGCGGCGATGCCTTCCTCACCGACGCGGCGGGCAAGAGCGCGATCTCCTACGAGGATTTCGCCGTGGCCCTGCTGGACGAGGTCGAAAACCCCGCCCATACCGGCCGGCGTTTCAGCGTCGTCTACTGAGCCTGCGCCGCGGCCCGCCGTCTCAGGCGCGGCGTGTCGCGACTGGGCGCGGGCGCCGGGCCTTCGGCTTGGGTACGACGGGCTGGACGATGTCCATCGCAAAGCCCCACACGCGCTCGAACGGCGCCAGCGGCGCCATCATCGGCATGGCGCAGGCGCTGAACAGCTTGAGCAGCAGCAGGATGTCGGTGGGCGTCAGGTCGGGACGGCAGCGGCCCTGCGCCACGGTTTGCTCCACCACCGGGGCGAACACCGTCACCAGTCGCATCATCGCCGCCTCGATCTCGGGCTTGCCGCGTCCCTCGCTCTGCCAGTACTCCACCAGCGGGGCGTGGATCATCATCCGTTGCAGGACGAAATGCAGCAGCTGGAACAGGGCGTCCGGCGCCTCCTCCAGGCGCGCGGCCTCCTCGGCGATGTCGTCCAGGCCCCGGTCCAGCAGTGCCAGCACCAGCGTCTGCCGGTCGGGAAAGTTGCGGAACAGCGTGGCCCGGCCGACACCGGCGCGCCGTGACACCAGCTCCAGCGGCGCCTGCACGCCCAGCTCGGTGAAGACCGCTTCGGCCGCCTGCAGCAGCAGGGCGCGGTTGTGCTCCGCATCGGCGCGGCGCTTGGGCGGGGTGGGCATGGCACTCATCGGAAACGGCGGTGCGGTGACCCGGGGCACCTTACCGCCAAACCCCCCCATGCGCTGCCGTGTGGTTCAGCCAATCACCCGGGCGAACGGCGGCAGCGCATCGATGATCTGCCGGCCATAGCGGCGGGTCAGCAGGCGCGAGTCCAGGATCACCACCCGCCCGGTGTCGGTGGAGCTGCGGATCAGGCGCCCGGCGAACTGGGTGAGCGTGCGCAGCGCGTGGGGGATGGCAATCAGGCTGAAGGCGTTGTGCCCGCGGCTTTCCAGCCATTCGCTCAAGGTCGCGGTTTGCGGATCGGTGGGCACCGCGAACGGCACCTGGGTGATGACCACCGTGGTGCAGGCCTCGCCCGGCAGGTCCAGGCCCTCGCCGAACGAGTTCAGGCCGAACAGCACCGAGCCCTCGCCCGCGGCGATGCGGCGCAGGTGCTCGCCGATCAGCTGCGACTTGTTGCCTTCGCCCTGGACCAGCACGCGGTTGCGCTGGGTGACCGGGAGCAGGTCGGCGACCTTTTCCATCTTCCAGCGCGAGGTGAACAGCACCATCGAGCCCTTGCCCCAGTCCAGTTCACGCACCAGGTAGCGGGCGACTTCCTTCGGGTGGCCTTCGCGGTCGTCCGGCGCGCAGGGGAACTTGGGCACCACCAGCTGCGCCTGGGTGGCCAGGTCGAAGGGCGAGGTCAGGGTGACTGCCTCGGCGTGCTCGGGCAGGCCGGTGTCGATGGACAGTGCCGTAAAGCCGTTGCCGCCGGTCAGCGTGGCCGAGGTCATCACCACCGAATCGACTTCCTTCCACAGCAGCTGGCGCAGCACCTGCGCGGCCGAGACCGGCGAGCAGTGGCAGACCAGATCGCCGTCCTGGGCGCGGGTCAGCCAGCGCGCCATCGGCGGGGCGCCGTCCGGGTCCTCGCGGCGCCAGCCGGCCCACAGGTCGTACTGGGCCTGCACCATTTCCAGGGCCATGCCCAGGTTGCGCTGCACGCGCTCCTTGGTGGCGTCTTCCTGCTTGGCCTTGCCGACCAGGGGCGCGGCGGCGGTGACCCAGTTGAGCAGGCTGCGGGTGTCGTCGGCCAGCGCGTCGATGCTGGGCGACCACTCCGCCGGCAGGCGGCCGTTGGGCGCGCGCCACTGCGGCTCGCGCTCGGACGGGTCCGGCGTCCACGCGGCTTCCAGCACGTCGTGGAAGGCCTTGAGCTGGCGGCTGACGTTGACCGCCAGGTCGATGGCATCGTTGGGATGCAGCTGGGCGATGGTCTCCTTGTCGACCATGCGGTAGGTCGCTGCGATCAGCGTCTGCAGGCGGCTGGTGCGCCGGCTCATGTCGTCCAGCGGCAGCCGCGCGGCGCCCTGGTCAATGGCCACGCCGGCCACGTGGTGGCCTTCGTCCAGGACCAGCAGCATGTCGGCCGGTGCGGCGATCAGCGGCTGGCCGTTCTCGATGTCGCCCAGCGACAGGGTGGACAGCAGCAGCGCGTGGTTGGTGACCACGATCTGCGCCTCGCGCACGTTGTTGCGCGCCTTGAGCACCGGGCACTGGCTGGCGTAGGAACACTTACGGCCCGCGCAGCCGGCGGCATTGGTGGTGATGCGCCCGCGCAGCGCCGGGCTGACCGGCTCCGGGGAGGCGTCCAGGTCGCCGTTCCAGTGGTTGTCAGTGAACAGCTTGGCCAGGCGGCCGGCCAGGGTGGCGTCGGCCGGGGTCAGCGGGCGGTCGTACAGCGCGCCCTCGTCGCCGAACATGGAATCCTGCGCCGGCGCGCTGCCCTGCAGCTCGGCCACGTTGCGCGTGCACAGGTAGCGGGTGCGGCCCTTGGCCAGGGCCACGGTGGCCTCGATCCCGGTGGCCTTGAGGAAGGCCGGGATGTCGCGCTCGACCAGCTGCGCCTGCAGGGCCACCGTGCCGGTGCTGATGACCAGCTTCTTCTTGGTCGCCAGGGCGATGGGCACGCCCGCGGTGAGATAGCCCAACGATTTGCCCACGCCGGTCGGCGCCTCGACCACGCCCACCCCGCCGCTGCTGCCCAGCGCGCGCGAGGTCACGCCGATCATCTGGCTCTGCGCCCGGCGAGTGGTGAAGTTGGGGGTGTTCTCGCGCAGCGCCGCGTAGGTCTCGCGGATGCGCGTCTTCAGCGCCTCGTCGAGGTGCCGTGGCTGCCCCTCGCCCGTGTCCTTGCCTGCTGCTGGGCCGGTGCCATCGCTCATGCGGACATTTTCGCATGCGCGTGTCGCGGGGAACGAGATACCGGTTGGAACCTGGTGCTGCTCAGGCTTGGACTGCTCTGGGTCTTGGTTCCTGGCTCATCGCGCCTGGAACAGGCGCTTTCGTGCGGCCTAGCCGCCCGAAAGCCCTGCTTCTAGCCTGGGCCCAACCTCACAAGACAACGTTCAGGGCGCAGGCTACGTAATGCCGCCTCAAGCCCTCAAGCCGTCGCGGGCTCTGGCGCTCCCTTCCTCAGCTCCGCATACACCGCATCGGTCTGTGGCCGCACGCCGTGCCAGCGTTCGAAACTCTCGGCCGCCTGCTCCACCAGCATGCCCAGGCCGTCGACGATGGTGCGCAGGCGGGCGGTGCGGGCCCAGGCCAGGAAGGGGATCGCCACATCGCCGTAGTTGAGGTCCACCGCCGCGGTCATGTCGCTGCACAGCGCGAACGGCAACGACAAGGGGGCGCTGCCATGACGGCCGGCCGAGGTGGCGTTGATCACCAGTTCGAAATCGCCGATGTCGGCCAAGTCTTCCCAGTAGCGGGTATGGGCACGACCAGGCTGGCCCAGGGCGTCGGCCAGGGCATCGGCGCGCTCGGGGCTGCGGTTGACGATGACCAGTTCGCGCACGCCGGCGTCCAGCAGGGCCGGCGCCACGCCGCGCGCGGCGCCGCCGGCGCCGAGCAGCAGGGTGCGGCGTCCCCGCAGGTCCAGGCCGTGACGCCCGGTCAGGTCACGCACCAGCCCGGCGCCGTCGGTGTTGTCGCCGTACCACTGGCCTTCGTCCAGGCGCAGGGTGTTGACCGCACCGGCCAGGCGGGCGCGCTCGCTCAGCTGCGCGCAGCGGGCGAAGGCGGCTTCCTTGTGGGGTACGGTGACGTTCGCGCCGCGTCCGCCGCCGGCGACGAAGGCGTCCAACGCCGCGTCCAACGCCTCCGGCGCGACATCGATCCCGACGTACTCCATCGGGATACCGGTCTGCCTGGCGAAGGCGGTGTGGATCTGGGGAGAGGGCGACTTGGCCACGGACTGGCCAAACAGGGCGTAGCGACTCATGCACGAACACTCAGTGGAACACGGAGACCTAGTGTCCCACGCCGTGCTCGCGCTGGGGTTGGCACGCTCAGCGGGCGGCGCGGCCCCGCGCCGCGGCGCGGCTCGCGCGCAGGAAACCGCCGGCCAACAGGCAGATGCCGCTCACGGCGATTGCGGTCAGGCCCATCTGGGCCACGCCGAAGAGCATGGCGTTGTGCTGCAGGCTGGCCCCCGAGGCCAGGCTGCGCTGGATCAGGGTCGACTGGGCCAGCGCCAGGGCCAGCGCCCCGAGCTGCCCCAGCAGCATCAGGGCCGCGCCCCACCGCGCCAGTGAGCGGCCGGGCGCCGGTGGGGCCACCAGCGCGGCGATCAGCGCAAAGCCGGTGGCGCACACCATCGGCAGGCCCATCAGGGCCTGCAGGATCAGCCCCACGTTCACGCGCGCGGTCCGGTCATGCCTGGCGCAGCACGCGTGCCGCGTCCAGGGCGAAGTAGGTCAGCACCCCATCGGCGCCGGCGCGTTTGAAGGCCAGCAGCGATTCCATCATCACCGCCTCGCCATCCAGCCAGCCGTTGGCGGCGGCGGCCTTGAGCATCGCGTACTCGCCGCTGACCTGGTAGACGAAGGTCGGCCGGCGGAAGGTGTCCTTCACTCGACGGACCACGTCCAGGTACGGCATGCCCGGTTTGACCATGACCATGTCCGCGCCTTCCTCCAGGTCCAGCGCGATCTCGTGCAGGGCCTCGTCGGTATTGGCCGGGTCCATCTGGTAGGTGTACTTGTTGCCCTTGCCCAGGTTGCCGTCGCTACCCACCGCGTTGCGGAACGGGCCGTAGAAGGCCGAGGCGTACTTGGCCGAGTAGGCCATGATCCGGGTGTGGATGAAGCCGGCATGCTCCAGCGCAGCGCGGATGGCGCCGATGCGCCCGTCCATCATGTCGCTGGGCGACAGGATGTCCACGCCGGCCGCGGCATGCGAGAGCGACTGCTTGATCAACGCCTCGATGGTCTGATCGTTGAGGATGTAGCCGTCTTCGTCAGGCAGCCCGTCCTGGCCGTGGGTGGTGTACGGATCCAGCGCCTGATCGGTCATCACGCCCAGTTCGGGGAAGCGGCTCTTGAGCGCACGGATCGCGCGCTGGATGATGCCGTTTTCGTCCCAGGCCACGCGCCCATCGGCGGTCTTGGCGGCCGGGTCGGGCACGCCGAACAGGTCCAACACCGGCACGCCCAGTTCCAGCGCCTGCTCGCCCACGCGCAGCAGTTCCTCGATCGACAGCCGCTCCACGCCGGGCATGGACGGCACCGGGATGCGGCCTTCGCCCTCGTGCACGAACACCGGCAGGATCAGGTCGTTGGTGGTCAGGGTGTGCTCGCGCATCAGCCGGCGCGAGAAATCGTCGTGGCGCATGCGGCGCGGGCGCTGGGCGGGATAGGCCATGGGGAAACTCCGGTGGATCGCGTTCATTCTACGCCTGCCCTATGCCACGCCCAGTTCGCGATGCCATCGGGATTGACGCGTTGTCGCCTGCGGATGCGATGGAGCCCGGCGCCGCCGGATCCATCCTCACGCTGCGCTTGCGAATGCCGGCGCACGGTAGCATCCGGCCTGGATTCAGTGCGCCGGGCCGATCATGCCGGCACCGTCCGGCATCGTGCCGACCTTCCTGCCTTCAGGTGTGCCATGCGCTTTCGTCTTCCTCTCGCCGCCGTGTTGCTGTTCTCGCTGGCCGCCTGCGCCGGGACCTCCAAGGTCATGCTGTCCGATCCGCGCCCGCCGGTGGACCCGGCCAGCGTCAGGCTCTACAGCGCCGTGCCGCCGGGCGCGATCCAGATCGCCCAGCTGGAGTCCAAGAGCGCGGTGGGTTTCGGCACCCAGGGACAGACCGACGCAGTGGTGCGCAGGCTGAAGAACGAGGCCGCCAAGCTGGGTGCCAATGGCGTGGTCCTGATCGGCGTGGGCGCAGGTGCGCGCTCGCCGGGTGGACTGTCGGTGGGCGGTGGCAGCTACGGCGGCCATGTCGGCGGCGGGATCGGCATCGGAATCCCGACCCAGCAGAAGCAGGGGGCGGGCGTGGCGATCTACGTCCCACCCGGCACCGCGATTCCCGCCCAGGACGCCGCGCAGCTCCAGCCGCCGCGCAGCGAGTAAGGACGTCAAACCACAGCTGCACGCGGCGCTAGGCGCGCCGCGTGGGCTGCGCTTGGCCCTGGCCGGCTAGGGCTTGGCCTGGCGTGCGGGGACGAACTCGGTCTTCACCGCCTCGGCCAGCTGGTCCGGCGGCAGCAGGCCCTGGTCGAGCAGGAAGTCGTTGAAGGCCTTCCGGTCGAACTTCGGCCCCAGCGCCAGCTCGGTCTGCATGCGCAATTCCAGGATGCGGCTGTAGCCGTAGAAGTAGCTGCCGGCCTGGCCAGGTGCGTTGAAGGTGTAGCGGTCCAGCTCCTGCCGGGCCATGGCCGGGGAGAGCATGACGTCGTCCTCCAGCACCTGGCGGGCCCGCTCGCGGTCGATCAGGCCCAGGTTGAGCATCGGGTCGAGCATGGCGCGGGCGGCGCGCAGCAGGCGGAACTGCAGGGCGATCATCTGCCCGTCCAGGGGTTCGTAGGGGACCATCTCGGCTTCGGCGTACAGCGCCCAGCCCTCGACGTTGACCGAGTTGAAGGCGAACAGCGTGCGCGCCAGCGAGATGCCGCGCTCGACCATCGCCGCGAACTGCAGGTCGTGTCCGGGGCGCCCCTCGTGCGCGGTCAGCGTCCAGGCCCCCGAGCCGAAGTTGAAGTCGTCGTACTGACTGTCGGCCGCATCTTTGCCCGCGGAGGGATTGCCCACCGGCAGCACGAACTGGCCTTGCTGGCCGGTGTTGCCCACCAGCGGCGGCGGCAGGTAATGCGGCGCCGGCTGGGCCGCGCTCTCGGCCGCCGAGCCCAGGCGCATCTGCAGCGGGCGCTTGGGCACGGTCACGATGTGCTCGCGCTTCATGATCCCGTCGATCTGGTCGATCACCCCGTGGTACTTGGTCTCGAGCTGTTCATTGGGAATGGTGTCGCGCTTGAGCGCCTTGATCACCGCGCGGTAATCGGTGGCGCCGTCCAGCCCCTTGGCCTTGGCCACCAGCGGGGCCAGCTGCTGCATGGCGGCGCGGGTTTCCATGAACTCCACTTGCGCGCGCTGCATGAGCAGCTGCGGATCGATGTCGATGCCGTACTGCTTGAGCTGGAAGGCGTAGAGCTGCGGCGGCAGGCGCGTGTCGGTGCGCGCCTTGAGCAGGACCGTGGTCCGGGTCCAGTCGTTGTAGGCCTTCAGTTCGCTGGCCATGCGCTCCAGCGCCGCATCGGCGCCGGCGACCTTGTACTTGGCAAACAGCTCGCGGATGCCTTCGATGTAGGTGTCCACGTTGGAGACCGCGCGCTCGACTTCCAGCTTGGTCGGCTGCAGCAGCTTGGGATCGGACAGCTTTTCTTCGTAGCGCTGGCGGGCCAGGGTGGTAAATGCGGTCGTCCCCGGCGCCATGCCCACATAGGCCTTGAGCCGGTCCAGCGCTTTGGCCCGGCGCTCGGGCGGGGTCTGGTCGGAGAGCAGGCCGTTAATCCCATCAAAGACCGCCTGCGGCGCGTCCAGCCACGGCAGCAGGAGCTGTTCGTTGAGCGTGCTGCCCTCGATGCTCTGGTCGGCGGCGTGGATCAGGATCTGCAGGTCTTGGCGGACATTGGGGTCCTGCTCGGTCGCCAGCTTGGCCTGCAGGGCGGTCTTGGCCCGCTTGAGGGCGGCGCGGTAGCGCGCCGGGTTGTCCGGGCCCAGGTCGGTGACTTTTTCGTCATAGCCCGGGACGCCGAAGAAGCTGGCCATTTCCGGCTGGAACGGGGCCTGGGCATCAAGCAGGATCTGCGCGTCCTGGTTGCTGCGGGCGACCCAGGCGGGCGCAGTGGCGTCGGGCTTGGCCTGCTGGGCCAGCGTCGGCAAGGGGGCCGTTAGGGCCAGGGCAAGGGCAAGCACCAGGGGTTTGATCACGGGAGCATCCAGGCAGCGGTGAAGGTGCCGCGACCCTACGCATCCAGGCTCGCGTCGGCAATGCGGCGAAGGTCATGCCCTGGCCGTTGCACCAGCCAGGCCTCGGCGGCGGACGCTTCGGCCGGTTCGCCGCGTGCTGGGGGCAGCCGCGTTTCCCGTTATCCCGCCTTGCCAGGGCAATACCTGTGCAGGGCGTGTGGCCGCCTGCTGGTCACAGGCACCGAGCGGCGGCTGCGCGGCATTGACTCAATCTGTGGTCGTGAAGGCGGGTGGCGACGGTGCTTCGCGTCGCGCGGGCACGCCGAGCGTGGTGCTCATCAGGACGCGCAAGGCTTCGAGCTGGCGCGCCTGTTGCTGCAGGTACCAACGGCGTTGCTGTGGATCCAGCGACGCCAGGAAATCCGATTCATGGGTGATGGGCTGCATGGAGCGTTCGCGTGGACGCCGACACGCGGCGGGCCACGCAGGGGACCATCTGGCCGTCGCAGCGTCTGCGACTGGCGGACACCTCAGGTGTCTGGTCGCAAGCGCCGCGCCAGGAAGGCCTCGCTGCGCTTGTACCGGTACAGCAGGTCGCTGCCGGACAGCCCGTGTCGCGCACCCGGGAAGGTCATCAGTTCGAAGGCCGTTCCGCGCGCCTGCAGCGCGCCCATCAGGCGCGTGGCGTTGGAAAACAGAACGTTGTCGTCGGCCATGCCGTGCAGCAGGAGCAGGGCATCGTCGGCCAGCGCATCGAGGTGGGTGAACACACTGGCCTGCGCGTAGCCTGCCGCGTTGGCCTGCGGGTGATCCATGTAGCGTTCGGTGTAATGGGTGTCATACAGCGCCCAGTCGGTCACCGGCGCCCCGGCGATGCCAGCGGCATACAGCTCGGGCGCGCGGGCCAGCAGCATCAACGTCAGGTAGCCGCCATTGGACCAGCCATGCACGGCGATGCGCGCTGGGTCCACCCACGGCTGCGCCTGCAGCCAGGCCACGCCCGCGCGCTGGTCATCCACCTCCACCGTGCCCTGGCAGCGATGGATGGCGCCGCCGAAGGCGCGCCCACGGCGCGGCGTGCCGCGGTTGTCCAGGCTGAAGACCACATAGCCGCGCTGGGCCAGGTACTGGTTGAACAGCGCATCTCCGCGCGAGGGCCAAGCCTGGGTGACCGTCTGGGTCGCCGGCCCGCCGTAGACGTAGACCACCACCGGATAGCGGTGCGCGGGGTCGAAGTCCGGCGGGGTGATCAGGCTGTAATGCAGCGGGGTATGACCATCGGCCGCGGTCAGCGTGCCGAAGCGCACCGGCCGCTGCGCCGTGCGATACGGCGCGAACGGATGCGTCGGGTCGTCCAGGTCATTGTCCAGCAGGCGCGCCAGCCGCTGGCCATCGGCGCGATGCAGGGCCAATTGCGGCGGCACGGTGGGGCTGGACCAGCTGTCCACGTAGACCTGCGCGTTGGCGGCAAAGCTGGCCTCGTGCATGCCCGGCGCCTGCGACAGCTGCACCGGCGCACCCCCATGCAGCGACACGGCAAACAGCTGCGCCTGGGTGGGATCGGGCTGGCCGGCATGCAGGCCAGCGCGGAAAAAGGCCAGGCCCGCCGCTTCGTCGAGCGCGAGCAGGGCATCCACCGGCCAGGCGCCTTCGGTCAGCGCGGTGAGCCGTTGTCCATCTTCGCTCACCAGATACAGATGGGCGAAGCCGCTGCGCTCGGAGGACCACAACAGACGTCCGTCTTGCAGGAAGCGCAGGTCGTCGTGCAGCGGCACCCAGGTCGGCGAGGTCTCGGTCAGCAGCACGCGCTGGGCCCCGGTGGGCAGGGTGTGCTCGATCAGCTCCAGCGTGCGCTGGTCGCGCGCCTGGCGCTGGAAGGTGAGTCGCCGCGGGTCGCGCCACGCCACCCGGACCAGGTAGACATCTGGGTCCGGGCCCAGGTCGATCCATCGCGGCTGTGCGCCGGCGCGCGGCGCGATCACGCCTAGCGTGACCGCTACGTTGGGCTCGCCGGCGGCCGGATAGCGCTGGGCGACCACCTCGGTGCGATCGGCGTGGATCTCGGTACGCTGCTTGACCGGTACCGCCGATTCGTCGATCCGGGCGAAGGCGAAGGCGATGGCGCTGTCGTCCGGCGCCCACCAGTAGCCGGTGTGGCGTGCCATCTCCTCGTCGGCGACGAATTCGGCCGCGCCGTTGCCGATGACCTCGCTGCCGTCGCAGGTCAAGCGGTACTGGGTCCCGTCGGCCAGGTCCACCACCCACAGGTCGCGGGCGCGCACAAAGCTGACGAACCCGCCGCCAGGCGACACCTTGGCATCGGTGGCGAAGCCCTCGCCGTGGGTGAGCTGGCGCACGGCCGGCTCGGCCTGGGTCGCCAGATCGTAGAGGTAGAGCTCGCCGCCCAGCGGAAACAGCAGGCGGCGCCCATCCGGGGAGAACTGGTAATCGACGATGCCGCGATAGGCGGCGATGCGCTGGCGTTCGCGGCGGGCCTGTTCCTCGGCGCTGAGCACTTCCTGGCCCGGCAGCAGCACGTCGGCATCAACGAGCAGTTGGTGCGTGCCGCTGACTACATCGTATTCCCAAAGATCCAGGCGATAGCGGTCGGCCTGCTTGCCACGCAGGTAGGTGACCCGCGTACCGTCGGGCGACACCGCCGGCTTGAGCAGTGTGGGCCCACTGAGCGGTGCCGGGCCGGTGATGGCTTCCAGCGTCAGCGGGGATGGCGTCGGATCGGCGTGGGTCATGGACAACGCGAGGGCCCGGGGGGAACGCCCATCATCGGCGATCACGCATGGGAGCCGCCATGGCGGCGAGCACGGCTTTCCGAGCGGACCCGCATCGCCGCCGAGGCGGCGCCCACTGCTGCCCCGTGCCGGGGTGTGGATCTACCTGGCCGGCTGGCCGAACATGTGCCGGCGCTGTTCTTCGGTTAGCGGCTGGCCCAGGTCAGGATTGACCTGCGGCCCCAGCGCGTAGGCCTTGGCCGTGGCCGGGCGCGCGGTGATCGCATCGAACCAGCGCTGCACATTCGGGAAATCGGCCAGGTCCATTTTCTGCTTGGCGTGCGGGACGATCCACGGATAGGCGGCCATGTCGGCGATCGAGTACGCCCCGCCGGCGATGAAGTCACGCCCGTCCAGGCGCTTATCCAGCACCCCATACAGGCGCCGGGTCTCGTTGGTATAGCGGTCCTGCGCGTAGGGGATCTTCTCCGGCGCGTACTGGTTGAAGTGGTGGTTCTGGCCGAGCATCGGGCCCAGCCCGGCGACCTGCCAGAACAGCCATTCCAGCACCTCGACGCGCGCGCGCGGCCCGGTTGGAAGGAACTGCCCGGTCTTCTCGGCCAGGTACAGCAGGATCGCGCCGGACTCGAACACCGTCTGCGGCGCCCCGCCATCGGCCGGCGCATGGTCGACCAGGGCCGGCATCTTGTTGTTGGGCGAAATGGACAGGTAGTCGGCGGTGAACTGGTCCCCCTTGCCGATGTCCACCGGCTTGATCGTGTAGTCCAGTCCGGCTTCTTCCAGGAACAGGGTGATCTTGTGGCCATTGGGGGTCGGCCAGTAGTAAAGGTCGAACATACGTGCTCCGGTCTGCGGGAAGGGCACGCCGGGCCAGGGCAGGCCGCGTGCGCGATTGCCCGCCAGCATACGAAGAGGTGTGCGCAGATTGCGTGCAGCCGTGGCTCCACGGACGCGAGGGCAAGGAAAATCTCACGAAATTTTTGCGTTTATGTAACCGGTTTCTCACGTAGACCGCCTACCACGCGCGCATGCGCCAACCCGCATGGTGGCGGGCTTTGGCGCAATTGCCCCGACGCACGATGAGCAAAATGTGCGGCCCGCCGCACATTTGTCCTTGTTGCAGTGCGGTGTGACAACGCTGTCATGCTCTGCAATAACTGCGCCCGCTTAAGGCTGAGGCGCTTGTGCACCGGGCCATAAGAACGACCACACCAGTTCGAAAATTTCCCTGGGGAGGGCTAGCTCGATGAATCGCAACATTCCTGTGCCGCGCAAGCGGCTGCTCGTCTCTGCCCTGCTGGTCGCGCTGTCCGCGCCGGCCGCCGCGCAGACCGCCGATACGACCAACACGCCGATCAGCGCCGCCGATCAGGCTGCACCCGGTAATGCCAGCGCCAACGCCAATACCGATCCGACCCAGCTGGACACCGTGCAGGTCGTCGGTATCCGCGGCAGCATGATGTCTTCGGCCAACCTCAAGCGTGATTCGCTGGGCGTGGTCGACGGCATCGTCGCCGAGGACATCGGCAAGTTCCCCGACACCAACCTGGCCGAGTCGCTGCAGCGCATCTCCGGTGTGTCCATCGACCGCAGCAACGGCGAGGGCTCCAAGGTCACCGTGCGCGGCGTCGGCCCGGACTTCAACCTGGTGCTGCTCAACGGCCGCCAGATGCCGACCGCCACCGGCGGCCGTGCGTTCGAGTTCTCCGACCTGGCCTCCGAGTCGGTGTCGGCGGTGGAGGTCTACAAGACCAGCCGCGCCAGCACGCCGGTTGGCGGCATCGGCGCGACCATCAACATCAAGACCGCTCGGCCGATGGACAATCCTGGCTTCCACGCCAGCGCCGGTGCCAAGGGCGTGATCGATACCTCCGACAACGACCTGCCCGGTAAGTACAAGGGCCAGAGCGTGACGCCGGAAATTTCCGGCATCTTCAGCAACACCTGGGCCGATGATCGCTTCGGCGTCTCGCTGAGCCTGAGCCGTCAGGAGCGCGAGTCCGGCTCGGCGCGCGCCGAGGTGGCCTCGGGCAACGGCTGGCAGGCCTATATCGATACGCCGCAGGCCGATGGCGTGGGCGGTCCCAACGCCGCGCTGGCCGCATCGCCCAATGTCACCAACCGGCCCGGCCCCAATGACGTCTACTCCATGCCGCAGAGCCTGGGGTATTCGGTCAACGCCGTGCATCGTCAGCGCACCAATGGGCAGCTGACCTTCCAGTTCGCGCCCACCGACAACCTGACCGCCACGCTCGACTACACGTACTCGGAAAACAAGATCCAGTCGATGCGCAACGACATGTCGGTGTGGTTCAACTTCACCCCCGACCAAAGCGCATGGACCGACGGTTCTGGCTCCTCGCCGCTGTCCTACCACGAGACCTACGGCTGCACGCCGAAGATCTATCCATCAAGCGGTGCGATCGATCCGGGATGCTCGGACCTGGCCATGGGCGCCTCCAAGACCGCCGTGGTGCACGAGAACAAGTCGCTGGGCTTCAACGTCGACTGGCAGGTCAACGATGCCTTCAGCCTGAACTTCGACTACCACGACTCCTCGGCCGAGTCGCGCCCGGACAGCCCGTACGGATCCAGCAATACCCTGTCCACCGCCGGCTTCTTTCGCCAGGGCGCAGGCTTTGACATGAGCGGCGACTTCCCGGTTCTGATGTTGGACCTGCCGCCAGGCATGACCGCCATCGATCCTTCGTTGATGCAGGCCACCGGGTCGGTGTTCCGCAACGACTACCAGAAGGCCACCATCAAGCAGGGCCAGATCTCCGGCAAGTTCGACTTCGAGAACTACTCCACGTTGAACTTCGGCGTGGGCAGCACCGACTACAAGAACCGCTCGGCCTTCACCAACGTGCAGCTGGACACCTGGGGCGGCAACGTCCCGCCGCCGCCGGCTGGCGAGGACTATCCTTATCCCTACGGCTTCGAGGCCTACGACGACTCACTGTTCCAGTTGGCCCACATGGGCGATTACTTCGACTACAGTGGCGCCAACAGCCCGAACTTCTCCGACGCGTTCTTCCTGTTCGACTTCGAAGCCATGCGCGAGGCGGCCGCCAACGCCCGGACCAACGCCGGATTGGGCGTGCCCGAGGACTACCTGGCGTCCACCGATTACACCGGCGCCGCGGTGCCGGGCAGTTCGGCCAGCCGGACGGTCGGTGACAGCCGCGTGAGCGAGAAGTCGCATAGCGCCTATGTCGAATGGAGCAATACCTTCGATGTCGGCCTGCCGCTGAGCGTGAATGTCGGCATGCGCTACGAGGAGACCAAGGTCACCGCATCGGCATTGCAGCCGGCGCCGGTGGCGGTCAACTGGGCCGGTGCCAACGAGTTCAACCTGATCTATGAAGGCAACGAGTTCTACACGCTCAAGGGCGACTACAGCTACTGGCTGCCCAGCCTGGATCTGGCGCTGGACCTGACCGACGACATGAAGCTGCGCTTCAGCGCCGGCAAGACCATTGGTCGGCCGAACTGGGGCGACCTCAATGCCGCCCAGAGCCTGGGCAGCCCGGCCCGTTACGACGGCGGTAGCGGTGGCTCGGGCAACCCGGCGCTCAAGCCGCTGGTGTCCAAGAACCTGGACGTGTCCTGGGAGTGGTACTACGACGAAGGCAGCTACGTGTCGGTGGGCTACTTCTACAAGAAGATCGACAACTTCATCGCGCGCCAGACCCAGCGCGAGACGCCGATCCCCGATCTGTACACGCCGGCTGGTGGTGACTACTGGAACGAAGCGGTGGCCGCTGGCTGCGCCGAGACCGACCGTCCCTGCATCCGCGACTACATCTTCGCCAACCACGACGGCGATCCCGGCGTGAACGCGGCTGCGGGCAGCATCGTCGGCCAGCCGGGCGATCCGGTGCTGGATTTCAACCTGTCCAAGCCGGTCAACAACCGCTCGGACAAGCTGGACGGGTGGGAGCTCAGCGTCCAGCACGTGTTTGGAGAGACCGGCTTCGGTCTGGCGGCCAACTACACCAAGGTCGATTCGGGGCTGACGTACAACAACGGCGTGATCGGCACCCAGTTCGCGCTGACCGGTCTGAGCGATACGGCCAACTTCGTGGCCTTCTACGACAAGGGTCAGTGGCAGGTGCGCGCCGCGTACAACTGGCGTGACGAGTTCCTCAGCGGGCTGGGCGACGGCAAGGGCAACAACCCGCTGTACGTCGAACCCTATGGTCAGCTCGACATGAACGTCAGCTACCAGGTCAACGACCACCTGTCGCTGTCGCTGGAAGGCATCAACCTCACCGACCAGGACTACCGCGTGCACGGCCGCAACAGCAAGCAGCTGTATTCGCTGGAGCAGTACGGCCCGCGCTACATGTTCGGCGTGCGCTACAAGTTCTGATCCAAAGGTGGGATGGGCTGCGTCGCCTCGGTGGCGCAGCATGGGGAGGCCGCTGGCGATCAGCGGCCTTCTCGTTTGGGGCAACACGTGGATCGGGAGTCGGTGTGGCGGGTGAAGCAGTGCGCGAGGTGGTGATCGTCGGCGGCGGGTCCGCCGGCTGGCTGACCGCGGGTGTGATCGCCGCCGAGCATCGCGACCGCAATGGTCCCACCCTGCGGGTGACCGTCGTCGAGTCGCCCGACGTGCCGGCCATCGGCGTGGGCGAGGGGACCTGGCCGACGATGCGTGACACCCTGCGCCGCATCGGCGTGGGCGAGGCCGAGTTCGTGCGCACCTGCGATGCCACCTTCAAGCAGGGGTCGCAGTTCATCGGTTGGGTCGATGGACGGCCGCAGGATCGCTACAGCCATCCCTTTTCCCTGCCGCAAGGCTTTGGGGAGGTCCAGCTGGGCGCAACGTGGGCCGCGCGTGGGGACGAGGCCTCGTTCGCGCATCTGGCCAGCGTGCAGCCGCATCTGTGCGACGCCGGACGGGGGCCCAAGCAGTTCGCCACGCCCGAGTACGCGGCGGTCGCCAACTATGCCTATCACCTGGATGCCACTGCGCTTGGCGGCTTCCTGCGGGCGCACTGCGTCGATCGACTGGGCGTGCGCCACGTGGTGGGGCACATGGAGGGCATCGAGACGCACGACAACGGCGACATCGCGGTGCTGCGCGTGCGCGATCAACCCGCCATCGGCGGAGACCTGTTCGTCGACTGCACCGGGATGCGTGCGCTGTTGATCGGCGCGCATTACGGCATTCCGACCACGCCGGTGGATGAGGCGCTGTTCAATGATCGTGCGCTGGCGCTGCAGGTTCCCTATGCGGCCGCCGACACCCCCATCGCGTGCCAGACCCGGGCCACGGCGCAGTCCGCCGGCTGGATCTGGGATATCGGCCTGTCGGCGCGACGTGGCGTGGGCCATGTCTATGCCAGTGCGTTCATCTCTGATGATCAGGCCGAGGCCGAGCTGCACGCCTACATCGCCGCCAGCGGGGGAGCGCCGGCGCACCAGCTGCCGGCGGCGCGGCGCATCGACCTGCAACCCGGCTATCGGCGCACGCCCTGGCATCGCAACTGCGTGGCCATCGGCCTGGCTGCGGGCTTCGTCGAGCCACTGGAGGCCTCGGCCCTGGTCCTGGTCGAACTGGCGGCCGCGCGCCTGGCCGAGGAGATGCCGACCGACCGTGCCGACATGGATCTGCTGGCGGCGCGCTTCAATCACACCTTTGCCGAGCGCTGGCAGCGGGTGGTCGAATTTCTCAAGCTGCACTACCTGCTCAGTCGCCGCGACACCCCGTACTGGCAGGCGCATCGGGCGCAGGACAGCGTGCCGCAGGCGCTGCGCGAGCGATTGCAGTTGTGGCGTCACCAGCCGCCATCGCGCGCGGATTTCCCGCGCAGCGAGGAGATCTTTCCCTCGGCCAGTTGGCAGTACATCCTGTACGGGATGGGCGTGCGGCCGCAGCCGCGCCCGGCGCGCAGGACCGAGGACCCCGCGCAGGCCCAGGCGCGGTTCGAGGAGGTCGCCGCACTGTCCAGGCGCATGCTGCCCGCGCTGCCGGCGCACCGCGCGCTGGTCGAACACATCAAGGCCCATGGCCTGCCCCGTCTTTAGATTCGAGAATGCCGATGTCGCAACCTGTGCTGCTCAACAACCTCGACCATCGCGACCTGCGCGTGTCCACCGCGCGTGGGCCCGGCTGGGGGGACGAGGTCATGTCGGCGCTCACCTTCCCCGGGGAGTTCCGCGCGCTGCAGGCCTATTACCCGATCGTCTTCAAGAAGGACCCGCAGGGGCGCTTCCTGCCGCTGGCGCTGCTGGGGCTGGAGCCGGGGCAGAACCTGTTCCTGCGCGAGGACGGCTGGGACGCGCACTACCTGCCAATGGCCATCGAACGCCAGCCGTTCCTGATCGGCCAGGACGCCAGCGGTGAGCCGATGCTGCACGTCGACCTGGATCATCCGCGGGTGGTGCCCTCGGGCGAGGCGTTGTTCCTTGAACATGGCGGTTACACCGCACTGCTCGAGCGCATGGCCTCGTTGCTGCGGGCCCTGCACGAAGGGATGGGCACCACCGAGGGCTTCATAGCCCTGCTGTTGCAGCACGAACTGCTGGAGCCTTTCACCCTCGATGTGCGCTTGACCGGCGGCGCGCACGTGCAGCTGACCGGCTGCTACACCATCGCAGAGGAACGCCTGCGCGCGCTGCCGCCCGAAGCCCTGCAGGCGCTGGCCCAGGTCGGCGCCCTCGAGCCGATCTATATGGCGATCGCCTCGCTGTCCCATTTTCGCGACCTGATCGGCCGCCTCGAGCAGGCGCATGCTGGAGCACGCTGAAGCCATCGCCGAGCGCCGTGGCCTGCGCCCGGACACCCTGGACGCGACGCTGCTGGCGTCCACCCAGCCGGTGGTGCTGCGCGGGCTGGTCGCCGACTGGCCGATGGCCCGTGCTGGCGCGGCCTCGGCACGGGAGGCGGTGGACTACGTGCGCCGCTTCGCCCGCGCTGAACCGGTGGTGGCCACGGTCGCCGCGCCTGAATCGCAGGGGCGGTTCTTCTATGCCGAGGGCCAGCAGGGCTTCAATTTCCGGTCCGAGCGGGTGCCGCTCCCGGTGGTGCTCGACACGCTGCTGCGTTACCTGGACGAGGCCGCCCCGCCGGCGATTTACGTGGGTTCGACCACCATCGACACCTGGTTGCCGGGCTTCCGTGCCGAGAACGACCTGGACCTGGGGCCCAATACCCCGCTGGCCAGCATCTGGATCGGCAACCGCACCCGAATTGCGGCCCACCAGGACGTACCGGACAACATCGCCTGCGTCGTGGCCGGGCGACGCAGGGTGACGCTGTTCCCGCCCGAGCAGTTGGCCAATCTGTATATCGGTCCGCTGGATCGCACGCCGGCGGGCCAGGCGGTCAGCCTGGTCGACTTCGCCCACCCCGACCTGCAGGCCCATCCGCGCTTTGCCGAAGCCGCGCGCCATGCCCAGGTGGCGGTGCTGGAGCCGGGCGATGCAGTGCTGATCCCCTCGCTGTGGTGGCACCACATGGAAGGCCTGGAGCCGTTCAACGTCCTGGTCAACTACTGGTGGCGGCGCACGCCGGCGTACATGGATTCGCCGATGAACGCGCTGATGCTGGCCCTGCTGAGCATCCGCGACCTGCCGGCGCACGAGCGCGAGCACTGGCGCGAGGTGTTCCGGCACTACGTGTTCGATGCCGATGCCCAGACCGTGGCCCACATCGCCGAGGGCGCCCGCGGCGCACTGGCGCCGATGGACGAGGCGCGTGCCCGCGAGCTGCGCGCACGCCTGCTGCAGCGACTCAATCGCTAGGGCCGGGAGACCCTTTCCGCATGACCGAGACATCGATGGACCAGCCGATCAGGCGCGTGGTCATTGCCGGGGGCGGCACCGCCGGATGGATGGCCGCCGCGGCGATCTCGCGCATTCTCGGCAAGCATGTGCAGGTGACCCTGGTCGAATCCGAGGAGATCGGGACGGTCGGCGTGGGCGAGGCGACGATTCCCTCGCTGGCCACCTTCCATCGACTGCTCGATATCGATGAACGCCAGTTCATGGCCGCCGCCCAGGGCACCATCAAGCTGGGCATCTCCTTCGAGGGCTGGAAGACCGGGCAAGACCGCTACATCCATTCCTTCGGCTCCACCGGCAAGGATCACTGGAGCGCCGGTTTCCAGCACTTCTGGCTCAAGGGGCGCGAGCGGGGGCTGGCCGGTCCCTACGAGGATTACTGTATCGAGCTGAAGGCCGCGCTGGCCGACCGCTTCGCACACGTGAACGGGCAGCCGCTGAACTATGCCTACCACCTGGATGCCGGGCTTTACGCGGGTTTCCTGCGGGCGTTCAGTCAGGCCCACGGCGGCCGTCGGGTCGAAGGCAGGATCACCGAAGTGCTGACCGACCCGGACAGTGGCTTCATCACCGCGCTGCGCCTGGAGCGCGGCGAGGTGATCGAAGGCGATCTGTTCATCGATTGCACCGGCTTCCGCGCGCTGTTGATCGGGCAGACCCTGGGGGTGGGCTTCGAGGATTGGTCGCACTGGTTGCTCAACGATCGTGCCATCGCGATGCAGACCACGGCCGTGCGCGACGCGGTGCCTTATACGCGGGCCATCGCCGGCAAGGCTGGCTGGCAATGGCGCATCCCGCTGCAGCACCGGGTCGGCAACGGCATCGTGTATTCCAGCGCGCACCTGGACGATGAACAGGCCAAGGCCGAGTTCCTGGCCAGTGTCGAGGGCGAGGTGATCAAGGAGCCCTTCCCGGTGCGCTTCCGCCCCGGGCGGCGATTGCGCTGCTGGGAGAAGAACTGCGTGGCCATCGGGCTGTCCGGCAGTTTCATCGAACCCCTGGAATCGACCACGATCCATCTGATCCAGCGCGGCATCGTCAACCTGCTGCGCTCCTTCCCGCAGGTGATCCGCCAGGTCGCCATCGACGAATACAACGCCCAGCTCGACAGCGAGCTGACCCATGTGCGGGATTTCGTCGTGCTCCACTACCACGCCACCGAGCGTCGCGACACGCCGTACTGGGACTATGTGGCCAACATGCCCTTGCCCGGCACGCTGCAGCATCGCATCGACCTGTTTCGCGAGACCGGGACGGTCTTCCACGTCCCCGGCGAGCTGTTCGCGGAGAACTCGTGGATCCAGGTGATGCTCGGGCAGGGCATCGTACCGCGCCAGCGTCACCCGGCGCCGGACCTGATGGGCGATGCGGAACTGGGGCACTTTCTGGGCGCGATCCAGCGCCATGTCGATGAGGTGACCGCGAGGCTGCCGGCGCACATGGACTACCTGCGGCGCTACTGTCCGGCGGCCCCGCCGGTCCGGCCCTAGCGGGTCGGCGCCCCGCTAGGACGGCCGGGCTGGACAGGCCCGGTAGAATGGGTCGGCAATGGATGTCTCCCACCTGCTCGACGATCTGAACCCGGCCCAGCGCGAGGCCGTTTCCGCCCCTTCCGGGCATTACCTGGTGCTGGCCGGCGCCGGCTCGGGCAAGACGCGGGTGCTCACCCACCGCATCGCCTGGCTCAACGAGGTCCACGGGGTGCCCACGCACGGCATCCTGGCGGTGACCTTCACCAACAAGGCCGCGGCCGAAATGCGCCAGCGCACCGATGCGCAGCTGCGCAACGGTGGCCGAGGCATGTGGATCGGCACCTTCCACGGCCTGGCCCACCGCCTGCTGCGCCTGCACTTCAATGAGGCGCGCCTGCCCGAGGGCTTCCAGGTGCTGGACTCGGACGACCAGCAGCGCCTGGTCAAGCGCGTGGCCCAGGCGCTGGAGCTGGACGATGGCAAATATCCGCCGCGCCAGATCGCCTGGTGGATCAACCAGCAAAAGGACGAGGGCCGCCGTCCCGAGCACATCCAGCCAGAGGGGCGCGACGAATGGCTGAGCGCCATGGTCGCGGCCTATACCGAGTACCAGGCCCGCTGCGACCGCGCCGGGCTGGTCGATTTCGCCGAGCTGCTGCTGCGCGCGCACGAGCTGCTGCGCGACACCCCGGCGCTGCTGGCCCACTACCGGCATCGTTTCGGCGAGCTGCTGGTGGACGAATTCCAGGACACCAACGCCATCCAGTACGGCTTCATCCGCCTGCTGGCCGGCGACACCGGGCATGTGTTCGTGGTCGGCGACGACGACCAGGCCATCTACGGCTGGCGTGGCGCGAAGGTCGAGAACGTGCAGCGCTTCCTCAAGGATTTCCCCGGCGCGCAGACCATCCGCCTGGAACAGAACTACCGCTCCACCGCCAACATCCTGGGCGCGGCCAACGCGGTGATCGCGCACAACCCCGACCGCATCGGCAAGGAGCTGTGGACCGACGCCGGCCAGGGTGATCCGATCGATGTCTATGCGGCCTACAACGAGGTCGACGAGGCGCGTTACGTGGTCGAGCGCGCGCGCCAGTGGGTGCGCGAGGGCGGCAGCTACGGCGAGGTCGCGGTGCTCTACCGCAGCAACGCGCAGTCGCGCGCATTGGAAGAGTCGCTGCTGGCCGAGCAGGTGCCGTACCGCGTGTATGGCGGCATGCGCTTCTTCGAGCGCGCGGAAATCAAGGACGCGCTGGCCTACCTGCGCCTGGTATCCAATCGCGCCGACGATGCGGCCTTCGAGCGCGCGGTCAACACCCCGCCACGCGGCATCGGCGAGCGCACCCTGGACGAGGTCCGCCGCTGCGCGCGCGGCGCCGCGCTGTCGCTGTGGGATGCTGCGCGCCAATGCGCGCAAGGTGGCACCCTGGCCGGGCGCGCGCGCAATGCGCTGGCGGCGTTCGTCGAGCTCATCGATCAGCTCAATGCCGAAACGGCGGAGCTGGACCTGAAGGAAAAGATCGACCACGTGCTGGCGCGCTCGGCGCTGCGCGAACACTGGGCCAAGGAAAGCAAGGGCGGCCTGGATTCGGATTCGCGCACCGAAAACCTGGATGAACTGGTCTCGGTGGCCTCGCGCTTCGCCCGGGCCGAGGTCAACCCGCTGGAACTGGACGACACGCCCGATGCGGCCGAGAGCATGAACGAGCTGGTCGCCTTTCTGTCCTACGCCGCGCTGGAGGCTGGCGAAGGCCAGGCCCAGGCCGGCGAGGACGGCGTGCAGCTGATGACGCTGCATTCGGCCAAGGGCCTGGAGTTCCCGCTGGTGTTCCTGGTGGGGCTGGAGGACGGCTTGTTCCCGAGTGCGCGCTCGGTCGAGGAGCCGGGCAAGCTGGAGGAAGAGCGCCGCCTGGCCTACGTGGGCATCACCCGTGCGCGGCAGAAGCTGGTGCTGGCCTATGCCGAGTCGCGCCGCATCCACGGCATGGACAACTACAACGTGCCTTCGCGCTTCCTGCGCGAGATCCCGCGCGAGCTGCTCAACGAAGTGCGGCCCAAGGTGCAGGTCTCGCGTCCGGCCTCGCTGGGCGCGGCGCGTGGCGGCGTGGGCCATGCGCCGATCGAGACGCCGGCCATGAAGCTCGGCGCCAATGTGTCCCACCCCAAGTTCGGCCTGGGCGTGGTCGTCGATTACGAGGGCGCCGGCGCCCACGCGCGGGTGCAGGTGCAGTTCGACGAGGGCGCCAAGTGGCTGGTGCTGGCCTACGCCAACCTCACCCCGCGATAAGCCCGACCGCCAGCGGCTTTGGCAAGGCGGTTGTGGGAGCCGCCAAAGCGGCGAAGGGCTTCATCGGTAAAGCGCCATCGCCGCCATGGCGGCTCCCACGGGACGTCAGCGGGTTTGATCAGGATCAAGGTAGGTGCAGGTCCGCAGGCGTCCAATAATGGCCTCAACGCCCTGGGAGCACACCATGTACGCACGCATCCTGATTGCCATCGATGGCTCGGAACTGTCCCTGCGGGGGCTGGAGCAGGGCCTGATGCTGGCCGCCCAGCTGGGGTCCAAGGTCGACCTCCTCACCGTCTCCGAGCCGTGGGCCAGCGGCATGGCCGATATCCAGGGCTGGGCGGTGGGCTATGAATCGGGACCGGAGTACCGTGCCGAGCGCGAGCAGGCCGCCAACGCGATCCTCCAGCCGTGCCTGGACCGCGCCGCGGAACTGGAGGTCGAAGCCGAGCCGGTCCACGTCCTGGACCGCTTCGCCGCCGACGGCATCCTGGAGACCGCCGACGAACGCCGGGCCGAGTTGATCGTCATGGCCTCGCACGGCCGTCGCGGCCTGACCCGGGTGCTGCTGGGCAGCCAGAGTGCCGAAGTCCTGATCCGCAGCAAGATCCCGGTGCTGGTGGTGCGCTGACGCGTTCCCTGCGCGCCATGCGCTCTCGCCTTGTCCTGCAGAAAAAGGCGGAGACAGGCACACGCGGGGCCTTGTCACGTCGATTTCGGGCGGCCTCTCATGGATCCGGCGCGTCCGATCGATTCCGGTGCGTGTGTTCCGCTCGCCGACGATCTCGTGATCGTCGTTGGCCCAGCATGGAGGCCTGCTGTTGGACAGGCTCAAGCAGGCGGGTGGCCATTGCCTTCGCCATTACGAGCGATCCTTCGTCGCCCCGCACCGCCCATCGGAGCGACGCGGGCCGCGCCTTGCGGCATCCACACGGGGAAGTGCGCGGACCGCGGTGCGGCCCGGCACCTGGATAGCAGTTCAGGCCGTCGCGCCTGCCGCGGTGGTGGAGAAGGCGTTGGCCTGCTCGGTCCGCAGGCGGTCGATCAGGCGTCCGTGCGGCAGTTCGACATCGGCGTAGGTGAGCACCTGGTCCTTGGCCACCTCGTGCTTGAGCACGCAGCCCTCGGCCACGCCCATCGGCAGCAGCTGCTCGGCGGCGGTGACATCGGCGCGCTCGCACTGGCCGTAGGTCAGGTGGCCGCCCAGTGCATCGATGGTCTCGCCGGCGGCCAGGTCGCGCTTGGCGGTGGCCACCACTTCCACGAGCGGGCCGTCCAGCGGCTGCAGCACCGCGTCGCGCAGCAACACCACGCGCGCCACCGACAGCGGCACTTCGAAGTGGCACAGGTGGTAGGGCGTGTAGAAGCTGTACAGCGGACCTTCGCCCAGCTTGTACAGGTTGAGGTAGTGCTGCTGCTTGGGGTCGTCGTGCGTGGCCAGCACGTACACGCCCGGCCCGGGCTGGGCGCCGACCACGTAATCCACCGCGCCGCCGACGGCCTTGAGCGCGTCCACGTCGTAGACCTTGGTCAGCGTGTCCACGTGCTCGCGGTGGTCGTAGCCGGTCATGCCGCGCTTGAGGATGGACATGCCAGTGCCGTTGGCGACGATGGCCTGCTCGAAGCTGATCTTGGTGCCGTCGGCGAAGCTGGTGACCATGTACGGGTCCTGGCCCCACTTGGCGGCAAAGCCGGCCTGCGTGGTCGGCGTGCGATACGGGTCCTGCAAGCCCTTGATGTTGCCGCACATCAGCGGCGTGAGCCCGATGGACTTGACGAAGCGGAACAGGTTCATCTGCACGCCGGGCTGGTCGCCGTCGCAGGCGGTGAAGATCACCCCGGCCGCATCGGCCTTCTTCTTCAGCAGCGGGCCGACGGTGCCATCCAGCTCGGCGTTCATCGTGACCATGTCGCGGCCGTGGGCGATGGCGGCCAGCGAGATGTGGGCGCCATACTCGACCGCGCCGGTGGCGTCGATCAGGCAGTCCAGGTCGTCGCATTCGTAGAGCAGCGCCGGGTCATCGGTGACCACGGCGGTGCCGCTGGCGATGGCCTGGGACAGGGCGCGACCGGTGTCGACCACCTGGGCCTGGACGCCGGCCAGGGCATAGGCCGCCATGGCCTTGTCCACGTTGCGGTTGCAGATCACCGACAGGACCATGCCGGGCACCGAGTGCACGATCTGGTTGACGATGCCCTTGGCCATGAAGCCCGCGCCATACAGCCCGACGCGGATGGGCATGCCGGCGGCCTGGCGCTCGCGGAGCAGGCGGTCGATCACCATGGGGTTGTCCTCAATGCTGGGATATGGGGGTTCACAGGCCGCGCAGCTGCTCGACGCCGTGGAAGTCCGGATCGAAGTCCGGCCACGTGGCGTCCTTGTCGGAAATGATCTTTCCTTCGGCCGGCCACTGGATGTCGAAGGTCGGATCGTTCCAGCGCAGGCCGCGCTCGGCGCTCGGCTCGTAGAACGCGCTTGCCAGGTAGAACGCCTCGGTGTCCGGCGCCAGGGTCACAAAGCCATGGGCGAAGCCGCGCGGCACGTAATAGGCCAGGCGGTTCTCCGCGGTCAGTTCCACGCCGTGCCACTTGCGGTACGTGGACGAGTCCGGACGCAGGTCGACGATGCAATCCCACAGCGCGCCGCGCACACAACGCACGATCTTGACCTCCGGTGCCGGGGGCAGCTGGTAATGCATGCCGCGCAGCGTGCCGACTTCGGCGTTGTAGGAGTTGTTGACCTGGACAAAGCGATCGACCAGGCCGGCTGCGGCCATTTCCTTTTCGCAGAACACCCGGGCAAACCAGCCGCGGTCGTCGCCGCGCTTTTCCGGCTCGATGACATAGGCGCCCTTGAGCGGGGTTTCGTGGAACTTCATGCGGCGGCCCGCAGGTCTGCGGCCAGCACCCCACTGTCGACCAGCCCTTCCAGGATGCGCAGGCGGATGAAGCCGCTCTGGCGGAAGTTGCGGTCGGAAAAGGCGGTGCGCTGCAGCTCGTCGCGCAGCTCGGCGATGGTGCCTTCCAGCGTTTCGATCGGCTGGTGCTCGGGCGCCAGCTGCTCGAACAGGGTGAAGTCCACGCGGTAGGAGCGGTTATCGGCTGGTGCGTTGGTGGAGATGGACACCTCTGCGGTCGGGATCGCCACGCCCACGGCCTGGGCCAGGTCGCGGATCTGCACGTTCCAGCGGTCCGAGCCGGCATTGACGAACAGGTAGCGGCCGCCATTGTCGGCCGGGCGCTGGATCGCCCACTCGATGGCGCGCGACATGTCGCGCACGTGGATCAGCGGGCGCCACGGCGTGCCATCGGAGAGCACCTCGACCTTGCCGCTGGCCACCGCGCCGGCGACGAAGTCGTTGAGCACCAGGTCCAGGCGCAGGCGCGGCGAGGCGCCGCAGGCGGTGGCGAAGCGCAGCGCGGTGATCACCATGTCGGTGTCCATCGCCGCCAGGCCGGTCTCGGTATCGATCTTGGAGTGCGCGTAGGCGGTCAGCGGGGCGATGCCGCTGGTTTCGGAGCGCGGCGTGCCGTCGGCGGCGGCGCCGTAGACGCTACAGCTGGAGGCGAACACGAAGTGCTTCACCCCCGCCTCGGCAGCGGCCTGGGCGACCGACAGGCTGGCCTTGCAGTTGATCTGGTCGGTGACGATCTCGAACCGCTTGCCCATCGCGTCGTTGGACACCGCGGCCAGATGCACGACCGCGTCGAAACCGGTCAGGTCCTTCGCGGTCAGGTCGCGCACGTCGCGGAACCACTGTTCGTCCAGGACGACCTCGGGCAGGCCGCGCTTGTCCGACAGGCAGTGCGCGAACCAGCCGCGGTCCACGCCGACCAGGTAAGCCTCGGGGAAACGCTGGCGCAGGTGGCGGGCCAGGACCGGGCCGATATAGCCCATGTTGCCGGTGATCAGGATACGCATCGTCTTCATTCCCAGACGCGCCAGGGCGCCTTGTTGGTGGTCCACAGGTCGTTGAGGTAGTTCTTGTCGCGCAAGGTGTCCATCGGCTGCCAGAAGCCGGTGTGCCGGTAGACGCTGAGCTGGCGCTGGGCGACCAGACGTTCCAGCGGCGCGTTTTCCCAGACCGAGTCGTCGCCGTCGATGAAATCGACCACCTTGGGGGAGAGGACGAAGAAACCGCCGTTGATCAGGCCATCGCCATCGGCGGGTTTCTCGCGAAAGCCGGTGACCGCATCGCCTTCCACGTGCAGGGCGCCGAAGCGGCCCGGCGGCTGCACCGCGGTCACCGTCGCCAGGCGTCCTTCACGCCGGTGCAGCGCGATGCCCGCGCCGATGTCCACGTCGGAGACGCCATCGCCATAGGTCAGGCAGAACGCCTCCTCATCCTGCAGGTAGGGCATGACACGCTTGAGACGACCGCCGGTCATGGTGGCCGGACCGGTATCCACCAGCGTCACCCGCCAGGGTTCTGCGCGCGAATTGTGCAGGGTGGTGGTGTTGGTGGACAGGTCGCAGGTGATGTCCGAATGCATCAGGTGGTAATTGATGAAGAAGTCCTTGATGACCTCGCCCCGGTAGCCCAGGCACACGACGAAGTCGTTGATGCCGTGATGGCTGTAGATCTTCATGATGTGCCAGAGGACCGGCATGCCGCCGATCTCCACCATCGGCTTGGGTCTGACCGAGGTTTCCTCGGAGATCCGGGTGCCCAGGCCGCCGGCCAGGATGACGGCCTTCATGGATATGCCTTTCGCATCGCGCGCTTCGTCCTTCGCCGGAGGGCCGGCTGCATGCTTCCTGCGCGCACCGGAAACGATGCGCGCAAGGGGTGATGGCGGCCCTCCCGCCGCCGGATGGGTTGGGTCCTGCCGATCAGTCAGGCGGTGACGTCGTGCCTCCGCACCAGCGGTGCCCCGTGGGCGAGGTCCACCATCCCGGCCATGTGGGCCAGGCGATCAATGCGTTGCTGCAGGCGCGGGCTGCGCGCCAGACCGACGGTGTCGAGCAGCTGCCCCCAGCGATGGGCCCAGTCGTGCCGACGCAGGTTTTGGCTGACGTTCATCGCGCGGGCGCGCTCGAGGCGCGCGGTCTGCCCGCCCAGGTCGTTGAGGAATGCGCCGATGTCGGCCGTCTCTGGTGGCAGCTCGATGACCGCGTCGGGCCAGTCGAAGTGATGGGCGAACTCCAGGCAGTGCTGGGCCGAACCCAGGACGACGGCCCCGCCGGCGGTGCCTTCGAAGTACCGCGTGGCCAGCGCGTTCTTGCGCACGCCCTTGAACACGCCAAAGGTGTCCACCGTGAAGTCGTAGGCGATGAAGTACTTGGCGCGCTTGATCATCGCCGCGGTCTGGCTGCGATGCTCGGCCCAGTCGGCGACCGACGCCGCACGCAGGGTGTCGTGGACGTAGAAGAAGTTGCCGTCCTGGGCGGCCAGCGCGCTGAGCTTGGTGTGCAGCTCGGGCATGCGTCGGCCAATGCTCAATACATCGATGCTGCGCGGCGGAGCTTCCGGATAGGGGCAGGCCAGCAGCGTGTCGCACGCGCTGGGCAGGAACGAGATCGGCGTGGAGGTGTAGCGCTGCAGTGCCGGGATGCTTTCGGCATTGAGCACGAACACGTGGTCGAACTGATCCAGCATGCGCAGTTCGGCGGCCTGGTGGGGGAAGCGCTCGGGCCAGCCTTCCAGCAGATAGGCATAGGCCTTGTCGCAGCGCTGGCGCCAGCCGCGCAGCTTGCGCAACGCGGTCAGCTCATTGGGGAACTGGCACGCGTAGAGGAAGACATCGTAGTCGCGCTCGACGGTGACGGCCTGCGCATTGGAGAACCCGGGTTGCCCCAGTCGCCGCCACGACTGTGACACCACCCGGTGGCGCAACTCGTTCCACAGGTAGCCCATGCTCGGGTTGACCCCGCGCCCGGCGGCATGCGCCGAAGGCTCGGGCACGAGGACGTCCGCATCCTCCACCTGGGCGATGACGTTGAGAAATGCGAATGCCTGCCCGTTGAAGGGCTCGGGCCACGCGTTGTAGTTGGAAGACAGCAAGACAGACCGGTCGGCCATATCCAAGTCCCTCGCCGGGCTGGGGATGTTTGACGTAACACGCTTCCGCATCACGGGAGTACGCGCCCGCGCACCCGGCGCGATCGATGTCATCCCCTGTTGTGGATCACCGGCCGCGATATGCCTGCGGACGGCCCGCGATGTAGCCGATGTTACCGGTCGTCGCTGTCTTCCCCGCAAACGCAACGCTCACGCGGAAGTCGAACGCCTCGATGACCAGGAGCAATCCCCTGTACGGCTACACCGCGTTACAACGCAACAACCGGCCCGGACAGGACGCAGGCCGTGCATGGGTCGATATCACGGTGTGGACACGCCGTCCCGAGGCGTCCTCAGTAGAGCTTGCGTTCGGCTTCCGGTGGCGGACTGAACTGATACAGCCAGGTTTCGCTCAGGGCACCCTGATCGTTCTTCAGGTACAGGCGCAGGTCGATCTGGCTGCTGTCCGTTTTGTCAGGCACCACGTCGAACATCACCCGGTAGCCGTGGATCTCGTGCAGCGGACGGCAGGAGACGGTCTCCAGGCGGCCGCCGCTGATCTGCAGCTCGGGGGTGACCTCGGCGTTGGCCGCCTCCAGGGCGGCCAGCTTGCCGCCCTTGAAATCCACCGCGAAGCGCTGCGACCAGGTCTTGCGCTTCTGCCCGACCACGCCGCCCAGGCCGGTCCGGCTGGCCACGCAGATCGCGTCGGTCGGGGTGCTGGGCGCCGCCGAGCCCCAGTAGAGCTTGTAGCCGTACAGCAGTTCCTGGCCGGCCTGCGGTTTGTCCTTGGGGTTCCAGAACGCCACGATGTTGTCGAAGGTCTCGTCCACCGTGGGGATCTCGATCAGCTGGACCGAGCCCTCCCCCCAGCCGGCCTTGGGTTCCACCCACAGGCAGGGGCGCTTCTCGTAGAACACCCCGTCGTCCTGGTAATGGTCGAAGTCGCGGTCGCGCTGGAGCAGGCCGAAGCCCTTGGGATTGTTGTCGGCAAAGGCGTTGAAGCGCAGCTGTGGCGGATTGGTCAGCGGACGCCAGATCCATTCGCCGCTGCCGGTATGCAGGGCCAGGCCATCGGTGTCGTGGATCTCCGGGCGCCAGTCCCAGGCCATACGGCGGTCGTTTTCGCCGGCCTGGTACATGCTGGTGCACGGGCCCAGGCCCATGCGCTCGATGGTCGTGCGCGGGTACAAGGCGCAGTCGATGTCCATCAGCAGCGGCTCACCGGGGGTCAGCGCGAAGCGATAGGCGCCGGCGACGCTGGGCGAATCCAGCAGGCCGTAGATCACCAGCGTGTCCTGGCCCGGATCGGGGCGCTCCAGGTAATAGGCCACGAAGTCCGGGAATTCCTCCGGCTTGCCCATGCCTGTGTCGATCGCCAGGCCGCGTGCGGACTGGCCGTACTGGCCCTCCTTGCCGACCGCGCGGAAGTAGCTCGCGCCCAGGAAGGCGGCGAAGTCGCGGTCCGGGTCGGCCTTGGTGTTCAGACGGAAGCCGGCGAATCCGAGCGAGTCGGGCAGCTTGGCCTTGGCCAGGCCGCTGCTGCCGTAGTCGAACATGCCGGGGTTGTACTTGATCTCCCGGGCCTGGCCGTCGGCGACCTCGTGCATGGTCACCGGCTTCTTGAAATACAGGCCCATGTGGAAGAACTGGGCCAGGAACGCGTCGTCCTGGCCGGCCCACAGCGCATGGTCCTTGCGGTAACGAATCGCCTGGTACTGGTCCCAGGTCAGCCCTTCCAGCGCGGGAGGCAGCGGACCGCCATGCACGTGGTAGGGCTTGGACGCCAGGGCACGCGCCTGGCCCTTGAGGCTGGCGTAGTCGAAGGGCTGGGCCGGGCCGAACACCAGATGCCGCTTGCCCGTGGCGGCCAAGGCCGATGGGGACAACAGCAAGGCAGGGGGCAGGCCGAGGGCGGCCAAGGTGCCGGCAGCGCGGGTCAGGAACTGGCGTCGGATCATGGAAGAGAGGCAGTGGCGGGGCTGCCAACATGCTATCGGCCGTTAGGGGTGACGTGGTGAGGGCCGTCTTCACGGTGCGTTTCACCTGTTCAGGTTCTGCTTGTGGATCCTTTTGCTCAGCGGTCCGCGCGAGCCGCATCCCTGGTCCAGACCCGCAACATGAATAACGTGAACCCGGTACGATGTGCCTCAATCTTTGGACGTTCCGCATGCCGCCCGCTACGCGCGCGGCGGGCTGACGCCGCGCCCTGCCGCCTGGGAGCCTGATGCTGTCGCAAACTTCCAGAGAACAGTGGGTGAGCTGGCGCCTGCCGTTACTCGTGCTGATCGTGCTGCTGATCGTGGTGGCACCGACCTTGCTGCGCCAGCAGCTGCAGGACGACACGCTGGACGCGGTCGACCTGGTCACGCATACCCGCGAGGTCCAGGCAGACATTTCCAGGCTGAATGTGGAGATCCGCGAGATCGAGCAGTCCGCGCTGTTGGTCAATCTGGGCGCCACGCTGCCACGGTTGCGTGAGCGCGTGCAGGACGGCCCCAACGAAATCCAGCGCCAGCTCGATCAGATCACCCAGTTGACCCGTGACAACGCACCCCAGCAGGTCCGTCTTGGCCAGCTCAAAGAGGTGCTGCAACGGCGCGCCATGCTGGCCAACGAGTTGCTCGACGCTCCGCCCGAGCGTCGCGCGGAGGTCGTGCAGGCGCTTGCCAACGACTATCCCGTCCGCCCGCTCATGATGGACATCTATCAATCCGAACAGGGGCTGGCGCAGGGGCGTATCGCCCAGGCCGAGCGCTCGCGGCGGCTGGGTAACTGGGTCGGCTGGGGCGGATTGGCGGTCCAGCTGCTGCTGCTGGCGGTGATCACCATGCTGCTTGGACGCCAGATCGGACAGCGGTTGAGCGCCGAGCAGGCCAGTTCACGCGCCGACGCACGCGCCTCGGCGGTGCTGCAGACCGTGCGCGAGCCGATCGTGCTGCTGGACGGCGAGCTGCGGGTCTTGATGCATAACGCCGCCTTCGCCGAACTCTATGAAGTGGAGGGCGATCTGAACCACCATCCGCGGCTCGTCGAGGTCAGCGAGGCGTGGGAAGACGAGGTCGTGCGCCAGCGCCTGATCGATGTGCTGGCCCGCGGGCGCGAACTGTGGGACTACGAGGTCCAGCAGGAGACCGCGGGCGGCGTGGCGCGCATCCTGCTGCTCAACGCCCGGCGCATGGTGCTGCCCGACCTGGAGGACGAGGCGGTGCTGATGACGGTCAGCGACGTCACTACCCAGAAGGTCAGCCAGCAGCGCATCATCGACCTCAATCGACAGCTGGAAGGCAAGATCGAGCAGGTGTCGGACGTCAATCGCGAGCTGGAGGCCTTCAGCTATTCGGTCTCCCATGACCTGCGCGCGCCGCTGCGCCACGTGTCAGGCTTCTCCGACAAGCTGCAACGCCATCTGGGAGAATCGGCAGACGAGCGCAGCCGCCATTACCTGCAGGTGATCGGCGATTCGGCCCGGCGCATGTCCTCACTGATCGACGACCTGCTGGTGTACTCGCGCCTGGGTCGCAGCGCGCTGCGTCTGCAGGCGGTGGACATGCAGTCGCTGGTGGCCGAGACCCGGGCGATGCTCGATGCCAATGTCAGCGCCGACAAGCACGCCTTGCCGTTGCGCGTGGACTGGGACATCCAGCCCCTGCCGATCCTGGTCGGCGACGAGAACATGCTGCGCCAGGTCTGGCAGAATCTGCTCGGCAACGCGGTCAAGTACAGCGGCAAGCACGAAGTCGCCCAGATCCAGGTCGGTTACGCGCTGGAAGGCGAAGGCAACCATCACTTCTGGGTCAAGGACCACGGCGCGGGCTTCGACATGGCCTATGCCGGCAAGCTGTTCGGCGTGTTCCAGCGCCTGCACAAATCCAGCGAATACGCCGGCACCGGCATCGGGCTGGCCAGCGTACGTCGGGTGGTGGCCCGCCACGGCGGCCGAGTCTGGGCCGAGGCGGAGCCCGACAAGGGCGCCACCTTCCATTTCATCATCCCCACCGGCCAGGACACCGCAAGCCTGCCGGCGGCACCTTCACCCTCAGAGCTCAACGCATGATCCCTGCCATCCGCACCATCCTCCTGGCTGAAGACAGCAGCGCCGATGCCGAAATGGCCATCGATGCCCTGCGCGAGGCCAACCTGGCCAATCCCATCGTGCACGTGGAAGACGGGGTGGAGGCGATGGACTACCTGCTGAGCCGGGGGGCCTACGCCGACCGTCCCGAGGGTCTGCCCGCGGTGCTGCTGCTGGACATCAAGATGCCGCGCATGGATGGCATGGAGGTGCTGCGCAGCATCCGCGCCGACAACAAACTCAAGACCATGCCGGTGGTCATCCTGTCCTCCTCGCGGGAGGAGAGCGACCTGGTGCGTAGCTGGGACCTGGGCGCCAATGCCTATGTGGTCAAGCCGGTGGACATCGACCAGTTCTTCACCGCGGTCAAGACCCTGGGGACCTTCTGGGCCGTCTTGAACGAAGCGCCGGGTCTGGATTGAGCCCGATGCCGCACAGCGCCGATCCCATCGGTCCGGTCCGCATCCTGCTGGTGGAGGATTCGCCGGAAGATGCCGAGCTGACCTCGATGCAGCTGCTGGATGCCGGGCTGGAGGCGCGGTTCGAGCGCGTGGATTCCGGGGCGGAACTGGCCAAGGCGCTGGTGGATTTCAATCCGGACCTGGTGCTGTCGGACTTGAGCATGCCGGGGTTTTCCGGCTACGACGCGCTCAAGCTGGTGCGCTCGCAGAACCCGCCGGTTCCTTTCATCTTCGTGTCCGGCACGATGGGTGAGGACACCGCCGTCCAGGCCCTGCGCGACGGGGCGTCCGATTACATCCTCAAGGACAAGACCGCACGGCTGCCCGCAGCGGCCGCGCGCGCCATCCGCGAGTCGCGCAGCGAGCGTGAGCGCGAGCGGGTGGAAAAGGAGCTGCTGCGTTCCCAGCGCCTGGATTCGATGGCGATGCTGGCCGCGGGCCTCAGCCACGACCTGCGCAACATCCTGCAGCCGCTGCTGATCGTGCCGGACCTGCTGGCCATCCACAGCGACAATCCCAAGATCCGCAAGCTCGGCGAGGTGATCGCCGAGTCCGGCCGACGCGGGCACGAGATGGCCGAATCGATGCTGTCCTTCGTGCGCGGCGCGCGCAAGGCGCGCGAGCCGGTGTCGGTGAGCGACCTGTTCCAGGCCGTGCAGGTGCTGTTGCAGGGCAGTCTGCCGGACAAGGTCACGCTGGACCTGCAGCCCCCGGCGCAGGCCATGGTGATTGACGCCAATTACGTCGAACTGCAACAGGTGCTCATCAACCTGTGTCTCAACGGCATCCAGGCCATGCCCGAAGGGGGCGTCCTGACGCTGTCTGCCTGCGTGTCCTCGAGCGATGCGCAAGGCATGGCCTGCCTCTGTGTGCGCGACCAGGGCATCGGCATGGACGAGAAGACCCGCAAGCAGCTGTTCACGCCCTTCTTCACCACTAAACCTGACGGCACCGGCCTGGGGCTGATGTCCTGCCTGCGCATCGTCGAGCAGTACCAGGGGCGTATCGAGGTGGACAGTGCGCTGGGACAGGGCACCACCTTCTCCATCACCCTGCCGATGGCCGCAAGTCCTGCACCGTCGCCGGCCGAGGCTGCGCCAGGGCAGGGCCAACGCATCCTGTTGGTCGATGGCGACAACACCCGCCAGTCGCTGTTGTGCAACGCGCTGGAGAGCCAGGGCTATGCGCCCAGCAATGCGCCCGATGGCGCCTATGCACTGCGGGCGTCGGTGGTCGACGGCATGCCCGACCTGTTCGTCATCGACAGCGATTTCGTGCTGCTGCCGGCCGTTGCCCTGGTCAAGGCGCTGGCCCAGCGTGGTTACCGTGGTCCGGTGATCCTGCTGCAGGATCCGGCCAAGCCGTTTGATCGCGACGAGCTGCCGGGCGGGGTCAATGCCTACCTCCTGGACAAGCCGCTGGAAATGGGCCAGGTGTTCCACGCAGTGGCCCAGGCGCTGTCCGCCGGGTCGCCATGATCCCGTGATCGACAAGCCCTTCGCCCCGGCCTGCGAACGCAATCGCGACCCCATCCTGAAAGTCTTGCGCGGGGCTTTCGCGCAGGCGCGCAGCGTGCTGGAGATCGGCAGTGGCACCGGCCAGCACGCCGTGTATTTTGCCGGCGCCTTGCCGCAGTTGTGCTGGCAAACCAGCGAGCGCGCAGAACACCTGCCCGGCCTACGCGCCTGGCTGGACGAGGCGGACCTTCCCAATACGCCGGCTCCCTTGGGGCTGGACGTGGCCCAGGGGCCATGGCCGGCGACGCGCTTCGATGCGGTGTTCAGCGCCAACACGCTGCACATCATGGGCTGGCCGCAGGTGCAGGCGTTCTTTGCAGGACTCGACGCGGTGCTGGCCGCTGATGGGACCTTGGCGGTGTACGGACCGTTCAACGATGGCGGGACTTACACCAGCGACAGCAATGCACAGTTCGATCAATGGCTGAAAGCACGCGATCCGGTGAGTGGCATCCGTGATGTCGAAGCCGTGGACGCGTTGGCGCACGGGATCGGGCTGCGACTGGAGCATGATCATGCGATGCCGGCGAATAATCGACTGCTGGTGTGGCGGCGCGATTAGGTTTTAGTTCTTGAAGCAAAGGCTTTCGTGCCGCGTCGCGGCCCGACATACTTTCTTGCTCGTGCAAGAAAGGTAGGCAAAAAACGCCCCACATCCCTGTGTGGCGCCCCTCGGGTCTTTTCCTCAGCGCGACGCCGCGCCTCACGGAGGATTAAGGGCAAAGCCAAGGCCAAAACCAAGGCGCTTTTGGCCTGCGGATCTTATGCCTGCTTACAATCGGACGCTGGCAGCGAAGACGAGGGAGTGGGCGCATGTATCGCGGTGTAGTGGGCGTGTTGGCGGGAGTGATCGCGTGGGGGGCGCAGGCGCAGCAGCAGGCGGTGGAGGTCGGCGCGCCCAGCGCGGCCGAGCGGGCGGCGTACGCCAGTTGCATGGCGCGCGTGCGCGATGGCGCCACCGGGGTTCAACCCACGTCGTTCGATCGCTTCATGACCGGCATCGCGCCGGACATGAGCGTGCTGCCGCTACTGGATACGCAGCCCGAATTCTCCACCCCGATCTGGGACTACCTGGCGCCACTGGTCGATGATCAGCGCATCGCCGACGGCAAGGCCATGCTGGCCGAGCACGCCGAGACCTTCGCCCAGGTCGCCGCGCGCAGCGGCGTGGATGCCGCCACGGTGGCGGCGGTGTGGGGGGTGGAAAGCGACTATGGCCGGGTACAGGGCAAGCGCCCGCTGTTGGTCTCGCTGTCCACTCTGTCGTGCTTCGGGCGCCGCCAGGATTTCTTCCGCGGTGAATTGCTGGCCACGCTGCAGCTGCTGCAGGCAGGCGACCTGGATACCGATGGCCTGACCGGCTCGTGGGCCGGCGCATTCGGGCAGACCCAGTTCATGCCCAGTACCTACCAGCGCATCGCCATGGATGGCGATGGCGACGGGCGCCGCGACCTGGTGCACAGCGTGCCCGATGCCCTGGCCTCCACGGCGAACTATCTCAAGCGGGCGGGCTGGCAGAGCGGCCAGCCCTGGGGTTACGAAGTGAAGCTGCCGGCCGGCTTCGACGCCGATCGTGCCGGCCGCAAGGCACGGCGCCCGCTGCGCGCATGGATCGCCGACGGCATCACCCGCGTCGATGGCGCGCCGATCGCGCCCAGCGACACGCGCGCGGCAGTATTGCTGCCTGCCGGTACCGCCGGGCCCGCGTTCCTCGTGTTCGCCAACTTCGATGCGATCTACAGCTACAACGCGGCCGAGAGCTATGCGCTGGCCATCGCGTTGCTCTCCGACCGCTTGCGCGGCGGTGGGCCGCTGGTCGCGCGCTGGCCTACCGACGATCCGCCCCTGGATCGCGCCCAGCGCCGGCAACTGCAGACCCTGCTGCTGGCGCGTGGACACGCCATCGGCGAGGCCGACGGCATGATCGGCACGCTGACCCGCCAGGCGATCGCCGATGAGCAGCGCCAGCGTGGCCTGCAGCCGGTCGATGGCCGCGCTGGGCAGAAGATCCTGCAGGCGCTGCAGGCCGACGCGCCCGGTTCGTCCGCCACCCCGTGACGCCCACGGCGCGACGCAACCCGGGGATCGACGCCCTGCGTGGAGTGTCGATCCTGCTGGTGGTGTTGCACCACCTGGCGTTGCGCATCCCGCTGCGTCAGACCGCGCTGTCCGACGTGTTGCCGCAGCGCGTGCTGCGCGCGCTCAGCTACAACGGTTACGAGGCGGTGTTCGTGTTCTTCGTGATCTCCGGCTTCCTGATCACCGTGCATGCGCAGCAGCGCTGGCCGTCGCTGGCGCGGATCGAGTTGCGCGCGTTCTATGCACGTCGCCTCGCGCGCATCGGCCCGGCGCTGCTGCTGTTGCTGGCGGTGCTGTCGTTGATGCACGTGCTGAAGGTCCCGAACTATGTGATCGACAAGCCTGGCCAATCCCTGGGCGGTGCGCTGTGGTCGGCGCTGACCCTGCAGCTGAACTGGTACGAAGGCCGCACCGGCTGGTTGCCCGGCGGCTGGGACGTGCTGTGGTCGCTGTCCATCGAGGAGGCCTTTTACCTCGGCTTTCCCCTGGTCTGCCTGGGGCTGCGCCGCCAAGCGTTGCTGGTGCCGGCGCTGCTGTTGCTGGTGCTGTCGCTACCATTCACCCGCGCCGCGCTGGACGGTAACGAGATCTGGCAGGAGAAGGCGTATCTGCCAGGATTCTCCGCCATCGCCGTGGGCGTGCTCGCCGCACTGGCGGCGACGCGCTGGCAGCTCCCCGCGTCGACCGCGCGCTGGTTGCGCGTGCTGGGAAGCGTCGCCCTGATGGCCGTGCTGTTGTGCGGTGGCGAGCTATGGCGCGCGGTCGGCAACGCCAACATGCTGGTCCTGGTCGGCGGCGCCGGCGCCCTGGTGCTCGGCCTGCATGCCATGCCAGGGCACGCTCCGCTGCGCGCGCTGGCCGGCTTGCGTGCCTGGGGCCGGCTCAGTTACGAGCTGTACCTGACGCACATGTTCGTGGTGTTCGCGCTGGTGGGGCTGTATCGGGCGCTCGGCAGCGACGTGCGCCTGGGTGCGTGGTGGTATCTGGCCCTGCTGCCATTGTGCTGGCTGCTGGCGTGGACGTTCGCGCGCGCATGGACCGAACCGGCCGAGCGCTGGCTCAAGCAGCGCTGGCTGCACACGCCGTCCAGGGGTGGCACCGGCGTCCCCGCTACGGATTGATCGTCGCCCTTCGCAGCGCACGGCCGCGTGGTGTGCCAGCATCATGCCCATGTCGATCTTTTCCCTGCAGCGCGTCACGCGCCGCTACGGCAGCGCCGTGGCGCTGGACGCCGTCGATCTCGAGATCGACCAAGGCCGCACCACCGCGCTGATTGGTCCCAGTGGCGCCGGCAAGTCCAGCGTGCTGCGCATGCTGATCGGGCTGGAGTGGCCGGACGCGGGCGAGGTGCGCTTCGATGACCAGCCGCTGCGGCGCGACACCTTGCTGGCACAGCGCCGGCGCATTGGCTATGTCATCCAGGAGGGCGGGCTCTTCCCGCACCTGAGCGTGCGCGACAACGCCGCACTGCTGGCGCGCACGCTGGGCTGGTCGAAGTCCCGCATCGCGCAGCGGCTGGAGGAGCTGGCCGCGCTGTGCCAGTTGCCACCCGACTTGCTGGCGCGGTTCCCGGCCGAACTGTCCGGGGGGCAGCGCCAGCGTGTCGGCCTGGTGCGCGCGCTGATGCTGGACCCGCCGGTCCTGCTGCTGGACGAGCCGCTCGGGGCGCTGGACCCCATCGTGCGCCACGAGCTGCAGACCCAGATGCGCACGCTGTTCGCACAACTGGGCAAGACCGTCGTGCTGGTCACCCATGACGTGGCCGAAGCCGCTTACCTGGCCGACACGCTGGTGTTGATGCGCGATGGGCGCGTGCTCCAGCAGGGCACGGCGCGCGACTTGGTGGATACGCCTGTGGACGAATTCGTCACTGCCTTCATGACCGCCCAGCGCACCCTGGAAGACGCAGCATGAGGCGTGTGCTCTGGGGCTGGTTGTTCTTGCTGACGGCCCTGGTCGGACCGGCGCATGCGGCCGAGCAGGCGACCGTGGGCTCGAAGAACTTTACCGAGGCGGTGATCCTGGGCGAGATCGCCGTGGCCCAGGGGCGCAAGGCCGGCGTGGAGGTCACCCACAAGCGCCAGCTGGGCGGCACGCGGATCCTGTGGCGCGCGTTGGAGGAAGGCGACATCGACGCCTATGCCGAATACACCGGCACGCTCAAGCAGGAACTGCTGCAGCAGCCCGACGCCAGCGATGCGCAGGTCGCCGCGGCGCTGGCCCGGCGCGGACTGGGCATCACCCGCTCACTGGGCTTCCAGAACACCTACGCCTTCGGCATGCGCCAGACGCGCGCACAGGCGCTGGGCATCCGCACCCTGAGCGACCTGACCGCGCACCCATCCCTCAAGTTGGGGCTGAGCAATGAGTTCCTGCAGCGCGCGGACGGCTGGCCGGGCGTGCGCAAGGCCTATGGCCTGCCGCAGCAGGCCAACGGGCTGGACCACGATCTGGCCTATCGGGCCCTGCAGAGCGGGGCGATCGATGTGACCGACCTGTACAGCACCGATGCGGAGATTCCGTATTACCACCTGGTGGTACTCGACGACGATCGGCACTTCTTCCCCGACTACCAGGCCGTGTTCCTCTATCGGCTGGACCTGGCCCAGCGCGCGCCGGAGTTCCTGCAGGTGCTGAAGAAACTGCAGGGCCGCATCGACGCGGACACCATGCGCCACCTCAACGCGCAGGTGAAGCTGGAGCACCATGGCGAGGCGCAGGTGGCTGCGCAGTTCGTCGGTGTCGACGCGCCCCAGGGCAGCGGCCGGGCAGCGCGCATCCTCCGGCGTACCGGCGAGCATCTGGCCCTGGTCGGCATCTCGCTGGGGTGTGCTCTGCTGGTGGCCCTGCCGCTGGGGGTCTTTGCCGCGCGTCGCCCACGCCTGGGCCAGATCGTGCTGTCGCTGACCGGCGTCCTGCAGACCTTGCCCTCGCTGGCGGTGTTCGTCTTCATGATTCCGCTGTTCGGCATCGGCGCCAGGCCTGCGATCGCCGCGCTGTTCCTGTATTCGCTGCTGCCGATCGTGCGCAACACCCATGCCGGCCTGACCGGCATCCCGCGCGACCTGCGCGAGACCGCCGCGGCCCTGGGCCTGCCGCCGCGCACGCGCCTGTGGCGGGTCGAACTGCCGCTGGCCCTGCGCACCCTCCTGGCCGGGGTAAAGACCGCCGCGGTGATCAACGTCGGCACCGCCACCCTTGGCGCATTGATTGGCGCCGGCGGTTACGGGCAACCGATCCTGACCGGGATCCGCCTGGACAACCTTGGGATGATCCTGGAGGGCGCGGTGCCGGCGGCGGTGCTGGCGTTGGTGGTGCAGGGGGGATTCGAGGTGTTCGAGCGGATGATGACGCCGCGGGGCCTGCGGCTCGCCGCACGGGCTTAGCTCTTTTGCGTTGCTGTTGCCGTTGCTGTTTGCAGTTGTTCCGGCTGTTGCGTTTGCCGCTCGCTTCCACTGTCTGAGCCGTAAAGCGAGCCGAGCATCGCAGGAACGCGCGGCCGGAGAGTCGCCCTGTTTGAGCGTAGCGAGTTTGGGCGATGTGCCGCGTGTTCCGAGAAGCGCAGGGGACCGCCGCGCAGCGGCGGCGAGTGTCCGGCGAGTAGCGGTTTTGGTGACTTTTGCCGCGACAAAAGTCACTCGCGCTGCAAGCGCGAAAGCCTTGCACTTGTCGCGCCATCGGCGCGATGCCTTCCATCTCAATCAGGATGTCGAACGACATGCTCCGGTTACGCGAGCCTGAAGCTGCGGGCAGGATCAAGAGCTTTCACGCCCTTCGGGCGCGACTTCCTTTTGTCGCGGCAAAAGGAAGCAAAACCGCTTCTCGCCGGACACGCGCCGATGCTACGCATCGGTTCCCTGCGCTCCTCGCAAAGCAGGGCACGGCGCCCAAACTCGCTGCGCTCAGACAGGGCGCCTCTTCGGCCCTGCTTCGCTGCGGTGCTCGGCGCGCTTTACGGCTCGGTCAGGTGAAGCACCAGCAGCAGCACCAGCACCAGCACCAGCACCAGCAACCGCAATGGCAACAGCAACAGCAACAGCAACAGCAACAGCAACAGCAACAGCAACAGCGCCAGGAACAGGGACAGGAACAGCGAGCGTGATGCGCTTAGAAGCGGGCGTTGACCGCGACCTCAACCACCTCTTCCATTTGCCCCGCCTCCACCGCCAAGCACGGCGCCACGCGCAAACACGCCGGCTTGCGCGAACACATGATCCCGCGCTCCGCAAACGCCGCAGCGACCGCATCCAACCGATCCGCCGGCACCCGTAATCCGGTGAGATGCGGCGCATGCCCCTCCGTCTTCCACGCAGACAGGCCCCGTGCCTCGAGTGCCGCATCCAGCGCGGCGGTCACCTCACCCAATGCGGCGGCGACGCGCGCCAATCCCCAGGCCCCAAGCTGCGCCAGTCCGCCGCAGGTCATCGCCAAGCGCAGTGGATCGGCCACACCGCCCGCGTCGAAGCGACGTGCGCCGGGCAGATAAGGCGGCGCGGCTTCCATCGGATAGACCCAGTCCGGACCCGGATCCCGCGCGCCCCAGTGCTGTTCCAGCGGCACGCCTTCACACCGCCAGCGTGGCGACGCCCAAAGCCACGCCAGGCCGCTGGTCCCTAGCAGCCACTTGTAGCCGACCGAGACGATGAAATCCGGCCGCCACCGGGTCAGCTGCACGGGCAGCACGCCCAGACTCTGGCTGAGGTCCAGCACCAGCGCCGCACGGCGGTCCTGGACGGCGACGGCGATGGCATCCAGATCGAGCAGCTGCCCATCGTGCCAGTGGCAATGCGGCAGCGCGGCGATGGCCACGCGTGGCGTGTCGGCCAGCGTCCGCAGCACCGCGACGGTGATCGACTCGCCTTCGTGTGGCTTTACGACCGCGAGTTGTGCGCCGACCTCGCTGCATCGCTGCTGCCAGGCGAGCAGGTTGGAGGGGAATTGACCGTCCAGGACCAGCACGCGCTCGCCACGTTGCAGCGGCAGGTTGCGCGCGGCGGTGGCCACGCCATGGGCCGCCGAGGGCACCAGGGCCAGCCCGTCGACATCGGCTTCGAACAGCAGGTCGGCGGCCAGCGCGCGGGTGGCCTCGAGATGGCGCAGGAAGGACGCATAAGGCAGCCATCGCGGATTGACCTCGGCCTCCAGCAAGGTGTGCGCGGCATCCAAGGTGTGTCGCAGGCGCGGGCTTTTTGCTGCACCGTCCAGGTATATGACGCCGGGCGGGAGGGCGAAGGCGGCGCTGCGCTGCGCCCACTGCAACGGCGGCGGCGATGGAAATGGGTCGGGCATCGATGCAGCTTAGCGAGGCGTGAAAACGGTGACGTAACGAGGCGTTCACCGCCTCCGCCTAGCATATCGCCATGCATGCCATCGCCCCCGTGGACGCTTCCCCGCAACGCGACGCGCGTTCGGCCCTGCTGTTGCCGCAATTCCTCGACATGCGTGCGCTGACGCGCACGCTGGCTGCGCCGCTCGGCGCCGAGGACGCCATGGTGCAGAGCATGGACGACGCCAGTCCGGCCAAGTGGCACCTGGCGCACACGACCTGGTTCTTCGAGCGCTTCGTGCTGGCGCGCGATCCGCGGTACCAGGCCTTCGACCCGGCCTGGGACTACCTGTTCAACAGTTACTACAACAGCGCCGGCCCGATGCACGCGCGGGCGCGGCGCGGCATGCTCTCGCGACCATCGCTGGCCCAGGTGTGGGACTACCGCAAGGCGGTCGAAGCGACAATGGCTGAGCGCCTGCGCCAGCGCGCCCTGGACGAGGAGGCGCTGGATATCGTGCAGCTGGGCATCCAGCACGAGCAGCAGCACCAGGAACTGCTGCTCACCGACATCCGCCATGCGCTGTGGAGCAATCCGCTGCAGCCGGCCTACCGCGAGGACCTGCCCGTCGAGCGCGCAGGGCGCGCGCCCCTGCGCTGGTGCGCACGGGACGAGCAGATCGTCGAAATCGGTGCTGCGGCGTGGCCGGCGGCCGATGCGTTTGCTTACGACAATGAATCCCCGCGCCACCGCACCTTGGTGGCCGCTCATGCGCTGGCCAATCGCCCGGTGAGCAATGCCGAGTTCGCCGCCTTCATCGACGCAGGCGGCTACCGCGAGCCCGCGCACTGGCTCAGCGATGGCTGGGCCACGGTGCGCGCGCGCGGCTGGCAGCGGCCGCTTTACTGGCATGAGGATGGCGCGTGCGAATTCACCCTGGGCGGCTGGCGCGAGCGCGACCCCGATGCGCCGGTCAGCGGGCTGAGTTTGTTTGAGGCCGATGCGTTCGCGCGCTGGGCCGGCGCGCGCTTGCCGACCGAGGCCGAGTGGGAACTGGCGGCCAGCGGCGTGGCAGCTTCCGGAAACTTCGTCGAGAACGGCCTGCTGCATCCGCGCTCGCAGGCGGCGGCCGACGCCGGGATGTCGCAGCTGTTCGGCGATGTCTGGGAATGGACCGGTAGCGCCTATCTCCCGTATCCCGGCTTCGTGCCGTGGCCCGGTACGCTGGGCGAATACAACGGCAAGTTCATGAATGCGCAATGGGTGCTGCGGGGCGGAAGTTGCGCCACCTCCCGTACCCACATTCGCCCGACGTACCGCAACTTCTTTCCCTCCGACGCGCGCTGGCAGTTTGCCGGGATGCGCCTTGCCAAGGACGTGACCTGACGTGAATGCCGCTGCCTGTGCCCTGATGCGCGCCCGTGATGCGCTGACCGACCTGCGTCCCCAGCCCGACGACATCACCGCCGATGCGTTGGCCGGACTGTCACAGACGCCCAAGACCCTGCCGTCCAAGTATTTCTACGACGCCGAGGGCTCGCGGCTGTTCGAGGCGATCACCCGCGAGCCCGAGTACTACCTCACCCGCACCGAGCTGGCGCTGCTGGAAGCGCGGTTGCCGTCCATCGCCCAGGCCATCGGACCGGGCGCGCACGTGGTTGAATACGGCAGCGGCAGCGGTCGCAAGACCGAGTTGCTGCTCGATTGCCTGCGCGCTCCGGTGGCCTATACCCCGGTGGAGATCTCGCGCACGGCGGTGCTGGAAGCCACCGCGCGCTTGTCCCAGCAGTTCCCTGACCTGGAAATGCTACCGGTCTGCGCCGACTTCACCCAACCGCTATCCCTGCCCGAAAGCACGCGCCCGGCGCAACGCACGGTGATGTTCTTCCCCGGCTCGACCTTGGGCAATTTCACCGACGCCGGCGCGCTGGCGCTGCTGCGGGGCATGCGCCAGACGATGGGGGTCGGCGGCTGCGCGTTGGTCGGCATCGACCTGGACAAGGATCCGGCGTTGATCGAGGCCGCCTATAACGATGCCGCCGGCGTGACCGCAGCGTTCACCCTCAACCTGCTGGCGCGGCTGAACCGGGAGATCGGCAGCGACTTCGACCTGGACGCTTTCAGGCATCGGGCCGTGTATGTGCGCGAGCGCCTGCGCATCGAAACCTTCCTGGTCAGCCAGCGCCAGCAGACCGTGCACGTGGCCGGCCAGCCATTCGACTTTGCCGAAGGAGAGCCGATGCAGGTCGAATACAGCCACAAGTACACCGATGCCAGCTTCGCCGCGCTGGCAGCCAAGGCCGGGCTGAAGGTCACCCATGGCTGGAACGACGCGCAAGACTGGTTCGGCCTGCGGTTGCTGCAACCCGCCTGAGGGATGGCGGTTCCTTCCCAGGCCATCGGCGACACGCTCCTGAGGTTACTGGCTCAGCGCGATCCGAACGCCTCGTTGTGCCCGTCCGAAGTGGCGCGTGCGCTTAATGACGATGAAGATGGATGGCGCGCCCTCATGCCGCAGGTCCGCGAGGTAGCCGCGCTCATGATTGCCGACGGCCGCCTCCAGGCCTGCCAGCGCGGCCGCCCCGTGGACATCCATAGCGCCGTGGGCCCGATCCGGCTACGGCGCGGGCCGCGCTTCACGGAGTGAGTGGCTTCAGTTGCGCAGGAACAGCTGGTAGACCGGGTTATTGGTCTCTTCCACGTACGGATAGCCCAGCGCATCGAGGAAGCGCTGGAACGCGGCATCGTCCTTCGCCGGGACCTGCAGGCCGATCAGGGTGCGTCCGTAGTCCGCGCCCTGGTTGCGGTAGTGAAACAGGCTGATGTTCCAGGTTGGTTTGAGCAGGTTGAGGAACTTCAGCAGCGCGCCCGGGCGTTCGGGAAAGACGAAGCGCAGCAGGCGTTCGTCCTGGGCCAGGGCCGAGTGCCCGCCGACCATATGCCGCACGTGCTCCTTGGCCAACTCGTCATGGGTCAGGTCCAGCGTGGCAAAGCCGTGGCGGATGAAGCTGGCGGCGATCTTCTCCGATTCACCCTTGCCGTGCGTGGTTAGCCCGACGAACACGTGCGCCTGGGCCGCATCGCTGATGCGGTAGTTGAACTCGGTGACATTGCGCGGGCCGCCGGGCAGGTGATCGACCAGTTCGCAGAAGCGGCGGAACGAACCACGCTCCTCGGGGATGGTCACCGCAAACAGCGCCTCACGCTCCTCGCCGACTTCGGCACGTTCGGCCACGAAGCGCAGCCGGTCGAAGTTCATGTTGGCCCCGCACAGGATGGCTGCGAACGTCGCGCCCTTGACCTTGTGCGTGGCCACGTACTGCTTGATCGCCGCCACCGCCATCGCCCCGGAGGGCTCGACGATGCTGCGCGTATCGACGAAGACATCCTTGATCGCCGCGCACACCGCGTCGGTGTCGACGATGATGAAGTCATCCACCAGGTGCTTGGCGATGCGGAAGGTTTCCTCGCCCACCAGCTTCACCGCGGTGCCGTCGGCGAACAGGCCCACGTCATCCAGTGCCACGCGCTTGCGCGCAGCCACCGAGCGGGCCATCGCATCGGAATCGGCCATCTGGACGCCGATCACCTTGATCTCCGGGCGCACGGCCTTGATGTAGTTGGCCACCCCGGAGATCAGCCCGCCGCCGCCGATCGCCACGAACACCGCATCCAGCGGCCCCTGGTGCTGGCGCAGGATCTCCATGGCGATGGTGCCCTGGCCTGCGATCACGTCCGGGTCGTCGAACGGGTGCACGAAGGTCAGGCCCTGCTTGCGCTCCAGCGTCACCGCATGCTCGTAGGCATCCGAATAGCTCTCCCCGCGTAGCAGCACCTCGCCTCCCAGCGCCTTGACCGCATCGATCTTGAGTTGCGGGGTGGTCACCGGCATCACGATCACCGCGCGCGTGCCCAGCCGGTGCGCGCCCAGCGCCACGCCCTGGGCGTGGTTGCCGGCCGACGCACAGATCACCCCGCGCTTGAGCTGCTCGGGGGTCAGGTGCGCCATCTTGTTGTACGCACCGCGCAGCTTGAAGCTGAAGACCGCCTGCTGGTCCTCGCGCTTGAGCAAGACCTTGTTGTGCAGGCGCTGGCTGAGGGTGCGGGCGGGCTCGAGGGACGATTCGACCGCCACGTCGTAGACGCGCGCGGTGAGGATCTTCTTGAGGTAGTCGGCGGGTTTGAGGGGCTTGCTCATAGGGCCGTCATGCTACAGGCCAGGCGCACGCAACTGCGCCGTCGTTGCGGTTGCAACCAAGCGTGCTTGGCAGTGAGCCGTCATGTCGCCTGCGGCGGATTGCCGTGCGGTGCGGTGGGCCGCCTGCGCAGCGGTCAAGGCCGCGCGCCTGGGTGTCAGTCGCAGCCAGGCGCTGGAACGGGTGCTGGGGTCATCTTCAACCCGCTTGCTCCCGGGCCGACTGACACCGAGCTGGCTCGCGTCCATCGGCCTTCAGGCTCAGCACGGGGTAGGGCGACCCCTCCAGTGTCCCGAGGGGCCGCGTCAGGACGCCCGAGGAGATCGCTCCGACGGTGACGTTCCTGCCGAGCACGCTGGCTTACCGATCAGGTGCTTCATGTCGATGGCGGGGCTTCGAGCGGCAGGTCGTGTCCTGGCGTGGGTGGCTTGCTCCTCGGCTCAGGCGGCCTGGACGATGGGGATGGCCTTCGGATCGCACCACTGTTGCAGCAACCGGGCTTCCTCCGCCTTGGCCGTCTGCAGGTGACGCTCCTTGACGTGGCCGTAGCCGCGGATCTGCTCGGGAATGCTGGCGATGCGCACCGCCAGCGGCAGGCGCTGTGCATCCAGCGTGTCGAGCAGTCCAGCGACCGTGGCCCGGTAGTCGGCGATGAGCTGGCGCTCCATGCGGCGCTCGGCGGTACGGCCGAAGACGTCGAACGTGCCGCCACGCAGAACCTTGAGCCTGGCCAACAGGCTGAACGCGCGCAGCATCCACGGGCCGTAGGCGCGCTTGGTCAGCTCGCCCTTCTCGTTCTTCTTGGCCAGCAGCGGCGGGGCGAGGTGGAGCTGCAGGGTGTAGTCGCCTTCGAATTGCTGCTCCAGCTGACGCTTGAACGCGCCGCTGGTGTACAGCCGCGCGACCTCGTACTCGTCCTTGTAGGCCATCAGCTTGAACAGATAGCGCGCCACCGCCTCGGTCAGCGCAGTGGCGCCTGGCGCCCGGGCGCTTTCGGCTTCGCGCACCTGGGCGACGAAGTCGGTGTAGTGCCTTGCGTAGGCGCTGTCCTGGTACTGCGCAAGGAAGGCGCTGCGTCGGGCGATGGCTTCGTCCAGCGTGCGCGACAGGCGCGCGTCATCCAGCGGCAAGGCAGTCGCGCCGTCGACGGTGGCTGCGGTAGTGTCGGGCAGGCCGCGCACGCTGCGCGCGTTGTCCGGGTTGCGTGGCGCGCTGGTCGCGCCCCATTCGGTCCCTTCCCACTCGCCCGGCGGCAGCACGCGCAGGTTGCGTGGCAGGTGTTCCTCGCGGGTGTCGGTGTTGCGTACGATGCCGGCCGCCTGCTGTACCGCAGGCAGATCGATGGCGGCCAGTCGGCCCCAGGCGAAGGCGGTCTTGTTCATCTCGATGGCCGCGCCGTTGAGTTCGATCGCGCGCATCAGCGCGTCGAACGAGATCGGCACCAGACCCTGCTGCCAGGCATAGCCAAGCATGAACAGATTGGTCGCGATCGCATCGCCCAGCAATGCGGTGGCCAGCTGGGTGGCATCGAGCAGCAGCGGATCGCGTCCGCCAAGGGCGACCTTGACCCCGGCGATGATCTCGGCGGCGGGGAACTGCATGTCCGGATGGGTGGTGAAGGTGCCGGGCATGGCCTCGTAGGTGTTGAGCACCACCTGCGCGCGCTCGCCGCGCACCTTGGACAGCACCCAGTAGTCATTGACCACGACCATGTCGCAACCGAGCACCAGGTCGGCATCGCCGGCGGCGATGCGCACGGCATGGATATCCGACGGCTGGCGCGCGACGCGGATGTGCGTGGTGACCGCGCCTCCCTTCTGCGCCAAACCGGTTTGGTCGAGCACGCTGGCGCCCTTGCCTTCCAGATGCCCGGCCATGCCCAGCAGTGCGCCGATGGTGACCACGCCGGTGCCGCCGACGCCGGTAATCAGGATGTTCCAGGGCGTCTGCAGGTCTGACTTGAATTCCGGGGCCGGCAGGTCGTCCAGCAGCGTGGCCGCATCGCTCTTCTTGCCCTTGCGCGGCTTGCCCCCATGCACGGTGACGAAGCTTGGACAGAACCCATTGACGCAGGAATAGTCCTTGTTGCAGTTGGACTGGTCGATGCTGCGTTTGCGGCCGAATTCGGTCTCCTTGGGCAGCACCGAGACGCAGAAACTCTTTTCCCCACAGTCGCCGCAGCCTTCGCACACCAGTGAGTTGATCAGCACGCGCTTGGGCGGATCGATGAGCTTGCCGCGCTTGCGACGGCGGCGCTTCTCGGTGGCGCAGGTCTGGTCATAGATCAGGATCGACACGCCCTTGACCTTGCGCAGCGCGTCCTGCACGGCGTCCAGCTCGCTGCGGTCGTGGAACCCGGTGTCGGCCGGGAACAGGTCGCGCCGACGCGACCACTTGGCGATGTCATCGGACACCAGCACGATGGTGTGCACGCCTTCGGCGCGCATCTGCGCGGCGATGTCCGGGACGGTCAGCGTACCGTCCACCGGTTGCCCGCCGGTCATGGCGACCGCGTCGTTGTACAGGATCTTGTAGGTGATGTTGACGCCGCTGGCGATGGACTGGCGGATCGCCAGCGAGCCACTGTGGAAATAGGTGCCGTCGCCGAGGTTCTGGAACACATGCGGCGTGTCGGTGAACGGCGCCTGCCCGGACCAAGTCACGCCTTCCCCGCCCATATGGGTGAAGGTCTCGGTGTTGCGATCCATCCAGGTGACCATGTAGTGGCAACCGATCCCGCCCATCGCGCGCGAACCCTCGGGCACGACCGTGGAGGTGTTGTGCGGGCAGCCGCTGCAGTAATGCGGCACGCGCGGGAAGCTGGCGCGGGGCAGGGCCATTTCCGCTTCCTTGGCCTCCATCCAGCGCAGGCGCTGCTCGATGGATTCCAGGCGCGCGAAGCGCTGGATGCGCGCGCCGATCACCCCGGCAATGGTGGCCGGGGTGAGTTCGCCGGTGGATGGCAGGATCCACTCGCCGGCCTCGTCGTACTTCCCCACGATGCTCGGGCGCGCGCCTGCGCTGGCCGGCCAGTTGTAGAACAGTTCCTTCATCTGGCGCTCGATGAACGCCTTCTTTTCCTCCACCACGACGATGTCGTCCAGTCCCCGCGCGAAGGCGGTGATGCCCACCGGTTCCAGCGGCCAGCTCATGCCGACCTTGTAGACACGGATGCCGATCTGCGCACAGGCCGCCTCGTCCAGGCCCAGGTACTCCAGCGCCTGCAGCACGTCCAGATAGCTCTTGCCGGTGGTGACGATGCCTAGTCGCGCGCGCGGCGAATCCAGCACGATGCGGTCGATGCCGTTGGCGCGGGCGAAGGCCTGCGCCGCGGCGACCGCATAGCGGTGCAGGCGCATTTCCTGCTCCAGCGGCGGATCCGGCCAGCGGATGCTCAGGCCACCTGCTGGCATCATGAAGTCCTCGGGCAGCACGATCCGGCGTGCGAACGGATCGACGTTGACCGAGGCGGAGGACTCGACGGTTTCGGCGATCGTCTTGAAGCCGATCCAGCGCCCGGTGTAGCGGCTCATCGCCCAGCCCACCAGGCCCAGGTCGAGGATGTCCTGCACGCCGGCCGGATTGAGCACCGGCATCATCGCGCTGACGAATTCCTCCTCGCTGCCGTGCGGCAGGGTGGAACTGCGGCAGGCGTGATCGTCCGCCGCCAAGGCCAGGACCCCGCCCAGCGTCGAGGTCCCTGCCGCGTTGGCGTGCTTGAATACATCGCCGCTGCGGTCCACGCCGGGGCCTTTGCCGTACCACATGCCGTACACGCCATCGACCGTGGCGCCGGGAAACAGCCCGGTCTGCTGGGTACCCCACACCATGGTCGCGCCCAGATCCTCGTTGAGGCCGGGTTGGAACTTCACCTTGGCCGCGTCCAGATGCCTGCGCGCGCGCCACAGTTCCAGGTCGAAGCCGCCGAGCGGGCTGCCGCGATAGCCGCTGATGAAGCCCGCGGTGTTCAGGCCCGCCGCATCGTCGCGCAGCCGCTGCATCAGCGGCAGCCGCACCAGGGCTTGGACCCCGGACAGGTAGATGCGCCCGTCGGTGCGCGTGTACTTGTGTTCCAGCGTGTAGTCGGCGTCGAGCGTGTCGATGGCCGGCGTGTCGGCGGATGAAGGCGAAATCAGTTCGGCGGTGCTGGTCATGGGCGGCCCGAATTGGCGGGTGGCGAGGCATCGGCCTGAGTCTAGCAATGCATTCATCTGCAACTGTCTTGTGCGGCGCCATGTGGCGTTTGCGGCCGCGCTGACGGGCACCGACAATGTTGCAACGCGGCGCATGTGCGCAATCTCCCGATAGGAACCCGCCGTGGCCTTTGACGCCTTCGCCCTGATCCTGGCCATGCTGGCGCTTGGCATGCTGTTCGCGCGCTTGCGCTTGTTTCCGGACGGGTCGGCCAATGTCCTGAATCTGGTGGTGCTCTACGTCTGTCTGCCGGCGGCGGTGCTGACCTTCGTCCCGCGCCTGCACATGGACCGTTCGCTGTTGGGGTTGAGCGTGACCCCGTGGATCCTGATGGCGGCCACCTGGGGCCTGGTCACGCTGGCCACGCGCATCTTGAAGCTGAGCCGAGGGGAGCACGCGGCGCTGCTGGTGTGCGTGGGCTTCTCCAACTCCAGCTTCATCGGTTATCCGATGGTGCGGGCATTGCTGGGCGACCACGCGCTGCCTTACGCGGTGGTGTACGACCAGTTCGGCACCTTCCTCATGCTGTCCACGCTGGGCATCGTGATCCTGGCGCGCTATTCGGGTGAGACCACGCCCAGTGCCCGCCACGTGCTGCTGCGCATCGCCAAGTTCCCGCCCCTCTGGGCACTGTTGTTTGCCCTGACCGCGATGCCGGCCGATCCGCCGAAATGGATCGGTGGTGGCCTGCAGCGCCTCTCCGACGCGATGCTGCCACTGGTGATGCTGTCGGTGGGCCTGTCCATCCAGTTGCGCCTGCCGCGACGCGAATTCAAGCCGCTGGCGGTGGGGGTGGTGTTGCGCCTGCTGGTGATGCCACTGCTGGCGCTGCCGCTGTCCTACGCATTGGGGATGCAGGGAGAGGTCTTGCAGGTGAACGTGCTGGAGTCGGGCATGCCGACCATGATCACGGCCGCGGCGCTGGCGATTTCACACGATCTGGCCCCGCGCCTGTGTGCGGCCATCGTGGGGTATTCCATCGTGGTCTCGCTGGCCACGCTGCCGCTGCTGGCGTGGGCGCTGCATGCCCTGGCGGGCTGATGGTGGCCGAGCGCCCTGTGCTCAGGCTTCCTGGGCCAGTGCGATGGGCGGGACGATGGGAGCGGGCTGCGTCGGGACGTGGCGCTCGGTGTGTGCCAGCAGGGCACGCAGCTGGTCGGTCACCGGGTCGAAAACCGCATCGGGAATGGCGAGCATCAGCAGTTCGGCGCCCAGGGTGTAGTCGGCCGGCTCAGGCCTGCGGGCGGTCGCCGTGCTCCAGGCGGCCAGGTCCGACAGCGCGATCATGTTCAGGCGCTGGCCGGCCCCGGAAGGGTTCTCCAGCTCGGGGGCGGCATGCGTGCGGATCACGCTGATCGCGCGATCGCGGAAAACGGCATCGGTCGCGAAGCGCTCGGCGAAGCAATGCAGGTCCACCACGCGGGCGAAGCGGGCCACGGCGGCGTCCGCGGCGTGCTCGACCAGGGTGAAGGCGCGCACGCCCAGGCGGTCGCTCGCGCGCAGGCGCACCCAGGCGTACCGGGAGCGGCCGAGCCGGTAGCGCGACCAGCGCACCGGCGGGAGGGCGTCGAACAGGCGGTACACGCAGCTCTTGCGACGCCAAGGCGCGCGCGGCGCCAGACTGGCCGGCGGGAACACCCCGGCCAGGCGACGTGCGGCGGGAGGCGGAAGCTGCGAGACCACCGCGCGCAGCAGCTCCGGCGGCTGGACGTTGCAGGCTCGCGCCGCGGTAGGCAGCTGCCGTGCCAGCCCCTGCGTGGCGACGCTGCCGTCCTGGCGCTGGTAGGTCAGGATCAGGCGCGAGGCCACCCGCCTCAGCGCTGCCGCGCCGTCGTCAGGCACGATCGCATTCGGGTTTTCCTGGAGGTGCTGCGGGGAGGGCTCCATCGCCGTCGTTCCGTTCCATCGGACCGTGTGGGAAACCCCAGCGTAAGACAGGGCGCGAACTCCCGGCAAGCGGCAAATGCTTGAAAATCCGGGGGTTTGTTGAGCATCGGTAACGCTTTTTTACGGAGTCACGGTTTCCGGCGTTTCATGGCGTCCGATGCCTACTCATGGCGCAGGGCAGCGATGGGATCCAGGCGCGCGGCCTGGCGTGCCGGATAAACGCCAAAGGCCAGGCCGACCGCGCCGCAGAACAGTGCCGATCCCAGGATGGGCAGTGGCGCCCAGGCCACCTGCCAGCCGGCGAACACCGCGATCGCGTAGGCCAGGGCCGTGCCGAACAACAGCCCCAGCAGCACCCCGGCCACGCAGATCACCGTGGCCTCGCGCAGGAACTGGGCGACCACATCGCGCCGGCGCGCGCCCAGCGCACGCAGCAGGCCGATCTCGCGCCGACGCTCCAGCACGTTGGCCAGCATGATGTTCATGATGCCGATTCCGCCCACCAGCAGACTCACCCCGGCAATGGCCCCCATCACGACCTGGAAGATGCGCTGGGTCTTCTGGTGCTGCTGGAACAGCTGCTGCGGCACCACCAGCGTGTAGTCCTCCTCACCGGCGTGGCGCTGGGCCAGTACCTTGGCCATCACCTGCGCGCTGGCGGCCAGCTGGTCCGGATCGGCAATGCGCAGGGCGAAGCGGTCGACCTCGTCCTCCTGATCCTGGAACTTGAAGCGGTTCAGTGCGCTGTCCAGCGGCAGATAGATGCGGTTGCTCTCCAGGCCCAGCTGCACGCCCTCGAACGCGTTCTTACCCAAATCCCGATCGGCCAACACGCCGATCACTTCCAGCCAGACGTGGTTGACCTTGATCAGCTGGCCCAGGGCTTGGCCCTGCGGGAACAGGCTGTGCGCCGCCTGCGCGCCGAGCACCGCCACCGGCGCCAGATGGTCGTTGTCCTGCGTACTCAGGCCTCGTCCCTGGGTTACGCGCAGCGAGGACAGGGCGAAGAAGTCCGGGCTCACGCCATAGGCCTGGGCATCGCTGTGCCCGTGCTCGCCGAAGACCGAATAGGTGCGCACGGCCTTCTCTGCCGCGAAGCGCTCCGCGCCGGGGACCACGGCCTGTACGGCCTCGGCATCGGCGACCGACAGGCCCAGGCTGCGGGTGCGCGTCTCGCGCAGGGTGTCTGCGTCCTGCGACTTGGCCTGGGCGATCAGATTGTGCAGGCCCAGGCTCTCGACCAGACGCAGCGCCTCGCGGCGACTGCCTTCACCCACCGCCTGCATGGCCACGATGGCACCCACCCCGAAGATCAGGCCGAGCAAGGTCAGCAGGGTTCGCAGGCGCCGCCGCCAAAGCTCCTCGATGGCCTCGCGCCAGATGGGCGGCACGCGCCGCATCAGGCGGCTCATGGCCGGCCCCCGTCCTCGTCGGTCTGCGGTGGCTCGTCTGGTGGCGCGCCGGCCGCGCTGAGGATCACCTCATCGCCCGGCTCGAGTCCCTCGAGCACCTGGGTCCGCGCCGGGCCGCGCACGCCGAGCTTCACCGCGCGGCGGGCCTGGCCGTTGCCATTGCGGACCTGCACGTAGGACTGGCCCCTGTCCTGCGCCAGCGCGATGTTGGGGACATCGATGGCCTGGCGGGCCTGCAGCAGCACCACGCGGGCCTGCGTCTGCTGGCCGGGCACCAGATCCAGGCGCTTGAGCGCCGCGTCGGGGACCGGGGCGCGCATGGCCAGATACTTGACCGGGTTCTGGCGACTGAGCGATTTGGCCGCGCTGGCGATCCACGACAGCGTGGTGGTGAAACGCTGTTCGGGATGGCCGATCGGATACAGCTCCACGGCATTGCCCTTTCGCACGCCCTGCGCCTGCTGTTGCGGCAGGGTGATCTCGACCTCCAGCGCGGCCAGGTCCGGCAGGCTGCCATAGGGCGTGCCGGCGTACAGGCTGCTGCCGACCATGGGCTTTTCCCCGGACCAGTTGGTTTCCAGCAGGACCACCCCATCAGTGGGCGCGCGCAGCTCCAAGGCATTCATGTCGTGCTGGCGGGATTGCGCGGTCATGTCGAAGGTGGCGCGCTGGGCATCCAGCACGCCCAGCTCGGCCGCGCCGCGCTCACCGGACTGCGCGCGCTGCCAGCGCAGGGTGTCCTGGCGCTCGCCGAGGTAGTGCACGTCCTGCACCGCGTCGAGCACGTCATTGCGCGCCAGCGTGGACAGATCCGCATGGGCGTAGCGTTGTGCAATTCCCAACTGGGTCGCCACGTCGGACAGATCCACATCCACCCGCCCCTGGGCCGAGGCCAGTTCGGCCTGCTTGGCCAGGCGTTGCAGCGCATTGCGGCGCAGATCGATCTGCGCCTTGTCCAGTTCCTGCTCGCCCTGGGGCGAGGCGAAGCGCGCGATCAGTTCGCCCTGCTTCACCCGCGTGCCCTCCGGCAGCATCCATTCCAGTTGGCGGCTGTCCCAGTTCGATCCTGGGACCGACAGCGCGGTGGCCTGGGCAGCGCGGACCTGTCCCAGGCCGCTCACGCTGAGCGTCAGTGCGTGTCGCCGCACCGTTTCGGTGCTGACGGAGGTCTGGTCGTCGTGGCATCCCCCCAGCACCGTCGCGCAGGCGAGCAGGAGCGCAAGGCGCGCGGCGTTCATGATGACCCCTTGGCGTCGGTGTTCACCTCGACCCGCACGCTCATGCCAGGCTTGAGCCGGGCGTCGGCCTTGTCCAGCCGCAGCTCCACATCCAGGATGGGGATCGGCTGCACGCCCGACTTGCTGCGCACCGTGCGGCCAATGCCGACCACGCGGGCCGGGAACACCGCCCCGCTGCCTTCCAGCCGGATCTGCGCGGTCTGGCCGGGGTGGATCCGGCGGAAGTCGCGTTCGGGCAGTTCGGCACGCACGGCCACGGTGGACAGGTCGGGGATCTCGGCCACGCTCTGGCCTTTCCAGACCTTGGCGCCGATGTCGAACTTCTCGCCGCTGAAGGAACTCTTGTGCAGCATCAGCCCAGGGCGGGGAGCGGTCAGGGTCATCGCCGCCAATGAGGTCTTGAGTCGGGTCACATCATTGTTGAGCTGCCGGGTCTGCGCATCCAGCACGCGGCGCTCGGCCGCGCGCGCGGTGGCCTTGGCGGCCTCGGTCTGCTCGGCCAGCGTGTAGCTGGCTTGGGCCAGGGTGCGGGCGTTGACCAGTTTCTGGTAGTCGACGCCGGCGATCAGTTCCTTGGGCTGGGCGGTCTTGCGACGCGCCTTGTCCAGCTCCGCCCGCGCCTGCTCGGTGACCAGGTGTGCGGTGCGCGCGCGTTCGGCCTGGTCGAGCGTGAGCTTGTCCAGCTCGCGCCGTTTCTCCTGCAGCTTGCTGCTCTTCTCGGCGAGCGTCTTGGCCAGCTCGCTGGTGTCGAAGGCCACCACCACCTGGCCGCGCTCGACCATGCTGCCGTCCGGCGCCAGCTGGGTGATGGTGAACTCGTAAAGCTCGTCGACCTGCGGCGGCAGCAGCTGTGCGCTGCTGCGTGCGTAGACTTCACCATCGATGGCCAGCGTGGTGGCATGCAGCGGCGTGGCCGACAGCGCCAGGATCAGGCCGAACAGCCAAGCCCTCACTGGCGCGCCTCGGCGGCTTGGGGCGTCACGCGCACGCTCATGCCGGGCAGCAGGCTGGCCGTGTACGGCGCCGGGTCCAGGTCAATGTCGACCTGGAAGTAGCGCCCGCGGCCCCAGGCCGGGCGGGACTCCGGGGCGCCGGCGATGCGCAGGATGTGGCCGCCGCCGTGCTCGCCTGGCAGCGCGTCGAAATCCAGTCGCACCGCCTGGCCTTGGCGCAGGCCGGCCCGGTCGGCTTCCAGGACCCAGGCGCGGACCTGTCGGGTGCCGCCGGACACGACCTGGCCGGCCTCGCTGCCGACCATGGCCGAAGACCCCTCGTCGATGCGTCCACCCAGCCAGCTGGCCGTGTTGAAGCCATGGACCACGATGCCGTCGCGCTGCGCGCGCACCTCGGCATTGGCGGCCTGCCAGCGGGCAAAGTCGCGGTCGATCTCCAGCTTCTTCACTTCGAGCGCGGCGTCGCTGCGTCGCTGCTCCACCGCCGCGCGGGCCGTGGCGGCATCGCGGCGCTTGAGCTCGGCCTCCTCGGTCGCGCGCTTCAGTTCGCCCTGATAGCGGTCGTAGTCCAGTCCGGACACCAGCTCCCGGGGCAGGGCCGCATCGACCTTGGCGTCGGCCAACTTGGCGTCGGCCTTGGCCTGTTCCAGTGCGGCCTCCAGCGCCTTGACCTCCAGATCGGCGGTTTCCTTGTCGGCCTTGGCCCGGGCCTGCTCGATTTCCACGTCTTTTTCCTGGGCCTGCGTGGCCGCCGTGCCTGGATCGACGCGCAATACCACCTCGCCCTTCTTCACTGCCTGGCCTTCGGGCAAGAAGAAGCGGATCACCGTGGGCGACATGTTGGAACGGGGGACATAGATCGACTGCGCATCGACGACTCGCACCTCGCCGGTCAGGGCGATCACCGCGCCGGCCGGAGCCGCGCAGGCGGCCAGCGCCAGCAGCAGCAAGGCGGGGAGCTCAGTGCGTCGAGTCATGTTCCACCCGGCCATCGCGCAGGCTGACCTGGCGCGGTGCATGCGCGGCCACCTCCTGGTCGTGGGTGACCAGCACCACGGTCTGACCGTCGGCGTGGACCTCGTCCATCAGCGCCATCACGTCGGCCGCGCTCCTGGAATCCAGGTTGCCGGTCGGCTCGTCCGCCAGTAGCAGGGCCGGGCGCAACAGCAGGGCACGGGCGATCGCAGCGCGCTGCTGCTGTCCGCCTGAGAGCTCGTTGGGGCGATGCGTGATGCGCGAAGACAGTCCCACCCGCTCCAGCAATGCCAATGCACGCGCATGCGCATCGGCCGGTGGGGTGCAGTTGAAGCGTAGCGGCAGCAGCACGTTCTCCAGCAGAGTCAGCCGCGGCAGTAGGTGAAAGCTCTGGAAGACAAAGCCGATGCGCCGGTTGCGCATGTCGCTGCTGGCCTCGTCGTCCAAGCCGGCCACGTCGCGGCCTTCGATGAGGTAGCGGCCGCTGCTGGGCCGGTCCAGGCAGCCCAGGATGTTCAGCAGGCTCGACTTGCCCGAGCCAGACGGACCGGTAATGGCGACGAACTCGCCCGCGGCCACTTTCATGTCCACGCCCGCCAGCGCATGAACGGTCTGTCCGCCCGTCGCGTAGCGACGATGGACCGCCTGCAACTCGATCATTCCCGCACCAGCTCCGTCCCTGTCGCTCCACTCCAGGTCCCGACTCTCGCACGCGCGAGGCCGGTGGGCAACGCCAATGCCGGTCGCCCTGCAGGAGCGGCGACGCCGACGATCCAACAAACTCGCCGAGTCGCGCCCGCGGGGCGTCCACCTTGTGAGAACTGGCTCGGAATGTGCCGGACGAGCAAAAGACGGCGGTGAACGCGACATTCTTCCGTGGTGCTCTATGTCGCCATCTCGTTGCCGGTGATGGCGCTGGGAGTACAGCAGGTCGGCGTCGCCGCGGCGACCATGGTCTTCACCGGGCTGATTGGGGTGATCGCGCGGGTGACAATCATGTTGCCGACGGTGGTTTCAGTGCGCCGGGACGGTGCGTCCGCGGGCCCAGTCGCGCAGTCCCTGGACCTGTTCGGCCATCAGCACCGACAGCGGGCGGGTACCGCGGATCTCGTGCATCAGGCCTTCGGTGTCCAGTGGACGCGCGCCGGCGTGGGCGGCGTACAGGCCCGAGACGATGGCCTGCTCGATCTCCGCGCCAGAGAACCCGTCGCTGGCCGCGGCCAGGGCCGGCAGCGCGAAGGCTTCGGCGTGCAGCTGGCGCCGTCCCAGGTGCAGCTTGAGCAGCTCCACCCGGGTGTCCGGATCGGGCAGGTCGACGAAGAAGATCTCGTCGAAGCGGCCCTTGCGCAGCAGCTCCGCCGGCAGGTGCTCGACCTGGTTGGCGGTGGCGACCATGAACACCTGCGCCTTGCGTTCGGCCATCCAGGTCAGCAGCGTGCCCAGGACCCGGCGCGAGACCCCGCCATCCTCGCCGCCCCCGCTGGCCAGGCCCTTCTCGATCTCGTCGATCCACAGCACGCACGGTGCCAGCTGTTCGGCGGCCGCAAGCGCCTTGCGCAGGTTCTTCTCGGTTTCGCCGTGGTACTTGTCGTACAGCGCGCCCATGTCCATGCGCAGCAGCGGCACGCCGAATCCGGCGGCGGTGGCCTTGGCCAGCATGGATTTGCCGCAGCCCTGCACGCCCAACAGCAGCATGCCCCGCGGCGGATCCAGGCCCGGCGGCGGGGTGGTGGAGGTGAACACGCTACGACGCTGGGCGATCCAACGCTTGAGCCGGTCGGCGCCGGCGACCTCCTCCATCCGCGTGCCGTCGTACTCGTACTGCAACTGGCCGCCCCGGCCGAGCAGTTCGAACTTCAGTCTGGCCAGCTGCGGCAGGTCGTCGGGGCCCAGGGCGCCGTCGGCGTAGATCAGATGGCGCGCGATGCGGCGCGCATCGATCAGATCCAGGCCGGCCAGGTTGCGGATGATCTGCTGGGCGGCGTCGGTGTCGACCTCGACCCGGCGTCCGCCGTTCTCGGCCGGGTAGGCGGCGACCTCCTCGCGCAGCATCTTCAGCAGCGCGGCGGCGTCGGGCAGGCGCGGCGTGAAACGGACCGCCAGCGGTTCCAGTTCCTCGGGCAGGGTGACCCGCGCGCCGACCAGGACCACCACGTGGGCCTGGCAGTGGCGGCGCTGCAGGATGTCGCGCAGGCCGCGCTGGTGGCCGGCGTATTCCAGGTATGGGTCGAAATCCAGCAACAAATAGATGCCGCGCTGGGTGGCTGCCTTGATCGCCTGCAGCGCCGCGCCGGCTTCCGGCGCGCCTTCCGGCGGATCCTCGCGGTCCATGTCCAGGCGCCGCAGACCCTCGGTGGACGACCAGCGGAACAGGGCGCGCCAGACCTGGGACAGGGCCTGCCGGAACAGCTCGATCACGCGGCCTTCGTCCTGGGTTTCAATCACGATCAGCGGCGTATCGGCGCGGATCAGGGCGGTCAGGTCACGCAGGTCGCTCATGGGGGCATCCGTTCGGGGCGAGCGCACGTTAGCAGACCCCGGCAAGGGGCAGGCAGGCGGCGGTTCTCGCATTCACGGCGCTCGGTGTACGCTCCAACCCCCGGATGAGTGCAAGGCGCGCGTGCATGAAGACGATCCTGGTCGCCAGTTCCAAGGGTGGTGCAGGCAAAACCACCGTGGCCACCAACCTCGCTGCCAATTTTGCGTTGCAGGGCAGCGCGACCGTGCTGGTCGATGCCGATCCTCAGGGGTCGTCCACGCGCTGGGCCCAGCGTCGCGCCGATCTGGACAGCGCCGTGCTGCCAATCGACGGGACCGGCAAGAAGTGGGCCTCCAAACTGCCCTCCGGCACCGAGACGGTGATCGTGGACGGGCGCGCGGGTGCGATGGCCGACGACCTGACCTCCTTCCTGGAAGCCGCCGATGCGGTGGTGGTGCCGGTGCTGCCGTCCGGCCTGGACATCGAGGCCACCGTGGGCTTCCTCAACTCCCTGTCAAAGGTCTCACGCGTGCACAAGCGCAAGCTGCCGGTGGGATTGGTGCTCAATCGGGCCAAGCCCTGGACCAATGCCGCCCAGCAGGCTTTGGAAATGATGGGTCAATGGCCGTATCCGGTGCTGACCACGCTGCGTGATACCCAGGGCTATGTGGTCATGGCCGGGCTGGGTCGCAGCCTGTTCGACTATCACTCAGCCAATGTGCGCGACCACCAGGATGACTGGCAGCCGCTGATGAAATGGCTCGCCCAGGCCTGACGGCAAGGTGGTTGTCCCATGCGTGAACTGATCCTGTTGCGCCACGCCCACGCCGAGCCGGCATTGGTCGGCCAGGCCGATTTCGATCGCCCCCTGTCGCCGCATGGCATGGCCGAGGCCGAAGCCGCCGGGCGCTGGATCGCCGAGCAGCGCCTGGTGCCCGACCGGGTACTGTATTCGCCGGCCCGACGCACGCGCGAAACCCTGGAGGCCGTGCTGGCCATCACCGGGTACGTGGAGCAGCGCCTGGAACCGAGCATCTACGAGGCCACCGCCGGCACCCTGATCGGCTTGACCGACGCCCACCGTGACGTGGACCGGCTGATGCTGGTGGGCCACAACCCGGGCCTGGAGCGCGTCGCGGCCCTGTTGCACAGCGGCCGAACCGGCGACTACCGCGGCATGCCCCCCGCCGGGGTGGCGGTGCTGACCCTGTCTGGGGAAGGTCCGGTGGAACCGGGCGTGGCGACCCTGTCGGCGTTCTGGTGGCCGTGAGGCTGGTGCGCTGGCGCCATGCATGCGCGACCATCGCGCTGATGACATGCGCCACGGCGTCGGCGCAGTCGCGTGCCATGTCCCTGGACAAACAACACACACAGCTGGGCTTCGAGCTGTCTACCCGCTGGGGACAGAGCCTGGAAGGCTCGTTTCCCCGCTATGATGGCGTGGTCAGCGTTTTACCGGATGGGCGGCACCAGGTGTCGCTGCGCATGTATACCTCGGACGTGCAGATCGAGGACCATCCCCGCTATGCAAAGTGGGCGCGTGGCAGTGCGTTCTTTGATTCGGACAAGTGGCCTGAAGTGGTCTTCATCTCCCACCCCTACGACACCGCCGTACTGCGCGACGGCGGGCAGATCCGCGGCGAGCTGGTCATCCGCGGCATTCGCCGTCCAGAAACCCTGAGCGTGCAGCCGGCCCAGTGCCCGCAGCCGGCCGTGGACTGCGATGTGGTGCTGACCGGCGCGGTCCGCCGCAGCGACTACGAAATGGATAGCCTCAGGCTGGCGGTGAACGATCGGGTGGTGTTCGTGCTGCGCGCCCGCGTGCTGGCCCAAAGGGAGACGCCTTGAAGCACCTGATCGGGGGCCTGGCCCTGCTGCTGGCCCTGTTGGGAAGCGGATGCGCCAGCCTGTCCCAGGCCCAGCACGCCCAGGCCGTGGCGATTGCCCAGCAGGCGCGCTCGCAGGTGATCGACTGCGATGCGGCCAACGCCTGCGCGCAGCCCTCGGCCCTGCGCACGCTGGCCGACACGGCCGATGCCGATTCCACGCCGCAGGTGCCGCGCCACTACGCGCTACTGCTGGACCGCGGTGAGAACTCGCTGCTGGCGCGCCTGAACCTGATCCGCTCGGCGCGCACCAGCGTGGATGTGCAGACCTACATCTTCGATACCGACGACAGCTCCCGGATGATCCTGGACGCGCTGCTGGCGGCGGCCAGGCGCGGAGTGAAGGTGCGCCTGCTGATCGACCAGCTCTCGGCCATCTCCGATCTGGACGTGTTGGCTGCCCTGTCCGGCGTCCACCGCAACTTCCAGCTGCGCATCTACAACCCGACCTTCAATCAGGCTATGCCGGGTTACCTGGACTATGCGGCCAGCGTCATCTGCTGTTTCCGCCGCTTCAACCAGCGCATGCATACCAAGCTGCTACTGGTCGACGACGCGGTGGGCATCACCGGCGGGCGCAACTATCAGGACGACTATTACGACTGGGATGCGGAATACAACTTCCGTGACCGCGACGTGCTGGTCGCCGGCCCGGAAGGGCGCGACATGGGCCGCAGCTTCGAGCAGTTCTGGGAGGCCCCACGCAGCATTCCGGTGGAGCGGCTCAACGATGTGGCCCGCACGCTGCTGGACAAGGGCGTGCCGCCGATGCCGGCCGATGCGTTCAAGCGCCCCCAGCGCGTGGCGCAGATGGACCGCGACGCCAGCGACCCGGCGGTGATCCAGGACCGTCTGGCATCGCGCGCGATGGCGGTGGGGACGGTGAGCTACATCGCCGATACCCCGCGCAAGCATCGCGCCGAAGATCCCGAGGCGGCCGCGCCCTCGGACTGGGAACTGGGCACGCTGCTGCGGCGCGCACAGCGCGAGATCCTGATGCAGACGCCGTACCTGGTGATGTCCGACCAGGCCGAGCGCTTCTTCGCCGGGCTGCGCAAGCGCGAGGACCCGCCACGGGTGGTCGTGTCGACCAACAGCCTGGCGGCGACCGACAATCCGATCGTGTATTCGGTCTCGGCCAAGTACAAGCGCATGTACCTGCGCAAGTTGGGCTTCCATCTGTACGAGTACAAGCCCTTCCCCGAGGACGCGCCGGTGGATTACGCCACCCTGTTGTCAGCGCCGCCGGTCGCGCTGCCCGGACAGGCGGTCGCCGACACCCGCGAGGACGACCGCAGCGACACGCGGATCCGCACCTCGATGCCGGGCAGCCGCCCGTTCGGGGTGGTCGATCGTGACGAACAGGCCGACCGTGCCGCGCGTCGCGCGCGGATCAACAATCGCGTGGACCGGCGCCTGCAGCGCACCGAGACCCGGCCCTCGTTCCTCAGCAAGGGTCCGGAAAGCGAGCCGGTGCCGCTGAAGCGGGCGGGCGTGCGCATGGGCCTGCATGCCAAGTCGATGGTGATCGACGGCGATATCGCGGTGATCGGGACCCACAACTTCGACCCGCGCTCGATCGATTACAACACCGAGGCGGTGGTGGTGATTCCCAACCGCGCTTTCGCTCAGGAACTGGAGGCCAGCATCCACCGCGACATCGAGCCGGAAAACTCCTGGGTCATCGCCCCGCGGGAGAAGCCGCCGATCCTCTCGGGCCTGAACTACAGCCTGGACAAGGTGTCCTCCTCGCTGCCGGTCTTCGACATCTGGCCCTGGCGCTATGCCACCAGCTACGAGTTCATGCCCAGCGAGCAGTGCCCCGAGCCACTGCAGGTCAACGATCCGATGTTCCACACCTGCTACAAGTCGGTTGGCGACTTCCCCGAGGTCAGTATCGGTCCCAAGCGCCTGTACGCCCGCATCCTGATCGCCTTCGGCGCCGGCCTGGTGCCCATCCTCTGACCCGCTTCCCGCAAGACGCAAGGAATTACCATGGCTTTTCGCGCCCCGGTCGATCTCGACGCCCTCAACGCCCTGTCCGCCGGTAATCTGGTCGGCCATCTGGGCATCATGATCACCGAAGCCGGCGAGGATTGGCTGCGCGGCACCATGCCGGTGGAGCCGCGTACCCACCAGCCCTTCGGCCTGCTGCATGGTGGCGCGTCGGTGGTGCTCGCCGAGAGTCTGGGCAGTTTGGCCGGGGGACTGTCGGTGATCGACCCGGAGCGCTTCGGCGTGGTCGGCCTGGAGATCAACGCCAACCACATCCGCGGCGAGCGCACCGGCATGGTGACCGGGACGGCGCGGGCGGTCCACATCGGACGCACCACCCAGGTCTGGGACATCCGGATCGAAAACGCCCGCGGCAAGCCGGTCTGCGTCTCGCGCCTGACCCTGGCCGTGGTGCCCAAGCCTGCCGACTGAGGGCGCTGGCCAATAAAGCTGCACGATGGGAACGCTGCTTCCGTGCTGTTCTAGTAGCAGGACACCAAGGCCATCCGGTATCGTGCCGGGATGATGTCGACCCCCTCCCCGGCGCTGCAGTCCAGCGGCCCGGGCCGCGCCTTCCGCTATTTCCTCCGTAGCCCACTGCTGGTGGTGCACCTGGTGGTCATGCTGCCGTTGCTGCTGCTGACCATGGTGCCGCTGTGGGCGGGCTTGCCGGTGGCCGGGCGCACCTTCAAGCAATTCTCCGTCGAGCACTGGTCGGCCGCGCTGATGCGCATCTTCGGCTTTCGCCTGCGGCGCTCGGGCACGCCGCTGAAGGGCGCGGTGATGTTCGTCTCCAACCACGTCAGCTGGGTGGATATCGAGATGATGCACAGCCAGCGCATGGTCGGATTCGTGGCCAAGCAGGAGATCGCCGGCTGGCCGGTGGTCGGCTGGCTGGCCCAGCGCGGCGAGACCATCTTCCATCAGCGCGGCAGTACCGAATCGCTGGGTGGGGTGATGGAGGCCATGCTCGAGCGGCTCAGGGAAGGGCGGCCGGTGGCGGTGTTTCCCGAAGGCCGTACCCGCGACGGGACCGAGGTCGGGCCGTTCCACGCACGCATCTTCCAGCCCGCGGTCGAGGCGGCCGTGCCGGTGCAGCCGGTCGCGCTGCGCTACGGCGATGGCGGTGAGGCCCAGCAGCTGGTGGCCTTTGGACCGCATGAGAGTTTCTTCGCGAACTTTCTACGCCTGCTGGGCGAGCCTTCCCGCGTGGCCGACATCTGCTTTCTCGAACCCATCTATCCCGACCAGGTGCAGGGCCGGCGGCAGATCGCCGAGACCGCCCGTGCCCGCATCGTCGCGGTGATGGGCGCCTGACGATGTTGGGGTTTGGCGGACGTCCGGACCTGATCGAGGCCTCGCCGGCCCCGGCCAAGCGCGCCAGCGCGAGCTCGGCTGGGCCCCTGCAGGCCAGTGAGTACGTCCCGCCGCGCTGGCTGCGCAACGCCCATCTGCAGTCGTTCCTGAGCTCGAGCAATCTGCGCCGACGGCGTGGCCTGCGCCGGCTGCAGGCACTGGGTACGGTCAGCACCGAGCACATCTTCGACGGCGGCGCCGGGGTGCGCCTGCAGGGCTGGCATACCGTGATCCCCGGCATGGACATCCAGGGGCTGGCGCTGTTGTTGCACGGTTGGGAGGGCAGCGCCGAGTCCAGCTATATGCGCATGACCGCCGCCAGCCTGCTCGAGCGCGGCTACGAGGTCGTGCGCCTGAACTTCCGCGACCACGGCAACACCCACCACCTCAACGAAGAGATCTTCCATTCCTGCCTGCTGCCCGAGGTGCTGCACGCGGCCTGTGATGTGGCCGCGCGCTTCCCGCAGCGGCCGATGGTGGCCGCCGGATACTCGCTGGGCGGCAACTTCGCCCTGCGCCTGGCGCTGCGCGCGCCCGAGGTGGGCCTGCCACTGGCGCGGGTGGCCGCGGTCTGCCCGGTGCTGGACCCGCATTCGGCGCTGACCGGGATGGAGCAGGGCCTGCCGCTGTATCACTGGTATTTCCAGCGCAAGTGGCGCCACTCATTGGAGATCAAGCGCCAACTGTTCCCCGAGCGCCATCTGTACGACGACCAGGTCCTCTCACTGAACGTGCGCGAGCTGACCCGTTGGATGGTCGAGCACGAGACCGAGTACGGCACGCTGGAGAACTACCTGGATGGGTATTCGGTCGCTGGCGATCGCCTGGCGGGCATGCGCGTGCCGGCGCACATCCTGATGGCGCAGGACGACCCGGTGATTCCCTTCGCCGATTTCGCCCGCTGGCAGCTGCCCGATACGGCGCAGTTGGAAGTCGCGCGCTGGGGCGGCCACTGCGGCTTCATCGAGAACGCGCACGGCGATGGCTTTGGCGAACGCTGGGTGACCGATCGCCTGACCCGCGCCTGAGGTCGCCGCAGGCCGGGCCGTTAGAATCAGGGGGTTCCCACCGGCAGATGGCCACACAGGCGTCATGACCGGCCTTTCGTCTTGCGGCCGGTCGCGACCCGGCTGGGCTATCCAGCCGATTGATTTCCCCCAAAAGGAGCTTTGCGCATGCGCATTCACAGTGACAGCTTCAAACGCGGCGCCCCGATCCCGGTTGAATTCGCCGGCGGCGATGCCTCCGGTTTCGCGCCCGACCGCAATCCGCATCTTGCCTGGGACCAGGTGCCTGCCGGGACCCGCTCCTTCGTGCTGGTCTGCGTTGATCCGGATGTGCCGACCGTGGCCGAGACCACCAACCGCGACGACATGGAAGTGCCGGCCGACCAGCCGCGCTGCGACTTCTTCCATTGGGTGATGGTCGACCTGCCGGCCGATCTGCGGCAGATCGACGCGGGCAGCTGCAGCGACGGCTTTGTCGCCAAGGGCAAGTCCTCGCCGCCCGGGCCGGCTGGCGCGCGCCAGGGGCTCAACAGCTATACCGGCTATTTCGCCGGCAGTGTGGACCTGGGTGGCGAGTATTTCGGTTACGACGGTCCCTACCCGCCGTACAACGATGCGTTGCTGCATCACTACCACTTCCGCCTGTTCGCGCTGGACGTGGAGCAACTGGCGGTGTCCGGCGCCTTCACCGGCGAGGAGGTGCTGGCGGCCATCGAAGGCCATGTGCTGGACCAGGCCGAATGGATGGGGACTTACACGCTCAACCCGCGCCTGGCCGGTTGAGCGCGATCCAGCCCCGACAAAAAAGCCCGCGTAGAACGCGGGCTTTTTTGTATCCGTCAGCGCCGTGCTCAGGCGCCGCTGGGCAGGAACAGCAGCAAGGCCGCGCCCAGGATCATGCGGTAGACCGCGAACACGGTGAAGCGATGGCTCTGGATGTAGCCCAGCAGCCACTTGACCGCGATGAAGGCGGTGATGGCGCTGGAGACGAACGCCACGGCGAACAGCCCCCAGGGCTCATGCGCCGCCTGCCCCGAGCGCACCACGTCGATCAGCTCGTAACCGCTGGCGGCGAACATGGTCGGGATGCCGACCAGAAAGGCGAACTCGGTGGCCGAGGACCGTTTGGTCGTACCTGCCAGCAAGGCCACGAAGATCGTTGCGGCCGAGCGTGAGGTGCCGGGGAAGACGCCGGCCACGACCTGGGCGATGCCCACCAGGATGGCCACCGTCCAGGTGATGCGGGCGCGTTCACCCAGGGTCAGGGCGCGGCGCCCGGCGAAGTATTCGGCCGCGATCATCCAGACGCCGCCGATGATCAGCGCCCAGGCGATCGGCGTCACCGTCTCGGGCAGCTCGAAGCCGAGCTTCTTGACCACCAGGCCCAGGATCGCGGTGACCACGAAGGCGGCCGCCAGCTTGAATGCATAGACCCGCGGGGTGTCGCCGTCGACCTTGGGCAGGGAGGACTGGTCGACCTGGAGGACGCCGCGGGTGAGTTCGACCAGGCGTTCGCGGTAGATCAGCACCACCGCCAGGATCGCGCCGGCCTGGATGCCGATATTGAACAGGTCGCTGCGGTGGCCGAGCCAGCGCTCGGCGATGAGCAGGTGTCCGGTGCTGGAAACAGGGAGAAATTCGGTCAGGCCTTCGAGGATGCCGAGCAGTAGCGCGGCGAACAGGTCATACATGGGCGAGCGGTTGCGACGTGGGGAGCTGCGAGCATACGGGGAATTGGGTGCTGTATCGCGTGTGCACCAAAAAAGTGCTTATTGAAGATAAATGCACCGAAATTGCGCATTTGCTTGCCAGGACGCGTGAACGCGGTGTATACAAAACAGGCACTTAGTCGTGCTCGACAGTTGGCACGTGCTTTGCGTTGCAACCGTCACATATTCCACCTCACCCCCTGAATTTCGAGGAGCAAAGATGTCCGCGGACAAAGTCGAAAAGCTGATCAAGGATTCCAAGGCCGAGTTCGTCGACCTGCGATTCGTTGACATGCGCGGCGTGCAGCAGCACGTGACCTTCCCGGCCAGCATCGTCGAGCCCGGCCTGTTCGAGGAAGGCAAGATGTTCGACGGCAGCTCGATCAGCGGCTGGAAGGGCATCAACGAGTCGGACATGGTCCTCATGCCTGACGCCGACACCGCGTACCTGGACCCGTTCTACGCCGATCCGACCATCAACCTCACGTGCGACGTGCTGGATCCGGCCACCATGACCCCGTACGCACGCTGCCCGCGCGGCGTCGCCAAGCGCGCCGAGGCCTACCTGCAGGCCTCGGGCATTGCCGACCAGGCCTTCTTCGGCCCGGAGCCTGAGTTTTTCATCTTCGACTCGGTCCGCTTCGCCAATGACATGGGCAACACCTTCTTCAAGGTCGACTCCGAGGAAGCGGCCTGGAACACTGGCGCCAAGTACGAAGGCGGCAACAGCGGCTACCGCCCGGGCGTGAAGGGCGGCTACTTCCCGGTCCCGCCGACCGACTCGCTGCACGACATCCGTGCCGAGATGGTCAAGACCCTGGAGCAGGTGGGCATCGAGACCGAGGTGCACCATCACGAAGTGGCCACCGCGGGCCAGTGCGAGATCGGCACCAAGTTCAACTCGCTGGTGAAGAAGGCCGACGAACTGCTGATGATGAAGTACATCATCAAGAACGTCGCCTTCCGCAACGGCAAGACCGCCACCTTCATGCCCAAGCCGATCGTCGGCGACAACGGCAGCGGCATGCACGTGCACCAGTCGCTGGCCAAGGGCGGCACCAATCTGTTCACCGGTGACGGCTACGGTGGCCTGTCGCAGATGGCGCTGTGGTACATCGGCGGCATCTTCAAGCACGCCAAGGCCATCAACGCGTTCTCCAACTCCGGCACCAACAGCTACAAGCGCCTGGTCCCGGGCTTCGAGGCGCCGGTGATGCTGGCCTACTCGGCCCGCAACCGCTCGGCCTCCTGCCGCATCCCGTGGGTCTCCAACCCGAAGGCCCGTCGCATCGAGGTGCGCTTCCCTGATCCGCTGCAGTCCGGCTACCTGACCTTCACCGCGCTGATGATGGCCGGCCTGGACGGCATCAAGAACCAGATCGATCCGGGCGAAGCCTCGGACAAGGATCTGTACGACCTGCCGCCGGAAGAAGAGAAGAAGATCCCGCAGGTGTGCTCCAGCCTGGATCAGGCCCTGGCCGCACTGGACGCCGACCGCGAGTTCCTCAAGGCCGGCGACGTGTTCTCCGATGACCTGATCGATGGCTACATCGACCTGAAGATGCAGGAAGTCACCAAGTTCCGCGCCGCGACCCACCCGCTGGAATACCAGCTGTACTACGCCAACTGAGCAATCGCGGCGATGGCGGTGGGCCTCCCCTCCCACCCGCCGCCATCGTCGCATCCTGATTGGCCCCGCCGTTGGCGATCGACGGCGCAGGGCGCGTACCGGGGCGATCGCAACGCTGTAACGCAACACGGGGAATCCACGGGAACACCCGGAAGGCGCACGCCCTCCCTCCCAGGCCGTACCGCCGGTCCTTGCCCGGTGCTTGTCCGGCGCGTCCTCCGGGTGTGCTCCCACATGACTGCCGCGGAACCCGCGCTCGCTGCCGGGCGCCACCACCAAGCGCAGCAACGTCGGCCGGCCATGCCGGTCGTTCCATCCACCATCGGGGAATGTGCATGAAACTGATCACCGCCATCATCCGCCCGTTCAAACTGGACGAGGTCCGCGAGGCACTGTCGCAGACAGGCGTCTCGGGCATCACCGTCACTGAAGTCAAAGGCTTCGGGCGCCAGAAGGGACACACCGAGCTGTATCGCGGCGCCGAATACGTCGTGGATTTCCTGCCCAAGATCAAGCTGGAAACCGTGGTCACCGAGGAGCGCCTGGATGCGGTCATCGAAGCCATCCAGCAGGCTGCCGGCACCGGCAAGATCGGCGACGGCAAGATCTTTGTGACCTCCATCGACCAGGTCATCCGCATCCGTACCGGCGAAGTCGGCGCCGACGCGCTCTAATCCAACTCGGAGAGAACCCCCCATGAAGACTCGTCTGCTCTCCGGGTTGAAGACCCGCCTGCAGGTGCTGTGCCTTGCCGCCGTGTGCGGTGTAGTGGTTGCTGGTTCCGCCTTCAGTGCCGCCGCGCAGGACACCAGCGCGCCGGCCACCACCGAGGCGCCCGCCGCCGATGCCTCGGCCGCCACCGCGCCAGAGCCGGTTGCCGCGCCGGCAGCGGAAGCTCCGGCCGAAGCCGCACCCGAGGCCGCCGCGCCGACGGTCGACAAGGGTGATGTGGCCTGGATGCTGACCTCCACCCTGCTGGTGCTGTTGATGACCGTGCCCGGTCTGGCGCTGTTCTACGGCGGCATGGTCCGCGCCAAGAACGTGCTGTCGGTGCTGATCCAGGTGATCACCGTGTTCTCGCTGATCGCGATCCTGTGGGTCGTCTATGGCTACTCGCTGGCCTTCGACGGTGGCAACGCGTGGATCGGCACGACCGGCAAGGTCTTCCTCAAGGGGGTCACCGGCGACAGCCTGGCCGATACCTTCACCGAGGCGGTCAAGCTGCCCGAATACGTGTTCATCGTGTTCCAGCTGACCTTCGCCGGCATCACCGGCGCGCTGATCGTCGGCGCCTTCGCCGAGCGGGTGAAGTTCGCCGCGGTGCTGCTGTTCTCGGTGATCTGGTTCACCTTCGGCTACATCCCGCTGGCCCACATGGTCTGGGGTGCCGGTGGCTTCCTGCTGGAAAAGGGCGCGCTGGACTTCGCCGGCGGCACGGTGGTGCACATCAATGCCGGCGTGGCCGGGCTGGTGGGCTCCTACTTCGTGGGCAAGCGCCTGGGCTTCGGCCAGAGCGCGCTGAAGCCGCACAACGTGACCCTGACCTTCGTCGGTGCCTCGCTGCTGTGGGTGGGCTGGTTCGGCTTCAACGCCGGCTCCAACCTGGAAGCGACCTCCGGCGCGGCGCTGGCCTTCCTCAACACCATGCTCGCCACCGCCGCGGCGGTGCTGGCCTGGGCGCTGGCGGAGAAGGTGCTCAAGGGCAAGTCCTCGGCCCTGGGCGTGGCCTCCGGCGCGGTGGCTGGCCTGGTCGGCATCACCCCGGCCTGCGGCACCGTCGGTCCGTTCGGCGCCATCGCCATCGGCGCGATCGCCGCCGTGATCTGCGTGTGGGGCGTGACCGGCCTGAAGAAGCTGCTGGGCGCCGATGACTCGCTGGACGTGTTCGGCGTGCACGGCATCGGCGGCATCGTCGGCGCGATCCTGACCGGCGTGTTCACCGCGCCGGGCCTGGGCGGCACCGGCGCCGCGGATTTCAGCATCGGCGGCCAGGTGGCAACCCAGGCACTGGGCGTGGGCATCACCATCGTGTGGATCGGCATCGTGTCGATCGTGGGCTTCCTGATCGCCAAGCTCGTCTTCGGGCTGCGCGTGAGCGAGGAGGCCGAGCGCGAGGGCCTGGACATCACCTCGCACGGCGAATCGGCCTACGAGGCCTGATTCGATCCCCGGAAGGCGGCATTGCACTAAAATGGTGCAATGCCGCCGCCGGATGCCGAAAGACCTGATGTCGAAGACTTCGCAGGACTCGTGACCGACGCTCCCACCCCGGACGCCCTCAGCACGCCGGTGGCCTGGGCCGACGCAACCGGCACGATTCTCGGGGCCAACGACGCGTTCGTGCGCTGGCTTGGGGTCGGTCCCCGTCGGTTGCTCGGGCGCCCGCTGGCCACACTGGAAATGGACGGCGATGCGATGGCCCGCTTTCTGGGCAACACCGATCGCGACCTGCTGCGACTGCACCGGGTCGCCCTGGGATTTCCTGGCGAGGCGCCGCGTTTTGCCGAAGGCTGGCTGTCGCGGACCGAGCAGGGCGGCTGGCTGCTGGAAGCCCAGCCGGTGGAAGACTTCCCCGCGTTGGACCCGGCCCGGGCCATGCCCAGTGCGCTTACGGCGGCCCTGCGCGGACTGGCCCATGAGTTGCGCAATCCGCTGGCCGGCCTGAAGGGCGCGGCCCAGCTACTCTCGCGGCGTGCCCAGCTGCGCAGCGACAATGACGACGAGCGTGAACTCATCGGCCTGATCGAATCGGAAGCCGAGCGCCTCAATGCCTTGCTTGATCGGTTGCTCTCGCCGACCTCGCAGCGGCCGCACGCCTCGCTCAACATCCATGCCGTCCTCGAGCGCGTGCTGCGCCTGGCCGAGGCCGAGGGCAGTTGGACCGTTCGCCTGCAGCGCGACTACGACCCGAGTCTGCCGGAGATTCATGGCGATGCCGACCGGCTCACCCAGGCGGTCTGGAACCTGGTCGGCAATGCCATGCAGGCCGGCGCCAGCCTGATCACGCTGCGCACGCGCGTCGAGCACGGCCTGCGCATCCACGACCAGCTGCACGCCCGCACGCTGCGGCTGGAGATCATCGACGATGGACGCGGCGTGCCGGAGGCCCTGGCCGAGCACCTGTTCCTGCCGCTGGTCTCCGGGCGTGCCGAAGGCAGTGGGCTGGGCCTGGCCCTGGCCCAGCAGGTCGCACGCGAGCATCGCGGTTCGCTGGGCTTCCGCTCGCGGCCGGGCCATACCGTTTTCACCATGCTGCTGCCGCAATCGCGCGATGCAGGCGCGGAGGAGATCCACGATGTCCATTGAGGAAGGCCAGCGCATCTGGGTGGTCGATGACGACCGCTCGGTCCGCTTCGTGCTGGCCACCGCGCTGCGTGACGCCGGCTACGATGTCGATGGCTTCGACAGTGCTGCCTCGGCCCTGCAGGCCCTGGGAACGCGCGGCGTGCCGGACTTGCTGTTCACCGACGTGCGCATGCCGGGCGAAGACGGCCTGAAACTGCTGGACCGGCTCAAACACGCGCATCCGCAGTTGCCGGTGATCGTGATGTCGGCCTATACCGATGTGGCAAGCACGGCCGGTGCCTTTCGCGGCGGCGCACAGGAGTTCCTGTCCAAGCCTTTCGACCTGGATGATGCGGTCGCGCTGGCCGCGCGCACGCTGCCCAGCGTGGAGGCCAGCGACGCGGCGCTGGCCCAGGCCGCGCCCGAGCGTTCTTCCGGCACGCCCGAGCTGATCGGGGACACGCCGCCGATGCGCGCGCTGTTCCGCGCCATCGGCCGATTGGCCCAGGCGCCACTGTCGGTCCTGATCACCGGGGAGACCGGTACCGGCAAGGAACTGGTCTCGCGCGCGCTGCATGACGAATCGCCACGTGCGCGCAAGCCGTTCGTGGCCCTCAACACGGCGGCCATCCCGGCCGAACTGCTGGAAAGCGAGCTGTTCGGCCATGAGGCCGGGGCTTTCACGGGGGCCCAGCGGCGCCATATCGGCCGCTTCGAGCAGGCCGACGGTGGCACCTTGTTCCTGGATGAGATCGGCGACATGCCGCTGCCGCTGCAGACCCGTCTGCTGCGCGTGCTGGCCGAGAACGAGTTCTTCCGGGTCGGCGGGCGCGAGTTGATCCGGGTGGACGTGCGGGTGATCGCGGCCACCCACCAGGACCTGGAAGGACTGGTCCGCCAGGGACGTTTCCGCGCGGACCTGTTGCATCGCCTGGACGTGGTCCGGCTGCAGATGCCGCCCTTGCGCGAGCGTCGCGCCGATGTGCCGCGCCTGGCCGAGAATTTCCTCGCCCAGGCCTGCATCAAGCTCGGCACGCCGCCCAAACGCGTGGCCGCCTCCGCCCGCGAGGCCCTGCGTGCGCACGACTGGCCAGGCAACGTGCGCGAACTGGAAAACGTCTGCTGGCGCCTGGCCGCGCTGGCACCGTCGGACACGATCACCGTGGGGGATGTCGAACAGTCCATGACCCAGACCACCGCGCCGCTGGCCCAGGGGGCGGCCGAATGGGACGTGGTCCTGGGGCAGTGGGCGCGCACGCGCCTGGCCGAAGGTGCCGAAGGCCTGCATGCCCAGGCCCGCGAGCGCATGGACCGCGCGCTGCTGGAGGCGGCCCTGCAGTTCACCAACGGGCGCCGTGCCGATGCCGCTGCCCGGTTGGGCGTGGGGCGCAATACGGTCACCCGCAAGCTGGGATCGGGGCGGCGCCGCAGCTGACCGGCGCACGGCAGCCTCTGACCGGATGGTCAGGGGTAGCAGGCGACGCTTCATTGCAAGTGAACGACACCGCCGCTAGCGTGTCCCGGTCATGTCCGTTCCATCCATCCCCCGCGCCCTGCCTCCGATGGGCCTCGTGCTCCTGGCCTTGGCCCTGACGGCATGCAGCAGCGCGCCGGCGCCCAAACCCGCGCCGCCTCCGCCGCCGCCCCAGGGCAGTACTGCCAAGGAAGCCCAGGCGATCATGATGTCCGCCTCGGCCAGCCTGGTCAGCGGCAAGCTCACGCTCACGCCAGAACCCGGCGGCGTGCATCTGGCCGGTACGATCGGTGGCCTGCCGCCCTCCGGCAGGTTCGGCTTCCATGTCCACGACACCGGTGATTGCAGCGCGGTCGATGCCAGCTCGGCCGGTGGCATCTTCAATCCCACCCATCAGCGCCACGGCAACGCCAAGATCGGCGCCCATCAGCTCGGTGACCTGGACAACCTGATCTCCGACCTGGAGGGCGTGGCGCATGTCGATGCCGATCTGGGCGGCGTCACCCTCGGTGGTGGCGCGCCGACGGATATCGCCGGACGCGCGCTGATCGTCCATGCAGACCCCGACGACTACGCGACCCAGCCGGATGGCAAGTCCGGCCCCCGCGTGGCCTGCGGGGTCATCAAAGTACTGCGTTAGGCCGCAAGGCCGGCGCGTTCGACCTACCCGAAGCGAAGAGAGGATCTTCCGATGCGATTGACCCGTACCCTGCTCACCGCCGCGACCGTGCTTGCCCTGGCCGCCTGCAGCAAGCCCGAGCCCGAAGCCGCGCCTGAGCCGGTCACCGAGGCCGCCGCGCCGGAGGCTGCCCCCCAGGCCACCGAGCCCGCAGCCGAGGCGGCCACTGCCACCGCCACCCTCAAGCCGACCGAAGGCAACCAAGTCGCCGGCGAGCTGACCTTTACCACGGCCGATGGCGGGGTCCATGTGACCGGCACCGTGACCGGCCTGACGCCGGACAGCCAGCACGGCTTCCACATCCACGAGACCGGCGACTGCAGCGCGCCCGACGGCACCAGCGCCGGCGGCCACTTCAATCCCGATGGTGTCGCCCACGGCCAGGTCACCGCCGACCCGCATCACGCCGGCGATACCAACAACATCACCGCCGATGCGCAGGGCACGGCCACCATCGACCAGATGCTGTCCAGCAACGTGGACATCGGCAAGGGCGACAAGTACGACATCGTCGGCAAGGGCGTGATCGTGCATGCCAAGCCGGACGACTACACCAGCCAGCCCACCGGCGAGGCGGGCGCGCGTCTGGCCTGTGGCGTCATCCAGGCGGGGCAGGCTCCGGCCTCGATGTAAGCCGCACACGGAGCGAGGTTGCAAACGAGGCGCCCATCGGGCGCCTCGTTCGTTTCAGGCCTGGGCGCGTTCCGCCAGGCTCAGGGCGTGCGCAGGTGGTCGCAGAGATCGCCCTCGCCCGGACAGTGGGCGAAGGTCACCGGGATGCCGTGGGCGCTGAGCACGGCCGCCAACTGACGCTGGCGCATGAGGTAATGCTCGTAGCCCCGGCTCAGGCGCTCGGGATCATCGGTCGGTGGGGCATTGCGCGTCTGCCAGGCCATCGCATCGAGCAGCGCCATCTGCACTTCGCCGCCGCTGTAGCGCAGCAGGGGTTCGGGCGGGGCGTCCAGCCACTGCTCGTCCTCGGGGGCCAGCAGCGCGGTTTCGATCACCGGCCACAGCCCGTCCAGGTTTTGGTGCTGGTACTGCAGGGCCATCATCGCGGCCAGGTCGTGCAGGGTCATGTAGCGCACGTGCTCCACCCGGGCACCCAGCCCGTCCTGCAGCTGCATCGCGGTGTCGGCGCCGGCCATGCCGCGCTCGATCAATACCTCTTCCAGCGCCTCGCCAACGGCATCGACATCCTCGGGCGTGCCGCTGAGCAGGAACGGCAGCACGCGCAGTGCGCCACCGACCAGATCCGGGTCGGCCTGGAACGGGCGGGGCACCTGGCCATCGGCCGAGGCGCCGAAGGCGATCACCAGCGGGCCCTGGTCACGGCCGGGCGCCCGCTGGCGCAGTTCGTCCAGGCGCCGATGCAGTGGCCAGCCCGGGCGCAGCGCCTCGGCCGGGTCGAAATGGGCGGCGGCGAGGGTCAGTTCCAGCGTGGCCACCTGCGGGACCAGCCCGACCAGGTCGCGCGCGACCCGACCGGCCAGCTCGCCGGCCGCGTCCTGTGCCAGGGCCGCCACGCGTGGCGGGGCGCCGCCGGCCAGTTCCAGGGCCACCAAGCCCATGACCTGGGCGGTGTGCTGTGCGTGCGTCATGCCTTGCTCATCTTGCTTGGGCGCGCCAACGGCGCGTGTCGGGCGCCATTCTAGCCAAGGCGCGTGCCGGACCCGTGACCGGCGCTCTTCGGCACGGACCATTCACGCCCGGGCGTGCAAGGTCGGCCTCGTGGTTGGCCGGTCTCCTGTTGCGCCGCTACACTTCGCCATACGCCCGCGCATGCGCGGCACTCCACCTCACCGCACACGGCCGTCCACCGATGTCCTCCACGCAAGCCGCTCGACCCGTCGCCATCCTCGGTGGCGTCCGCATTCCGTTCTGTCGCCAGAACACCGCCTATTCGGACGTCGGCAACCTGGGGATGTCGGTGCGCACGCTGGGGGCGCTGGTCGAGCGCTTCGGCCTGCATGGGCAGGTCCTGGGCGAGGTGGCCATGGGCGCGGTCATCAAGCACGCCAGCGACTGGAATCTTGGGCGCGAGGCGGCGCTGTCTTCCGGCCTGTCGGCGCTGACTCCTGGCATCACCATGCAGCGTGCCTGCGGCACCAGCCTGGACACCATTGCCTACATCGGCAACAAGATCGCCCTGGGCCAGATCGAGTCGGGCATCGGCGGCGGTTCGGACACCACCTCGGACGTGCCGATCGTGTACGGCAAGCAGCTGCGCGCGCGCCTGCTGGCGGCCAACCGGGCCAAGACCCCGCGCGACAAAGCCAGGGCGCTTCTGAAGGGGTTCCGCCTGTCCGAGCTCAAGCCCGAGTTCCCCGGCGTGGGCGAGCCGCGCACCGGCAAGTCGATGGGCGAGCACTGCGAGGACATGGCCAAGGAGTGGAACATCTCGCGCGATTCGCAGGACGAGTGGGCGGTGTCCTCGCACAAGAAGCTGGCTGCCGCCTACGAGCGTGGCTTCTTCGATGACCTGATCGCGCCGTTCCGCGGGGTGAGCCGCGACAACATCCTGCGTCCGGACACCTCGCTGGAGAAGCTGGCCACGCTCAAGCCGGCCTTCGACAAGACTTCCGGGCGCGGCACCCTGACCGCGGCCAATTCCACGCCGCTCACCGATGGCGCCTCGGCGGTGCTGCTGGCCAGCGATGCGTGGGCGGCCGCACACGGGCACACGCCCCTGGCCTATCTGCGCGACGTACAGAGCGCGGCGGTGGACTTCGTCCATGGCGAGGGCCTGCTGATGGCGCCGACCGTGGCCGTGCCGCAGATGCTCGCCCGGCACGGGCTGACCCTGCAGGATTTCGACATCTACGAGATCCACGAAGCCTTCGCCGCCCAAGTGCTGTGCACCCTGCGCGCCTGGGAGAGCGAGGACTATTGCACCCGTCGCCTGGGCCTGCCTGGGGCGATGGGCCGCATCGACCCGACCAAGATCAACCCGAACGGGTCCTCGCTGGCGACCGGTCACCCGTTCGCCGCCACCGGCGGGCGCATTATCGCCACGGTGGCCAAGGAACTGGCCCAGCGCGGCGGTGGCCGCGCGCTGGTGTCGATCTGCACGGCCGGTGGCATGGGCGTGGTGGCCATCGTCGAGCGCTGATCCCGGCCGGGGGCCCGTGGCCCGGCGCGGTGAGGGGATCTCGGCAACGCCGGGGCGCCATCGCCGACGCACTGGCGCATCATGGGCCGCCCCCTGGTCACCTCAGCCGCGCCCGCACCCGCGCGCTGTCTTCCGTCATTGAACGACGCGTCCTCTTCCCGCCCAGCGTCGAACCCGACGCCTGTCCCCGTCATGCGCCGCGTGCTGGGCATCGTGGTGTTCAACTTCGTTGGCTATTGCTGTGTCGGACTGCCGTTGGCCGTGGTCCCCGGCTTCGTCCACGGTGCGCTCGGCTACGGCACGGTGCTGGCCGGCCTAGCGGTTAGCCTGCAGTACGTGGCCACCCTGCTCAGCCGCACGATGGCGGGGCGTCTCTGCGACCACCGCGGGCCCAAGGTCTCGCTGCTGGTCGGCCTGTTGGCCTGTGCGTTGTCCGGTGCCTGCACGCTGGGCGCGGCACTGGCCGGCGCGTGGCCGCTGGCAAGCCTGTCGATCCTGTTCGTCGGCCGCCTGCTGCTGGGCTGCGGGGAAAGCCTGGTCACCACCGCGACCATCCTGTGGGGCATCGGCGCGGTGGGAGGCCTGCATACCGGCCGGGTCATCTCCTGGAATGGCGTGACCACCTATGGGGCGTTGGCCGTCTCCGCTCCGGTCGGCGTGTTCCTGGCGGCGCGCTTCGGGCTGGCATCCCTGGGCGTCGCGACCCTGCTGATGACGTTGGTCGCACTGGTCGGTGTGGCGGTCCGGCGGGGCGTGCCGCCCATCCATGGCGAGCGCATCCCGGCGCGCCAGGTGCTGCGCCGGATGCTGCCCTTCGGACTCTGCCTGGGCCTGGGGTCGGTGGGTTTCGGCGCGATCACCGCCTTCATCGCGCTGTACTACGCCGATCACGGCTGGCCGCACGCGGCCCTGGCCGTCACCCTGCTCGGCGTCGCTTTCGTGACCACCCGGCTCATCCTGCCCAACGCGATCAACCGGCATGGCGGCTACCGCGTGGCGGTGGTGTCGCTGGGGGTTGAAGCCCTGGGACTGGTGTGCATCTGGCTGGCGCCGAGCCCGTTATGGGCAGCATGCGGAGCCGGGATCACCGGCGCCGGCTTCGCCCTGGTGTTTCCCGCCCTGGGCATGGAGGCGGTGAAGCGGGTCAGTGACAGCAACCGCGGCACCGCGCTGGGCATCTACTCGCTGTTCCTGGACCTGGCACTGGCCATCACCGGCCCTGCGGCCGGTGCGCTCGCCGTGGTCTGGAGCTACGGGGCGATCTACCTGGTGGCTGGCTTTGCCGCGCTGGGCGCTGCCGCCGCCAGCCTGTTCCTCGCACGACGCGCATACGCCCTGGCCTGAGTGTCCTGGCGGTTGTTGACCGAATCAGCGTCGATCGCCCGCACGCCGCCGAGCGGGCCCGGCCGACGCAACACGGCGTGATCAGTTGCGCAGGCGCGGCATGCCGTGTTCGTCGCGTTCCTCGCCCACGGCGTGGTCATGGATCTGCTGGCGCAGGTCGCGTTCGGGCAGCGCGGTGGCGACCTCACCGCGGCTGGCGGCCAGGGCGTTGGCGTAGCTGCGCCGGGCCAGCAGATCCTGCCCATCGGCAGCGTAGCCATCGCCGAGTTCCTCCCATGCGTCGGCACCGGCGCCCTGGGCCAAGGCGCGGTGCAGGAAGTCCTGCGCCTGCGGCCACTGACCCTGCTGCCGGGCGAGCCGCGCCAGGGTGAGCAGCAGGGCCGGGCTGTCGGAATGCGTTTGTATCCAGCGCTGGGCGCTGGCCCGGCGAGAATCGAGCTTGCCGACCGGGAGCTTGCCGTACAGGGCGATCAGCCCTTCGTCCCAGCGGCTGTCCAGCGCGTGTTCCAGCGCATGGGTCGCCGCATCGTCCCAGTGCAGGACGGCGGCCCGCGCGGCATAGGCGGCGACCACCGCCGGCTCCACCCGCAGCGGCTTGGGCAGGGCTTCCCAGCGCTCGGCCAGGACGTTGGCATCGCCGGCCTGTTCCAGAGTGCGGGCCGCCAGGTCGCGTTCGAACCGGGCCTGTGCTTCCGGGGCCAGGGCGCGCTGCTGGCGCAGCGGGCCGAGCAGGCCCCAGGCATCGCCGGCGCGTCCGATCTCGGACAGGGCCTGGGCCCGCAGGTAAAGGCCGCGCGGAGGCAGCGGCTGGGCTGCGGGTGCATCCAGCGCGACCAGCGCCTGCGCGGGCTGCGCGCCGCGCAGGGCATCTTCGGCGACCAGCAGGGCGTGGCTGGTCGGGTTGCGTTCGGCCAGCGCCTGCAGATGGCGCTCGGTCGCGGCAGGGTCCTCGCGCGCCTGGGCGCCGCGCACGGCGCCGGCGCGGGCGATCGCACCGACTTCGGCATCCTGCGCGGCGCGGTCCAGGGATTTTTCGGCGCGCTGCCAGTGGCCGTGGTGCAGTGCTTCGAGTCCTTCGATCAATTGGGCCCGCGCGCGCTTGCGCCGGTGTCGCCCCCAGGTCCGGAACGGCAAGGCCAGCAGCGACCAGACGATCCACAGCAGCAGGGCGGCGGCGACCAGGGCCAGGATGGCGCCCGGCACCGTGGCGGTGATGTCGTAACCGCCGACCCGCACGAAGACTTCGCCCCAGTCGCGAATGTCCTCGCGCGCGAGCCACTGGGCGCCGATGACGCCGATGGCCACCAGGACCAGCAGAACGATGGCAAGGCGCAGGGTCTTCATGGCGTGGTGTCCTCACCGGTGGAGGGCGCGGGGTCGGCCGCCGGGGCGGCGGGCAGCGGTGGCGCGGCGGGCTTGCCACGGAAGGCCTGCAGCTGGGTCAGCGTGCTGCCCAGCTCAGGCAGCGCAGGCTGCAGTGGCAGCGCGGCGATCTGGGAGAATTCCTTCTCCAGCGCATCGGCCTGTGGCGAGTTAGGCCACAGGCGCGGCAACCAGCTGGCCGCGCGCTGGACCGAGGCCTGAAAGGCCGGCCGGTCGTTGCGCTCGAGCGCGGCCCGGGCCAGGGTCAGCTCCAGTTGCAGGGCGTTTTCGAAGGCCGCGCGCTGGGCCGGGGCGACTGCCACGCGGCTGCCGCTGGGCCGCACGTCGATGACCGGCGCCAGGATGCGCTGCCAGGCCGGGCGCGTGGCCGGATCATCGACCACCTTCTGCGGCAGCTTGGCCAGGGCTTCGGAGGCCCGGCTCAAACGGGCTTCGACCTGGGCATGCGGCCCGGCGCCCAGACGCAGCACCGCGGCGCGCTCCTGCTCCAGGGCCTGCTTGACGTTGAGCAGACGGGGATCGTCCACGCCCTCCAGGGTGTCGGCGGCCAGCGCGTAGGCCTCCCGCGCGCCGGCGACATCGCCGGCGATGCTCAGGCGCTGGGCCGCCAGGTGCAGTTCCAGTTCGGTCTGGTCCAGGCGCAGGGCGGCCGCGCCCTGGCGGGTGGAATCGGCCAGCTTGGCCACGCTGTCTTCCAGCAGCGCGCCGCGCTGACTCAGGCCCAGCACCTCGTCGCGCAGCACGCGGTTGGTGGCGGCCGCATCCTGGAGACGCTCGCCCTGGGCGCGCTGGTCCTGGCGCAGGGTGTCCAGGCGCTCTTCCAATGCACTGATCTGCTCGCGCGCCGCGTCCTGTTGCTGAGTGCGCCAGGCTTGCCAGCGCTGCCAGCCGTACCAGCCCGCTGCCGCCAATGCCACCAGGACAAGAAGCCCGAACACCCAGCCCCACGGACGGCGGCGCGGACGCGGAAGCTGCTCGCTGTCGGTCAGGGTGTCGTTCAAGGGGAGCTCCTGGGAGGTGAGGGGCCGCCACGGCGGGCCCGCATGCTAACGGAAGCGGCGTGAGAACACGGCGTGCGCTGCCTCCACCAGCTGGCCTGGCCGCGGTCCCTCGGCCTGCACCACCGTCCTGAAACCCGCCTGTCCTGCCAGGTCGGCCAGGCGGGCGCTGGCGGCGATGGCGGTCGCGCCGCGCAGGGCGGCGGCCGCGTCCGAGGGAAGCCGGTCCAGCACCTGTCCCAGGGCTTCGCCGCTGCTGAGGGCCAGGAATGTCGGTTGGTCGAGGGCCTGGAGCTTGTTCACGGCCTGCGGCGACAGGGGGATCGGCGTGCGGGCATAGACGTCCGCACGGAGCACCTGCGTGCCGCGTGCGGCCAGGGCGCCTGCAAGGACGCCGCGCCCGCCTGGCGCGGTGACCAGGCCGACCGGGGAGGCCTGCAGTGCCTCCAGTTCCAGCAGGCCTTCGCTATCCATGCGCGCTGGCGCCAGCGCGCCGTCGATGCCCGCGCGGCGCAGCGCCTGGCGGGTACCCGCGCCGGTCCCGATCCAGGCCTGGCCCGCGCCGGATCGCAGCGGAAGCAGGGCATGGGCAAAGTGCACGGCGGCAGGACTGGTGAACACCACGGCCGGTGCCTGCAGTGCGGCGCGCAGTGCGTCACAGGTAGGCGCGTCGGCGCGTGGCGTCAGGGTCCAGGGGGACAGCGCCAGCACGCCCGCGCCCGCCCTGGCCGCCGCGTGGCGCAGGCCCGCGTGTCCGCCCTGGGGCCGGAGCGAGATGACGTACCATGCGCGCGCTTGACGTGGACCCATGACCGGCAAGAGTACCTGCGATGGATGCCCAACCCCTGCTCGATCCGCTGCGCGCGCTGTGCGCATCCATGCCTCCGGTGGCGGCGATGGCGGTGAGCCTTGACCGTTTCGATGGCACCTGCCTGCATGCCTCGGCGCCGTTGTCGGCCAACGTCAACGACAAGGGCAGCGCGTTCGGCGGCAGCCTCACCGCCTTGATGACCCTGGCCGGCTGGGCGCTGATGACACTCAGGCTCCGCCAGGCGGGGCTGGACGCGGAGGTCTATGTCGCTGACAGCAGCGTGCGCTACCGCGCGCCGCTGCTGCACGACCTGCATGCGCAGGCCTGGCTGGCGCCCGAGGCCGACTGGGACGAGGTGGTGTCGGTCTTCGCCCGACGCGGCAAGGCCCGCGCCTCGCTGCAGGCCAGGATTTGCTTGCCCGAAGGGGGCGTGGCCGCCGAACTGTCCGGACGATACGTAGCGCTGTCCAAGGGTTAGGATGCAGCCGGTTCTGTCGGGGAAGTCGCACGTGGCGAGAATTCTGTGGATGGCGCTCATCGCGCTGGTCTTGGTCGGGTCGGCGCTGCCGGCGCAGGCCGTGGGCAAGCGCGCCAAGCAGCGTCAGCTGACCGAGACCCAGATGCTGTTCACCAAGGCCATGCGCTGGGGCGAGTTCGAACAGGCCTGGAGCGTGGTGGACCCAAAGGTGCGCCAGGAGCGCATGCTCAGCGCGCTGGAGCTCTCGCGCTACGAGCAGATCGAGATCAGCGGTTACAGCGAAGTGGGCAGCATGAGCGAACCCGACGGCACGGTGGTGCGGCTCATCGACGCGCGCATGGTCAACCGCAACACCATGACCGAACGCACCGTGCGGCTGCGCGAGCGCTGGCGTTGGGACGACCAGGACGAGCAGTGGTGGCTGCAGGACGGCTTGCCGGATCTATGGAAAGGGCGCTAGTGCCGGTGTCCACAGGGGACACCCCGGCGTCGAGGGAACTGGCGCCAGTGCCTGCGGCGGGGCGGCGTGTGCGACAATCGCCGGTCTTTTAGCGCCCTGCATCCTTCATCCTGTCGTGAACTTCGATCAACTCAAGGCCTTCGCGGCCGACAACGCGATGCTGTCCATGGCCCTGGTGGGCCTGACCATCGCCATCATCGTCACCGAGATCATGCGCCTGTTCCGGGGCTATGCCGGCCTGCGTCCGGCCCAGCTGACCGGGCTGATGAACGCCGAGAACGCGCTGGTCGTGGACCTGTCGGCCAGCGGTGACTTCGAGAAGGGCCACATCCCCGGCAGCAAGAACCTGTCCGGCAAGTTCGACCCCAAACACAAGCTGCTGGCCGGTGCCGGAGAGCGTCCGGTGGTGCTGGTCTGCCGCAATGGGCAGTCCTCCTCCACGGCCGCCGCCCAGCTCAAGAAGGCCGGGTTCACCAAGGTCTACGTGCTGGAGGGCGGCGTGGCGTCGTGGCAGAGCGCCGACCTGCCGCTGGTCAAGGGCCGCGCCTGATCCCCTTCGCCTGAACAGGCGTGCCGACGTCGGCGGGGCTTGAACCCGGCCGGTCGCGCCGCCACCCCATGCGATAATCCCGGGTTTTCCACCCATCACTGCAACCGCACTTTCCGGAGTACATGATGTCCGACGAGACCACCAACGGCGCCGCCGAGGCCGCCAACCAGGCCACCGGCCCGAACTTCACCGTCGAAAAGATCTACGTCAAGGACGTGTCTTTCGAGGTGCCTGGCGCCCCGGGGATCTACTCGGAGAACATCTCTCCGGAGCTCAACCTCAACCTCAACCAGCGCGTCCAGCGTCTGGGCGAGAACGCCTTTGAAGTGGTCCTGGGCGTGACCCTGACCTGCAAGGCCGGCGATAAGACCGCCTACGTGGCCGAAGTGCAGCAGGCCGGCGTGTTCGGCCTGGCCGGTTTCGATGCGCAGACCATCGACGCGCTGCTGGGCACCCAGTGCCCGAGCATCCTGTTCCCCTACGTGCGTCAGCTGCTGAGCGACCTGATCCAGGCCGGTGGCTTCCCGCCGTTCTTCCTGCAGCCGATCAACTTCGACGGCCTGTACGCCGAAACGCTGCGCCAGCGCCAGCAGCAGGGCGCCACCGGCACGCTCGAGAACGATCCGCCGGTCGGCAATGCCTGATCTTGATGCGGGCTGTGGTAACACTTGGTCCCCTGTTCAATGCCAGGGGATGAGATGACAAGTTTGAAGGTTGCAGTGCTCGGTGCCGGTTCCTGGGGTACCGCACTGGCTGCATTGATCGCCCGGCACGGCCACCAGGCCGTGCTGTGGGGGCGAGATCCGGGCGTGGCGCAGGCCATCGACACCTCGCACGAGAATCCGCGTTACCTGCCGGGCATCGCCTTGCCGGAGACGTTGCGCGCCACCACCGAGCTGGCGGTCGCCATGGCCGACGCCGACCTGATCCTGGTTGTCGTGCCGTCCCACGCCTTTACCGAAACCCTACGCCTGCTGGCGCCGTTGCGCCCCGACGGCGTGGGCGTGAGCTGGGCGACCAAGGGGTTCGAGCCCGGGTCCAGCCGCTTCCTGCACGAAGTGGCCGAGGACGTGCTCGGGCCCGAGGTGCCGTTGGCCGTGGTCACCGGGCCCTCGTTCGCCAAGGAAGTCGCGCAGGGCCTGCCCACCGCGTTGACCATTCACGGCGCCGACGAGGTCTTCAGCCAGCAGGTCGCCGACGTCTTGCATGGTCCGGCCTTCCGCGCCTACACCGGCAACGACATGATCGGTGCCGAACTGGGCGGGGCGATGAAGAACGTGCTGGCCGTGGCCACCGGCGTGGCCGATGGCATGGGCCTGGGGCTGAACGCCCGTGCCGGCCTGATCACCCGCGGGCTCAACGAGATGCTGCGACTGTCCGCGGCCATCGGGGCGCGCCCGGAAACGCTCATGGGCCTGGCGGGCCTGGGCGACCTGGTGCTGACCTGCACCGGCGACCTGTCGCGCAATCGCCGGCTGGGCCTGGCCCTGGGCCGTGGCCAGTCCATCGCCGAGGCGGTCAAGGAGATCGGGCAGGTGGTCGAGTCGGTGCAGACCGCCGACGAGGTCATGCGGCAGGCGCGCAAGCACGGGATCGACCTGTCGATCTCCGAGGCGGTCAGCGACGTGCTGCACGGCGACATCACTCCGCGCGACGCGCTGGAGCGCCTGCTGGCACGGGAGCAGAAGCCGGAATATCCCGAAACCCTGTTCAAGGATGCCGCGGTGTGAAGGTCGAGCCAGTCTGTCAGCAAATGTCAATTAAGAAAGAAAACCCGCCGCCGGCGGGTTTTTTCTTGTCCAAACGCCGCATCGAAGCAACGCGAGTGAGAGACATAATGCGCGAATATGAATTCTTCGGGGCGCCTGCTGTAACCGGTTACAAAACAAAAATGCCGGAGACTTAATGCTTGATCGGGTTGTTCTTCAACCGACCATGGCGCGTAGCAGCTGATAGGCGGCTGAGCGCCGACGCGGCGACAACTTGCGCATCAGTTGCAGGACATTGCTCTCGACCTCGTCTCTTGCGACGTTCTCCGCCATGTTAGCGAGTAGCTCGCTGTGCTCGGTGGGCGCACTGGCTTCCGCGCTGATCTGGCCGCGCCCGGTGGCCAGCCACTCGAACAGCACTTGCGTGGTGACTGCGATCTGCGCCAGATGCTCGACGCTGGGGTGCGTCCCGCCAGCCCGCTCCCACTGTGCGACCGCGCTGCGCTGGACGCCGACGGTCTGTGCCAGTTGTGTCTGCGAGAGACTCCTGAGCCTGCGTGCCTGCCGGATGCGATCTGCCATGACGTGCATGTGTGAACTCCCTTGGGTGATGTTGCCTGCGGCGCGAGCTGTGGCGGCGCGTGTCGGGTTTTACTAACACAGGCAAGTTTCCAAGTCATCAGAAAGCTGGATTACCCGGCGTGTTAGTGAAACTGACGCCCTCCGGGCGCTCGCTGATTTGGACAAACGCCCGATTTGAATTATCAAAAAAAAAGAGGGCGCCGCGCAGTCACCGACGCGCGGCGTCATGCCTGACCTTTCATTTCATTCGTGGGGGCGGCTTGAACAATATTGCAGACGTCCGCGCACATTCGCGTTGATGCCGGGCCGCATCCCGCGCCTGCCACGCAGGCATCGATTAGGACCCGGGTATCGGATTCAGCGCAAGGATGGGGAAGCCGGTGAAGACATCCCAAAATCACGGCCGGGGGCTGGGCGTGTCGATGCGCGCCTTCGCATTGGCGGTCCTGCTCGTCGCATGCTGGCCTTTCGCATCCGCCCAGGCGCAGACCGGTTGTACCGCCGGCGCCTGCGTGTCGGCTGGCCCGCGGCTGGTGAGCGTAGACAGTACGCAGGGACCGCTGCTGAATCTCCTGTTCCGCCTGCTGCTGCCCGGTACCACGGTCAATGCCAGCGTCCTGGACTGGAACGCGCTGGCGCAGTCGGATGTCAATCTCAATGCACTGATCACCCAGCTTGGCGCCAACCTGGGGCTGAGCGACACCAGCCAGATCCTCAATAGCCAGTTGACCTTGGCCCAGCTGCGGCTCGCGCTGGTGCAGGTGGCCCAGGCCGATGGCAACACCGCGGCAGTCAGTGCGCTCAACGCGCTCTCGCCGGCACTCAGTGGGCTCTCGGGCACCGTCCGCCTGTCGAACCTCTTGCAGGTCAGCCTGCCGCAGGGATCGCTGGCGGATATCGATCTGGATCTGCTGGATGTCGTGACAGGCAGCGTCCAGCTCTACAACTTCTCCAACGTGGCCACCACGCCGCAACCGATCACGGTAGACACCGCGGCGCTGGGTCTGTCGGGAGTCACGGCGCTGCAGCTGTGGGCTCAGGTGGTCGAGCCGCCGACGTACGTCTGCGGTGGCGCGGGAAGCGCGTTCCACACCGGCGCCATCCGGATCAAGCTCAACGCGCAGGCGATCAGCAACTTCGATCTTGCATCGCTACGCATGGCCATCAACGGGCTGGGGGTCAGCAACACCCAACTCTCGGCCAGCGTGCTGACCGTGCAGGCCTATGCCGACATCGCGCGGGCCGAGGGCACCATCACCGCCGTCGATGGGCTGGCCAATACGGTGAGCTTCACCGGGCGCCCTGGCCTGGTGAACCTGTACATCGGCAGCATCCCGGATGCGACGTTCTTCAACCGCAGCCAGGTGATCACCAGCGCGGTGGTGACACCGACCACCCTGACCACCCTCAACCTACGGTTTCAGACCAGCGTATTGGGACTGGGGCTGGTGACCGCACAGGTGCCGCTTGCCGTGCAGGCAAAGGCGGCGGCCACCGGATCGCCCGGCATGCAGTCGTTCACCGTTTCGGCGCCGTTTCCGCAGACGCGCACTGCCAGCGCGGGCACGGTCAGCGCTGGATCCCTGATCACCAGCCTGCTGCAGAACCTGACCCTCACCACGACGGCCGGCGCAGTCTCGGCCACGTTGTTGGGCTCGCCGATCACCACGCCCTCGGCCGTCACCACGCTGGTGGGTCAGGTCGTCAGCTTGACCACCAGCACGCTCTCCACCCAGGTCGTCTCCCTGCTCACGCCGATCCTCAACACGGTCCTGGGTGGACTGGTCGACAACCTGCTGGCGCTGCTGGGCATCCGGATCGGCGAGGCCGTGTTCACCGTCGAGGGCATCGCCCGCTCCTGCGCCGTGGTGCTCAGCCTGCAGAAGGTACTGGCGCCGACCAACGATGCCGGGCGCTTCGACCTCAACATCAGCACCGGCGGCAGCGTGGTCGCGTCTGCGAGCAACGTTGGCAACGGGGGAACGACCACGCCGTTCGTGACCACGCCGCAGAGCACCTACGCACTGGCCGAGGCGGCCGCCAATGGCACCATCTTGAGCCGCTACACCACCACCTGGTCATGTGCCGACCAGGACAACAACAGCGTCGCCAGCGGCGCGGGCACCAGCTTCGAGTACGTCGCACCGGCCCTGAGCAACGTGCCGACCACCGTCGTGTGCCGGATCACCAACAGTGCGCGGCTGGCCGACCTGAGTGTGACCAAGAGCGATGCCAGCAGCAGCTACACGCCGGGCGGCGGCGGCACCTATGTGATCACGGTGAGCAACGCTGGACCAGCCGACGTCACCGGGGCCGTGGTCAACGACACGCTGCCGACCGGTGCGGCGCTGTCCGGCCCCTGGGCCTGCGCCTCGACCGGCGGCGGCAGCTGCCCGGCCTCGGGCGGCAGCGCGGGGGGCACGGTGATCGCCATCAGCGTGAACCTGCCCGCCGGTGCCCAGGCCGTCATCAACGTCCCCGTCAGCTACAGCGCTGACGCGGCGGGTTACTGAGGCGCAAGGCGACGATGCGCCGGCCTTTCCAACCGCAGCCAGCGCGCCCGAACGCGATCGCCCGGCGGCGCGCGGGCTGCATGCTGTGGCTGACAGTTCTGCTGCTGATGCCGGCCATCGCAGCCGCGCAGACCTATCCGACCACGCTGTCCAACACCGCCAGCCTGACCCTGCCGGCGGACACCACCGACCCGAATACCAGCAACAACAGCGCCACCGACCAGAATGCGTTGGCGCTGCAGGCCGACCTGTCGCTGAGCAAGACCCTGCTGAGTGCCACGCCGGTCGCCGTGGGGGGGGGCGTCCGCTACCAGATCGCGGTGTCCAACCTCGGGCCGTCGCGCGCGCCGGGCGTGACCTTGAGCGATGCGGTCCCTGCGCAGCTGCAGAACGTCACCTGGACCTGCGCCGCCGGTAGCGTGGCATCGGCCTGTGGTGCCCCCAGTGGGAGCGGCAGCGTGTCCCTGCAGTTGGATGTCGGGCCGGCCGACACCGTCACCGTGGTGGTCAACGCCACGGCCCCGACCACGACGCCGGCGACCATCGGGGCCAACACGGCCAGCCTCAGCCTGCCGCCCACCATCACCGACCCCGACCCGGGCAACAACACGTCCACCTCGCCGGCCGTGCCGGTGACTCCGGACAGCATCGTTGCCAACGATGACAGCCTCGGCCCGGTGCAGGGGCGCGCCGGCAGCGCGAACGCCGGCAACGTGCTCACCAACGACACCCTGGCCGGTGCGTCGGTCAGTCCCGGCACGGTCACGCTCAGCCTGCAGACGCCCCCGTCCATGCCCAGCATCACCCTGGACACGGCGACCGGCGTGGTGTCGGTCGCGGCAGGCGCTGCGGCAGGCAGCTATCCGCTGGTCTACCAGATCTGCCAGACCAGCGACCCATCCAACTGCGACATCGCCTCGGCCACCATCGTCGTGGCGGCCGCGACCCTGGTGGCGAACAATGACACCGCCGGTCCGGTCGACGCGGCCAGCGGGGCGACGGCGGTCATCAACGTGCTGGGCAACGACACCCTGGGCGGGGCGGCGGTCAACGCCGCCGAGGTCACGTTGACGTCCACCCCGGTCGGCCCGGTCACCATCAATGCCGACGGCAGCGTTGATGTGGCGCCCGGTGCCGCGGCCAACACGTACACGCTGAGCTACCAGCTGTGTGAAGTCCTCAATCCCAGCAACTGCGCCAGCGCCACGGTCGTGGTCACGGTCGCCGCGACCGCACCGACGATCGACGCGGTCGATGACGGCGGTACGGTCGGCGGCGCGGCGGGCGGAACCGCGGTCGCCAACGTACTGGCCAATGACACGCTCGGCGGTGTGCCGGCTCAGGCGTCCAGCGTCGTGCTGACCGTGCAGGGCGGCTCGAATCCGAACGTGGTCCTCGACCCGGCCACGGGTGCGGTCACTGTCGCCGCCGGCACCGCGGCGGGCAGCTACAGCGTGCTGTATCGCCTCTGCGAGGCAGGCGCGCCGACCAACTGCGACGACGCCGACGTGGTGGTGACCGTCACCGCCGCCGTGCTGGTCGCCAACGATGACGCCGCCGGTCCGGTGGATGCGGCCACCGGTGCGACGGCGGTGAGCAACGTCCTGGACAACGACACCGCCGATGGCGCGGCGCTGACGCCCGGCGCGGTGACGCTGACCTCCACGCCCAACGGCCCGGTCAGCATCAACGCCGATGGCACGCTGGACGTCGCCGCCGGCGCCATGCCGGGCACCTACACAGTGAGCTACGCGATCTGCGAGGTGCTCAACCCCTCCAACTGCGCCAGCGCGCAGGCGGTGGTGACCGTCGCGGCGTCGCCTTCCGCATTGGACGCGGTCGATGACGCGTTCACCGGCCTGGCCGGCAACGCGAGCGTCGGCAACGTGCTGGTGAATGACAGCCTGGCCGGCGCCACCCCCACGGCTTCCAACGCGGTGCTCACCCAGACCAGCGGCGGGTCGGCGATCACCATCGCCCCCAATGGCACGGTTGGCATCGCCGCAGGCACCGCATCGGGCACATACACCGCGACGTATCAGCTGTGCGAGGCGGCGGTGCCCGCCAACTGCGATCCCGCTACGGTCACGGTGACCGTCAGCGCGCCGCCGGTCACCGTGCATGCGGTGGACGATGCGGTCTCCAGCCTGGCCGGCAACGCCAGCGCCGGCAACGTGCTGGGCAACGACAGCGTCGATGGCGTCGGCGCGACGACGGCCAATGCGACGCTCACCCAGACTGGTGGCGGGCCGGCGATCGCCATCGCGGCCGACGGCACCATCGGCGTGGCTGCCGGCACCGCGGCCGGCACCTACACGGCGACCTACCAGCTGTGCGCGCAGGCCTCCCCGACCAGTTGCGACACCGCGACGGTCACGGTGACCGTCAACACCGCACCGCCGGCGGTCGATGCCGTGGACGATGCGTATGCCGTCGTCGCGGGAGGCAGTGCCAGCGGCAGCGTGCTGGACAACGACACCGTCGGCGGCGCCACCGCGACAACGGGTAACGCCTCGCTGAGCCAGACCGGCGGGCAACCGGCGATCACCCTTTCCGCGGACGGCACCGTCAGCGTGGCGCCGGGGACGTCGCCCGGCACTTACGTTGCCAGCTACAGTCTGTGCGCGCAGGCCGCGCCGACCAGCTGCGACACGGCGACTGTGACGGTCACGGTGACGGCGGCACCGGCGGTGGTGGACGCGGTGGACGATGCGTTCTCCGCCACGGCGGGGAGCAGTGCGGGCAACGTGCTGGGCAACGACACCGTCGATGGTGCCGCGGCGACCACTGCGACGGTCAGCGTGAGCCAGACTACGGGCGGGCCGGCGCTGAGCATTGGCGCCAATGGCGTAGTCACCGTGGCGGCCGGTATGACAGCCGGCACCTATACCGCCAGTTATCAGCTGTGCGAGCTGGCGTATCCCGCCAACTGCGATACCGCTGCGGTGACCGTCACCGTCGTGGCGACGGTCGCGCCGATCGACGCGGTGGATGACAGCTTCCACATTGCCGCAGGTGCGGCCAGCGCCGGCAGCGTCCTGTCCAACGACGAGGTGGGTGGAAGCCAGGCCACCTCGCTCAACGTCACCCTGAGCCAGATCAACGGTGGCCCGGTGCTGACGATCAATCCGGGCACCGGCACGGTCAGCGTCGCCGCGGGCACGGCCGCCGGGAACTACACCGCGACCTACCGGATCTGCGATATCGCCTCGCCCGGCGACTGCGACAGCGCGACGGTGACGGTCAACGTGCCGGCACCCGTGCTGGTGGTCGACGCCGTCCATGACGTGTTCTCTGCCAGCGCGGGGTCGATGGCCGGCAACGTGCTGGACAACGACACCCTGGGTGGCACACCGGCGACACCCGGCATCGTAGCCCTGACCCAGCTGGGCGGCACCCCGGCGATCGTCATCGCCGCCGACGGCACGGTCACCGTGGCGGCCGGCACGGCTGCAGGCAGCTACACGGCTAGCTACCAGCTGTGCGAGACCGCGGTGCCGACCAACTGCGACACCGCCACGATCACGGTCAACGTGAGCGCCACGGTAGCCATCGTCGCCAATGACGATAGCTATTCCAGCGCCATCACTGGCACGGTTGGCAACGTACTGGACAACGACAGCGTCGGCGGCGCGGTCGCCACAACGGCCACGGTCAGCCTGGTGCAGACCACCGGCGCGCCGGTGCTCTCCATTGCCGCCAACGGCAGTGTGAGCGTGGCTAGCGGCGCGCCCGCGGGAATCTACACCGCGACCTATCGCATCTGCGATATCGACGATCCCAGCAACTGCGACACCGCGCAGGTCAGCGTGACGCTGACGACAGTCGCAGCGGTGGTCGACGCGGTGAGCGACAGCTACTACGTGGCGGCGGGGACCGCGAGCATCGGCAATGTGCTGGACAACGACACCGTCGATGGCGTGGCGGCCAGCGCAGCCACGGTCAGCGTTACCCAACTGGCAGGAAGCCCGGATCTGGTGATCGGCAGCGACGGCGCGCTGGCGCTGTCCAACGCCGCTGGCGGGACCTACACCGCTAGCTACCGGATCTGCCTGGTCAGTGATCCGGGCCATTGCGACACGGCAAGTGTGCAGGTCACCGCGGCCGCGGCCATCGTCGCGGCTGATGATGCCTTTGCTGCGGCCGCCGGCACGGCCAATGCCGGCAATGTGCTGGACAACGACACGCTTGGCGGCGCGCCGGCGACCACCGGGACGGCCACGGTCACCCAGCTCGGCAGTGGGCCCGCCGTGCTGATCGCCCCAGACGGAACGGTCTCGGTCACGACCGGGGCGGCGGCGGGGACGTACACCGCCACCTACCAGCTGTGCGAGACCGCCGTGCCGTCGAACTGCGACACGGCCAGCGTCAGCGTGGTCGTCAGCAGCGCCAGTGTTGTCCTGGCCGTGGACGACACCTTCTCAAGCGTGGCCGGCAACGCCAGCGTCGGCAACGTGCTGGGTAACGATACGGTTGACGGCGCACTGGCGACCACGACCGAGGTCAGCGTCAGCCAGCTGAGCGGCAGCCCGCAGCTCACCATCGACAGCAGCGGCGTGGTCGGCGTCGCTGCCGGAACCGCGCCGGGCAGCTATACAGCGACCTACCGGATCTGCCTGCTGTCCGACGCCAGCGTCTGCGGCACCGCCACGGTGACCGTCACCGTGACCGCTGCCGTTGTGCCGATCGATGCGGTGGACGACAGCTTCAGCGCGTCGGCGGGCACGGCCAACGTGGGCAACGTGCTGGGCAACGACACCGTGGCCGGCGCGCCGGCCACCCCGGCCAATGCCACGGTGGTCCAGCAGGCCGGATCGCCGGAACTGCTCATCGCCGCCGATGGCACCGTCTCGGTGGCCGGTGGCACGGTCACAGGCACCTACTCGGCCAGTTATCAGCTCTGCAGCATTGCGGCACCAGGCGACTGCGATACCGCCAGCGTCACCGTGTCGGTCACCGCGATCCCGGCGGTGGCCGTGGATGCGGTGGATGACAGCTACGTGGTCACCACTGGCGCGACCACGGTCGGCAACGTGCTGGTCAATGACGCCGTGGACGGCGCGGTGGCTTCGGCGTCCAGCGTCGACCTCACCCAGACCGGCGGCACACCGGCAATCAGCATCGCGGCCGATGGCACGGTCACCCTGGCACCGGCCACGCCAGCGGGTAGCTACACCGCCACTTACCGGATCTGCGAGGCGGGCGATCCGGGCAACTGCGACACCGCGACGGTGGCCGTCACGGTCAACGATGTCGCCCCGGCCATCGTGGCGGTGGACGATGGTTTCTCCCTCGCCGCAGGCGGCACCAGCGCCGTCAGCGTGCTGGGCAATGATTCGGTCGGTGGCGTGGCGGCCACGCCGACCAACGTCAGCTTCACCCAGAGCAGCGGCGGACCAACGCTGACCATCGCGGCCGACGGCACGGTGGCCGTGGCCACCGGGACCGCGCCAGGCAGCTACACGGCGACCTACCAGATCTGCGCCGTCGCCAGTCCAACCAGCTGCGCCACCGCGACGGTGACCGTGACCGTGACGGCGGCGGCGAACCCGGTCCTGGCCCAGGACGACGCGTTCGCTGCCACGCCAGGCGCGCCGGATGCCGGCAACGTACTGCTCAACGACACGCTGGGAGGCGTGCCCGCGACGCCGGCGACCGTCACGCTGACCCAGCTTGGCGGCAGCCCGGTGGTGTTGATCGCCAGCGACGGGACGGTCTCGGTCGCGGCGGGCACGGCGGCCGGATCGTATACGGCCACCTACCGGTTGTGCGAAACCGCCAGCCCATCCAACTGCGACACCGCCACGGTCACGGTGACCGTCAATGCGACGGCTGCGGCCATCGGCGCGCTGGACGACAGTTTCGGCGGGTCGGCGGGCAGTCCGGCCATCGGCAATGTCCTGGGCAACGATCAGGTGGATGGCGCGGCGGCCACCACCGCCACGGTGACCCTGACCCAGCTGGGCGGCGGCCCGGCCATCGCGATCGCGACCGACGGGACGGTGTCCATCGCTGGCGGGACCAGCGCCGGGACCTACACCGCCAGTTACAGGATCTGCGTCACCGCGCAGCCCACCGTCTGCGATACCGCCAGTGTGACGGTCACGGTGACCGTGGCGGAAGCCGTGATCGTGGCGGTGCCCGACAGCTTCTCCGCCACCGCCGGCACCGCCAATGCCGGCAGCGTGCTGGTCAATGACACGGTCAACGGCGTGCCCGCATCGCCCGCCAGCGTGACGCTGGGCCAGACCGGGGGTGCGCCGGCAGTGAGCCTGGCCGCTGATGGCACCGTCTCGGTCGCGGCTGGCACCGCGCCGGGCAGCTATCCGGCCAGTTACCAGATCTGCCAGGTCGACGCGCCCACCAACTGCGCGACCACCACCGTGACTGTGGTGGTCAATGCGACCGCGCCACCGGTCGAGGCGGTGGACGACGCCTTCAGTGCCAGCGCCGGTACGGCCAATGCCGGCAACGTGCTGGTCAACGATACGGTCGCCGGTGCCACGGCCACTGCGGGCACCGTGAGCCTGAGCCAACTCGACGGCGGGCCCGCGCTGCTGGTCGCCGCCGACGGCGGGGTGGCGGTCGCTGTGGGCGTCGCGGCTAGCACCTACACGGCGCGTTACCGGATCTGCGTGACCGCCTCGCCGACCGAGTGCGCGACCGCCACCGTGACCGTGAACGTCGGTGCGACGCCGGTCGTGGTCGATGCCGGGGACGATGTGCTCACCAGCGCGCCGGGCAATCCCAATGCCGGTAACGTGCTGACCAACGACACGTTGGATGGCACGCCCGCGACGCCGGCCACCGTGACGCTGACCCAGCAGGGCGGCGGCCCGACGATCGCGCTCGGCGCCGATGGCACCATCGCCGTGGCGGCCGGCACGCCGCCCGGCACCTATACGGCCACCTACACCCTGTGCGCGGCCAGCCAGCCGGCCCGCTGCGACACCGCCAGCGTCACGGTGACGGTCACCGCCAGCCCGGTCACGGTGGTCGCGGCCGACGACAGCTTCACGGTGCCGCCCGGCAGCACCACCGCCGGCAACGTGCTGGGCAACGACACGGTGGCCGGCGCCGCAGCCAGCCCGGCCAACGCGGTGCTGGCCCAGACCGGCGGTGGCCCGATGATCACCCTGGCGCCCGATGGCTCATTGGGCATCGCTACCGGCACTGCGCCTGGCACCTACACGGCCAGCTACACCCTGTGCGAGGCCGCAACGCCGGCCAATTGCGATACCGCCACCGTGCAGGTCACCGTCAGCGCGGCGACGGTCGTGGCCAATGACGACACCGGCACTCCGGTCACCGGCGCCAGCGGCGGTGCCGCGGTGGCCAACGTGCTGGTCAACGACACGCTCAATGGCGCCGCCGCGACGCTGGCCATGACCACGCTGACCCAGGTGTCCTCGACCAGCCCCGGCGTTACGCTGGTGCCGGCGACCGGTGCGGTGAACGTCACGGCCGGGACCGCATCAGGCAGCTACACCCTGGTTTACCGCCTGTGCGAGACCGCGACCCCGGCCAACTGCGATACCGCGCAGGTCAGCGTCGTGGTGCAGGCCGCAGCGCTGGCCGCCAACGACGACCGCGTCGGGCCGGTGAATGGCGCGGCGGGGGCTCGGGACGTGATCAACGTCTTGGCCAATGACCAGTTCAATGCCCAGCCGGCAACCACCGCCAACGTGACCCTGGCACCCGTGTCGCAAGGGCCGCTGTCCATCGACGCGAACGGCCTGCTGGACGTAGCGGCCGGAACGGCGGCGGGCACCTATCTCATCACCTATCGGATCTGCAGCGTCACCGACCCGGCCAACTGCGACACCGCCACGGCCACCGTGACGGTGCAGCCCGCGCTGCTGCAGGCGGTCGACGACACGGCGCAAACCCCGCAGAACACCGGACAGCTGATCGCCGTCCTGGGCAACGACACGCGCGGCGGCGGCGCCCTGAATGCCAGCACGGTGAACATCACCCAGGTCACCAGGCCAGGCTTCGGTGCGGCGGCCAGCAACGGGCAGGGCGGCATCGTCTACACCCCGCAGGCCAATTACAGCGGCAACGACAGCTTCCAGTACACCGTGTGCGAGACGGCCAGTCCGACCAACTGCGCGACCGCCACGGTCACCATCACCGTGCTGGGAAACCGGATCACGCTCAATCCCGACACCGCCGAGGCGACATCGGCCGCAGCGGTGGAGAGCGCGACGTCCGAGCCGGTGCTGATCAATGTCCTGGGCAACGACACCACCACCGGCGCGCCGCTGGATCCCGTCTCGCTGTCGCTGGCCACCCCCGCACAGCACGGCACGGTCAGCTGCGATGCGTCAGGCTGTACCTACACGGCCAACCGGGGCTTTGTCGGCACCGATCGCTTCACCTACCGCGTCTGCGATCGATCCACTCCCACGCCGCGCTGCGGGACCGCGGCGGTGACGATCGACGTGGAGAGTCCGGACTTCATCGTCCGACTGCAGCTGTCGGTTGCCGAGCGCATGGTGAGCGTGGGCGACGTGGTGCGCTACACCGCGGTGGCCGAAAACGTCGGTCGCACCCAGCATTTGGACGACGAAGTCATCATCGTTCCGCCTGCGGGCTTCACCTATGTCGAAGGCACGATGCGCCTGGACGGCACCTTGCTGTCGGCCCGCCAGGCTACCGCGCAGGCGCAGGCCGTGCGCCGCAGCAGTCCGGTTGCCGCCGCCGCGCCGCCCACCGCGGCCGACCTTCCCAGCCCCAACGCGCGGGTGACGACCAGCTCGCCGATCACCATCAGCGGCGTCAATTTCGATCCTGGGCAGGCGGTGACCTTCTCCTATTACCTGCGTATCGGCGCGGCCGCGGGGACTGGCGTGCACGTCAGCCAAGGCGTGGTCCGCGAAGGCCCGGAGGAGGCTGAAGTGCAGATCAGCAACTGGGCCAGCGCCGAGGTCGAGATCGAAGGCGAGCCACGGCAGGAAGAGAGCCTGGTCCTGGGCTCGGTGTTCAACGATCTGGACGGTAACGGCGTGCAGAGCGCAGGCGAGCGCGGCATCGCCGGCGTGCGTATCGGGTCGGTCGAAGGCCTGGTGACCACCACCGATGGCCAGGGCCGGTTCCACATGATCGGCATCGATGCGGGCAACGCGCTGCGCGGGCGCAACTACATCCTCAAGGTCGATGCCGCCACGCTGCCGCCGGGCACCACCTTCACCACGCCCAACCCGCGCGTACGCCGGATCACCGCTGGACTGCCGGTGCGCTTCGACTTCGGCGTCCGCGTGCCGCAGCGGACGGCGCAGCAAGACCCTGCCATGCGCCAACTCACCCTGTCGCCGGCCTTGTTCGACCCGACGGGGCAGGCCGAAGCGGCCCATGCAGCCACTTGGGCGGAGATCGCCGCGCAGCTACGGCAGTCCCCGGCCGACGTCACCGTGGTGCTGGATGCCGGCGGCGCAGCGCCTGCGGTGGCACGCGCGCTGGCGGCACAGGCCGCGCTGCGTGCGGCGGGCGCGGACAGCGATGCCGTGGTGGTGCGCGACCCGCAGCGCGGTGCGCGGGTCCGGCTGACCAACGGGCAGGCGACGCTGTCGGAGACCTGCTTCGATGGCGATGCATTGGCCGATGACGCATCGGCCCTGCTGCGCGCCCTCGGCGAGGCATTGGCCGAGGGCCGGCTGACAGCCGTGCAGGCCAGCGCGGTCGACCCGGTGCACCTGCAGGCGCGACAGGCCGCGCTGGACGCCCATCTGCCGCAAGGGCCACGCGTGCTGCCGGCCGCCGGTCGCGATGTTCCGGCTGCGTCGACCACGGGGGGCACGCCATGAAGCGCCGCCGTCTCTCCGGCCCGCTGCTGGTGGTGGTCGTGACCATCGCTCCGGCGCTACGTGCCCAGCAGGTGCAGCCGCAGGTCACCGACTGCCAGATGCCGCCGTGCCCGGCGCCCGCGCCGCTGTACACGATCAGCGATCCCGACCGGACCATCGTGCAGCCCGGGACCGGGAGCGATCCCCTGGCGCCGACCCAAGCCACCACGCCCGAGGCCTACACCAGTAGCCCGAGCCCGGTCGCGATGCCGGTGGGCGGCGCGCTGGAACTGCCCGGCGGCGGCGTGCTGTGGGCGACAGAGGATCCTGCCCTGGCCGAGCCGGTGCTCAACGTGCAGGCCGGGTCGATGATCCCGTTCGAGGCAGGCCGCATCACCCGGGCGGTCCGCTTCCACAGCTACAGCAACTACACCGCTTTCATTGACCGGCTGCAGGTGAGTGTCTATCGCGCCAGCGACACCGACCTGGTGACGCCGCTGGCCACGGTGAACCTGCCGGTGACGCCGCTGGGCGACGCCACCTGGGATGGCACGCTGCCCGAGCGCCTCAACCTGCGCGAAGGCGATGCGCTGCTGTATGTGGCGCGCGCCTATGGCGCCGGCGGCGCGTTCGACGAAACACGTGCGCAGCGCATCGCGCTGGTGACCGAGGCTGACTACGCGCGCGGCACCGAACTGGCCAGCACCACCGCGCTGCGCCAGGACGGCCAGGCGCTGGGCGGCGAGGCCGCGCTGGACCAGTCGCTCACCGACGCGGTCTACGGGGTCAACGGACTGCGCCTGCAGAACATCGCCATCCGCGGCTCGCGTGTGCGCATCCAGGGCACCGACATCCCGCGCGGCACGCGCTTGAGCATCGACGGGCGGAACTTCCCGGTGCTGCCGGACGGGCAGTTCGCCGCCGAATTCCTCGAGCCAGTGGGCGCGCATCGCTACCAGGTGCAGGCCATCGCGCCGGGCCAGGCGCCGGTGCGCGAGACGGTCGATGTGCAGGTCAGCGGCACCTATGCCTATGCGGTGGGCATCGCCGATGTGACCCTCTCGCGCAACACGGCCAGTGGCAATACCGAGCCGATGGCGGCCGACGATGGCAGCACCGGTGACGGATTCCTCAAAGAAGGCCGGCTGGCGTTCTATGCCAAGGGCAAGTGGCGCGGGAAGTATCTGATCACCGCGCATGCCGATACCCAGGAGAAGCAGCTGGAGCATCTGTTCGATGGCTTCTTTGAGGCCGAGGCCGACGACGTCTTCTGGCGACTCGACCCGGACTTGTACTACCCGACCTACGGCGACGACTCGGTGACTTATCGCGACGTGGACACGCAGGGCAAGCTCTACGTGCGCGCCGAGTGGGACCAGAGCCAGGCGCTGTGGGGCAACTTCGCCACCAACTTCTCCGAGACCGAATACGGCCAGTACAACCGCGCGCTGTACGGCGCGGCGCTGGATTGGCGCTCGCGCGCGACCACGCCGCTGGGCGAGGCGCGCAGCCAGGTCAAGGCGTTCGGCTCGCAGGCGCAGACCGCGCTGGGCCACAGCGAATTCCTCGGCACCGGCGGCAGCCTGTATTACCTGCGCCACACCGACGTGCTGCGCGGCTCCGAGCAGGTCACCATGGAGGTGCGCGATCCCACCACCGGCCTGACCGAGGCCAGCGTCGGCCTGCAGCGCGGCGTGGACTACGAGATCGACGAACTGCAGGGACGCCTGTTCCTCACCCGGCCGCTGGCGCAGATCACCCGCGAGAACGTACGCAGCCTGACCCGCGACACGCCGCTGGATGGCTATGAGCAGATCCTGCTGGTGGACTACGAGTATGTGCCAGACAACTTCGACACCGACGACCTCAGCCGGGGCGTGCGAGCCAAGCGATGGCTGGGCGATCACTTCGCGGTCGGCGGCACCTACGTCGACGAGAGCCGCGGTGGTGATGACTACACGCTGAGAGGCGCCGACGTCACGCTGCAGGCCGGGCGCGGCACGTATCTGAAGGCCGAGCTGACCCGCACCGAGGCCACGGCCGCGCCGATCTTCTATTCGGACAATGGCGGCCTGAGCTTCATCCAGCGCAATCCTGACCAGGGCGACCGCTCCGGCCAGGCGTGGGCGGTGGAAGGACGCGCCAATTTCAAGGAACTGGGCTGGACCGAGCGCGAGTGGACCGTGGGGGCCTGGTGGCATGAGGTGGACGCGGGCTTCTCGATCTCGCGCTACGACACCGGTCAGCCGGTGACCGAATACGGCGCCGAGTTTCTGGGCTATGTCACCGACGACTTCAACCTCTACGGGCGCTATACCCGGGCCGAACTGGGCGCGCAGTCGCTGAGCCAGACCCAGCTCACCGCCGACTGGCGCCTGGGCGACAAGGCCACCGTGGGCGGCGAGCTGCGCCGGGTGGAGGAGCGCGGCACTTCCACCCCGTCAGATGCGATGCTGGGGGCGCTGAGCTATCGCTACCGGCTGACCCGCGCGCTGGAGTTGTATGGCGTGGGCCAGCTGACCCTGGACGACGATGGCGGCGCCTACGCCCGTAACAACCTGCTCACGGTCGGTGCCGAGTACCAGTTCGGTGACCGCTCCACCATCGGTGGCGAACTCAGCGGCGGCAGTCGTGGCCATGGCGCGCAGGTGCAGGCCGAGTACCGCGTCAACCGCGACCAGACCGTATACGGCGCCTACCGCTACAGCAGCCATCAACTGACCGACGCGCTCTGGTACGACAGCAGCACCACCGCGCAGAACGGCTGGACGCTGGGCCAGCGCTGGCGGGTGACCGACCGGCTCAACGTCTACAACGAGAGCCAGCAGCTCAAGGACATCGACAGCGAGACCTCCGGGCTGACCAACACCCTGGGCCTGGACTACGCGCCGGCCGATGGCTGGACGATTGGCGGCACGCTGATGGACGGGCGCCTGGACTCTGCCAGCGGGCAGGTGCGGCGCCGCGCCTACAGCGTCAGCGGCGGGCGCAATGATGCGCGTACGCAGTGGTCGAGCAAGCTGGAATACCGCCGCGACAGCGGCGCCGAGCAGCGCACCCAGTGGGTGACCACCAACCGCCTGGCGATCAAGCTCAACGAGGATTGGCGCCTGGCCGCGCGCGCCAACTACGCCGATACCGATGACAAGCTCAATCCGCAGGCCGGCGCCAAGCTGGTGGAGAGCAACGTCGGCTTCGCCTGGCGCCCGCACGACAACACGCGTTGGGCGGCCTTCGGCAAGTACACCTATCTCTACGACGTGGCCTCGCTGGGCCAGGTGGGGGGACAGACCTATGACCAGCGCTCGCACGTGCTCTCGCTGGAGGGCGTGGTCCAGCTCAACGAAGACTGGGAACTGGCCGCCAAGCTGGCCGCGCGCCGAGGCGAGCAGCGCCAGGGCCGTGGCACTGGCGACTGGCTGGACAACCGCACGCAGTTCAGCGCCCTGCAGCTGCGCTATATGTTGGTCGCCCAGTGGGAGGCCATGGCCGAATACCGCGTGCTCGACGTGCACGACGGCGGCAAGCGCATCGGCTGGCTGGTGGGACTGGATCGGCAGGTCGGCGAGAACTTCAAGATCGGGATCGGCTACAACTTCACCGAGTTCAGTGACGACCTGACCGAGCTGGAGTACGACCAGCGCGGATTCTTCCTCAACCTGGCGGGCTACTACTAAAAAAAAGCCCGGCCTGAGAAGGCCGGGCTTCAGCGCGATGCACGATGGGAGAGAGGTCATCGCGTCGCGTGCGTTCGCCAGAGCCACCCCAGCGAGCACGGGACCAAGTCTCCTCCCCCAAAGAGAAATCAAACGTTAATTTTTGAACTTAACGGTTTATGAATTCAGGCGGCAGTTCAGGACCTCAAGAATCCGTGTCAGCCGTGCGTCGCGATGTGTCATCGGCTGTGACGCCTGCAGGCTCAACGGCTCCCCATCAGCAACTCAACATCACCCCCGGCAGCGGTGGTATTGATCGTCACCACCGACTCGGCGCAGAAGCGCGGCAGGTAGTTGGGGCCGCCGGCCTTGGGCCCGGTGCCAGACAGGCCCTCGCCGCCGAACGGCTGCACGCCGACCACCGCGCCGACCATGTTGCGGTTGACGTAGACGTTGCCGACCTCGGCCTGCGTGGCGATGGCCTGGGCGCGGGTATCGATGCGGGTCTGCACGCCCAGGGTCAGGCCGTAGCCCAGTGCATTGATGCGTTCGACCAGGGCCTCGACATCGCCCTTCCAGCGCAGCACCTGCAGCACCGGGCCGAAGATCTCCTCGCGCACGTCCTCCAGGCGCTCGACCTCGAACGCCACCGGCGCGATCGCGGTCGCGGGCGCATCGAAGGCCAGGGGCGCCCGCGCGATCAGTCGGCCGCGTCCTTCCACTTCGGCGATCTGCCGTTGCAGCGTATCGAAGGCGTCCTGGTCGATCACCGGGCCCAGGTCGGTGGCCAGGTACGCCGGATCTCCCACGCGCAGCAGGCCGATGGCCCCGGCGAGCATGTCGATCACGCCGTCGGCGATGTCCTCCTGCACGCACAGCACGCGCAGGGCCGAGCAGCGCTGGCCGGCGCTGCGGAAGCTGCTCTGCACCACCGCGTCGATGACCTGCTCGGGCAGGGCGGTGGCATCGACGATCATCGCGTTGAGGCCGCCGGTCTCGGCGATCAGCGGCACGATCGGGCCGTCCTTGTCGGCCAGGGTGCGGGCGATGGCCTTGGCCACCGCGGTGGACCCGGTGAACACCACGCCGCCGGTCTTCGGGTGGGCGACCAGCGCCGCGCCGGTCTCGCCGGCGCCGTACACGCCGGCCAGCGCATCGGCCGGCACGCCGCAGCGGTGCAGCAGCTCGATCATCGCCGCGCCCACGCCCGGGGTCTGTTCGGCCGGCTTGGCGGCCACCGCATTGCCGGTCACCAGCGCGGCCACGACCTGGCCGGTGAAGATCGCCAGCGGGAAGTTCCACGGGGAGATGCAGACCCACACGCCGCGTCCGCGCAGGGCATAGGTGTTGCGCTCGCCGGTGACGCCCGGGAGGACCTGCGGGGCCATCAGGGTGCGTGCCTGGGCGGCGTAATAGCGGCAGAAGTCCGCGGCCTCGCGGACCTCGGAGACCGCATCGCCCCAGGTGCGTCGGCCCTCGCGCACGATCAAGGCGCACCACTGGGCCAGATCGCGTTCCAGTACATCGGCGGCCTGCTCCAAGGCGGCGGCGCGGGTCTCCACCGGCGTGGCGTTCCAGGCCTTCTGGCCGGCGGCCAGGCGCTGCATCAGCGCGTCGATCTGGTCGATCGGGGTCAGCGCCGGCGCGGGCAGCGATGCCTGGGCGTAAGCGGCGGTCAGCGCCTGGGCCATGTCCGCATCGGCGGTGTCGGTACCGGCGGTATTGCGGCGTGCGCCCAGGATGTCCAGCGGCAGGGTCACCGCGCTGTCCGCGGTGACGTGCAGCGGCGAGGTCACCAGCGCACTGGCCGGCAGCGTGTCATCGGCCAGCTGGTGGACGAAGGAGGAATTCGCCCCGTTCTCGAGCAGGCGACGCACCAGGTAGGCCAGCAGGTCCTTGTGCGGGCCGACCGGCGCGTACACGCGCAGGCCCACGTCCGGGTATTGCCGGTGCGCGGCGTCATGCACGGCCTCGCCCATGCCGTGCAGGCGCTGCAGCTCGAACGGCACACCGGCCGCGCGCGCCAGATGCAGCACGGCGGCGATCGTCCCGGCGTTGTGGCCGGCGATCTGCGGGTAGATCGCGTCGGGCATGCCGAACATCGCCTGCGCGCAGGCCAGATAGGACAGGTCGGTGTGGTGCTTGTGGGTGAACACCGGAAAGGCGTCCAGGCCCAGCTCCTGCGCGCGCTTGATCTCGTAGTCCCAGTAGGCGCCCTTTACCAGGCGCACCATGAAGCGCAGCTTGCAGGCCCGCGCGATACGCGCAACCTCCTCGATCGTCTCCAGCGCGCGGGTCTGGTAGGCCTGCACGGCCAGGCCAAAGCCATTCCACTGCGGATACTTCGCCGACACATGCCGGGCAACGGCTTCCAGCACGTCCAGCGACAGGGCCAGGCGTTCGCTTTCTTCCGCGTCGATGGTCAGGTTGAGGTCGGCCTGGGCCGCAACCTCGGCCAGCTCGCACACGCGGGGCACCAGGTGCGCCATGACGTGGTCGTGCTGCACGGCCTCGTAGCGCGCCTCGATGGCCGAGAGCTTGATCGAGACACCGTCGGCCTGCTCCACCGGCACGCTGCGGTCGCGCCTGGAGGCCAGCGCGGCGATGGCCGCGTGGTATTTGCGCATGTAGGTCTGCGCGTCCGCATCGGTGCGCGCGCCCTCGCCCAGCATGTCGTAGGAAAAACGCAGGCCCTTGCGCGCCTTGCGCTGCTTGCGGGCGTCATCCAGCGCCTCGTCCAGGGTCTCGCCCATGACGAACTGTTTACCCATCAGCTGCACCGCGCGCACCGTCGCGGCGACCACCGCCTTGGCGCCCATCCTGGAGAAGAACCCCGCCTTCTGGCCGTCCTCGCCCAGCATCTTCTTGGACAGGCTGATGGCTTGGTTGGACAGCGTGGCCAGCCAGGACTGCGAGGCGCCGGAGAAATCGGCGCGGCCCAGTTGGTCGGCGGTCAGGGCCATGGCCGTGTCGGCATCGGGCACGCGCAGCAGGGCTTCGGCCAGGCGCATGAGGGCCAAGCCTTCGGCGCTGGAGAGCGGGAATTCGCGCAGCAGCGTTTCCATGGCGAAGGCCGAGGGCTTGGATGCGCGGACCTGGCCGATCCAGCTGATCGCATCGCCGCTGGCCAAGGCCCAATCCAGTCCCTGCAGGCGCTGCAGCAGCGCGGTGGTGACCTCGGCTTCAGGACGATAGGGACTAGGTAACCGCATGATTGACCACCTGTTAGCGAGGGTGCTGGAGATGTGCCATTCTCATCCCGGATTCGCCGTGCTTTGTTCGGTTGACGGGACTATGATCCGGCGATGAGCCAACTTCCTGCTGCGCTGGACCGGACCGACCGCAGAATCCTCGCCCTGCTGCAGCAGGACGGCCGGATCACCAATCTGAAGCTGGCCGAGGCGGTGCATCTGTCGCCGACCGCGACCCTGGAGCGGGTGCGGCGGCTGACCGCCGAGGGTTACATCATCGGCTACCGGGCGCGGCTGAATCCGCAGAAGCTCGGCGCCGGGATGCTGGTGTTCGTGGAGATCCTGCTGGACCGCACCACCCATAACATCCTGGAGCAGTTCCAGGCCGCGATCAAAGACCAGCCCGAGGTCATGGAATGCCATCTGGTGGCCGGCGGCTTCGATTACCTGATCAAGCTGCGCGCGGCCGACATGGCCGACTACCGCGAGCTGGCCGGCCGCGTGCTGTGGAAGCTGCCGGGCGTGCGCGAGGCCCGGACCTACGCGGTGATGGAAGAGGTCAAGAACAGCGCGGACCTGTATCTGGATATCTGACAGGTCTGCGCGTGGGGGCCGCCACGGCGGCGATGTGGCTTCCCCGGTGAAGCTTTCGCCGCCATGGCGACTCCCACGTAAGACAGAGACGGCGCCTTGCGGCGCCGTCTCTGTCTTTCGCAATGTGCAGCGCCTGGATCAGACCAGGGTCAGCACCACGTCCACGTTGCCGCGGGTGGCGTTGGAGTACGGGCAGACCTGGTGGGCGGTGTCGACCAGCTTCTGCGCCACTTCGCGCTCCATGCCCGGCAGCTCGATCTTCAGTTCGACAGCGATGGCAAACGCGCTGCCGGCCGGGCCGATGCCAACGTGGCTTTCGATGGCGACGTCATCGGGCACCTTGATCTTCTCGCGCGCGCCCACCGCCTTCATGGCGCCGATGAAGCATGCCGCGTAGCCGATGGCGAACAGTTGCTCGGGGTTGGTGCCCGGGCCGCCGGCGCCGCCGAGTTCCTTCGGCGTGGACAGCTGCAGGTCCAGCGGACCCTCGGGGGTGATGCCGCGGCCTTCGCGGCCGCCCTTGGCGATGGCGGTGGCGGTGTAGAGGATCTTGTCGGGTTGCATGATGAACTCCTTGGTTGTATGCGATTGAATCGCGTGCGATTTGATGGGTGGAGCGAGGGAGCGGGGTGGGGTGAATCAGGGAGCAGGAGCGGCGCGGCCGAGCTTGTCGCGCAGGTCTTCGAGCTGGGTCTTGAGCTGCACCAGCTGGTCCGGGCTGCAATCCATGGCGCAGAACAGGCCTTCCGGGACCGCCTGCGCCTGCGTGCGCAGGGCGCGACCGGCGTCGGTCAGGTGGATCTCGACCTGGCGCTCGTCCTGTACGGCGCGGGTGCGCGTCAGCAGACCAGCGACCTGCAGGCGCTTGAGCAGCGGCGTCAGCGTGGCCGAGTCCAGGAACAGCTTCTCGCCGATGGCCGACACCGTCTGCCCATCGCGCTCCCACAGCACCAGCATCACCAGATACTGCGGATAGGTCAGGCCCAGCTCGGCCAGCAGGCCGCGGTAGGTGCGGCTGAGCGCGAGGTTGGCCGAATACAGCGCAAAGCACAGCTGGTTGTCCAGCTGCAGCAAATCGCGGGTCGGGAGGTCCTGGGAGGCCATGGCGCGTAATTTATATCGCACGCGATTCAATTGCAAGCGATGCGGCGCTAGGCGTTCAGCTGCCGCCGACGAAGCCCTGCTGGCGCCAGGCTTCGAACACCATGATCGCCACGGTGTTGGACAGATTGAGGCTGCGGTTGTCCGGCCGCATCGGCAGGCGCAGGCGCTGTTCGTCCGGGACCGATTCGAGCACCTCGGCCGGCAGGCCGCGGGTCTCCGGGCCGAACAGGAATGCGTCGCCCGGGCCGTACGCGACCGCGTCATAGCGATGGCGTCCGCGGGTACTCAGGCAGAACAGGCGGCGTGGGGCGATGGCCGCCAATGCCGCCGGCAGGTCGTCGTGCACCTGCAGGGCGGCGTACTCGTGGTAATCCAGCCCGGCGCGCTTGAGCTGGCGATCTTCAAGAGCGAAACCGAGCGGGCGGATCAGGTGCAGGCGTGCGCCGGTGTTGGCGCACAGCCGGATCACGTTGCCCGTGTTGGGCGGGATCTCGGGCTGGTAGAGCAGGACATCGAGCTGGAACGGGGCACTCATGCGGTGCGCACAACGGTTGCAGCGATGGCGGAACTGAAGCGTTGAATCGACATCGAGGTCACAGGTCGGAAAAAGCGGCCTGCGCAAGTCTAGAGGCTGGTGGCCTCCTTCACGGCAGGCGGGCGCGGCGCAGGGGATAGCGCACGTCGTGCCCGCACTGCGGCGCTCAGCGGGTGGCAACCTCGCGGGCGATGCTGCCGGCACGGGCGATCTGGCTGTCGATCTGGCGGGTGCCGGCCTGCACGGCGCGGGCCTCGATATCGGCGACCTGGCCAGCCTGATGGGCCAGGTAATAGGCCAGATCGTCGGCCGTCGGGCGCACGGTCACCGCCGCCAGGGTCACCACGCGCTGGGCGCCCTGGGCCGCGTGGTAGTAGGCCAGGTCGGCCATGTCGGGGTGCACCGTCACCGCCGGCAGGTCGACGACGCGCTGGCTGCCGGCGGCTTCGAAATACGCGAGGTCGGCCGGATCGGGGCGGACGCTGACGCTCGGCAGGTCGACGATGGCCGGAGCCGAGGTGCTCGCCGCGAGGGTGCTGGCGGTGCCGAGGGTCGGCTGCGAGTCAGCGCGCTGGGACAGGACCATCGAGCCGGCGCACAGGGCGAACAGGGTGGCGGCGGTCAGCGGCAGCAGGACGTTGGTGTTCATGGTTGCTCTCCTATCGGTGTAGTTGCGTGGTGTGGTAGTAAGGTAGAACACCTAATCAGCAAGATCAAGCCGGGATTGAAGAAATCCCTCATGCATTCATTTAATGTTCAGCAAATGGACTGAGCTGGCTGGGTGCAGGTTTATTGAAGCAGGCAGCGTGCCAATCACATCCTTTTGTTTTTGTTGGATTTCTTATGGGCTGGCCGGCTGTCCGGTGTCCGCTACGGTGTCCGCGAACACCTCGTCCGATGCGGTGTCCGCCCGCAGGGTTTGAATCGAGCGACGCGCGCCGTGGTGCTGGGCGGCGGCTTGGGATGGTTGACGGTCGTGACATCCATGGCTTAAGGCCTAGTGAAATCGCCGTCGCCGCGGCCTAGCATCGTTGGCCGATTCCCCCGTTCCGCAGGCGTCGTCTCGTCGCGGGCTTATATAGACAAGGAGTTCCATGCGCATTTCGACGCGTCCCCAGATCCGCCTGCTTTCCCTGGCCCTGTCCACCGCCCTGTTGGGGGGCGTGACCGCCACGGCGGGCGCCCAGGCGCCGACCGCCGCCACCGCGCCGGCCAAGGTCGACATCCCCTACGAGCAGTTCACCCTGCCCAACGGCCTGCGCGTGATCGTGCATACCGACCGCAAGGCGCCGATCGTGGCGGTGAACCTCTGGTACCACGTGGGCAGCAAGGACGAGCCGGCCGGGCGCAGTGGCTTTGCGCATCTGTTCGAACACCTGATGTTCAACGGCAGCGAGAACGCGCCGGGCGAGTATTTCGCCCCGTTCGAGCAGGCCGGTGCCACCGACATGAACGGCACCACTAATTCGGACCGCACCAACTATTTCGAGAACGTGCCGACCACCGCGCTGGACATGGCGCTGTGGATGGAGTCCGACCGCATGGGCCACCTGGTCGGCGCGATCGACCAGAAGACGCTCGATGAGCAGCGCGGCGTGGTCCAGAACGAAAAGCGCCAGGGCGAGAACCAGCCCTATGGCCAGCTGCGCGAAGTCGTCGCGCACACCATGTATCCGGACGGCCACCCGTACCACCACACCACGATCGGCTCGATGAAAGATCTCAACGCCGCCTCGCTGGATGACGTCAAGCGTTGGTTCAAGACCTGGTACGGGCCTAACAACACCGTGCTAGTGCTGGCCGGCGACATCGACCTGGCCACGGCCAAGGAGAAGGTCGCCAAGTACTTCGGCGACATCCCCGCCACCCCGACGATGGCCCAGCCCAAGGTCGACCTGGCGGTCCTCAAGCAGTCCGGGCGCACCGTGCTGGAAGACAAGGTCCCGCAGGTGATGATCCAGCGCATCTGGAACACCCCGCAGGCCGGCACCCGCGATTCGGACCTGCTGGACCTGGTGTCCGACGTGCTGGGCGGCAGCGCCAGCTCGCGCCTGGACGCGCGCGTGGTCCACCAGGACCAGCTGGCCGACAGCATCGGCACGGCCAGCTACAGCCAGCAGCTCAGCGGCACGTTCTTCATCCGCACCATGGTCAAGCAGGGCGTGGACGAGGCGAAGGTGGAGTCGGTGATCGATGAGGAACTGCAGCGCCTGATCACCGAAGGTCCCACCGAGGAGGAGCTGGAGCGCGCAAAGACCAACTACCGTTCTGGCTTCATTCGCGGGATCGAGCGGATCGGCGGCTTCGGCGGCAAGGCCGACGCGCTGGCGTCGTGCGCGACCTTCACCGGTGACCCGGGCTGTTTCCGCGAATCGCTGGCCAACGTGCAGTCGGCCACGCGTGAGCAGGTGCGCGAGGTGGCCGCCAAGTGGCTGGGCAAGCCGAGCCACACCTTCGTGGTCGAACCGGGCGAGCGCAAGCCGCTGGACGAGGCGGACACGGTGAAGGCCGCGCCGCTGCCGTTGCCCAAGCCCGATCCCAAGTACGCCACCGAGGCCACCGGCGTGGACCGCAGCAAGGGCGTGCCCAAGGTGACGAGCTTCCCGGACCTGAAGTTCCCGGCACTGCAGCACGCCACGCTGAAGAACGGCAGCACCGTGGTCCTGGCCGAGCGCCACGACATCCCGGTGGTCAACATCAGCTACGAGTTCGACGGCGGATATGCCAGCGATGCCGGTGGCAAGCTGGGCACGGCCGGCTTTGCCAACGCGATGCTCGACGAGGGCGCCGGCGACCTGGGCTCGCTGGCGTTCAAGTCGCGCGCCGAGGAACTGGGCGCCAAGCTGGGCGCCGACGCCTCGCTGGACGGCGCCAGCGCTTCGGTCTCGGCACTGAAGGAGAATCTGGACGCCTCGATCGGCCTGTTCTCGACCATGCTGCGTGACCCGCGCTTCGACCAGTCCGAGATCGACCGGGTCAAGGCCCAGTGGATCGCCGGCATCGCCCAGGAAAAGGCGCGTCCGCAGACTGCGGCCCTGCGCGTGCTGCCGCCGCTGCTCTATGGCGACGCCCATCCTTACGGCATCCCGTTCACCGGCAGCGGCACCGCCGCGGCGATCAACTCCATCGACCGCAACGACCTGCTCAATTACCAGCAGCAGTGGCTGCGCCCGGAGAAGGCCACGGTCATCGTGGTCGGCGACACCACGCTGGGCAAGATCGTGCCGATGCTGGACAAGTATTTCGGTGACTGGAAGGGGACTGGCACGGCCAAGGCCGGGGTGGCGATCCCGGAGGTCAAGCGCCCGGCCAAGCCGCGGGTGTTCCTGATCGACCAGCCCGGTGCGGTGCAGGCCAATATCTATGCGGGCGAGCTGATGCCCTCCACCAAGGACCCGGGTGCGGTGAAGCTGGAGATGAGCAACGAGGTGCTGGGCGGCTCGTTCACCTCGCGCATGAACATGAACCTGCGCGAAGACAAGCACTGGTCCTACGGGGCTCGCACCGTCCTGGTCGGCGCGCTGGGCCAGCGCCCGTTCCTCTCCGTGGCTCCGGTGCAGATCGACAAGACCGCCGAGTCGGTGGCCGAGATGCAGCGTGAGATCGCCGACTACACCACCGGCAAGGCACCGGCCACCGCGGCTGAAGTCGACAAGGTGGTGGCCAACGAGCTGCGCAGCCAGCCCGGTGCCTATGAAACCGCCTCGGCGGTGATGGGCACCATTGGCAGCATCGTGCGTTACGGGCGCCCGGACAATTGGGTGCAGGTGCGCAACGCACAGGTCGAGGCCTTCACGCCGGAACAGGCCAACGCCGCGGCCAGGGGCATCGACCCCAACGCGCTGACCTGGGTGATCGTGGGCGACCTGTCCAAGATCGAGGCGCCGGTGCGCGCGCTGAAGCTGGGGCAGGTCAGCGTGATCGACGCCGACGGCCATCCGGTGACCAAGACGCCGGCCAAGTAAGCCGACGGCTGGTGTGATCCGAAAGCCCCGGCCCGCCGTGTGCGGGCCGGGGCTTTTGCGTGTTGGTGGGAGTCGCCATGGCGGCGACGTCGCGTTTCCCGCCGAGGCCTGATCGCCACTGCGGCGGCTCCACCCCGCCGGCCTTGTCTTCCCCATTCATCCTGGGTCCGGCACCATGCAGGCCTTCCTTACGTCCTGCCTTCGACCGGAGCCTCCATGCGCCTGATCGTCCTGACCGCCGCTTTGCTGCCCGTCCTGTCCGCCTGCACTTGGGTGGAGCTGACCCCGCAGGGCCAGGCGATCAAGGTCCTGCCGGCCGGCACGCCCAGCAGTTGCCCCAAGCTGGGCGAGGTGTCGGTCTCGGTGAAGGACAAGATCGCCTTCTACGACCGCAACCAGCTCAAGGTGCGCGACGAACTGGAAACCCTGGCCCGCAACGAGGCCCTGAGCCTGCAGGCCGACACCATCCAGCCGCTGACCCCGCCCACCGATGGCGAGCAGCGCTTCGCGGCCTACCGCTGCCGCTGAAAGGCCACGTAGCCCCGCCAACGCACGTTGCGCGCCCGTAGCGCGACGTAGCCGACGCCTGCGCAGACGTTGCGCATTGCGTCAAAGATGCGTGAACCCCCGGAACCGGCTACCCTTGGCGCCCCTTCGCCTCCAGCCTGGGCACCCGTCCAATGCTTTTCGAGAACGTCTCCATCGCGGGACTGGCGCACGTCGATGCGCCGCACACGCTGACCTCCAAGGAAATCAACGCCCGTCTGCAGCCGACCTTCGACCGGCTGGGCATCCGGACCGACGTGCTCAACGATGTCGCCGGCGTGCACGCCCGTCGCCTGTGGGACGACGAGACCCAGGCCTCCGATGCCGCGACGATGGCCGCCCGCAAGGCGCTGGCCGATGCCGGCATCGGCGCCGAGCGCGTGGGCCTGCTGATCAACACCTCGGTCAGCCGCGACTTCCTGGAGCCGTCCACCGCCTCGATCGTCTCGGGCAACCTGGGCGTGGGCGACCACTGCATGGCCTTCGACGTGGCCAATGCTTGCCTGGCCTTCATCAATGGCATGGACATCGCCGCGCGCATGATCGAGCGCGGCGAGATCGAATACGCGCTGGTCGTCGATGGCGAGACCGCCAACCTGGTTTACGAAAAGACCCTGGAGCGCATGACCGCCCCGGGCGTGACCGAGGCGCAGTTCCGTGACGAACTGGCCGCCCTGACCCTGGGCTGCGGCTCGGTGGCCATGGTGATGGCGCGCCGCGAGCTGGTGCCCGACGCACCGGTCTACAAGGGCGGCGTGACCCGCTCGGCGACCGAGTGGAACAAGCTGTGCCGCGGCAACCTGGACCGCATGGTCACCGACACCAAGATGCTGCTGATCGAGGGCATGAAGCTGGCCCAGAAGACCTTCGTGGCCGCGCGCCAGGCGCTGGGCTGGGCGGTGGACGAGATCGACCAGTTCATCATCCACCAGGTCAGCCAGCCGCACACCGCCGCCTTCATCAAGGCCTTCGGCATCGACCCGAAGAAGGTCATGACCATCTTCGGCGAGCACGGCAACATCGGCCCGGCCTCGGTGCCGATCGTGCTGAGCAAGCTCAAGGAACTGGGCCGCCTGAAGAAGGGCGACCGCATCGCCCTGCTGGGCATCGGCTCGGGCCTGAACTGCACGATGGCCGAAGTGGTGTGGTGAGTTGATCTTGCCAACGGGTGGGGCAAGAGTTTTCCTTGCCCGGCCGGTGGTTCGTCTTAAGTAAGAATTTGGGGTATAAATTTCCTTATATGGAGTCCGACCTCCTGTAAGGAAACCCGCATGACGCGGCAAACGACCGGACATTACGTCTCAGGCTCTCTTGCAGGGAGCCGTTACCAGGCCTTCATCCCCGATCCGCTGCCGCCGGACCCGCCGCTGGATTTTTCACGGGTGGAACTGGTGTCCCGCAAGGAGCGGGCCGACCAGGCTTTGGGGCGCTTGGATGGCATCACCCTGATGCTGCCCGATCCCGAGCTGTTCCTTTATCAGTACGTCCGTAAAGAAGCACTGCTGTCTTCGCAGATCGAGGGCACACAGTCCTCGCTGTCGGACCTGCTGCTTTTCGAAGTGGACGCCGCGCCAGGTGTGCCGATCGACGATGTGGAAGAGGTGTCCAACTATGTCGCTGCGCTCAATCACGGCTTGCGCCGAATGCGCGATGACGACTTCCCACTGTCGCTGCGGCTGATCCGGGAGATGCACGCGCTGCTGTTGAAGGGCGGGCGCGGTGCAAGCAAACAGCCTGGCGAGTTCCGCACAGGCCAAGTCTGGGTGGGCGGAGCGTCACCAGCGTTGGCGCATTTCGTGCCACCGCCGCCGGATGTGTTGCCGGACGCGTTGTCCAGGCTCGAGCAATTCCTGCATGCGCCTATCGGACAGGTGCCGCCGCTGGTCAAAGCGGCGCTGGCGCATGTGCAATTCGAGACCATCCATCCCTTCAGTGACGGTAACGGACGGCTCGGACGGCTGTTGATCACCCTGATCCTGTGCAGCGAGGGTGTATTGCGCGAGCCGAGCCTGTACCTCAGTTTGTACTTCAAGCGTCGCCGTTCGGATTACTACGACCGCCTCAATGCCGTCCGCGTTGCGGGTGACTGGGAGGGCTGGTTGGGCTTCTTTCTCGATGGCGTGGCGGAAACCGCGCAGCAGGCCGTGGAAACCGCGCAAAGGTTGCTGGCTCTGCTCGCGCGCGATCGTGCGCGCATTGCCGCGCTTGGGCAGCGTGCCGGCAACGTCGGCCTCGTGTTCGAACAATTCGCCCGTCGCGTTGTCCTGACGGTTCCGCAGGTCGCCCCGCAACTTGCGCTGAGCGGCCCGACGATCCGCGCGGCCGTACGCACGCTACAAGAACTGGAAATCGTTAACGAACTGACCGGCCAACAGCGCCATCGCGTGTTCGCTTATCAGCACTATCTCGACATCCTCAGCGAAGGAGCGCAGCCGCTATGAGGACAGCAGCCGGATGGCCACTAAGCCTTAGCGAGATCAGGGGCTGTGCGAGCCTTTGCCAAGGTTGGTCAGGGCTGGCCGCAAGGCGCCCAAGCTGTCCACGGACGCGGGGCGGGTCGCGTTCCTGTTCGAGCGTTACCAAGCGCTGACCTGTTGCCGGTAGGCAGCAGGCCCGCCAAACGCAGGAAGAGCGTTCCGTATCGAGCCGGAGTGGCGCACAGCGTGAGCCGTGGGGCACATGGCAAGTGGTCTTTCTGGGGACGGCTCAATCGCCGCTCAGTTCGCCCCGCAGCACTTCTTGTATTTCCTCCCGCTGCCGCAGGAGCACAGGTCGTTGCGGCCGGGGGCGGCGTCGCGGCGGACCGGCTCGCGCGGGGTCTGGGCGTCCACGCGGTGGTGGTTGAGGTCGGCCAGCATGGACGGGATGCCGGAGATGATTTCCAGGCGCTCGCGGTAGCTGACCGGCGTGCCCTCGGCGGTCGGGTCGTCGGGGTTGATCGTCTCGCCACTGGCCAGGCGGTCGAGGTAGTCGAACAGCTCCTCGATCCAGTCGTTGTCATCCAGCCATTGATCCCACTCGGCCTCGCGCAGCCCCACGGCAGTGAAGAAGCCCAGCGCCCAGTCGCCGCCGACATCGAGTTCGTCCTCGCGCAGCGCGTCCTCGCCGGTCAGTTCCGGGTCTTCGGGCAGCCACATCAGGGGCGCCAGGTGGTCGGGCAGGCTGTCGCCATCGTGGCGGACGCGGGCCGTGCACATGTTCCAGTGGCCCAGCAGCAACTGCTGCACCTGCGCGGCTTCCTCGGGGCTGTCCCAGCGCGGCGCCTTGCCACCCCAGACCACCGGCTCCCATTCGCTGGGCGGGACCTGCGAGGGCGATACCGCGAGCGCCGACAGGAACCCGTCCAGCGCCTCCAGGTTGAAGCCCTTGAACGGCACCGCGCGTCGATCCAGCAGGTCGGACAGGCGCTCGATCTGCTGATCGTCGAGATGGGAGGGAGGCGTGGGCGAGGCAGACATGGCATTCGGCAGCGGGGAGTTGTCTACATGGTAGTCCCTGCGATGCGGTCGCACCCTGCCGGTGCGTCAACGATCCAGGAGCGGGGGCGTCCCGCCCGGCCGCGCAAACCAGTGCCCTACAATGCGCGCCCGTCCGCCATTCCCTGACGTCGCCCGATGCAGCTGCCCGGTTATCCCTTCACCCCCAAGCGCTTCGAGGTGCGGCCGGGCGTGTCCATGTCCTACCTGGACGAAGGTCCGCGCGATGGCGAGGTCGTGGTGATGCTGCACGGCAATCCGTCCTGGAGCTATTACTGGCGCAAGCTGGTCAGCGGGCTGTCGGATCGCTACCGCTGCATCGTGCCCGACCACGTGGGCATGGGGTTTTCCGACAAGCCGGACGATGGCGGCGGGCTCTCGCATCCGCATGGCAGGGGCGCGCCGGCCTACGACTACACCCTGCAATCGCGCGTGGATGACCTGCAGGCGCTGCTGCGCCACGCCGGCATCGACGATGCCACGCCGGTGACGCTGGCGGTGCACGACTGGGGCGGGATGATCGGTTTCGGCTGGGCGCTGACCCACGCCGCCCAGGTCAAGCGCCTGGTGATCACCAACACCGCAGCCTTTCCGCTGCCGGCGGCCAAGGCGATGCCGTGGCAGATCGCGCTGGGCCGCGATTCGCGGTTCGGCAGCTTCATCATTCGCGCCTTCAACGCCTTCTCCGGCGGTGCCTCGTACCTGGGGATCGAGCACAAGCTACCGGCCGACGTGCGCCACGCCTATGTGGCGCCGTACGACAGCTGGGCCAACCGGATCTCCACGGTGCGCTTCATGCAGGACATTCCGCTCTCGGCGGCCGACCGCGCCTGGCCGCTGCTGGAGGCCGCCGGCAAGGCCCTGCCGTCCTTCGCCGACCGCCCGGCCTTCATTGGCTGGGGGCTGAAGGACTTCGTGTTCGACCGGCATTTCCTGGCGGGCTTCCGCCAGGCCCTGCCGCAGGCGCAGGTCACCGCGTTCGACGATGCCGGGCACTACGTGCTGGAGGACAAGGCCGCCGAACTGGTGCCGGCGATCCGCGCGTTCCTGGACGCCCACCCGCTGTAGGACGCGTCGCGCGGAGCTTGGCTCCGCTGCTTTTGGGGCGGTCGCGCAGCGGAGCGAGCTCCGCGCTACAAGTTCTTCGGTATCCGTCCAGCGGAGCAAGCTCCGCGCGACGTGTGCGTTGCGCGATGGGGACAAGTGGCCCTGCACGGGGAATTCCCGTGGCCCCTGCAGCAGGACATCGGCTCCCTCAGGCCACGCGCAGCGGGCGCGGGCGCTCTGGATCGTGGTCGTGGTCGTGGTCGATGCCCGGGTCATCGTTGGCCGGGCCGTCGTCGCGGTTGGGCACGGGCACCGCCGGCCAGTCCGCGGGGGATAGGGCCGCCATCCCGTGGGCGATGCGCGCCTTGTCGCATTGCGGGCTGGCCACGCCGTATTCCCAGGAGGCATCCACTTCGCGGCACACGCTGGGGCGGTTGGCGTGGATGGAGCAACGCGAATAGGTCCCGATCTGCGCATCCAGGGCCACGCAACGGATCGGCGCGGCGTAGGTCCCGCGCATGCACAGGCGATGCGCATCCAGCGGCTCGGACATCGCCGCCGGGACCCCGCCGGGGGTGACGCTGTCCGACTCGAGCCAGTGGAAGGCGACGCGGTACTGGGTGCAGCAGGCGCCGCAGGTCAGGCAGGGATGCATGGCGATGTCCACCGGGCGGAGCGCGGCGCTTAGGGTGAGCGGGAATGCCGCGGATTCTGCCCGAATCCGGCGGCCGCGCAATGGGGCCTCCATCCCGGCGCCATCCAGCGGCGATAATGGCCCGATGACTGGCCCCTGCAACATTGCCGCCCGCCTGCCGGAGCTGGCCCGCGAACGTCCCGACCAGGTCGCCCTGCGCTGTCCTGGCCGGCACGGCGACTACGCCATCGCGCTGACCTATGCGCAGCTGGATGCGCGCAGCGACGCCATTGCCGCCGGCCTGGCCATGCACGGCATCGGCCGTGGCACGCGCACGGTGGTGATGGTGCGGCCCTCGCCCGAGTTCTTCCTGCTGATGTTCGCCCTGTTCAAGGCCGGCGCAGTGCCGGTGCTGGTCGACCCGGGCATCGACCGGCGCGCGCTGAAGCAATGCCTGGACGAAGCGCAGCCGGAAGCGTTCATCGGCATCCCGCTGGCGCAGGTGGCGCGGCTGGCGCTGGGCTGGGCGCGCAGTGCGAAGAAGCTCGTCACCGCCGGCCCCAGGTTGGGCTGGGGCGGGGTGACCCTGGCCCGGGTCGAGCGTGACGGCGCCGGTGCGGGCCCGCAGCTAGCGGCCACCGACGGCGAGGACGTGGCCGGCATCCTGTTCACCAGCGGCTCGACCGGCGTGCCCAAGGGCGTGGTCTACCGGCATCGTCATTTCGTCGGCCAGGTCGACCTGCTGCGCAATGCCTTCGGCATGACGCCGGGGGGAGTGGACCTGCCGACCTTTCCACCGTTCGCCCTGTTCGATCCCGCGCTGGGGCTGACCAGTGTGATCCCGGACATGGATCCCACCCGGCCGGCCAAGGCCGACCCGGTCAAGCTGCATGCGGCCATCGCGCGCTTCGGGGTGACCCAGCTGTTCGGCTCGCCGGCACTGATGCGGGTGCTGGCCAAGCACGGCAAGCCGCTGCCCACGGTCAAGCGGGTGACCTCGGCCGGTGCGCCGGTGCCGCCGCAGATCGTGGAGCAGATCCGCGCGCTGCTGCCGGCCGATGCCCAGTTCTGGACCCCGTATGGCGCCACCGAATGCCTGCCGGTCGCGGTGATCGAGGGCCGTGAGCTGGTCGCCACCCGCGCGGCGACCGAGGCCGGCGCCGGCACTTGTGTCGGCCGTGCGGTGGCGCCCAACGTGGTGCGCATCATCGCCATCGACGATGCGCCGATCCCCGAATGGTCCGGCGTGCAAGAGGTCGCCGCAGGCAGCGTGGGCGAAATCACCGTGGCCGGGCCGACCGCCACCGACAGTTACTTCAACCGCGAGGCCGCCACGCGGGCCGCCAAGATCTGCGAGACGCTGCCCGACGGCAGCACGCGCGTGGTGCACCGCATGGGCGACGTGGGCTATTTCGACGCCGAGGGCCGGCTGTGGTTCTGCGGACGCAAGACCCAGCGGGTGGAAACGGTGCACGGGCCGATGTACACCGAGCAGGTCGAGCCGATCTTCAATGTGCTCAAGCACGTCGCACGCAGCGCGCTGGTGGGTGTCGGTGCGCCAGGACGCCAGGTCCCCGTGCTGTGTTACGAGCTTGGTGCCGAGACCTGGCAGCATGAGGAAATCGACGGCCCGCCGGTGGTCAGTCGCGAACAGCTGCGCGCGGCCGCCACCGCGCACGCACACACCGCGTCGATCGAGCATTTCCTGCCGCATCCGGGGTTTCCCGTCGATATCCGCCACAACGCCAAGATCGGCCGCGAGCAGCTGGCCCGCTGGGCCGCCGAACAGGGAGTCCCCACCGCATGAAGCTATTGGTCACCGGAGGCGGGGGATTCCTCGGCCAAGCGTTGTGTCGCGGGTTGGTCGAACGCGGGCATGAGGTCATCAGTTTTCAGCGAGGGGATTACCCGGCGCTGGCGGCGATGGGTGTGGGCCAGATCCGCGGCGACCTGGCCGACCTCCATGCCATCACCCATGCCGTGGCTGGCGTCGATGCGGTCTTCCACAACGCGGCCAAGGCCGGGGCGTGGGGCAGCTATGCCAGCTATCACCGCGCCAATGTCGTGGGCACCGACAACGTCATCGCCGCCTGTCGGGCCAATGGCGTGAGCAGGCTGGTCTATACCTCGACCCCCAGCGTGACCCATCGGGCCACCCATCCGGTGGAGGGCCTGGGCGCCGACGCGGTGCCTTACGGAGAGGATTTCCAGGCGCCCTATGCGGCGACCAAGGCGATCGCCGAGCAGCAGGTGCTGGCGGCTAACGATGCGGACCTGGCGACCATCGCCCTGCGCCCACGTCTGATCTGGGGGCCGGGCGATCACCAGATCCTGCCGCGGCTAGTCGCGCGCGCGCGCAGCGGGCGGTTGCGGATCGTCGGCGATGGCATGAACAAGGTCGACACCACCTATATCGACAACGCCGCGCAGGCGCATTTCGATGCCTTCGACCACCTGGCCCCGGGCGCGGTCTGCGCCGGTAAGGCCTATTTCATCTCCAACGGCGAGCCCTGGCCGATGCGCGAGGTGTTGAACGCGCTTCTGGCCGCCACCGGCACGCCGCCGGTGGACAAGACGCTGTCCTTCAAGACCGCCTACCGCGTCGGCGCGGCTTGCGAGACGCTGTGGAAGCTGCTGCCGCTCAAGGGCGAGCCGCCGCTGACGCGCTTTTTGGCCGAACAGCTGTGCACTCCGCACTGGTACAGCATGGAGCCGGCGCGACGCGACTTCGGCTATGTGCCGCGCGTATCGATGCGCGAAGGCATGGCGCGCCTGAAAGCCGCGTGGAGGGAAGGCGGCTGATTCCTCACGCCGCGCGCATGCCGGTGGCGGGATGGTAGGGCCGCGCCGATCCGGCGCGACAGGAGCCACGCCATGCTGCATTACGCCATCGTCTTCTTCGTCATCGCGCTGATCGCCGCGTTCCTGGGCTTCAGTGGCATTGCCGGTGCGGCGTCCAGCGTCGCGTGGATCTGCTTTGTGGTGTTCCTGATCCTGGCGGTGGTGTCGCTGTTCCGCAAAGGCAAGGTATGAGGCGTGGCCAAGGCGCTCACAGCGCGCAAGTGAAGTAACCCACGCGCTTGCCGTTGGGCAGGTCGGCCTGGCCGATTTGTTCGAACCCCAGGCGTCGGTGGAACGCCACCGAGCCGGGGTTGGGCGGTGAGAGATTGATCTCACATGCGAGACGCACCTGCCCGTTCGCACGTGCCTCACGCTTGAGCATCTCGTAGAGTGCGCCGGCCAAGCCGCGTCCTTGCGCATGCTCGGCCACGACCACGCGGTCGATGTAGACGAACCGCTCGAAGCGGGCGGAGAGCCAGGCGAAGTTGGGGTTGTCGTATGCCGCATCCTGATCCAGCGCGATCAGCAGCGCCTCGGCATCGCCGCTGGTCCGCGCGAAGCAGGCCTTCTCGATCAAAGAGGAAAATGACGCCGGTTCCAGCCAGGACAGCGCCGCGGCGTGTTGGTTGTTCAACGCCAGCAGCGCGGGCAGATCGTCCGAGTTGACTTGGCGTAGCTGCGCCGCCGACATCATGCGTTCAGTGCCACGCTGCTGTGCAGAACGGCGTCGTCTGCGTGGCGCTCCAGCGCCAGCTCGATCAGGCGCGTGACCAACTGCGGATAGGTCATGCCGCTGGCCTGCCATAGCTTGGGATACATGCTGATCCGGGTGAAGCCGGGCAGAGTATTGAGCTCATTGATAACCACCTCGCCCTGTGGCGTCAGGAACACATCCACCCGTGCCAGCCCGGCGCAGTCCAATGCCTGGTAGGCACGCAAGGCGATGGCCTGGATGCGGGCCTGGGTGTCGGCGTCCAATTCAGCCGGGACGACGACCTCGGCGCCATCCTCGTTGAGGTACTTGGTGTCGTAGGCGTAGAAGGCATCGTGCACGACGACCTCGCCACACACGCTGGCCTGCGGCGCATCGTTGCCCAGCACCGCGCATTCGATCTCGCGCCCGGCGACGGCCGCTTCGACCAGCACCTTGTGGTCGTATCGGAAGGCCTGCGCCAGCGCCGCCGCCAGCCCGGCGGCCTCGGTGACGCGGCTGACGCCGACCGATGAGCCCTGGTTGGCCGGCTTGACGAACAGCGGCAAGCCCAGGCGCGCGATCAGTGCCTCGGCGTCCAGCGCGGCGGCGCTGCGCCGGGTCAGGCATTCGAACGGGGCCACCTGCAGGCCGGCATCGCGCAACAAGCGCTTGGCCACATCCTTGTCCATCGCCACTGCCGAGCCAAGCACGCCGGAGCCGACGAAGGGCAGATTGGCCACGCGCAACAGGCCCTGAAACGCGCCGTCCTCGCCCAGGGTGCCGTGGACAATGTTGAACACCACGTCGACCTGGGCCAGCGCGGCGCCCGCCTCGACCGGCTGCAGCTGCAGCCGTGGGGCGCCGGGAATCAAGGCCACGCCCTGGCCGCCGGGTTGCAGCGCGATGCGCTTGGGGTCATGGGCGTGCTGCAGCCAGGCCTGCGGATCGCACAGGTGCCATTGGCCCTGTTTGTCGATGCCGATCAGCACCGGCTCGAAGCGCGTGGTGTCCAGGGCCTCGACGATGTTGCGCGCCGACTGCAGCGAGACCTCGTGTTCGGCCGATCTGCCGCCGAAGAGAATGCCCACGCGTGTCCTGCCCATCGCACCGCCCATCCACTGTTGCCCTCGAGGCGCACAGCATGAACCGTCACGCGGCCGCTTGCCCATTCGCAGATGCGGGCGTAGCGCATGGCCCGGTTAGAATGCCCGCCATGTCGCCGCCCCCTTTCGATGCCCTCAAGCCGCTGGCTGGCCGTGCGCTGGAAACCGCGCTCAACCGCGCCATCGCGCTGGACCCGGACACCCGCGATGCGCTGGCCCCGCTGGCCGGGCGGCGGATCGCCATCGCCCTGGCCTCGCCGCCGCTGGCGCTGGAGATCGCGGTGGAGGCCCAGCGCCTGCACGTGGGCCCGGTCGATGCCACCAGCGAGCCCGACCTGGCCGTGCGCAGCACTCTGGGCGGCCTGCTGGGACAACTGCCGTTCCTGCGTCGCGATGACGCCGCGCCGGTGGGCAAGCTGCGGGTCTCCGGCGATGCCGAACTGGCGCGCCGGCTGCAGACCCTGGCCACGCGCTTCGATCCGGACTGGGACCGCCCCTTCGTCACGGTCTTCGGCCAGGTGCTGGGCGTGCAGGTCGCCAGCGCGGTGCGCGCGACCCTGCTGAAGCTGCGCGACACCGGAGGCGAGCTGGCCACCAGCGCGGCCGAGTACGTCACCGAGGAATCCCGCGATGTGGTCGCCCGCGCCGAGCTGGAAGCCTTCTGCGACGACGTGGACATCGCGCGTGACGACGTGGAGCGACTGGCCGCGCGCGTGGCCCGACTGGCGCTGCGCGCATGATGTGGCCGGGCATGAAGAGCTGGCGCGCGGCCCTGCGCGCCAACAAGATTGGCCGCGTGCTGATCCGCTACCGCCTGGACGCGCTGCTGGACGACACCCCGGCCGGTCCGTGGCTCAAGCTGGCGCGGCCGTTCGTGCCACGCGCGCGCGACGACGTGGCCGCAATGAGCCGCGGCGCGCGCCTGCGCATGGTGCTGCAGGAGCTGGGGCCGATCTTCGTCAAGTTCGGGCAGATCCTCTCCACCCGCCGCGACCTGATCCCGCCGGACGTGGCCGAGGAACTGACCCTGCTGCAGGACCGGGTCAAGCCGTTCGACGGACTCAAGGCCCAGGCCATCGTCGAGCAGGCCCTGGGCATGCCGATCGACGCGGCGTTCGCGCACTTCGACACCACGCCGCTGGCCTCGGCCTCGATCGCCCAGGTGCACGCGGCCACGCTGCACGATGGGCGCCAGGTGGTGGTCAAGGTGCTGCGCCCGGAGATCGAGGCGCAGATCGCCGGTGACATCGCCTTGCTCAAGTCCGGCGCGGCCCTGGTCGACTACGCACACCCGTCCGCCGACAAGATCCGCCCGAAGGAGATCGTCGCCGAGATCGAGACCACCCTGGCCGCCGAGCTGGACCTGCAGCGCGAGGGCGCCAACGCCAGCGTGATGCGCCGGTTCTGGAAGGATTCGCCGGACCTGTACGTGCCGGAGATCATCTGGAGTCATACCGCCGAGCGCGCGCTGACCATGGAGCGGGTTAGCGGCATCCCCTCCGACGACATCGCCGCGCTGGACGCGGCCGGAATCGACCGCAAGGCCCTGGCGGCCAAGGGCGTGCGGGTGTTCTACACCCAGGTATTCCGCGACAACTTCTTCCACGCCGATGCGCACGCCGGCAACATCTGGGTCGATCCGGACCCGGCGCGCAAGGACAACCCGCGCTTCATCGCGCTGGATTTCGGCATCGTCGGACAGCTCTCGCAGCAGGACCAGTACTACCTGGCCGAGAACTTCATGGCCATCTTCAACAAGGATTACCGGCGCATCGCCGAGCTGCACGTGGAAGCCGGCTGGATGCCGGCCACCGTGCGCATCGACGAGCTGGAGGCCGCCGCGCGCGCGGTGTGCGAGCCGTACTTCACCCGGCCGCTGAGCGATATCTCACTGGCGCAGGTGCTGATCAAGCTGTTCCGCACCGCGCAGAAGTACGAGCTGACCCTGCAGCCGCAGCTGATCCTGCTGCAGAAAACCTTGCTCAACATCGAGGGCGTAGGCCGCCAGCTGGACCCGCAGCTGGACATCTGGGCGGTGGCCAAGCCGGTGCTCGAGCGCATCCTGATCCGCCGCTACAGCCCCATGCGTGCGGTGCACGAGCTGCGCAAGCGTCTGCCGGAGATCATGACCCACGCCCCGGACATGCCGCGCCTGGTACACAGCTGGCTCAGGCAGCAGGTGGAAGGCAAGCACGAGCTGGCGATGCGCTCCAAGGACCTGGCCGAACTCAACCTCACCCTGCAGCGCCTGCAACGCCGGGTGGTGACCGCCATCGGCGGCGCCGGTCTGCTGGTGGTGGCCGCGGTGCTGCACGCCTTCGGCGTGGGCGGCCCGAGTCTGTGGGGTGTGCCGCTGTGGACCTGGTTCACCGGCGTGGCCGGCACCCTGGCGCTGCTCTCAGCGTGGCTGCGGCGCTGAAAATGCAATGACGATGTCCGGCGCCGCGTCGCTGCAGGCCCTGAAGGCTGAGCTGTTCGCTCACGGCGAACGCAACGACGCCGTGCAGCAGGCGCGTGACGCACGGATGCTCAATATCACGCCTGACACCGGCGAGTTCCTGGCGGTGTTGGTACGTGCCACGGACGCGCGCCGGGTGCTGGAAATCGGCACATCCAACGGTTATTCGACGCTGTGGCTGGCCGAGGCGGCCGCTGCACTCAGCGGGCGGGTCACCACGCTGGAATTCGCGCCCGATAAATGGCAGCTGGCACAGGCCACGTTCGCGCGCAGCGGTCTGGCCAAGACGATCACCTCGGTGCAGGGCGATGCCGGTGACTGGCTAGCATCAGCGCAGGAGGCGTCGGCCGACTTGGTGTTCCTCGATGCCGACCGCAGTCGTTATCTGGCCTGGTGGTCGAACCTGCGCCGGATCTTGAGGCCCGGCGGCACGCTGGTGGTGGACAACGCGATCTCACACGCCGCCGAGCTGGCGGCGTTCGAGGCCACGCTGCGCGCGGATGCGGACTTCACCTGCGCGCTCCTTCCGGTGGGCAAGGGCGAACTGGTAGCCGTGCGTGCGCCGGGCTGAGTGTCCTCAGCCGCCGGCGGCGACCTTGCTGAAGAAGTCGTAGATGCCTTCGTCACTCATCTTGCGCGCGTTGGCCAGTTCGCCCAGCTTGGTGGTGTAGACGACCTTGCCTTCAGGCGAGACCACCACCGCGGCGGGGATGCCCTTCTCGATCGGGTTGCCGTAGGCGTTGGCGACGTCGAGGTTGTGGTCCCAGTTGCCCACGTCGACCTTGACCACCTCGAAGTGCTGCTTGACCAGCGCGGCGTTCTTCTCACTGTGCAGGGACTTGTCCAACGCCCGGCAATCGCCGCACCAGTTGGCGCCGAAGATCAGCAGGGTCGGCTTGTGCGCCTGCTTGGCGGTGGCCAGCGCGTGGGCGACCTCGGCCTTGGCATTGGCCTGGGGATCGTAGGGCAGGTCGGCGGCCAGCGCCGGCAGGGCAGCCATCAGCAGCAACAGGGGCAGCAGTCGCTTCATCGTGGGGATCTCGTCGGGGTGAGTCCCTGATCGTCGGGACGGGGAGGGGCCGCGTCAACCTGTCGGTGTGCCGGTGGCGCAACGCCGTGTCCCGCCGCGCGAACCGCGATACTAAGCGGCCCGTTCTTTATCCATGCCGCCATGTCTGCCGCGCCGCCCATTCCCGTGCTCTACCTGGACGACCAACTGGCCGTGGTCGACAAGCCGGCCGGGCTGATGGTCCACGACAGCGGGCTGGCGCGCGGGGAGGACCAGTTCCTGGCCGATCTGCTGCGCGAGCAGCTGGGCCGGCCGATCTTCCTGATCCACCGCCTGGACCGGGCCACCAGTGGCTGCCTGCTGGTCGCCTTCGACCGTGACACGGCATCGCGGCTGGGCCAGGTCTTCATGTCGCGCGAAGTGGAGAAGGACTACCTGGCGGTGTGTCGCGGTTGGCCGGAGGACCGGTTCACTATCGACCATGCGCTGGATGGCGGCCCGGGCAAGCCGGCCAAGAAGCCCGCGCTCACCGACTTCGTGCGCCTGGGCACTGGCGAACTGGACGTGCCTTCAGGCGGCTTTGAGACCTCGCGCTATGCGCTGCTGCGCTGCCGGCCGCAGACCGGACGCTTCCGCCAGATCCGCCGCCACTTGAAGCACGCGTTCCATCACCTGATCGGCGACACCAGTCATGGCGAAGGGCGCCACAACCGCGCTTTCCGCATGCGCGGCGTGCATCGCATGCTGCTGCACGCGCGGCGGCTGTCTGTTTTGCATCCACATACCGGCGTGCGCATCGAGGCACTAGCGCCGCTGGATACCGAATTCATCAAGGCATTGGATCTGTTCGGCTGGGATCACGACCTGCGCTAGGGCGCGACTGTGATGACCGATTCACCCCACGCGCAGCGCCGCCAGCACCATCAGGGCAAGGGTGCAGCCGAGGCCGACGAACCACACCCCACTGCGCAGGCTGGCCAGGTTGGCGATGTAGGCCACGCCGTGGGCGATGCGCGACACCAGGATCAGCAGCGCCAGCGTCGCGACCGTGGCCGCACCAACGCCTGCCGAATGCGCCATCAGCACACCGGCAGCGAACAGCGGGAAGGCTTCAAAACCGTTGAGCTGAGCCGCATGCGCACGCTGCGAACGTGGGTTGGCCTGCTGTGCCTGCCAGGCGCGCGGATTGTGGTTGTCGTAGCGTCCGCCGGCGCTGGCCTTGGCGACCGTGGTCCACAGGTAAGGCAGCAGCGCAACGATCAACACGCACCAATACGCAATCGAATAGGACATGACGGGGGCTCGAACGGGAGAAGGCGCGCAGCTTAGCCCTCGCCGCACGTGCGTGGCGCCTCGCCGCTCAGGCCCGGCCTGTCGTTCCCTTTAAAAGGCACGGGCCCGCGATCTGCGGGCCCGTGCTTGAATGCATGGCGACACCTCGTGTGGCGTTTACTTTGCCGTCGCCTTGGGCTGCATCATCGCGTCGCGCGCGGCCTTGAACGCATTGCCGTCATACCAGTTCGGCCATTGGCCGTCGCTGGCCAGCGTCTTGCCGACCCCGTAGAGCAGGTCCAGGTCCTGCACGGTGCCGTCCAGCTTCCAGGTCGCCGGATCGTATTGATCGGCGGGCGAGTGATAGCGATGTTCGCCGTAGTCCTTGGCATAGGCCTCGCCGGCGGCCTTGCCGCCCTCGACCAGGTCCTCGCCGCCATCGGCATACAGTGCCGGCACGCCGGCCTTGGCGAAGTTGAAGTGGTCCGAGCGGAAGTAGAAGCCGCTCTGCGGCGAGGACTCGGCATGCAGCGTGCGGCCTTGCGCCTCGGCCAGCGGCTTGAGCAGGTCCTCCAGCTGCGAGGCGCCCATGCCGGTCACGGTCAGGTCCCGGGCCTTGCCGGCCACCGACATGGCATCGATGTTGATCACCCCGGCGATCTTGTTGAGCGGGAAGGTCGGATGGGCGACGTAATACTTGGAGCCCAGCAGGCCTGATTCTTCCAGCGTCACCGCCAGGAACACCACCGAACGCTTGGGCTTGGGGTCCTGATGGGCGAACGCATCAGCCACCTCCAGGATGCCGGCCACGCCGGTCGCGTTGTCGACCGCGCCGTTGTAGATGTTGTCGCCCGGCTCGCCCTCATGCTTGCCCAGGTGGTCCCAGTGCGCCATGTACAGCACGGCCTCGTCCGGCGTCTCGCTCCCGGGCAGCACGCCGACCACGTTGTGCGAGGTCTTGCGCGTGGTCGTGCTCTTCAGCTCGAAGGAGACGGTGGCCTTCAGCGGTTCGGGCTTGAAGCCGGGCTTGGAGGCGTCCTTGTACGCCTGGTCCAGGTCCAGGCCGGCCTTGGCGAACAGGTCACGGGCCACGTCCTGGGTGATCCAGCCCTGCGCGGGCACGCGGGGCTCGGGGTCATCCTCGGCCGGCAGGTCGTACTGCGCGCCGGACCAGGAATGCTTGACCACGTCCCAGCCATAGCTGGCGCCGGGCGTGTCGTGGATGATGATCGCCGCGTCGGCGCCCTTGCGCGCGGCTTCCTCGAACTTGTAGGTCCAGCGCCCGTAGTAGGTCATCTTGTCGCCGTCGAACAGCGCCTGGTCGTGGGTGTGGAAGCCCGGGTCATTGACGAACATCACCACAGTCTTGCCGTGCCAGTCGTCGCTGCCGGCGTAATCGTTCCACTGGCGCTCGGGCGCATCCACGCCGTAGCCGACGAACACCAGCTCGCTGTCCTTGATGCTGATGTCCTGCTTGCCGGTGCGCGTGCCGATCACCATCTGGCTGCCGAAGGCCAGGGTGCGCGTGCTGCCGTCGGCCTCGGTGATGGTCAGGGTGGTGCCCGGGTCGGCCGTGGTCTCGACCATGGGGACTTCCTGGGTCCAGCTTTCGCCGTTGCCGGGCTTCAGGCCGATGCGCTGCATCTGCTCAGTGATGTAGGCCACCGTCTTGTCTTCGCCCGGCGTGCCCGGGCCGCGGCCCTCGAAGTCATCGGAGGCCAGTGTCTTGACCAGCTCGCCAAAGTCCTCGGCGTTGATCTGCGGCGAAAACGCGTGCGCCTGGCCTTGATCCGACGGCGGCGTGGTGGTCGTTGGCTTGGGGGCGTCGGGCTTGCAGGCGCACAGGGCGCTCAGCGTGACCAGACCCAGCAACAGCTTGCGGGACATGCGGGTTCCTTGCGGGTGGCGTTAAGGAACCCGGGATTCTAGCCACGTGCCGGCGGGTGCACGCGCCGGCCGGCTGTCGGTTTGGACAGGTGCGACGGTCTGTCGCGCCTGTTCCCATGCTTGGGCTCAGTCCTCCGGCGCGGTGTTGCCACTGTAGGACTGCGCGGTGGCGCCGGTGACCTTGCCGATCCTGGCGCTGCTGTGCACGTAGAGCTTGACCGGCCGCTCGAACACCAGCGGCCCGTCGACCACCGCGTTGGGGCCGATGACCACGCGCGGCTCGGAGGTGCGCTTGGACGACCAGCCGTGGTTCTTCTCGATCTTGATCCCACCGTGCACGTGCGAGCCAACGCCGACGGTCAGGTCGCCATTGACCATCCCGATGTCTTCACCGACCTCGGTGCCGACCAGCCCGATGGCGCCGTTGACGTTCTCCAGGCCCTTGCGCACCTTGCTGCCCTGGTCGAGAAAGATGCTGCCGTTGACCGTCTCGATGCCGCCTTCCACGCGCGCCTCGCGTCCCAGCCGGATGCTGCCGTTGACCGTCTCCAGGTCGGCGGTGGTGATCTTGTCGCCGCCCTTGATCGAGCCGTTGACGGTGCCGGCGTCGGCGGTGGTGGCGCCATCTTCGATGGAGATGCTGCCGTTGACGGTCTGCAAATCACCATAGGTCTGCCCGGACTGCGCGGTGATGCTGCCCATGACCTTGTCGATGGACTGCTGGGCGGTGGCGTTGCCGGTGGCCAGCAGCAAGGCCAGGGCCAAGGGGGCCAGGAGGGGGCGGAAGGCGAGGGTCATGGGACGGACTCCGTTGGGTGGATTGCCTGGTGGGATGCACGGCGGGGGCGCAGGGTTTAAATGTCTCCCCACGGGCATGCGGGCCGTTGTGTCGACGGTCGCTACAATCGGGCGCCTGTTCCGTTCGAAGACCTTGCCGTGCCCCAGTCTCCCTCTTCCGGTCCTCTTGCGCACTTGGCCTCGCTGGGACTGCTGGTCCTGGCGGCGTGCGCATGGACGCCGGCGTGGGCCCAGAGCCAGCACGAAGCGCAGAAGAAGCTCGAGACCGTGCGCAAGGAGCTCAAGTCCATCGCCGCCGAGCGACGCGACCTGGAAGGCAAGCGCGGCGCGGCCTCGCGCGAGCTGCGCGCCGCCGACGAGCAGGTCGGCAAGAGCAGCCGCGCCCTGGCCCAGACCCAGGCGGCGCTCAAGGCGCAGGCCGCCGCGCTGGCCGATCTGCAGGCCAAGCGCGCGGACATGCAGCAGCACCTGGCCGGCGAGCGCAAGGAGCTGTCCGAACTGGTCCGCGCCGCCTACATGACCGGCAGCAACGCCCCGTTGAAGGTGCTGCTGTCCCAGGACACGGTGGCCGACGCCAATCGCGCCATGGTCTACCACCGCTACGTGCAGGGCGATGTCGCCCGGCGCATCGACGGGCTGACCGGCCAGCTGGACGATCTGCGCGCGCTGGAGCAGGACATCCAGGCGCGCACCGCCGAGCTGGAAGCCACGCGTGCGCGCCAGCAAGGCCAGGTGGTCCAGCTCAAACGCGATCGTGGCGAACAGGCCAAGCTGGTTGCCCAGTTGGATGCGCAATACGAAGACCGGGCAGACCGGGCCGAGGCCCTGGGCCGCGATGCCAAGTCGCTAGAAACCCTGCTCGCCAACCTGCGCGCCGCCGCCGCGCGCGCAGCGGCCGAACGGCGCGCCGCCGCAGAACGCGCCCGCCGCGAGCAGGCGGCACGCGAAGCCGCCGCCGCCAAGGCCCGCGCCGAAGCCCTGGCCGAAGGGCGACCGGCGCCGCCGCCCAAGCCCGAGCCTGCGCCCCCGCCCAAGGTGGCGACCGCACCGGCGCTCAAGGTGGGTGGTCTGGGCTGGCCGGCCTCGGGCAACCTGCTGGCGCGTTTCGGAGGGCAGCTGCCGGACGGGCGGACCAGCCAGGGCGTGCTGATCGGCGCGCCGGTGGGCAGCACGGTCACCGCCGTGGCCGATGGCACCGTGGTGTTCTCCGAGTGGATGACCGGCTACGGCTTGATCCTGATCATCGACCACGGCAACGGCTACATGAGCCTGTACGCCCACAACGAGGCGCTGCTGCGCGACGCGGGCGATGTGGTGAAGAAGGGCGACGCGGTGGCCAAGGTCGGCAGCTCGGGGGGCTGGGGCACGCCGGCGCTGTACTTCGAGCTGCGCAAGGGGGGCTCGCCGGTGGATCCGAGCAGTTGGCTGCAGCGCCGCTGATGTTTCATCGCTTGTGAAGCTGCTTCGGTGGGAGCCACCGTGGCGGCGATGGGGCTTTGCCGGTCAGGCTTTTCGCCGCCATGGCGGCTCCCACAAACGCTACACAACGGGCTCTTAGCCCGGCTTCGCGCATAATCCCACGTGTTTCGAACCCCACGATCCATCCGGAGTAACCGCATGCGCGTGTCCTTGTTGCTGACGTCCCTGCTGCTGGCCATCGCGCCGGCCCTGGCCCAGGAGGCCGCGCCGCAGGCGCAGGACACCCCGCAACAGGCGCCGGCCGCGGCCCCGGCCGACCCGCAGTCCGACACCCCGACCGACCCGGACGCCGATGCCCCGCAGGTCGGTTCCAGCGACGACCCCGATGCGGCCGAATCCACCCCGGCCGATGTGCCGCTGGATGAGATCCGTCGCTTCGTGGCGGTCTTCAACGCGGTCAAGCAGGCCTATGTGGAGCCGGTGGACGACCAGAAGCTGATGCACTCGGCCATCCGTGGCCTGCTACTGGACCTGGACCCGCACAGCGCCTACCTGGACAAGGAGGACGCCGAGAATTTCGACGAGCAGGCCAACGGCGCCTACGACGGCATCGGCGTGGAACTGCTGGCCCAGCCCGATGGCACCCTGCAGGTGGTCTCGCCCATCGACGGCACCCCGGCCGCGCGCGCCGGCCTGCAGTCGGGGGATGTGATCATCGCCATCGACGGCAAGCCGCTGACCGGCATGGAGGATTCCATGGACCCGCTGCGCGGCAAGGTCGGCACCCAGGTCACCCTGACCATCGTGCGCGAGAAGACACCCAAGCCCTTCGACAAGACCCTGACCCGGGAAACCATCCGGGTGACCAGCGTGCGCTCGCGCCTGCTCGAGCCAGGCTATGGCTACATCCGTATCAGCGCCTTCCAGGCCGACACCGGTGCCGACTTCCAGAAGGCGGTCGACGGGCTCAAGGCCAAGGGCCCGCTCAAGGGCGTGGTGCTGGACCTGCGCAGCAATCCCGGCGGCCTGCTGACCAGCGCGGTGCAGGTGGCCGACGACCTGCTGGAGGCCGGCACCATCGTCACCACCAAGGGCCGCATCGCGGTCAGCGACGCCGAGTTCGACGCCACCCCGGGCGATCGCCTGTCAGGCGTGCCCGTCGTGGTGCTGGTGGACGCCGGATCGGCCAGCGCGGCCGAAGTGCTGGCCGGTGCGCTGCGCGACAACAAGCGCGTGCGCATCATCGGCAGCCGGACCTTCGGCAAGGGCTCGGTGCAGACCGTGCTGCCGCTGGACAACGGCGACTCGGTCAAGCTCACCACGGCGCGCTATTACACGCCCAGCGGCAAGTCGATCCAGGCCACCGGCATCGTGCCGGACGTGGTCCTGCATCCCGACGCGCCGGCCGACAAGGACCTGCCGCCGGCGTTGACCGACTACAGCGAGGCGACGTTGCCGGGCCACCTGCGCGGCGATCAGGAAGGTGCCGAGGGCTACAGCGCCGGCGAGGTGCTCAACGGCGACAAGCCGATCGAACAGGCGCTGGCCGAGCTGAAGCATCCGGGCTCGGTCGCCGCTGCGCAAAAGGCCGCCGCCGCCAAGGCCGCGGCGAGCCAGCCCAAGCCTGCGGCGAAGCGTGACGCCGCGACCAAGCCTGCCTCCGCGCCGGTCAAGCCCGCCGCAGCCACGCCCACCGCGCCGGCGAGCAATGCGGCCCCGGAACCGGAAGCCGCGACGCCGCCCTCCAACTAATCCGTGGGAGCCGCCATGGCGGCGATCGGGCGTTATCGGGAAAGTTTCATCGCCGCCGTGGCGCTTCCCCCGCGCTCAGCGTGGCGACGGCAGCGCTTCCGGATTGACCAGGTTGCGCGGGGTGCCGGCGGCGAAGGCACGGACGTTGTCCAGCGCCGTGCCCAGGTATAGCGCGTAGCTGTCCTGCTCGACATAGCCCAGGTGCGGCATCGCCAGCACGCGCGGGTGGGTGAGCAGCGGTTCGTTCGAGGGTGTGGCCGGCTCGTGTTCGAACACGTCCAAAGCGGCCAGGCCGGGGCGGCCGGCGTTTAACCCGTCCAGCAGTGCACCTGGCGCCACCAGCTCGGCACGGCTGGTGTTGACCAGCAGCGCATCGGGCTTCATCAATCCCAGCAGGGCGGCATCGACTTGATGGCGTGTCGCGGCGACCAGGCGGCGATGCAGGCTGAGCACGTCGCTGCGGGCGAACAGGTCCTCCACCGAGGCGGCGACCTCGAAACCGTCGGCCCGCGCGGCAGCGCGCGCTGCTTCGCCGCCCCAGACCAGCACCTGCATGCCGAACGCACGTCCGTAGCCGGCGACACGCTGGCCGATCTTGCCGTAGCTCCAGATGCCTAGCGTGCGGCCGTGCAGGGTGCGACCCAGCGTGGCATCGCCGGTGTCCTGCCAGCGGCCGGCCTGCAGCGCGGCCCCATAAGCGGGCAGGCGACGCATCGCCGCCATGACCAAGGCCCAGGTCAGCTCGGCGGGCGCGATGGGTGAGCCGCTGCCTTCGACCACGGCCACGCCGCGGGCGGTGCAGGCGGCGACATCGACATGCGCGCCAATCTTGCCGGTCTGGCTGACCAGGCACAGTTGCGGCAGGCGTTCGAGCAGGGCGGCGTCGATGCGGGTGCGCTCGCGGATCAGCACCAGCGCCTGTGCATCTCCCAGCGCTTCGACGCAGGCATCGAGGTCGTCGGGCAGGGCGCCAAGCACCCGCACGTCCAGGCCCTGGCGGTGAGTCGCCAACGCCGGCAGCGCGGCGCTGGCGCGCTGGTAGTCGTCGGGAATGACGACGCGCATCGGGCTCAGCGCGGCTTGGCCGGCATCGGGAACGGCGTGACGACCTTCTCGCCGCTGGCCGCATCGCGGATGGCACTGGTGCCCTTTTTCTCCACTTCCTCCACGCGCACGATGCTCTGCATCGGCAGGTGCAGCACGCGGGTGTTGCCGAACTCCTCGCGCAGGCGCTCTTCGGTCGGGTCGACCACCAGCCCGTCATGCACGTCGAAAACCAGCTCGCCTACCTCGGTGAAGCCCCACAGCGCGTTGGAGGAGGCCACCTGCCGGGCGTACAGCTCGTACACCTTGCCGTGGTTGAGGAAGGTCACCTTGTAGAGCGGCTTGGACATGGGACAAAACGCAACGGAGAGAGGGAATGTGAAATGGGGGCGCGGGGCAAGGATTCCAGCGGTCAGTAGCCATGGCGTCGGCGCATGCGTCGGGCGATGGCGGTACGGACGATCAGGGCGAACACGATGCCGAACACGAACCCGGCCAGGTGCGCCGACCAGGCGACGGTGCCGAAGGCCGGCCCGATATAGGCGAACACGACCTGCAGCACGGCCCAGACCCCGATCAGCAGGGCGGCCGGCGCCTTGACGAACTGCAGGAACAGCCCCAGCGGCACCACCACGCCCAGCTTGGCGCCGGGGAACAGCGCCAAGTACGCCCCGATCACTGCCGAGACCGCGCCGCTGGCGCCGATGATCGCCCGGTCCGGGGTCCCGATCACCAGCACCGCGGCCAGGTTGGACACCGCCCCGCCCAGCAGGAACAACAGCAGGAAGCGCCACGGCCCCATCGCCCGCTCGGCTGGCAGGCCAAAGATCAGCAAAAACACCAGGTTGCCCAGCAGATGGGCCCAGTCCGCATGCAGGAACAGTGCGGTGAACAGGCGCAGCACCGAGCCGTCCAGCAGCGCCGCGCGCCATTCGTCCGGGCTGTCCAGGCCCCCGGTCAGGGCCCCCCACTGCAGCACCAGGCTGCGGTAAAGCCCCGGTGGCCGGGTGATCGCCCACAGGAACGCCACCCACAGCAGGGCGAACAGGGTCGGCGTGGCCCAGCGCAGGGACGGCTTGCGGCGTGACGGGGTGGCGACGAACACAGTGTGCGGCAGTGTGGCGGCGGGAGTGCGGAAACGAGATGAAACGCTCCGAATCCGACTAAAATCTAATCCTAACGTTAGGGTTTTGTTATCCCCGACAGGTATACTGGCATACGGCGTCGTATGTCGGGAGGGCTTCCGGCGCGAAGGATGCAGCTGCGGCTGCGTCCGTCGCGACGACGCCGACAGTTCCACCATCTGTCTTTCCGGAGATCATCCACATGCTGTCTTCCGCTTCTTTGTTCCGTTTCTCGCTGCTGGCCGCCGGCGTCGCAGGTGTCCTGTTCAGTGGCCATGCCCATGCTGCCGCGTTCCAGCTGAAGGAAAACAGCGCCAAGGCCCAGGGCCGCGCATTCGCCGGCTCGGCCAGCGCCCCCGGCGACATCGCCGTGGTGGTGAACAACCCCGCCGCGATGCGCCTGCTCGACGGCCGCCAGTTCTCGGTGGGCGTCAGCGCCATCAGCTTCTCGGCCGATTTCGACGGCGAAGGCCGCTACGTGGGCCCGACCGGCCCGGGCACCGGCGCCCAGATCAGCGGCGGCAACGGTGGGGATGCCGGCACCATCGCGGCGGTTCCGGCGCTGTACTTCGCCACTCCGCTGGGCGACAAGATGCACCTGGGTGCCTCGCTCACCGTGCCCTACGGCTTCAAGACCGAGTACGACCGTGACTGGATCGGCCGCTACCAGGGCATCAAGACCGAGCTGCAGGCGATCGACGCCGGTCTCTCGTTCTCCTATGACGTCAATCCGTGGGTGTCCTTCGGTGCGTCGGTGTTCGCCGAGCGCCTGGACGTGGACCTGAGCAATGCCATCGACTTCGGCACCGCGCTCTACGCCCAGGGCGTGCCCGGCTTCGCCCCGGGCAGCCAGGACGGCTACTCGCGCATCAAGGGCGACAACACCGAGGTGGGCTTCACCCTGGGTGGCCTGTTCAGCGTCGACGAGCACACCCACATCGGCCTGACCTACCGCTCGCAGGTCGACCACAAGATCGATGACGGCAAGGCCTACTTCGACGTGCCGGCCGCCGCCAAGGCCGTGCTGGCTTTCGCTGCGCCGGGTCAGTACGTGGATACCTCGGGCAAGGCCAAGATCATCATGCCGGCCACCGCCACGGCCAGCTTCACCCACGACATCAACGACCAGTGGACGGTGATGGCGGACGTGACGCGCACGGCGTGGAGCAAGTTCGACACGGTGACCGTCGACTTCGGCTCGGCCCAGCCGGACAGCGAGCTGGAGTTCAACTACCGCGACACCACCTTCGTCTCCATCGGTACCGACTACCGCATGAGCGATACGCTGACCCTGCGTGGCGGCCTGGCTTACGACCAGACCCCGACCACCACCCAGTATCGCGATGTGCGCGTGCCCGACCAGACCCGCAAGTGGCTCTCGCTGGGCCTGACCTGGACCCCGTCCGAGCGCACCGAGTGGAATGTGGGCTATACCCACCTGTTCGTCAGCGATGCGGATGTGTCCGGTTACTCGGTCACGGCCAGCTCGATCAACGGCTCGTTCGACGTCGGCGGCGACATCCTCGCCGGTTCGATGACCTACAAGTTCTGATTGGCGGGCTGGCCCTGCGGCCAGCCTCGTGGTTCCGAAAGACCCCGCCTCACGGCGGGGTCTTTGTTTTGGGCGTCAATCCGGCAGGCGCAGTTCGACGCGGTTGCGTCCGCCGTGCTTGGCCGCGTACATGGCCTGGTCGGCCAGGTCCATCAGGCGCGACACCGGGATCGGGCGCGCGGCGAAGGCCACGCCCACGCTGACCCCGACGTGCACGTCGTGGGGCAGGGCCAGGCGCTCGGTGGCGCGGCGGATGCGTTCGCCCAGGTCCAGCGCATCGGCCTGCTCCAGCCCGGCGGTGACCACCACGAATTCCTCCCCACCGGTGCGCGCGAACAGGTCGTCGTGGCGAATGCAATGGCGGACCGAATCGCAGAACGCCTGCAGGACCTGGTCGCCGACCTGGTGTCCGTGTGCGTCGTTGATCGCCTTGAAGCGGTCCAGGTCCAGGGCCAGCACCGCCAGCCCGCCGACCTGGTGCGGCTTGCCTTGCGCGCGTCGTTCCACCAGTCCCTGTTGCAGGCCGCGGCGGTTGAGCGCGCCGGTCAACGGATCGAGCAGGGCGCTGCGGCGCAGGACACTGGCGGCGTGGAAGCTGCTCAGCGTCAGCATGCAGAAGTTGAGCATGAACCACAGCGCCAGATCGCTGTCGACCCACGCCACGTCCAAACCGAACCGGCCCTGCAGCCAGCTCGGCAGGGCAGTGCTGTAGATGCCGATCAGCAGGATGCAGCCGGCCATCATCAGCCGGGCCGGGACGCGGTCGGGCGCTTCGCGCAGCGTCCGCAGCTGCCAGATCATGATGCACAGCGAAACGACCTCGACCGCGCTGAGCGCGATGCCCTGGCCGTATTCGGTGCCGTCGAGCCCCCAGGCCGCCAGCGCTGGCAGCATGGCCACCGGCAGCCAGGCCAGTTCCCAACGATGGAGCGAGCGCTGCTGCACGAACATGGTCAGCGCAATGGCGATGCCGGCCATGCCGGCGCAGGCCAGGGCGGCGCCCAGATTCACCGACAGCGTCACCCCCAGGGGCGCGCCGCGCCCACGCAGCATCTCGGCCAGCACATCGATGCAGTTGGTACCCACCGTGTAGGCCAGATGGGCCGCGCCCCAGGCGCGGATGCCATGCAGGTTGCGCGAGACCCGTGAGACGTAGGCGAACAGGAACAGCAGCACCACGGCCAGGGCCGTGTCGCTGAGCAGGCTGAACTGGATCTCTCGGGTCATGCCGCCTTGCCTTGGGCCACGCGTGATGGGTCCAAAGCATGACGCAAAGAACGTGCCAGCCTGGTCATGCAGGCACCGCGCGTCGCTGGCGGGGCTACCATGCGCGGCTTGTCGGGGCGAAGGGGAAGACGCGTGCTGCTGCAGGGCTGGCTGTTGTTGCTGGTGTCGCTGGGCTATCTGGGCGTGCTGTTCTGCGTGGCCTGGTACGGCGATCGCCATGCCGTGTATCCCAGCCGCGCCTGGCTGCGGCCGGTGGTCTACAGCCTGGCGCTGGGCGTGTACTGCACAGCCTGGACCTTCTACGCCTCGGTCGGCAGCGTGGTCACCAGCGGTTGGTACTACCTGACCATCTACGTCGGGCCGATCCTGCTGCTGCTGTTCGGCCATGGCCTCTATGCGCGCCTGCTGCGTCTGGCGCGTGCCCACAACGTCACTTCCATCGCCGACTTCATCGGCGCGCGCTACAGCAAGAGTGCCGGGCTGGCGATGCTGGTGACCTTCGTGGCGCTGGTGGCAATGCTGCCCTACGTGGCCCTGCAGTACCGCGCGGTGGCCTTTTCGGTGCGTGCGCTGTTGGGACCACCGCCGGAAAACCTGCCGGCCTGGGCCGGCGATACCTCGCTGTATGCGGCCCTGGTGCTGGCACTGTTCGCCGCGCTGTTCGGCACGCGCAAGGTCGATGCCACCGAACATCACCAGGGCCTGATGCTGGCCGTGGCACTGGAATCGCTGGTCAAGCTGGTGGCTTTCGGCGTGGTGGCCTGGCTGGCCTGGAAGGTGCTGCCAACGCTGGACCAGGCGCAGCTGCGCGCGCGCGATCTGCCGCTGGACCGGCAGCAGTGGCTGGCGCCGGAGTTCTGGCTGCAGGGGCTGCTGGCCGCACTGGGGTTCTTCTGCCTGCCGCGGCAGTTCCAGGTGGGGGTGATCGAATGCGCAGACCCGCGCGACCTGCGCTGGGGGCGTTGGGTGATGATCGCCTACCTGGCGCTGTTCGCCGTCCTGGTGCTGCCCATCGCGGTGGCCTCCACCCAGGTGCTGCGCCCGACCGCGATGCCCACCGATGCCCTGGTGCTGTGGCTGACCCAGGTCGAGGGCGGGCGCGGGATCACGCTGGTGGCTTACCTGGGCGGTCTGGCCGCGGCCAGTGGCATGGTCCTGGTGGTCAGCGTGGCCACCGCCACCATGGTCAGCAACGAGCTGGTCATGCCGCTGCTCTCGCGGGTGCGCAGGCTGGGCCTGGAGCAGCGCGAGGATCTGAGCCGCATCGTGCTGTGGATCCGGCGCATCACCATCGGCTGCATCGCCCTGGGCGCCTACGCCTATGCGCGCAGCCAGGTGGGGCAGGAAAGTCTGGCGACGCTGGGGTTCATCTCGATGGTGGCCGTGGTCCAGATCGCACCGGCCCTGCTGGGTGGCCTGTGGTCGCGCCGGCCGACCCGGCTGGCGGCTGCGGCCGGGCTGGTGGTGGGCATGGCGCTATGGGCCTACACCCTGTTCCTGCCCAGCATGGTGGCCGGCACCGGCATTGGCCAGGACTGGCTCCAGCATGGGCCGTTCGGACTGGCGCTGCTGCGGCCGCAGGCGCTGCTGGTGGGCGAGGGGATCGACCCGATCACCCACGGGCTGCTGTGGTCGCTGGGCGCCAACCTGGTGGTCTACGTGGGCCTGAGCCGGCTGCGTGCGCCGCAGCTGCACGAGCGTTTGTGGGCCGATGCGTTCCTGGCGCGCGACTCGGGCGAGGCGGCCCAGCCCTCGCGTGAGCGCCTGCCGTCTTCGGTGCGGGTGGTGGACCTGGAAGCGCTGATGGCGCGCATCGTGGGCAATGAAGCCTCCACGCGTGCGCTGGACGAATACCGCCAGCGCGCCGACCAACCGCTGCCACCGGGCGCCCCGGCCGATCGCGGCCTGCTGCAGCACGTCGAACGCACCCTGGCCGGTGCGCTGGGCACGCGTACCGCGCGGGTCGTGCTGGCCAGTGCCCTGCATCGCACCGGCGTGCAGATCGAGCAGGTCATGGGCCTGCTGGATGTCACCGGACAGGAACTACGCGCCAGCCGCCGGTTGCTCGAAGCGATGATGGAAAACGTCAGCCATGGCATCTCGGTGGCCGATGCCGATCGCCGCCTGGCGGCATGGAACCGTCGCTACCAGGAGCTGTTCGATTACCCACCCGGCATGCTCTACGTGGGCCGCCCGATCGCCGACCTGATCCGCTACAACGTCGAACGCGGCGAACTGGGAGCGCTGACGCCCGAGCAGATCGACGCGCAGATCCGCAAGCGCGAATCGCACATGGCCAGCGGCTCGGCCTATCGCGCCCAGCGCATGCGCCGCAACGGGCAGGTGCTCGAATCGCGCGGAATGCCGATGCCCGGTGGCGGCTATGTCACCACCTTCACCGACGTCACCGACTACAAGCGGGTGGAAAGCGAGCTGCGCGCACTGACCGGCAACCTGGAAGCGCGCGTGGCCGAGCGCACTGCCGAACTGGAGCAGGCCCTGGAGGCGCAGCGCCGGGCCAAGCAGGAGGCGCAGGTGGCCAACGTCTCCAAGAACCGCCTGCTGGCCGCGGCCAGCCACGACCTGCTGCAGCCGATGAACGCCGCGCGCCTGTTCGTCTCGGCCTTGCGCGACCATCCCGGCCTGGATGCACAGGCCGCCAGCCTGGCCGAGCGCGTGGACGCCTCGCTGCGCGCGGCCGAGGACCTGCTCGACAGTCTGCTGGGCCTCTCGCGCCTGGAATCCGGTGCGCTGACCCCGGACGTGCGCGCCTTCGCCCTGCAGCCGTTCCTGGAGGCGCTGGCCGAACAATTCGCGCCGCTGGCCGCGCGTCGCGGCCTGCAGTTCCGCGTGCACGCGCCGCCGGGGCTGGTGGTGTCCAGCGATCGCAAGCTGCTCCTGCGCGTGGCCCAGAACCTGATCGGCAACGCGCTGCGCTATACCGCCCGCGGCGGTGTGCTGGTCGGCGTGCGCCGCCGCGGCGATGGCCTGCAGCTGCTGGTGGCCGACACCGGCCCGGGCATCGCCCAGGAGCTGCATGCGCGGATCTTCGAGGAGTTCAGCCGGGTCGAACAGGCCAGTCCCTGGGGCGAGAAGGGCATGGGCCTGGGCCTGAACATCTGCGTGCGCATCGCGCGTCTGCTGGAGGCGCCCTTGACCCTGCGCAGCACGCCGGGACGCGGCAGCGTGTTCGCCCTGGGCCTGCGCCTGGCCACCGTGGCGGCGCCGCGCGCCGATGCGCGCATCGAGGTGGCCCCGCGCGGGCGCCTGGCCGGTCTGCGCGTGCTGTGCCTGGACAACGATCCTGAGATCCTGCACGGCATGCAGGCGCTGCTGGAGCGCTGGGGCGTGCAGGTGCAGGTCGCGCAGGACGTGGAGCAGGCGCAAGAAGTGCTGCGGTGCGTGCAGGTCGACGCGATCCTGGCCGACTACCAGCTCGACGACGGCCAAACCTCGCTGGACGCCTTGCCCCGGCTCGCCGCCCTCAGCACCGCGCCGGTGGCGATCATCGCGGCCGATCCAGGCGAGGCGGTGGAACGCGACACCGAGCAGCGCGGCATCCCGCTGCTGCGCAAGCCGGTCAAGCCGGCGATGCTGCGCGCGTGGCTGGCGGCCCTGCCACGCCGCGCGGGCGAGGACGCCCAGGCGCCGGCCTGAGGCGTGCGGTCAGTCCTCGTCGCCGTCCTGCGGGACGGGCGGGGGCGAGGCCGGATCGGACGCCAGGCGATGCATCAGCATCACCGCCTGGGTGCGGGTGCCGACATCGAGCTTGCGCAGGATCGCGCTGACATGGACCTTCACCGTGGTCGGCGCCAGGCCCATTTCCCAGGCGATCTGCTTGTTGAGCAGGCCCTGGCAGACCATGCCCAGCACCCGGAACTGCTGCGGGGTCAGCTCGGAGACCCGACGGGCCAGCGCGGTTTCCTCCGCATCGGCGCAGGGCGCGGCGGTGATGCCCGGCGGCAGCCACTCGTCGCCGGCGAGCAAGGCGTCGAGCGCCTCGTCCAGAACCGACAGGTTGGCCGATTTGGGAATGAAGCCCGCCGCGCCCAGGGCCATCGCGCGCTGGATGGTGCCCTGATCCTCGCGTGCCGACACGATCACCACCGGCAGCTGCGGGCGCACGCCGCGCAGGTGGGCCAGCGCGCTGAAGCCGTGTGCCCCGGGGATGTCCAGGTCGAGCAGCAGCAGCTCCGCACCCGGATGCGCCTCGACCAGCGCCATCAGGGTTTCCACGCTGTCGGCCTCGTCCACGCGCGCGTGCGGCATCACCCGTTCGATGGCCCGCACCAGCGCCTCGCGGAACAGCGGATGGTCGTCGGCGATCAGCAGTTGGGTGGGCGTGGGATGCATGCGAGGCGTCGGGGGCGAGCGGGCGGCACTGTAGCGCGAGTGGCGTGCAGGCGCTGCCGCGCTACTTCCAATGGCGTATGGCCTCCTCCAGCGCCGCTGCCTAGCCTCTCCCCACCGCCGCCACCGGCGGAACACCGTCATTCGGGGAGAGGAAACCGATGAATATCAAACCAGTCCGTACCCAGGGGCTGCGCCGGCAGCGCCTGGCGCTGGCCGTGTTGTCCAGCCTGGCCGTCGCGCCGATGGCCCATGCGCAGAGCAATACCGAGGCCGAGCTGCGCGCGCGCATGAGCCAGATGGAAACGATGATGCAGGAGATGAAGACCGAGCTGGACGCGCTCAAGGCCGAGAAGGCCGCGGCGGTCGCCGCGCCGGCACCTGCGCCGACCGCCACCGCGGCGCAGCTGGACGGCATGGGCAAGTCCAAGTCGTCCATCCAGTCCACCACCATCGTGCCCAAGGGCGACGGGGCGACCTTCAGCTATGGCGGCTTCGTACGCGCCGAGGCCATCTACACCAAGACGCCCGATGGCGAGATCGCCGAGAACAGCCTGGGCCGCCGCCAGTACGCGCCCAGCTCCATCCCGATCGGCGGCGATGGCGAAGGCATCGACCTGAACACCACCGCCCAGCACTCGCGTTTCTGGTTCACCCTGGACAACACCACGGCCAATGGCGACAAGGTCAAGGGTCATATCGAGATGGACTTCGGCACCGATCTCAACGGCAACCAGTCCAGCACCAACAGCTACACCCCACGTCTGCGCCACGCCTACGTGAGCTGGAACAACTGGTTGGCCGGCCAGACCTGGTCCAACTTCCAGGATCCCTCGGTGCTGCCCGAAGCCGGCCCGATCCTGGGCCCGACCGAGGGCACGGTGTTCGTGCGCCAGGTCCAATTGCGCTACACCCGCGGGCCGTGGGTGTTCAGTATCGAAAATCCGGAAACCATCCTGGGGCCCTACCAGGGCGGCAGCCGCATCAGCAGCGACGACAACAACATCCCGGACGTCACCGCGCGCTACACCGCCAAGGGGAGCGACGGCCAGTTCAGCGTCGCCGGCATCGTGCGCCAGCTGCGTTACCAGACCCTGGCCGGCAGCACCAACGCGACCGGCTACGGCGTGAGCGCCTCGGGCAAGATGGCCCTGGGCAAGCGCGACGCGATCATGGGCATGCTCACCGCCGGCAAGGGCATTGGCCGCTACCTGGGCTATTCGCTCAATCCCGACGGCACCCTGGACGCCAGCGGCGACATCGACGCCCAGGGCGTGGTGGCCGGCTTCGTCGGCTGGCGGCATGGCTTCAGCCCCAAGCTGCGCAGCAACGTCTACTACTCGATGGCCAGCTACGACAACGACGTGGACATCACCGGCCTGGCGATCAACAAGTCCTCACGCTCGGCCCACGCCAACCTGATCTATTCGCCGGTCAGCAACGTGGACATCGGCAGTGAGCTGATCTGGGGCCGGCGCGAGATCGAGTCGGGCGATTCCGGCGAGCTCTACCGCATCCATTCGTTCGTCAAATACAGCTTCTGATCGACCGCCCGCGCCGCACATGCAGCGGCGCGGGCCCACGAGGAGACCCGCATGAAATCCAGTATCCGCAACACCCTGACCGCCCTGGCCTTGGGCGCAACCCTGTTCGGCGTGGCCGCCTGTTCCAAGCCGCAGCAGAACGTCACCGTCCTGACCGGCGGCACCAGCGGCATCTACTACCCGATCGGCGTAGGCATCACCCAGATCATCGACAAGAACATGCCCGACGTGCGCAGCTCGGTGCAGGCCACCAAGGCCACCGTGGAGAACGTCAACCTGATCGAGGCCGGGCGCGGCGAAGTGGCCATCGGCCTGGCCGACACCGTCGACGATGCCTACAAGGGCAACAAGGAAATCGGCTTCGACAAGCCGCTGACCAAGCTGCGCGCCATCGCCAACGCCTACCCCAACTACGTGCAGATCGTGGCCCGCGCCGATTCGGGCATCAAGACGCTGGCCGACCTGAAGGGTAAGCGCATCTCGGTGGGAGCGCCCAAGTCCGGCACCGAAGTCAACGCACGCACCATCTTCAGGGGCGCGGGCATGAGCTATGACGACATGACCGTGGAGTTCCTGCCCTACGCCGAGTCGGTGGAGCTGATGAAGAACCGCCAGCTCGACGCCACCCTGCAGTCCTCCGGCCTGGGCATGGCCGCCTACCGCGACCTGGCCGCGACCCTGCCGATCGTGTTCGTGCCGGTGCCCGAGGACGTGGTCAAGGCGATCGGCAACACCGCTTACCAGCCGGGCACCATCCCGGCCAACACCTACGACGGCCAGACCGAAGACGTGCCCACGGTGAAGATCCCCAACCTGTTCTTCACCAGCGCCGACGTGCCCGAGGACACCGTCTACCAGATCACCAAGAACATCTTCGAGCATCTGGACCAGCTGGTCACCGCGCACGCGGCGGCCAAGGTGATCACCCTGGAGAACGCGCCCAAGGGCTTGCCGATCCCGCTGCATCCGGGCGCGGAGAAGTACTACCGCGAGAAGGGCCTGATCAAGTAAGCCCGCCCGTACGACCGGCGCGGCGCGGAGAGGGTCCGCGCTGCGCCGCATCGCCCTGTCCGTTTGACCGATCCAAAGTGAAGTCCCATGTCCAACCAGCCCCTGCTTGCCCGCACCGAACCCACCGACTGGCCACGCATCCTGTTCTTCATCGCGCTGGCGTTTTCGGTCTTCCAGATCGCCACGGCCGGCTTCCACCTGGTGTCCTCGCAGGTCCTGCGTGCCATGCACGTGGGGTTCGCCCTGCTGCTGACCTTCCTGATCTTCCCGCTGCGCGGTGACGGCAAGCCCAATCCTGTCCTGGCCTGGGTGCTGGGAGCGCTGGCGATGGCCGGGGCGGCCTACCAATGGATCTTCGAGGGCGACCTGATCCAGCGTTCGGGCACGCTGACCCCGGCGGACATGGTGATCGGCGTGGTGACCATCGTGCTGGTGTTCGAGGCCGCGCGCCGGGTCATGGGCTGGGGCCTGCCGATCATCTGCCTGCTGTTCCTGCTCTATGCGATGTTCGGCGAGTACATCCCCGGCGCGATGGGGCACCGGCCGTTCGGCTTCGACCAGATCGTCAACCAGCTGTCCTTCGGCACCGAAGGGCTCTACGGCACGCCGACCTATGTTTCGGCGACCTACATCTTCCTGTTCGTGCTGTTCGGGGCCTTCCTTGAGCAGTCCGGCATGATCCAGCTGTTCACGGATTTCGCCATGGGCCTGTTTGGCCATCGTCGCGGCGGCCCGGCCAAGGTGGCCGTCGCCTCTTCGGCGTTCATGGGCACCATTTCCGGTTCAGGCGTGGCCAACGTGGTCACCACCGGCCAGTTCACCATCCCGCTGATGAAGCGCTTCGGTTACGGCTCGGCCTTCGCCGGTGGCGTGGAGGCTGCATCCAGCATGGGCAGCCAGCTGATGCCGCCGGTCATGGGCGCGGTGGCCTTCATCATGGCCGAGACCATCAACGTGGCCTATGTGGAGATCGTCAAGGCGGCGATCATTCCGGCCGCGCTGTACTTCGCGGCGATCTACTGGATGGTCCAACTGGAGGCCAACCGCTCGGATCTGCGCGGCCTGCCCAAGGACCAGTGCCCCAATCCGTGGGCCGCCATTCGCCTGCGCTGGTATCTGCTGATCCCCTTGGCGGTCCTGGTCGGCCTGCTGATGACCGGACGCACGCCGATGCTGGCCGGCACGATCGGTCTGGCGTTGACGGTGCTGGTGATCCTGGGCTCGGCCATCGCGCTGAACCTCAAGGGCATGCCGCTGCGGGTAGCCTTCTGGATCGCCCTGGGACTGATCGCCGCGCTAGCGCTCAAGCTGGGCAACGGCCCGATCTTCATCGTCCTGGCGGTGCTGGCCGTGGCCTGTTTCATGCTCAAGACCCACGGCCGCGAGACCCTGCGCCTGAGCGTGCTGGCCCTGGCCAACGGCGCGCGCCAGGCGCTGCCGGTGGCGGTGGCCTGCATCCTGGTCGGGGTGATCATCGGCGTGGTCTCGCTGACCGGCATCGCCAGCACCTTCGCCGGCTTTGTGATCGACGTGGGCCGCAACAGCCTGCTGCTGTCGCTGGTGCTGACCATGGTCACCTGCCTGGTGCTGGGCATGGGCATCCCCAGCATTCCCAACTACATCATCACCAGTTCCATCGCCGCTCCGGCACTGCTGGCCCTGGGCGTGCCGCTGCTGGTCTCGCACATGTTCGTCTTCTACTTCGGCATCCTGGCCGACCTGACCCCGCCGGTGGCGCTGGCCTGCTTCGCCGCCGCGCCGATCGCGCGCGAGTCGGGGTTGAAGATCAGCTTCTGGGCGATCCGGATCGTGTTGGCCGGGTTCGTGCTGCCGTTCATGGCGGTCTACACCCCGGCGCTGATGCTGCAGGGTGGCACGGTGATCGGCACGGTGTACGTGATCTTCAAGGCAGTGGTGGCCATCGGCCTGTGGGGGATCGCCGGCATCGGCTACTGGCGTGTCGCCTCTCCGCTGTGGGAGCGCCTGCTCATGGCCGCGGCCGGGGCGCTGCTGGTGACCGCACTGCCCATCACCGATGAGCTGGGCTTTGCCGTGGCGGTGGCGGCGGTGGCCATCCACCTGGTGCGCGCGCGCCGCGCCCATGCGGCCACGGCAGCGCCCGTCGCATGAGTGCGCTGTGCCTGGGGCTGGCGGGGGTGGTGGCCGCCGCCCTGGCCGTGCCCGACAGCGGCTTCACCCTGGCGTGGATGCACAGCGTGGAGAAGATCCGCTGGGAGGAGCACTACGTCGTCCACGACGACGGCCTGGTACTGGACCGGGCGCGGGTGCAGGGCAGCGGGGCGGGGATGGAGATCCCAGACGATGCCACGTTCGCCGATGGCTTCTGGACCTACCACCCCAAGCTGCCGTCCCTGCAGCCGTTGCGGCTGACCCGCAGCGGCTATACGCGCGACTACGAGCTGTGCATCCAGGGCCGATGTGAATCGATGACCGCGCTGCTCGGGCCGCCCGACGCGCGCGGCGAAAGCGCGGTCGAACTGTGGAGCTGCCGGGCGAACGGGGCGACCCTGCCGGCCAATACGCCACGGGTGCCTTCGACCAAAGACTGAATCGTGCCGGGCGCCTGCGAAATTGTGCACTTGCACAATTTCGGAAAAGTTGCTTAGCGCTCCTGCGCACGGCTACCATTCAAGCGTTTTCCGCAGCACCACGGTGCAGCAGGACACATGATCGAAATCGCGCGACAGGGTCCGGAAGGACGCGGCGCGCAGCTTACGCTGCGACCCCGCCGGGCCCTGACTGCGCGCCAGTTCGTGGTGGTGTTCGCGCTGTGTTCCGGACTGATGTGGGCGGTGGCCGCGATGGGCTGGTGGGCAGGCAACGTATTCGCCCCGGTCTTCGCGCTGGCGCACAGCATTCTGGTCGCGGTGGCGTTGCGGGCGGTGTGGAAATCCGGGGAGCGCGATGAGGTCATCGCGATCGCCCCGGAGGTGGTGGAGGTGCGGCGTGATGCACAGCCGACCCCCGCGTTCCGGGCCCATCCCTACTGGGTGCGGCTGGGCGTGCGGGAGGGCGGCGAGCGGATCACCTTGTCCTCCAGCGGGCGGTCGGTGGAGGTGGGAGCGCTTCTGGGGCCGGCCGAGCGACAGGAATTGGCAACACAGTTACGCGCTTTACTGGCGGCCGCGCTGCGGCCGTGACCGATGACACTGGGTGGGGTCTAGGCAATGACGCAACTGATGGCGGGATGCAAGCGCGCTGGCGTGCTGGCAGGACTGACGGCACTGCCGGGGATCGCGATGGCCCAGGCCGCCGATCCCAAGGAATGGCAGCTCAACATGGGCAAGGGCGTGACCCATACCGCCCGAATGGCCTATGAGGCGCACATGGTGGCGCTGTGGGTGTGCGTGGTCATCGGCGTCATCGTGTTCGGCGCGATGGGCTATGCGATGTTCAAGTTCCGCAAGTCCAAGGGCGCGGTGGCCGCGCAGTTCAGCCACAACACCACCGCCGAGCTGATCTGGACCATCGTGCCGGTGATCATCCTGGTGGCCATGGCGTGGCCGGCCACGGCCAAGCTGATCGCCATGTACGACACCCGCGATTCGGAAATGACCGTCAAGGTCACCGGCTACCAGTGGATGTGGAAGTACGAGTACCTGGGCCAGGGGGTGGAGTTCACCAGCCGCCTGGACCGCGCCTCGGACCAGATGCGCCAGTCCGGCAAGGTGCCGACCGCGGCCTCCAATCCGCACTACCTGCTGGACGTGGACCATCCGCTGGTGCTGCCGGTGGACACCAAGATCCGCTTCGTGATCACCGCCGATGACGTCATCCACTCGTGGTGGGTGCCGGCGCTGGGCTGGAAGCAGGACGCCATCCCGGGCCTGATCAACGAGGCCTGGACCAACATCGAGCAGCCCGGCGTGTACCGCGGCCAGTGCGCCGAGCTGTGCGGCAAGGACCATGGCTTCATGCCGATCGTGGTGCAGGCGGTGTCCAAGGCCGAGTTCCAGCGGTGGCTGGCCTCGAAGAAGCCGGCAGGCCCGGTGCCGCCGGCCCCGGCCGAAGGCTCGCCCGCCCCGGATGTCACGCCCGAGCAAGCCGCGCCGTCCGACGCTGGCGCCACGCCCACCGAAGCCACGCCTGCGCCCGCGCAGGCCTGACCTTCCGCCACATCGCTGCTTTCGAGGACACGCCCCATGGCCCATTCCGCCGCAGAGCACCACGACGACCACCACGGCCACAGGCAGGGGTTCGTCGAGCGCTGGTTCTTCTCCACGAACCACAAGGACATCGGCACGCTCTACCTGCTTTTCAGCTTCGTCATGTTCATCATCGGCGCGGCGATGAGCGTGGTGATCCGCGCCGAGCTGATGGAGCCGGGGCTGCAGTTCGTCAAGCCCGAGTTCTTCAACCAGATGACCACCGTGCATGCGCTGGTGATGATCTTCGGCGGGGTGATGCCGGCCTTCGTGGGCCTGGGCAACTGGATGATCCCGCTGCAGATCGGGGCGCCGGACATGGCCTTGCCGCGCATGAACAACTGGTCGTTCTGGCTGCTGCCGGTGGCCTTCTCGATGCTGCTGCTGACCCTGTTCCTGCCCGGCGGCGCGGTGGCCGGCGGCTGGACGCTGTATCCGCCGCTGTCGCTGCAGGGCGGGGCCAACGTGGCTTTCTCCGTGTTCGCCATCCACGTGGCCGGCATCAGCTCGATCATGGGCGCGATCAACATCATCGCCACCATCCTCAACATGCGCGCGCCCGGCCTGGACCTGTTGAAGATGCCGATCTTCACCTGGACCTGGCTGATCACCGCCTTCCTGCTGATCGCGGTGATGCCGGTGCTCGCCGGCGCGGTGACCATGCTGCTGACCGACCGCTTCTTCGGCACCAGCTTCTTCAATGCGGCCGGCGGCGGCGACCCGGTGATGTACCAGCACATCTTCTGGTTCTTCGGCCATCCCGAGGTCTACATCATGATCCTGCCCGCCTTCGGCGTGGCCAGCGAGATCATCCCGACCTTCAGTCGCAAGCCGCTGTTCGGCTACCAGGCGATGGTCTACGCGACCGCCTCGATCGCCTTTTTGAGCTTCATCGTGTGGGCCCACCACATGTTCGCCGTGGGCATGCCGCTGGGCGGCGAGATCTACTTCATGTTCGCCACCATGCTCATCGCCATCCCCACCGGGGTGAAGGTGTTCAACTGGGTCTCGACCATGTGGAAGGGCTCGCTGAGCTTCGAGACGCCGATGCTGTGGGCGGTCGCCTTCGTCATCCTGTTCACCATCGGCGGGTTCTCCGGGCTGATGCTGGCCATCGTGCCGGCCGACTTCCAATACCACGACACCTATTTCGTGGTGGCGCACTTCCACTACGTGCTGGTGACCGGCGCGGTGTTCTCGATCATCGCGGCCACCTATTACTGGTGGCCCAAGTGGACCGGGCGCATGTACAGCCAGTTCTGGAGCAAGTTCCATTTCTGGTGGACGGTGGTGTTCGTCAACGTGCTGTTCTTCCCGCAGCACTTCCTGGGCCTGGCCGGCATGCCGCGCCGCATCCCGGACTACAACGTGGTCTTTGCCGACTGGAACTTCGTCAGCTCCATCGGCGCGTTCGGCATGTTCGTGACCCCGTTCATGATGGCCGCCATCCTGGGCTGGTCGCTGCGCAAGGGTGAGCGGGCCGAGGCGCGCTCCTGGGAAGCGGCCAAGGGCCTGGAATGGACCGTGCCCTCGCCGGCACCGGCGCATACCTTCACCACCCCGCCGGTGCTCAAGCCGGGCGATCTGGCCCACGAGGACATCGGCCACTGATGACCGCGCCGCGTGCCCCCGTGGATGAGCAGCAGCGCCGCCGCCGCGCCGCGCGCACGACCGCGCTGGTGGTCGGGGCGATCGCCGTGGCGATCTACGCCGCCTTCATCCTGTCCGGGGTGCTGCGGGCATGAGTGAGCACGCCACCCCCGGCGCCGACGCCAAAAGCCAGGGCCGCACCGCCGGCCTGCCGCGTTTGATCGGCGTGGCCGTGGCGGTGTTCGTGCTGACCTTTTCGCTGGTGCCGCTGTATCGGCTGGCCTGCGAGAAGGTCTTCGGCGTGCGCATGGAAAAAGGCCCCACCCAGGCCGTGGGTGTTGGCCCGGCGACGCAGTCGCGCACGGTGACCGTGGAGTTCGACGGTGCGGTCAACTCCAAGCTGCCGTGGTCCTTCCATCCCGAGCAGACCCGTATGCAGGTCGTCCCCGGCGAGCTCTACGACGCGCAGTTCTTTGCCCGCAATGACGGCAAGCGCGCGATCGTGGGCAATGCGGTGCCGTCGGTGGCACCGGCGCGGGCCTCGCAGTACTTCATCAAGACCGAGTGCTTCTGCTTCACCTCGCAGGAGCTCGACGCCGGCGAGAGCCGCGACATGCCGCTGCGCTTCATGGTCGATCCGGACCTGCCGGCGGACGTCTCGACGATCACCCTGTCCTATACCTTCTTCAAGAACGATGTCCTGACCTCGCGCCTGGGCGCGGGGGCAGGCACTCCAGCGGCGCGCTCGGCGCCGTAGCCACTGACCGAAAGGAACGCGTGATGGCGCAGACCCATTCCCACGATGCCGACGTCTATTTCGTCCCGCACCAGAGCAAGTGGCCCTTCGTTGGCTCCATTGCGATGTTCGTGCTGATGATCGGCGTGGCCAGCTGGCTCAACGATGCGGCGTGGGGGCGTTGGATGTTCTTCGCCGGCATCGCGATGCTGGCCGCGACCTTGTTCATGTGGTTCGGCGACGTGATCCGCGAGTCGGTCGCCGGCCACTACAACAAGCAGGTCGATGTCTCTTTCCGCATGGGGATGGTGTGGTTCATCTTCTCGGAGGTGATGTTCTTCGCCGCGTTCTTCGGCGCGCTGTTCTACACCCGCACTTACTCGCTGCCGTGGCTGAGCGGGCAGGGCGACGGGGTGATGACCAACGCGCTGCTGTGGGAAGGTTATTCGGCCGGCTGGCCGACCAATGGCCCGGGCGAGATCGGCGGGCACTTCCAGACCATCCCGGCCTGGGGCCTGCCGCTGATCAACACCCTGATCCTGCTCAGTTCCGGTGTGACCCTGACCATCTCCCACCACGCGCTCAAGGCCGCGCACCGCGGCGCGGTGCTGGTGTGGCTGGGCATCACGGTGCTGTTGGGCATCACCTTCCTGTACTTCCAGGCCACCGAGTACCTGCATGCCTACCACGAGCTCAATCTGACCCTGGGTTCGGGTATCTACGGCTCGACCTTCTTCATGCTCACCGGCTTCCATGGTGCGCACGTGTTCCTGGGCACCCTGATGCTGGCCATCATGTGGCTGCGCGTGCTCAAGGGGCACTTCACCAAGGACAACCACTTCGCCTTCGAGGCGGCCGCGTGGTACTGGCACTTCGTGGATGTGGTGTGGTTGGCGCTGTTCCTGTTCGTCTACGTGCTGTAAGCGGCCAGCGGCGCGCGCAGGCCCGCGTGGCTTTGAGCCTTGATCGGGCCTCAGCGCCCGATGCCGTGTGGCTGGATCACGCCACTCCAGATGCCGGCGATCACCAACAGGATCAGGGCGACCGACAGGCCGATACGCCAGCTCAACGCACGCACGGTGCGCGTGGTCTGGCCGCGGTCGATCAGCAGGTAATACAGGCCGGCGCCGAGGTTCCACACGATCATGATCAGGAACGCGACGATCAGCAGGGTCTTGAGCGAGTCGTTCATCCAGGCCTCGGTGCGGCACCGCGCCGCATGAGCGCATTATCCGCCCCCGCGCCGCGAACGGCATGAGGCGTCGCCTGCCCACGCCGGTTGGTTGGCTGCTGGCCGTGGTGGTGGCCGCCGGCTTCAGCGCGCTGGGAAGCTGGCAACTGGGGCGTGCGCAGGCCAAGCGGGCGTTGCTCGATCAGGTGGCGCAGGTCCTGCGCGCGCGCCAGCCGCGACCGCTCTCCGCCGCGGCGCAGCACGATCGCGCGCAGCAGCTCGACTGGGCCGCCGGCCGCGGTCACTTCGCCCCTGGCCCGGCGGTGTTGCTGGACAACCAGTCCCATGACGGCCAGCCGGGAGTGCGGGCCTATCGTCCCTTCGTGCCGGATGACGGGGGGCCCGCATTGCTGGTGGACCTGGGCTGGCAGCCGCTGGATGCCGCCAGGACGATGCCCGTCGTGCCGCCCTTGACGGGATCGCGTCAGATCGCGGGCCTGCTGGCGCCGCCGCCCGCGCCCGGGCTGATCCGGGGCATGCCGGCCGTGCAGGAGGATGGCGACCTGCTGGCCGTGGCGCTGGAGCCGGCCGTCCTGGCTGCACCGCTGGGCCGCAAACGCCTTGCCCCAAGGGTTTTGCGGCTGGACCCGGCGCTGCCCATCGGCTTTGCGCGGGACCTGGACGTGTTGCCCAACACCCTCCCGCCTGCACGCCATCTGGGCTACGCCGTGCAATGGTTCGGCCTGGCCCTGGCGGTGCTGGTCACCGCCGTGGTGCTCACCTGGCGGCGCCGGGGCGCCACCCGTGAGAAAATGGGGCATGACCCTGCCTGATGCCCCGCCTGGCCGCCGCCGCGGCCGGTTGATCCTGATCGCGCTGTTCGTGCTGTTCTTCGGCAGCGTGGCCGGGGCCGGCGCGCTGCGTTTTGCCGGCTGGCGCCCGGCCGGATTGAAGAACCATGGCGAACTGCTGCAGCCGCCGCGCGACGTGCGCCAGGTGCATCCGGCGCTGGCGGGCGGCGGGACCTATGCCTGGCAGCAGCCCCAGCGCACCTGGCGCATCGTGCTGGCCCCGCCGGGCGACTGCGTGGCGTCCTGCGTGGTCCTGTCCGAGCAACTGGACACGGTGTGGCAGCTGTTCGGCCACAACGCCGACCAGGTGCACATCCTGTGGCTGGGCACGCCGCCGCCTGGCGCCGCGCACCCGGCCGCGCTGCGCGTGCTGGCACGAGACCCGGCGCTGCTGGCCGCCCTGCCCGGCGTGGACGATCCGACCGGCGTGCCGGTCTACGTCATCGATCCCAACGGCTTTGTGATCATGCGCTTCGCCCCGGGCTTCGACCCGGCCGACCTGCGCAGCGACGTCGCCAAGCTGCTGAAACTCCTTTAGAGCGAACCCCACCGTAATGCCTGCCTCCCTACGCCTGCCGTTCCGGCACTTCCACCGCATCGCCTGGCTGGCGGCCTTCATGACCGCCAGCACGATCGTTTTCGGCGGCTTCGTGCGCCTGTCCGATGCCGGCCTGAGCTGCCCGGACTGGCCGACCTGCTATGGCCGCGCCGCATGGCCCGAGGCGCCGTCGGAGATCATCGACCACGCGCAGCTGAAGATCCGTCCGCTGGAGACCCACAAGGCCTGGCGCGAGCAGGTTCACCGCTTCCTGGCGGGCATGCTCAGCATCGAGATCTTCGGCCTGGCCCTGATGGCGGTGCGCCGGCGGCGGCTGGGGGTGAGCCAGGTGATTGCCTCGGCGGTGCTGGTGGCCGCCGCCATTCCGCTGTACATGCAGGGCCAACACGCCGCCGCCAGCGTGGTGGCGGCGCTGGGCGAAGGCATCCTGCTGCTGGCGGCCTGGCGCTGGAGCCAGGCCTCGGCGCCCGGCGGAAGCGGCGACCTGGCGCGGGTGGCGGTGCTGACCCTGGCGATGATCGTCTTCCAGGCGCTGCTGGGCATGTGGACGGTGACCTGGTTGCTCAAGCCGATCGTGGTCATGGGCCATCTGCTCGGCGGCCTGGCCACCTTCTCCCTGCTGGTGTGGATGGCCTGGCGCGCGACCGATCTGCCGATTCACCTGGGCCAGGCGCGCGCGCTCAAGCGCGTGCTGGGCGTGGGCCTGGGCCTGCTGGTGCTGCAGATCGCGCTGGGTGGCTGGGTCAGCGCCAACTACGCCGCGCTGGCCTGCGGGGGCGGCAGCTGGCGCGTGGCGAATTTCCCGCAGTGCGTGGGGCAGTGGTGGCCGCCGCACGATTTCCATGAAGGCTTCACCCTGTGGCGCGGTATCGGCGTGGACTACGAAGGCGGCGTGCTCGACGGGGCCGCGCGCATCGCCATCCAGATGACCCATCGGCTGATGGCCATCGTGGTGTTCTGCTGGCTGGCGTTCTGCAGCCTGCGCCTGTGGAAGGTGCCGGGCATGCGCGGTTGGGCCGCCGGCCTGCTGCTGGCGCTTCTCGCGCAGGTGTGCCTGGGCATCCTCAACGTCAAGCTGGCGCTGCCGCTGGCCGTGGCGGTGCTGCACAACGCCGGGGCGGTCGTGCTGCTGTTCGTGATGGTCTCGCTGCTGGCGCGGCTGAAGGTGCCGGAATGAGCGCCACACGCACCACGCTCCGCGACTACTGGGACCTGACCAAGCCGCGCGTGGTCGCGTTGATCGTGTTCACTGCCTTCGTGGGGATGATCCTGGCCATTCCCGGCCTGCCGACCTGGCGCAACGTGCGCGACGGGCTGCTGGGCTTCTTGGGCATCTGGCTGGCGGCGTCGGCCGCCGCGGCGATCAACCAGCTGCTGGATGCGCGGATCGATGCGCAGATGGCGCGCACCTCGTGGCGTCCGCTGGTGGTGGGCAAGGTCCAGCCCTGGCAGGTGCTGGCCTTCGCCACGGTGCTGACCGTGATCTCGATGCTGATCCTGGTGCTGTGGGTCAACGTCATCACCGCGGTGCTGACCTTCTTCTCGCTGATCGGCTATGCGGTGATCTATACCGTCTACCTCAAGCGCGCCACGCCGCAGAACATCGTCATCGGCGGGCTGGCCGGTGCCATGCCGCCGCTGCTGGGCTGGGCCGCGGTGACCGGCATGCAGGGGCCATGGGACTGGGGCCACAGCTTGCTGCTGGTGCTGATCATCTTCGTGTGGACCCCGCCGCACTTCTGGGCGTTGGCGATCTTTCGCCGCGAGGATTACGCCAAGGCGCTGATCCCGATGCTGCCGGTCACCCACGGCGTGGTCTACACGCGCTGGCAGATCCTGTTCTATACCGTGCTGCTGGTGGAAGCCACGCTGCTGCCGGTGCTGTTCGGCCTCAGTGGGCTGTTCTACCTGGCCGGTGCGCTGGTGCTGGGCGTGGGGTTCCTGTGGTACGCCTGGAGGATGCTGGACCCGCCGGACGAGTTCTTCGCCATGCGCACCTTCCGCTATTCCATCGTGTACCTGATGGCGCTGTTCGCCTTCCTGCTGGTGGATCACTGGCTCTCGCCCTGGCTGCCCGGACTGGCCGGGCGCAGCCTGGGATGAGCATGGCGACATTGCACCTGGGCCCTTGGCGGGCGAGGATGAACAGGTCGGTCCGTTCGTGTGCGGGCCGGTCGATTCCCGTTCCGCTATGTCACCTGTTCCCATGAGCGCCGAAGGCCGACGCCGCACCAAACGCGCGCCCCGTTTCACCGAGATCGCCATCGAGGCCGGGGTCAGCCCCAGCACCGTGGATCGCGTGCTCAATGAGCGCGGCAGCGTGTCCGATGCCCTGCGCCGCAAGGTAGTCGATGCCGCCAAACGGCTGGGCACCAATCGCATGCTGCCCAGCGTGCGCCATGGCGTGCTGCATTTCGACGTGATCCTGGTGCATAGCGATGTGCCGCACTTCCAGCGGATCAACCGCGCGCTGGAGCGCTACGCCAGCCTGATCGGGCCGCGGGTGACCGTGCACCGCAGCGCCTGGGGCGAGCGCGACGACGAGCGCCTGGCCGCGTTCCTGGAGCATCCGCCGTACCCGCGCCATGGCCTGCTGATCGTGGCACGCGACAGCGACCGCATCCGCCGCGCCCTACAGGTGGTCAATGCCGCCGGCACGCCGGTGGTCACCCTGTCCACCGACATCACCGGCGTGCGCCGGCTGGCCTATACGGGCATCGACAACACCCTGGCCGGGCGCACGGCGGGCTATCTGATCGGGCGCTTCACCCGCCAGGCCGGCAAGGTCTGGATCCCGGTGACCTCGCTGGATTTCCGCGCGCACACCGAGCGGGTGGAAGGCTTCAACCAGATCCTGGCCGAGCAGTTCCCGCACCTGGACCCGCTGCCGCCGGTGGAGATGTTCGATGACGTCGAGCGCGCGTACGCCCAGCTGCACGACGCCTTGCGCCAGCACCACGACATCGTCGCGGTCTACAACACCGGCTCGGCCTCGGCTGGAATCAGGCGTGCGCTGCGACGCCATCCGCTGGCGGTCGCGCCGGTCTGGGTGGGCCACGAGGCCACGCGCGAACACGCCGAGCTGCTCAACGCCGGCGACATGGCCGCCACCCTGGACCAGGATCCGGAGAGTCAGGTCCTGGCCGGCCTGCAGCACCTGATGCATGCCAACGAGGAGCTCGAGCAGGCGCCGGAAGGCCTGACCCGCTTCCGCGTGGTCACCCCGGCCAATCTGGATCAGTACACGCTGGTGATCTGAGCCGGCCTCACTCGGTCGCCGCGACCGCGCGGCCGCCGGCGCGCGCGTAGCGCTGGGCCACCACCGCGCAGGTGATCAGCTGCACCTGGTGGAAGATCATCACCGGCAGCACGATGGCGCCCAGCGCGCCCCCTGCGAACATCACCTTGGCCATCGGCACACCGGTGGCCAGGCTCTTCTTGGAACCGCAGAACACGATGGCGATCTCGTCGGCGCGGCCAAAGCCCAGCCTGCGGGCCAGCAGCGTGATCAGGCCCATCACCATGCCCAGCAGCACCGCGGCGAACACCACCACGCCCAGCAGCGCCAGCACCGGGGTCTTGTGCCACAGGCCCTCGACCACCGCGGCGCTGAAGGCGGTGTAGACCACCAGCAGGATCGTGCCCTGGTCGGTGTACTTCAGGACCGGCCGGTGGCGATCGACCCAGCCACCGATCAACGGCCGCAGCAGGTGACCGGCCAGGAACGGTACCAGCAGCTGCAGCAGGATCTTGCCCATGGCCGCGACCGGATCAGACATCTGGCCCTGGGTGCCGGCCATGAGGGCCATGATCATCGGGGTCAGGAACACGCCCAGCAGGCTGGACGCCGAGGCCGAGACCACCGCGGCCGGGACGTTGCCGCCGGCCATGGAGGTGAAGGCGATCGAGGACTGCACGGTGGAGGGCAGGGCGCACAGGAACAGCAGCCCCAGGGCCAGGCCGGGCGTGAGCAGGCGTTCGGCGACGGGGTGCACGGCCAGCCCCAGCAGCGGGAACAGCACGAAGGTGCAACACAGGATGGTCAGGTGCAGGCGCCAGTGCGTGGCCCCGGCCAGGATCGACTGGCGCGAGAGCCGCGCGCCATGCAGGAAGAACAGCGCGGCGATGGCGATGTCGGTGACCACGTCCATCCACGCGGCGGCCGTACCGCGCACCGGCAGCAGCGAGGCCAACAGGACCGTGCCCAGCAGCGTCAGGGTGAAGGGATCGATGCGCAGGCGCTTGAGCAGGTTCACGGCAAGGGAGTACGACGAGGGGGGCCGCCATTCTAGCCTCGGCGCCCGTCAGGCCTTGCCGCGTGGGCCTTGGGACCCGCCATGGCGGCGATGGGGTTTCCCCAGGAAAGCCATTCGCCGCCATGGCGGCTCCCACGGGATGTTTCCAGCGGCGACCCATCACCGCTTGGTGGGAGCTGCTGCTGCAGCGATGGCTTACCGGGAAAGCCGCACACTCATAAGAAGACAGTTGCTCCCACGAGGCGGGTGCTCAATGCCCGCCGGCGCGCACCTTGAGCAGTTCGCGCAGTTCGTACTTGTCGGCCTCGTCCAGCCCCTGTGCACGCTGCTTGGCCAGCAGCTCGTCCAGGCGCTGTTGCAGGGTCTGCTTCTCCAGCTGCAGCACCGCGTCGTGCAGCTCCTGGCGCCAGGCGGCTTCCTCACCCGGGAGGTCCTGCACGACCAGTTTCTGCAGGGCGGGCAGTTCCTCGCGCTCGGCGAAGTGCTCCAGCAGCGCGCCCGGACTGATCTCCGGGCGGGCCTGGATGATGTCCAGCAGTTCGGTCAGCAAGGCCACCCCGGGCTGGCGCAGCCCGGCGAAGGTATAGGGCATCGGCACTTCCAGCGCCAGCGAGGGGGCATGCAGCAGACGCACGATGGCGCTGCGCACCAGGCTGGGGCGCTGCTGCGGGCCGCGCGCGGCCTGCGCGCGCGCTGGTGGCCGGGACGGCGCCTGGGCCTGCGGTGCGTTGGCGCCCACACCGGTGACCTGGGTCAGCTGCGCGCGCATCAGGTCGCCGAAGGCGCCATCGGGGATCTGCGCCAGCAGGGGCTTGGCTTTCTCGGCCAGGCGCGCCTTGCCGTCCAGCGTGGCCAGGTTGATGTCCCGGGAAAGCTCGTCGAAGAAGAACTGCGACAGCGGCGTGGCTTGCCCCAGCCGCGTGGCGAAGCCCGCAGCGCCCTCCTTGCGCACGATGGTGTCCGGGTCCTCGCCCTGCGGCAGGAACAGGAAGAACGCCTGGCGCCCGTCCTTCATGCGCGGCAGCACCGACTCCAGCGCGCGCCAGCCCGCGCGCTGGCCGGCGGCGTCGCCGTCGAAGCAGAAATACACGTCGGCCGCGTTGCGAAACAGCAGTTCGGCGTGGTCGGACGTGGTTGCCGTGCCCAGCGTGGCCACCGCATAGGGCACGCCGAACTGGAACAGGCTCACCACGTCCATGTAGCCCTCGACCACCACCAGCTTGTCGATCTTCTGGTTGGCCTGGCGCACCTGCCACAGCCCGTACAGCTCGCGGCCCTTGTGGAACAGCGTGGTCTCGGGACTGTTGAGGTATTTGGGCCCGTCGTCCTTGTCCAGCACGCGGCCGCCGAAGGCGATCGTGCGCCCGCGGCGGTCGGCGATGGGGAACATCACCCGGTCGCGGAACTTGTCATAGACGTGGCCGCGATCGTTCTTGGAGAACATGCCGCCGCGTTCGAGCAGCTGCATGCGCCGCGCATCCGTCCCTAGCGCGTCCTTCAGCGCCGAATAGCCATCGGGTGCATAGCCGATGCCGAACAGCGTGCGCGTGGCCTCGTCCACACCACGTCCGTCCAGGTAGGCGCGAGCCTTTTCGCTGCCGGCGAGCTGGCGCTGGAAGAATTTGGCGCTGGCGTCCATGGCCGCGTACAGGTCGCGGCTATCGTCGGTGACGGCGTTGCGCGCGGCGGCTTCGCGGGGGACCTCCATGCCGGCGCGCTTGGCCAGCTCGTCGACCGCGTCGAGGAACTCGAGGCGGTCGTAGTTCATCAGGAAGCTGATCGCCGTGCCGTGCGCACCGCAGCCGAAGCAGTGATAGAACTGCTTGGTCGGCGAGACGGTGAACGAGGCCGAGCGCTCGTCGTGGAACGGGCAGCGCGCGGCGTACTCGCGGCCCTGCTTCTTCAGCGGCACGCGCGTGCCGACCACCTCGACGATATCCGTCCGGGCCAGTAGGTCGTCGATGAAGGCGTCGGGGATGCGCGGCATGGACCGCAGATTATCCCCGATCCGGCGCCCCGCACGGGGTGGCGCTATGGGGCCGCCTGGCCGCGATCACGGCGGCGGGTTCGTTGCCTGCCCGGGCACGTCGGTCTGCGGCAGCGGGCGTGAGTCCGGATCGGCGCCCGGCGCGGCGTCGCTGACGGTCTCGTGCGCGCGCTCGGCCAGCCTGCGCGCATTGCGCGCGTCGATGCGCTCGTCGATCACCGCGGTGATCAGCGCGCCGATGAAGAACACCACGGTGGCGTAGTAGAGCCACACCAGCATGATCACCATCGCCCCCATGGTGCCGTAGGCGCTGCCCGGCTCGGTCTGGGCCAGGTACACGCCGATCCCGTAACGGCCCAGGACGAACAGCCCGGCGGTGATGATCCCGCCCAGCAGCGCCTGGCGCCATTCGACCCGGCGGTCGGGCAGGTAGTGGTAGAGGAAGGCGAATGCCGCCGCGTACAGGGCGAAGGTCATGGCGTTGCCCAGGACCGGCAGCAGCGAGGGCACGTTATTGAGCACTACCTGCAACGCGGTGGCGGCCATCATCGACACGATCAGCAGGAAGCCCAGGCCCAGCACCACGCCGAAGGAAAACACGCGCTTCTTCAGGAATTCCTTGATGCCGCCATGCAGGTCGTTGCGGTCGGTGTAGAAGATCACGTTGAGCGCTGCCTGCAGGCGCGCGAACACCGCCGTGGCGCCGACGAACAGCAGCAGCGTGCTCCACAGTCCGGCCAGCGAGCCGACGCTGGGCTCGCGGTTGGCGTTGTCCAGCACCGTGCGCGCGACCGCGCCCGCCTGCGGCCCGGCCAGCCCGCCGATCTGCCGGAGCAGTTCATCCTGCGCCGGTGGATACAGCGAGGCGGTCATCCACAGCAGCAGGACCAGCAGCGGCGCCAGCGACAGCAACGCGTAGAAGGTCAGCGCCGCGGCCTGGGTCATCAGGTCGCTCTCGGCAAAGCGTCGCGCCAGGGCCACCGGCAGGCTGTCCTGCAGGCGCTGGATCTGGTGCTGGAATTTGTCGGTTGGCAGGCGCACGGCGTTCCGGGTGGGGAGGACCCTTCTGAGCATGCCAAACCTGTCCGTCGCCGCCGGGTGAGCGATGGATTCAGATTTCGTGCTGCGGACGGCGTGCCCACACGCTGTTGGGGTCTCCTTCGCGCGCACGTCGCGCGGCGGCGCGGCCCATGCGCCAGTACGCCCAGGCCAGCAGCAGGGCGATCACGCCGACGCTGAAGCGCGTCCAGTGCGCGTTCCACAGCGCGGCAAAGAAGTGCTCACCGGTGCCGATCCAGCCAGCCACCGGCACCAGCGCGGTCAGCGCGGCGCAGGCGTAGAGCAGTTCGGCGCCGGCACGCGCCGGTGCGCGCAACACGGCCCAGGCCAGCATTGCGCAGAACACCACGTAGTAGGCCAGTGAGGCCTGGGCGTCGGGCAACAGCGCGCCGGCGATGAACAGCGCCGACACCCCGCCCACGCAGCCCAGGCACACGCCCAGAGTCAGCCGCGCCATCACCTGGGTGCGCACCGGCTGTTGCGGCGTGCGTCGCTTGCGCCGGGCCTCGATCCACAGCAGGTTGCCGCTGTAGAACAGGAACGCGCCGCCCAGGCCCAGCACGAAGTACAGCCATTTCACCGGCTGGTGCCCGTAGCTGCCGAAGTGCAGGGCCTGCAGGCCACGCAGCATGGCCGTCCCCAGCGACATCGTGCGTGGGTCCATGACCTGCTGCACCTGGCCGGTGGCGCCGTTGAGCGCCACCATGCCCAAGGTGTTGAGCCGACGCTGGTCGACCTCGCCGTACACCTCGATCTGGGCATTGGCATCGCCGGTGTCGTGATAGGCCAGTGAGCTGACTTCCAGTCCCGGCAGGGCAACCTGCGCGCGCGCGACCAGATCGGCCACCGGCAGCGTCGGTCGGGCCACGCCTGCGGCCTCGGCGTGCGGTTTCATCCAGAAGTCCGACTCCAGCACCTGCAGCAACTTGCCGTCGAAGACCAGCGACTGGAACGGCACCAGCAACAGCAGGCCCAGCGCCAGCACCGCACCGGACCAGGCGAACACCACGTGGAAGGGCAGGGACAGCATGCCGATCACGTTGTGCGCGTCCTGCCACAGGCGCTTGATGTTGCGCCCCGCGCGCAGGGCGAACAGGTCCTTGAGCATCACCGGCGCATAGATCACCACGCCGGAGACCAGCGCCAGGCCGTACAGGATGCTCACCACCCCAAACAGATAGGTGCCCAGGGTGCGGGGAAGCCCGGCGGTGAAATGCAGGTCGTAGAGAAAATCGACGAAGCCGGTGCGCTGCGGCAGGGTCTGCACGTGGCCCTGGGCATCGAACTGGTACTGGTAGGTGTGTCGGTCGCCGGGCGGCTGATGGAAGATGCGCGGAACCGGGCCGTGCTCCCCGGCCAGCACCAGGAACATCGCCTCGCGCGTACTCGGATGCGCGCGCGCGGTCGCGTCCACCAGCGCCTGGGCCTGGGCCATCTCGCGCGCGGGATCGGGCGCCGAGCCGCGCAGCGCCGCCGCTGGGCGGGGCGCCCACTGGGTCAGCTCATGGGTGAACACCGTGAAGGCCCCGGCATAGAAGGCGATGAACAGCGCCATGCCAGCGATCAGCCCGACCCAGGTATGCAGCGCCAGGAAACTGCGGAGCGTGGCGGCCTTCATGCCGGCAGGCCCGTCCAGCCCAGGGCCTTGACCAGATGCAGCGCGACAAAGGCCAGGACCGTGATTCCGCCCAGCCATCCCCAGGCCCGCGCGCCACTGCGGCAGGCGAAGGCCAGCGACATCGCGCCCACCCAGACCGGGACGGCCAGCAGCAGCCACGGCAGCGTGGTCCGTTCCACCGGGCCCGGCCACAGCAGGGCCAGCAGCCCGATCACGCCGGTCGTGGCCGGCAGGCCCAGCACGATGGCGGCTGTCCACCTAGCCCACATCGCGCGTGCCTCCCGGGCCAGGACGCCAGGCGTCCAGGTAGGGCAAGGCGACCATGCCCAGCATGAGCGCGGTCAGGGCGGAGGAGACGCCGGCCAGCGGGCCGAGCGCGGCGATTCCAGCGGCCAACGCGACGCCGCACAGGGCCGTGCCGAGCCAGCGCAACGCGCGGGCGTGGGCGCGCAGCGAGGGGCGGAGTCGCTGGTGGGCGGTGGCGGCATAGAAGGCCAAGGCGGCCAGCAGGCTGCAGCACAGGTACAGAAGCGTCATCAAGCAGGTTCCATCAGGACGACCGGGCCATCACCGACCGGCTTGCGGCCCGTGCCGGGCGCGCGGGGCGCCACGGGCATTGCATTGGGGGTCTCGGCCCCGTCGCTCATGTCGTGCCGGTGCTTGGCGAACAGAGAGGCATTCCCGCCGGGATGCGTCCGCGAACTTGTGGTTGAGCCGCGTCCGGTACGCGTCACGGTCCGCATGCCCGGCTCGATGGAAGCTTCGGCCTGGGCCGGAGGCTGCTGTGCCACGTGTGGTGAGGCAGCCAGCACGGCGAGCGAAAGCAGCGGCGCCGGACGCTGTCCGACGGGGCAAGTGGGTGCAGACACGCGGAACATGACCCCGAAATCCGGCGCACCGGACGGCTCTAGGGCGCGGCAGGTGGCGTGCGCCCAGCGTGTGCGATTCTATATGGGAATCAGTTGCATTGACAGGCGACGCGACCACCCTGTGGGCGCGTCGGGGCGTGTGGCGCCGCCCCGGGGCCGGCGCCACACGCGGCGAAGTCAGCCGGCCAGCTTGGCCTTCACCAGCTTGGAGACCACGCCCATGTCGGCCTGACCGGCCAGCTGCGGCTTGAGCACGCCCATCAGCTTGCCCATGTCGGCCGGGCCGCTGGCGCCGGTCTGGGCGATGGCCGCGTCGATCGCGGCGCCAATCGCAGCCTCGTCCAGCTTGGCCGGCAGGTAGCCGTCGATCACGACCAGCTCGGCACGCTCGATCGCGGCCAGGTCCTCGCGCCCGGCGGCCTCGTACTGGCTGACCGAATCCTTGCGCTGCTTGACCATCTTTTCCAGCACGGCCAGCACCGCTGCGTCGTCCAGTTCGATGCGCTCGTCCACTTCCCGCTGCTTGATCGCCGCGTTGATCAGGCGGATCACGCCCAGGCGGTCCTTTTCGCCGGCCTTCATGGCCGTCTTCATGTCATCGGTGAGCTGCTGCTTGAGGGTCATGGGAAAACTCCTGGCGAACGCGCGCGGCATGGGCCGCGCGAAAAGGAAACGAAGGGACGACAAAAAGCCGGCGACGCTCACGCGTGCCGGCTCTTGGTCTGGCTTTCCGTCGATGGCCGCAAGCGGCCATCGCGCGGAACGACCTGCCGTCGCTCAGTACAGGCGCTGGCGCTTGGTGACGTCGCGCGAGGAGCGACGCAGCTGGCGCTTCACCGCGGCAGCGGCCTTGCGCTTACGCTCCTGGGTCGGCTTTTCATAAAATTCGCGCTTGCGGGTTTCGGCCAGCACGCCGGCCTTTTCGCAGGTGCGCTTGAAACGACGGAGCGCAAACTCGAAGGGCTCGTTTTCGCGGACTTTGACGCTGGGCATGGAATCTCCGGGACACAAAAGTACCGGGATCAAACCCGGTGAGCCGCGCACTATAACGGCTCGATTGGGGCCGTGCAAGTACGCGTGGCTGGAAAAGCCAATGGCCCGGGCGCATCCTTGTGCCCATGAAAGTCCTCGGCATCGAAACCTCCTGCGACGAAACCGGCGTAGCCGTCTACGACACCGCCCTGACCGGCGCGGCCGGGCTGCGCGCCCACGCGGTCTATAGCCAGATCGCCCTGCATGCGCAGTACGGCGGTGTGGTCCCGGAACTGGCCAGCCGCGACCACGTGCGCAAGCTGCTGCCGCTGATCCGCCAGACCCTGGACGAGGCGGGACTGTCCACGCGCGAGCTGGATGGCGTGGCCTATACCGCCGGCCCCGGGCTGGTTGGCGCGCTGCTGGTCGGGGCGGGCGTGGCCCGCTCGCTGGCCTGGGCCTTGGACCTGCCGGCCATCGGCGTGCATCACATGGAAGGCCACCTGCTGGCGCCGCTGATGGAGGACGATCCGCCGCAGGCGCCGTTCGTGGCGCTGCTGGTGTCCGGCGGGCATACCCAGTTGGTCGCCGTGGAGCGGATCGGGGAATACCGGCTGTTGGGCGAGACCCTGGACGATGCGGCCGGCGAGGCCTTCGACAAGACCGCCAAGTTGATGGGCCTGCCGTATCCGGGCGGTCCGCAGCTGGCCAGGCTGGCCGAAACCGGCACGCCCGGCGCCTATAGGTTCTCGCGCCCGATGACCGATCGGCCGGGCCTGGATTTCAGTTTCTCCGGCCTGAAGACCCAGGTACTGCTGGCCTGGCGCGACAGCGACCAGTCCGAGACCACGCGCGCTGACATCGCGCGTGGGTTCGAGGACGCGGTGGTGGACACTCTGGCCATCAAGTGCGAGCGCGCGCTGGATGCGGCCGGTAGCGACACCCTGGTGATCGCCGGTGGCGTCGGTGCCAACAAGCGCCTGCGCGCCAAGCTCCAGGCGATGTGCGCACAGCGCGGTGGACGCGCCTGCTTCCCGCGACCGGCGCTGTGCACCGACAACGGCGCGATGATCGCCTTCGCCGGCGCGCTGCGCCTGGAGGCCGGCCAGCGCAGCGATGCGCAGGTGCAGGTCACCCCGCGCTGGGACATGGCCACGCTGCCGTCGGTGGCGTGAAGTCGACCGCACTACACTGCAGGCTTTGAAGAAACGAGTTCCGCCATGCGCCTGGTTGTCAGTTGCCTGTTGATGCTCGCCGCCGCGACCACGACAGGGGCAACACCTGACCTGCACCAACGCGAAGTCGTGGCGAGGCTATATCACGACTTCGCCTGGGAAGCCGTGGTGGTCACGAACGAGACCGGGCTCGCCGAACAACCGAAAGACGTGCTGCTGCGCTACTTCACACCTGGCCTGGCAGGGCTGCTGGTCGAGGACGCACGTTGCAAAGCGCGCCGTCGTGAAATCTGTCGCCTCGATTTCACCCCGCTTTGGGCCTCGCAAGATCCCGCGGCGGAAGGACTCACGATCGTGCAGGCCAGCGGCGACACCGTCGGCGTCCAGTACGTGGTGCCTTCGACGCGCGAACATGTTTCCCTGGTCTTCCATGTGGTGAAGACCGCCGCCGGCTGGCGCGTCGGCGACATCACCTATCCCCAAGGTTCCTCGCTTGCCGGGCTGCTCTCGGCACCGATGGACTGAATCGCGAGATCCTGTTGACTCATGACCGACGACGACGCTTCCAACGCCCGCATCCAGCTTGAGCCTTCCTGGAAGGCGCGGGTCGGTGATTACCTGTTGCGGCCAGAGATGCAGGCGCTGTCGACGTTCCTGCGCCAGCGCAAGCAGGCCGGGGCGCGCGTGTTTCCACCGGGCCCGCAGATCTTCGCCGCTTTCGATGCCACGCCGTTCGATGCGGTCAAGGTGGTGATCCTGGGGCAAGACCCGTATCACGGCGCCGGCCAGGCGCACGGGCTGTGCTTTTCGGTGCAGCCGGGCACGCCGGTGCCGCCCTCGCTGCAGAACATCTACAAGGAACTGGCCAGCGATCTCGGCTTCACGCCGCCGGATCACGGCTGCCTGACGCCGTGGGCAGAGCATGGCGTACTGCTGCTCAACTCGGTGCTGACCGTCGAGGAGGGCCGGGCCGGCGCGCATCAGGGCAAGGGCTGGGAAGGCTTCACCGACCACGTGATCCAGGCGCTGGCGGCCGAGCGTGAGCACCTGGTCTTCCTGCTGTGGGGCAGCTACGCGCAGGCCAAGGGCAAGGTGATCGACCCGCGCACGCATCGCGTGCTCAAGGCGCCGCATCCCTCGCCGCTGTCGGCGCATCGCGGCTTCCTGGGCTGCCGGCACTTCTCCCAGGCCAACGAGTACCTGGCCCGCCACGGCCTGGGCGCGGTCGACTGGCGGCTGCCGCCGCGCGCCAGCCTGCCAGGCTGATCCGCGCGGGGGCTTACTTCTTCTTCTTGCTGGAAGCCTTCTTGGTCGACTTCTTCTTGGTGGTGCTGTGCGTGGCCGCCTTGCGCCGCTCCTGCGGCGGGGACACCGGCGGGGCGGGGATCGGCTCGGCCGACACGGTCTTGACCTCGGCCTGCAGGGCTTCGAGCTGCGGGATCATCTTCTGCTGGATGGCCACCATCAGCGTCTGCATCATCGCCGGGGTCTTGTCGAGCAGGTGCTGGCCGGCCTTGCTCTCGTAGAACTTGGTCATCGCCTTGACATCGTCGTCGTCGAAGGTTTCCCGGTAGACCTGCAGATACACCGGGCGCATCTGGTCCCAGGCCAGGGACTGGCGCACGATTTCCGAGGTGCGCGCCTGGATGCTGGCGATCTCCTGCTGCTGCTGCGGGGTGAGGGTCTTGCCTTCGGTGAGCTCGGCGAACTGCTGGCGCTGGATGGCCTCGACCTGTGGCTGGATGGCGGCCAGCATGCTTTGCGCGCGCGAAGCCGCCAGCAGGCGTTCGATCTCCTTGTCGGTCGGCTCGCGGGCCTGCGCCGCCGGCGCCAGGGCCGTCAACAGCAGGCACAGCAGCATCAGGACGGGGATGGATCGACAGCGTGGCATCGCGGCTCCGGGACGTGGGGCGGGAAGCGATGGTGCCGAGCGCGGTCGGCGCCCGTGTAAAAATTTCACTAAACCGCCGGGGATGTCATCGGCCGGTACAGCTTGGCCATCGCCTACAATGCCGCCCATGCCCGCTGGATTTCTGCAGATCTCGCCCACGCTGTCCATCCCCGACGACGAACTCGTCGAGCGTTTCGTGCGCGCCAGCGGCGCGGGCGGCCAGAACGTGAACAAGGTCGCCACCGCGGTGGAGTTGCGCTTCGACGTGGCCGGCTCGCCCTCGCTGCCCGAGGTGCTGCGCAGCCGCCTGCTGGCGCGCCGCGACCGGCGCCTGACCGACGCCGGGGTGCTGGTGATCGACGCCCAGCGCTTCCGCACCCAGGACCGCAACCGCCAGGACGCGCGTGAGCGCCTGGCCGGCATCATCGCTGCCGGCCTGTCGGTGCCCAAGCCGCGGCTGGCGACCCGCCCGAGCCGGGCTTCCAAGCTGCGCCGGCTGGATGCCAAGAAGTCCCGCGGCCAGATCAAACGCAACCGGAACGCCCGTGATTGGGACTGACATGACCCCGCCGCGGCCGCCGGGCGAAGTCCCGGTCGCACCGCCCGACATGCCGCGCGTGAAGCCCAACCGCTTCAACCGCTGGTGTGCACGCACGCTGCTGCGCCTGAGCGGCTGGCGCATTGCCGGCGAGCTGCCGGACATTCCCAAGCTGGTGATGATCGTGGCCCCGCATTCGTCCAACTGGGACGGCCTGTGGGGCATGGCGGTGAAGATCGCCTGCGGTTTCGAGGTCAAGGTGCTGGGCAAGGCCAGCCTGTTCTGGTGGCCGCTGGGCCCGCTCCTACACAAGCTGGGCGTGGTGCCGGTGGACCGGGCCAATGCCGGCGGCGTGGTGCGCCAGGCGGTGGAGACCATCCACGGCTACGAGCGCATCTGGTTCGTGGTCACGCCCGAGGGCACCCGCAAGCGCGTGGACAAGTGGAAGACCGGTTTCTGGAAGATCGCCCGCGCCGCCGACGTACCGATCCTGCTGGCCTACTTCCACTACCCCGAGAAGATCGTCGGTGTCGGCCCGGTGTTCTATCCCACCGGCGACATGGAGGCGGACATGGCCGCCATCCGCGCGTGGTACCGCCCGTGGATGGGCAAGACCCGCGGCACGACGTGAGCGACCCAAGCAAAGCACATGCGGGCCCGGCCGGTCGGCGCTAGCGCCGGATCGACGGACCCGATTTCCCCGATGACACGATCGACGTTTCCAGGAAACATCATGACCCGAACCCTCGTTCTCGCCGCCGCCATCAGCCTGGCGCTGGCCGCCTGCCAGAGCAAACAGGAGGCAGATTCCGTGAAGACCGCCGATGCCGCACCGGCCGCCGATGCCAAGCCGCAGCGCGCCAACCCGCTGCTGAGCCAGAGCCCGCTGCCCTTCCACGCGCCGCAGTTCGACAAGATCCAGGATGCCGACTACTTGCCGGCCTTCGAGCAGGGCATGCGCGAACATCTGGAGCAGATCAACAAGATCGCCGACAACCCCGATGCGCCGACCTTCGCCAACACCATCGAGGCGATGGAGCAGACCGGGCAGACCCTGGACCGCGTCTCGCGCATCTTCTTCGGCCTGGTCCAGGCCGACACCAACGATGCGCGGCAGAAGATCCAGGAGGACATCGCGCCCAAGCTGGCCGCCCACCAGGACGAGATCAGCCTCAATCCCAAGCTGTTCGCGCGGATCAAGGCGGTCTACGACCAGCGCGACAGCCTGAACCTGGATCCGGTGTCCCTGCGCCTGGTGGAGCGCGATTACCAGGAGTTCGTGCGCGCCGGCGCGCAGCTGTCCGATGCCGACAAGGCCACCCTGCGCAAGCTCAACGTGGAAGAGACCACCCTGTCCACGCAGTTCCACCAGCGCCTGGTCGCCGCCGCGGCCGCCGGTGCGGTGACGGTGGACGACAAGTCCCAGCTGGCCGGCATGTCCGACGGCGCCATTGCTTCGGCTGCGCAGGACGCCAAGGCCCGCGGTGAGGACGGCAAGTACCTGCTGGCCCTGCAGAACACCACCCAGCAGCCCGAACTGGGCGCGCTGAGCAATCGCGACCTGCGCACCCGGATCCTCGAGGCTTCCGAGACCCGTACCGAGCACGGCGACGCCAACGACACCCGTCAGATCATCCAGCGCCTGGCCCAGCTGCGCGCGCAGAAGGCCAAGCTGCTGGGCTTTGACAGCTATGCCGCCTACAGCCTGGCCGACCAGATGGCCAAGACCCCCGATGCGGCGCTCAAGCTGCTGACCGACACGGTGCCGGCGGCGACGGCCAAGGCCAAGGGCGAGGCGGCCGAGATCCAGCAGGTCATCGATGCGCAGAACGGCGGCTTCAAGCTGACCGCCGCGGACTGGGACTACTACGCCGAGCAGGTGCGCAAGCAGAAGTACGACCTGGACGAGTCGCAGATCAAGCCGTACTTCGAGCTGGACAACGTGCTCAAGAACGGCGTGTTCTACGCGGCCAACCAGCTCTACGGGGTCACCTTCAAGGAGCGCAAGGACATCCCGGTGTACAACCCGGACGTGCGCGTCTACGAGGTGTTCGACGCCGACGGCAAGTCGCTGGCGCTGTTCTACACCGACTATTTCAAGCGTGACTCCAAGTCCGGCGGCGCGTGGATGGACGTGTTCGTCGAGCAGGACGGGCTCACCGGCGACAAGCCGGTAGTCTACAACGTGTGCAACTTCACCAAGCCGGTCGACGGCCAGCCGGCGCTGCTGAGCTTCGACGACGTCACCACGATGTTCCATGAGTTCGGCCATGCGCTGCACGGCATGTTCTCCAAGGTGAAGTACCCGTCCATCGCCGGGACCAGCACCTCGCGCGACTTCGTCGAGTTCCCCTCGCAGTTCAACGAGCACTGGGCGACCGATCCGAAGGTCTTCGCCCATTACGCCAAGCACTACCAGACCGGCGAGGCGATGCCCAAGGAACTGGTGGAGAAGATCCGCAAGTCCAAGACCTTCAACACCGGCTACGCCACCACCGAGTACCTGTCGGCGGCGCTGCTGGACATGGCCTGGCACACGCTGCCGGCCGATGCGCCGTTGGAGGACGTGGACGCCTTCGAGGCCCAGTCGCTGAAGAAGTACAAGGTCGACCTGGCCGAGGTCCCACCGCGCTACCGGACCAGCTACTTCGACCACATCTGGGGCGGCGGCTATGCGGCCGGCTATTACGCCTACTTCTGGGCCGAGGTGCTCGACGACGATGCGTTCGAGTGGTTCCAGGAGCATGGCGGCCTGACCCGCAAGAACGGCGACATCTTCCGCGACAAGATCCTCTCGCGCGGCAACACCGTGGACCTGGCCACGCTGTACCGCGACTTCCGCGGCAAGGATCCCAGCGTCGATGCGCTGCTGGAGAACCGTGGGCTGAAGTGAGCCGCGGTGTCGCTGCAGGAAAACGAAGAAGGGACGGCGCAAGCCGTCCCTTCTTCGTTGCAGCGTCTGCAGGCCGCGCTCAATCCATGTGCAGGCCGCCATTGACCGCGTAGTCGGCGCCGGTGACATAGGCGGCCTCGTCCGAGACCAGCCACGCACACAGGCCGGCGACTTCCTCGGCCTTGCCCAGGCGTCGCACCGGCACGCTGGAGGCCAGCCGCTCCAGCACGTCGGGCGGGAAGCTGCTGATCGCCGCGCTGGCGATGTAGCCCGGCGAGATGGTATTGACGGTGACGCCGCGCAGCGCGACTTCCTGCGCCAGCGCGCGGGTGAAGCCGGTCATCGCGGCCTTGGCGGTGGCGTAGTTGACCTGGCCGATCTGGCCCTTGTGCGCACTGACCGAGCCGATGTTGACAATGCGGCCCCAGCCGCGCGTGGTCATGCCGTCGATCACCTGCTTGGTGATGTTGAACAGCGCGTGCAGGTTGGAATTGATGACCGCCTGCCAGTCGGCACGCTCCATCTGCCGGAACAGCAGGTCGCGGTTGCCGCCGGCGTTGTTGACCAGCACGTCGATCTCGCCGACTTCCGCCTTGACCTCGCGGAAGGCGGCGACGGTGGAGTCCCAATCGGCGGCGTTGCCCTCGGAGACGATGAAGTCGAAGCCGAGCGCGCGCTGCTCGCGCAGCCAGCCGGCCTTGCGTGGCGAGTCCTGGCCGCAGCCGACCACCACGGTGTGGCCGCTGCGGGCCAGTTTCTGGCAGATGGCCGTGCCGATGCTGCCCATGCCGCTGGTGACGTAGGCGATGCGCAATGTCATGTGCGTGTCCTTGGAAGAGTGAGGGTCAGCCCGCGGCCAGCGGGAACAGCGAGAACAGCAGTCCGCCCGCCATCAGCAGCAGCGAGACCAGCACGGCCCACTTGAGCGTGAACTTCTGGTGGTCGGCGAAATCCACCTTGGCCAGGCCCACCAACAGGTAGGTCGAGGGCACCAGCGGGCTGAGCAGGTGCACCGGCTGCCCGGCCAGCGAGGCGCGCGCCATTTCCACCGGGCTGATGCCGTATTCGCCCGCCGCCTGCGACAGGATCGGCAGCACGCCGAAGTAGAAGGCGTCGTTGGACATGAAGAAGGTGAACGGCATGCTGGCCAGCGCGGTGATCACCGCCAGGTACGGGCCGCAGGCGTCGGGGATGATCGCCAGGAAGCTGCGCGACATCGCCTCGACCATGCCGGTGTTGGACAGGATGCCGGTGAAGATGCCGGCGGCGAAGATCAGCGACACCACCGACAGCACGTTGCCGGCGTGGTTGACCAGGCGGCGGCGCTGCTCGGCCAGGTCTGGATAGTTGATCACCAGCGCGATGGCGAAGCCGATCATGAACAGCACCGGCATCGGCAGCACGCCGATCACCAGCGCGGCCATCAGCACACAGGTCAGGGCGAAGTTCACCCACAGCAGCTTGGGTCGCTTGATGTGCTCGACGTCCTGGACAGTTGGCAACGCGTCGCTGCCGTCCTCGGCGACCGAGGCATCCATCCAGTCCTGGCCGACCGGCAGCTTGACCACCCCCAGCCGACGGCGCTCCTGCATGCCCAGCCACCACGCCAGCGCCAGGATGCCGAGCAGGGCGATGACCATCGACGGCACCATCGGCACGAACACGTCGGCCGGGTCCACGTGCAGCGCGGTGGCCGCGCGCGCGGTCGGGCCGCCCCACGGGGTCAGGTTCATCACGCCGCTGGCGAGCATGGTCAGGCAGGTCATCGCCAGGGCGTTCATGCCGAGGCGGCGATACAGCGGCAGCATCGCCGAGGCGGTGATCATGTAGGTGGTCGAGCCGTCGCCATCCAGCGAAATCAGCATCGCCAGCACCGCCGTGCCCATGACGATCTTCAGCGGATCGCCCTTGACCACGCGCAGGATGCGACCGACCAGCGGGTCGAACAGGCCCGCGTCGATCATCACGCCGAAGTAGAGGATCGCGAACATCAGCATCACGCCGGTCGGTGCGATCTTCTTGATGCCTTCCAGCATCATCTCGTTGATGCCGCCGCCGAAGCCGCCGATCAGCGCGAACACGATGGGCACCGTGACCAGTGCCACCAGCGGCGAGAGCCGCTTGGACATGATCAGGTACATGAAGGTGATGACCATTCCGAAGCCCAGCGCGGTCAGCATCGATGTTTCCTCGTCTTGCGTGAGGCGCCGCATGCGCGCGGCGCAGGCGGGTTAGAAGTCGTACTGGAAGCGGCCGGTGAGCGCGCGGGTGTGGTCCAGCGTGGTGGCGGTGCGGTGATCGCGATTGCGGCTGTCGATCAGGTCGAACATCAGCCGCAGGTTCGGCTTGAGGTACCAGTTGGCGCCCAACGTCACCGCTTCCATCGAAGCGTCGATCGTGTCGGGCAGGCCATCGGGCCGCTGCTGGCCCCACATGCGGTCGTAACGCAGTGCCAGCTCGAACGCGCCGGCCTTGTTGCGCAGGCCCTTGATGCGCGAGAAGCGCCCTGTCTTGCGGTCGTAGCCGCGCGACTCACCGGTGACGAACCAGCTGACCAAGCCGTAGGCCGCCTGGATGTCGGCGCGCTGCGCGCCATCGTCCAGCACCGCGCCGCTGTATTCGCCCTGCCACGACACCGGGCCGTGCACTTCGGCGTATTCCAGCGACCACTTGTCCACGTCGGTATCGCGCCCGGCATCGAAGCGCGCCAGCGTCAGGCGGCTGTTCTCGGCCAGGTCGTTGGCCGGACGCGGGCGTAGCACCAGCGCGGCTGCATCGCGCGTGCCGGGATGGTCGTAGGCCTCGTGCGCCAGCGACAGGCCGACGTGCCGCAGCCTGGTGCCGGCATCCAGCGGCAGCCACGTCGCGCGGCCGCCGACCGCCGCGCCCTTGGTGGCACTGTTGTCGATGCTCTCCAGGCTGTAGGCGCTGGCTGCCCAGGTGCCATGCGGCAGCGTGGCTTGCCACGACACCGCCTTGCGGTAGATGGGCGCCAGTGTGCTGGCGCCCATGCCACGCTCCAGGAATGCGCCGTAGTTGGAGCCGGTGCGATCGTCCAGGCTGAAGTACTGCTTGAACTGGCCGACCGTCAGCGTGCCGGCGGAGAATTTCTTGGCGATGAACACATCGCGCGCCACGATGCCGGCGCTGCCCGGTTCGTCCTGCAGACCGGCCAGGTCGACCTCGGCCTTGTATTCCAAGCCGTAGAACTTGCCCGAGACATCCAGCCACACGCGGCGGAACTGGGTATCGTCCCGGTTCGGCGTGCCGCGATCGTCGTTGTCGAACGTGGCGAAGTCCCAGTGGATGCGGCCGCCGAGTGCGGCGGTGACCGGTGCACCGTCGTCGCCTTCTGCGGCGAAGGCAGGCACCGCCAGGTACAGAAACAGGCAGGCGGCGAGACGGCGGATGGTGGTGTTCGGTACTGGCACAGACCCTCCCAGGTGCTGGCGTGTCCGTGCCGTGCGGAATGCGTGGTGCGGACCGTGGTGGCGACCTTAGGGGCGCGAAGCTGTCATCGGCCTGTCGCTGCAGCGCGGCATTTTCCCGGTGAAATCATGGGGTTAGACCTTGGTCGCAAGCGCCGCGCGATGACAGGTGCACGACAGGAAGCGGCCGCTAGCCTCGCGCGACATGCACAGCGCGATCCGCGGATCGCGTGCACCTGGGAGGGCGCCGGCATGCGGGACGGATCGACGATGGCAGCAAGCTTTTTTGTTTCGATCCCGAATGCGTGATGCGCCGGACTGCACCCGGGCCTTGTCTCGCGATGGGCTTGCGTCCATCGCGGCGCACCTCGGGAAGCAGGACACTCATGCGAGCAATCCGGATTGAGCAATACGGCGGGCCGGAGGTCATCCAACGCGTCGAATGCGACGCGCCCACGCCCAAGGCCGATGAGGTACTGGTGCGCGTGGCCTGCGCCGGCATCAACTTCATGGACGTGCACACGCGCCAGGGCAAGTACCGCGATTCGCGCTCGTATCCGGTGCGCATCCCGCTGACGCTGGGCATGGAGGGCGCCGGCGAGGTGGTCGCGGTCGGACACGATGTCACGCGGTTCGCGCCCGGCGACCGCGTCGCCTGGTGCATCGTCTGGGGCGCGTATGCCGAGTACGCGGTGGTGCCGGCGGCGAAGCTGGCCCGGATTCCCGACGACATCGGCTTCGACCTGGCCGCCGCAGCAATTTTCCAGGGCTCGACCGCGCATTACCTGCTCGATGACGTCGCGCGCCTCAAGGCCGGTGACACGTGCCTGATCCACGCGGCGTCCGGCGGCATCGGCCAGCTGCTGGTGCAGATGGCCAAGCGGCGCGGCGTGACCGTGTTCGCCACCACCAGCACGCCGGACAAGGCGCGGGTCGCGCGCCGGCATGGCGCCGACCACGTGCTGGCGTACGACCACGGCGGTTTTGCCGATCGCATCCGCGCGCTGACCGAGGGCGTCGGCGTGGACGTGGTGTTCGACGCGGTCGGCAGGCCCACGCTGCGCGACAGCTTCCGCGCCACGCGCACGCGCGGGCTGGTGGTGAACTACGGCGCGGTCGCCGGTTCGCTGGATGACCTGGATCCGTACGAGCTGGGCGAGGCGGGATCGCTGTTCCTGACTCGGCCGCGGCTGGCCGATCACCTGGCCGACCCGGTCGCGATCCAGCGCCGCGCGGACGAGATCTTCGCCGCGATGCGCGAAGGCGCCCTGCAGATCGAAATCGTCAGGCGCTACACCCTGGACGACTTCGAGGCTGCGCACGAGGCCCTGGAGGCGCGGCGCCAGGTCGGCAAGGCCGTGCTGGAGATCGCCCGATCCGCGTAGCGGTGGCGACGCGGTCATCGACATGTCGCTGCGCACATCCGCCGCCGGGATGGACGCGGCGGCGCCCAACTGGAATGCTGCAGCGCCTTACGCTGCCCGCGACGAGTCCCATGCGCATTTTGCTGGTGGAAGACAACGTGGACCTGGCCGATGCCATCGTGCGGCGTATGCGCCGCAGTGGGCATGCGGTCGACTGGCAGCACGACGGGGTGGGCGCGGCCAGCGTGCTGCGCTACCAGAGCTTCGACCTGGTGGTGCTGGACATCGGTCTGCCGCGCCTGGATGGGTTGTCGCTGCTGGGCGACCTGCGCGAACGTGGTGACGCCACGCCGGTGCTGATGCTGACCGCGCGCGATGGCATCGAGGACCGCGTCAACGCGCTGGATGTCGGAGCCGACGATTACCTGGCCAAGCCGTTCGACTTCCGCGAATTCGAGGCGCGCTGCCGCGTGCTGCTGCGCCGCAGCCGCGGCCAGGCCACCGCCGCGGTGCAGGTCGGCGGGCTGGTATTCGACAGCGCCGCGCATACGGTGCAGGTCGACGGCGTGGCGCTGGAGCTGCCCAACCGAGAATTCCGCCTGCTGGAGATCCTGCTGGGCCGGCTGGACCAGGTGGTGAGCAAGGACGAGATCGCCAAGGGCCTGTTCGGCTTCGACGACGAAGCCGGGCCCAATGCGATCGAGCTGTACATCGGCCGGCTGCGCAAGAAGCTGGGCGATGCAGCGCCGCTGCGCATCACCACGGTGCGCGGCGTCGGCTACAAGGCCGAAACCGCCACGCCATGAGCGCCGCGCCGTCGACCGCGCCTTCGCTGCGCCGCACGCTGCTGCTGTATCTGGGCGCGCTGTCGGTGCTGGCGATCACCGGGCTGTTCTTCGCTGCGCGCGCCTACGGCAATCGTGCGGCCAACCAATCCTATGATCACCTGCTGGTGTCCTCGGCGCTGTCGATCCTGGACAGCGTGGCGCTGGCCGACGGGCAATGGCAGGTGGACCTGCCGTACGCGGCGCTGGACCTGCTGTCGATGGCACCGGAGGACCGCGTTTTTTATCGCGTGCTGGACGGGCAGGGCCGCACCATCACCGGCTATGACGACCTGCCGATGGCGCGGCGCATGCCGCAGGAAGGCAAGCCGGAACTGTTCGATGCACGCTACAGCGGCGAGCCGGTGCGCTGGGTGGTGGTGGGTCGTCGCATCGCCACGCCTTCGGCGCAGGCTCAGGTGCTGGTGGAGGTTGGCCAGACCAGGCGCGCGCGCGATGCGCTGGCCAGCGATTTGGTGCTGCGCGCGCTGGCCGCGCTGGCGCTGCTGTCGGTGCTCAGCGGGCTGCTGGTGTGGCTGGGCGTGCAGCGTGCGCTGCGTCCGCTGGCGCGATTGGAACGCGACCTGGCCCGGCGCGAGCCGGCCGACCTGCGTCCGCTGCCGGACGGCGCGCCGCAGGAAATGCAGCAGATGGTCGGCGCGCTCAACCACTTCATGCAGCGCCTGCAGGCCAGTAACGAGAACCTGCGCGCGTTCATGGCCGAGGCCGCGCACCAGATGCGCACGCCACTGGCGGCGCTGCGCGCGCAGGCGCAGCTGGGCCTGGACGAGGACGATCCAGCCGACATGCGCCGCAGCCTGGTCGCGGTGGAGCGCAACGCCACCCACATGAGCCGCCTGCTCAACCAGCTGCTCAGTGATGCCAGCGTGCTGCACCGGGCCAACCTGCAGGACTTTGAACGCTGCGACCTGGCCGAGGTGGTGCATCACGCGCTGCAAGACGCCTTGCCCGCCGTCGGCGCGCAGCCGCGCGTGCAGCGGGTGATCGACCCGACGCCGGCCCAGGTACGCGGCGATCCGCTGCTGTTGCGCGAGGCGATCAAGAACCTGATCGACAACGCGCTCAAGCACGGCGGCGCCGAAGGCCCGCTGCAAGTGACGCTCAACGTCGATGCCACCCACTGCATCCTGACCATCGCCGATCACGGCCCAGGCATCCCGGCGGCCGAGGCGAATACCGTGTTCGAACGGTTTGCCCGCGGCCAGCATGCGGTGCCCGGCGGCGCCGGGCTGGGGCTGGCCATCGTCAAGCGGGTCGCCGACAGTCACGGCGCGCGTATCGACCTGAGCAACCGGCCCGAGGGCGGCCTGGTGGTGACGCTGTGGTTCCCGAGGATCGCCTGATGTCGCGCATGCGTGTGTTGATCGCCTTGCTGGTGCTGTGCCTGCCGCAGGCCGCGCTAGCCGATCCGGGCGACGTGCGGCGCTTTCCCGCGCCCTCGGGCAACGCCGCCGCGCAGCTGCGCGTGCAGGGATCGACCGACCTGGAGGTCTTCGCCACGGTGATCGCCGATTACCAGCGCCTGCATCCGGACACCGAAGTGGTGTACGAGGACGTGATCGCCTGGGACATCGCCGCGCGCTATCTCAAGGATCCCTACGCGGCACGGCGGCCGGACATCATGATCAGCGCCAGCATGGATCTGCAGACCAAGCTGGCCAACGACGGCTACGCGCTGGCGCATCGCTCGCCGCAGACCGATGCGCTGCCGGACTGGGCGCAGTGGCGCCACGAGGTGTTCGCCATCAGCACCGAGCCAGTCGCCATCGTCTACAACACGCGCCTGCTGCCCGCCACCAAGGCGCCGCACACGCGCCGCCAGCTGCTGGATCTGCTGCGCGACCCGGCCGGTCCGCTGCGCGGGCGCGTGGGCACCTACGACGTGGAACGCAGCGGCACTGGCTATCTGTTCGCGACCCAGGATGCGCAGGTCGGCAGCGTGTCGACGGCGCTGCTGGCGGAACTGGGCCGCAATGCGGTGCAGTTGGAGGAGCGCACCGGCGTGCTGCTGGATCGCGTGGCCAGCGGCAATCTGGTGCTGGCCTACAACGTGCTGGGGTCGTACGCGAAGGCGCGCATCGATGCGGGCGCGCCGCTGGCCATCGTCCAGCCCGAGGACTACACGCTGGTCGCGCTGCGCACTGCGGTGATTTCGCGCACGGCGATGCATCCGGCCCAAGCGCGGCAGTTCCTCGATTACCTGCTGTCGCCGCGCGGCCAGCGCGTGCTGACCGAGCAGGCGCGCCTGGGACCGGTGCTGCCGGCCAGCGTGACCGGAACGCCCGCGCGCACCATGCGTCCGATCGTGCTGGGGCCGGGCCTGCTGGTCTACCTGGATACGCTCAAGCGGCGGCAGTTCCTGGAGAACTGGCGCACCATCGTGCAGCCGCAGGCGGCCACACCGTAGCGTCGCGTTACGAACGGCCGTTCGGGTGGCGTGCCTTCACCAGGGCCACGTCGTCGTCCACGCTGATGTCGTCGGGCGAACCCAGCCACGCGCGGATCTGCATGTCGTCCACTTCCTTGTCCAGGTCCAGCTGCATCTCGATCTTGCCGGTCGGATCGGGCAGCGCCCAGTGCTGGGCCAGCACCTTGCCCTCGCTGTCCATCGCTTCGATCCAGAACGCATGGTTGGGGCGATGCGAGGTGCTCAACGTGATCTGGTAGCTGCCCGGCGCGGTCTGGCGCAGGGCCGAGCCGACCATCACCGGCTGGCGTGGCGCCAGCCGGGTGCCGGCCAGGCGCTGTAGCGGCGCATCCACGCGGACACCGTGGGCCAGTTCGCTGCTGCGGTACAGGCGCGCGTCGCGGGCGTTGTTGACCAGCAGCGCACACCAGCCGCTGTCGGGCGAATCGTTGTCGAAGGCCGTGCATCGGTCGACGTAGGCCAGCGTGTTTTCCGGGCTGGACTTGCGGAAGCGGCGCGGGGTGTCCTCCAGGGTGATGTTCTTGAGGTTCCACTGCGCGTCGTAGTCCAGCAGCACCGGCGGGCGGACTTCCTGCACGCCGACCACGATGCGGTCGTCATGCACGCGCAGCGTTCGGGTCTCGTGTCCGGTCCACAGCTCGCGGGCATAGGCCAGGTAGCGCGGATAGTCGCGGCCTTCGTCGCGCGCATAGGCCGCACTGGCCCCCTGCGCATGCCTGGCCGCGTCCAGCAGCGAGCGGCCGAAGCCGATCGAGGCCATCGACGGATCCAGCAGCGACAGCAGGGTGGCGCCGGTGTCCAGGGTGCTGGCGCTGGCCACGTCCACCTGGCGCGGCGCGATGCCCTTGCCGAGCATCAGCAGCAGGTTCTCGCGCTGCATCTTGGTCAAGGTATCGGTCAGGTCGTTGGGCATGGCCAGGTGGTCGGAGGACACCACGATCACGGTGTTATCGCCCCACGGGCTGCTGCGGATCTTGTCGACCAGCTCGGAGATCAGCCGGTCCGAGCAGTGCAGCGCATCGAGCATGCCGATCTGGCCGAAGTCGCCGCCGCGGTAATGCTGCCCCTGGCAGGACACCGGCAGGTGCCCGGCCGGGTGGTGGGTATCCATGGTCAGCGCGGTCAGCAGGAAGGGCTGGTCGCCGCGGGCCAGGGTCTGGAACTGGTCCCACACCTGGTCGAGCATCACATCGTCATGCACGCCCCACGCCGAGAAGTGCGAGGGATCGATCTTGCGCTGCTTGAACCAGGCCAGGTCGCGCACGTCGTCGAAGCCGTGGCTGGTCAGGAAGCTGGCCTTCCCGGCGAACGCGCCATCGGCGCCACCGACGAAATCGTTGCGATAGCCCTGGGTGCGTAAGTAATCGCCCAGGCACTGGGCCTCGGGCAGAAAGCTGCCCATCCGCCCGTAACTGTTCTCATCGCCCGGCGCGGCGGTCAGCGGCACGCCGCACTGCGAGGACACCATGCCGGCGATGGTCCAGCCGCCGCCATCGGCCGAGGTGACATGACGGAAGTCCAGGCCCTCGCTGGCGAGCTTGCGCAGGTGGGGCATCAGGCCGGGGAAGGTCTTCTGGTCGAAGTAGGTCCGCTCCAGGCTCTCGCCGTAGATCCACACGATGTTGCGGCGGTTGCCCAGCGTGCCGCGCGGTGTGCGGTATTCCCCGGCGACCACGCTGCCGTCCACCGGCTGGGACAGCCGGTACAGACGCTTGCCGTCGTGGTAGAGCGGACTGGCGATCACCGCCACCACGGCAGCGGCCATGAAGCCACCCAGCACGCTCAGCCCATGCCCTGGACGGCGGAACCGGCGCACGCGCACCAGCGCCAGCGGCAGCAGGGACAGCAGGAGCAGGCCCACGTAGACGGCGATATCACCAGAGAAGTCCGCCACGCCGGCGCCTTCCATCCCGGCCTTGAGGTGATAGAGCGTGGCGGCGTTGAGCCCGTCCCCGCTGAGCCGGTCGATGAACCACCAGCTGGACAGGGCCAGGCCCAGCACGCTCAGCACGGCCGCCTTGACCCAGGCCAGCCGGCCGGACACCAGCAGCAGGGCGATCATCGACAGCAGCGCGGCGACCAGGACGAGTGGGTGCATCGAAGTCCAGGTTTCTTGGACGGGGGAAAGTGGACGATAGGCGCCAAATGCGCGCACTTACAACTTTTACATGAACATTGAGTGACACGTGGATGTCGGCATCGCGACATCCAAGCGTTTGGTTTTACAGCTTTTTTACAAGGCGCGACACGCCCCGGAGGATTGGCTGGCAAGCCCTGGCACGCTTGCGCGTGGCGAAAAATTCGCCACCCGGCCGGACGCTGCCGGGTGCCGCTTTAACGGGGTCTTAGCGCGGCCGAAAAGCGTGGTCTGGATCACGTCAAGCGCCGCGCGGCGTCGTCGCGCCCGACATGCGGGGCTGGATGGCACGCCCTAGACTGTCGCCATGACGCCTCCCACCTTGCTGGTCGCCGACGACCATCCGCTGTTCCGTGCCGCCGTCCTGCATGCGCTGGTGACGCGTTTTCCAGGCGTGGTCACGGTGGAAGCCTCCAGCGTCTCGACCCTGGGCGTGGCCCTGGACGAACACCCGGAGGTCGCCCTGGTCCTGCTGGACCTGGCGATGCCCGGCGCGCGTGGCCTGTCGGCCCTGGCCCTGCTGCGCGGCGAGCGTCCCGACCTGCCGGTCGTGGTGATCTCCTCCAACGACGATTCGCGCGTGATCCGGCGTGCCCAGCAGTTCGGCGCGGCCGGATTCATCCCCAAATCCTCGCAGGTCGATGCCATCGGCGAGGCGGTGGCCACGGTGCTCGATGGCGGCACGTGGTTCCCGCCGCTGACCGCCGAGCGCTCCGAATCCGACGCCCAGCTGGCCGCGCGCCTGGCCCAACTGACCCCGCAGCAGTTCCGGGTGCTGATGCTGCTGGCCGAGGGCCTGCTCAACAAGCAGATCGCCGCGGCGATGGGCCTGGCCGAGAACACGGTGAAGATCCACGTCGGCGCGGTGCTGTCCAAGCTCAACTGCCGCTCGCGTACCCAGGCCGCGGTGATGGTGCGTTCGCTGGAACTGGATGACGTGCCCGCGCCGGACGAAGATCCGCTTTAAGCGCTTCTTCGTGGAAGTCGCCATGGCGGCGACAGGCTTTCCCGAGAATGCTTCATCGCGCCGCCCTGGCGGCTCCCCCGAATGCAATGTGCTGACGCCTCAGCGCAGTCGCCCTGTGGCCATCAGCCGCTGGGTCACGACCGCACGCAACGCGGCCGGCGTGACCGGGCGCGCGAGGAAGCCATAGCCGTGTTCCAGCGCCTGGCCGCGTTCACCGGGTGCACCGATCAGTACCAGCGGCGGCGCGTCCTCTGGCGCCAGACGCATCAGGACAGCCGGGCCGTCGCCGCCATGCCAGCGCAGGTCCATCAGCACCAGGTCGGGCAGGGCCTGCTCGCGCGCCAACGCCTCCAGGGTGTCGTCCGCGCCATCGCTGGCGACCTCGCAGCCCCAGCTGCGCAGCAGCGTTGCCAGCGCGTTGCCGGTTTCGACATCGTGATTGAGGCACCACACGCGCGCGCCCTGCAGCGGTAACGCGGCGGCAGGCGCGGCGGGCACCGCAGTGACGGCATTGCGCGCAGGCGGCGCATCGGTGGCCAGCGGCACGCTGATGGCGAACACGCTGCCGCGCCCGGGCCAGGAACGCAGCGACAGCGGGTGCTCCAGCAAGCGCGCGGTGCGCTCGACGATCGACAGGCCCAGGCCCGCGCTGCGGCGATCATGGCGCAGGCCGTTGTCCAGGCGCGAGAACTCCTCGAAGATCGCCGCGCGCTTGTTCTCCGGGATGCCCACGCCGGTGTCCCAGACCTCCACGCGCATGCGCCCGGGCTCGCGCCGGCAGCCCAGCAGCACCCGTCCGCGCGGCGTGTTGTGCAGGGCGTTGGACAGGAAGTTCTGCAGCACCCGACGCAGCAGGCCGGCATCGCTGCGCACGATCGCGCGGGTACTCACCGCGTGCAGGGACAAGCCCTGCGCCTGGGCGAGGATGCCGAACTGCGCGGCCAGTTCGGCCAGCAAGGCGCCCAGGTCCACGTCCTCGATCCGCGGCTGCAGCACGCCGGCTTCCAGGCGCGAGACTTCCAGCATGCTGGCCAGCAGGTCGTCCTGGGCGCCCAGCGCGGCTTCGGCGCGTTGCAACAGGTTGGCCTCCTCGGTGCCGCCCAGGCGCGTGCGCAGCACACCCAGGAACATCCGCGCCGCGTTGAGCGGCTGCAGCAGGTCATGCACGGCCGCGGCGACGAAGCGGGCCTTGTAGCGGTTGGCGTTTTCCGCGCGCGCGGTGGCCGCGCGCAGGTCGGCGGTGCTGACCTCCACCCGGCGCTCCAGCGAACTGGCCAGGGTGCGCAGGTCGCGCGCGGCAGCCACGTAGGTGGTGATGTCGGCGAAGCTGGTGACAAAGCCGCCGTCGGGCATCGGATTGCCGCGGATCTCCAGCACCGTGCCGTTGGGCAGCTCGCGCTCGTGCATGTGCGCACCGCCGCTGCGCAGGTGGTCCAGGCGGCGCTGGATCGCTTCCTCTACCTGGCCCGGGCCGAGCCAGCCCTTGCGCGCGTTGTGGCGGAAGAAGTCCTCGATCGGGCGACCGACCTGCATCAGCTCGTTGGGGAACTGGAACATCTCCTGGTAGCGGCTGTTCCAGGCGATCAGGCGCAGCTGCGCGTCGACCACGCTCACGCCTTGCGGCAGGTGCTCCAGGCTGGACTGGCCCGAAGCCGCGGCACGAGCGGCGTCGACCAGGCCATCCTGCGCTGAGCGCAGCGCCTCGGCATGGTGGGCGACCATGCGCTCGAGCTCCTCGCGGCTGCGCCGGCGATGTTCGGACAGGCGCATGCGCTGGCGCACGAACAACCCCAGCAGGATCAGCGGCAGCCAGGAGGCCACCACCACGATCGCCGCGGTCCAGCCCACCGCGGTGCTGCGGTCGCGGCGCAGCGCATGCAGGGTCCAGTGCGGCTCGCTGAGCGGCAGCGACTTCCACAGCCACAGGCCCTGGGCCGCGGGTTCGCGCAGGCGCACGCGCTGGTCGCCGGTGGCCACGGTGTCCACTGGCTCCAGCTGGGCCAGGTGCAGGCGCTGGCCGGCGTACTGGCGGGTGGCGCGCAGGTCCTGTTCGTCGCGCGCGGTCAGCGGGCGCAGTTCGCTGTATTCCCACTTGGCCTGGCTGGAGAGGAATACGATGTCGTGCACGTCACTGAGCAGCAGCAGATCACGGCTGTCGTGCCATTCGCTGCGCAGCGTGTCCAGGGTGATCTTGACCACCACCACGCCCAGGCGCCGGCCTTGCGCGTCATGCACCGCCTCGGAAATGAAGTAGCCGGCGACGTTGGTGGTCACGCCGATGGCGTAGAAGGTCGCCGACCCATCGCGCATGGCATTACGGAAGTACGGCCGGAAGCCATAGTTCTGGCCGACGTTGCTGGCCGGCTCGTCCCAGTTGCTGGCGGCGATGGCACGCCCGGTGTGGTCGAGCAGGGTCAGGGTGGAGACATGGGTGGCGCCATTGGCCACCACCAGCTTGTGGTTGAGTGCGGCCACGTCGATGGCGTCCGGCGGGGCCTGCAGCGCACGCCGCAGCTCCGGGTCCAGCGCCAGCACCGTCGGCAGCACGCGGTAGCGCTCGACCAGGCGTTGCAGGGATTGGGCGCGCAGGTGCAGTTGGTCCTCCAGCGCGCGCTGCTCGCTGGCCAGGGTGGCGTTGCGCGCGATCAGGCCGCCGGCCACCGAGGTGGTGGCGATCGCCGCGACCAGCAGCGACCGGCCGGCGATGCGGATCAGGCGCGGGGACATGCAGGGGCGCGGCAGGGGGACATGGCGCGGCATGGTCGCACAGGCGCGTGGCCGGGCCGAGACCGCAGCCGGTGCGGCCTCAGCCTGCCTGTGGGCGGCGCAAACGCAGGCGGGACGGGCCTTTGCGCGGTGTCGGCCGGCCTGGCGCGGGGCACCTTAGTACCAATGTGCTATCGGCGCTGACCGGGGCGCGGGCTACAAATGCGCCCGTCCCATGGGGAAGGGCCGCCCGGCCACCCCGTGTCCAGATCACCAGGGAGCCCTTCGTCACATGCACATCCCCAGCTCGGGCGTCGCGCCCACCAAACCGCTTCCGTTCTACCGTCACCTGTATTTCCAGGTGGTGGTGGCCATCGTCATCGGCGTGCTGGTCGGCTATTTCGACCCGCAGCTGGGTGAGTCGCTCAAGCCGCTGGGCGATGCCTTCGTCAAGCTGGTCAAGATGATCATTGGCCCGGTGATCTTCCTCACCATCGTCACCGGCATCGCCGGCATGACCCACCTCAAGAGCGTGGGCCGGGTGTTCGGCAAGGCGATGGTGTACTTCCTGTTCTTCTCCACCCTGGCGCTGATCGTCGGCATGATCGTGGCGCACGTGGTCCAGCCCGGCGCCGGGATGAACGTCAATCCGGCCGACCTGGACCACAGCAAGATCGACCAGTACGTCAGTGCCACCCACGACATGACGGTCACCGGCTTCCTGCTGGAGATCATCCCCAAGACGCTGATCAGCCCGTTCGTGGGGGACAACATCCTGCAGGTGCTGTTCGTGGCGGTGCTGTTCGGCATCGCCCTGGCGATGACCGGCGAGCGCGGCCGCCCGGTGCTGGACTTCCTCAACGCGCTGACCACGCCGGTGTTCCGCCTGGTCCACATCCTGATGAAGGCCGCCCCGATCGGTGCCTTCGGTGCGATCGCCTTCACCATCGGCAAGTACGGCCTGGGTGTGCTGGCCAACCTGGCCTGGCTGGTGGGCAGCTTCTACATCACCGCGCTGCTGTTCGTGCTGGTGATCCTGGGAATCGTCGCGCGCCTGTGCGGCTTCTCCATCGTCAAGCTGATCCTGTACCTCAAGGCCGAGCTGCTGCTGGTGCTGGGCACCTCCTCGTCCGAGTCGGCGTTGCCCTCGCTGATGGAGAAGATGGAACAGGCCGGCTGCGAGAAGTCGGTGGTGGGCCTGGTCGTGCCGACCGGCTACTCGTTCAATCTGGACGGCACCAACATCTACATGACCCTGGCGGCGCTGTTCATCGCCCAGGCCACCAACACCGAACTGACCCTGGGTCACCAGATCACCCTGCTGCTGGTGGCGATGCTCAGCTCCAAGGGCGCGGCTGGTGTGACCGGCGCGGGCTTCATCACCCTGGCCGCCACCCTGGCGGTGGTGCCGGAAGTGCCGGTGGCCGGCATGGCCCTGATCCTGGGCGTGGACCGCTTCATGTCCGAGTGCCGCTCGCTGACCAACTTCACCGGTAATGCGGTCGCCACCATCGTGGTCTCGCGCTGGGAGAACGCGCTGGATCGCGACAAGCTCAAGGCCGCCCTGGACGGCAAGCTGATCGAGGATCCGGACCGCCTGCCCACGCCGGCCTGATCGATCGCGCCACCACTTCGGAAAGTCCGCTTTACGCGTCATCGCATCACCGCGGCGCCCGTCATGGGCGCCGCCACCTGGGAGGGAACATCACCATGCAATCCACACGTAAGCTGGGCCTGGCGGCCCGTTTGGTCCTTGCTTTTGCCTGCATTCCGGGCATCGCCGCGGCGCAGGAGGCCGCGCCATCGCAGACGCTCGAACTGTGGCCGGCCGGCACGCTGCCGCAAGTCACCCACGGACCCGAGCAGGTCGGCACCGATGGCAGCGCCACCGGTTCAGTGCGCAACATCTCCAATCCGCGCATGGAGATCTACCGTGCGGCCAAGCCCAACGGCAGCGCGGTACTGGTCCTGGGCGGCGGCGGTTACTTCCGCATCCAGATCGGCACGGCCGCGCGCCCCATGGCGCAGTGGCTGGCGGCCACCGGCACCACCGCGGCGGTGCTGTACTACCGCCTGCCCAACGATGGCTGGAAGGCCGAGGCGCCGTATCAGGATGGCCAGCGCGCCATGCGCCTGCTGCGCAGCCACGCGACCGAGTGGGGCATCGACCCGCACAAGATCGGCGTGATGGGCTCTTCGGCCGGCGCCAACCTGGCCGGCATCACCGCCACCCGCTGGGATCATGATTTCTACGCGCCGGTGGACGCGGCCGACACCCTGTCCTCGCGGCCGGACTTTCTGGCCATGCTCTACCCGGTGGTGTCGGTGAAGCCGCCGCTGGACCAGACCCGCACCTCGCGCGAGGTCTCCACCCAGCCCGACTACCAGACCGCCTATTCGGTGGAAGACCACGTGCGTGCCGACATGCCGCCGGTATTCATCGCCCAGGCGGTCAACGATCCCATCGTCGATGTCGGTCACGGCCTGCTGCTCTACCAGACCGCCCACCAGGCCAAGGTGCCGGTGGAACTGCACCTGTTCGAGACCGGCGGTCACAGCTGGGGCCTGGGCAAGCCGGGCACCGAGCCGGCGCAGTGGCCGCGCCTGTTCGCCACCTGGGCGCGGATGCACGGCTTTCTGGGCGGCACGCCCACCGCTGCGGGCGCCGACGTCGCCGGCGAATGAGCCGCGCGCTTCTTCTTTCACCCATTCACCGGGGACACCTTATGAATCCGATCCGATCCTCCGCGCTGGCCGCGGCCGTGGCCGTCGCACTGGGCGCCACCTCCCTTCCCGCCCTGGCCGCCGACGCGGCCACCGAGGCGCAACTGCGCAAGATGGTCGAGCTGCAGGCCCAGCAGATCGCCCAGCAGCAACAGCAGATCGCCGCGATGAACGCGCGCCTGTCCGCGCTTGAGCAGGGCGCGCCGGCCCCGGCCGATGCCGCCACCGGTACCCAGGCGCAGGTCGCCGCGGCCGTGGCCGACACCCGCCAGGACGATGACCTGGCCATCCTCAAGGCGCAGGTCGCGCAGATGGCGGTCAAGGGCACCGGCGGCAACGGAAACGTCAGCTGGCGCAAGGGAGGCCCAGAGTTCAAGTCCGCCGACGGCTCATTCACCTTCCATCCCCGCGGCCGCGCGCTGATGGACTTTTCCACCACCCGCGGCTCGGGTTACGACGACCGTAATGTCACAGGCACCGACTTCTCCAGTGTTCGCCTGGGTGCCGAGGGCACGATGGGCGCGCTGGGCTACAAGGTCGAAGCCGACTTCGCGGGCAACGGGGTCACCCTCAAGGAGGTCTACGCTTCCTATGACACCCGCATTGGCGGCCTGCCCACCGAGTTCTACCTCGGCAACAAGCTCAAGGACCGCAGCATCGAAGGCGCCACCGGTGGCACCACCACGCCGTTCATGACCCGAAACGCGGTGGCCTCTGTCGGCGGCATGGACAGCGGCTTCTTCGGCCTGGGCCTGACCACCAAGGTCTATGGCGACAACTGGCACGCCAGCCTGGCGGTCACCGGCGATGACGCCGGCAACGACAGCGATGCCAACGACACCATCGCCTACCTGACCCGCGTCCACTGGAATCCGATCAAGCGCGCGTCGGGCTTCATGCACGTCGGCGGCTGGTACTGGTACGAGAACCTGGGCCGCGACGTCACCAGCATCAACAAGACCTCCCCGGTCGCGCTGGGCTGGAACGGCGAGGTGCGCATCTCGGCCAGTTCCATCTCCGATCCGACCAACGACCACGCCTGGGGCGCGGAGCTGGGCGGCGTGTGGCGCAGCGGCTGGGCGTTCGCCGAGACCACCGTGCGCACCATCAACTCCTCCACCGAGGCCTCGCGCGACCAGAAGGCCAGCAGCTATTCGGCCGGCTGGCTGCTCACCGGCGAGAAGCCTGGCTTTTCCGACCGCTCCGGCGTGTGGGGCACTACCAAGGTCCTCAACCCGGTCACCGACGGGGGCTGGGGCGCGTTCGAGCTGGCGGCCCGCTACGACGACTACGACTACACCGACACCGCCCGCGGCGGCGAGGGCGATGCCTGGACGGTGGGCGTGAACTGGTACCTGACCAACTGGTCGCGCCTGATGTTCAACGTCGTGCACTGGAGCACCGACAACAAGGTCGGCAGCTACCGGGGGCCGGATTCGGGCAATACCGTGGGCCTGCGCGCGCAGGTGGTGTTCTGATTCAGCTTGGGCGGTCGTGCGTCCCGGGAGACGGGACGCACGGGCCGCCGCCCTCCGGCCGCGCCGTGGCGCGGCGGTAAACTCCTGCGTCCCAGCGACCTCACTGCCCACACGCCGATGTCCAAAGAAGAATTCAAGCAAGCCGCCCTGGACTACCACAGCCAGCATCCGCCGGGAAAGATCAAGGTCACCGCGACCAAGCCGATGATCACCCAGCGCGACCTGGCCCTGGCCTATTCACCGGGCGTGGCCTACGCGTGCGAGGAGATCGCCGCCGATCCCAAGCTGGCCAGCAAGTACACCGCGCGCGGCAACCTGGTGGCGGTGATCACCAACGGCACCGCCGTGCTGGGCCTGGGCGACATCGGCCCGCTGGCGTCCAAGCCGGTGATGGAAGGCAAGGGCGTGCTGTTCCAGAAGTTCGCCGGCATCGACGTGTTCGACATCGAGATCAACGAGAAGGACCCGCACAAGCTGGTCGAGATCATCGCCTCGTTGGAGCCGTCCTTCGGTGGCGTGAACCTGGAGGACATCAAGGCGCCGGAGTGCTTCATCGTCGAGCGCGCGCTGCGCGAGAAGATGAACATCCCGGTGTTCCATGACGACCAGCACGGCACGGCGATCATCGTCGGCGCGGCGGTGCTCAACGCCATGGTGGTCACCGGCAAGAAGATCGAAGAGGTCAAGCTGGCCACCACCGGCATGGGCGCGGCGGGCATTTCCTGCGTCAACATGCTGGTCTCGCTGGGCCTCAAGCCCGAGAACATCCTGGCCCTGGACCGCGACGGGGTGATCCACACCGGCCGTACCGACCTGGACCCGGACAAGCAGCGCTACGCGCGCGACACCGACAAGCGCACCCTGGCCGAGATCGTCGAGGGGGCCGATATCTTCCTGGGGCTCTCCGCGCCGGGCATCCTGACCCAGGACATGGTCCGCTCGATGGCGCCGCAGCCGATCATCTTCGCGCTGGCCAACCCGAACCCGGAAATCATGCCGGAGGAGGCCAAGGCTGCGCGTCCGGACGCGATCATCGGCACCGGGCGTTCGGACTACGCCAACCAGATCAACAACGTCCTGTGCTTCCCCTACCTGTTCCGCGGCGCGCTGGACGTGGGCGCCACGGGCATCAACGAGGCAATGAAGGTCGCCTGCGTCAAGGCCATCGCCGCCCTGGCGCGGCGCGAGGCCTCCGACCTGGGCGCGGCCTACGGCGGCGAGACGCCGAGCTTCGGTCCTGAGTACCTGATCCCGCGCCCGCTGGACCCGCGCCTGCTGGTGGAGCTGTCATCGGCCGTGGCCCAGGCGGCGATGGACTCGGGCATCGCCGAGCGCCCGATCGCCGACATGGAGGCCTATCGCGAGACGCTCAGCCAGTTCGTCTACCGCACCAGCCTGATGATGAAGCCGGTGTACGACCAGGCGCGCGCGGACCGCAAGCGCGTGGTCTACGCCGAGGGCGAGGAGGAAGTCGTCCTGCGTGCGGTGCAGACGGTGGTCGACGAAGGCGTGGCCTTCCCGATCCTGATCGGGCGTCCGGAGATCATCGAGCAGCGCATCGCGCGCATGGGCCTGCGCCTGACCGCGGGCCAGGATTTCGAAGTCACCAACATCAACGACGATCCGCGCTTCAACGAGTACTGGCAGACCTACCATGCGCTGACCGAGCGCAAGGGCGTCACCGTGGCGGCGGCCAAGAACCTCATGCGCTCGCGTCCGACCCTGATCGCCGCGGTCATGGTGGCCCGCGGCGAGGCCGACGCGATGGTCTCGGGCATCGTCGGCCGCTTCCACAAGAAGCTCGGCTATGCGCGCAGCGTGATTCCGCTGGAGAAGGGCGTGACCTCCACCTCGGCCATGACCGGGGTGATCAACCAGCAGGGCACGTTCTTCTTCGTCGACACCCACGTGCAGGACGATCCCACTGCCGAGCAGCTGTGCGAGGCCACCCTGCAGGCGGCCTATCGCCTCAAGCTGTTCGGCATCGAGCCCAAGATCGCGCTGCTGTCGCATTCCAACTTCGGCAGCCACGATTCCAAGGACGCGCTGAAGATGCGTGCGGTGCGCGAGTTGCTGCTCAAGCGCAAGCCCGACCTCAACGTCGATGGCGAGATGCAGGGCGACACCGCCTGGGACGAGGTGCTGCGCAAGCAGATCATGCCCAATGGGACGCTCAAGGGCCGTGCCAACCTGTTCGTGCTGCCCAACCTGGAGGCGGCCAACATCGCCTACAACCTGGTGCGCGTGTTCACCGACGGCGTGGCGATCGGGCCGATCCTGATGGGCATTTCCAAGCCGGTGCACATCCTGACCACCAGTGCCACCCCGCGCCGCGTGCTCAACATGACCGCCATCGCCGCGGTCGATGCGCAGATCCGCGAGCAGCTGGCGGCCAAGAGCGAGGACGCATAGGCCGCCGCCAGCGCGGCTTCCAGCGACCAGGGCCCGGTGTTGACCGGGCCTTGGCGTTTCTGGGCCCCGAGGCCCTCACACCTGGGCCATGCCGCCGTCGATGGACAGCTCGGCGCCGGCGATGAAGCTGGCGTCGGGCCCGAGCAGAAACACCGTGGCGGCGGCGACTTCCTCAGGACGGGCCATGCGTCCCAGCGGGATCGGGGCGATCAGCGCTGCGCGCATCTCATCGGGGACGCGCGCCATCATCTCGGTGTCGGTGGGGCCGGGCGCGACGACATTGACGCGGATGCGGCGTGGCGCCAGTTCGCCCGTCCAGGTGCGGGCATACGAGCGCAGCGCGGCCTTGGTCGCGGCATAGGTGCCATAGGAAGGTACGCCGATGCCGCCGGCGATCGAGCCGACCAGCACCACGGCGGCCCCGTCGCGCAGGAGCGGCAAGGCCGCCTGCAGGCCGAACACCGCGCCGCGCACGTTGACCGCAAACAGCTGATCGAAGTGCGCCGGCGTTTCCTCCTCCAGCGTCGCCGGCTCGCTGGTGCCGGCGTTGAGCGCCAGGGCATCGATCGGTCCGGCCTGGTCGGCGACCTGCGCCAGCGAGCGCGCCAGGGCTTCCGGCGCGCCGGCATCGACCACCAGCCCCTGTGCGGCCGGGCCGAGACGCGCGGCGGCCTGTTCGACGGCTTCGGCGTTGCGTCCGGTGAGGAAGACCCGCGCACCCTCGGCCGCCAGGCGCTGGGCGATCGCAAAGCCGATGCCGCCTGCGCCGCCGACGACGACGGCGGTCCTGTCTTTCATCATGTCCATCGTGGGTTCCTTTGCTTGACGAGGACATCAAAGATATAACTCGTATATCTAAGATCAAGAACGCACTATGGCTCGCCTAGATATCACGCACGATACCGACCCCGACGCATGCGCCACGCTCAGGGAGATGGCCCGCATCCGCGCGGTGCTCGACAAGATCGGCGACAAGTGGACGATCTTGATCCTCACCGTGCTGTGCCCGCGGCCCTCGCGCTTCAACGAGATCAAGCGGCGTCTGGGCGGCATCACCCACAAGTCGCTGGCCGATGCGCTCAAGCGACTGGAGTGCAACGGGCTGGTGACGCGTACCGTGCTGCCCACGCGGCCGATCGGCGTGGAATACCGCATCACGCCGCTGGGCCATTCCCTGCGCGAACCCTTCGAAGCGTTGTGCGCGTGGGCGCTGGAACACGGTGATGCGATCGCCCGGGCCAGGTTGGACCACGACGGTCAGGCGTAGGCGCCTTCGTCCGCGCATCGTCGGGTCGCGCCTGGATCATCCGTTCCCCAACCAATGCGTGGGAGCCGCCATGGCGGCGATGAGGCTTTACACGGGAAGCCCGATCGCCGCCATGGCGGCTCCCACAAGAGCGCCATCAGGCCTCGTTCCCGCTGAAGAAGGGAACCATGGTCGCGCTGGGTGGCCCGCGCGATCCAGCGCACTGCCTGCGCGCTCATGCGCTCGTCCTTGTTTGTCCGATCCTGTCGGCCTCCACGCGGTGACGCAAGACGCGCATGCATGCACGTTGTGGGAAGAGCCACCGGCCTGCCCATCCACCGCACCCACGCGACAAACCTGCATCCCTGCCAACCGCGGGCCAGCAGTGCGCTTGAAACCCTGTCATCCCGAACGCATTCCGTTGGCGCGCCCGCGGTTGGGCGCTCTTAGGAGAAATGCATGCCGCACCATGAAAAAGTCGCGTTGACCGGGGTCATCGAACACGTCTTCGCGCATCGCTTCACCCTGTTGTCCGACGAGCAAGCTTACCTGGCCGACCTGGGTCCCAAAGGCGCCGAAGCCTTCCAACTCCAGCAAGGGCTGTCGGTGAAGCTGGAAGGCGAGCGTCGCCCTTCCGAAATCAAGGTCACCCGCATCGGCAAGAAGGGCGGGCGTTTTGTCGAGGTGGAGCACAAGAAGCCCCACCACGGGCCCAAGCACCACCATCATCACCCCGACCTGCCCGCCGATCCGCGTGCCGCCCTGGCCGCCGTCAAACAGGCTGGATGGACCGCGCACGGCAAGCCCGAGCGCAAGCCAAAGCACTTCGAAGTGCTGGCCTACCAGGGTGAAGGCGACTGGACCGAACTGCACGTCGATTTTGGCGGCACGATCTACAAGCAAAAGCCCGCCGACGCCGACAAATGGGGTCTGGAAACCTGATGCACCCAAGCGCCCCGGCACTGCCGGGGCGCTTGCGTTTGTGGCTGGCGACCCGCGTCGGTCAAGCAGTGAAGCGCTCGCCCTGGTTCAGCGCCAGCGGCGAGTCATACAGTGCGGACGGGCAGGCGACCGCACGGAAGCGACCAGGTCGCCGGGTCAGGATCGATCCACGCGGACGAGCCTGACGATGGCTGAGGAGGGTTGAAAACCAGCGCCTTGGGCGCACTTCCTTTCCGGGCCGGGCGCTCCGCCGGTCAGCGGTCACGGGGAACCGATGGACGAAACATGGCTGTACAGCGCGCGGCGCTTCGTACACGACGCGCTGGCACTGGTGTTCCCGCAGCGGCTCGCGCTGGCACAGGTGCGGGCGCGCTGTGGGCGGCGCGGGAGCAAGGATGCGCTGCTGGAGGCGGCCTGGTTCGCGCGGATGCGTGCGCAGGGTTCGCATGTCGATGACCGGACCTGGGACGACCTGGAACTGCCGCAGGTCTTCGCCGAGTTGGACACCACGGTCACGCCCCTGGGCAGCCAGGTGTTGTATCAGCGTCTGCGGACCTTTGAGGACGACGCCGACGCGCTGGCGGCCCGCCATGCGGTGCATCTGCGCCTAGTCGATGACGCAGCATTGCGCGAGCGCCTGCAGCGTGACCTGCTGCGCATACAGGACCCGCTCCATGCGCACGTGGCCGATACCCTGCACGCCGCGTCCCTGGAAACGTCGACCCGGCGCGGCTGGATCAGCCTGTGGAGCGCGTGCCTGCTCGGCTGGCTGGTCACGGTGGTGGCCTGCGGCCTGTCGCTGTGGTGGTGGGCCGCGCTGATCCCGGTGAACCTGCTGATCCTCTACCGCTACAGCGGGCGCCAGCAGCGCGAGGTGGCTGGACTCAATGGCTGCGTGCGCCTGATGCGCACCGCCGATGCGCTCGCGCGGCGGCCGCAGCTGCCCATGCAGTACCAGCTGCAGGCCGAACGTGCCGCGCGCGATGACGTGCGCCGCAAGCTGCTGCTGGCCGACATGTTCAACTGGGTACCGCCACAGATCACGCTGGTGTTGAACGTGTGCTTCCTGCTGGAACTGATCGTGTTCCTGTGGACCTTCGAACGCTTCGCCCGCGTGCGCCATCGGCTGCATGCCAGCTTCGCGCTGGTCGGTGGCATCGATGCCGATATCGCCCTGGCCTCGGCTCTGGTCCTGCATCCGCAGCACTGCGCCCCGACACTGGCCGACACGCCGATGCTGGAGATCGTCGAAGGCCGCCATCCGCTGCTGCGCGAGGCGGTGCCCAACAGCGTGGCGCTGGCGCGCAGTTCGGCGCTGGTCACCGGCTCCAACATGGCCGGCAAGACCACCTTCGTGAAGATGCTGGCCATCAACGCCATCCTCGGCCGCACCGCCGGCTTCTGCCTGGCCACGCGCGCGGTGCTGCCGCGCGTGCCGGTGGTGGCCTCCATCCAGGGGCATCACGCGGTGGCCTCGGGCAAGAGCCATTACTTCGCCCAGATCGAAGCGATCCGCGGCTTCCTGGACCAGGCCGCGCGCAACGAAGGTGCCCTGATCGTGCTGGACGAGCCCTTCAGCGGCACCAACACGGTCGAGCGCGTGGCCATCGCCAAGGCCGTGCTGCAGGCGCTGGGCGAACGTGCGCTGGTGCTGGTGACCACGCACGATGTGGAACTGCAGGCACTGCTGGGCGCGCGCTATGCGCTGTATCACTTCCAGGAGGACCCGGACGTGGACGGCTACTTCGACTACCGCCTGCGCCAGGGCCCGGCGCAGGCACGCAACGCGATCCGGATGCTGGCGCGCTTGGGCTTTCCGCAGGACGTGGTCGCCGAGGCGATGTCGGTGGCACATGACACCGAGGCAGCACACACGCCAACGTCCAGCCACGCCTGGTGAATATCGCAAGCCACGTGGGGTCACGGCCAGGCAGCTCGCGCGCCACGGAGAACAGGCCTCAAAAGAAGCCTACCTAGTGTCGTCTCAGTCGGTGAACCCCTCCGGACTTTTCGAAGTCAGCGCGTCTCGGGTGATATGCGGGTCGCGGCGTGCTGCGCGGTCTGCCGTCCGCTGACATCGCGGATCAATCGCGACGCCACGTGCGTTGCGTCATCAGCAGCATGGCCACCAGTCCTGGCAGCCCGAGGGTCGCGCAGAACAGGGTCCATGCGAGCCGCGCCGGGCCGGTCAGCCCGCCACGCTGCGCGCGATAGACCGCCATCGCAGCCGACGCCAGCATGAGACACCCGGCCAGGACCGCGATGGGCGTGGGAGTCGGAGCAGGCTTTGCAGCGGACAGCGGCGAGGGCGGCGCGAACAGTGCTTGCGCTTGCTTCACTGCAGTGTGCAGCGCTGGCGAAGGCCACCAGCTTCGATAGCGGTGCAGGGCGGGATAGTCGAACGACAGGGGGCTGGCATGCACCACGGCCGGCCGCCCGTCATCGAAGCCGCGCAGCAGCCACAGAGAAGGGCGCGCGCCGTCCTCGGTATGCGCCAGCTCAGAGGACACCAGGCTGATCAGGACGCCGTCGCTCAGCGCGATCATGTCGAGGTTGCTCAGTCGTGCATTGGGAATGGGCAAGGGAATGCGCGTGGGGCCCCGCGCCCCGGCAGAACCTGTGCGAAACACATACAGGGCCTTGTCGCTCATCAGTACCCAACGCCGGCCGACAGCGCCGACCCCGGCGATCAGCTCGCCCGCGCGCACGCTCAGCCAGGGCAGGATGACCTGCCCGGCGCTGTCGTAGCGGTACAAGGTATCGCCCGCGAGCAGCACCGTGTCGTCTTCGGGCAAACCGGGCAGGTGGCCGAGTGGCACGGCCACGTGCGGAAAGGCGGCACCGCCCGATCCAACGCCCAGCATGCCAACGGCGCGTCCATTGAGCAGGTTCTCGCCGACCAGACGCATGCGGTCGTGGCTGAAGGTCCAGCGGACGTGGCGTGCCGGATCGTTGAACTGCAAAGGCGTGAGGTTGCCCAACGCGTCGCGCTGCGGCTGTTCGCGCAGGCGGGCGGCCAGGCCCTGCGGCTTGCTCGCCTTGACTGCTGCCTCCAGTCGGTCGACATCGGCGGGCATCGCCTCGCGCAGCGCCCGGAGCATGCGCGCACGCGGCTCCATCTTCTCCACCTCGGTATGGCCCCCACGAGGCGGAACGGCCATGTTGAGCGGATGCGATCCTTGCGCGATCCACAGGAATTCCACCCCGAACAGCACCAGCATCGCGACCAGATAGGCGCCCGCGCTCAAGGGCAGCGCGAGCAGTGCGTTGGCCCAAGGTCCACGCGGTGTCGCCTCGACATCGGGCTTGAACGCGCACAGCACCAGGGCGAGCAGCCAGGCCACGACAAGCAGCTCGAGCGTCAACATCGCCACGCCGGTTGCCTCGGCGAACACCAGCCAGACCAACAGCGCCGCGGCCGCCAGCGCCAGGCGCATGCCGCGCAACGCCCAGAACGCACCGGCGAGATATCCCGCCACCGCGACCAGCCATGCCGAGCCAGGCAGCAGCCAATGGCGATGGTCGACCACGCGCGCGGTGGTGCCCTGCTGCCAGGCGGCGAGCAGCAACGTCGGCAGCATGATCGCGACCAGCAGCACCACCCCCGCCGCGGCGCAGAGCGTGAGCGCAATCCGCCCTGCCGGCACCGGGCGATGCAGCAGCGTGACCCAGTGACTCCCGCGCCGATATCCCCCGATCTGATGCAGACCCAGCAGCACACCCGCCAGCGCGTAGACGGCACCGATCCCGCGATAGATGGGCAGGGTCTGTTGCGCCAGATCCAGCATGCGGGTGCCGAATCCCAGCGCGCACAGGTGCACGGCCGCGGCGATGAGGGCCCAGGTGCGGAAGCGCAGGCATTCGACCTTGAACAGGCTCCACATGGTGTTTCTCCAGGACGGGCGTCAGTGCGCGGGCGGGGCCGCGTGGCGCATGGACAGGAAGGCGTTGACCGCGCGGTCCAGGCTGACCGGCATGGCATTGATCGATCGTGCGCCCGCGGCGCGCAGGAACTCGGCGAAGGTCTCGCCCTGGTCGAGTACCAGGTAGTGGTGCAGGCCATCGAGCCTGCGCGCTTCCATCAGGCCGGGGATCGTCTCGTGCGGCGGCCCCTTGAACGGAACATCCGCGATCCAATAGGTGACCCGCTCGCAGAAGCCTTCCGGCGCCGACATATGCCTGAGCTTGCCGTCCTCGAGCAGGATCAGGTTGTCGGCGACGCGCTCGATCTCTTCCATCTGGTGCGAGCAATAGATCACCGTGCGATCTTCCATGGCGTTGGTATGCAGCAGCGATTCCAGGAAGGCGCGCTTGGCGACCACGTCCAGGCCCAGCGTGGGCTCGTCCAGGATCAGCAGTTCCGGGCACTGGGCCAGGCTCAGGGCCAGGTTGAAGCCGGCGCGCTCGCCGCGTGAGAGCTGGGCGATCTTCTGCGTGGGCAGCAGCGGGTAATGGCCGATCACCTCATCGAAGACCGACTGGCGCCACTGCGGATACTGGCGGCGCTGCATCGCGGTGATCTCCTCGACCCGCATCCAGCCCGGCAGCGTGTGTTCTTCGTTGACGAACCCGATCCTGGCCCGGTCGCCCGGCGTCAACCGCTGGCTGTCGCGGCCGAGGATGCGCGCCTGTCCGCCGCTCGGCGAGAGAAAGCCCAGCAGGATGCGGAACAGCGTGGACTTGCCCGCGCCATTGGCGCCCACCATGGCGTGGATCTGTCCGCGCTGGATGCGCAGCTCCAGCCCGTCCAGGGCGAACTTGTCGCCATAGCGCTTGCTCAGCTGCACAGTTTCGATCGCCAGATCGTGTGCGCCGTCCATGGCGCCAAAATGGTCAGAAGTCTCCATCACGCACGCTTGCGCGGCAGCGCGCGCTCGAATGCATCGGCGATGCGCTGCTGCACGGTCTTGGCCGGCAGCCCGAGCGGGACGACATCGTTGACGAACGTGGCCACCGCCTCGTCCAGCCGGCGTTCGCGCTCGGCATCGGAGAGCCGTTGCCTGGGCGGGGCGACATAGAAGCCCATGCCTTGCCTCGCATCGAGCCAGCCTTCGGACACCAGCTCGGCATAGGCCTTGGCCACGGTGTTGGGATTGATCGTCAGTTGCTGCGCCAGCCCGCGCACGCTGGGCAGCTGCTGGCCGTGGGCCAGCTCCCCGGTCGCAATCCGCATGCGGACCGCATCGGTGATCTGCCGCACGATGGGGCGCGGGTCGCCGGTGGCGATCTGGATCATCAGCGCTGCGGTACGGGCCACGTCGTCGCTCCTGTTGAAGTGTGCTAGTACAAATAGTACAGTTGACTTCGACGGCTGTCCACACCGGCCGCCGCTCGCGACGACGCCTACAAATGGAGGCGTCTTTTTTTCTCCTATCTGTACTAATTGTAGTAGTACAGATCAGCCAAGGAATCTTCGATGGACGTCTTCCGCAAGCTTGGTCAGGGCATACCGCGCCTGGCCGTTGTCGCGTTGTCCTGCCTGGTCCTGCCCGCGATCGCACGCTCGCCCGACGCGGGCCCCACGCGGTCCGCCGAGGTCGCGCGCTATTTCGAGAACTGCCATGCCGTGAGGGTCTGCAACGGCAGCTTCCTGGTCACGCAGCACGGCCAGGTGGTCTATCAGGGCGCCCTGGGGAATGCCGACGCGGACGCGCAGACACCGCTGACAGTGGAGGATGCCTTCGACATCGGCTCGATCAGCAAGCAGTTCGCGGCTGCCGCCGTGCTACGCCTGGCCGACCGCGGCCAGCTGGCGCTGGATGATCCGGCCATCAAGTACCTGCCGCAGCTGCCCTATGCCGACATCACCCTGCGCCAGCTGCTGACCCACACCTCGGGGGTCCCCGATGTCTTCCCGATGTACACGCAGATGTTCAAGCGGGGCGAGGTCACCGCGCCGATGCGGGGCGATGAGGCGGTCGCGCTGCTGGTCGAACACAAGGCGCCGCTGCGGTTCGCGCCCGGCGCTGCGTTCGAGTACAGCAACACCGGCTACATCCTGCTGGCGCAGATCGTCGGCCATGTCGCGGGCATGGACTACGCCGATTTTCTGCAGCGCGAGTTCTTCGCCCCGCTGGGCATGACGCATACGCGCGTGCGCCTGCCGGGCAACGAGGCGCAGATCCAGCCACGCGCGTGGGGCTTCATCGTCCGGCCGGACGGCAGCCGCAAGCCGTTCGACCAAATCCCGAACTTCTATCCCGTCGGCCCAGGCGACATCTACTCCACCACGCACGATTTGCAGCGGTGGGCCGACGCGCTCCAGCAAGGCCGGGCGATGTCCAAGGCGAACTGGGCGCTGGCCACGACACCGGCCAGGCTATCCGATGGCAGCACGGTGCCGTACGGCTTCGGCTTCAAGCTGGTGGACTCCGCGCTTGGCCAGCCCATGGTGACCCATGGCGGGGATTGGCGTGGCTTCAAGTCGGACCTGACCCTGCTGCCCGAACAGGGGATCCAGATCGTGATGCTCACCAATAATTCCCAGGACGACAGTGTCGAGGCGGCGCGCGACGCGGTGGAGGCCATCCTGGCGGGCCAGCCGCGCCCCACGCTGCGCATGTCCGTGCATTGGGACCTGTACAAGCAGGCGGAGCGCCTGGATGCGGAGCAGCTCAAGCATTGGCTCGATCAGCAGTGGGTGGCGGTCCCGCAGCACTACGACTTCCCCGGTCAGCCGCTGGAACAGGTCGCCGGCGCGCTGCTCAAGCGCGAGGCGACGGACAAGGCGTTGACCGTGCTGGAGTTCAACGCGCGGATCCATCCCAGCTCGCTCGACGCCCTGGACAGCCTGGCCGATGTCTATCGCGAAATGGGAAATCGCCAGGCGGCCATCGAGCAGGTCCAGAAGATGATCGCGCTCAAGCCCGACTCCAGGCGCCTGCGCCAGCGGCTCGCCGAGTTGCAGGCGCACTGAGCCGCTTGGCATCTTCGAGAACGCTTCTACGGGCGTTCCGGCGAACGCGAGACGCCATGGGCCGACACGCGCAAACATCAGGGCGCGGGTGCCCCTGCGCGGGGACTGCGGTTTGCCGTGGCGCGCGGTTCCAGCCTGGCGCGTGGGATCCAGGCCAGGCCGCGCGCCGATGCGCTGCCTGGGGGCTCTCAGCCGTTGGCCGGCCGCACGCCGCCGCGTGCGATGACGTATCGATCCCACAGCGTTTCGACGGTCTCGCCGGTGGCCTGGGTCCACAGCTGTGGCGAATAGGTGCCGCCGCGCAGCGCCGCGTCCAGTTGCTTGACCAGGCCCGGATGTTTGGCGTCGGCCCATTTGAGAAACGCACCGCTGACCCGGTAGCCGGTGTCGTAATGCTGCTTGTCCTTGATCTGGGTCGGCAGCGCCCAGCCGCCAGCGGCGTTGTCGACGCCATAGCGGTCGCGCGCGTAGTCGGCGATGCCTTCCACCAGCCAGGTCGGCGCCTGGTCGTTGCCGTAGTCCGGATAGCTCTGGACGATGTGCATGGCCTCGTGGCTGACCAGGTCGGTATCGCCCGGATGCTTCACCAGCCAGGCCGGATTGATCGTCATCTTGGCCCAGTCGTCGCTGCTCACGTAAGCGATGCCGTCGTAGGACGGATCGATGGTGATGATCGCCTTGGTCGGCGCCGCGGTGTTGAAGTCCGCACGCTCCCGCGCATAGGCATGGAAGAAGGTCTCGAGGATCTTCTCCTGCATGGCCGTGTCCAGCGCGCCGCTGGCATCGCGATAGGTGATGGTCACCCCGTCCTGGGTTCGGGTCACATCCTCGCGTGCCTGCGCAGCGACAGACACGAGCAGGGTGGCGCAGAACAGGGCGCTGGCGAGCGGACGTGGCATAGCGGACATCAGGGCGCCTTCTTCAGCGGGACCGGGACGTGCGGGGCCAGCAACTCGACCTCGGCCAGGGCCATGCGGCCGGGCGCGGTGAAGTGCAGGCGATAGGCGGTATAGGTGCCAGGCGAGGCGATGCGGAACGGCCGGGCCTGCAGGGCCCAGCGGAAATCCTCGTCGCTGCGCGTGTCCAGGGTCTTCCAGGCCCCCTCGCCATTGCGTGCCTGCAGGCGCCAGCTGGCGCCCTGGATCGGGCGCTGTCCACTGGTGAGCGTATAGAAGGTCGGCTGCGCGCCTTGCCCCAGCGTGATGTCAACATCGACCTGCTTGCCCATGACCGGGGCGCTGGTGTCGGCGTCGTCGTCGACCAGGGCCGGGGCGGCCTGGCCGTTGACGCTGACGCGCGCCTGCGGGCCGATGACATCGGCCAACGTGGTCGGTGCCTGGCCAGCTGGGGTCAGCGAGGGCGGCGCGTCGCCCGGCGCGGAACCCCACTTGGAGGGCGCCGGTCCCATCACGAAATCCAGTGTCGCGCCCTGCGCCAGCAGCGCGTGTGGGATCCAGGTCTTGGTCCACGGCTTGCCGTTGACCTTGAGCGACTGCACGTAGACGTTCTTGGCCGAATTGTTCGGCGCGCGCACCACCAGCTCCTTGCCGCCCGGCAGGGACAGGGTGCTCTGCTTGAACAGCGGCGAGCCGATCACGTAATCCGGCGAGCCCATGCGCAGCGGGTACAGGCCCATCGAGGCCAGCACGTACCAGGCCGACATCTCGCCGTTGTCCTCATCGCCCGGATAGCCCTGGCCGATGTCGCTGCCCAGGTACAGGCGCGCGAGGATCTCGCGGGTGAGTGTCTGGGTCTTCCACGGCTGGCCGGCATAGAGGTACATCCAGGCGATGTGGTGCGCGGTCTGGTTGCTGTGCGCGTACATGCCCATGCGCACGTCGCGCGCCTCGGTCATCTCGTGGATCACGCCACCGTAGGAACCGGTGAAGTCCTCGCCGGCCGTTTCCGGCGTGGCGAAGTACTGATCGAGCTTGCGCGCCAGCGCGTCGCGCCCGCCGTACAGCGCGGCCAGGCCATTGCCGTCGTGCGCGGCGGTGAAGGCGAAGGTCCAGCCGGCCGACTCGGTGTAGTCGTGGCCCCATTCGCGCGGATCGTAGTCCTTGGCCGGCACGCGCCAGCTTCCATCGGGCTTGCGGCCCTGGAAGAACTCGATGCTGCGGTCGAACACATTGGCGTAGTCCGCCGCGCGGTAGCGGAAGTACGCGGCCTCCTCGGCGTAGCGCTGCTTGTCCTTGCCGCTGGCCGAGCGGGCCAGCTGCGCGGCCATGTTGGCGATGCCGAAATCGTTGAGCGCGCCCTCCATGGTCCAGGACATGCCCTCGTGGGTCTCGGTGTCGGCGTAGCCGCGATACAGCGAGCGGTCCATGCCCTTGCGCCCGACGTGGCGATCGGACGAGACCACCGTGGCGTTCTTCAGCGCGGCCTCGTAGGCCAGCTCCGGGTCGAAGCCGCCGATGCCCTTGGCATAAGCGTCGGCGAAGGCGACGTCCGAGCTGGTGCCGACCATCAGGTCCGCATAGCCCGGCGAGGACCAGCGCGCCACCCAGCCGCCGGCCCGGTACTGCTCCAGGAAGCCGCTGATCAGGCCGCCGGCATCCTGCGCATCGAGCAGGCCGTAGGCCGGCCACGCCGTGCGGAAGGTGTCCCACAGGCCGTTGTTGACGTAGATCTGGCCGTCGCGCACCGGCGCGAAGCTGCGCACCGCGCTGCCATCGGTGGCGTCATCGGACCAGCTGTTCTGGCTGGCGTAGCGCCAGTCCGGCCTGTCGGCGGTGCCGACGTTCTCCGAGCCGGAGTTGGGATACAGGAACAGGCGATAGAGGTTGGAGTACAGCGTGGTGCGCTGGTCGTCGCTGGCCCCGTCCACCTGCACCTTGCCCAGCACCGCATCCCACTGCACCTGCGCGCGCGCGGCCACCGTCTCCACCGTGTCGGACGCCTGTACTTCCAGGGCCAGGTTGTGCTTGGCCTGCTCCAGCGAGATCAGCGAGGTGGCGATGCGCATGGTGACCGTGCGCGTGCCTTCTTTTGCAGGGGTTGCCGCGAACTTCACATAGCCGGTGGGCCGGCCGGTGTCGAGCTTGCCGCTGCGCTGCCACGGCGTATCGAAGGTGGCGTAGACGAACATGCGCGTGGCCCCGGTGGACAGCCCGCTGCGCACGTCGGTGTAGCCGGAAAGGGTCTGGGTCTTCTCGTCCAGGGTCAGCCCGGCGCGTGCGTCGACATTGTCGAACAGCAGGTTGGCATCGCCGTGGTCGGGAAACGCGAACTGGAACACCGCCGCATGGTCGGTCGGGGCCAGCGCGGTGGTGATGCCGTTGGCGAAGCGCACGCGGTATTCCTGCGGACGGGCCAGCTCATCGGCATGCGAGAACGCCAGGGCGCGCTTGTCCCGATCGGCCTGCGGCACGCCGGAATCGAGCGAGGGCATGACCTGGAAGGTCTGCCGGTCGCCCATCCACGGGCTGGGCTCGTGGCTCAGGCCGAAGGCCTGCAGACGCGGCTGGTTGTCGGCGTCGTTCTGCTCGTTCCAGCTGTACAGCCAGGACAGCGAGCTGGCGTCGGTCATCGGCGTCCAGAAATTGAAGCCGTGTGGCACCGCCGTGGCCGGGAAGTTGTTGCCGCGCGAGAACGTGCTGTTGGCCTGGGTGCCGCGCGTGGTCAGCACCCAGTCGGTCGGCGCCTGGTGTGCGACCGGGGCCGTCTCGCCCAGGGCCACATCGTCGATCCAGCCACGCGCGGTCTTGCCGGCCGGCGCGGCGGTTTCAAGTTCGATTGCCACCACGCGCTTGCCGCGCAAGGCGGGCACCTCGCCCAGGCGCACGGCCTTGCGCGCCCACTGCTGTGGGTAGAGCGACTTGGAGTCGCCCTGCGCCTGCGCGCCCACGCCGAAACCGTACTGGTCCAGTGCGGGCGTGGCCGACACGCGGGTGCCGTCCTCCAGCACCGCATCCAGTGAAACATAGGTACTGGACACCGTGTCGCCGTCGACGATCTCCGGCAGCACCAGCCAGGACAGCGTGGTGTCCGCATCGATGGTGGCGTCGACCTTGAACAGCGTCGTGCGCCCGGCGCTGCCGTCGTAGGCCAGCGCGTGTAGGCCGCTGTAGCCGGCCTTGGCCTTGGCCGCGTAGGGCGCTTGGGGTCCATCGCCCACCTTCACCGACGGCCCGCCGCCGGCGGACTGTGGAGCGGGTTGCCCGGGCTCGAACGAACTCCGGAAGTCGGCCGCCAGGGCAGCGGGGGTGCCAAGGGCGAGCGCGACGGCGCACGCCAGCGAGCCGCGCAGCAAGCGCGGCGTGTGTGTGATCTGGGTCAAGCGGTCGATCCTCCGGGACGGCTGCCGCGCGTGGCGCGGGCCTTGGTGGGCTTGGCCGGCGTGGGGGACTCCAGCGTGCGGGTGAAACTGAGCGAACTCTCGCGCGGCACCAATTGCACCGGCGCGATGGTATTGCGGGGCTTGGCATCGACCGGACGGCTGGCCATCACCATGCCCACGGCCTGGCGACCCAACGCGCGGGGCGCGGTGGCCAGCGTGGTCAGTGCCGGCACCGTGGCGGCGGCCTCGGGAATGTCGTCGAATCCGGTCAGGGCGAACTCGCGACCCGGCGCGATGTTGCGCGCGCGCAGGCCCATCATCAGGCCCAGCGCCACCGCGTCGTTGTAGGTCACCGCCGCGGTCGGCGCCGGATCGCGCGCGAACAGCGCCGCGGTGGCCGTGGCCGCCTGCAGGCGAGTCGGCGCGCACTCGACGATCCAGCGCGGCTCGGGGGTGATGCCCGCGGCCTTGAGCGCGGCGGTATAGCCTTCCAGGCGCTGTCGGCAGGAGCTGGAATCGCGATGCCCGCCGAAGAAGGCGATGCGCGTATGCCCCTGGGCCAGCAGGTGTTCGGTGGCCATGCGCGCGCCGGCCACGTTGTCGGCGCCCAGGTAGTCCCAGCGCGACTGGGGCACCTGGCGGTTGAACAGCAGCAGCGGCGTATGCAGGCCGACCACCGGGCTCAGGTCGGCCACGCTGGTGCCCTCGGCGGGGGTCAGGATCACGCCGGCCGGGTTGTGTTCCAGCAGCGAGGACAGCACGGCGCGCTGGCGCTCGATCGATTCGCCCGAGCTGCCCAGCAGCATCACGCAGCCGGCCTCGGCCAGCGCCTCGTCCACGCCGGACGCGAACTCGGCCACGAACGGGTTGGACAGGTCATTGATCACCAGGGCGACGCTGGTGGAGACCTTGCGCCGCAGGTTGGCGGCGCTGCGGTTGTAGACATAGCCTTGGCGGCGCAGCTCGGTTTCCACCAGCCGACGGGTCTTGGCCGCCACGGCCGGGTTGCCGCTGAGCACCAGGGAGACCGTGGCCGAGGACACCCCGCAGGCGCGGGCAATGTCGGCCAGCGTGACGCGCCGACGGCGCTGGTTGGAATCGGTCATGAGCCCCTGAATCGTTTGAAGCGATCAGCCGATCGTGCAGAACTTTCACGCGCATGGCAATCCGCAGCGGGGATTTGGGGCATCTTGCCCACGTTTTGATTCCTTTTAAAGTGACAGAGTGGTCGAAATCAAGTTGTCAGAACAACTTATCGTCATCCCGTTGACATACTTCATTTAAACGATTTAGAAAGCAATCGGCGCGACTTGCCCGGTCCTCGATAGTGCGGTGTCCGGGCCGCCGTTCCTGCGTCTTGCGCCATGGCAGCCACCGCCAGTGCACGACGCCGGGCCGAGCGCTGCCCGCAACAGGGCTGGGGAAATGCCCGCAGTGTCCAGCCGTGCCGCCCGCCGCCCCCGCGGCCGGCGAGCGCAGTTCCTTGCACCTCGATGGAGAGACCCGGATGAAGTTGAGACTGTTGTCGTTGATGATTTCCACCGCCCTGCTGCCGTGCGTCGCCCACGCGCAGGACGATGCGCCGCAGGCCACCGATGTCCCCACAGAAGGTGCCACCAGGAAGGCCGCCGAGCTCGATGCGGTCAAGGTCACCGGCTCGCTGATCCCCCGGGCGCAGATCGAAGGCCCCTCGCCGATCACCAGCGTGACCGCGGCGGACATGGAGAAGCAGGGCTTCACCAACGTGTTCGACGCGCTGCGCTCGCTACCCCAGTCCAACGGCTCGGTGCAGGACTCGCAGGGCACCGGCAACTACACGCCCGGCGCCAAGACCATCAGCCTGTTCGGCCTGGACCCAAGCTACACGCTGACCCTGCTCAACGGCCGCCCGATGAGCAGCTATCCGCTGGCCTACAACGGCAACACCTCGATCGTGGACATCGCCAACATTCCCATGGGCATGGTCGAGCGCGTGGATGTGCTGACCGGCGGCCAGTCTTCGGTGTATGGCTCTTCGGCCATCGCCGGCGTGGTCAACATCATCCTGAAAGATCACGTCGAAGGCACCCACTTCAAGTACCGGGCCGGCGGTTACAGCGACGGCGGCGGTGCCAACCAGCGCTTCGAGTTCAGTACCGGCACCTCGATCGGCGACCTGGACCTGAGCTTCGGGCTGCAGTACGACAAGCAGAAGCCGATCTACGGATTCGATCGCAGCTACCTGGACAGCGCCGCCGATGCGCATACCGGCAAGGTGGTCGATCCCTCGCGCACCTTCCTGCGGCGCGACATCACCGCGGGGGCTTCGCGGTACATCGATCCCGGCGCCGCCGCGTGCGCGCCGCTGGAATACCTCTACGGCGGCACCACCCAGTACGCCGCGCGCTCTGACGGCAGCAATGGCCGCTACTGCGGCAGCCTGGCCAATGTCGGGACCGCCTCGTTGCTCAACAAGGCCGAGAACGTCAACGGCAGCCTGTTCGCGCGCTACCACCTGACGCCGCAGACCGAGTGGTACACCGACATCCTGCTCAGCTATGGCCGCCCGACCTACACCGGCGGCAGCCCGTTCTGGAACCAGGATTTCTACAACCAGACCACCGGGACCTACGAGAGCTGGCAGCGCATCTTCGCGCCCGAGGAGGTCGGCCTGAAGTCCAAGGACCAGCGCGTGTTCACCCGCAGCTACAACATCGCCACCGGCGTGCGCGGCCCGCTGGGCGATACCGGCTTCGACTACGACATCTACATCAATCGCTCCGGTACCAGCGCCATCCGCAAGGCGACCGACTTCCTCAAGTTCAACGGCGTGGACGATTACTACCTGGGGCCGCAGCTGGGCGAGATGAACGGCTATCCGGTGTTCGCGCCCAACGAGGACCTGCTGTACCAGCCGATCACCGCCGAGCAGTACTACGCCTGGAGTGGCACCAATCGGGCCAAGTCCGCGGCCTGGACCCAGTCCGAGACCGCCACGCTGACCAACACCTCCCTGTTCGAACTGCCCGCAGGTCCGGTCGGCTTCGCCGCGATCGTCCAGGGCCAGCGCGAGTACTTCAACAACCGCTCCTCGGCGCCCAACTCGGAGAACATCTTCCGCGGCAACGGCGGGGCCACGGTCGCCCAGGGCCAGCGTGACCTGTACGCGGCGGGCATGGAATTCCAGGTACCGGTGACCAGCACCTTCAACGCCAACCTGTCCGGTCGTTACGACAAGTATTCGCTGCAGGGCGGCGGCGGCAACGGCAAGTTCACCTACAAGGTGGGTCTGGAGTTCCGCCCCATCGACACCCTGCTGCTGCGCGGCAGCTACGCCACCGCGTTCCGTTCGCCGGACATGTATTACCTGTACTCGTCAGAGTCCAGCGGCTTCACCACGGCGACCGATTACTACCTCTGCCGCCAGGCCGGCTATACCTCCGACAACTACGACGCCTGCGCGCAATCGGACAGCTCCATCCGTTCGGTGAGCTCGGGCAATCGCAACCTCAAGGACATCACCGCCAAGACCTTCACCTATGGCGCGGTGTGGTCGACGCTGGACAATGCGCTGACGCTGTCGGTGGACTACAACCACATCGAGATCGACGACGAGGTGAACCTGCTCGGCCAGGGCGACATCCTGGAGCTGGAAGCCAACTGCCGCCTGGGTGTGTCCGAAAACGGCGCCACCGCCTATGACGTCAATTCGCCGACCTGCCAGGACGTGCTTGGCCAGGTCGCGCGCAAGCCGGCCAACGATCCGGTCAACCCCAACGGCATCAATGAGGTCCAGACCTATCCGATCAACCTGTCCAAGCAAACGCAGACCGGCCTGCAGGCCAATATCGGATACAAGTGGCGCATGGACACCCTGGGCAACTTCGACGTCCAGGTCGGCCATTACCGTGCACTGACCCACGAGACCCAGTACAAGGAAGGCGACCCCACCTACGACCAGCTGTGCTGCGCCAACTCCAACGAGCTCCACGATCGCACCAGCGCCACCATCAGCTGGTATCGCGGCCCGCTCGGCGCCACGCTCTACGGCCTGCGCAATGCGCCGACCTGGAACCAGGCCGGTGACGATCGCAACATCGGGCCGTGGACGACCTACAACGGCAGCGTCACCTACCGCTTCAACGACACGTTCGGGGTGATGCTCTCGGTCAACAATCTGACCAACAAGCGTCCTCCGGTCGATGTCACCAATGGTGGGTGGCCCTTCTACGACACCGGCATCTACAACGCCTACGGGCGCTCGGCGCAGATCGAGTTCTCGGTCGACCTGTAACCCGGCGTAGTCTGCCCAGGCGCAGGGACGCGTCTGTCGTATTGTCGGACAAGTCGGCACGATCCAGGGTAGGATGGCTCCGCGCCGCGCGAGGCGGGCATGACGTGGAGGCTTCGATTCCATGCAGCACGATCCTGTGTCCCCGAGCCGACGGCAGTGGTTGCGCGTTGCGGCCATCGGCGGCGTCGCGGCGGGCCTGCCATTGGGCGCAGCCGCGTCCGATGCACCCGCGCCGGCCGCGGCATCGGCTACGTGGTTTCCCGTGGCACCGCTGGCACCGCAACCCTTCCAGCTGCTGCCCACCGGCGCGATCAAGCCTGCCGGCTGGCTGCGTCGCCAGCTGGAGATCCAGGCCGCCGGCCTCGGCGGCCACCTGGACGAAACCTGGCCCGATGTCGGCCCGGACAGCGGCTGGCTCGGCGGCACGGGTGAGTCATGGGAGCGCGGTCCGTACTTCGTCGATGGCCTGCTGCCGCTGGCATGGCAGCTCGACGCGCCGGAACTGAAGGCCAAGGCACAGCGTTTCATCGACTGGACCCTGCAGAGCGACTGGGGCGATGGCATGTTCGGCCCGCGCAGCAACGATGACTGGTGGCCGCGCATGGTCATGCTCAAGGTACTCACCCAGTACCAGGAGCTCAGCGGCGACGCGCGCGTGGTGCCCTTCATGACGCGCTACTTCCACCACCAGCTGCAGGCGCTGCCGGCACGGCCCCTGCGCGACTGGGGCCGCATGCGCTGGCAGGACGAGGTGGTCAGCGTGCTGTGGCTGCATGCGCGCACGCAGGATCCCAAGCTGCTGCAACTGGCCAGGCTGCTCAAGGCGCAGGGTTACGACTGGCAGGCGATGTTCGCCGACTTCCCGTTCAAGGAGAAGGTCGATCCGGCCAGGCTCAAGGCGCACGCACACGGTGACGACGTGTTCATGGAAGACCTCGGCCTGCAAGTCCATGGCGTCAACAACGGGCAGGCGCTCAAGGCTTCGCCGGTCTGGTCGCTGGTGTCAGGCAGCGCGGCCGATCGCTCCGCCGTCCACCACCAGCTGGCGATGCTGGACCAGTACCACGGCCTGCCCAACGGCATGTTCTCCTGCGACGAACACCTGGCCGGGCGCAGTCCGTCGCAGGGCGTGGAGCTGTGCACCGTGGTCGAGACGATGTACTCGCTGGAGCTGGCGTTGGCGATCACCGGCGATGCCGCACTCGGCGACCGGCTGGAGCGCATCGCCTTCAATGCGTTGCCCGGCACCTTCACCGACGACATGTGGGCGCACCAGTACGACCAGCAGCCCAATCAGGTCGAATGCAGCCTGCACCGCTCCCCGTGGACGACCAACGGGCCGGAGGCGAACCTGTTCGGCCTCGATCCGCATTTCGGCTGCTGCACGGCCAACTTCCACCAGGGCTGGCCCAAGCTGACCGCTGCGGCGTGGATGGCCAGCGACGATGGCGGCCTGGCGGCGATGGTGTACGTGCCGTGCCGCATCGCCACGCGCATCGGCGCCACGGCAGTGGAACTGGAACAGGTCACCGACTATCCGTTCCGCGATCGCGTGCGCATCGTCCTCCGGCCCGAAGCGCCCACGCCCTTCCCGTTGCACCTGCGCATTCCCGGCTGGTCGAAGGCCACGCGCGTGCTGGTCAATGGCGAAGCGGTCACGGCCAAGGATGGTTTCACCCGCATCGCGCGCACCTGGAAGGCTGGCGATGTGGTGGAGCTGAAGTTCAACGCGCAGGTCATCGCCGAAACCGGGCCGAACGATGCGGTGACCTTTTCGCGCGGCGCGCTGGTGTTCTCGCTGCCCATCGGGGCGGCCTGGGTGCCCTGGCGCAAACGCGGCCTGACCACCGACTGGCAGGTGTATCCGACCACGCGTTGGAACTACGCCATCACCGGCACCGCGCCTCAAGTCAGCGAACACCCGATCGGGCCGATGCCGTTCGCCGCGCAATCCGCGCCGGTGCGCCTGCAGGTCGAAGGCCGCCCGGTGCCGGCGTGGGTGGCGATGGAAGGCGCGGCCGAGCCCGTGCCCACCGGGCCAAAGCCGGCCAGCGACGAGCCGGCCGTGCCATTGACCCTCATCCCCTATGGCGCGGCCAAGCTGCGCATCACTGCATTTCCGCGCTTGCATGGCGCCCTGGAGTCCACATGAACTCGCTCACCGACGCTCGCCGCGGGGCAACCATGAAGATCCTGCTGCTGGTCGCCAGCGCGCTGCTGTGTGTCAGCGCGCCGGCGCTGGCCGGCCCGGACGCGCATTGGGTGGTGTCCTGGGGGCAGGCGATGACCGCACAGGTCAGCGTGCCGCGCGATGCCGGGCATCAGCCGCAGCGCGACACGGGCGGTGATCCGCTCCATCGGGTGCCCACCGTGCGCCAGGTCACCGTGCGCCAGCGCGTACGCCTGAGCCTGGGCGGCAGCCAGCTGCGCGTGCGGCTGTCCAATGTGTTCGGGACCGCGCCGCTCGAGGTGGACGCGGCCAGCATCGCGCGGGCGGCGCAGGGCGCGGCCGTCGTGCCGGGCAGCAGCGTGCGCCTGACCTTCGACGGCAAGCCCCGGGCACTGGTGCCGGCCGGGGGCGAACTGCTGAGCGATCCGGTGGCCTTCGACGCCCCCGCGCTGGCGCCGCTGAGCGTGAGCCTGTACTTCAAGGCTCCGGCGGCTTTGGCCGATGCCCATCCGCTGGAGCAGGGGCGGGTGACCTGGGCCGTGCAGGGGGACGCGGTGGATGCCGTCGATCTGGAAGGCCGCACGCCCGCCCAGGGCCTCAGCCCGTGGCCGGGTGACCATGTCTACGCCCTGACCGCGGTGGAAGTGGCGGCCAAGCCCGGCACGCGCAGCGTGGTGGCCTTCGGCGATTCCATCACCGATGGCTACCAGGCCACCCGGCCGGATACGCCGTGGCCGGCCGTGCTGGCCACGCTGGGCAACGCACCGGGCGCGGGTGGTTTGGCCGTGGCCAACATGGGCATCAGCGCCGACGAGTTGGCCTTCGACCAGGTCGGCGAACCGGCTTCTGGCATCGCCGGCCTCAAGCGCTACTACCGCGATGTGATCGACCGCCCCGGCGTCACCGACATCGTGGTGCTGTTCGGCGCCAACGACATCAACCGCGGCCCGGATACCGCCCTGCTCACGGCCGGTGCGCAGCCACGAGAACTGATCGCCAGCTTCCGCCTGCTGGCCGACGTCGCGCACCAGCACGGGATCCGGATCTGGGCCGGCACGGTGCTGCCGTTCTCCGACGATCCCAACTGGTACTCGCCGCGCCGCGATGCCGCGCGCGTGCAGATCAACGCCTGGCTCAAAGATTCCGGCGTGTTCGATGGCGTGGTGGATTTCGCCGATGCGGTCGAAGGTCCCTACGACACGCCGACCCCGCCGCCGGGCGCCCCGGTGCCCCAGGGCATCGCCACGGTGTGCGTGGCCGACGAAGGCGTGCACCCCAACGACCGCGGCTACGCGGCCATGGGTCATGCCGCCTTCAACGCGCTCACCGGCGCGACCATGCAGCCCCAGGCCCCCTGCCGCGCGCGGTGAAGCCGGTGATCGCTTGACAGGTTGCGCAATTGAAGACTTTAGATGCGGCGTTGTTGCGTATCGGGTGCAGGCTTTGCGCTCGTGTGTCGATCAGGGAAGGAGTCCGAGATGATAGGTCTGCGTTTGAAGCCCTTCGCGTGGGGCGTGATGAGCTTGCTTGCTGGTGGTGTCGGTGGCTTCGGCCGAATCGCAACGTATCGAGACGGTGACGTACACCGGGTTTGATGCCAAGCAGTACACAAGACTCTTCCAGCCCTTGTTGGACAACCCTCACATGCGGTTTAGCGATAACGAAAATACTTGGAAGCTGCAGACGGAGCGCTTGCGGACCGGTGCGTACGCCGCATTGGTGGTGCAGTTCAACGTGCATCGCACAGGGCCAGCCACGATGGACGCTCCGCTGGTGTCTCCTGACCACTTGCCGAAAGGCGTCGATGATGTGGCCACGCTGGTGAGCTGTGGCGATGCGGTCGGTGGCAGTGGATACCAGGCGACCATCGAGACCAAGTACAAACGTGACTCGAATGGTTGGGAGCCTGAGGCTTATCACTATCAGCAGGTCAAGGATTGTGCGTCTGCGATGCAGGCTTATGCGAAGCAGTGATTTCGTTCGGGCGGTCTGATTTGGGGCTCTGAGGCAAACGCTTCAGCGCCGCTCTGCGGCGAAGGGAAAAGGCTCTCGCGCCTACGGGCGCGACCTTCTTTTGTCGCGGCAAAAGAAGGCAAAACCGCTACTCGCCGGTCCCAAAAAGGGGATTGAAAACACTCGCCGATGCTGCGCATCGGTTCCCTGTGCTTCTCGGAGGCCAGGGCATTTATCCCTTTTTAGGGACGTCGCCCAAACTCGCTGCGCTCAAACAGGGCGACTCTTCGACCCTGGCTTCCTGCGATGCTCGGCTCGCTTTACGGCTTAGACAGGTAAAGCTGCAAACAACAGCAACAGCAACAGCAATGCTCTGCATCGTCATTCAGACGGGAAAGCGGGCCTGGGCTTGACGCTCTCTGCTTTTGTTTTTGCTTTGCTCTCAGATCCCCGTAAGGCACGGCGAAGGGACGAGGTTAAGACCCGCAGGGCGCCACACAAGGATGTGTGGCGTTTTTGGAAGGGACATGGATGTCCCTTCCAAAAATCCTCGGCCCGTAGCGGACCTGCGAAGCAGGCGTGCCACCCGGGGCGTGTTTCTTTGCCCAGCTTTCTTTGCACGAGCAAAGAAAGTGGGTCGGGCGGCGAAGCCGCACGAAAGCTTCTGCTTGAAGGAAAAATCCGCTTCAAGCCATGGAACAGCGCTAATGGCCCTACGGCCCTTCAGCCGCAGCGCAGAAAGCCTATCCCCTCAATCCTCATCCTCCACGCTGTCGGCGTGCTTCCAGTACCCGGTCGAGCGGATCCACCCTTTGGGCACCGAACGGTGGCCTTCCAGGAACTTGCGCATCATCCGCGCACGACGCGACTCGCAGGCGATCCACCAGAACGCATCGCCCTGCGGTGCCAGGTCGTCCAGCACCTGTTCCAGCAGCTCGCTGCGCTGCGGCGGCACGCCGTTGCGCGGCAGCCAGCGGATGTCCGCGTCGGCCTGGGTGGGCAGGGCCTGGCGGTCGGCGTCCTCGGGGACCTCGATCACCGCGGTGACCTTGCGCCCGGCCGGCATCTCGCCCAGCCAGCGGCCGATGGCCGGCAATGCGGTTTCATCGCCGATCAGCACGTAGTGGTCGAAGTCCTCGGCCACCATGAACGATCCGCGCGGCCCGCCCAGCGCCAGCGTAGCGCCGGGCTGCGCGGCCGCCGCCCAGCTGGCGGCCGGGCCATCGCCGTGCATGACGAAATCGATCGCCAGCGTGCCGGCGGCCGCGTCGTGCAGGCGCGGGGTGTAATCGCGCATGGGCGAGGCGACCTTGCCGGCCGGATACTCCAGCCCGTGCGCACCCAGGGTGGGGGTGACGAATTCGCCGTCCGGGTTGGGGAAGAAGACCTTGACGTGGTCATCCGGCGCGGCGCTATGGAAGCCGGCCAACGCCGGCCCGCCGACCACGATGCGGCGCATGTGCGGGGTCAGGTCGTGGACCTCCAGCACCTGCAGCTGGCGGAAGACGACCGGGTGGCTGAGCCTGTGGCTCTCGTGCAATGTCATGGGAAGCAAGCTCCAAACAATCGAAGGGAAAGCCGGCGCCGGTTTTAGTGAATCGGCACCAGGCGATAGCCCAGGTCGGCGGCGAGCGCGCGCAGCCAGTGGCTGGTGGCGGCCTCGTCCCCGGGCGTGGAAGGGGCTGGCTGGCACAGGCGCCACAACGTGCGGCCATGCGGGCTCGCGATCGCGACGGCGAGGTGCTGTTGTTCCAGCACATGCAGTACGCGATAGACGGTTCCCAGGCTGACGCGGTGTCCCTGCGCGCGCAGCTGGTGGTGCAGTGAAATGGCATCGCACGGCGCCGGCTGCTGTAGCAGCAGCGCCAGCAACGCGCGCCGCGGCGCGGTCATGCGCAAGCCGGTGGCCTGGAGCGCATCGGCGCCGACGGTCTCAGTCATGCGGCACCTTGGCGATGTCGGCGGCCGCCTGCAGCAGAATCTGCGCAACGCGCTCGCCGGACTCCGGCGTCCAGTGGGCGTGGTGGCTGATCAGGGCGCGCTTGATCGCGCTCATGCCACCACGGACCGGGGCGGGCAGGCCGGCCTTCACCACCATCCGCGCGCTGCGCTCGGTGCGCAGGCGCGCATTGGCCAGCGTCTCGGCGTGGGCCCGGGCGAAGGCGTGGCCGGCCTCGGTCAGCGTGTGCAGGCGCCGCGCGCCGTCCTCGCTGCTGGTGACCAGGCCATCGGCCTGCAACTGCGCCAGCGCCGGGTACATCGCCCCGGCCGAGGGCGTGTACTGGCCTAGGAACATCTCGCCGATCAGCTGGATCAGCTCGTAGCCATGGCGCGGCTGCGCCTCCAGCAGGCCGAGCAGCAGCAGGCGCAGGTCGCCGTGGGCCAGCATCCGCGGCGTGCGCTGGCGCTCGCCGCGTTCGCCCCGGTGTCCGCCACGCCGGCCGTGGCCGCGGCCTTCCTCGTGCGCCGGGTCGCGATGACCGGCGCGCGTTTCCGTGTCCGACGAGGCGTCGTCGGGCCGGCCGACGCCATCGGCGCGACTGCGATGCCCGTGGCCTTCGCGATGCCCGCGCCCCGGGTGCGGGCCTTCGCCGTGATGGTGTCTGCGGCCGCGATGTCGTGCATGGGGATGCATGGGAACTCCTGGAGATTCATTAGTGCCGGGCCGAACCGGCGGCCTGGCCCGCCTGGCGGCTCGCGCTGCACGCGGCCATGGCGGGGTGCGGTGGCCGGGCAGGCCGCAGGCGCCGCGTCAGCCGCCATCCATGGGCCGCCGTGTGCCGGCGGAAAAAAGATATATCGAAGTTCTGAGAAAAGATATAGCGAAATACAGCCGCCGATCGGCCCATGACATTTCTTCGTCATACGAAATCCTCACAACTGCAAGGCTCCGGCCGGGCGAAAGACGAAATTTCGTCACGAAAACCCCCGTTTGCGGCCTCCCTCAATGGTCGAACCGACGCCGGCCCCTGGCCTGGCTTACAATCACCGGCTCAGACAGATATCAGATGCCGCGATCGCGTCGCGGCTCACAGGCGAGGAGATGGCAATGAACTGGTTGAACGAGATGCTGCTCAGCGATCCGGACCCGGCAGAAACCCAGGAATGGATGGAATCGCTCAAGGCGGTCATCGATGCCGAAGGGCCGCTGCGGGCGCATCAGCTGCTGGAGGACATGGTCGAGCTGACCCGCCGCTCCGGCGCCTACCTGCCGTTCTCGCCCACCACCGAGTACGTCAACACCATCGCCCCGGCCCTGGAGGCCAAGAGCCCCGGCGACAGCGCGATGGAGTGGAAGATCCGCTCCATCATCCGCTGGAACGCCATGGCCACCGTCGTGCGCGCCAACCGCAAGCCGGGCGACCTGGGCGGGCACATCGCCTCCTTCGCCTCGGCCGCCACGCTCTACGACGTGGGCTTCAACCACTTCTGGCGCGCGCCCTCGGACAACCACCCGGGCGACCTGCTCTACATCCAGGGCCACAGCGCCCCGGGCATCTACGCCCGCGCCTTCCTCGAGGGCCGCATCAGCGAGAAGCAGCTGGACCACTTCCGCATGGAAGTCGACGGCCAGGGCATCTCCTCCTACCCGCACCCGTGGCTGATGCCGGACTTCTGGCAGACCCCCACCGTGTCGATGGGCCTGGGGCCGCTGAGCGCCATCTACCAGGCGCAATTCATGAAGTACCTGGAAAACCGCGGCCTGATCGAGAAGTCCGACCGCAAGGTGTGGTGCTTCATCGGCGACGGCGAGTCCGATGAGCCCGAGACCCTGGGCGCCATCGCCCTGGCCGGCCGCGAAGGGCTGGACAACCTGATCTTCGTGGTCAACTGCAACCTGCAGCGCCTGGACGGCCCGGTGCGCGGCAACGGCAAGATCATCCAGGAGCTGGAAGGCGTGTTCCGCGGCGGTGGCTGGAACGTCATCAAGCTACTGTGGGGTTCGTACTGGGATCCGCTCCTGGCCCGCGACACCGACGGCGTGCTGCGCAAGCTGATGATGGAAACCGTCGACGGCGAGTACCAGAACTGCAAGGCCTTCGGCGGCGCCTACACGCGTGCCAACTTCTTCGGCAAGTACCCGGAGACCGCCGCCATGGTCGCCAACCTGTCCGATGACGACATCTGGCGCCTCAACCGCGGCGGCCACGACCCGCACAAGGTCTATGCGGCCTACGACGCGGCGGTGAAGACCCAGGGCATGCCCACCGTGATCCTGGCCAAGACGGTCAAGGGCTACGGCATGGGCTCGGCCGGCGAGTCGCTCAACCCGACCCACCAGACCAAGAAGCTCGACGACGACGCGGTGCGCACCTTCCGCGACCGCTTCAACATCCCGCTGAGCGACAAGCAGCTGGAAGAAGCCGAGCAGGTGCCCTTCTACCACCCCGGCCCGGACTCGCCTGAGGTGCAGTACCTCAAGTCGCGCCGCGAGGCCCTGGGCGGCTACCTCCCCGCACGTCGCCGCAAGGCCGACAAGTCCTTCACCGTGCCCGGCCTGGACAAGTACGAGCGCCTGCTCAAGTCCAGCGGCGAGCGCAGCTACTCCACCACCATGGCCTTCGTGCAGACGCTCAACATCGCCCTGCGCGACAAGGAGCTGGGCCCGCGCATCGTGCCCATCGTGGCCGACGAGGCCCGCACCTTCGGCATGGAGGGCATGTTCCGCCAGATCGGCATCTACGCCCCGTTCGGGCAGAAGTACAAGCCTGTCGATGCCGACCAGCTGATGTACTACCGCGAGGACCAGTCCGGCCAGGTGCTGCAGCAGGGCATCAGCGAGCCGGGCGCCATCTCCTCCTGGCTGGCCGCCGGCACCAGCTACTCGGTGTCCAACGTGCCGATGCTGCCGTTCTACATCTACTACTCGATGTTCGGCTTCCAGCGCGTGGGCGACATCGCCTGGCAGGCCGCCGACATGCGCACCCGCGGCTTCCTGCTGGGCGGCACCGCCGGGCGCACCACGCTCAACGGTGAAGGCCTGCAGCACGAGGACGGCTTCAGCCAGGTCATCGCCGGCTCCATCCCCAACGTGCGCAGCTACGACCCGACCTTCGGCTACGAGGTCACCGTCATCCTCCAGCACGGCATGAAGTCGATGATGGAAGAGCAGAAGGACGAGTACTACTACCTGACCCTGATGAACGAGAACTACGCACACCCGGAGATGCCGGCCGGTGCGGAGGAGGGGATTCTCAAGGGCATGTACCTGCTCACCGACGCCGGCAAGCCCAAGAAGGGCGAGCTGCGCGTGCAGCTGCTGGGCTCAGGCACCATCCTGCGCGAGGCCATCGCCGCGGCCGAACTGCTGGACAAGGACTTCGGCGTCACCGCCGACATCTGGTCCTGCCCCAGCTTCAACGAGCTGCGCCGTGACGGCTTCGACGCCGAGCGCTGGAACCGCATGAACCCGGAAGCCAAGACCCCGCGCAAGGCCTACGTGACCGAGCAGCTGGAAGGCCGCCAGGGCCCGGTGATCGCCGCCACCGACTACGTGCGCGCCTTCAGCGACCAGATCCGCGCCTTCGTCCCCACCACCAACTACACCGTGCTGGGCACCGACGGCTTTGGCCGCAGCGACACCCGGGCCAACCTGCGCCGCTTCTTCGAGGTGGACCGCTACTACATTGCCCACGCCGCCATCGCCGCCCTGGCCAAGGATGGCAAGATGACCGGCAAGGACGTCGCCCGCGCGATCAAGCAGTACAAGATCGACGTGGACAAGGTGAACCCGGACGGGGCTTGATGGCCTTAATTGCGAGAGAGTGGACGCCGCCTGAGTGCGCGGGCGGCTAGTCCCTTTAAGAGTTGATTGGACAACTACTATTGGATGTGATTTAAGTCATTTCGGAGCAGTGTATTGACAAGGAATCCGATTCCAAAACCATCTTTCCTTGACGGGTGCTCTCGTGTGTCGCGGAAAGGCGTGGCTCGATGGGAGTCAACCGCTCGTGATCGTTACTTCGAGTGGGATGGATACCACGGTGAGATAGAGGTCTATGATCGGCGTGGAAATCATCTTGGCGTGATTGATGCGATCAATGGACAGATCATCAAGGGCGCTGTCAAAGGGAGGAAAATCGATGTCTCCTAATATGAATTTCATAGATAAGTGCATTCGCGGGCTGTCCTTGCCCGCTGATATTGATGATGCTGTGCAAACTTGGCACGATGATCCTGAAATAAGGGTAGATCTTTCAGATTATCTTGGCTTCGATAAAGAGGAATATTCCGCGTGGCTGGCTGACGGCTCGATTATTCAGTCTGTGATTGCCGCGCGAGTGTCCGGCCTATCGCTGTTCGAATACTTGCAGAGTGCTATGGAGCTTCCGATGGCGGCCAGAGGGCAGGGGCTTTCTGCGGATAGTGCGGTTATTAAATGGCTGCGCAAAACTGGAAGGCTTGGGTGATAGGTATAGATCTTTGTGAATCGGCAAGGAATTTCGCTCGATTACTAATTGATAGGCACGGAATTGCTGCGCCCGTCAATATCGAGTCGCTTCTTAGTCAATATGCGGACTTGGAGGTTGTTGACATACCATTCGATTTCGATGGAATAGCTCTTGATATAGGTAATTCATCTCGCCCCAAGGTCGTAATAAATGGCAATATTCCAGAGGCGAGGCGAAGATTCACGGCGGCGCACGAGCTTGGCCATGTGATTATCCCGTGGCACCGAGGGGTTTTTCTAGATGATATTGCGCTCGATGACTCTCAGCGATTCGCAAATCTCGATGCGTACATGGAGATGGAGAGGCAGGCGAATGCTTTTGCTTCTGAAATTTTGATGCCTCAAGCTTGGCTCCTTGAGACGATGGCGCAAACAAGGTTTTCTGACCTTCATGCGCGCGTAATTGATGAGGCTGGAGTATCGCCGGTAGCAGCGGCAATTAATATAATGCGATCCCTCCCGCCAGGACACATTTACGCGGTTGTTGATTCTTCAGGCTTGGTGCTAAATGCTGGAAGATCAGAGGGTACGTTGGCATCTGCTCCAGCTTGGCATGAGCCTTTGCAGGCTGGTGCATACGATTATGCCGAAGATTTTGCCTCGCTAAAACGTGCAGGGCGCACGTATATGTGGTGGAAACTGCCATCTAGCTACGACTATCCTGTTGAAAGTGAGGGCCCGCCTCTTGATTGGCGCATCGTACTTGATGAGATGCTGGCTGATATTTGTAGCTCGCCCGAACAGATTTCAGCGTATAAGATGAAGGTAAATGGCGTGATCGGGTACGTTAATAGCGCATGTAAGCGAGGGGCTAACTATACGGAGGGGGGGGTTAGGGCTGCAGCTATTCAGCGGTTTACGGGGCGTACCGAATACGCTAACTTCTCGGCACATGAAAAATTTCATGCGTTTGTTGCTGCGAGAGTTTCATACTTGTTCCGGGTGGAATAATAATTATAAAAAGCCTTCACTTCCTGCGGCGAAACAGGGGTCAGGTTGCACTTTTATCTTAACAAGCTTTGATTTTCGGCGGCCTGCCTGTTCGGAAAGGGGGCAGGCGCGATGACCGTGTTGGTGTTCTATGGGCGCCTGGAAGCGCTCGTCGCCAAGCGTATTGGGATTGTTATCAGGATTGGGGCGAAGGTGAGTGGACGCAGTTCCACATCGGACTTGCCTGGCTATTACTGTGCTCTATTAGGAGGTCTTAGTATTGGCGATGGATCCGCGAACCATGTGAGGCTGGATGCTTTCTAGGCTGTGGGAATTTATCGCCATGATAGGGAGATCTTAAAGATGCGATATTCGACTAATTCGATTGTTGGGAAAGTAGGCGCCAAGGCAATCATGCTGATTGTCCAGTGGGGCTTACTAATGTGTGTCACGTATCTCTTTGCGGGCGGGGCTAAGAGGGATTTATTGCAAAAATTTGTAGAGCAGGCAGTTGAGAGCGGAAACTCCATAGTTCCTTTTTTGGCTTCCTTTATTTGCGTGATTTTTGTTCTTGTAGCGTGGCTAATTAACTCCAGGCAAGGCAATGTCAAAGCGCACGCGCTTGGACTTATTGCCGATGTTGCGGGAGATCTGGGCTCAGCCCTGTTCTTGTACGGATACGTTGTCCTGATATACGTGTTCGCAAAGCCGTCTATGCATTTTCTTGCTCAAGCTGCTTTCGGACTGCTGTTTGGTCTAACGTTAATGGTGGCTTCCAAAATTTACGAAAACTAAACTTAGTCTGAAACGCGGAACAGGGGGCAAACGAGTCACGGGGTCAGGTTCTAAGGTTTCCCCACGTTTTTCCCTAGATGGATTGGAAAGCAGGGGTCAGAGTGCACTTTCCTCCCCCGTGGTCTTCTTGATCTTCGGCTGCCTTCCCGTCCGCACCGCTGGGCCCGCGCGCCGTCCGAGCTGCCGTTCGGTGGCGTTGCGGAAGCTGTCGTTGCCCAGCGCGTGCTGGCGCTGCAGGTTGAGGCGGATGGCAGCGGTCTCGTCCGGGGCGATGGCTTCCAGCACGAAGCCAGTAACGGGGTCAGGTTCACTTCTCGCGGTCTTTGGTGGCGTTGTGTGGACGATGGGCGGGCCTGACGCCAGCGAAGCGTTGGGTCTTGGTCTGGATCATGGCTTGGAAGGCGCTGCTGCCTAGGCGCGCTGTTGTTGCAGGGTCGCGCGGATGGTGGCGAGGTCGTCGGGACCCAAGGCCGTGTTCAACAGGACGTGGTAGGCCGCAGCACGGGTTTCCCTGTCGGCGCCCAGCGCCAGAAAGCTGGGGTGCGGCTGCGGGGCCCGAGCAGCTAACGGAGTCAGGTTCACTTCGTGATTGAAGCGGCTGGCTTTTTGGGGCGATGCGCACGCCTAACACCTGCGAAGCGTTGGGTCTTGGTTTCGGCCATGGCTTGGAAGGCGGCGCTGGTGCCCAGGGCGCGCAGCTGCTGCACGGTGGCGCGGATGGCGACGAGGGCTTCCAGGTCCAGGGTTTCGTGGAGCAGGGTGTGGTAGGCGTCAGTCCGGCTGGGCGCGTCGGTCAGCAAGGCTCAGGGTAGAAAAAGCGCGCTTCTACCTCTGTTTTGTTCTGCCCTTACACTAAGATCAACCAACATCCATTTGAACGGACTCACCGATGACACAGATATCGCCTGATCTGGCAGCTAGTGCTCTAGAGCGCGCCTTCTTTCCGTGCATTGCAGCGGTTGAAAGAGGGTCGGACCCGCTATGGCTGAAAGTTGTGGCTCCCGACGGCAGTAAGCTCATCGAGCATGCCATTCCGCTAGACGAGGCTTGCGACAGCGAACGACTAAGTCGCTCTATCGAATATTTCCGCGAAACAATCATTGCTCAACGAGGAACAGAGCTGGAGCACTGGACGCTGAGGATCGCAAATGTTTAGTGAGAAGGCATGGCTACTGGCGTCGTCTATCGCGGGCGTTGGCTCAGCCCTATGTTGGCTGCGGGCAAGCACCGTCAAAGTGAGCTACGCACAAGCGCTGAAGAAGCGGCGTAAGAAAGCTGGGCGAGACGAGGGCTGGTCACAGGCTGGTATTGAGTTGCATGGAGCAGAGCTAGGAGAAACTTTTGCAGCGCAGACCAAATGGGGCGCGGCCGGGGCCGCGTTAGCAGCGGTGGCCGTTATCGTGCAAACATTGGCAGCTTGGTACCAACCTACATAACGCCGAGTAACGGGGTCAGGTTCACTTCTCGCGGTCTTTCGTGGCCTTGCGTGGACGATGGGCGGGCCTGACGCCAGCGAAGCGTTGGGTCTTGGCTTGGACCATGGCCTGGAAGGCGCTGCTGCCCAGGGCGCGCTGTTGTTGCAGGGTCGTGTGGATGGTGGCCAGGTCGTCGGGACCCAGGGCCGCGTTCAGCGGGGCGCGATAGGCCGCAGCGCGGCCTTCTATGTCGGCGCCCAGCGCCAGAAAGCTGGGGTGCGACTGTAAGCCTGAGTGCGGCCGCAGGGCCAAAAGTAGCTAGGCCAGCTCACTCATGCATTAATATGCTGTAATGTGGTGCTGCTGACGCAGGGATGGGTCGATGAAGCAACCGAAACATGATGAAGGGCTGGAATCATGCCCCACTGTCCGGGCGTCTGTGAGTCTTCCGCATGAGCTTCATGCCGAGTTGGAACGAATCGCACGCGGCAAAAAGGTGTCGCTTGCGTGGGTCATGCGAGAAGCGGCGAAAAAGTATGTCTCAGACCAGTGGCCACTGCTGACGCGGCCAAAATGACGTATGGACAACGTTCCTCCAGCCCGGCGCTCGGAAATCATGGCGCGCGTGCGTTCACGCGATACCAAGCCGGAGATGATAGTTCGGCGGTTGGTCTACGCGATGGGGTATCGATATCGCCTGCATGCGAAGGACTTACCAGGAAAGCCGGATCTAGTGTTTCGTTCTCGCAAGAAGGTTGTGTTCATCCATGGTTGTTTTTGGCATCGGCATGCGAAGTGCGCGCTGGCTCGACTGCCGAAGTCTCGTCAGGGCTTCTGGCTACCTAAACTTGAAGCGAATCGGCAGCGTGATGCAAAAAATGAATCGTCGCTCCTCGATGCGGGCTGGGATGTACTCACGATTTGGGAGTGCGATTTGGAAGATCTCGCTCAGATCAGAACAAGAATAAGAGGATTTCTCGATGCGTAGCGTTGAACTTTTCGCCGGCGCGGGGGGGCTCGCCATCGGCATGGCGAATGCAGGATTCCAGCATGCGGCCGTCGTCGAATGGGATCACGACGCATGTGAGACCTTCCGCGAGAACCAACGTCATCATGCACACGCGGTCGAGGGGTGGCCGGTGCACGAGGTCGATGCGCGGAGTTTCAAATTTGAATCGCTCGGACAGGATATTGCGGTGGTTTCCGGAGGACCACCATGCCAGCCGTTCTCGATGGGAGGTAAACATCAAGCGCAGCGCGACGATAGAAACATGTTCCCCGAGGCAGTTCGAGCAGTGCGTGAGTTGATGCCGAAAGCATTCATTTTTGAGAATGTCAAAGGGCTGACGCGCAAAAGCTTTGCGTCGTACTTCTCACACATTCTCCTTCAATTGCAATACCCGGAACTAGCGCGGCGCAAGGGTGAGAACTGGATTCAGCATCGTGCACGCCTCGAACAGCACCATTCGGCTAACAAAGGCGCCGCCACATATAATGTTTTGTTCGACGTGCTCAATGCCGCTGATTATGGCGTTCCACAAAAGCGGGAACGCGTTTTCTTCGTTGGGTTTCGTTCCGACTTGGGTGCGCGATGGTCGTTTCCCGACCCCACGCATTCTGAGGGCGCGCTGTTAGTTTCGAAATGGATTGACGGCAGCTACTGGGACGAGCACGGGATTAGCCAAAAGCGGAAAGCGGAAGTGCTCCCGCGCTACGCGAAACGGGTAGAGCTTTTGCGCTCCGCTCCGGTTTTGTTGACTCTAGACCGTTGGCAAACGACTCGTGACGCGTTGAAGAATCTTCCAGACCCGGAGGCCGTTCGCGATCATGGAATTTCCAACCATGTGTTCACCCCGGGAGCCAGAGCATATGTAGGCCACACGGGGAGCGTTCTGGATGAGCCATCCAAGACGTTGAAGGCTGGGTACCACGGGGTTCCCGGTGGCGAAAACATGTTTATCAAGGATGATGGAACGCTTCGCTATTTCACTGTCCGAGAGTCCGCGCGGCTGCAGAGTTTTCCTGATGAATATGAGTTTCGCGGCTCATGGAGCCAAACCATGCGCCAACTCGGAAACGCCGTTCCCGTGAAATTGGCCGAGGTGGTTGCCCGCTCTGTTGCGGCCAGTCTGGAGGCATGCGACACCCTTGCCCAAACCACGAATTGATTAAGAGACCAGGACCGTCATGACTAACGATTTCGATCTGACTCCAGATCCCCGCGTTCTTCAAATTCTTGGCGAGATCAATTTAGACCAATGGAAGTGTCTCGCGGAGCTAATCGACAACAGCGTGGATGCTTTCATAAATGCGCGCCGTGGTGGAGAGCAGGTTGGGTCGCCGTCAGTATCCATTAGTCTTCCCACACAAGATCGCGCTGATGCTGCGGTAACGATCCGAGACAACGGTCCAGGGATGACGATCGAGCAATTGGAGAGCGCTGTTCGAGCGGGATGGAGTGGAAATAATCCACTCGATAACCTTGGCTTATTCGGCATGGGCTTCAATATCGCAACCGCGCGTCTGGGCATGGTCACCGAGGTCTATGCTACCCGCGCGGGGGACCATGAGTGGACAGGGCTACGAATTGATCTCAACGAGCTGCGTCGAACGCGCAGCTATCAAACGCCACGCCTGACACGACCCAAGTCAGATCCGTCCTCACACGGAACCGAAATAAAGATTCTGCAACTCAAATCGGATCAGCGTGTTTATTTCGCTAAAAACGCCAATCACCAAAAGATTCGTAGGCAGTTGGCGCGGGTCTACGCGCCGTTGCTTTTGTCCAAGGATGATTCGTTCGCTCTACAACTGAATGGGCAGAACGTTCAACCGAAGCGCCCCTGCCATTGGGACCCCGATCGTTCGGTTCAAGGTGGCGATGGCAAGCCCGTGCACGCGGTGGAGGCCTTCGACTACGCGCTCCCGTCCCGACACTACTGCCTGACATGCATGATTTCTTTCTCAGGGCAGCAAGGCTGCCCGACCGCCAGCTCCGATTGTAAGACCATTGAGGTCAAGCGCCGACTGCACGGTTGGGTGGGGTTGCAGCGTTACATGCATGAGGAGGATTTCGGCATTGACATTGTCAGAAACGGGCGTGTCATTGAAGTCCAGAACAAAGACTTGTTCGTGTGGACTGGAGGTGAGAGACCGGAGCGTGAGTACCCGATTGACGATCAGAGAAATCGAGGGCGATTCATCGGCGAGGTGCACCTCGACCATTGCCGAGTAAGTTACACCAAGGATCGATTCGAACGGGATGACGCGTCCTGGGCGGAAATGGTGACCCTGATCAGAGGCGAGGGGCCACTACAGCCACAGAAAGCGCGCGCTTTGGGATTTGAACCGCCCGATGCTCCACTCTATCGCCTGTTTCAGGCGTTTCGTCGAAGCAGTCCGCAAGGAAAGACTGGACGCTGGTCACGGATTCTCGCTGTTAAGAATAACGAGCGGGCCATGGAGATGGCCGATCTATTCAACAAGGGCGATCCGGAATATCAAGCGGACGATAAATGGTATGCGCTTGTCGAGGAGGAGGATCGCGGGATCGTTGGCGCGACGCCGGCAGCCACCGGCCCCGGGGCTGCGGCACCTGCGGCACCCGACGGTTTCCTTGATGATGGGGGTGCGGTGTCCCCAGGTAATTCAGGCCCGGTCTCACCGCCTAGTGGTGGCACGGAACCAGGTGAGACGGTGGTCGCTCCTACTCGCCAGAAGTTGCATGAGCTGTCGCGAGTCTATAAACACCCGCTTCTCAAGGTGGAATTTGCCGTTGAAGCATTCGTGGTTGGTCCCGGAGATCCGGACTTGCCGCGCAAGGCGCCTTGGACCCTGAAGATCGAGGACCCGGGTACACGGACGTTCTTGTTTCTCTTCAATCCCGATCATCCGGTGTTCCGTTCCGTTACGATGACGCCGATGGACGCCGTTCTTTGCGAACTGGCATTCAAGACGTATGAGTTTCTTCGGGATACAAGTCCCGGTTCGGCCGTGTTCGCTACGATTCTCGCGGACCTACGGGGCGAGTACGCCGATGACACCAAACTCGATCCGAAAAGCATTATTGCCTTGGCCGACAAGGCAATGCGGGACGTCGCCCAATCCATTTGCACAATTGCCGACGCGAGCGCATTTGGCGCTTTGTTCGCCGACATGCCGCAATCCGCGCAAGACAAGTTGCGTCGCAAAATCGCGTCGACGGGGATATCGAGTGCTCAGTCTGTTGTTGATTCCGGTGAATTCCTTGCGTACGCCGAGGCGGCTGATATTCGGCTGTTCACTTGCCGGCATCCGGAGTTGTTCTTTGATGGAAAATTCTGGGCGCAGCCATACGCCAGCCTGGATTATGGTGATGCGAAAGTTAACGACGAAGCCAGGGCGCGAGTGATCGAACGTTATGCCGCTTACTTGGCCGACGCCGTTTGGCTAGCCTCGCAGAGTCCGCGCGACCTTGACCGATGTGACAGGGATGAACTGATCCGCGCAACGCTTTCCGTGCGGCTTCTTGGTTCGGACGGAAACACGTGAAATGGAGGGTTACTTTCTCGATTCGCGACGGCTTCTCAACGGCTCCTGGCGAGCCTTCGAACGAGATATTGCCCGCCTCCTGGTGCAGAATGCTTTTGAAGATGTTCGCATAGTTGGTGGCTCGGGAGATCGGGGCGCCGACGTTCTTGGGGTGAAGAACGGACAGCTCTGGGTCGTCCAATGCAAATTTACAAGTGACAGCTACCCCGATCCTCATGCGGTCGATGAGGTGGTTGAGGCCTCGCGCTATTACGAGGCGGATCGTCTGGCGATCGCGACATCGCGCGCTTTCGGACCAGCCCTGAATGGGGCGATCGATCGGTATGGCCGTCTCGGTATCCGCATCGAGTCACTTCCACCTGGTACCCTGATCGACATGATGCGGCGCAGCCCGGAGTATCCGAGGGCGCGGCGCGAACTGCGGGACTATCAGGATGACTGCGTTCAGCGCCTTGGCGCCTCGCTTCGAGAGACCGGCCGGGGTCAACTGGTTCTAGCGACGGGGCTCGGAAAGACGGTGGTGATGGCGGAAACTACCGCTCAATTGCTACGGGACGGAGTGATCGACTCCGGGCGCATATTGGTGCTGGCCGATAAGCGCGAATTAGTTGAGCAACTTCAGCGGGAATTCTGGCAACAGTTGCCCAAGAACATTCCCAGCCACCTCCTGGTTGGAGGCGAGCAACCGACATTTTGGGACGGCATTACGTTCGCCACGGTTCAGAGTGTTCTGCCGCGCCTGGGCGGCTTGCCACAGTTCGGCCTCGTGTGGGTGGACGAAGCGCACCACATCGGTTCGGAAAGCTTCCGTCGCGTGATCGACCAACTGGCGGCCCCCATGGTGGGTGGCGCAACGGCGACGCCTTGGCGGGGCGACCGTTTCGACATCGACACTGTTCTAGGGCAGCCTGTCGCGAAAATCGGCATTGACGAAGGCCTACGCCGGGGCTTCCTGTGCGAGGCGGATTACCGCTTGTTAGCGGACAACGTTGACTGGGATTTCGTGCGCAAGCAATCGCGACACGAATACTCAATCAAGGAGCTGAACACTCGCCTGCTCATCCCGACACGTGACGAAGAGGCCGCGCGCGTCATCGCGGACACATTCAAGGCCGAGGCACGTCGCAGCGTCATCGTGTTCTGCGCCGGCGTTGAACATGCGAAGATCTTTTCCGCCATGCTGCGCCTGTATGGTTTCAAGTCGGCCTATATCACTGGCGAAATGGATCCCCGTGAGAGGGAGAAGACAATGGCGGGGCTGCGCAGGGGCACCATCAACGCGGTAACGACGGTGGACATCTTCAATGAAGGTGTGGACGTGCCTGACGTGGATATGCTTGCGTTCATGCGCGTGACGCACAGCCGTCGCATCTTCGTTCAGCAACTCGGCCGAGGCTTGCGCCTGGCGCCGAACAAGGACAAGGTTGTGGTGCTCGATTTCGTGAGTGATCTACGCCGCATTTCCGAAGTGATTGATCTGCAGAAGTCGATTTCCGGCGACATGGAACGAATCGACTTGGTGGAGCGCGTGGTCCAATTCTCGGATCAAGGCGCCGGGCACTTCATGTTCGAGTGGCTCCTTGACCAAGCCGATCTCTTCAGTCGAGAGGGAGATGCAAAACTGGAGCTTCCGGAGTTCAATTTTCCAGTGCCCGCCTCGCCGGGGTCTGTCCAATGAGTGCCGCATTGCCAACCGATATCAGAAATTGTATTCGGCAGAAAATTTGGGCCAAGGCGGATGAGTTGGATTGGCCAAGAATTTCAGACCTTGAGCGTACCGTTTGGTATGAGAACTGGACCAAAGACAAGGATGTGGGTGGCGTGCTTTCCCACTTCATGGATGCGAGGAAGGTCCGAGTTTATATCAAGGACTCGCTGCTCAAGCCTTATCTCCGGTCTCGACTGCAGGGCGACTGGGGTCGAGTGCTGCTCGCCATAAATATGAAGTCGCGTGAGGCTCTTATTAAAAAATCATATGATAAGCCACATGGACGTCAACTTATTGACGGGAAAATTATATGTTGGGGCAATAGCAGGGAGTGGAAGTCGATCCTGATATCGGTTTTTGAACGAGCATATCAACTGGACTCAGGGTGTCCCTACGCGGCGGTGCTGGTGGAAAACGGAAAAACCACGAGCTCCGGAATGCGGGGAATGATTATGGATGCGAGCCAAAAGCTTGGATTACGGCACTTGGCGTGGATTGATTAACCCCTCAGGGTGGTCAATGCGGCACTTTAAAGGTGATGAGATAGGACTGCTTTGGCGTCGTAGAGGTCGCTAAAAATCGGAGTCCAAGATTAGCCCCCTGTTTTTATTGAACGACGTACCCGCTACTGAAGGCGGGGGGGCGTCGGTTTGCGCTCCAGATCGTGACCGCAGGATTTCCGTTACATCGGGCCAGAAATGTCTTACAGGACGTCGGGGCCTTGTCCTACATACCCGCTTACGGGGTAAATGCAACATATATCTGTCGCCCAAGCCATCACACCCGCGGGACGCGTAATCAGATGAGGTCTATTCCAGCCGGCCTGTTACCAGGTCAGGCGGAACTCTGAAGGGGGTCGGCGGAAGGGATACCCCGCCATCAAGCGCTGGGGCGACAAGCCCTCCTGTCAAAGGGAGGGTTTTTTTTGCGGCCATTCAAGCTTTGAGCAGCTCGGTGATGTCCACTTCCAGCGCCTCCGCAAGCCGGCCAAGGCCACTGATCGAGATGTTGGTGACACAGCGCTCAAGCTGCGACACGTAGGTCCGGTGGAACTCTGCGGCTTCGGCCAGTTGCTCCTGACTCAATCCCTTTGCCTTTCTCAAGCGGCGAAGGTTGGTCGAGACGCGCTTGGCGGCGGTTGAAGGGTCGCGGTGTGGCGTATACGGGCCGGGTGGTTCCAGGACGTGCCACATCTGCGCCTCCGCTGGGAGGCGCAGAGGCGCATAGGCGATCTGAGGGCTCGCGTTTGTCGACATGGTGAGGATCAAAGGTGGCGGTGATGATTGGGCATCTTTGGCCATTCGTTCGCTGAAGAGCCGACATGGCTGTGCTTTGGAATGCTAGGCGCTATCAGTGCTTCAGTCTGCTACGAGATACGTAGCGTTCTGGCTGTCGCTCGCGGCGGGGCAGATATGCGGCATCGGCCGGATGGCGGCTACGCCAATGCATCGTGGAATCAGTAGAGCAATATGCAGTAGAACAATAATCTGTAGATCAGGATCCATGGCCCAGAGATGCTGGGGGGATGAAACTCAGGTCATCACCGTCGTCTCTGCCTACGGCCCGTGAGCTGATCGCGGCCAATATCCGCCGCCTTCGCAAGGCGAAGAATTTGAGCCAGGAACAATTGGCCGAGCTGGCACACCTGCACCGGACCTACGTGTCCCAGCTCGAGCGGTGCGTGACCAACATCTCCATCAATCGACTCGAGCGACTGGCCCGTGTCCTTGGTGTTGAGGTTTCCGAACTGCTGCACCCGCTTAGGTGAGGATGTGCTTAAGGGTGGATAAGGTGGCGGGCGCAATGTAGAGTCAAAGGCAGTAGAGATATAGTCTGTAGAAGTTTCATGCAGGTCTCACCACGCTAGGAAGTGGCTGGTTTACACACACTTCTGGGGCTGGAGAGGTTGCATGAAAAAGCGTTTTGGGGGGAGTCCGTCAGGGTCCGAAGCTGCTACGATCTTCGTGGCGCTGACGTTGTGCAGAGGCACGAATATCAACCGGCCTCGCGTTGTCAGCGCGCCCGACGCGTTGAACGGCAATGTCCCGACAGCGATAACGGTTCGGGCATGGCCGACGTTCCTTACGGGACGCGGTGCGCAGGGCCTGCCGCCTTGCCAGGGCAGCGGTGCGGCGCTGCTGCGGGCGGCAGGCCTGGCGCTTGGTCCTCGCGGGTCGGCCGACAGATGGTGGGGTGGAAAGCGGGCGCTGACGCGCAGCGCCCTTGCCGCTGCCCTGGCGGCACTCCTTCCTTTCTACGGCGCAAGTGCGCAGGAAGCCCAGGCCGACGCCACGCGCGCTCCCGATGCGGCGGAGGACCGCGCCGCAGACGGGAAGGCCACGCAGCTGGACACCATCGTCGTCACCGGCACCCGCATCAAGGGCGGCACCACGCCCTCGCCGGTGATCACCATCGGCAGCGAGCGCATCCAGGAAGAAGGCTTCACCGACCTGGGCGAGGTGATCCGCAGCGTTTCGCAGAACTTCAGCGGCGGGCAGAACCCGGGGGTGATTGGGGCGGTGTCCGGGTTGGGCAATCAGGATCTCACCGGCGGGTCGGCACTGAACCTCCGTGGCCTGGGCGCCGATGCTTCGTTGACGCTCCTCAACGGGCGGCGCATGGCCTATGACGGGTTTTCCCAGGCGGTGGACATCAGTGCCATCCCGGTGGAGGCGGTCGAGCGGCTGGAGATCATCCCGGACGGGGCTTCGGCACTGTATGGCTCCGATGCGGTGGGCGGCGTCGCCAACGTCATCCTCAAGCGTGATTTTAAGGGCGTGGCGCTCTCGGCAGGATACGGAGGGGCGACTTCTGGCGGCTTGGGCACGCGCGAGTACAACGTCACGGCCGGGACCACCTGGGCCAGCGGCGGGCTGATGGCGGCGCTTCGCGCAGCCGATGTCGACCCCATCTCGGCGGACCAACGCACTTACACCCGATATCTACCGCAGCCCTACACCATATATAACGCGAGCGATGCGCGTAGCGGTCTGGTCACCGCCCACCAGGCGTTGGGAGATGGGGCAGAGCTGCATCTGGACGCGATGCGTACCGAGCGCGACATGATCCGGTACATCACCGTCCCGGGTGCCTATTACCGCTATACCCCCCAGACCGAGATCTCTGTCGTTGCTCCCAGTGCGACCTTCTTCCTGGGCAGTGACTGGTCTGTCACGGTCGGCGGCGCCTTGGGGCGAAATGAAAATATGGACGTGCGGCACTACGTGACCGCTGCGTCTACGCAGCTGATCTCCAGGACGTGCTATTGCAACAAGAGCAACAGCTATGAGGTGGGCTTGGAGGGGCCGCTGTACGCCACGCCTGCAGGAGAGGTGCGCCTTGCTACTGGCGCGGGCTTGCGCCGGGACGAATTGGCGGTGGTGGCCCACGTGAGCGGACGGCGCTACGGCGGCGGCGAGCGGGCTCGATTTGCCTACGCGGAGCTGGGATTGCCTGTGGTGTCGGATGCGATGGGCATCCCCGGCGTACGCAGGCTGGAATTCAGTGCTGCGGTCCGAACTGAGGACTACGACAGCTTTGGCCAAGTGACCACGCCCAAGCTGGGTGTCCTGTACGACCCCAGCTCGGATCTCACCATCAAGGTCTCGTGGGGAAAGTCTTTCAAAGCCCCGACGCTGCAACAGCGCTATACGAACAGGACAGCCTATCTGTACAGCGCGTCCACCGTGGGCGGGAGCGGATTTCCAGCGGATGCCACTGCGCTGATGTCCTACGGAGGCAATGCCGACTTGCGGGCCGAGCGTGCGCAGACCCTAGCGGCATCGCTGGCGTTGCATCCGGGTGCCTTGCCGGGGCTGGATGCGGAACTGACCTGGTTTGCGATCGACTATCGCGACCGCGTGGTGCAGCCAGTCAATTACATGCAGGCGTTGAGCGACCCGATCTATGCGGACTTTGTGGAGCGGGATCCAACGCAGCAGCAGATGGACGCCTTGTTGGCGAACTATGGCAGCGCCTTCTACAACTACGCCAACGCACCGTACGATGAAGCGAATGTCGTGGCGATCATTCGCGACCAGTACGTCAATGCGGCACGTCAGAAGATCCGCGGTGTCGATCTGACCGGAAGCTACCTGCTTGAGCTGGGTAGTGGGACGTTGACGGCGCGCGGCTCGGCCAGTTGGCTGGACAGTGCACAGCAGAACAGCGCGGGACAGCCAAAGTTCGACCTGGCCGGCACGCTTTCCAATCCGGCACGATTCAACAGCCGCCTTGGGATGGTATGGATTGCCGGCGGTCTCAGCGCCTCGGGCTTCGCCAACTACACCAGCGGTGTCGTCCATCGCCTGGCAACTACGACTGAAAAGACGGCCTCGTTTACGACGGTGGATGCAACGCTGCGCTACCAATTTGGCGCGATGCGAAGCTTGCCTGGCGGGCTTTCCCTGGCGCTGTCCGTGCAGAACCTATTCAACCGGTCGCCGCCATTGCACACGCCGCCTAACGACACCTATGTGCCATATGACGCCACCAACTACTCCGCCATCGGGCGCTTTGCCAACGTCACGGTGTCCGCGCAATGGTAGGGGCAGACGTGACGAGGCCCCCGCGGTGGAGCCTCCGTAGGCTGGCTCCGACACGGGTAGACGCACCGCGAGCCGGTGGTCGGCTGTTTGGGCTTGCGCTGATCATCGGCATGACGGCGACATCCCATGCCGCAGTCGTGTCGCCAAGGCGCTTGCTGGAAGTGATTGACCTGGGCAACCCGGTAATCTCCCCGGACGGACGGCAGGTCGCGTTCCGCGCCGAGCAAGCCTCGGTCGAGCGCAATACCGTCGACACCACCTGGTATGTGCAGTCCCTTGACGGACGCCGGCCACCGCACCGCATATCTGATGGGGGCGCTCCATTACGAGAATTCATCAGTGGAGTGGTTTTGCCTTCCCCGGCGGTATGGTCGCCTGATGGTCATTGGGTCTACTACCGGGCCCTCATCGATGGCCGGATCTCTGTCTGGCGTGCCGCTGCAGACGGCACGGGCGCACGCGAAGTCACGAAGGATCCGGCTGACGTCCGTCGCTTTGTCCTGGCATCAGACGGCGGGACATTGAGATACGCCGTGGGAGCGACACGCGAAGAAGTGACTCGTGCGGAAGAGTCTGAATACGCGCGCGGTGTACATATCGACAAGACCATCAATGCGGGGGCGGGGCTGTTCCGCTCCAGTCTCGCAGGGGGAAGGCCTGCGACACAGCGCTTCGTGGACGACTGGTTTGGCGCTGGGCCCCTCTTGTTCGAGTATGCCGATCAGTGGCGCGAGGTGAATCTGCGTACGATGACGACGCGCGACGTCCCTGCCTCTGGCACGCCGCCGCGCGCGATGCAGCCGAGCGATGTTGCCGTCACCGGCCTGCCGACGCCGAGCAAGATTGCGGTCAATCCTGGCGACGGACGTATTGCGGTGATGCTACCTCCACAGCCGGATGACCAGGCGGAGGACAGTGAGCCACGATTGGCCCTTTTGCCGAATCGTCGGTCATCGCAGGCGATACCTTGCACGGATCCACTATGCATGAAGGCACGCATCAGTGATATCCGGTGGAGGCCGGGGAGCGATGAGCTGCTCTTTACGTCTATCAACTACCGCAATGGACGCGCGCAGGAGATCCACGCGTGGAATGTCGTCACCGGCGCAGTGAGAGCAGTCGTGCTGGCGGATGGTCTGGTCAGTGGAAGTCAGCGCTACTGGGACGTCCCATGCGCGACGTCGTACGACGCGCTAGTTTGCGTGGCGGCCGAAGCGGATCGGCCGCCACGGCTGGAGTCCATCGATCTGACGGCCGGCGAAAGGAGTGTTCTATTTGCGCCCAACAAGGGGCTAGAGCTGGACATCGCCAGCACTGCGCCTGCAAGGCTGATCCGTTGGCATGATGGGCAGGGCCGCGAATTCACCGGTTACCTTTACGAGGCCCGCCGTCTCGGCCCCGGCGCTCCGCCCCCATTGTTTGTGACGTTCTATACCTGTTACGGATTTCTTCGTGGGGGAGTCGGGGACGAATGGCCACTGGCGAGTCTGGCCGAAATGGGCATCGCCGCGCTTTGCATCAACGCAATCCCGGATTCAAGCAAGGACTTTGCTGTTCGTGTCGACCAAGGTCGGGCAGCTGTGGAGAGTGCCGTGGCCTTTCTCGCCAAGGAGGGCCGCATCGACGGGAATCGTGTTGGGATGGGTGGCCTCAGCTATGGGGCAGAGGTCACCATGTGGACGCTTGCGAACTCCAAAGCAATAACGGCAGCCTCAATCAGTAGCGTCTCGTCGTCCCCCAGCTACTACTTATTCAACAGCCTAAGCGAAGCATTTCGCACAAAGGTGATGGAGCTCTGGCAATTGGGTACGCCGGAGGAGACGCCGAATGCTTGGCGTCAGAACTCGCCCGCGTATCAACTCGACAGGATCCACGCGCCGATTCTTTTTCAGTTGCCCGAGCAAGAGTATCGCATGACGCTGGAATACCTGTATCCCCTGATTCGAAGGCATCAGGGGGACGCTTACGTATTTCCTGATGAGCCACATATCAAGTTCCAGCCTCGGCACAAGCTTGCCGTCTATGAGCGGAATCTGGACTGGTTTCGCTTTTGGCTGCAGGGCTACGAGGACCCGACGCCAGAAAAGTTTGACCAATACCGCGCATGGGAAGAATTGAATACGAAGGGGGGGCATGTCGATGAAAAGAGGCATGAGCCCTCGTAGCGGTGTGACTTCTGAGGAATATCTGAAGCGCTCAGAGCTCAGCGATCATGCAGATCGATCGTCACAGGCGAGCTAGGGCGACTGCGCTGCTCCTATGACAGAAGCAGCACTCAGCGGGCCTGGTTCCTGACCCAGTTCTCCGTCGCACAAATGTCGAGGATCCGGATGAAAGTGGTATCACGGGGTGCCTGTTCCCGCTCAAAAATCTGCGCCAGCTTGGAGCGATCTATGAGACCATTCGAGTGTAGTTCGCCATCGGCAAGGAACCGCTGCATGGCATGTCTGTGGCGAGCGTATATACCCGCGAGAACGCCGGTGTAGGAGCCCTTGCTGCGCCGCTCGATAATGCCGGTCGGCAACTGGTCGGCAAAGGCATCGCGCGCAATGGCCCGATTACGACCATGTGAGATCCACATCCACGATGGGACCTTCAGGCAAGCCTCCATAACTGGTTGCGACAAGAGAGGGAAGTGAATCACTCGACCGGCGCCACGAGGCGTGGCGGGCCTGAAAAGTTGTGTGCTGATGAGCTGTCTGATTTTTTCTCGATCACCCGGCAGCGCGTGCGGAGGTGCATTCATCCAGGGATGGTCGCCAGAGAGGCCGGACAGCGATGATCCGTAAAGGAGGGTGGTGTCACGCTTCCAGGTCGATGGCCGCCGCTGTCTGATCTTCTTATAGGTCAGCACTGCTGCTTGCCAGATGGTGCATTGATGGAGCGAGGAGAGGTCTTGCACTGCGGCGATGCCTTTCGCAACGCCCCGCTCCAGAAAGGCATCAGCTGCTGGCGCTGCGGTGCTGAGGTAACAGAAGATGCTGTCGCCGCCGCCGCCAGAAAAGAAGCTGTCTACCTTATAGCGCTCCCCCGCGGCCTCCCAGGCTTCGTTAACTGCGTGCTGCAATATGCCAATGGCTGGGCGCGTTGAGGAAGGCGGTTCACGATACTCAAAGCCGATCTTGTCGAAGTCTATGTCGATCGAAGACAACGGCTTTCCAAGCATATCCGTCATCAGGCGGGCGTACGGGCGTTCATCGGTACCGGCTACTGTCATCACCAGCGTGCAGAAGGTCGCACTATCAGCGAACTCACGCAGGCAGGTTGATACGATGGATGAATCCAGCCCACCAGAGAGCTCGACGACGAACCGATGCTGCAGCTTCGCCAGAGCCTTAACTGCCATGGTCACTGCTTGCCTTACTTCGTAGGCTGCTTCAGTGGTGTCGGTGTGGCGAGCCGGCCGCTCCGTGAAATGCCAAGGGGACCAAGCGAGATGGGTCGAAGCTCTTTGTGCGCGGATCCGTAACTCGATACCGGGTAGCAGTTCCGAGATGTTTGCAAGGCCTGTGCGGGATGTCTTGAAGTATGGGAACTCGAGGATATGAGCGATTGTCTGCCAGTCGATTTCCCGCTTGTAGATGCCAAGTTCAACGGCCAGACTAATGTCTGAGCTCACGAACCCGCACCTGCCGACGATTGAGTATACGCAGGGCACCGCGCCAGAAGGATCTCGCAATAGGGTCACTTGTACGGCACTGGCGTGGATTGCCAGGTACTGTCCCCACATCTTTGTCAGCAGATGCTCATGCGCCCTTTCGGCCGGCCCACTAAGTGTGGCGGGGGCGGACGTGAGCTGTAGGCCGTCGCTGTTGAAAACTTGTCCGATGATCATCGCGTGTGCATGTAGACGAATTATCGGCGTGTCAGGAGACACATAGACTCGAGCAACGGCCGATTCGAGTCTGCATGCCATGCCCATCGCGCGTACGCGTTCGTCTAAAGACTTATCGTATCCGGCGCGCCCGTCGCTGAGCAGCATGATGTAAGCGTGCTTCATCAGATCACCCTGATGGGCGTGTGCGCATTGGCGACAGTGAGCGTCTCGTTCAAGGCGAGGTCTCCTGCTTGTATCCAGCAATGCGCTCCAAACGGCTGGTGGGTGACGCCGAATACGATGCTGGCCGGAAGTCCGCGGCGCGAGAGGTAGCGAAGCAGTGCAAGTGAATCCAGTAGGCAGTTGCGTTCGATGGGGACGTAACGCCTCGTGTTGGCGAACCGGATTGCCGCATCGATGGCTTGTGATTCAAGTCGGATCGGATCTTCAGAGCTGAGTCTGTTCTTGCGTCGCTGCGTCGCCACGCCCCACAAGACGGTTTTCAGGCTGCTGGCTTTGAGCCATAGACGGGTCGTGTAGACAAGCCAAAAGGTCTCAGGCAGGCCCGCGTGGCGAGATGAGGTGACTGTTGTAGGTAGCTCCAAGGCACTTCGCGCTGGAGGCTGGTGACCTGCTTCCTGGTCGCACCGGAACCGATGGTCAGCTTTGATTGGAATCCGTTGGCTGGAGAGGAAGAAAAGCAGCTCTGGAGCCAGATCGGCTTGCTTTAGATATGCCCGAAGAGCAGCTTCGAGTCGTTGATTCAGTCGGAAATATCGATCTTGGGCGATATCTAGAAGAATGATCGTTCCGTCCACTTCACAGAACGAAAGATCCTTGCTGAGAAGATGGGGCACGATGGTTCTCCAAGGAAGGGCGCGCACCGTAGTGCGAGTGCGCGCCCTGCTTTTGCTATTCCTCAGAGATACCTGGGAACGCGATGCCGCCGACGCCGCCCGGCTCATTGGTGCCTTCGGCCCCTTGGGTCACCACACTGGCGACGCCGAGCACGATGACCTCTTCCTGCGTGTTGCTGCGGATGTTCTCGTTGCTGTCCATCTCAGTCTCCTTCGGATGCGTCATGGCCAATCCATGACCAGGCCAGCCTAGGAGCGGGGATTTTGTGTTTTCAAATAACTTTTGTTGTGCACTCACGTAACTCTCTGGTTGCGTGACGCACATCGTTTTCCGGATGCATCGGGCGCTGCAGCGATGCCGATTGGGCCGCTGCTCGATCGGGCGTTGGCGCCTGGGGGATGGCGTGGATCAGTGCAGCTGGCTGCGGCGCTCGGCCATGTGCGCCACGATGCACGGCACCAGCTGCCTCCTGCGCTGGTGATACGCGCGCAGCGTGCTGTCGAGGCGTGGCATGTCGTGGGCCTGCCACGCCCCCTCGAGGTCCGCGAGCTCCTCGGCGGCGTGGTCGATGAGCGCATGCTTGGCGCGGCGGATCGCGGCCAGGCGGTCGTTGGTCCGCTTGATCGCATGGTGCAGCGCGCCGTGTCGCGCCTGGCGGCCGATGGTGTCGAACAGCTTCCAGGTCTGCTTGGGGATGTCGTCGTCGCCTGGCATGGGGGCCGGTGCGGCTTCAAGCGGCCTGGCGGCAGTGAACTCGCAGGCCATGACCAGCAGCCGTTCCATCCAGTCGTACAGGTCGCGCAGCTGCATTTCGGTGGGCATGGGGACGTGGAAGCCGGCCCGCGGCTGGTCGCAGAGCATGCCGTAGCCGACCAGGCGGGACAGCGCGAATCTCACGGGCGTCAGGCTGGTCCTGTACTCCCCGGCGACGGTGGCCGGATCGATGCGCTGGCCCGGGAGATAGCGGCCGGCCTGCAGGTCGCGCCTGATCTGGCCGTACAGATAGGAACTCTTGGAGTGGATCGCATTCATCATCGAAGTCCTTTGTCGATGGGCGCCTGCGGCGTCGGAATATTACAAGTATTTGAAAGCTCGAATTGCGTCATGGCGCACGCCGCGTCGTCTTTCTCCCGTGGCCGCGCGCGATGCGTAACTGACCCGCGACGCGATCGTCTGCATCCCTTGGACAACTGCCGTAACGGGGAGAGGATCACTTCTCGCCGCTTTCCGTGATCTTCCGTGGCCGATGGCTGGCCCTGACGCCGGCGAAGCGTTGGACTTTGGCTTGGGCCATGGGCTGAAAGGCGCTGCTGCCCTGTGTGCTTTGATCTTCGGCGGCGCTCCCATCCGCGCCGCCGGCCCTGCGCGTCGCCTGAGCTGGAGATGGATGGCAGGGAGCTGACTCTCGTCACCGCCCAAACGTGATGACCCAGAACTTTGAAGGCTGCATCATCTGCGACTGTCAGCACATTCGGTCGGCACTGCCAGGTCCTAAGATCTTCATCTTCATGGAAGGGGAGCAAAGCAATGGGTAATGTCGGGAATAAGCCACTGCCGTTGGTCGAGCAGGTGCTGCTCAAATCCGGAGTCGATACAAAAAGCGGGCCGGATGCCGCGACGCTTCAGGGCGTCAAGGAATTCGTCAGGTCCGATACGCAGCATGGATACGGCTCCGATACCTCGATTGTTGGTCGATATCAGGCTTATTCCAGTCTCATGAAAGACATCGGCATGAGCCCGGAGCGCCGCCGTGAACTTCTTTCGCCCCTTTACGACAACATGAATCGAGGCGGGCAGCTTAAAGACGCCGGCGTCGTCTCGCCGCGGTTTCAAGAAACTCAGCCTGAGTCTTCCGCCGCACGAGAAAGCAACCTGGATCCAAAGGTCCTGGCTGAACTCAAGCCCATGTTGAATGAAGAGCAAAGCATCTTCAGGATGAAGGGAGTCACGCTGGAGCAGTGCGAGAAGATGCCAGAAGGCGATCTGAAAAACGCCATGCAGGCGCAGGTGGACTTTCGGGACGCGAGCCAAAACTACTGGCCGAAGCCCAACGGGGCTTCTACGCCCAGGCCTTCGTCAGATGTTCTGGACAGGTTGAAGGAACAGATCGCACATCTGGATGATGAAAAAATAATCAGCATGGGGTTGGCCCATGCGACAAATAAGGCCCCGATGGAAGCCGTACGTCGGTCCGGCGATTTGGTGGTCGCTGCTGCAGCGCAGGGCTATAAATACACGGATGGCGAAGGAATGCAGACGCTTCTGCAGGCCGGGCAACGCTTCAACATGGCGATTGAGCCGGTCAACACCCTGGCCAGTCGGGGCGTGGACACCCAGATGGCGATATCTCACGGTTTCGACGGACAAGCAGAGGTTGCTGCGACGCGCCCGAAACAAATGTGATTCTCCAAAGCCTTCGTCGGGACAGTAACGGTTAGGTTGACCTGACTCTGTTACTGCGATTGGTGATGGCCGCGCGCACCGATTGAGCTAGATGTAGCGACAACAGCGCAGGAGGTACTCGTCGTTGTCCACCAGACAGGCTTTGCAGCGCACTTCCGACAAGGTGCCTGTGCACCCGTGGCGGCCGTTGAACAAGGCGACGTCGCTGCGCCCAGCCGCTCGTGAGCTGCTCCGTCGCATGTGCGGTTGGGGGCGTCAGCAGCAGGTGGACATGGATGTCCATGAGCACGTAGGCATGTAACACGCAGCGTGTCTTGTGGAGTGCATCGCGCAGCAGTTGCAGGTCGCGCAGGCGGTCGCCGTCATCGAGGAAGCGCGGCAACCGATTGTTGCCCCGCTGCACCACATGCTGCGGCCTGCCTGGCAGCCGAATGCGAGGAAGCCGCGCCGTGGCACCAGCTTCGCCGTCGCGGCGCGCTGATGTGTCCGCAGACGGGCTAGGGCAGTGACAGCATTCGAGGGGACGTCACGTAGGGGAAGTAAACCTGACCCTGTTCGTCCACCTCATTCGTCGCGATGGCAGACGCGCGGCAGCAGAACTGCACACCGGCTCCGCTTCTGATACAAGGCAGAGCCAGCGGCACCTATCGGAGGGATGGAGGATGCGAGGGATTGATTTGCTGTCGTTGCAGCGCCTGCTGATCGCCACTGTTGTGACCTTGCCGGCGGTCGCGTGGGCGGACACGTGCCCCACGCCTGGCGCGGTGGCGGGCGGGCCCAGCAACGTGCATACCCGATACGTCGAGAGCAAGCTGCTGCCCCCGGTCATCAAACCAGGCGACACGCCATCGACCTTGGTCGATGAGATGCGTCGCGACGACGTCCCCGGCATCAGCGTCGCGGTGATCCGCAACGGCAAGATCGCGTGGGCGCGCGGCTGGGGTGTGCGCGATCTGGGCAGTTGCGCGCCGGTGACGCCGGACACCGCCTTCCAGGCGGCTTCGATCAGCAAGGTCGTCACCGCGCTGACGGCGCTGCGGCTGGTGGAGCAGGGCAAGCTCGGGCTGGACCTGGACATCAACCAGTCGCTGCGCAGCTGGCAGTTGCCGAAAGATCCGAAGCTGGCGCCAGACGGGGTCACCCTGCGCGAGTTGCTGAGCCACACGGCGGGCTTGGGCGTGCATGGGTTTGCGCCCGATTTCCAGCCCGGCGCGGTGCTGCCGACGACAGTGCAGATCCTGGATGGCGCGCCGCCCAGCCGCAATCCGCCGGTGCGCAGCATCCTGCCGGCAGGGGCGCAGTTCGCCTACTCCGGCGGCGGCTACATGGTGACGCAGCTGGCGCTGTCCGATGTGAGCGGCATGCCGTTCGCCGACCTCGCGCAGCGTGAGGTGCTGGGGCCGCTGCACATGACGCGCAGCGCGTTTTCCATGCCGCCGTCGGAGGCGATCCAGATGAATATGGCCTTCGGTTCCGCTGGCGGCAAACCCATCCCCGGCCACTATGCCGTTTATCCGGAGCTTGCCCCCGCAGGCTTGTGGACGAGTGCGAAAGACCTGGCGCGCCTGCTGGTGGACATGCAGGCGTCCGCCGCAGGCGAGCGGGGCCACCGCCTGACGCCCGCCATGGCACGCCAGATGTTCACACCGATCAAGGACAACTGGGGCCTTGGCGTGGCGCTGTATCCGGAGGGGCCTGCGCGCTTCATGCACGATGGCGTCAACGCAGGCTTCGACGCCTTCATGGTCGCCGAGCTCGGCAAGGGCAACGGCATCGTCGTGCTCACCAATGGTGGCGACGGCCGCCGGCTGACGGCGGACGTGGTTCGCGCCATCGCCGCGGACTATGGCTGGACCGGCATGGCGGTGCCCGCGACGCAGGAACAGGCCCTGACCCTCGCGCAGCTGTCCAGGGCATCGGGTCACTTCATCGGCGGAGGTCTGGATGTGAAGCTGGAAGCGCGCCCCGAAGGCCTGTTCGCCAACGCCGGCGCCCCGGTTGCCGAACGCCTCATCGCGCTGTCACCACGGCGCTTCCGCTCGGAGGCCCTGGGTGTGACCGTCGAGTTCTCCCCCGACTTTTCCAGCTGCACCATGATCGAAGGCGCGCCGCCGATGAAGCTGGTGCGCGTGGCGGACGCTCCGGCCAAATAGAGGAGCTGTTCTCCAGCGTTCCAAGCGCGCGCCATTGATCGCTCACGGCGACGATAGGACGCGTAGTAGCGAATTTGCACGCTGACCCTGATGCGGAACTCGGGTGGTTCGCTTTGGTGTGACGCTGGTACCGGGTCTGCTGACTCTGGTGATCAGGGCGACGGGCCCTGTGCCATTGCAGATCTGCCTCACTACTCGTGCTAGTGCCAGGGGTCGCCGCCCGCACAAGACGCTTACGCGGTACCGGTCCCAGGCTGTGCTGGCAATGCGCCAGCCTGGTGCCAGTCCCCGGCATGCTGCTTAGGTGGCCTGCTTCCAGCGTTCCAGCTTCTAACACCCATGTCAAAAGTCAGGGGGGCGGGAGGCACGCTCGCCGCAAGCGCAGGCGGGCCAGTCTCATGTTCTGACCCAGCTTGGCGTTCAAGACAATGCGTACGATTACGTCGACCCCGGTGAACCGCCGGCGCGAATTCATCAGTGCGATGGCCGCCGCGATGGTTGCTGCCGGAGCGGGAGGGTTGAGTCGTCCTGCCAGCGCGAGGAGCAGGATGCCTGGGTGGCCGATCTGGAAGCTGGAAAACGGGGCAAGCAAGATCTTCCTTCTCGGCGAAACGCCGCCGCGGCCGATGGCATGGCACGACGCGAGCATCGAGACGCTCGTGCCGAGCTGTTCGGTCGTTTGGACAGAAACCAACCAGCGCTATAGGGCGCCGCAGAAGGCTTTGCTTGAAAAGTTCGCCTTCAATTCCGCCGGCACATTGAGCACTTGGCTGAGCCAAGCTGACATGGCAAGGCTCAAACAGGCGGCGGCCCGCTGCCGGGTGGAATTGGCGGACCTGCAACCCTATCGACCCTGGTGCGTTGCCTCGCTTCTGCAGGAGTCTTATTACCAAGCTTCGGGTGCAAAGGGGGCCGCAGCCGAACAGGTCCTCAGGACCAAAGCCGAAATGGCCGGCGTTCCGCTGCGCAGCGAGTTTGCCGCGAAAGACGATGTGTTTGCGTGGTTTGGCGGAATGTCACGTATCGAAGAGGTGCAATTCCTGCGCTACACGCTCGACGAAATCCTGTCCGGCCCGTCTGCCAATGCCAGGATCTACGATGACTGGTCAGAAGGCAAAACAGAGGCCGCGGCCGCGGAAGTCGAGCGTTATACCTTGGCGTATCCGGAACTTGCCGCGAAGCTGACCAAGCAGCGAAATCAGGACTGGATCCCGCGTTTCAAGTCGATGCTCGATCATCCCGGCACCAGCCTTGTGATCGTTGGCCTTTATCACATGGTGGGACGAGATGGCCTCATCGCGCTTGCTGGTCGGAGCGGCCTGTCCTTTAGCAGGTGATGAGTCTCACCGGGCGCGAAGAGAGGCACTGTGGGCCGCGCTGATTTCAAGAGGAGTGAGTCGTCCCACTTTGCATTCACCCCTCCAGCGATCGTTGCCTAGCCCGAAAGCGCACGTCGACACGCATCCGGTGTAACCGAAAAGCGTGCCGCATCCATCTCAATGTGCTGAACTCTTATCGTGTCCCGGCCGATGGGCTTGAAGTGAATGATGTGCTCGCCCGACGCATCCAGCGCGGTCAACGTGATCGGAATTTCTGGATCGCCGAGGTTCCCACCGGATTGGGAAAGCAGCTTCATCCCGTTCCGCAATCCAGCGGCGTACGCGCGCGAATCCGGGGCGAGCCCTGTCACGATGTCTCCCTGTCGTATGGTTCTCTCGGTATCCCAGCCCCTCTCAAACACCAGTGCGTCGACGGAGACCACGCGTGCGCAATCGCCAAACGTGTCTTGCGGCAGAAGCACAGGCACTGCGCGCTCTACGTATTGGGAGATGTCCGGACGCAAGTCCAGCCCGTAGTGAGCGGCTGAAGCGATCAGCGCATCCTGCAGCGAAAACCTGGGATTGGCCCCCGCCAGCCTGTGTTGGAGGTGAAGAACATCGTCGAGGGTGACCTGCCCGACAGATCGCTGGCGGAGGCGCCGGTCCCAGACGGCTGCCAACAGCGCACCGCGTTGGTAGGGCATCATCCGGGCGCGATCGTTGTTCCAGAAGTCATCAGCCGCGGTCGAATTGCTTGAGGACCTGTAGGGCGAGCGGGCGTAGTTGGTCAAGACCTCATTCCACTCCTTGACGAATTGGGTGGGTGAAAGAATGCCTGCTCTGAGCATCAACCTGCGTGCAAAGAAATCCGTGAATCCCTCGCTGATCCAGTAAGTCCGGGCCTCGGTTGCATCTTCGGTATGCCCAAGCTGGCCTGGATTCCAGCTGTGGAAATACTCGTGCGCAAGGAACCAAGTCAGGTCGGGCAGAGGAGTGTTGCGTCCAATCCATGTTGCAAAAGCATCCCCCAACCCCGTCCCGCTGAAGCCAGTCTGTCCTGGTCGCGACCCAAGGGGAACGGCCGTGATCAGAAACGGCCCCGCGTGTTCATCACCCCAGAAAGCGCGTTCGGTCGAAATGACGCTTTTTGCGAGTCGCGCGAATGCCTCCATGTCGAAGCCGAACCGGCCGATGTGGGCGACACGTAGCTCATCACTGCCGATGAGCGTGCTCGACACCTGCAAGTCATGCCCGCCGATGACGACGCTTTCCCTGATATCTTTGCCGGTGCGGGGCTTGCGCATCAATCCACGCCCATATTGCGCGTCTGAGGCGAACTTGATGTCAACAGGACCGCGCCAAGTGAACGCCGCAGGTAGATCGTCGCGTCCCGATGGCTGAGCGTAGAGTGCGAAGCCAACCGCATAGAACCAATCTGGAAGGATGATCGGATCTGGCTGCCGACTATTCGAGACTTCGGGATCGGTTTGGTAGGCCGACACCACCTGATAACGCATCACCAGCGGAGCGCCAGGAGCCGAGTCGACGATACGCCCGCCATGTGGGGCCACCGAGGTCTGATACCCGCCTTCAACCGTGATATTCCGCGCCCATCGGCCAAGATGCGTTTCGCCCGCCCATTGGTCAGGCCAGTCGATGACGGTGTGGCCAGATGCATCGGCATCCAGCCGGAGGGTCACATGCAGCGTGCGGATGCGATCACCATCGGTCTCGGCGCTGAGCTCATAGCGTGTCGGTGAGTTTTCATGCGGCTGGCTGGCCGCCAGCGACGACAGCAGCAAGATGCCGCTTAACGCGTAATCAAGCATTGCCCTGATCTTTCATGTCGCGGTCTACCGCCTCGTCAGATAACGAAGCACGCAACGTGCCAATCGTGAGCCCAGCAGAGAGGGCCACGCTGGCGAGTCAAAGTGTCCGAGCGGACAGTGCAAGTGTCCGAACGGACATCGGGCCCTGTGCGACAACGGCGCCCGACCAGGCTGGATATTCTCTTGATTGACGCTCGCCTTCTGCAATCCGACGGCTTCGGCCGCACGTCCTAGTTGGGTGCTGCGGCTGCATGCCGTTGAACGCGCTGCATGTGGCAGTAGCGGGGTCAGGAGTAGCGGTGTCAGCTTCACTTATAGCCGCCTTTCGTGGCCTTCTCTGGCCAATGGGCAGACCTGACGCCGACGAAGCGCTGGATCTTGGCTTGGGCCATCGCTTGGAAGGCACGGCTGCCGAGGGCCCGCTGTTGTTGCAGGGATGCTCGGGTGGTGGCGAGCTTGTCGGGGCGCAAGGCCGCCTCCGGCAGAGCGCGATAGGCTACGGCCCGGGTTTCCATGTCGGCGCCCAGCGCCAGGAAGCTGGCATGCGGCTGTAGGCTGAGTAGGGCCGCAGGCCAAGGTTGGCTTGGCAACTGGACCATCGATAGGCGGCTGGGTCATTGGTGAAGGTCGCGCGCGCCGGTTTGAGCTCGATGTATCAATAGAGGCGCAGGAGGTACCGTTGTTGTCCACCAGATAAGCTTTGTAGCCCACTCCCCAAAAAAAGTTGCCTGTACGCCCCGTACCGGCCATTGAACAAGGCGACGTCGCTGCGCCCCAGTCGCTGCTTGAGCTGTCCCGTCGCATGCGCGTTTGGGGGTGTCGGCAGCAGGTGAACGTGGATGTCCATGAGCACGTAGGTATGCAAGGCGCAGCGTGTCTGCAGCTGCGCCGGGCGCTCCACCCGATGCGTGGCACTAAGACGCCTTTCGGCGGTTCGGCGGGGCCGCGCGCCGCCTGACACACGCAGACAAAGCGCGCTGACCTGGCGTGCACGGCGCCGCCGATAGGGTCGATGCGCCCCAACCACCCAAGGAGTCGCCATGCGCATCGTTCGCCCCTCCGCGTTCATCGCCGCTGCCTGCTTCTCGCTGGCCGCCTGCGCTTCGCACCCGCGTCCCGATGGCCCGCCGCCACCTCCGCCGCATGCCCATGGCGACCGGCAGCCACCCCCGCCGCCGCCCGACGACATGCCGCCGCCCCCGCCACCTCCGCCCGCCGTGCCAACGCAGAACCCGTAGCCATCTCGGGCCGACCCGCCGAAGCGCCGCTTGGCGGGTCGAAGCGGTCTGACGGATTCCCTCCACAATGCGCCCTGGGTACCAGGGCTTTTCTTGTAGGACATGAGGAAACCAGGGGCATGCTGCAGGCTGCGCCTCCGCACCTTGGTCTTCGGCGCCTCTTCCATTCGCGCCGTTGGTCCCGCGCGGCTTCCGAGTGTCCGGTTGGTGGTGGCCCGGAAGCGCTCGTCACTTGCGCGTCTCGGCGCCAAAGGATTGGGTAGGTGGCGACAGCAGCGTTGGAGCGCAGATTTCGCCCCTGTCGCCCCAGTCTTGGTCTTCGGCGGCCACCCATCCCAGCGACTGGTCCCGCGCGCTCTCCAAGCTGCCGATTGATCGCGTCACGAACGCGGTCATTTCATGGTGCGTGCTGGCGCCGCTGGTAGGGGCGGATGGTGGCGGTCCTGTCCGCGTCGATGCCCTCCATTACCAAGCGGCGATGTGTCTCTGCGCGCTTCGTTTTATCGGCGATGGCGCTGCGCCGAGGCGCTGATGCCGCGCAGGATCAAGTCGATCCCGGCCAGGAAATCTGCCCGGTCATCGTGCGCGGGCAGTTGTGCGGACACCTGCCGGGTGAACGGGAATGCCCGGGCATCCAGCGCCGCCCAGGTCTGCGACATTTCCGTCAGCAGGCTGGTGCGGTCGAATCCCTGCTTGCGTGCCAGTTGCGAGTGCGCGGCGTTCTCCCCGCCCACGCCGGTGATGTAGCTCATCAGCGCGGACGTCGTGGACCACTGCTGCTTCTGCGGCACGCCGAGTGCCTGTACCTGCTGGCCCAGCGATTCCAGGATGCGGACCGCCGGCAGCGTGCCGCCCGCCTGGGTCAGGGCACCCCCAATCCACGGATGCGCGTCCATGGCGTCGAACAGGCGCCCGGCGATGGTGCGGATCCTGTTTTCGGGCATGGTCTTCGAGGCGGGCGCGTCGACGGCGCTGGCGATGATGGCGTCGCACGCGGCGATCAGCAGGTCGCGCTTGTCGTCGATGTGCCAGTAGATCGCGCCTGCGCCGGTGGCCAGTCGATCGGCCAGGGCGCGGAAGGTCAGTCCCGGCTCGCCGCCCTCGTCTAGCAGCGCGACCGCCTCGGCGACGATGCGCTCGCGCGAGAGCGCGGATTCCTTGCGGCGGCCTGATGGGGTCTTGCTCATGGCGCCATCTTGACACAAATGGAATGTGGTTCCACGATTGTGGAATGGCGTTCCATTCGGGCCGTCACTTTGAAGTGGAGGCAAGGCATGGACAACGGCATCGCGATCGTCGGCGCAGGGCTTGGCGGCCTGACGCTGGCGCGCGTCCTGCACGTGCACGGCATCGCCGCGACGGTCTACGAAGCCGAGGCGTCCAGCGATGCGCGTCCCCAGGGCGGCATGCTCGATATCCACACGCACAACGGACAGCGCGCCCTCGAGGCCGCAGGCTTGCTTGAGGCCTTCCGGCGGATCATCCATCCCGGGGGCGAGGCGGTGCGAGTGCTGGATCGGCACGCAGGAGTGTTGTACGAGGAAGCCGACGATGGTGCCGGCGGCAGGCCCGAGGTGCCGCGCGGCGCGCTGCGCCAGCTGCTGCTGGACGCGCTGCCGGATGGCACGGTGCGCTGGGGCCACAAGCTCACCGCGGTGGCTTCGCTCGGGGAGGGGTGCCATCGCCTCGAATTCGCACATGGTGCTTCGGTCGAGACCACGCTGCTGGTCGGTGCCGATGGTGCTTGGTCCAAGGTGCGCCCGCTGCTGTCCAGCGCCACGCCCGCCTATGCCGGACTGATGTTCTTTGAGACCTGGATGTCCAACAGCAAGCGGCATCGTCCAGCGTCCGCGCAGGCGGTCGGTCAAGGCGCGCTGTTTGCGGTCGAGCCGGGCAAGGGCATCCTCGCGCATGCCGAACCCGGCGATGTCCTGCACACCTACGTGCAACTGCAGCGGCCGTTGGCATGGGTCGAGCGGCTAGCCGACCTCGATGCCAGAACGGCCGCCCTGCGCGTGGTCAACGAGTTCGACGGATGGTCGCCTGCGTTGACTGCGCTCATCACCGACAGCCAGGCCGAGCCTGTGATCAGGCTGATCCATGCGTTGCCGGTCGGGCATCGCTGGGACCGGGTCAAAGGTGTCACCCTGCTGGGCGATGCGGCACACCTGATGATCCCTTCTGGTGAGGGTGCCAATCTGGCCATGTTGGGTGGCGCCGAACTCGCCGAGGCGATTGCGCTTCACCCAGGCGCGCCGGAAGCCGCGCTCGACACATACGAGCAGGCCATGTTCGCAAGAGGCGCACAGGAAGCGGCCGAAGCGCTGAAGCTCACGGACACCATGTTGGGGGCCGGCAGTCCAGGCACGCTGTTGGACTTCTTCAGATCACATGGAAGCGATTGTGCGGGTTGAAGGCGTCGTCACGCGCACCTCTTCATTTCTCGGTCGCTGGGTGCCCTGGGGCCGCAGAAGCGTTGTGGCTTCGCTTTGATGGGCGACCACGGCGATGCGAGCGCTCGACGGCAAGGTCGAAGCGGACGTCAGTATCGAAGAGAGCGTCCAAGGGCTGGCGAACGTTCTGATGGTCGAAATGGGATGCGGCGAACATCGCTTGCTGGACTGGAAAGGCGAGCCACTGTCTGGTGAGCCACGGAAGTCGCAATGGCTGTCCTTGGCTGGTGATCGAGTGACCGGATGGATGCGATTCAGGCCACGCTGTCCAACACGGCACGCACCCGCTTTGCGAGCTGTTCAACGGTGAAAGGCTTTCCGAGCAGATAGACATCCTCGCGTATCACGCCGCTGAGCAGCGTGTCCTGGCGGGTGTAGCCGCTGGCGAACAGCACCTTCAACCCGGGGATTCGCTGACGCGCCTGCTCGGCAAGCTGCGGGCCGTTGACGTCGGGCATCACCACGTCGGTGAAGAGCAGCGCGACATCATCGTGCGCATCGAGCGCCTGCAGCGCTTCGGCGGCGCCGCTGCATGCGATGACCCGGTAGTCCAACGCCGCGAGCGCTTCGCGCGTGAACTCCCGCACCGCTGGCTCGTCGTCGACGAGCACGATCAGTTCCTGGCCTCCTCGGATCGCCGTCGGAGCGACAAAGTCGGGCTGGTCGGCCTGCTGGGCTTCTGTCAGCAGGCGGGGCAGGTAGATCGTCACGGACGTTCCGTGGCCCAGCTCGGAGCAGATCCGGATATGGCCGGCGCATTGTTGAACGAAGCCGTACACCTGGGACAGACCAAGCCCGGTGCCCCGTCCGACCTTCTTTGTGGTGAAGAACGGATCGAACGCCTGCGCGCGCACTTCCGGCGACATGCCCGTGCCGGTGTCGGACACCTCGATGGCGACGTATTGGCCCATGGGCAGGTCCAGTGCCTCGCTGGTGGTGGCGTCCGTCACCTCCAGATTAGACGCCCGGATGGTCAGGCGTCCTGCGCCTTCCATTGCGTCGCGCCCATTGACCGCCAGGTTGAGGACTGCGTTCTCGAGCTGGTTGGCATCGGTGCGCGACCACCAAAGGTCCGGGCTCTGGCAAATCTGCAGGCTCACCGCGCCGCCAAGCGAGTGGGCGAGCAGATCGGACATGCCCTCCAGCAGGTGGCCCACATTGACCGGCTCGGGCTGCAGCGGCTGTTGCCTGGAAAACGCGAGCAGGCGCTGGGTGAGCTGCGCGGCCCGGCGCGCGCCTTCCAGGGCCATGTTGATGAAGCGTCTGGCACGTGGATCGCTTTCACCTATGGTCATGTCGAGCATGTCCAAGGGGCCGATCACCGAGGTGAGCATGTTGTTGAAATCATGCGCGATGCCGCCTGTCAGCTGGCCCACCGCCTCCATCTTCTGGCTTTGCCGAAGCGCGCTTTCGACTCGCATCCGCTCGGCAACCTCCGAGCGGATGCGGCTCTCCAACTGCTCATTGAGCTCCTGTAGTCGCATTTCCGCGGTCTTCTTGGCGGTGATGTCCACCACCACCCCGACCACACGCGTGCACACGCCTGCCTCGAACACGCCGCGCCCCTTGGCCGCGACCCAACGGATGATCCCGTCTTCCTTGCCGACCGTTCGGTACTCGACGTCATAAAAGGCCCGCCTGGCGGGGTCAGCGGCCGCGAGGAAGGCCTCGCTGGTGGCAGCGCGATCCTCAGGATGAAGGCCTTCGTAGAAATCGCGCAGGGAGACCTCCACGTGCGGAGAAATCCCGAACATCGCCTTGGTCCTGGCCGGCCAGATCAGCAGGTCCTGCGTCAGGTCGACATCCCAGAAGCCCATGTCGCCAGCTTCGGTCGCCAAGCGCAGCCGCTCCTCGCTTTCGGCCAAGGCCCGCTCTGCCGCCTTGCGCGCCGAGAGGTCCTGCATCGCGCCGATCATCCGCACCGGCGCACCGGCGGCGTCACGCAAGACAGTGCCCCGGTCCAGCACCGTCGCAAAGCTCCCATCCTGCCGGCGGAACCGATACTCCCCGATCCAGGCCGAGTCGGGTCCATTGATCACCGCATGGATGTCCGCGTCGATACGCCCGCGATCATCGGGGTGGATGTGATCCAGCCACCATTGCGCGTCGGCCTCGGCGTGCGGGTGGCCGAACAGGGCGGTCAGGGCCTCGTTCCAGATCACCTGGCCATCCTCGATATGCCAATCCCAGATGGCATCGTTGGTGGCCTGGGCTGCCAGCCGGTAGCGCTCCATGATCTCCTGCTGACGTAACTCCATGAGCCGGCGATCGGTCACGTCCAGCGATGTGCCCACCAGGCCAATGATCTCGCCAGCGGGATTGCGCAAGGGCGCTTTGGTGGACAGCCAATAGGCGTGCTTGCCGTCCGGGAAGCTCACTTCCTCTTCGAGCTGCTCGGCGCGGCCGGTGCGCATGATGCGTTGGTCGGTTGCCATGATCTTGGCGGCCTGGGCCGAGTCGCCCAGAAGCTCGGCATCGGTGCGACCGATATAGGCTTCAGGGGCAAGACCGAGCAGTTCGCTGGTCCCCCGGTTTCCGACCAGGAGCCGTCCCTTCAGGTCCTTGGCATAGACCACGCCTGGCGCTGCTTCGACACACGAGCGCAGCAGTGCTTCTGCATGATCACGCTCGCTTTCATCGCGCCGGCGGTCATCGATGTCGATCACGACACCGGAGAAGCGGCGTGCCTGGCCGCTTGCGTCCAGTTCGACCCGGCCAATGGACTCGTACCAGCGGTATCCACCGTCCTTGCCATGCGCGCGGTACTGCCAGGCATAACGGCCGCCGCGGCGAAGCGCCTCATCGACGGCTGCAGCCAGTCCGTGTCGATCGTCGGGATGCACCGCTTCCATGACCTGTTCGAGCTTGGCCGGACGGTTGGCGAGTGCGGGATCCAGCCTCCACGCGCACGCCAAGGCCTCGTCGATGACCAGCCCGTCGCTGGCCAAATCCCAGATCCAGGTGCCCACGATCGCGCCAGCGGCCACCGCCATCTTGACGCGCTCAGTGTCGGAGCCGGCGCCCAGGGGCATGTCGTACGGGTCGGTCATGCTGCGCTCGTTGTTTTCATGGCTCTCGGCCACCCCTCAGGCAGTCTACCGACCGGTCGGGACCTCAGGGGTTGGCGACGGCGCTATTGTGAATGAGCACAGGCTGCCTAGGCAGGGGGCCTTTGGTTCGACTCTAGGCGGCTACCGGCGGACGCGCGCGCGCAATCACGGCGTGCATGGCGATGGGAGATGAGGCCGCTGCCAGCCGCCTTCTTCTCAGCCAAGTGAATCGAGGGGGCGCATGAGCTGGCGGAACCCTGGGCCAGCGGTGCCCGCTCCATCACGTCGGATCAGGTGCCTGCTGCGAAGCGAGCGACGAGCCGGCGGACAGGAGGATCGCGGTTGTTTCTTCAAGGTGCTCGGACATCAGGCGCACGGCTTCGTCTGCGCGCTTGCCCAATGCAGCATCGAGCATGGCGCGATGCTCGCCATCCAGGTCACGATCGAATTCGGCGAGGGGAAGGGAAAGCCGCCGATAGCGCTCGCTCTGTGCATACAACTGGCGACGGATCTGGTTGAGCGTGGGACTGTCGCAGGCCGACACCAGCGCCTCATGGAACTCCTCATGGACCGCACTCCACAGGTCGTTCATCCGCCTTGGGTCGGCCGGTTCGCGCTTGGCGGTGCGCACCAGCCGATGAAAGGCCGCGACAAGCCGAGACTCCCAGGCCACATCGCCGATCTCGATCGCGCGCCTCAGGCACATTCCCTCGATGTGAACGCGCACTTCGGTGAGGTCACGCAGTTGGTCGGCCGACAGCGGTGCGGCACGGAAACCGCGCTGGGGCTCGTTGATCACCAGGCCGTCGGAGCTCAGGCGCGCGAGCGCCTCCCTGATGGCGCCCAGGCTGACGCCTCGCTGCACCGCCATGTCAGAAATCTTCAGTCGCTCGCCCGGGGCGATGCGGCAGGCCAGCAGATCGGCGCGCAGGTCCTGGTAAGCCTGTTCGGTCAGGCTGGAAGAGGCGCGGGCGATGCGGGCGTTCATGCGGAGAGTGTATGTCGTCCGCCAGGGGCAACCTATGATTCGTAATAAAATATATTTTTAGTTGACAAGTCGATTTTGCGAGTTCACTCTACGATTCCATTCACGGGAGGGCTGGATATGCGGTTCATTGCCTACAGAAACGCCCAGGGCGTCGGCTTGGCCGCCCGGCACGAGGACGGCTCCTACCGCGGGCTCCTTAAGCACGCCCCGTCCTACCCGGGAGACCTGAACCTGCTGATCGCCACCGGCGACGCCCGGGTCCTGGCCGAAGCGGGTCGCGTCCTGCTCAAGGAGGGCGAAAAAGTGCAGCCGGACGCGGTGTCCTACCTGCCGCCGGTGTCGCGACCGCCGAAAATCATCTGTATCGGCCTCAATTACGCCGATCACACCAACGAAAGCGGCTTCAAACCGCAGGAGTACCCCACGGTCTTTGCTCGCTTCGCCTCAAGCCTGATCGGCCACGGCGCCCCCATCATTCGTCCGGCCGCCTCAGACCAACTGGATTACGAGGGCGAGTTGGCTGCGATCATCGGCAAGCGCGGACGCAACATCAGTAAGGCCGATGCGTTGGACCATGTTGTGGGCTATGCGCTGTTCAACGACGCTTCGATACGCGATTACCAGTTCAAATCGCCACAGTGGACGGTCGGCAAGAATTTCGACGACACCGGCGCGTTCGGTCCCGAGTTCGTCACTGCCGATGAACTGCCGCCTGGGGCCCGTGGCCTGATGTTGCGCACCAAACTCAATGGCCAGGTCATGCAGGAAGCCTCCACCGACGACATGGTGTTCGACATTCCGACGCTGATCGAAACGCTGAGCGAGGCATTCACGCTCGAACCTGGCGACGTGATTGTGACCGGCACGCCTGCAGGCGTCGGACTTGCGCGCACACCACCGGTCTGGATGAAGCACGGCGATGTCTGCGAGGTCGAGGTCGATGGGTTCCAGACGCTGATCAATCCGATCCGCAACGCCAACGACGTGGCAACGGAAGACGCAGGCAGCCAGCGCGCCGCCTAGGCGTCGTGCGCGCCCGCAGGATGGGCGCGGGTCGGGGAAAATTCGGTTACGACTTCACATGGTTCCTGGGAGGGAAACGCCGTGAATGCATCGCTAGCGCCCGCCTCCAGGCTGGCCGTCCATTCGATCGATCATTTCGCTCTGGTCGTCCCCGACCTGGACGCAGCCGAGGGATTCTTCTCCGCGTTCGGCCTGCGCGTGAATCGCCAGGACGGGGCCCTGATGCTGCGTGCGGCCTCCAGTGACCATGTCTGGGCGAAGATCCTGCCGGGCGATTTCAAGCAGCTCGGTTATCTGGCGCTCAATTGCTACGCGGCGGATTTCGATGCCCTGGTGGAGCAGGTCATCGCCGGTGGCGCACGGCGCGCGGATGCCCATCCGCAAGCGACCCACCAGGACGGCGCCTGGTTCCAGGATCCCGAAGGGAATCTGCTCCAACTCCGCGTTGGGCCCAAGACCACGACTGATGCGCGCGATCCGGAGCGCCCGCCGCCGCGTGCCAATGCAGACCGCGGCGTCATCGACCGCACCGCAAGGCAGCGCGTCGAGCCGACGCGGCTGTCACATATCCTGCTGTTCGCCAGGGATGTCGAAGCCCAGGTCCGCTTCTACGAAAGCACGTTCGGCCTTGGTCTTTCCGACAAGTCCGAGGGCATCATCGCTTTCATGCATGGGCGCCACGGCAGCGACCATCACCTGCTGGCTTTCGCCAAGTCCCACGGACGCGGCTGGCATCATGCTTCCTGGGACGTGCCCGGCTTCGAGGATGTCGGTCTGGGCTGGATGCAGATGCAGGAGGCGGGATACGACCGCGTGTGGGGCCCCGGCCGCCACGTCCTTGGCTCCAACTACTTCTGCTATGTACAGGACCCCTGGGGTTCTTTCTGCGAGTACTCGGCACACATCGACTATGTGCCCGCGGGCCATGTCTGGCCGGGCGGGAACTATCCCCCGGAAGACTCCCTATATCTGTGGGGGCCGGTGCCGCTGCCCAACTTCATCACCAATACCGAGATCCACCCCGATCAATCGCGCGCTGGCGATGACGCCCTGCCTGCGATTGCAGAGGTTTCCCCGGTTTCGAACGAGAAAGGTCTTTGAGCATGTACGACGTCGTCATCGTGGGCTACGGGCCGGTCAGCCAGGCGCTGGCCATCATGCTGGGGCGGCAGGGCAGGAGCGTGGCGATCGTCGAGCGCTGGCAGGAACGTTATCCCTTGCCGCGTGCGGTATGCATCGATCACGAGATGTTCCGCATGCTCAGCGACATCGGGCTGCGCGACAAGCTGCCGGCCGTCAGCCATCCGGCCCCGCCGTACCGTTGGTTCAATGCGCAATGGAAGGAGCTGCTGTCCATCGACTGGTCCGCGGAATCGATCTCGGGCGGGACCGAAGTGAACTTCATCCACCAGCCGACGCTGGAAGCGATGTTCGATGTGGCCGTCTCCGAGCAGCAGACCGTGGACGTCAACCTCGGCTGGGAGGCGACCGAGGTGGGGCAGGATGACGACTCGGCCTACCTGGTGGCCCGCGACATGCAGACCGGCGAGTCGCGCACCTGGCGCGGGCGCTACCTGGTGGGTGCCGATGGTGCCAACAGCCTGACCCGCCGCAGCATCGGCAGCGCGCAGGAAGACCGCGGTTTCCAGGCCGATTGGCTTGTCATCGATATCCTCCCCAACCCAGGCGTCACGCTGGACATTCCGCCCGCTGCTCAGTATTGCAACCCGGAAAGGCCGACGACGATCGTGCCGGCCGGGGTCCGCGACGGGCAGTACTTCCGTCGGTGGGAGTTCATGCGCCTTCCGCATGAATCGGTGCAGGACATCGAGAATGAGGCCACGGCGTGGGCGCTGCTCAAGCCGTGGGTCACGCCGGACCAGGCGCAGATGGTCAGGCACAAGGTCTATACCTTCAGGTCCCTGATCGCCAGCAAGTGGCGCGAACGTCGCCTGCTGATCGCCGGCGATGCGGCGCATGTCATGCCGCCCTTCATGGGCCAGGGCATGTGCGCCGGACTGCGCGATGGATGGAACCTGGCGTGGAAGCTCGACCTCATCCTCGACGGAAAGTCCGACGATCGACTGCTGGACACCTATCAGGAAGAACGACGTCCGCATGCGAGCGACATCATCGATCTGTCCATGTACCTGGGCAAGGTGATCTGCATCCCCGACAAGGAGGAAGCGGCGCGACGCGACGCGGCGTTCTTCGACCGCTCCGCTCCGCCGCCGCCGCCGTTCCCTTCCTTGACCGATGGTGTCCTGCGGAAGGACGCAGACGGCGCGCTGGAGCCGTTGGCCGGGAAGCTCTCGCCACATGGCATGGTCCGTAGGTTGGGCCACGTCGGCAGGTTCGACGATCTGGTCGGCCTGGGCTGGGTGTTGCTGACGAGCGTGCGCGATCCATTGCGTGCGCTATCGCCGGAGCAGCACGAGGTTGCCGCTTCGCTGGGTTTGCGCACGGTGTGGATCGACGCCGAGGGATCGGATCAAGCGGCAGGCGCGATCGTCGATGTCGACGGCAAATATGCCGACTTCCTGAAGACCCATGCCCTGGCCGCGATCCTGATCCGGCCTGACTTCTACATCTATGGGACCGCTTCGGAACCGGCAGGCATCGGCGCGCTCATCGAGGATCTGACCAATGACCTGCGCCGGCGTGGCGTGATGGTCAGGCAGGCCGGGAGCGCCCATCCGTTGCACATGGCGGGTTGATCGAACCTCCAACGCGTTACAGCCCCGGGGAGGGCACGACGTGGACAATCAAGGCGAGTGGGATACGCGTTACGAGTGGAAGGCCGTCGTTCTGCTGGCACTGGGATTCGGGCTGGTCGGCGTGGATCGGTTCCTGATCCTGCCGATGTTCCCGGTGATGATGAAGGAGCTGCACCTGGGATATGCCGACCTCGGCCATATCACCGGCATTCTTGCCATCACCTGGGGCATCGCTTCGCTGTTCATGGGAAGGCTCGCCGACCGCGTCGGGCGCATCCGGGTCGTGGTCTGGTCGATGGTGGCGTTTTCACTGCTGGCCGGCTTCAGCGGGCTGGTGCATGGCCTGGTGGGCCTGCTCATCATCCGTGCGCTGCTCGGCTTCGCCGAAGGTGCCTACACCCCGCCCAGCATCACCGCAACGCTGGAAGCCTCCAAGCCCACGCGCCATGGCCTGAACCTGGGGCTCCAGCAGGCCGCCATGCCACTGTTCGGGCTGGCCATCGCCCCCATCATCGTCACCCAGCTGCGGGTCATGGACTGGCGCTGGATCTTCTTCCTGGTCTCGGTGCCTGGCCTGATCGTGGCCCTGTTGCTGCGCAAGACCTTGCGCGAATCCGCCGAACGACGCCTGCAGACCGTCGATGCGCGACTGCCGGCGATGCACGGGGCGCCTCCGAGGTGGAATGAGATCCTGCGCTATCGCAACGTCCCGCTCAACATGCTGGGAATGCTGTGCTGGCTGACCTGCCTGATGGTGAGCAGCGCGCTGATGCCGAACTACTTGATGGACCATCTGCACCTGACGCTGCAGCAGATGGGCCTGGTGATGTCCGCCCTGGGCTTCGGGGCGACCTTGGGGACCATCGTGATGCCGGCGCTGTCGGACAGGCTGGGCCGCAAGCCGGTGATGCTGGTGTCGGTGCTGGCGGCGATCGGCTTCATGATCGCATTGATCCAGACCGGAGCCGACCCGCTGCGCCTGTTCGGGCTGCTCTTCGGGACGTGCTTCTTCAACTTCGCGCTGATCTGCCTCACGGTGGGGCCGCTCACCGCCGAAGCGGTCCCGGCCGAACTGCGTGCGTCGGCCTCCGGCGCGGTCGTGGGCGTTGGCGAAATCTTCGGCGGCGGCATCGCCCCTGCGATCGGTGGCTACATCGCCGCCGGGTATGGCATCCAGTACATCCCCTGGCTGGCCATCGGGGGGCTCATCCTGGGAATCGGCGTGGTGATCTTCCTGAAGGAAACCGCGCCCGCGCCCGCACCGCCCAAGGTCATCGGCGCGCTTTCGTAAAACGCACGCAACACCCCGCCTTCGAACGAAGCGACCGACGGCGGCCACCAGACAGCTCGGAGATGTCCATGTTCAAGCATGCACTGGTCGCCACGGCGGCCGCGAGGGCGCTTTGCCTGAATTCCAGCAGATTGGGCACCGAAGGCGGCGTCCAACGGGAGGTCGACGTTCGATCGCGTGGCTTGAGTGGCGATCACCACAGGCAGCTGATCGATGACCAAGTGAGGGACAAGTGTTGGTCGCGACGGGGACGTCGGCCGCATCCATGCGCTGGGCCCGAACTGAAGTCCCGTCCCGAACACCACCAAGCTCCCTGGGCCGGCAGCGGGAATGCTCAATCGAGAACCGCAGCGCCGACGACCGGACGTCGCGGAAGTTTGCCGCACCGCTTTGAAAGAGAAGAGTGAAAACCCGTCATGAGTGAAAAGCGTCCCGCTGCCGGATCCACCGGCAAGCTCCGTCCCGATGCCGCGACCGCCCTGGCCGACATCACCGCCGATGGCCAGACCCTGGCGGTCGGTGGATTCGGCCTGTGCGGCATCCCCGAGGCGTTGATCGCCGCCTTGCGCGACACCGGGGTCAAGGGCCTGACGGTCATTTCCAACAACGCCGGCGTCGACGGCTTCGGCCTGGGCCAGCTGCTGGCCACCCGCCAGATCCGCAAGATGATTTCATCCTACGTGGGCGAGAACAAGGAGTTCGAGCGCCAGTTCCTGGCCGGCGAGCTGGAGCTGGAATTCAATCCCCAGGGCACGCTGGCCGAGCGCCTGCGCGCCGGTGGCGCGGGCATCCCGGCCTTCTTCACCGCCACCGGCTACGGCACGGTGATTGCCGAAGGCAAGGAAACCCGTGAGTTCAACGGCAAGCACTACGTGCTGGAGACCGCGCTCAAGGCGGACCTGGCCCTGGTCAAGGCGGCCAAGGCCGACACCGCCGGCAACCTGGTGTTCGACAAGACCGCGCGCAACTTCAATCCCGCCTGCGCGATGGCCGGCAAGGTCTGCGTGGCCGAAGTGGAAGAGACCGTCGAGGTCGGTGAGCTCGATCCGGATCACGTGCATCTGCCGGGCATCTACGTGGACCGCATCGTGTTGAACGCGCATCCGGAAAAGCGCATCGAACAGCGCACCGTGCGCGAGGGTCGGTAGGTGCGCTGAGCCGATGCCATCAGGCATTGGCTGCGCCTGCGGACGTCCGGCCATGGATGGCCGGGCTGGGGTTCGGTGACGCGACGCTGTTTCGCCAGGGATGGCTGATGGATTTCACACACTCAGAGGACTCAAGATGGCCTGGACCCGCGAACAGATGGCCGCGCGCGCCGCGCAGGAACTGACCGATGGCGCCTACGTCAACCTGGGCATCGGCCTGCCCACCCTGGTGGCCAACTACATCCCTGAGGGTGTGGACGTGTGGCTGCAGTCGGAGAACGGCCTGCTCGGCATTGGCCCGTTCCCGACCGAAGACGAGGTCGATCCCGACCTGATCAATGCCGGCAAGCAGACCGTGACCGCGCGCAAGGGCGCGAGCTTCTTCGGCAGCCACGACTCGTTCGCGATGATCCGTGGCGGGCACATTGACCTGGCGATCCTGGGCGCCATGCAGGTCACCGACAAGGGTGACCTGGCCAACTGGATGGTGCCGGGCAAGATGGTCAAGGGCATGGGCGGGGCGATGGACTTGGTCGCCGGCGTCAAGCGCGTCGTGGTGATCATGGAGCACGTCGCCAAGGACGGCAGCCACAAGCTGCTGCCCCAGTGCGATCTGCCCCTGACTGGCGTGGGCGTGGTCGATCGGGTCATCACCGACCTGGGCGTGTTCGACATCACCTCTGAAGGCCTGAAGCTGGTCGAGCTCGCCGTGGGGGTCAGCCGTGAGGACCTCAGCGGCATGCAGTCCGTTGCCTTGATTTGAATTGCACCGGGGCATGCCCGGACCTTCGGTCGAAGCCGACATTCGGAGCGGCATGTGGCCGCCTCAACAAGAGCGTCCTGCTGATCGCTCGACAACATGGGAGGGAAGTATGAAAGACCTCGATCAACACCCCGGTGATGCACCGCCCGTCGAAAGCCAGGCTTCAACCTCGCTCGGGCCGCTCGATGCGGGGCGCCGCAAGGTGTTCGCCGGCCTTGCCGGCGTTGCACTCGCCGGCGTCATTCCCGCGGGTGTCGCGCAGTCCGGGTCGACCAAATCCGGTACCACCGGGGCCAGCGGCGAGCCACCGGCCTCGATTGGCCGCATCGATGTCCACGCCCATTATCTGCCGGCGGAATATCGCCGGCAGGCAGCGGCTGCGGGGCACAGCAAGCCCGATGGCATGCCAGGCCTGCCCGACTGGAACGTGGGCCGTGCGCTGGCGGCGATGGACAAGTTCGGCATCGCCTCGGCCCTGCTGTCCATCTCTTCGCCAGGCGTGCATTTCGGAGACGACGCGGCGGCACGCAAGCTTGCGCGGTTGGTCAACGAGGAAGGCGCGCAGGCCGTGCACGACCATCCCAAGCGCTTCGGCCTGTTCGCCTCGTTGCCGCTGCCCGATATCGATGGCTCCCTGGCCGAGCTGGACTACGCGATGGACGTGCTGCATGCCGATGGCATCGTCATGGAAAGCAACCACAAGGGCATTTATCCCGGCGACCCGCGGCTGGACCCGGTCTTCGACGCGCTCAACCGCCGCAAGGCCGTGCTCTTCCTGCATCCGACCTCGCCCGACTGCGCCTGCTGCACCAACGGCGGACTGGACTATCCGCGTCCGATGATGGAATTCATGTTCGAGACCAGTCGTGCGGTGACCAACCTGATCCTTAAGGGCACCCTGGAGCGTTATCCGGATATCCGCCTTATCGTGCCGCACGCAGGCGCCATGATGCCGGTCCTCATCGACCGCATCGTCGGCCTGTCACCGGCACTGGGGCTCCCCAAGCCTCTGGATCCCGAGCACGTCATGTCCCTGATGCGCCGCATGCACTACGACCTGGCCGGCTATCCCGTGCCGCGCCTGCTGGGAGCACTGCTGCAGATCGCCGATCCGGACCGCCTCCACTATGGCAGTGACTGGCCATTCACGCCGGATCCGGTGGTCCAGCGCTGTTCCAGGCAGCTCGATGAGACGCCGCTGCTTGCGGGCGAACTGCGCTCCAAGGTCCTGCGCGACAACGCCGCGGCGTTGTTCCCACGCCTGGCCTGACCAACGCCCATCGGGGAGCGCTGCTCCCCTCATTCAAGCCTATGTGACGGCAGCCAAGCTGCTGAAGGGGGTTCTATGGAACATGAAAAGCCATCCATGAAGTGCCGGTACACGTTGCCCGCGGTCCTGATCGCCGCATCGATACAGGGCGCGAGCGCCGCGGCGCCAGCGGCGGTCGATGCGCCAGTGCATACGATTGCGTGGCTCAACGATTTCAGCTACCTGGCCGATGCGTCCCAGCGCGATACGCTCTGGGAAAAGATGCGCTACATCCCGCTTGGAGACAGTCCCCAGCGCTATCTTTCGCTTGGCGGCGAGCTGCGCTATCAGTACTTGGACATGGACCATGCCCAATTGGGAGTTCGACCGGCCGATGGCAACAGCATGCTCCAGCAACGTATCCGCCTATCGGCCGATCTGCACCTCTCCCGCAGCTTCCGGGCCTTTGTCGAACTTGGCGACGACCGGGAATACGGCGCTGAATCCGTCACGCCTCCCAACCGCGGCGAGCTGGACGTGCAGCAGGCCTTCTTCGACGCGACCTTCAAGCTCGGAAAGGGCGCGCTGACCCTGCGGCCCGGTCGATTCGTGATGCCACTGGGCAGCGGCAGGATCGTCGCCCTGCGCGAGGGGGTGAACAAGCGCTACAGCTACCAGGGCCTTCGGGCGACCTACCGCACCGACAGTGTGCGCGTGGATGCCTTCTCGGTCCGGCCGATGGAGCTTCGTCCGGGACGGTTCGATGATCGCGGCGACACCTCGCGCAGCTTCTCCGGCGTCTACGCGAGCTTTTCACCCAAGGGTGCCCAGGGCATCAACTTCGACGTGTATGGCTATAGCGTGTCGCGCGAGGTGGCGCGCTATTCCAATGTCGCCGGTCCCGAGCGCCGCAACAGCCTGGGCGTGCGCATGTGGCGCAAGGGATCTCCTTGGGACTACGACGTGGAGGGCATCTATCAGTTCGGCAATACGAATGGACTGAGTGCACGCGCGTGGGGCGCGATGTTCGACGCCGGCTACACCTTCGGCCAGGCGTCGCTCAAGCCGCGACTGGGCCTGAAGGCCAATGCCTTCAGTGGCGACCGGGACCGCAACGACGGCCGCCTGGAGACCTTCTCTCCTCCTTCGCCGGGAGCTTTTGTCTACACCGACTCGGGCTTCTTTACGATGATGAACCTGTCGGACATCTCCCCGGTGGTGTCGATCCAGGCCACCCCGACGGTGCGGGTCAGCGCCAACCTGGATGTCCTCTACAGGACCAGCACCAAGGACGGCATTTACTTTCTTCCTAGCAGCGCGCCCTATGGACCAGTCAACGGCAGCGCCCGGCATGTGGCGACCAATGCCAATGCCGTGGTCGATTGGCGGGCGAACCGGTTCCTGAACCTGCACTTCTACTACACCCACGTCGATGCAGGAGAAGCGCTGCTGCAGGCAGGCGGCAAGGATTCGCACTACGTCGGACTGTGGGCCCAGTTGCTCTTCTAGGTTTGTAAGTCCAGTGCGATGGTGGCGCACGCCGAGCCTGCGCAAGCGTGGAAGCAGCGGGTCGCCAGCCGCCGCGTAGGGCGAAGATCAGCTGCGTGCCATCTGGGATGTAGGCGCCTGCATGGGTCGCGGTCGTTCCCTGTCCAGGCCAATCACGACATCAGTGCAGGCTGTACGGGGCGCGCGCGTGCACGTTCCCTTCGTGCCAATCGAGCGTCCTCAGAAAACCAGGTAGACCACCAGCACCAGCGCGAAGGCGACCAGCGATTCGATGGTTTGCTGGACGGTCCAGGTCTTCAGGGTGGTCTTGACGTCCATGCCCACCAGGCGTCCGACCAGCCAGAAGCCCGAGTCGTTGACATGGCTGGCACAGACCGAGCCGGCGGCGGCGGCGAGCGTGATCGCAGCGGTCTGGAGGGTGCTGAAGCCGCCGCCGATCACCGCTGGTGCCATCAGGCCCGCGGTGGTGACCAGGGCGACCGTGGCCGAGCCCTGGGCCACGCGCAGCATGACGGCGATCAGGTAGGTCGCCAGGATGACGGGCAGGCCCAGGTCGGACAGGACGCCCGCCAGCGCGTTGCCGATCCCGGACGCGCGCAGCACCCCGCCGAACATGCCGCCGGCGCCGGTGATGAGGATGACCGACGCCACCGGGCCGAATGTGCCTTCGACCAGCTTCTCCAGCGCGCTGCCTTTTTCGCCGCGCACGGTGCCCAGCACGACGAGTGCGACCAGGACGGTCACCAGCAGCGCCACGGGCGAGGTGCCGATGAGCGTGAGCGCCTGGACCCAGGTCGCATCGCCATCGACGATGCCTACTGACGCGAGCGCGGCCAGGCCGGTGTTGAGGAAGATCAGCACCAGCGGCAGCAGGAGCACGGCAATGACCGTGCCGGCCTTGGCGGGATGCTTGGGCTGGTCCTCGTCGAGCGTGCCGAAGAACGCGGGCACGATCATGGGGAAGCGCTTGTTGACGAAGCGGCCCCACAGATACCCGGAGATGTACCAGGTGGGGAAGGCGATCACCAGGCCGAGCAGCAGCACGATGCCGAGGTTGGCGCCGAAGAACTCCGTGGCCGCAACCGGGCCGGGGTGCGGTGGCAGGAACACGTGCATGACCGAGAAGGCCGCGATGCCGCTGAAGCCATACAGCAGGAGGTTCTGGCCGCCGATCCTGCGCGCCACCGCGAAGATGATGGGCAGCATGATGATGAGCCCGGCATCGAAGAAGATCGGGAACCCGAGCAGCAGGGAGGTCACGCCCAGCGCAAAGGCCGCGCGCTTCTCGCCGAAGATGCGCACCATGAGATCGGCTGCGGCCTTCGCGCCACCGCTGGACTCGATGAGGCGCCCGAGAATGGCGCCCAGCCCGATGAGCAACGCCACCGACCCGAGCGCGTTGCCGAAGTTGGCGACCAGGACCTGGTTCACGATCGCGCCAAGCGGAATACGTGCCGCCAGCGCGGTGAGCAGGGACACGAGAATCAGGGCCAGGAAGGCGTGCACCCGCAGCACGATGATGAGCGTCAGCAGCAGGGCCACCGCGCCCGCGGCGATGCCGAGCAAAGGACCTGCGCCCAGCGTCTGCGTCCATGCAGCGAGCGTCACGGGCGGGCGCTCCATCGAGCGGGTGCGTTGAAGATCGGCATGTGCGTCTGCATGGGGATCGCCCTCCTGGTCAGCGCCCGTCATAGCACATCATCGCAGTGAGGTGCGGTTGCCGAAGGCCGCAGGCGAAGAACGCGTATCGGTGGCAAGAGCCGAAACATGGCGCGGGATGCAAAGGGCGGTTTCCAGGTCGCAGGCCCTGGCCTGCGGCCGCGATGCGCGTGACAAGGCGCCGGACGCCCGAGTGGACTGCGATCGCAGACAGGCCTGGGTTAGAATGGGGCACGGCGATGTCCTGCCGCACTGCTCCGGATACTCCTTGATCACCACGCCACCCTGACCCATTGCGCTCGCGCGCCGCATCACCGCATGCGGTCAGGTTTCTCGTGCATTTCCCTTGTGATCGCGCCGGCCGTTGGCTGAGCGCAGGAGTCATCCCTATGCGATTTGATACCCCGCTGCGTCAGCAGTGGCTCGGCAACGTGCGTGCCGACATTCTTTCCGGCGCCGTGGTCGCCCTGGCGCTGATCCCCGAAGCCATCGCCTTTTCGATCATTGCTGGCGTCGACCCCAAGGTCGGCCTCTACGCGTCCTTCTGCATCTGTGTGGTCATCGCCGTCGCGGGCGGACGGCCGGCGATGATCTCGGCCGCCACCGGCGCCATGGCCCTGTTGATGGTGGACCTGGTTCGCGACCATGGACTCCAGTACCTGCTGGCCGCGACGCTGCTGACCGGCGTGCTGCAGGTCGTGGCGGGGTTGCTGAAACTCGGTTCGCTGATGCGGTTCGTCTCGCGCTCGGTGATCACCGGCTTTGTGAATGCCCTGGCGATCCTGATCTTCCTCGCGCAGCTGCCCGAACTGATCCACGTGCCCTGGGCGGTCTACCCGCTTTGCCTGGGTGCGCTGGCCATCATTTACGGCCTGCCACGGCTGACCAAGGCCATCCCCGCGCCCCTGGTCGCCATCGCGGTCATGACCGCCATCACCCTATGGCTGAAGATCGACGTCCCCACCGTCGGCGACAAGGGGCAACTCCCCGACAGCCTGCCGCACTTCCTGTTCCCCGACGTGCCGCTCACGTGGGAAACGCTGCGGCTGCTGCTGCCCACCTCGGCCACGCTGGCCGTCGTCGGGCTGCTGGAAACACTCATGACGACGCAGATCGTGGAGGACATGACCGAGACCCCGAGCCAACGCAACCGCGAATGCGCCGGGCAAGGGCTGGCCAACATCGGGTCCGGGCTGATCGGCGGCATGGCGGGCTGCGCGATGATCGGCCAGTCCGTGATCAACGTGAAGTCCGGCGGCCGCAGCCGCCTTTCGACCCTGGTGGCCGGGGTCGTGCTGCTGCTGTTGGTCGTCTACGGCGCGCCCTTGGTCAAACAGATCCCGATGGCGGCGCTGGTGGCGGTGATGATCATGGTGTCGATCGGCACCTTCAGCTGGAGCTCGTTCGCGAACCTTCGGATCCATCCCAGGAGTTCGTCGATCGTCATGATCGGGACGGTCATCGTGACGGTCGCCACCCATGACCTGGCCAAGGGTGAACTGACCGGCGTGCTGCTCTCGGCGCTCTTCTTCGCGCGGAAGGTGGGGCGCTTGCTGCGGGTCGAGATTACGCAGGAGGGGGACACGCGTCGCTACAGCGTCTCCGGCCAGGTGTTCTTCGCCTCGGCGGCCCAGTTCGCAAGCGCGTTCGATGTGGCACATGCACCGGCGCAGGTGATCATCGATGTCTCTGCGGCCCACTTCTGGGACATCAGCGCGGTGGGTGCGTTGGATCGCGTGGTGCTCAAGCTCAAGGCGCACGGGAGCGCGGTCGAAGTGCGCGGCTTGAATGCGGCGAGTGCGACCATGGTGGATGCGCATGGCACGCACCAGGAAGGGCGGATGCCCCAGCGTGGCGCCCACTGACCGCACTGCGAGAGATCCGACGACGCCAAGCGGCCAGGCTTGCCGCCTGGCGTTCCCCAGCGCGTCGCGCTGCTCGTGCCGCACCGGCCCATGGACATCTTGATCGCCAATAAGTGGCGCTCTATTCGGATGGCTTCTGCTTCGAGCGTCCACTGGTGCGCTTGGCCACGCGTTTGGCCGCTTTCTTGGTTGTCTTCTTCGAAGCCTTTGTGGTGGCTTTCTTCGAAGTCTTCTTGGTCGTCTTTTTGGTGGCTTTCTTCGCTGATTTCTTGGTGGCCTTCTTTGCGACCACCATGTTGTCCACCAGATTGGGATAAGGCCGTCCGGCTTTCTTCGCTCGGGATTTGGCCTCTGCCTTTTGGCCACTGGACAGTGTCCTCCCCGAGGACTTCTTGGCCGGGCTGGCCTTCTTCCAGGGTGCCTTTCGCGCGTGCTTGGTCGCTGCCATGTCAGCGCTCCTCCGCCTTGCGCATGCGCTGTTCGATCCGCTCAGCCCAGCGCCTTCCCGCGTCGCCACCCCACAGGAGCCACGCGATGTAGCCAGCCGAGGGGTGTTTCCGGTCGGCCCAGCCCTTGCCCCGCTTGTCGACCTGGTGGCGCGCGAAATACGAGGTCATGCGGCGGATCGTCGTGGGCGAAAGCGTATTTCGTGCAGCGAGATCGCGTGCGCGCGCAACACCCACTGTCGTGCCGCCACGTCCGTGCGCCTGTCTCAACGTCAGGCCGCGGCTTGCCGCCTGCGCGGCCCCTTTGGTTGGGGTGAAGTCAATTGCGTCATAACGCGATGAGCGGGCCACCGCAGCACCTCGCATGGGGAAAATTCGAGTGTGCTCAAGGGGTCAAGGCGAGCGCGTGAAAGCGCGTCTTGCATGTCCTCAAGGCAGGGACAAGGCGAGGGAAGGCATCGCAGAAGTTCAGCCTTGGGCGAACCCCAGCGCAGCGGCCGTGGAGCTGGTCATGACTTCAATCGCGCTTGAGACACGCAGGGCAGCGGCTCATCGTTGGTTCGGCGTGGGCGCGCGGCAGGCGCCCGCCTGCGTGCCTTGCCAGCTCAAGGCAGCTGCGGCGGCGAGCGAGCCGGCGATGAGCAGTGAGGCGATCGCGAATCCGTTGGCGACGTCTTGTGGGCTGGCGCCATCGGGCACCATCGAGAAGAACACGCCGCCCACCAGGGCGACCGACAGGGCGGCGCTGATCTGCAGCACGGCGCTGACCACGCCGGCCGCGAGCCCGGCCCACTGCGCTTCCACCTGGTCCACATTGAGCCGGACCAGCGCAGGGTGCGCGACACCTTGGCCAACGCCGATCAGGAGCAGGGGAGCCGGCAGCCATGCAGGCTGGGAGACTGCCCCCAGCACCGCCGCGATCGTCAGCCCTGCGGCTTCCAGGCTCATTGCGCACGCGGCCGTGCGCGCATGAAGTCGTCGCGCGACCCGCGGGCCGCTCAGCGCGCCCAGAAGTAGTCCCACGCCAACCGGCAGAATCGCAACGCCCGCCGCCAAGGGGCCGTGGTGCAGCCCCGCTTGCTGATAGACCGAGAAGATCAGGAAGAAGGCCGCGAGTGCATAGAAGAACAGCGTCGCCAGCAGCGTGCGTCGAAGTGCGCGGGACGAAAGCGCCGTCGGGGAGACCAGCGGTGAGGCCCCCGTCCGCTCGCAGGCCTTCTGATAGCGCCAGAAGGCCATCAACAGCAGCGGCGACAGCGCCAGCGCGCCCAGGCTCCACAGCGGCCATGCGCGCTCCCGTCCCTCGATGAGGGGAACCACCAGAGCGATCAGGCCCGACGCCAGCAGCGCCGCGCCCGCCAGATCCAGGCGTCCAGGGTTCGAGGCCTTGCGCTCGGGAAGCAGGATGAGCGCGGCGGGAATCGCGACCGCGATGACGGGCAGGTTGACCAGGAAGACGCTCCTCCAGCCAAGACCCCACGGGCTTGCCGCCACCAGCACGCCGCCCAGGAGCTGGCCCGCGGCCGATGCGAGTCCGAACGTGGCCCCGTACCAACTGAGCGCGCGATTTTTCTCGCTGGCCTGGAAGAGCGCATGAATGAACGCCAGCGACTGCGGCGCCATCACCGCGGCCGAGATGCCCTGCAGCAGCCTGCCTGCGACGAGGACCTCGGCCGAGGGCGCCAGCCCGCACACGCCAGACGCCACGCCAAAGCCGACCATGCCCGCCAGGAACGCGCGCTTTCGACCGAACAGATCGCCCAGCCGACCGCCCAGCACAAGCGTGACCGCATAGGCGGTGGCGTACACCGACACCACCAGCTGGGACACGCCTGGCGAGGCGCGCAAGTCGTCACGAATCGCCGGAAGCGCGACATTGACGATGAAGAAATCCAGTGGCGGCAGCAGCGTGCCGGTCAGCAGGACGACCAGGGCCATCCAGCGGCGCGAGTCGGGGCTCTCCCCCTCTGGGTTGACGACGGATGCGTTGTTCATCGGAGGAACCTTGCCCTGCGCGCCGCGGTGCGCGATCGCCTCAGCGCATGCCGCCGGAGGCGACGATGCATTCGCCGGTCACCCAGCCCGCGTCCTCGGACGCCAGGAACGCGACGATCGATGCGATATCGGCGACCTGGCCGATGCGCCCCAGCGGCGTCTGCGCCACATTCCACGCATGGAAGTCGGACCCCATGACGCCCGCGGCGTGGGTCCCATCCGTCTCGATCAGGCCGGGATTGACCGCGTTGACGCGAATCCCGCGCGGGCCGAGCTCGCGGGACAGGACACCGGTGATCGCGTCGATCGCGCCCTTGGTGCCGCTGTAGATCGCGCTTTCCACGGGAAGATTGCGGGTGACGAACGAGCTGATATTGATGATGCTGCCGCCCTGCCGAAGGAGCGGCACCGCGGCGCCAGTGACGAGCAGCGGCCCGAGCACATTGAGGTCGAACTGCTGGTGGTACAGCGCTTCGGTGCTCGCCTCGATCTTGGCGAACTGATAGACGCCCGAGTTGTTCACCAACACATCCAGCCCGCCGAAACGCTCGACGGTCGCCTGGACCAGCGCCTGGACCTCGGACTGGATGCGGGCATCGGCCTGCACTGCCATCGCATCCCCACCTGCGGCTTGGATGTCGGCGACGACCTGCTCGGCCGCGCGCTTGTCGGTGGCGTAGTTGACGACGACCTGCGCCCCGTCACTGGCGAGTCGGCGGGCGATCCCCGCACCAATGCCTTTTGAAGCGCCTGTGACCAAGGCGACTTTGCCGTTTAACTTGCTCAAGTTGTCTGACTCCAGATGGGATCGGCGGTACCGGCCGGTGAAGGCCGCAAGTCCCAGCAGGGCGGTCAAGGCACGGCACGCGCCACGCCCAGCGGACTGACCAGGCCAGCGCCAGGCGCCAGTGCAGGGGCGGGCATCGTGCGACTAACAGTGTTGTTTGTGCACTGCCATTCCTGCATATTTCGCGTTCAAATTTGAACGGCTGATGGCGATGGAATGGAGCGATGTCAGGATCTTTCTGGCGGTCGCACGCGCGGGCTCCCTGGGTGAGGCGGGCCGGCGCCTGGGCGTGAGCCATCCCACGGTCGGTCGGCGGATCAAGGCGCTCGAAGCGGAAGCCCAGCAGCCACTCCTGCGCCGGACCAAGGACGGCCTGGTGCTCACCGACGCGGGCGACCGCGTGCTTTCGCTGGCCCAGTCCATGGAGCACTCGGCGCTCTCCATGGAGCGTCGCCTGGCGGGCAATCACGAAAGGCTTGAGGGTCTGCTTCGCATCTCGTCGGCGGACTGGTTCGCCGCCTTCGTCCTGGCGCCGGTCTTCGTGGAAATGGGGCGGCTTCATCCGGCCGTCGTGCCGGAAGTGATCGCGAGCTATCGCCTCCTGGACCTTGCCCGCCGCGAGGCCGACGTTGCCTTTCGCCTCGTGCCTTTCAGCGAACCCGACCTGGTCCAGCGACGCCTGATGACCATGCACTACGGCCTGTACGCAACGCCGGACGTGGCCGCGGCGACAAAGCGCGATCCCGCGTCCGTGGGCCTGATCCTGATGAACACCGCGCAGAGCCATTTCCCGGACGTGGCTTGGCTGATCGAGCGGTTTCCCGAGTCGCCGCGTGTCTTCACCAGCACCAGCCGCAGTGTGCAGGCGCAGATGTGCCTGCGCGGGCGCGGGCTTGCGGTGCTGCCGCGCCCGCTCGGCGACGGCACCGCGGGGCTCAAGCGCATCGAGACACGGGGCACCCCGCCCACCCGGGACATCTGGGTCGGATATCACCAGGATCTCAGGCACATGGACCGGCTCAGGGCCATGCTCGATGTCACCGAGAAAGTCTTGAGCAGCCGGTCGACTGCTTAGCGTCCGTCCCGCACGGCAGGAGATCGGCGAGGGCAACGCCACTTGGTGTTTACAGCGAAAACACCTAGAGGGACGCCGCCGCATTGAATCCGGGCGAGCGTGTCCTGGTTCATTCGTTCGCATGGAAGCCCTCATGCGCGCTAGCGGATCGACTTTTTAGACTTCCCTGCAATGACAACCGCAGCGGCCCGAATGGGCGCGACGACGGTCAACCATGTTTCGCCCTATTCCCCCTTGTGGAGGCTTGATGACTCGCACCCTGAAGACGGATTTACTGGACATCGCCTATGTGTGTGGCGGGCCTGAGGAAGGGATGCCCGTGCTGTTGCTGCATGGGTGGCCGGATGATGCGCATGGTTGGGACAGGGTTGCGCCGGCGCTGGAAGCCGCTGGCTATCGCTGGGTCGCGCCGTGGTTGCGCGGTTTCGGCCCGACCCGTTTCCGGTCAACAGACGCGCTGCGCGATGGCACGGGTGTGGCGCTTGCGCACGATGCGATCGCGCTTGTCGATGCGTTGGGGTGGGAGCGCTTCGCGGTTGTTGGGCACGACTGGGGCGGACGCACCGCTTATGTGCTTGCGGCGCTCTGGCCCGAACGTGTGGCCTCCATCGCCTCGCTGGCGATCGGCTATGCGTCGCGTGGGCGGTTCGAGATCCCCGCGTCCTTCGAGCAGAGCCAGCGCTGGTGGTATCAGTGGTTCATGGCGACAGAAGGCGGCGCCGCGGCCGTCGCTGCCGACCCCATTGGCTTTGCGCGCCTGCAATGGGCCAGCTGGAGTCCGCCGGGCTGGTATGACGAGGAGGCCTTTGACCAGGCGGCGGAGAGTTTCCGCAACCCTGATTGGGTGGCCGTCACGCTGCACGGTTATCGCAGCCGCTGGCGACCCGAGCCACTGGATCCCCGCTACGCGGCTGCCCGGCAGCGGCTCGATGCGATCGAGACGCTGCCTGTGCCGACCCTCATGATCCAGGGCGGCGAGGATCGCTGCGACCCGCCGGCGGAGTCTGAAAACGACGCGCGCTTCTTTACCGGGACGTATCGTCGCGTCGTGCTGCCGGGCGTTGGCCACTTCCCGGCGCGCGAGGCCCCGGCCGCGGTGGCCGAGGCGCTACTCCAGCACCTGGGCGATCTGCCGCGCGGACCGGGGGCGGGCTCACTTCCAGGATGAGGAGACCGACCTGTCGCCTGCAGGGTGCCGCGTTGGCCACGCTTCCCGCGCCCGGGGCAGCTGCGCGCCCCTGACCTGCAATGACGTTGCCGCACTGGCGGGCACGGCAGATTCGGACGCTTCGACGTCGGTGTCCCTGGCAAATTGTCCAATTGGTATCTATTCAAGATCCCCTCGTTATTCGCCGAAAAACGGGAGAAGAACCTTTGATTGTTATAGATGTAGCCACTCAAACTAATTGACTATCTATTCATGGATCTATTCAATCGAGCCATGGATTCGCCCTCGACTTCCGATCTGCTCGCCTTGCTGCGCCGCCAGGACACCGCCACGGCGGCGCAGATCGGTGCGGCTCTGGGTGTCAGCCAACCAACGGTCTCGCGGCTTGTGTCCGCCGCCGGCGATGCGGTGGTCCGCATCGGCAAGGCGCGGGCCTCGCGGTACGCGTTGCGCCGGGAGGTCGGGCGGGCCGGCAGCCAGTGGCCGCTGTTCCGCATCACGGCCGATGGCCGTGCGCAGACGCTGGGACAGCTGCAGGCGCTGCACGGTGCGGGCATGGTGTTCGCCCCGGCGGTGCGGTGCCCTGCGTTGATGCATGGCCAATTCGCGGACGGGGTGTTTCCCGACCTGCCCTGGTTCCTGGATGACCAGCGCCCCCAGGGCTTTCTCGGGCGCGCGTTCGCGCGGCGGGTGGCGGCGGAGATCGGGGCGTCGCCCGATCTGGCCCGCTGGCAGGCCGACGATGTCGTGCTCGCGCTCCTGCGCCACGGTGAGGACGCGCCTGGTGACCTGGTCCTGGGCGAGCATGCTTTGCAGCAGGCGCTGCAAGACCTTGTCCAGCCGCGCGACACAATCAGGTCCACCGCGCGTGCGCTGGCCTACCCGCAGCGCGCCGAGGCGGCGCTACGAGGTGAGGACATCGGCTCGTCGGCCGCAGGCGAGCAACCCAAGTTCACCGCCACACTGGCGCTGGAAGACGGCGGCGCGCAGGCGGTCATCGTGAAGTTCAGCGAACGGGCCGGGACGCCGGCCGCAGCGCGCTGGGCGGACCTGCTGCGCTGTGAGGCGCTTGCGGGTGAGGTGCTGCGCGCACATGGCCTGGCCGCCGCGCAGAGCGAGCTCTTCCAGGCCGATGAGCGGGTCTTCCTGCAGTCCACGCGCTTTGACCGGACGCCCGGGCTCGGGCGGCGCGGCTTTGTTTCGCTGGCCGCGCTGGATGCGGCCTATTACGGGCATGGCCGCATCGATTGGTGGACGTTTGCCACCCATCTGCTGCGCGATCGCTGGCTCGATCGGGATGACGCGCGGCGCCTGGCGCTATACGGATGGTTTGGCGCCTTGATCGCCAATACCGATATGCATCAGGGCAATGCAGGGCTGTTGCTTGGCGATACGCGTCCCTTGGCGCTGGCACCAGCCTACGACATGCTGCCGATGGCCTTCCGGCCGTTGGCGACAGGCGAGGTGGTGGCGCGCGGCGATGTCGCCTTACCGTTGCCGACGCCGGCAGAGCGGGAGCACTGGCACGATGCGGCCAGCATGGCGCTGGTGTTCTGGCGAAGCGTCGTAGAGTGTGCCGCGATCTCGCCAGACTTTCGGGAAATCGCGCAGCGTGCGTGGGAGCAGCTTTCGCGGGCGGTGCAGCGCCTTTAGACCACAAGGGCGGGGCCGTGTGTCAGCGAACCCTCCTGCGGGACGCGCCCCTCTCGGCGACCGCCTTCACGACGGCTGCACCGCAAGCGGGCTGCGCTCGGCGAACTGCCCGCGCCAGTACGGGTAGTAGGGATACGGCGGTTCCACCGCGCTGGCGGCGTCGAGGCGGGCGACCTGCTCGGGCGACAGCGACCAGCCGACCGCACCGAGGTTGTCGCGCAGCTGGTCTTCGGTGCGTGCCCCGATCAGCACGGTGCTCACGGTCGGGCGCTGCAGCAGCCAGTTGATCGCCACCTGGGGCACGGTGCGGCCGGTCTCGGCGGCGATCGCGTCCAGCACATCGACGATGGCGAACAGGCGTTCGTCGTCGATGGCAGGGGCGAAGGCGGCGGTGTCGTGCAGCCGGCTCTGTGCCGGCAGCGGCTGGCCGCGGCGCAATCGGCCGGTCAGGCGGCCCCAGCCCAGCGGGCTCCACACCACCGCACCCAGGCCCTGGTCCAGGCCCAGCGGCATCAACTCCCACTCGTAGTCGCGTCCGGCCAGCGAGTAGTAGGTCTGATTGGCCACGAAGCGGCTCCAGCCATTCGCATCGGCCACCGCGAGCGACTTCATCAGCTGCCAGCCGGCGTAGTTGGACGCGCCCAGATAGCGGACCTTGCCGGCCCTGACCAGGCCATCCAGCGTGGACAGCGTTTCCTCCATCGGGGTCATCGCATCGAAGGCGTGCAGCTGCAGCAGGTCGATGTAGTCGGTGCGCAGGCGCCTGAGCGAGGCGTCGACCGCGCGCAGCAGGCGCAGGCGCGAAGCACCGGCATCGTTGGGTCCCTCGCCCAGGCGCAGCCCGGTCTTGGTCGAGATCAACACCTGTTCGCGGCGCCCGGCCAGCGCCGCGCCGAGGATCTCTTCGGAGGCGCCATCGGAATATACGTCGGCCGTATCGAACAGCGTCGCGCCAGCCTCCAGGCACAGATCGATCAGGCGCCTGGCCTGCTCGACGCCGGTGTCGCCCCAGGCCGAGAACAGCGGCCCCTTGCCGCCGAAGGTGCCGGCACCAAAGCCCAGCACGGGGACCTTCAGGCCGGAGCGGCCAAGCAGTCGAGTTTCCATCGGCATGATCGTGATCCTGTGTCGAGAAGGGGGAATGGGGCTGCCGGGCTCAGCCGGCCTGCTCGCCTTCGAGCCGTTGCGGGCAGGCGATGGCCTTGGCCGAGGCGCGTGTTTCCAGGCGCAAGGCCCAGGCCGCCACGACCAGCGCCGACAGCGGCACCAGCGCGCCGATCCACGGCAGCGTGGTCAGGCCGGCGCCGCGCGCGAGCGCCATGCCACCGAGCCAGGCGCCCAGCGCATTGCCCAGGTTGAACGCGCCGATGTTCAGGCTCGAGGCCAGGCTCTGCGCGCCGCGTGCCTTCTGCAGGACCCACAGCTGCAAGGGCGACACGGTGGCGAAGGCCGCCGCGCCCAGCAGGCCGGTCAGCAGCACCATCGCCCAGCGGCTGTGCAGCACCACGCCCATCAACGCCATCGCCACGGCCAGCGCCAGCAGTGTGCCCAGCAGCGCGGGACGCAGGCTGCGGTCGGCCAGGCGCCCACCCACCAGGTTGCCCACGATCATGCCCACGCCGAACACCAGCAGGATCGGCGAGACCGCCGCCTCGCCAAAGCCCGTCACCTGGGTCAGCAAGGGCTGGATGTAGGTGTAGACGGTGAACATCCCGCCGAACCCCAGCACGGTCATGAGCAGGCCCAGCAGGACCGGCGCGCGCAGCACGGCCGCGGCCTCCTCGCGCAGCGAACCCGGCGCCGGCGCATTGCGATCGTGTGGCACCAGGGTCGCGATCACCAGCGTGGCCACCACGCCGATCAACGCCACCGCCCAGAAGGTTGCCCGCCAGCCATGGTGCAGCCCCAGCCACGCCCCGGCCGGCACGCCCAGCAGCGTGGCCACGGTCAGGCCGGTGAACATGATCGAGATCGCCGAGGCCTTGCGCACCTCGGCCACCAGCGAGGTGGCCACCACCGCGCCCACGCCGAAGAACGTGCCGTGCGCCAGTGCGGTGACCACGCGCGCGGCCATCAGCAGGGCGTAATTCGGGGCGAGCGCGCAGGCCAGGTTGCCCACGGTGAAGACCACCATCAAGGCCACCAGCACCGCCTTGCGCGGCATGCGCGCGGTGGCGGCGGTCAGCACCGGCGCGCCGACGAACACGCCCAGCGCGTAGCCGGAGATCAGCAGCCCGGCGCTGGCGATGCTCACGTGCAGGTCGGCGGCGACCTGCGTCAGCAGGCCCATGATCACAAATTCGGTCGTGCCGATGCCGAAGGCCCCGGCGGTCAGGGCATAGACCGCCAGCGGCATGCGTGAAGAAGAGGGGGAGGCCGGCATGGGGGCGCCTTGGCTGGAAGGAGGACGCCACAGCCTGCGCCCAAGGCCGCGCAAGAAAAACCGCTGTTATGCTGAATCACTTTCAATATTTCATTGAGAATGGCCATGGATCGCGTCGGCGACATCGCCTTGTTCCTGCGGGTGCTGGACCTGGGCTCGATCAGTGCCGCCGCCCGCCAGTTGGACCTCTCGCCCGCCGTGGCCAGCCAGCGGCTCAAGCGCCTGGAGCGAGAACTGGACGTGCGCCTGCTGCACCGGACCACGCGGCGCCTGCATCCCACGCCCGAGGGCCAGGCCCTGGCCGAGCGCGGCCGCGTGCTGGTCCGCGACCTGGAGGCCCTGGGCGAGGACCTGCGCGAAAGCGCCCAGCAGGTCTCGGGCACCTTGCGCGTCACCCTGTCGGCGTCGTTCGGCATGCTCTACATCGCGCCACTGCTGCCGGAGTTCCAGCGCCTGCATCCCAGGCTGCGCGTCAGCGCGCACTTGAGCGACCACCTGGTGGACCTGGTGAAGGAAGGCTTCGACCTGGCCATCCGCATCGGCCCGCTGGCCGATTCGGGCCTCTACGCCCGCAGCCTGGCCTCCAACGCGCGGGTGCTGTGCGCCTCGCCGGATTACCTGCGCCGGATGGGCACGCCGAAGACGCCGGCCGACCTGGCGACCCACGACGGCGTGCTGCTGATGGGCCGCGACGGCCGCCAGGACGTCTGGACCCTGATCGGCCCGGACGGCCAGAGCGTGCGGGTGCGCATGGCCAGCCGCTTCGAGAGCAACTTCGGTGAGGTCCTGCGCGAGGCCGTGCTGGCCGGGCAGGGCATCGCCGTGCACTCGCTGTGGCACGTGGCCGCCGATCTGCGTGCCGGGCGCATGGTCGCCGTGCTGCCAGACTGGCGCCCACCGGCCACTCACATCAGCGCCGTGACCCCGGCGCGGCTGCAGCCGCCGCGGGTGCGGCGCTTCGTCGAATTCCTGACCGCCCAGCTGGGCGATCCGCCGCCGTGGGAACGACTGGAAGGACCGTAAGACCGCCCAACTCGGGTGTTGCAGTGCCGGACGTCTTCTCCAGCGGCATAGCGAAAGCAAGCAATCTATTACCCGGGTTCGGACGTTCCAGAGACGCTCCCACTAACGCCGGACACCCAATGCCGGCCAAGCTTCCTTGCGAGGGAACAGGAGCAGGCTATCGGGCTCCTCACGTTCACAGCGTCAGCGCCATCCATTTGCCAATTGCCGCAGGCGGTACGCGTAGGCGTTGGCGCCAACGTAATACAGGCTGCTTCGGTCAGGGTCTGAGTAAGACGATGCGCGATAGCCGCGGTCCACCGAAAGTCGCGGGCTAAAGCGCGTCGCGACAGCGGGACGGAGCCGACCTCGCCCGCCCGACGCATCAGGTCGCACCTGATCAAGGCATCGGCCCAGCGTGCTCGATGAGGCTCACTTCATGAAATCTTCTGCGACTGGCTCGATCGCTTGGCCGCCAGGACTGCTTCGCGGTTCTCATCGGCCCAGCCCAGGAGCGCGCGCAGGTGGGGCTCCAAGGACCGTCCCAGTGCCGAGATCTCATAGACCACGGCCACTGGTGCGGTGCTGACGAGGGTGCGCGTGATGAAGCCGCTGGCTTCCAGGCGTCGCAGGCATTGGGTCAGCGCTTTTTGCGTCGCCTTGGGAATGGCGCGCCTGAGTGCATTAAAGCGCAGTGGACCACTGCACAGACATGCCAGGACAGGCAGCGACCACTTGGTGGTGATTTCTTCGAGCACCAAGCGATTGACTTCAAGTGCGTCGTCACCGGGATGCGCCATAGGGATACTCCGCGCTACCTGGTAGCCCCAAGGTGCGCAATTGCTTGTAGGTAGTATCTGTATACCATGAGGCGCCTCATCTCCCACGAGGTCCACCATGACGGCACTTCCCTTCAATGCAACTTCCGCCACGCCACTCGATCCTTCGGGCCGTACCGTTCTGGTGTTCGGTGCCACGGGGCAACAGGGCGGGGCGGTGGCCAACGCGTTACTGAGATCGGGGTGGGGCGTGCGTGCGCTCGTCCGTGATCCGAACAGCGACCGCTCCAGGGCGCTGTCCGGTGCTGGGGTGGAACTCCGCTCGGGCGACCTGTCCGATGCGGCTTCGATCCGCCGGGCCATGGCGGGCGTCCATGGCGTCTTCAGCGTGCAGCCCAGCTCTGGCCAGGGCGCGGTCTATGGCGTCACCGATGAGCAGGAAGTCCGATATGGCTGCACGATCGCCGACCTGGCCGTGGAGCTTGGCGTGCAGCACCTGGTCTACAGCTCGGTCAATGCTGCCGGCGACACCCCGACGGGGATGGGGCACTTCGACTCCAAATCCGCAATCGAAGGCCACATCCGCGCGCTTGCGCTGACCAGCACCATCGTGCGGCCAGCAGGCTTCATGGAGTTGCTGATGCTGCCAGGCATGGGGCTCGAACAGGGCTCCTACACTTCGTTCCTCAGGCCGGATCAGACGGGCCAGGTCATCGCGGTACAGGACATCGGCAAGATCACCGCCCAGATCTTCTCCAAGCCGGAGCGTTACGCGGGGTGCACTTTCGAGATCGCAGGCGACGCCATCACCGGGCAAGGGTTACAGGACAGCCTCAGCCGCGCCGTGGGATATCCGATCGCCTATCAGCGGTTTCCTGAGGCCTTGCTCAAGGAAAATCGCTTCCTGGGACGGCTCGCCGAGCTCTTCGACGACGGACGGCTTGCGGGCAACGCCAACATCGCAGCGCTGGTTGAAGAATTCGGACCGCTTCTGAGCTTCGATGCGTGGCTTGAAGGACCTGGAAAACAGCTGCTGCAAATCGCCTTGAACACAAAGGATGCGCCACTCGCGCTGCGCTGACACCGAGATTGAGCTCGCCTATGCGGCTCTCCACGGAGGATCCCGTCGGGCGTCCGACGGGAAATGTGTGCGCAGGCGCACTTGGCGGCGCACCTCCTCCCAGCGGAGCGAAGGATGATGGTTACCGGGGCGATGGAGAGGGGGCTTCCGCTTTTCTGGGGAAAACTTCTGCAGGAAGGTGGAAGCGGGCCGGGCTCCGTCGCCCTTGTGTATCGACCCAAACGGGATGAAGAACACCCTGCGGGTCGTCGCACCATGCGTGGCGGAGCCAGTACATGCCTTCGGTCAGGTCGCGCGGTCCGGCCCGGCCAAAATTGGAATCCAGCAGGCTGCTTCTTTCTACGGCATTAACAGACTTGCGCTCTATCGCGCTTGTTCCGGGAATCCGTCAGTCCACCGGTGCGTGCGGCGATCGTCACGATGCGAGCGAGGTGATGGCCGGCATCGCGTCGTGTGGCAGCGGCCCTCGCATCAACTGGTCCGCATCGAGGGGCACGGAAAAGTAATAGCCCTGGATCTCGTCGCAGCCGCACGTGGCCAGTAGCTCGGCTTCCGCCAGCTGCTCGACGCCCTCGGCGACCACGCGCCAGTTCAGCTGGTGACACAGCGAGATGATGGTCCTCACCACGCCCCGGCGGATGGTCGATCGCTCGAATCCGGAGATCAGGCTCCGATCCAGCTTGATCGTGTCGATCGGCAGGCTGTGCAGGTAAGCGAAATTGCTGTAGCCGGCGCCAAAGTCATCGATCGAGATCCTGACCCCCATCTCCCGCAGCGCCTCCATCTGCGCCGCCGCCGCTGGGAGGTTCTCCAGCCATAGTCCCTCGGTCACCTCGACCTCCAGGCGATCCGCGGCGATTCCACTGCGGCCAAGCGCCGCCAGGACACGCTCGGGCACGCGCCCGTCCTGGAAGTCGCTCGCGGAGAAATTGACAGAGATCGTGGCGTCGGCCAGGCGCGCTCCCCAGGCCCGGCACTGTTCCATTGCTGCTTGAAGCACCCAATCGGTGACGGCGGGCATCGCCGCGGTCCGCTCAAGGACAGGGATGAATTCGCCCGGAGAGAGCTGCCCCAGTTCGGGATGATTCCAGCGCAACAGCGCTTCCACGCCCGTCATCTCGCCCGACGGCAGCGCAAGCCGCGGCTGGTAGAGCAGATAGAGCTCGTTGTTGCGCATGGCCGAGCAGATGCCGCCGGCGATCTTGTACTCACGTTGCAGGCGCTCGTCACGCGACGCGGTATAGCGGACCCAGGGGCGTCGTGTCTCGACCGCCTCGTGCATGGCCACGATGGCGCGCCGCAGCGCATCTGGCGCGCCTTCAGCATGAAAGGTGGCCAGGCCTCCATGACACATCGGTTGCAGGACAAGTCCGTCAACGTGGACCGGCAGTGTGGCGACGTCGCGTACCGCTTCCAGCAGCGCCGCCGTCGCCTGCGCGTCCTGGTCGATCAGGAGGAACGCATAGCGCGTGACACCGACATGGTAGAGCAGCGACTGATGGGGGAGCTGGGCGGCGATCCTGCTGCCGACCTGGCGGATGATCGATTCCACCGGACGCATGCCCAGCGTCTGCCCCAGGCGATGCGCGCTATGGATGTCGAAGATATCCGCCAGCGCCAGCTGGAACTCGCTCTCCGGGGCCGCGTCCACCTGGGCGCGCAGGTCGATGGAGAACTGCTGCCGATTGGGGTAGCCGCTGACCGCGTCGCGACGGCCCACCGAGCTCAACAGCGCAATCTGGTCGACCACCATCGCAGCGAAGGCTTCCAGCTGTTCATGCTGGACCCCGGTGAGCCTGCGGGGCTTGTAATCGATGAGGCACAGCGTCCCGATCGCGATGCCATGGCTGGTCACCAGGGGCGCGCCGGCATAGAACCGCAACCTGGGTTCCTCCACGACGAGCCGATTGCGGGAAAAGCGCGAATCCACCGTCAGGTCGCAGACCTCAAACACACCCCGTTGCTCGATCGCGTGCGCGCAGACCGACACGCTTCGCTCGGTTTGATTCACGCTGAACCCATGGCGGCCGAGGAAGTGCTGATCGTGTTCACCGACAATGGAAATCAGCACGGTAGGCACATCGAACAGCTGGCTGACCAGCTTGGTGATGCGGGTGAGCGAAGGGGCGTCTTCCAGACCCAGGACGTTCAGACTCCGGATCAGCGCCAGGCGTTCAGCTTCTTTGGTGGGCATGGCAGGCGTCCTTGGGCAACCGGTGCTTGGCAGCAATTTATGTGCCAGTCCTTCGGTGGTTTCCGCGTTCGTCTCCAAACGCGTTCTTCCGTTATCGGAATCGTCCTGCAAGGCTTGAGTGGCCGTGCGCCTGTCGACCGGCGCTGGTTCAGCGAAGGCGAGAACACCACAGGGGCGTGCGACGCCGACCAGGCCCGTCAGGCGCAACCCAGACGGCATGGTCAGTCAATGACGCGCGATGTCGGGATGGACCGCGTTGGATAGCCGACGCAGCGATTCAGTCGCCGATGCGCTTTTCCGGGTTCACACAACCCGCTCCGCGACATCGCTCAGCTGAACACGCTGAACACATCGAGTACCCAAGGATGCGCGGAGAGACACCGTGCGGGTTTTGCGTCGGCGCACGCAATCGCCGTCGGATTACCGGGCGCCATATCGCGGTCTGCAAGCCGCGCAGACTCGCCGTCAAAAAAATGCCGAGTCCAATCCGCAGGCGGCCGTGCTTGCCCCCCATTACGCGCTGAATCAGGCCGCGCCCGATGTGTCGGGCACTGACCCAGGCGCTCCCGCGGCGTCCCTCGGCACGCCGCGCCGCATCGCTGCGCGCGCTCAGCGATTCCGGCGAGAGATCCGCGCCTCCAGCACGACCCTGCCCTGTTCATTCCGGGCGCCAAGCGTGCCACCGTGCGCGCGTGTGAACTGGTCGGCGATGTAGAGCCCGAGCCCTAGGCCGCTGCTCGCACTGAACCGCCCTTTGAATGGCTCGAACAGGCGGGGAAGCAGGTCGCCTGGAATCGCGCCAGCATTGCTGACCAGCAGACGAAGCGTCGCATCGTCGGTCCCGTCCAGCCGCACGACCACAGGTTCGGTGCCCCCGTGTTCGATGGCATTGCCCAACAGGTTCGAAAGGATCTGCGTCACGCGATCCGCATCGATGTCCGCCTTGGTGTCGCCGGTGCACTCGAGCACGAGCTGGGCATCCGGCTTGGTCTGGTGAAACTCCGCCAAGGTCGCCTCGGCGACGGCGGCCACGTCCTGGCGGACGAAGGTCAGGCGCAGCCCACCACTGCGGATCCGTGAGAAATCGAGCAGCTGGGTGACCATGCGCGCCATGCGCCGCCCGCTGCTTTCCAGGTACCCGAGCGTGCGCCTGGCGGCGGCATCGTCCGGAAGCTCCATGGCGAGCTTTTCCGCGCACAGCGTGACCACCGACAGGGGCGTACGCAGGTCGTGCGTCAATACCGCACTCATCGTTTCGTTGAGTTCCAGCGCCCGTTCCAGCTCGGCATTGCGTCGCGCGAGCAGTCGGCGCTGGGCATAGAGTTCGACGAAGACCTTGACCTTTCCTGCGATCACCCGTGGCTCGATCGGCTTGTGCAGAAAGTCCACCGCGCCCGCTTCATAGCCCTTGAACGCCCGCAACGGATCGCTGGGGGAGGCGGTGAGAAAGATGATGGGCACATGCCGGGTGCGCTGGCTGCCGCGCATCAGCTCGGCCAGGGTGAATCCGTCCATCTCCGGCATGTGGACATCCAGAAGCGCCAGGGCCACCTCGTTGTCCAGCAACAGTTCCAGCGCCTGCGCGCCGGAGGAGGCACACAAAAGGTTGAGGTGCGGCTCGCGCAGCAAGGCCTCCATGGCGGTCAGGTTTTCCTGGATGTCATCGACGATCAGTAGGTTGATCGGTTCCGATTCCAAGGTGTCCTGGTGCGAAGAAACGAGATTCATCATGAAAGACCCGTCAGGCGCTCGCAGATCTGCGAGAGGGAAAGGGTGGCGTCTGCGCCGGCGTGCGCCAGCGCGGAGGCGGGCATGAGCGGGGATGCTGCGTCGGCCGGGCACTGGATCCAGATGGTGCCACCCGCCCCGCGCACTGCGGCGACTCCGGCGCTGCCATCGCTGCTTGCCCCGGTCAGAAGGATGCCCAACAGCCGCTCGCCAAAGACCCCGGCGGCCGATTCGAAGAGCGGGTCGATCGCAGGCCGCGAGAACAGGACGGGCTCGTCCAGCGAAAGCGCGACGTGGCCCCTGTCCTCGACGAGCAGGTGGTAGTCCGGGGGCGCGACCAGGACCTGGCCAGCGCTCAGCGGCTGCTTGTCCTGCGCCTCGGCGACCTCCAGCGCACAGTGCGCGCCAATGACCTCGGCGATGCGGCTGGGCCGGTCCCTCGGAAGATGCAGGACGATCAGCACGACCTGGCGCAGGGTTGCAGGGAGGCTGCCCAGCAACGCCTGAAGTGCGATCACGCCACCGGCGGACGCGCCGATCACGATGGCATCGATGTCTGCGGCACAGGGCTTCACGATGCGGTCTTCCGGTAAAGCCGCTGTTCGCGGACCAGGACATCGAAAAGAGCCGCGTGCTTGCCGAACTGCAGCGACTCCTTGCTGCCTAGGCCGAGAAAGCCGCGATGGACCAGCGCCTCGTGGAAGAGCCCGATCGCGCGGTCCTGGAGCTGGCGATTGAAATAGATCAGCACGTTTCGGCAGGACACCAGGTGGACCTCGGAGAACACGCTGTCGGTGGCCAGGCTATGATCGGCGAACACGATCTGCTTACGGAGGCTGCGGTCGAAAACGGCGCCGTTATATCCGGTCGTGTAGTGATCGGACAGCGAGCCGGTTCCGCCGGAAGCCAGATAATTCCGACTGAACATCGCGATGCGCTCGACCGGGAAAACGCCGCTTTCCGCCTGCGCAAGTGCCTCTGGATTGATGTCTGTCGCATAGAGCAGGGTGCGCTCCAGCAGACCCTCCTCCCGAAGCGCGATCGCCAGCGACCACACTTCCTCGCCCGTACTGCATCCTGCGACCCACAGCTTGAGCGAGGGATAGGTGCGCAGCACCGGAAACACATCGGTGCGCAGGGCACGAAAGTACTCCGGGTCGCGAAACATTTCCGAGACCTGCACCGTGAAGTACTGCATCGCCTGGGAGAAGGTCGTCGGATCGTGGAGCAGGACGCGTTGAAGATCGGCGACATGCTCGCAGTCGAAGCGCGTCATCGCATGACGCACGCGACGGCGCAGGGAGGAGAGCGCGTACTGGCGAAAGTCGTAGTGGTAGCGGCGGTAGATCGCCTCCAGCAGCAGTCTCAACTCCAGGTCGAAGAGCTCGGCCTCGTTCATTGCCGGGAACACCACACCCGGCAGAGTGAGATCAACTTCTCCACATCGATCGGCTTGGCGATGTAATCGTTGGCGCCCGCATCCAGGCATTGCTCGCGATCATCGGCCATGGCCTTGGCGGTCAACGCGACAATGGGCAGGCTGCGATGCCGATGGTCCTTCCTGATTTCCCGCATGGCGGTCAACCCATCCATCTCCGGCATCATGATGTCCATCAACACCAGATCGACGTCCTGGGTCGAGAGCTTCTCAATCGCCTCACGCCCGTTGCGTGCGATCTCGAGCTTGACGCCGAGCGGCTCCAGCACGCTGGAAAGGGCAAAGATATTGCGGACGTCGTCTTCGGCAAGGAGGATCGTACGGCCATCCAGGACCGTGTCGCGCTTGCGCGCCTCTCGAAGCAGTCGCTGTTGATCGCTCGGCAGGGATGCCTCGACGCTGTGCAGGAACAGGGTGACCTCGTCCAGCAGGCGCTCGGGCGAGCGCGCGCCCTTGATGATGATGCTCTTGGAATAGCGACGCAGGCGCTGTTCCTCATCGCGCGTCAGGGCGCGCCCGGTATAGACGATGACCGGCGGAAAAGCGCCGGAATCCCGTTCGGCCATCCGCTCCAGCAGGTCGTAGCCGCTGCCATCGGGCAGCGCCAGGTCGGTCACCATGCAGTCGAAGGTCACCGCCGACAGTTGCTCCATCGCTTCGGCGATGCTGCCGATGGCCGTGATCTCCAGTCCTTCATGGGCCAGTAGCCGGCGCAGGTTCTCACGCAGGCTACGGTCGTCCTCGACGATCAGCAGGCGGCGCACCGCACGGGCGCTGGTCTGTTCGAGCTGACGAATCGCGCCGACCAGGCGCTCGCGCGTGGCGGGCTTGAGCAGAAATCCCACCGCGCCCAGTTCCATGGCGACCTGGGTGCGCTCCTGCGCGGAGACCACGTGGACCGGGATGTGCCGCGTCACAGGATCGCGCTTGAGCTGTTCCAGCACGCTCAGGCCCGAAACGTCCGGCAGGCCGATATCCAGCAGGACGCCGCTGGGCCGAACCTCGGCAGCGAGCGCGATCGCCTCCTCCGCGGAGCCGGCGACCACGCAATCGAAATCCATGTCGTGCGCCAGGTCGACCAGGGCTTTGGCAAACGCCGGATCGTCCTCGACCGCGAGGATGGCCCGGCCCGGCCGGGACCTGCGCTCGCGGTCATCGAAGCGCGACCCCGCGGAGGAACTTGGAACAGAATCCTCCTTGGCCACCGACGCGCGCGAGGCAGCCGGGCGCTGGGCGACCGGGGCGGGGACGGGGCTCTCGATCGGTGTCGGCGTCTCCTGGCCCGACGGCGCTGGCGCACCGGCGACCGGCAGCTCCAGCGTGAAAACGCTGCCCCTGCCGGGCTCGCTCTCGACCTCGATGGTGCCCCCCATGCGTTGGGCCAGATCCCTGGAGATCGACAGGCCCAGGCCGGTGCCGCCGAAGCGACGCTGGGTGCTGCCGTCGGCCTGGCGGAACGCCTCGAAGATCACACCGGTCTGCGCCTTGGCGATCCCGATCCCCGTGTCGCTCACACTGAACCGGACCCGATGCGGCCCGTGCGCCAGCACCGTGAGCGTGACTTGGCCGTGCTCGGTGAACTTGATGGCGTTGGCAAGCAGGTTCTTGAGGATCTGCTGCAGGCGCTGGGCGTCCACGGTCAGGTGGGCGGGTGCGTCACTGTCTGCCTTGATGTCCAGTTGCAACGCCTTCTGCCTGGCCAGCGGCTCGAAGGTCTCGCTCAGTCGCGAGAGCATGGGCGTCAGCGCGACCCGATCCTCGACAAGCTCGACCTGGCCTGCTTCGATGCGGGAGAGGTCCAGGATGTCGTTGATCAGCGCCAGCAGGTCGTTGTTGGATGAGTGGATGGCGTGGGCGTACTTGACCTGTTCCCCGGACAGGTTGCCATCGCGATTGTCCGCCAGCAGCTTGGCCAGGATCAGCGAGCTGTTGAGCGGGGTGCGCAGCTCGTGCGACATGTTGGCCAGAAACTCGGACTTGTAGCGCGAGGCGGCCTCCAACTCCTTGCCGCTGCGGACCAGCTCTTCCTGCGCAACCAGCAGGGTGCGTCTTTGCGATTCGAGCTCGTGGGTGCGCTCTTCAAGATGCACGTTGATCTGCTCGAGCTCGGTCTGTTGCTGCTCCAGATTGGCTTGTGACTGCTGCAGGCTGCGACTTTGCTCCTCCAGCTCCTCGTTGGCCACGCGCAGTTCCTCCTGCTGGGCCTGGAGTTCTTCGCTCTGGCGCTGGGTTTCTTCCAGCAGCTCCATCAGCTCGGCACGGAGCTGCGCCGTGCGCAGCGCCACCCCGACGATTTCCATGCAGCGTCCCACCAGGACCAGGTTGCGCGCCGCCGAGGGGCTGGGCTGACCGAACCCGAGTTCCATGGCGCCCACCACGCGGTCATCCGCCAGCAGCGGCGCCAGGAGCAGCTCGCGGGGCGTGGCCGCGACCAGGGCCGTTTCGATGCGCAGCCCGGACTCGGTGTCGGTGGTCAGCCGCTTGGGCGCGTGAGTGCGCAAGGCTTCGCCAAGTTGCCCGCGCGAGGCCGGGATGTCCTGGCTGATCTCGGCAGGCAGCGCGATGCCACCTGAGAGGATCAGCCGCTCGCCGGCCAACCGGTAGATCGCGCCGACTTGCGCACCGGTCGCTTCGCAAAGCCGCGCCAGGGCGCCTTGCGCAAGCTGCTCTGGGGTCAGCTCGCCCTGCATGGCCAGCGCGACCGCATTCTTCCGCTCCTGCAGCCACAGTGCATCGTGTGCTGCAAGCCGGTACCGAATGCCTTGCATGATGATGAAGGCCATGCCGAGACAACAGAGCCCGGCGAAAGCCCGGTTCACCGACGAAAAAGAGGCGCTGTTGCTTTCGGGGGCGAAATAAAAGCCAAGCGCCAGCATCACGCAGGCGATGATCGCGACCAGGATCGGCAGCTTCGGCCGGGACTGAAAGCTGGTCAGCCCGACGGCGATGAAGTGCAGCAGCCAAATGGCGTAACCCAGCGGGGTGACGAGTTCCAGACTGATCGTGACGAGCAGCAGCGCAACGACAGCAGCCCAGATCCAGGCGTCCCGCTTTGAACTTGAAGGTTGCATGAGGTCGGCGCAGTGGGCTACATGAAAAGGGGACGGAATGTTATCGGACCACGGTGGCGTTGGAACAGCAGCGGCCAAGCGCCCTGCACGTGGATTTCACAGGCGCTTCAGCAGATTGCGATAATTGCCACTCCCCACGATTCTGCGTCCAGTCATCGACTGGCGCATCAAGCCCCTGTCCGCCCATGACGTTACACGCATCAAAGTCGCTAAGCGTTCTGTTTGTCGAGGACCAGGACGACCTGCGCGAACTGATGTCCGACGTCTTCAAGCAGATGGGGATGCAGGTGAGGACCGCGCCCGATGCAATGGCCGCGCTCGACATGCTTTCGGAGGGTCCGCAGGTGGATGTCCTGTTTACGGACGTCTATATGCCGGGGAGGATGAGTGGCGCGGAATTGAGCATGGTGGCCTCGCAGCGCTGGCCTGACATGAGGATCGTGCTCGCCTCCGGGCACGCGCGCCACCAGCTACCGCAGTTGCCTGACTGCGTTCGCTTCGTCCAGAAGCCCTATAGCCTTCAACAGGCCGCCCGGTTGATCGGTAATCCGGAGCCGGTCGCTCGCACCGCCTAGGCCGCGCGTCCCGGGTGCCGGTGGAGGGGCTGCGTGTCGCAATCATGGTGGATGTGGCGAAAGCCGCTCCAGACGTGGTTGCGAAGACGCACACTCGATCTGACATCTGAAAGGCCGCCATCGGCCGATCTTTTCGCCAACCATCCCGATGCCACAAGCCGCCCGCTTCCAGGGAAATGGTGCGCCCAGCAGCGTGGCCAGTCTCGCCCAGCCAGGTCTGCTGGCGCATCCAGCGCCTTCACAATGCGGCACACGTGTGCTGCCACCCGGGCAGTTGCTCACCAGGCGTCGCGCCTCCTTTCGCAGTGACGCCACATCGCGTCGGCTTGTCCGGGCGCGTTTGGCCGGATCTTCCCGCCCTGCTGCTCCTGCGTTATTCACCGCGCATCACCCCGGGCCCTGGCCGGGTTGGCGGACCATCCGCCGCTGATTCCATGGGCGCCGCAGAGCGCCGTAGGTGTCGCGGGCCAGTGCGGCACCAAGGCGTGCCTCGCAAAGCTGGCCACAAGGAAGTCGACGCAACAAGGCGAAAAGCCGGCCCCGGCAACGCGGTGCCTAGGCGGGAACGGCTTGATGCATCCCACGTGCGGACACGACGCATCGGGAAGGCGGGATGCGTTACACGCCTCCTGCACACCTCGCCGAGGAAGCTCGCGCGTCACGAACCGCGACGCTCTGCGGCCCGCCGCCCACTTTGAGTCCGCCCAATGCCCGATCCTGCGAGCGTCAGCTACGACACCCCTTCCCGTGCGCGCGAGGGGCGTCCCTACCCGCGCGGTGCCACGTTTGATGGCGAAGGCACCAATTTCGCGCTGTTCAGCGCACATGCCACCCGTGTCGAGCTCTGCCTGTTCGATGACCAAGGCCAGGAGCAGCGCATCGAGCTGCCCGAGTACACCAACGAGATCTGGCACGGCTATCTCCCCGGCGTCGGGCCAGGGCAACGCTATGGGTATCGCGTCCATGGGCCCTACGAACCGCAGCAGGGCCACCGCTTCAACCACCACAAGCTCTTACTCGATCCATATGCGCGGGAGATAGATGGCGATCTGGTCTGGGCGGACGAACTCTATGGCTACACGATCGGGCATCCGGACGGAGACCTGAGCTTTGACGAGCGCGACAGCGCGCAGTTCATGCCTAAGGCGGTGGTTGTGCAGGACGACTACGACTGGCAGGGCGACGCGCGCCTGATGACGCCCTGGAGCCGGACGGTGATCTACGAGACCCATGTCCGCGGCTTCACCAAAGGCAATCCCCACGTTGAGGAGGCGCTCCGCGGCACGTTCGCCGGACTTGGATCCGAGCCGGCGCTGGACTACATCAAGTCGCTGGGCGTGAGCGCGGTCGAGCTGCTGCCGGTGCATGCCTACCTGGACGACCAGTATCTGCAGGACAGGGGGCTGCGCAATTATTGGGGGTACAACACGCTGGCCTTCTTTGCGCTCAAATCGCGCTACCTGGCCTCCGGCCACCGCGACGAATTCCGCGACATGGTCAAGGCGATGCACCGCCAGGGTCTGGAAGTCATCCTGGACGTGGTCTACAACCACACCGCCGAAGGCAACGAGCTCGGCCCGACCCTGTCCTTCAAGGGCATCGACAACGCGAGTTACTACCGTCTTGCGGACGACCGGCGCTATTACATCAACGATACGGGCACCGGCAACACCTTCAATCTCAGCAACTTTCGCGTGGTGCAGTTCGTCAACGACTCCCTGCGCTACTGGGTCGAGGAGATGCATGTCGATGGCTTTCGCTTCGATCTGGCCACCATTCTCGGGCGCGAGCCCAGCGGCTTCGATCAGCGCGGGGGCTTTTTGGATGCCTGCGGCCAGGACCCGCTGCTCGCCCAGGTCAAGCTGATCGCCGAGCCGTGGGACTGCGGTCCGGGCGGATACCAGGTGGGTCATTTCCCGCCGGGCTGGGCGGAATGGAACGACAAGTTCAGGGACAACGCACGCGCCTTCTGGAAAGGCGACGAGGGGCAACTGGCCGAGTTCGCCACGCGCTTTACTGGTTCGGCAGACCTGTTCGACCGACGTGGCCGCAGGCCGTGGTCCTCAGTGAATTTCATCACCGCCCACGATGGCTTCACGATGCATGACCTGGTCAGCTACAACGACAAGCACAACGAAGCCAACGGCGAAGGCAATCGCGATGGCTCCAACCATGATGCGTCCTGCAACCATGGCGCGGAAGGCGACACGCAGGATGCCGATATCCTGGCGCTGCGCGAGCGGCAGATGCGCAACTTGATGGCGACCCTGCTGCTTGCCCAGGGCACGCCCATGCTGCTGGCCGGCGACGAGCGCGCGCAGTCCCAAAGTGGCAACAACAACACCTATTGCCAGGACAACGAGATCGCCTGGATCGACTGGGAGCGCGATCGGACCGAAGGCCGGCTGACGGACTTCGTGCGGGGCCTGATCGAGGTCCGCCGACGTTACCCGATTCTGACGCGCGGGCGTTTCCTGAATGGCCAGTACAACGATGAAGCAGGGGTCAGGGACCTGACCTGGCTCAACCCCGGTGGCAGTGAAATGTCCGAGCAGGACTGGCGCGACGGTGGCGCGCGTGCTGTCGGGCTGGTGCTGGAGGGCAGGGCGCAGAGCTCGGGCGTGCGCGAGCATGCGACCGACGCGACCCTCCTGATCCTGATCAACGCCTACCACGAGGGCGTGGTCTTCAAACTGCCGGACGATGAGCAATCCACCTTGCACTGGAAGCTGGTGCTGTCGACTGACGATGAACTGCATCTCGACTCGCTGCCGAAGGGCTCCACGGATTTTCTGGCGCCTCCCCGCAGCGTCACCCTGTTCGAGTGCGAGGCCCGCGCAGCATGATGCCAGACGCTCCTGGGCATCGTGCCCTGGACGTCCGCAGTGCATTGGAGCATCCCATCTGCGACCATCAGGCGCCTCGCCGCGATCGTCGGCACCTTTTTTCGCGAGTCCAAATCGATGCAAGGATTTATCGCGGAATGAACCGCATCAACCCCAAGGCGGTGGCCACGGCCGCCAGCGCAGCCCTCGTCACCTTCCTCCCTTCGGCATTTGCACAGACCGCCAGCCCGGCGAGCGTGCAGATGGTGCAGACCGGCGGGCAACTCACTGCCTGTGCAGTGAGTTGTGGCAAGGCCACCTCCAGCCAGGCGGCAGACCAGCGAGCGGGCATGCGCAAGAAATTTCTCGCAGATGGTATGTCGGCTTCGGCTTTCGACAGTGCTTACGAGGCGGCCTACGCCAAGGTAGCCGCTGCCGCAAAGTCCGATCCTGCACGCATGCAGCAGCTATGCGCGTAGCTCGATGCCAGACTCAAGGCCATGCAGGCCCAGAGCAAGGCCACGCCGTGACGGATCGCTAAGCGAAGCGGCCCCAGCGTTTAGCCCCGCGCTGGTTCAAAGTGATGGCGCTTTCATCGGCTGATGTGCTTCCCGTCGCGCTGACGGCCAGCAGATGGAGCCGCTTCTGACCTTTCGAGCCAGCGCGCAGCACCGCGATGGCGTGGCCGAGTGGTCTCAGACCGCCATGTAGCCGCCAATGCCCAAGGCGTGCCATCGGGATCAATTGTTCGAAGAACGCCTCGGTGCCCGGGTTGTTGTCCAGGTAGCGGTCCATGGCGGGCGTCTTGATCATGCCGGGGGACACTGCGTTGACCCGGATGCCGCGGTCCTTGAGGTCCGTGGTCCAGGTGCGGGCGAAGGAGCGCAGCGCGGCCTTGGTTGCGCTGTAGACCGAAAGCCCGGCAAAGCCGCTGCTGCCAGCGCCCGAGCCGGTGATGATCACCGTGGCACCACGGCCCATCAGCGGCAGCGCCTTCTGGACGGTGTGGATCACGCCCTTGATGTTGGTCGAAAGCAGCCGATCGACATGCGCCTCGTCGATCTCGCCCAGTGCCGCCGACTCGGAGACACCGGCGTTGGCGAACACCACGTCCACGCGGCCTTGGTCCTGCCGGATCTGCGCATAGAGCCGATCCAGATCCTCTGGATTGCCGACATCGCACTGCACGGCGGTGACCGACGAGCCGAGCTCGTCCAGGACCTCATCGAGACGTTCCTTCCTGCGCGCACAGATGTAGACCGTGCCGCCTTCCTGGGCAAAGGCCTGGGCCGAGGCCAGCCCGATGCCGTCGCTGCCGCCGGTGACCACGATCACCTTGCCGTCGAAACGCTTTGCCATTTCCAGTCCCTTTTTAAGTGGAGGATTGCTCCACTTAGGATATGGAGGCATCCTCCACTTTGCAAGTCAGGAGAATCCGCATGACCACCCAGCCCCCGCTCCGCGCCGACGCCCAGCGCAACCGCGAGCGCATGCTCGCGGCGGCCGAACGCGTGTTCCAGGCCAAGGGCGCCGGCGCTTCGCTCGAGGATGTCGCCAAGGAGGCGGGTGTGGGGATTGGCACGCTGTACCGCCGCTTTCCTACCCGCGAGGAGCTGTTCGCGGCGGTGTTCAGCGACAAGTTCCTTGCCTTTGCCGAGCGCTGGCGCGCCAGGGAAGGCGAGCTTGCCCCCGACAAGGCCCTGCGCGTCTATCTGGTGGAGCTGATCGTCCAGACCAACATCTATCGCGATCTGGCCGCGTCGGTCGGGACCGTCCTGCAGAGCCAGACGCCGGGGTGCGATGCCAATGCGCGCGTGGCCCAGCAGCTGCTGCACAGCGCCAAGCGCGCCGGCCTGGTCAGGAAGGAGGTCAGCTACGACGACATCGTCGTGGTGATCACCGCCGTGTGCCTGGCCGCGGGCCAGGGGGCCAACGCCAAGACCCGGATCCGGCGCCTGGTGGACCTGTTTCTGGGTGGGATTCTTCGCCCCCAGGCCGAAGCGGTCTAGCGCTTCCTTTTAACGGGGACCAGCTCGAAAGTCGAGCGCGACACCAGCGTTGAACTTGGCGATTCTCTGCCAAGGCTTTTCCCGGTGTCTTCCGCCTCCCGTGTTGGAGGCAGCCTGCCGTTGAACAGGCCGGCAATGTCATCGAGCATGGTGTTGCCGGCTAATGACAGGTCCATGCGCCTGGCCCGCAACTGGCGCAGCAGGCTGGTGGTAGTTCCGTTGCCGGCACCCTGCCAAGGCGCGTACGGATCGCTGAAACCACGGGTCCAGTTCAGCCGCTTCCCACATTGGCGCGTGGCAGGCCATTTCGCTGCAGCGGTCGTAGGTGAGGCGCTCGCACAGGAAGGCTGGCAACTTCCTCATCTGGCGCGCGTAGGCTTTCGGCGCAGCAACCGCGGTGCGGCCCTCGCTCCGACATAGGGGCGGTGGACCAACACGCGCGGGCTGACACGCGGTCTGTTGGACTCGCAGATCGCTGCCACAGGCAAAAAGGGGGCGCCGCCTGACGCCGGTCCTGGCACGGCACAGGCCCACGCCGGTCAGGGACAATCGGGTTGGGCGTCGCGCTTTACCCGCGAGGCCGAGCTCGGCACGCACGCGCCTGACATGGCAGGACGACAGGCTTCGCGCTATCGACGGCGAAAGAGCATCCCGCCATGGTGAAGCGTATCCTCGTCGACGAAAACGCCGTCGGCGGTAAAGCCGGTGTCGTCCCAGTAATCGATCCGGTTTCCCTTCACCTCGTAGCGTCCTCGATAGGCACTTTCACGCGAGCCGCGCGCCTCGTCGTAACGGCCATCGGGAAGAAGCTCATGGCGGATGCGACCGTCATCGGTCACCCACATCCCGACGTAGGGGTGCTTGTTCACTTGTGCATCTCCTCGCTGATCGATTGGAATCCGCTTGATGACATCGTCGTAGGGCACCAGGTCGAGAAACGCGGTGACTTCCACCGCACGCAGATCCGCTATTCGGAGGATCCAGACGTAGCTGTTCTGGTAGGGCGTCCCGTCGGCGGCCGTTGCGGCGCCATCCCAATGCACGATGACGTGGTCGCCTTCGGCCCAGATGCCCTTCACCGTCGGCTTGACCGGCGAGGAAAGGCGGGCTGCGAAGGGCGCGACCGCCTGTTCCAGGAATACATCACGACCCCTGTAGTGCCCGGCCGCTGGGCTCGTGCCCTTGATCGTCCAGGTTGCGTCTGGCGCCAGGACATCTTGGAAGAATGATCCGCCGCCGGCCGCCCACTGCTCGAAGGCGTGTGCGATAAAGCGGCGATTGCGCTGGGCGGTCGCGTCGTCGCAACTGGCCAGCGCGCAGCCGCTGACCAGCATGGCCAGCGTCAACATCCCGGTTGTGATGAGCTTTGGCATCGTCATGTCGTGGACTCCTGGAGACGTTGGAGCGCGCGGGATGGTCCTCCTGCGCGCCTGATGGGTCTTGCATGGCCGCGCTTGACCGCCGGGCACCTGGATGAGCGGGGCGTGGTGCTCCAGCCGGTACGACATCACCCGCAGGACGCGCAGGGGTGAAACCGTGAAGCTGACCGGGCAACGCCACCGATGACGCTCAGGTCATCCACCGTGCCGGGCGGGTCAGTGCGATGCAACGGTCACCCCGCTTCTACGTCTAAGTTGGTCTATGGAATCGGGATGACGGAATTCTGCCGTTGACCAAGACAAGTCCCGTAGTCAAATCATCCCGCGTTCTTGCACGATCATCCGAAAGTTGGCATCCGGTTGGCTGGCACGTCGGTCCCATCATTGAGCGGGGCCAGGATTGGCTCAGGCTGTCGTGCCCTTCTATGCGCGGGCGTCGGCCTGCTCACCGCTCCGATGAGCGAGCTTGTCTGCGTGCCTTGCGGAAGATGAACGATTGCCGGTCGGCTGGGCTCGCCCTCAGCGACACCGCGCCCGCGTTGTCTGACGCGGCGTGCCGGCTTGCGGCCCGGGCGCGGCAGGCCGGGGGATAGCGAGGCGCTGGCCCCGCAGGCGATTTGCGGGATGCTGGATCTTCGAGCGGCCGGTAGATCGGCGGACTTTCGCCTGGGGTCAAGTTCCCGGTGGCCAGGCCGATAGAAATTGCACAGTCTTGCCAGGCACGATGCGTGAACGCATTTCCCGACGTCGAGAATGACCGTCTGGCGCTGATCCGCAGCATGGATCTGCTCAAATCGGTCAACAATCCGGAATTGGAGCGCATCGCGGACCTGGCGTCCCACGCGTTTTCCATGCCGACGGTGCTGATCTCGCTGGTGGACCGCGATGAGCAGATCTTTCTGTGCCGGATTGGCTTCGAAGCCGAACGCACGGATCGTTCGATCTCGGTCTGCACGCATGCCATCCAGCAGCGGGGCGTGTTCGAGGTCGACGACCTCACCCTGGATGCACGCTTCAAGGCCAATCCGCTTGTGATCTCCGGGCCGCGCATCCGCTTCTACGCCGGCGCGCCATTGATCACCGCGTCCGGGCATGCCATTGGCACCATCTGCCTGATCGATTACGAGCCGCGCACCTTGACCGAGAGGGACCGCCAGCGGCTCCAGGCCTACGCCGGGCTGGTGGTGGACCAGCTCTCGTTGCGTCGCCTGGTGGGCAGGGTCGACGCGGTGACCGGGCGACCCAATCGCCAGCAGTTCATGGCCGACTTTGCAGCACCGGAAGTCGCTGACCAGCAGCAAGCCGCCCTGTATCTGGTCGAATTCATCGACGTGCACAGTGCGCACCTGCTGTCCCAGTCGCGTGGCATGCAGCCGATCGAGTCGCTGATTCGCCAGGCTTGCCAGCGCATCCGGGAGGCCCTGCCGCAGGCGTGCGAGCTCTACCACGTGGCCGTTGCGCGCTTTGCCTTTGTCCTCCCGCATGGCGCCGAACATCCCGAACAGCCCGTGGTGCAGCGGTTGTGCGGTGCCTTTGCGGCACCAATGGAAGCCGACGGCTTGCGTCTGAACGCCTCCATTCGGATTGGCGTGGCGCCGTTCGATCGCCGCCCCTGCCATGACGTGCTGCGCCGCGCCATCTGCGCGATGCAGGAGGCCATCGAGCGGGACCGCCCGTATTCGCGTTACGACCCTGACTATGACGCCAGCAAACAGCGCGCGCTTGGCATTGCCATCGATGCGGATCGGGCCTTGGTCCAGGGCGAGTTCCACCTGGTGTATCAGCCGCGCTATAACGTCAGACAGGGTACTTTTGGAAAAGCCGAGGTGCTGTTGCGCTGGCGCCACCCCACGCTCGGCGAACTGAGCCCAGGTGAGTTCATCCCGCTGCTGCAAAAGACTGCGGTCATGCCGCGCATCACGGACTGGGTGATCGAGCAGGCGCTGGCGCAGCTGGCCAAATGGCGTCAGCGTGGACTGGAGATGGGGATCTCGATCAACGTGACGGCCGCCGATGTGACCGACGGCGCACTGGCTGCCCGCTTGCAGCAGACCCTTGCGCGACACCAGCTGCCACCAGCGGTCATCGAGCTTGAAATCACCGAGGGCGAATGGCTCAAACCCGGCGGCAGTGCAGCGATACAGTTGGCGGCGCTGCGGGCTTCAGGGGTCTGCGTGTCGCTGGATGACTTCGGTGCTGGCTTCTGCAACTTCGGCTATCTCCCGCGCCTGCCCATTGACGGGCTCAAGATCGACCGGGCCCTGGTGTCCAATGCCCATGCCGACCCGGTGTTGGGCGGCGTGGCCCAGGCCATCTTGCGCCTGGCCCATGTCATGGGATTAAACGTGGTGGCCGAAGGGGTGGAGACACCCGATGAGCGGCGCTTCTTCGAACGAGAGGGCTGCGATGAAATCCAGGGCTATCTGTTTTCAAGGCCACTGCCCGCGGAGGATTGCTTTACCTTCATCAACACGGCGCGCGACAACGCCAGCATGCAGGACGCCGCGAAAGCGCTGCCGTCCTGAATCGATGACCGCTGGCTAGGCCAGCGGCGGAGTGAGCGGGGAAGGCGGATCGCGTGTGCCACCGCGGTCGATGCCGCGGAACCCGCGCCGGACCAGGTGTGGGCTGCACATCACGCCGCGCCCGACCCACCGCGGAGGGCGCTGGCCTGGCAAGGCGGGGTGAGGACCCTCAACATCGACGAGCGTTCCGGGCAGCTGGCGGGAGGCCCGAATGATCAGTCGCATGGAGAACAGGGGCGCGGTGAGGCTCAGGTCGCGGCAGTCGGGGCTAAAGACCCAAGACCGAGGGGATATCCCGCGATCGCCTTTGGCCTCGCCGTCCCGCGCGGCTCATTTGCGCTTCTTCAGGATGGTGATCTTGCCGGAGGTTTCCAGGATGGCGATGTCGATGTTCACGTCGTCGCGGCAGTCGGCGGTCCGCTTGGACACCTCGAAATCCTCATAGCTGACGTTGCGCTTCTTCAGCTCATCCCAATAGATCTGCCCGTCCCGGGCCAGGATGGCTGGCGTGCCCTGCACAACCCGGTCGAATCGGCGATAACGGGCGGAGATGTAGCCGACCATCCAGTTCATGGTCAGCAGCGTGGCGGCCAGGATGAGCCCGCCCCCCAGCGAGGTATCCGAGCCGATCAGCGAGTTCTGCACCGCGGTGCCCAGCAGGACGATGACCAGCATGTCGAAGGGCGTCGACTGCCCGACGGCACGCTTGCCACTCAGTCGTGTCATGCAAAGGACCACCAGGTAAACGGCGACCGCCCTGAGAACGAACTCCCACCACGGCATACCGAGCTTCAGCAAACCGTCCATCGCTTACTCCGTCTCGTCGATAGGTCAATGATCCGGTGTGCATCAGACCGGCAGTCGGGTTGAGGCAGCATGAAGTCTTCACCTCTCGCGCACCGGCGGGGTCCTCCAATGCGGGGCAACACCCATTACGGTGGCAGACATGAAGCTTGGTCCCTGTTTCGGATGGCTGGTGGTCGCAGCTGGATTGACAGGCTGTGGCCCGAAAGCGCCCGACCAGGCGCTGCAGATTTCCGGGGCCGTGCAGGGCCAGGCGATCACGGGTTTCGTCCTGCCCCAGACCGGGCAGGTGTCGGTGATGTTGGGTGACCAGGCTTGCCAGGGCGTGCTGTCGGACTTCAAGGACGATCCGCGCACGGGACTGCTGCTGTGCAAGGAGGCCAACGGCAGCGCGGCCTACCTCCTCAGCGCGAGGATGGAGAGGACGGATGCCGGCCACCTCGTGTTGCGACGGCGCGCCGACCGGCAGTCCTTCACGACCGAGCTCTCCAGCCAATTCGATGCGCCGCTGCCGAAGCCGTCCGCGCCCTGACCCTGGGTAAACCGCGCCTAGGGGAAGGCCACGCAGGTGGATTTCCGCGGTCGGGCGATGATGCGCTGACAGGCATGCGCGCGCTCGTTCTGTCAATGTGCGCTCGCTGGGCGCGTCAGGCCTTTTTGCCGGGCGCCACGCGCTGGGCGCCTGGCGCGATCACATCGGACAGGGCACTGTGTCCCTCATCGGTCCTGCCGGTAATGACGCTGAAGCTGCCGTCGGTTTCCAGCACCACGGCCTGCACCTGCGACAAGGCGTCAACGCCGGCGGCGCGGATGGCCGAATGGATTTCGTCCTCGGTCACCCGTGCGGTACGCGCGGCGCCGCGCAGCAGACGCCCGTGGTGGAAGAGCAGGGCCGGCTCACCGGTGACCAGCCGACGAAACCATCCGGCGCGGACGCTGGACCAGGTGACCAAAAACTGCAGGGCGATCAACAGCGCCAGCGCCAGGCTGCCCTGTGCCAATGACACAGTTTTGTTGAGCAGGATGGTGGCGAAGGTCGAGCCCAGCGCCACGGTGATCACCAGGTCGAAGGCATTCATCTTGGACAGTGTGCGCAAGCCCGAGAGGCGCAGCAGGACCACCAGGTTGAAATAGGCCAGGACACCGATCACCAGCGTGCGCAGCAACGTCGGCCAGCCGCTGAAGAACATGTCGCCCATCTCAATCTCCTTTAAAGGAATCGCATTGCGTCCGGGAGCGCCCGGCATCCGCGCCTGGCCGCACGCGCGGCTGAGCCAGATGCATGGAGTCAGTGCGCGCAACAGCATCCTGACGCGATGACTGCTGGCTGCAGGTGATCGAGACGACAAAAGCCTTCACGCACGCGCGCTGCCAGGTGCGACCTTGCGCGCTTCGCATCCCCTTGGCTGGTGCAGGGTTAGGGTGTGCGACCCATCCGCTGCAAGTTCAGCCATGTTCGCTTTCCAGCCGCTGCGTATCGGCCTGATTTCAGACACCCATGGGTTGCTGCGCCCGCAGGCGCTGGAGGCGATGCGCGGTTGCAGCACCATCGTGCATGCCGGCGATGTGGGCAAGCCGGAGGTGCTCGATGCACTGCGCACGCTTGCTCCGGTCCATGCGATCCGCGGCAACATCGACACCGCACCGTGGGCGCAGGCTTTGCCAGAGGTGCTGGAGATCGAGATGGCCGGCATGCACCTGCACGTGCTGCATGATCTGAAGACGCTGGCGGCGCAGGCGCGCCGAGTGGATGTCGTGATCAGCGGTCATTCGCACAAGCCGATGACGCAAACCCGCGACGGGGTGCTGTATGTCAACCCAGGCAGCGCTGGGCCAAGACGCTTCAAGCTGCCCATCAGTGTGGGCTATCTGCATCTGGAGGCGGGCGGGATCCGCGCCGAGCTGCGCGAATTGTGCTGATCCGGCGGGCGACCCCGAGACGATTCAAAGCGCGGTGGACGTGGTGCTGCGATCAAGCGCGCTTGAGAGGGCTTGGCGTTGCGCTTGATGTGCAGATCAATCGAGACGCTTGTCGTTGAACGCCGAGATTTGTCCCAAGGCGGCGATCACGCGCGGGCATAGGCGGCCAACTCTTCCGGTGTTCCCAGGGGGAATGCCGCTTTCAGCAGTTCCAGGAACGCGCCGACCCGCGCGCTCAGCAGGCGGCGTGAGGGGTAGAGCGCCCAGATCTCGATCGGCGGCACCTTGGCATCGGCCCATCGCACCAGCGTGCCGGCCGTCAGGTCGTGGGCCACCAGCGACAGGGGCAGCACCGCCGCGCCAGCGCCGGTGCGCACCGCATCGCGGATCATGATCAGCGAGGCCAGCTGCAGGACGGGCTCGATCGGTTGGCGCCAATCGCCTTGCTCGGCGGTCAGGTGCCAGGCCGATGCGTTGCCCGCCACCCGCACGACCGCGCGGACCGCTTCGTCGGGGGCGGGACGCGGCAGCGCCGGGCTTGCCACGGCCACCAGGCGATCGCGCAGCAGGATGCGTCCGATCAGGCTGTCATCCGGGTCCGGGTTGACCCGGATCACCAGGTCGTAGCCCTCCTCCACCATGTCCACCGGCCGGTCCTCGGTGGTGATTTCCAGACGCACCTGCGGATAGCGCAGGGCGAACTCGGCCGCCAGCTTGCCCAGGGCCAGCTGTGAGAACAGCAGCGGCGCGCTGATCCGCAACCTGCCCCTGGGCGTCGCCCCGCCCGAAGCGATGGCCGTTGTGGCCTCGCCCAGTTCGGTCAGCAGCGTCTCGGTGCGTTCGAACAGGGCGCGCCCCTCCTGGGTCAGCTTCAAGGTGTGCGAGCCGCGCTCGAACAGGCGCACGCCCAGGCTGGCCTCCAGGTCCGCCACCCGCCGGGAAAGCGTGGCCTTGGGCCGCTCGGCCGCGCGGGCGGCACGGCCGAAGCCGCCGTGACGCGCCACCAGGTTGAAGTCGGCCAGGGCGAGCAGGTCCATGTGTTCCACCAGTGAGACGGGTGGTCCAAATATACGGGCTATCGGGCCGGGAGTGGATCGACAACGATGGGCCTCCCAACCCAACAGGAGTCCTCTCATGACCATGCTCGTCACTGGCGCCACCGGAAACATCGGCCGGCACGTCGTCCAGCAACTTCTCCAGCGCGGCGCCAAGGTGCGCGCGCTGGTCCGCAATCCAGACACGGCCCAGCTCCCCGCCCAGGTCGAGGTGGCCCAGGGCGAACTGCTGGATGTCGAGGCCCTGCGCGCTGCGTTCCAGGGCGTGTCCACGCTGTTCCTGCTCAACGCGGTGGTGGCCGACGAATTCACCCAGGCGCTGATCACGCTCAACGTGGCTCGCGAGGCAGGCGTCAAACGGGTGGTCTATCTGTCGGTCATCCACAGCGACCGCTACGTGAATGTCCCGCACTTTGCCGGCAAGTTCGGCGTGGAGCGGATGATCGAGCAGATGGGCTTCAGCGCCACCATCCTGCGCCCGGCCTACTTCATGGACAACGACCTGACCATCAAGGATGTGGTGCTGGGTCACGGCGTCTACCCGATGCCCATCGGGAGCAAGGGGCTTGCCATGATCGACGCACGCGACATCGGCGAAGTCGCCGCGCTTGAACTGCTCGCGCGCGACCAGGCCGAAGAGACCGCCGCCCTGACCCGCATCAACCTGGTCGGCCCGGACACGCTGACCGGCGCCGATGTCGCCGGGATCTGGTCGCACGCCCTGGGGCGTCCCATCGCCTACGGCGGCGATGACGCTGCGCTGTTCGAGCAGAACCTGCGCCAGTTCATGCCTGGCTGGATGGCCTACGACATGCGCCAGATGGCCGAGCGCTTTGTCAGCGACGGCATGGTGCCCGAGCCGGGCGATGTCGAGCGGCTGACCGCGTTGCTGGGCAGGCCCCTGCACGCCTATCGCGACCTCGCCGCTGCCGTGGCTGCAGTGGCCTGACCCACCCCATCCACTTCGAGGAATGCATCATGATCTATTCAACCGCCACCCTGCCGGTCAACGTACCTGGCCAGGCGCCCCTGACCCGCGAGCAGCTCTGGCAGGGGCTGGTCCACAAGGCACGCGCCCCCGGCTTGTTTTTCCCGCCCGGTGAATGCACCGACAGCCGGATCGTGGAAGAAGGCACCTCACACCTGGTGCGCCAGGCCACCATCCTGGGCGATGACATCACCGAGATCATCACCTTCGAGGCGCAGCAAAAGGTCACGTTCTTCCAGATGAAGAGCCCACGCGAGGGCGCCATCATCAACGAGCTGCTGGAAGACGAACAGGGTCAGCTGCAGCTGCGCTTCTATGCCTACCTGGGACTGCGCGGCAAGGTGCCCCATGGGCCGGAGGAGCAGGCCGCCCAGGCCTGGATGGACAGCGACAAGGGGTTCAAGGCCGCCATTGCCTCCACGCTCGCTCGCATCCGCGCACTGGCCGCCGAAGGCACGCGCTGAGCGCGGCCCGCCAGAGCAAGCCGGGTTGCAGGCGGCTCCCGCCCGCGCGCCATTCGGGCCTTCGTTCGATCGCGTCGCCGAAGCAGTCGTTGCCGCATCCAGGCTGGATGTGCGCTCACGCCTGGTCGCGTTGCTTGCCTGCGTTCGACACGCACTTGATCCGCCACCTCGCTGCCCGCGATCCGGGCAGCGGAGGCGGCGTGCATCACGCGGCCTTGTGCGCGAGGTGTTGGGTCAGTTGTAGTGAATGGCCCGGAGAGTCCGTTGCGGACCAGGCTTGGGCGCGCCCACCCAGGTGACGATTCAGGAAGTCCTCGCACAGGGCGTTGAACGACATGCGGTTGGCTTCCCGCACAAAACCGTGGCCCTCGTCGGTATACAGCGCATAGGTCACCGCGATGCCGCCACGCTGCAGCGCAGACACCATCTGCTCGGACTCGGCCTGCTTTACGCGCGGGTCGTTGGCGCCCTGGGCGATGAGCAGCGGCGCGCGGATCTGCGCGGCGCGGTGCAGCGGCGAGCGGTCATGCAACTGCGCACGGCCTGCTTCGGTGCCGGGATCGCCCAAGGCGCGGTGCTGGCGCACCCGATCCGCTTCCCAGTAGGGGGGAATGGAGGCCAGCAGTGTTTCCAGGTTGGAAGGGCCGATCACATCGATGCCGCAGGCGTAGCGCGACGGGTAGCGGGTGAGGGCCGACAGCACCGCGTAGCCGCCGTAGCTGGCGCCAAAGATCGCCAGGCGTTTCGGATCGGCGATGCCGCGCTCCAGCGCCCAGTCGACGGCGTCTTGTAGATCCTCGTCCATCTTGCGCCCCCACTCGCCATCGCCCGCATTGACGAAGCGCTTGCCGAAGCCGGTCGAGCCGCGGAAGTTGACGCTGAGCACCGCATAGCCGCGGTTGGCCAGCCACTGGTGCATGGGGTTGAAGCCGAAGGTATCGCGCGACCAGGGGCCGCCGTGCACCAGTAGCACCAGTGGCAGCGGCGCGGCGGTGCGCAGCGCGCCGGCCTCGGTGCCCACCGGGACGGTCAGGTAGGACACCAGTGGCAGGCCGTCGCGCGCGGAGATGACGACCGGCTGCATGCGCGCCAGCGGCGCATCCGCCAGTTGTGGGCGCAGGTCCATCAGGTGCTGCAGCGTGCGCGCCTGGCGGTCGTACAGCCACGTGGACGAGGGCCGCGTGTCGGAGGAGATGGCGACAATCCAGCGCTGGTCGTCCTCGGTGCGGGCGGTCATGCGCCATTCGCCGCCACTGGCATGAGCGCCAAGGAAGTCGATGTCCGGCCGGATCGTCTCATCCAGGACATGCAAACTGAAGCGCTCGTAGGTGACACCGTAGGCCAGCGGGCGGTCGCTGGCCGCATCGACGATCAGGCCGCCGACGTCCGCACGCGGGTCTTCGCCGAGCACGGTGGCGACGCCGTCGACCCAGTCGACCGCGACCAGGGCGGCGGTGTCGCGGCCGCGGCTGTCGTAGAGGTAGAGCGTGCGGCCCCGCGCGTCGAAATGGGAGGGCCCCGAGCTGCGCCCGTCCTCCGCGGAAAAGACTTGCCAGGGCTGCCAGGTCCCCGCGCCGTCACGCCGCAGCCATTCGCTGCCGCCATCGGCGGTGTTGCGCACGGCCAACCGCGCCTGGTAGTGCGCGTCCAGCACGAAGCCGGAAAAGCCCGTGTTCTCTTCCACGCACTGCAGGGCACCGCTGCGTAGGTTCAGCACGTACACGTCGAAGAACCGCGCATCACGCGCGTTCATCACGATCGCGATCTCCTCGCGCCGCTGCCGGCTGATGTGCTGCACGCCGGTGCGCACGCCTGGCGCGGCCGGGGTCAGGGCGCGGAGACTGCCGTCGGCCAGGTCGGCGCCGAACAGCTGGAAGTTCTCGTCGCCGTCGCGGTCCTGCGAGAACAGCAGCACGCCTGGCAGATAGGTCCAGTGGAAACCCTGGATGCCGCGCCGGCCATCCGTGGTGACCTGCAGGGCTTGCTGCGGGTGGCTGCTGGGCGCGGCCCAGATGTTCATCACGCCATCGCCGTCGGCCAGCCAGGCTAGCCACTGGCCATCCGGACTGATGCTGATGGATGCCCGAGCGGGGTTGGCGAACAGGTGCTCGCGCGGGATGAGCGCAGGCGCCGTGGAGTCATCGCCGGTCAGCAGGATGGTTTCCAGCGCCTCGGCGGCGCGGCGCCACTGCTCGGCATATTGGCCGTTGTGGTACCTGTTGTAGGCGACCAGCCGCTTGGCTTCTTCCGGGTGCTTCTGCTCCAGCAGGGTGAAGACGTTGGTGTACTCGGCGTCTCCGGGCGGGCGGCTGGCCTTGTCCTCCGCATGCAAGGTGTCCAATAGCCGCTTCATGTCTTCATCGTCCGCCTTGCCCCAGGGATAGGCGGCCATGTGTGTCGCGACCCGCGCGTTCATCCAACCGCGCAGTGTGTCGGACACCGCGCTGCGCGACTGCATCGGGTCCCAGGCGGCTGCTTCGATGCACGCTCCCACCGATGCGGCCACCGATCCAGGCGTCTGGTCGTTGGTCTGCGCGACCGCAGTCCGGCGCGCCTGGCGCCACTGCGCGCTGCCGACGTCCTGGCCTGACAAGCGCGCCGCGTGCAGCGCGGCCACGGCCTCCAGGGTTTCGGCCAGGCCAGCGGCCGCCTCCAGGTTGCGCAGTCCGTGGGTCTGACCATTCAACAGCTCAAGCAGGCACCGGCTGCCGGCGGTGTCCAGCGGCATGCCGGGCGCAATGCCCTGCAGCAGGCGAATGCCCCAGGCCACGCCGTCCTTCCAGTTGGCACCGATCATGGAATCGATCGCCAGGGCCAGCCACTTCGGCAGGCCGAACTGCGCCTCCCAGCGCTCCAGGTCCTCGCCCTGCAACAGGCTGCCAACGAAGCTGCCTGCCTCGCCGTTCCAGTGAATGGGCCGGTGTATCCACACGCCGGCCTGGTCCAGCGATCGCAATGTGTCGAGCACCTGCAGGCGCAACTGCGGATCGCTGTGGTATGCGCGCATGGTCATGTCAGGCTTCCAGGCATTCGTCGATGAGCTGGGCGATCCGGGTCTTGGAGACCAGCCCCACCAGGCGGGCTTTTTCCTTGCCATCCATGAAGAGAATCATGGTGGGTAGGCCTCGCACCTGGAACTGCTGAATGGACGCCTTGTTCTCGTCCGCATTGATCTTGCAGATGCGGGCCTCGCCGACGTATTCCTCGGCGATGTCGTCCATGACGGGGAGCAGCTGCTTGCAGGGGCCGCACCACTCGGCCCAGAAATCCACCAGGACGGGGCAGGAGGCCTGGAGCACTTGCTCTGCGAAGTCCGCATCGGTGAGCTGGACAATGTTGGAGGGCATGGTGGGTTCCTTTGACTGGAAGAAGGGGGAAGAAGAAGGGGGCGAGCGCCGACGCCGTTTCAGCCACGCACAGCGGCGGGGGCGGCACCATCGCGGCTGGCCTAGGCGCCGTCCTTGCCGCTGAGGTCCAGCACGTGATCGTGATAGGAGGCCAGCGATTGGCGGTGCGCCACGCTGATCAAGGTGCTGTCAGGCAGCGCGTGCAGCAGAGCCTGGTAAAGCGCCTGTTCTGTGTCCGGATCGAGCGCGCTGGTCGCCTCGTCCAGGAACAGGTAATCGGGGCGCTGCAGCAGCGCGCGGCAGATCGCCAGCCGCTGCTGCTCACCACCGGAGAGCTTCTGCTGCCAGCGGTCGCTGTCGTGCAGCCGGTCAGCCAGTGCGGGTAGCTGTACTTCATGCAGCGCCTTACGCACGCGCCGGTCGTTGAAATCCTCGGGTTGTCCGGGGTAGCACAGGGCGGCCTTGAGCGTGCCTTGCGGAATGTAGCTGCGCTGGGGCAGGAACATCAGCCGATCGCCCCGCGGGTGGTCGATCTCGCCTTCGCCATACGGCCAGATTCCGGCCACGGCGCGCAGCAGCGTGCTCTTGCCGGTGCCCGAGGTGCCCCGCACCAGCCAGCGTTCCCCACGGCGCAGGCGCAGTTGGTCGAAGGAGGCCAGCGATTCGCCGCCCGGCTTTCTCAGGGACAGGCCGTGTGTCTCGATGGCGGTGCCGGATGTCTTCGCCACGTGGATGCCCGAGGGGCGGTCGTTCACCTCACGGATGCTGCCCAGCAGGTCGCGCAATCGGTTGCCCAGCGCCCACCATTCGGTGAAGGTCACATAGGCCTGGCTGAAGTACGCCAGGTTGCCGCTGACCCCGGTGAAGGCGCCGCCCACCCGGGTCACGTCGCCCAGGGTGATGGCGCCGGAGAGATAGCGCGGCATCGCCGCCGCCGTCGGCAGGAACTGGGTGGAGAGGGTATGCGTGTAGGTCTCGCGTGCCAGGATCAGCTTCACGTTGCGCACGATGATGTCGCGCCAGTTGGCGCGCACCTCTTCAAAGGCGTCTTCAAGCCGCTTGCGCTCCTGCACGCCGCCGTCGTAGAAGGCGATCTGCTCGGCGTTCTCGCGCAGTTGCATGCCGCGGTAGCGGAAGTTGGCCTCGACGGTCTGGCGTCGATTGAACAGATAGATCAGCGGACGGCCGGTGAAATGCGAAATCAGCAGCGAACCGGCCGAATACGCATAGACCAGGTAGACCATGTAGCCGGGAATGGCGAAGTCGATGCCCCAGAGCGTGAAGCGCAGCGTGCCGGACAGATGCCACAGGACGACGGTGAAGGACGCGGCGGTGACCACCACCTGGATGGGGTTGAGGAACAGTTGCAGCGTCAGTTCGATGAATCGGGGCACATCCTGCGAAATGCGCTGGTCCGCGTTGTCCAGGCAGCCGTCGCGCTCGATGGCGTAGTAGGTCCGCCGGCGGGTCCATGCGCGCAGCAGCCAGCGCGTCATGGCGGTGCGCCACTCGTACTGCTGTAGCTGCTCGACCGCGAACAGCAACACCATCGACACCAGCATCGCGAACATGCCGGCGACCCACGACAGGCCCAGGCTGCGCCAGATTTCCCCCCACTCCCGCTTCACCAGCGCATCGACGACCTCGCCCGAGAGCCGGTTGGCCCAGACGGCCACGTAGACACTGGTGAACATGAGCACCAGCCGGATCGCGAGCAGGATCCAGCCGCGCCAGCTTTCCCGCGAGGTCCAGTAGGGCAGGATCAGCTCGCGAAGACGGGGGCGATTGTGGGCATTCATGGACGGTGGGAACCTGGAAGGGGCGCAGGCAGGCCTAGGGTGCATGACGCGCGGACTTGCCGCGCGTCATGCGGCTGGAGCGTCAGAGCTTGCGCTGGTAAGTCAGCATGAATGTGCGTTTGTCGTAAATGGGAACGAACATGGTCGTAGAGGAATAGCCGTACAGGGTCCGGTCCGCCAGATTCTTCACCCCCAGTCGCAGCGACCAGGCCGGCTGCGTGTAGGAGATACTGGTGTCGATGCGGGCACCGCCGGGCGCGCGTAGCGCCGTCGCGGTGGTCCCCAGCAGGGACTTGTCCCAGGCGCTGATGCCAAAGGCCACGCCCAGGTTCCGCAACCGATCCGACTGGAAGTCGTAAGTGCTCCACAGGCTGACCTGGCTGCGTGGTTGTGCTCCTGGGCGCTGCGTCGGGTCCGACAGGCTCTCGATCTTGGTGTAGGAGTAGTTGAAGATCAGGTTGAGCCCGTCCAGGAGCTTGCCCGCCGCCTCCAATTCCGCACCACGGGATCTCTGTCCATCGATCAGGTCGTTGCAGTTGAGCGGGCGATTGCGCCGCAGCAGGTTCACCTGGTCGATCTGGAACACGGCGGCCGACCAGGAGAAGCGGTCCTCGACGTTGCTCTTGATGCCCACCTCCTTGCTCTTGGATTGGGTCGTCGGCACGGAGGTCGAATTGGTGCCGCAGACAACCAGGTCGGAGAACAGGGGCGAGAAGCCTTCGGCATAGCTTGCGTAGAGGGACGTATCCCAGCCGAGGCTGTAGATCAGTCCGGCATTGACGGTGTTCTTGCTGAAGGACTGCTTGTCGACCACCGACACCGAGGCGGGCGACGACGGCGTCGCATACACCGTGTTGGTGCCGGGGCCGATGTCCACGACGTTGTGGCGCAGACCCGCCACCAGCGCCCACTTGTCCCACTTCACCGTGTCCTGCAGATACAGGCCGCGCTGGGTCTGCGGCGAATAAATGCGGTAGGAACGCGTGTCTTCACTGCGCACGAGCGCCGGGAAGGGGTATTGCGTGGTCGCGTCGAAGCGGGTTGTTACCCGTGGGCCGGCGTACTGCGTCTGCTCGAAGGTGTAGCGGCTGTGGTTGACCCCCACAACCAGGCGCTGTTCCAGCGGTCCGGTCTTGAACGCGTAGCTCAGATAATGATCGCCACTGGTGGTGACCTGCTGGGACTGATTGAGGGTGCCGCTGTAGTTCAGAAGCAGGTCGGCGGTGCTGATGGGAAATTGCGCCGTCCACAGCGAGAGATCCAGGTCAGTGCTGTTGCGCTGCATGCGGCTGGTGAACTGCAGCGCGTCGGAGAAGGAATGCTGCAGCGTGTAGAACACCGAGCGGGTGTCCGTATCGACCCCGTCGCCCGGGGTGCCCGGCAACGTGGACGGCGACGGCTCGATGTAACCGCGGATCGCGACGGTGTAGCGGTCCGGCGGAACGTGCGACTTGTCCAGCGAAACGCCCGCGATGACATCGGTATCCGCATTCTTCCAGCGCACTTCGCCCAGGCCATAGCGCTGCGTGCGCCCGTCAAAGCCCGCCGTGCTGCCGTTGGCGCGCGTGGCCGACAGGATCAGGCGATAGCTCAGTTCCTTGCTGTCGTTGATGGCGCCGGCCAGGTCGATGCTGCCCGTCCGTTCGGCATGGCTGCCGTAGCTGGCCGTCACCTCGCGGATGGGCTCGGTCGTTGGCTTCTTGGTGACGATGTTCAGGGTGCCACCCAGCGCATTGAGGCCTGCGAGCAGCGCTTGCGGGCCCTTCAGCACCTCCACCCGCTCCACGCCGGCGATGTTGGTCTTGACCGAATTGGGATCGCTCAGCCCATTGGACAGCGTGCTCGTGGATGCGCCGAAGCCGCGGATGTTGAAGCCGCTGGCCCCCTGCGCGCCGGGCCGCACGATCACGCCAGCGACGTTCCTGAGCGCATCTTCGACAGTCGTGGCCTGCTGGGTCTCGAATACCTTGGCCGTCAGCACCGTGATCGATTGCGGCACATCGAGCAGATTGGCGTCGCCGCGCGTGGCGGTGGCCGAGCTGGATGCGCGGAAGCCGGTTTCGGCCTCGTCGCGTTTGGCGGTCACGGTAACGGAATCCAATTGCTGCACAAACACGCGGATCGAGCCGTCCGGGTCCGAGCGCATGGTCAAGCCGCTGGCCGATACCGCCGCCTGGACAGCGCCCTGCGCGGTCGTCTGGCCGGAGACGGCCGGCGCGCGGACATGCTGCACGTCCGCTTCGTCGAACCGGATCCGTGCCCCGCTGATGCTTGCGATCGCCTGCAGGGTTTCAGACAGGGGACCTGCCGGGATGGAAAAGCTGCTGATGCCGTCCGGGATGGCCCGCGTCGTCTCGGTGGGGCTGCCGCCCGTCTGCTGGGCGTACACGCTGGTGGGCAAGGCGAGCGTGAGAGCGGCGAAGAGCGCGGTCGAACGAAGTGGAGCCTGGCCGAGTGCTGGGGACTTGATCGGAAGCACAGCGTGATCCTCTGGGGTGGCGTGGTTTACAAGATCGCGGTCAACAGGTGCGACTCAGGTGTTCCATACACTTTTAATTCGATCTGCCTCTGGCGATCCCCTCGACATGCCGGCCTAGTGGCCAGCAAGTGGGCCGAGCATGCCACGCGGAAAGTGTTTGGTACAGTTGATCTTCGCCTTATTCACATCCCGGTAGGAACCAGGGTGTATACGCACCGTCCGCATAACCCGCGTTGCACCTTCCTGGGGCACGGCGACGCCGGAAGGCCCACGTTGTGGCCGAACTGCGCCAGCGTGGTGCGCTGGTCCGCGCCGCGTGCGGGACCTTCCCGTACGGCGGATCACTGTCGTCATCAATGCGTCGGGCGCGCCCGACGCTGGTGCTGGCGGTCTATCATTCGTGCGCTTTGCCCCCTCCCATTTCCTGCCCGCACACGCGCCATTCAATGCCAGCTCCCCCTGCTTCGAAGACCGGCGCCAAGCCAAAGCGCAAGGCGGCCCCGCCGACAGCCCGCGCCAGCGGACCGCTCATTGACCGGATCTTCGATGACGTCAGGAGCCGGATCGAGCAGCAGGTGCTGGAGCCCGGCGAGCGCCTGCCGTCAGTCAGGGCGATGGCCGCCAGCATGGCCATCAGCAATGAAACCGTGCTGCGTGCCTACGACAAACTGACGGCTGCGGGGTACCTGCAAGCCCGTCGCGGCTCGGGCTTCTATGTGTCGCCCCAGGCGCGCCAGGCGGGCAAGTCGTTCCCGGCCGGACGATGGGCCGGACCGCCGGCTTTCTGTTCCTGGAACCACCTGCTGCATTCGGACCATGCCCACGGCGACTCGGCGCTCGGGACGCTGCCCGCCGAATGGCTCGGCACCGAGGCGCTGGCCGAGGCGCTCCGGGCGCTGGCCGCGCGACCCCGCAGGAGCCTGTTCGAGTATTCCGACGTGCGCGGCTGGCTGCCCCTGCGCGAAGCCTTGAGCGCCAAGCTGCGCACGGTCGGTATCGGCGCCGCCGCCGACCAGATCATGACCACGGCAGGTGCCACCGATGCCCTGGACCTGGTGGTCTGGTCATTCCTCTACCAGGGCCAGTATGTGGTGGTGGAGGAGCCGGCGCCTTTCATCCACACCCAGCGGCTCTTGGCCAGCGGCCTGTGGGTGCTGCGCGTGCGCCGGCTGCACGATGGCCCCGACCTGGAGCAGCTGGCCGAACTGTGCGAGAAGTATCAGCCCAAGGCATTGTTCTGTAGCGCGGTGCTCCACAATCCGACCTCCACCAGCCTGTCGCCACGCAAGGCCCACCAACTGCTCAAGCTCGCCGAGCAGCACGACATGTGGATCGTGGATGACGACACCTATGGCGACCTGCTACCGCGCAGCGAGCTGGGCTCGGTCACGCGCCTGGCGGCGCTCGATCACCTCGAGCGGGTAATCCATATCGGCAGCTTCTCCAAGACCGTGGCCCCGGGGCTGCGCGCCGGGTTCCTGGCCGCGGGCAACCAGCATATGGAGCGGCTGCTGCTGATGCGCTCGGTGAGGTCCATCCAGTCCTCGTTGCTCACCGATCAACTCGTGCACCACCTGCTCACTGAGGGCGGCTACGAGCAACACTGCGAGAAACTGCAGAAAAAGCTGGCCGCCAGCGGCAAGGCCCTGATGACCAAGATCCGTGCCCGCGGCTGGCAGGCCGTGGAAACCGGGGCCGGCATGTATCTGTGGATGTCGTTCGGCGAAGGGGTCGATGCCCGGCCGGTGTTGGATGCCCTGCGCGCGGACGGTGTGATGCTCGCGAGCGAAAGCACGTTCTCGAGCAGTGCCGTCCCCCACCACGTGCGCCTTAATGTCGCGCGCACCGACGATGCGATGCTCGATCGGATCGCCGCCGCCGTTGCCAGGGTCGCCGCGCACTAGCGGCGGCGGACACCCGCTGGCTTATGCAGCAGAGCGAGTGCGTTCTGCGCGGATTGCGTCACCCGCCAACACCCCGTCGCCCGGCGTCTGGCGAGAAGGGTGGGTCAAGCAGACGGGGCGCGGAACGCCGCCAGCAGGCGTGAGGCATCCTGGGAGGGCGGCAGGCCGAAGGCTCTGGCGTATTCACGGCTGAACTGGGTGGCGCTCTCATAGCCGACTTCCATCGCCGCGGCAGTCACGCTGGCGCCCCGGGCCGTGAGCAGGTGGCGTGCCTGCATCAGGCGCAGTTGCTTCTGGTACTGCAGTGGGCTGAGCGCCGTTGCCGCCTTGAAGTGGCGATGGAAGGCCGACTCGCTCATCGCGGCCAGGCGGGCGAGGGCGCCGATGCGCAAGGGCGCGCTGTAGTGTTCGCGGATCCACTGGATGGCCTTGCGGACGCGCGCAAGAGCCGAGTCCGGCGTGGCGATATCACGCAGGAGTTGTCCATGCGGCCCCTGGAGCACGCGGTAGAGAATCTCGCGTTCATAGACCGGTGCCAGGGCCGCGATGTCAGCCGGGCGTTCCATCAAACCCAGCATGCGCACCCAGGCATCCATCAGTTCGGGCGTGACGGTGGCCACCGAGAATGCGGCGGTGGGTCGCGAGGCCACGCCGGTGGGAACAGAATCGGGCAGGTCGTCCAGCAGGCGGCCGAGGATGCCTGCATCCAGGGTCAGTGCCACGGCCAGATAGGGACTGCCGTCCGATGCTGCATGGACCGCGCCAACGGCCGGAAGATCCACCGTCATGACGAAGTAGGTGGCCGGGTCGTAATGGAGGGTGCTCTCACCGACGGTCATGGACTTCCCGCCGCGCAGGATCAGGTTGATCATGGGCTCATAAACTGCAGAGAGCGCCTGCTCGGGAATCTTTCCCTGCACCATCGCCACCCGCGGAATGCCCGTCTCCGTTTGCCTGTTCTGGGCAGTCGAAGCCAACCTCCTGAGTTCGTTGAGCTGCGATGTCATGGAGCGGATGAGACCGCAGCGCCTGAGGGCACGCAAGTCGGAAAGCAGGATTGGGCAGGTTTCCGCCAAGATCGGGCAGGCCATGCCGGCATCGGCCCAATACCGTGGTGCTCCACATCGAAACAGGAGCACATCCATGGGTGTCATCGTCATCACCGGCGGGAGCCGGGGCATCGGGGCCGCCGCCGCAAGGGAGTGCGCCCGGCGTGGGCTTGGCGTCATCCTGACCTATCACCGCAATCCCCAGGCCGCGCAGGACGTGGTCGCACAGATCACCGACCAGGGCGGGTGCGCCCGCGCATTGCCGCTGGATGTGGCGGACGTGGCGAGCTTTGGCGCGTTTGGCCACGCTGTCGAGCTGCAACTGGACAGGGTCTGGCAGACCGACACGCTTTCTGGCCTGGTCAACAATGGCGGATATGGTCTGTTCAATCCGATGGAGACCGTGACCGAGCAGCAGTTCGATGGACTGTTCAATGTCCATCTCAGGGGGCCCTTCTTCCTGACCCAGCAGCTGCTGCCGCTCCTTGGCCGCGACGCTTCGATCGTCAACCTGACCAGTGCCACCGCGCGCGTGGCCACCGCGGGCGTGGCGCCCTATGCCGCGTTCAAGGGCGGGCTCGAAGTGCTGACGCGGTACATGGCCAAGGAATTCGGCGAGCGCGGGATTCGTGCCAACGCGGTTGCGCCGGGACCGATCCGCACCGAACTGGGGGGCGGCCTCGACGAGGAATACGAGGCGCTGTTGTCCTCGCAGACGGCTTTGGGGCGCATCGGTGAGCCCGAGGAAGTCGCACGGGTGATTGCCACGCTCCTGTCGGCCGATGGCGCGTGGATCAACGCACAGACCATCGAAGTCGGTGGCGGCTACTTCGTCTGAGGAGGACGGCATGCTCGACCATCTATTCCTGACCGTCGCCGATCTACGGCGCGCCATCGTGTTCTACGAGGCCGCGTTGAAGCCGCTTGGGATCGTCAATCGCCTGGATTACGACGGCCGGGACGGGCCGCCTGGCCACCCTGATCTCAAGGGCTTTGGCGCCAACGGCAGGATGTTTTTCTGGCTGCGGCAGGGACCATCCTGCGGTGCCGCGGCGCATGTGGGCTTCGTTGCCCAATCCCGGGAGAGGGTAGACGCGGCCTATCGCGCCGCGATGCTGGCCGGCGCAACCGAGATTCATCCCCCCGGCGTACAGCTGCACCACGACCCCCGCTACTACGCCGCGCAGGTCAGGGACCCGGACGGCTACAGCCTGGAGTTTGTCTACAAGCGTTGGCAGCACGAGGACTGAAACCATGACAGCAAAGCAGCCATTGCAATCGACTGCGAACCGCTTCATCGCGGCGACCAACGCCTTCGACGCGCCGGCCGTGCTGGCGCTGTTCGCGCCCGACGCGGTGATCGACGACCCCTCCACCGGTCACACCTTCGTCGGTCACCCCAGCATCCGCGATTACGTGGAGCGCTACTTCGTGGGCTACAACACAGCCACCCGTCTGTTGTCGTTGACGCAGTCGGGCAAGAACCAGGCCGCGGTCCGGGTGGATTTCAAAGGGGACTTTGGCCACGAGATCGGTCTGTTGGTCATCACGCTCGGCGCGGGTGGGTTGATCACCCGCATCGATGCGGATCTGGAGTGAAGAGGACGGGCCCAGATGAAACACCTGATGAGCTTCGGTGCCTCGAGGGGCGCCGCCCGCTTGGTGGCGCCCCTCGCTGCAGGATCGATGTGTGCCGACGCCGCTGAAATGCTTCAGATCCTCCCTTCATCCACGCCGGAGGTCACGTGACGATCATCGACCACATCGAGTTCGCTGTCAGCGACGCGACACGTTCGCGCCGCTTCTATGAGGCTGCGCTGGCGCCGCTGGGCTTTGTTTGCATCATCACAGTTGGGCCGGAGAAAAGCAGAACCGGAGGTTTCCGGCACGGCTTTGGCAAAGGGGGCTATCCGAGCCTCTGGATCCACGAGAGAGCGACGGTTGCCCCAGGGACGCATATCGCCCTTGCCTCCAAGAGCCGCCTGGTGGTGGATGCCTTTCACAGGGCGGCGGTGGGAGCCGGTGGCATCGACAACGGCCCGCCCGGCGTGCGCGAGCACTATCACCTGCGCTATTACGCGGCCTATGTGCTGGATCCGGACGGCATCAATGTCGAGGTGGTATGCCAGCGCTAGTTGAGGCGGGCGTCTCCTGCGGCCGTCTGTTCCACACATGCTGGTCCCAGTGGGCGAGGATGGTTTGCCAGGGGGGAGACCGTGGTTCGACGGCGCTGCGAATTCAACGGTGGGAAGATGTGCGTCGCCCGGTGTGTCGGCCTCCAGAGGTATGTGCCGCGCCGGCCGGACGATCGCTTGCTCGCCTCGCGCTGAGTGGTGGGTGGTTGGCGATGGCGCCCTCCAACCTGACCGGATGCTTGGTTTTCCCTCGTTTCCGGTGGAACGCCATGGGCCTGGCTCACCCGATCCGGTGCTGGGTCTGATGTTGCGTCGGGGAGGTCCGACCGCGCGAGGCTCGCTGTAGAGCTGAATGGCGTGCCCGCTCATGGGCGCGTGTCCAGATGAAGGTGTCCCAGCAACGGCATAAGAGGCCAGACGATGTCCCCGCGCGTCCGCATCATGCAAACCTTCCTGTGGGCCTCCACGCTCGCCTGGGGGATCGGGCTGGGGGCGAAGCTCTTCGACCTGCTGGTCGTTGCTGGCGCCTGGGGGGCCGCCCCGCCCGCGTCGTTCGCGCTACTGCCCTATGGCCCCAGGTATCCGGTCAGTCCAGGCGACTTTTTCCAGCCACTGTCGGCCTTGATGGCGCTCACCGTGGTCGGTGCACTGGTCGCTGGGTGGCGCCAGTCACGGCCACTTCGTCGCTGGTTGCTGGTGGGCGTATCCGCCTTCGTCCTGATCTGGGCGATCACGCCCACGATCTTCTGGCCGATGATCAATGCTCAGTACGCCATCGCGACGGGAAAGGCGACCGCCAGCGCCGCGGAGGCAGCCGCGCTGACTGCACGCTGGATCGCGTGGGACGGGTTTCGCATCGCGCTCATCGCCATCGGATTTCTCGCGTCCCTCCGGACCTTGACGCTCGCCACGCAAGGCCTGATTCATACGCAAGTTCGGCCCTGATCCGCCACCGGTGCGACTGCGCCTGGCGGTGTGGCGCGCCCCGTCATTGCCGAGGGCAAGTGCGTTCGTGGTTGGGTGCGGGCCTCGAAGTGCGCCACGGCGTGCGCCTGCCGGACCGCCGCGTCGGCGCGTGGTTGGATGGGGTGATGCGCAAGGCCACGGGTACTTCGCGCCTCAGTCTTGGGATCGTTCAAGCGCCGTGTGAATTTGCTGGGGGGCTCTTCACCCGTGCCCAACCCGTGCAGGTACACGTTTGCGCGGCCCGCTTGAGGGCGAACTGAAGTGGAGCTCCACGATGGACAAGAATCGGACCGAGGGTGCCAAGAATCAGGTCAAGGGCACCGCCAAGGAAGTGGCCGGCAAGGTCACCGGCAATACCGGGAAGGAAGTCGAGGGCAAGGTGCAGAAGGGCGTAGGCAAGGCCCAGAGCGCAGTGGGCAAGAGTCGCGACGAGGCCAGGACCCATCGCTGAACTCCCGACGCCGGCTCCCGGGTTTTCCGGGGCCGGCGTGTAGCGGTATGGGAGCGGTCACGCCCTGCGCGTTGGCGCGCCGCGCGCACTTGCGCCCTCCCTGCCCGGTCGCTCAATCGCCCAGGCTCATGGGCTTCTCGCCGCCCGGGGACAGGCCAAAGCGCGCCCGGGTCCAGTTGAGGAACGCCCCGTAGGGCCGTCCGGTGACCAGCATCAACACGGTGGCGCCCAAGACGCCGCGGACCAGGCCGGCACCGGAGGCCCCGCTGACGGCGATGATGGCCGCATAGATCGGGACCTGGAAACTGACCAGCGCCAGGCTGTCCCAAAACAGCTGCGATGCGCGCGACGGCCCTGCATGCCGCATCAGGCGGTCCCGCCAAAGGCCATAGGGCCTGGCCACCGGAATCATCAGTGCGGCGCCCAGCAGGCGCGCATGCAGGATTTCGTCCCATGACATCCCGGAAACGAAGCGCTCGTTGAGAACGCCGGTCGCGGTGAAGAACACGATCAGCGCGGTGGTATCGGCGATGAAGGCCCGCAGCCGAGGTGCTGCGAGCGGTGTTGTGTCATGCATGGCCGGCAGTGTCGGTCGCGCGACGCCAACAAGGGGTGATGCCGTGCAGGGGGCGGGAGCGTTCGCATTCGAAGACGGACTGCCCCATCCGGCTGGAGCGCGAGCGCCGCCCAGCCGAGATCAAGGTCACCCGCCGGGCCCAAAATGCGGGGGCTTTGTCGGGCCGAACATCAAGGTCCTTCACGGATCCAGGGCGCCCCGGCCGCGGCAAAGCCGGGCAAGCCAGATTGAGGTGCTCGGCAAGACCCACCGCGACCAAGCCGCATGGCGCGGCGCAAGCGTCGAGAAGGTCGTGCCGGGCTGCTCTGTTCCCAGGGCTGGGACCTCGCCAGATCTACGCGGATCCCCGGCAGGCACGGTGGGAGGGATTCGCGGTTGAGCCCAAGCGGCGGTTGAGCGATTGGCGGCACCTGTCGAGCATGATCACGCTGGAACAGGCGGCTGCGTATTGCGAAGTGGGAGCTGTCCGTTCTTGCGTCCTCTTGCCCGTCGTGCGGCCTGCTGTCCATCGGCTCGGACGGGCGTAGGGAGATGCGCTTTGCGGCCGGCTTTGCCATGCTGGCGCCCCTTCCCGCCCCCGTGAACGTGATCGACCCATGAGCGAAGCCAGCCTGGATCCAGGCAAGGACAGCGACGTCTACAAGACCCTGCTCGAATCGACCAAGGCGATCCCGTGGCGGATCGACTGGAACAGCATGACCTTCAGCTACGTCGGTCCGCAGATCGAAGCGTTGCTGGGTTGGGAGCAGGGCAGTTGGGTCGGCATCAACGACTGGGTCGAGCGCATGCATCCGGATGACCGCGATTACGTGGTCAATTTCTGCGTATCCCAGTCCAAGGCCGGTGTCGATCACGAAGCCGACTATCGGGCCATGACCAAGGACGGCGACTACGTCTGGATCCGCGACGTCGTGCACGTGGTGCGCAAGGACGGCGAGGTCGAGGCGCTGGTCGGTTTCATGTTCGACATCAGCGAGCGCAAGAAGACCGAAGACCACCTGATGCGCCTGCAGAAACAGCTCGAGGAGTTGTCCTATCAGGACGGGCTGACCGGCATCGCCAACCGACGCATGTTCGACATCGTGCTGGAACGCGAGTGGGCCGCCGCGCAGCAACGCCAGACCCCGCTGTCGCTGCTCATGATGGATATCGATTACTTCAAGCAGTACAACGACCACTACGGTCATATCCGGGGCGATGAGGCGCTGCGCACCGTGGCCAGCACCCTGGCCCAGGCCGCCAACAACCCGCGGGACTTCGTCGCCCGGATCGGCGGGGAGGAATTCATCTGGCTGCTGCCGGACACCTCCGCCGCCAATGCGCGCCAGGTTGCGGAAAAATGCATGCAGCTGGTGCGCCAGCAGCAGATTCCGCACGCGCGCTCCAGCGTCTCGCCCCTGCTGAGCTTGAGCGTGGGAGTCGGTACCGTGACACCAGGCGCGGAGGCGCCCGCGCTGTCGTTTGTCGAAGCCGTCGATGCGCTGTTGTACCAGGCCAAGCGCAACGGCCGGATGCGAGCGGAGTCCGGCACGTTCTGAGCGCTTCGTTGGGTGAGTGCTGGCGGCACGGATCCGGCCGGCCTCCGCTGCAGCATCGGCACCTCACACCGATTGCGTCGCCGATGCCGACGCCGGCACTGCCGGGCGGCCATGGCGGAAGCGTCGGCTGAGGAAGGCGCCGGCCAGCGTGGCCAGCGGGATGCCCAGCAGCCAGGGCAGGCGCGGCGAGGTGCCATAGAGGAAGGTGCCGATGGCCGGGCCAAGCGAATCCTGCAGGTCGTTGCTGACCGAAGCGGCGGCCATGTAGCGCGCACGTTGCTGTGCCGGGGCCAGCGCGCTGATCGTGGCGGGCACCAGGGGGCCCAGCACCATCTGGTTGCACGACAGCAAGGTCATGCCGATGACCAGGCCGGCCACGCCGTGCACCAGCAACATCGCGGCGAAGGCCAGCACCAGCATCAGCGTGCTCAGCAGCACCAGCCGGGCCCCGCTGATCCTGGCGAACCCGCGTGCGGTCACCAGCTGCAGGACGGCCACCAGCGCCGCGCCGTAGGTGAACAACGCGCCGACCTCGCCCACGCTCAGCATCCCGGTGTCATGCGAGTACAGCGGCAGCACCGAGGGCACCCAGCCGGCACAGATCTCCAGGCACAGCAGGCCAAGCAGCAGCAAGGCCAGATGGCGGTCGCGGAAGGCCGGCAGCAGGCTGGACAGGGTTTCCTCTTCGTCGTCCTCGGCCTGGACCACGGCGGGCCGCGTCTCGGCCAGCCACGCCCAGGCGACCACCGCGCCCAGGAGCGAGGCGCTCGCCGCGGCGTAGAACACCATTCCTGGCGCGCGCGCGACCAGCAGCGTGCCCAGCGCCGGCCCGGCGATGTGTCCCACGCTGTCGAAGCTGCGCGCGATCGCGAAGGCCTGGTGGCTGCGCGAGGGCGGGACCACGTCGGCAATGACGGTGAACACCGTCGGGTGCAGCACGCTTTCGAAGATGCCGATGCCAAGCAGGGTCAGGGCGACCCATCCCACGCCGTGGCAGGCCGGCAGCAGGGCGAAGCCGAGTCCGACGCCGAGCATGGACACGATGAGGACCGGGCGTCGACCGCGGCGGTCGGCGATTCCACCGAGGAAGGGCGTGGCCAGCAGCTCACCGGCCGAGTAACACGCCAACAGTGTGCCCACGTAGCGGGCCGGGACCTGGGCACTGTGTTCGGCCCAGAGCGCCAGGAACGGCAGGATCACCCCGCTGGTCAGGCCGATGCACAGGAACAGCACGGCGGCGCACCATACGGGCGCGGGAAGGGCGGTCAAGGAGCGGGCGAGCCCGCGAAGAGGCGTTTGCATAGGTCATCCAGGCGTAAGCGAGTCCGGCAGCGGCAAGGGCTGCAATCACGACTCGATTGACGCGTTGGTTGACGTAAACGCTTACGGCCGGCGGGCCACTCCCGACGACGACGCGCAGCCTAGGACGCGCGTGCGGCTCGGTCAATCCCTCGCGCCCACGACCACGCCGGTCGCACCCGAGCGCGGGTCCGTGGCGATCGTGTGGCGGCTGGCAAGCCGGGGGAGGGACACCCGGGATGCGGGCGCAGCGTGTGCGTCGCGGGGCCTGGCACGCGTGCGCGTCAGTCGCCTCGCGCCGCCTCCTGGTTCAGGACCGCACCGGTGACCAGGGCGAAGATCCGGTCTGCGCGGGCGGCATGGGAGGGCTGCTCGCGCAGCCACGCCAGGGCGGCGATCAGATCGAAGAGCGCATCGCCATCCAGGTCTGGCCGCGCGCTGCCCTGCCGCTGGGCGCGCATCAGCAGGGCGGCACCGGACGCGCGCAGCCTGACGCAGGATCCATGCAGCGCGGACGCCTCATCCTCGATGGCGTGCATCATCGGCGCGATCACGCCGCGCTGGCTGTGGGTGAACGCGATGATCTGCTGGAGCCAGGCGACCAGCGCCGCGTCGGCGCTCTCGGCCTGCAGCAGGGCATCGGCCTGGGCGGCGAGTGCTTCGAACCCGTCGCGCAGCAGCGCTTCCAGCAAGGCCTCGCGCGTGGGGAAATGGCGGTACAGCGTCCCCAGGCCAACCCCGGCCTTGCGCGCGATGTCACGCAGCGACGCCTCCGCGCCGCTCTCCTGGAACACCTCCCGCGCGACCGACAGCAGGCGTTGATAGTTTTTCTGGGCGTCAGCTCTCATGGCATTCTTTACATTCGGAGCAGTGCTCCATATATTCGGAGCACCGTTCCGTTAAAGATCGCACATCCGCGCATGGGAGTGCACATGAAATTGATGAAAGCCGTTCGCCAATCGCAGTTCGGAGGTCCGCAGGTCCTGCGGTACGAAGACGCGCCTGTCCCCCGCCTGCAGCCGGGCGAGGTGTTGATCCGGGTCAAGGCCGTGGGCCTGAATCCACCGGACTGGTATCTGCGTGAGGGTTACAAGACGCTGCCGCCCGAGTGGCGCCCAGCTGTGCAGTTCCCACTGATCCTTGGGACCGATGTCTCCGGCGTGGCGGCGGCCGTGGCCGACGATGTCGATGCCTTCGCCGTGGGCGAGGCGGTCTACGCGATGGTGCGCTTCCCCAGCGGGTTGGCCGGTGGCAGCCAGGCGTACGCACAGTTCGTCACCGCGCCGGTATCGGAGGTGGCGCGCAAGCCGGCCGGCATCGACCATCTCCACGCCGCCGGCGCACCGATGTCGCTGCTGACCGCGTGGCAGTTCCTGATCGAACAGGGACACATGGTGCCCAATCCCCTGCAGGACCGCGCCCACGTGCCAGTCCCGCTGGAAGGCAGGACCGTGCTGGTCAACGGCGCCGCCGGCGGCGTGGGGCACTTCGCGGTGCAATTGGCCAAGTGGAAGGGCGCGCGGGTGATCGCGGTGGCCTCGGGTCGGCATGAGGCGTTCCTCAAGGACATCGGCGCCGATGTGGTTATCGACTACAAACGGTGCAGGCCCGAGACGCAGGTGCGTGACGTGGACCTGGTGCTGGATGCCGTGGGCGGGCCGACCACCGGACGCTTCCTGCAGACACTCAAGCCGGGTGGCGCCCTGTTCCCGGTGTTTCCGCTGGGCTATGAGGACGATGGCGAGGCCGCGCATCTGAGCGTGACCGTCTCGACCACGCAGGTCCAATCCAGCGGCAGACAGTTGGCCGAGATGGCGCCCCTGCTCGACGCCGGCACGGTGCGCGTGGCCATCGATGGTGTGTTCGACCTGTCCGAGGCCGCGCAGGCGCACGCGCGTGCCGCCGAAGGCCACGTGCAGGGCAAGCTCGTCATGACGGTGGCGTGAGCCATGGTCGCGCACGATGCGGGCACGGGCCGCCTCAAGGCGGCCATCGAGGACCTGCTCAACCACCGCCGGCTCAGCGTCGAGGATGCGATGTCCCGGCATTTCGATCCGGCGTTTCGGCAGCGGACCAACGGCGTGTGGGAAACCTATGCCCAGGCAGGCCAGCGCATCACTGGCCTGCGCGCCGTCCTGGACCATGCCACGCTCGCCGTCCTGGACGAGCACGTGTCTTTGGACCGTTATGCCCAGCGCCATCGCATCGTGCTGGCCATGCGTGATGGCAGCCGCCTGGACATTGAAGTGTTCGTCTTCGCCCGGCTCGCCGCGGACGGGCGGTTCCTGCAGATCGACGAGATGACCTGCGAATCTGCGTAGGCGGACAGACGCAAGCGTGAGGCTGGCTTGCGCTTGCTCCAGTATCCGCGCTCGCATTGGCCAACGGGGGCCATCGTCGCGTGGGATGAAGTCTTTCCTGGATTCCACAGTCCATCGGCCGGTGCCGACCCACCCAGGGGACACGCCTTCGACACGAGGGAATGGCTAGTCGCCCACCTGCCGCCAGAGGCTTGTCGACGGCGGTGCCCACCGGCCGAGCACGGAACCATGAATGGAGGTGGCGCAGGCCCCCGATCCGGGGCCTCGCCTGGAGGGTCCTGCTGATCTTCGTGCCGTTGCCGAAGGACGGCGCAAATGGACGATGCGCCCGCCCACCCACCGTGAGGCGGCGATTCTTCGCATGCACGCGCAGTGCAGGTGGTGTCGTCCGCTGGTCCCTCGAATGAAGCCACGGGCACGAGCGTCGGGGCGGCAGCGAGCGGCTAGACGCGGTCAGCGGACAAGGCGCAACGCCTCAGATCTGCCAAACCCAAGCAAGGCAGGACATCTAGTGACACAAGGGAGCAGGGACGACCCGCAAATTCCGTCACTTTGCGCCGATCGGCATTGGCGCTCGAAGGCGTCCAGCTGACACCCGGTGTCAAGAATCTGTCTTACCGGTGTCACGTGAAGTGGCACGCAACTTGCTCTGGCCATTCCGACCCTGCCATCGAGCAGGGCGCTCTGGGGATTGGACAGCCGATGTCCCGCGACGGCGGCGGTCCACACTATTCATGTCAGGAACTTTATGAACCGCATCTTTAAGATCGTCTGGAACGCTGCGTTGAATCAATTTGTCGTTGCATCCGAACTGGTGGGCTCGCGCAAGGCCTCCGGCCGGTCTGGGGGGACCCGTTTGATGACGCCGCTACGCCGCGGCGCGCTGGTGGCCGCACTGGCATCGGTGGTGCCGTTGGTCCAGGCGCATACGGTGTCGGTGGGCTACATCGCGCCGCTGGGAAGCAACAACACCATTACCTTCTGGTATGGCACGTACCACACCACCTCCGACAGTGGCGGACAAATCACGTTCGAAGGGCAGTTCCAGCTTACGGGTACCAACGGGTTTTCCCAGACGGTCGACTTCAGCCAGATCGCAGGATCCGGTCAGGCCGATCCGAATCGACCTGTCGGGCTCGAGGATGGCGCCAACAACTTTTACGCCGTTTCCCAGAGTGGTAGCGAGCTGACCGGCGTCGCGCCGTCTGCGGGCAGGTCGATGACCTGGCAGGGCGTGACCTTCAGCGGGCTCACTGCCGGTACCTACACCTATACCTATCTGCCGATCGCCAACCCGTCCGCCGTCTGGCATCCCTGGGACGCAGTGCTGAGCAACACGCTGGTGGTCACCGCCGCGGATCTCAACGGCTTCCCGATGCTTCCCGGCCATGTGTATACCCAGATCGATCCCGAGCTCAACCAGACTGACTCGATCGTGTTCAACGGCGGAACCTATGCGCCTACCGAGGACACCACCCACGATCAGCTGGTCACGATCCGCTCGGGTAATGGCACGGTCGATACCACCGGGGGCGATGTGACCTTTACCGGTGGAGTGGACGGGACCGGTGCACTGACCAAGGCTGGCGACGGGACACTCATCCTGGACGGCAACAGCACCTACACCGGTGGTACGACGGTCCAGGCCGGCACGCTGCAGGGTGACACCGACAGCCTGCAGGGCGACATTGCCAATAACGGCACGGTGGCCTTCGACCAGGGCAGCACCGGCACTTACGCCGGTGACATGACCGGAACCGGCGGCCTGGTGAAGGGCGGCAGCGGCACGCTGTTGCTGACTGGCGACAACACCTACAGCGGCGGCACGATGGTCCAGAGCGGCACGCTGCAGGGCGACACCGGCAGCCTGCAGGGCGACATCGCCAACAACGGCACGGTGGCCTTCAACCAGGGCAGCACCGGCACCTACGCCGGTGACTTGAGCGGAACCGGCAGCCTGGTGAAGGGCGGCAGCGGCACGCTGGTGCTGACCGGCGACAACACCTACAGCGGCGGCACGACCGTCCAGAGCGGCACGCTGCAGGGCGACACCGGCAGCCTGCAGGGCGACATCGCCAACAACGGGACGGTGGCCTTCAACCAGGGCGGCACCGGGACCTATGCCGGTGACATGACCGGAACCGGCGGCTTGGTGAAGGGCGGTAACGGCACGCTGGTGCTGACCGGCGACAACACCTACACCGGTGGCACGACGGTCCAGTCCGGCACGCTCCAGGTCAGCGCCGACGGCAACCTGGGCGATCTGTCCTCGGGCCTGGTCCTGAATGGCGGCGTCCTGCAGACCAGCGGCACGTTCCAGACCGGACGGGCGATGACCTTGAATGGCGGCGGCTTCGCCGTCGATGCGGGCAAGACGTTCACGAGCACCGGCACGCTTGCAGGCAGCGGTGGGCTGGTCAAGAACGGTGCCGGTACGATGGTGGTGGGCGGAAATGCTTCGCACCAGGGCGGTACCACGGTCAACGCCGGGACCCTGATTCTTTCCGGCGAAAACACCTACACCGGTGGCAATACCCTCAATGGCGGGTCGCTGCGGATCGATCGTGACGCCAACCTGGGCGATGCATCCAACGCGATCATCTTCAACGGCGGCGATCTCACCGTGACCTCGTCGATCACCAGCAGCCGTGACATGGTCATTGGTGCGGGCAATGCCTCGATCACCACGCTCGATGGGGTCACCCTGAACGCTCAGGGCGACATGAGCGGAACCGGTGGCCTGTTCAAGCGCGGCAACGGCACGCTGGTGGTCAGCGGGAACAACACTTTCACTGGTGGCACGCTGATTGATGGTGGCGTGATCAAGATCGACAGTGGTTCCTCGCTTGGGACCGGGACCATCGTGCTCAGTGGTGGCACGCTGCAGACCGTGCAGTCGTTGGGGACGGGTCAGACCGTGCTGATCAGCGGCGACTCCGGAGTGAACGTCGATGCTGGAACCTCGACCGAGCTCAGCGGGCAGATCCTGACCGACGGCGACGCCGGCTGCTTCGTCAAGAGTGGCCAAGGCACCCTCAACATGACCGGACGAGCCACGCTTGCGCATGGCACATGCGTCCAGGAAGGCCTGTTGCGCGCCAACGGCATGTTGACCAGCCAGGTGCAGGTCGACGCAATCGGAACCTTGCGTGGTGTTGGCGTGATCGATGGCGACGTCCATGTCGACGGCATCTTGGCGCCGGGCAACTCCCCAGGCACGCTGACGGTGAATGGTGCAGTGACCATGACCGACGCCAGCACCTTGCAGATCGACATCGATGGCTACGGGACGGAGGCTGGTGCAGGGAATTACTCGCGTCTGCTGGTGGGAGGGGTCTACACCGCGGCTGGCACGCTGGCGCCCACGCTGCGTGGCATCACGGGCAACGCGTCCAACACCTTTACTCCGGAACTGGGCGATGTCTACACCATCGTGCAGGCCCAGGGGGGCGTGCAGGGGAGCTTTGACACCCTGCTGCAACCGACGGCGGGCCTGGCCGACAACACTCGCTTCCAGGTGTTCTATGCAAACGGCAATACGGTGGAGCTGTACGTCACGCCAGCGTCCTATGTGACGTTGCTCGACGGCGTCGGCAACGGCAACGCCGTGCGCGCAGGTGAAGCGGTGGATCGCATGATGGCCGCGCAGGATGGGCACGCAGGCAATGCCAACCAGCCCGCGCTGCTGCAGGCCCTAGCCGGGCTGCGTGCGGCGGCATTGCCAGCGGTGATGCAGGGACTTGCCGGTGAAGTTCATGCGCATACCGCCGCGATGGCGCGTGAAGCCGGTCTGGGACTGATCGGCGACATGGGTGACCATCTGGCCGAGGCGCAGGTGGGTGGTGCCGATCATGGCAGCCGTGCGTGGGCGACGCTGTCACAGGATGGCAGCCGGACCAACGAGGACGCCAATGCCAGCGGCTACCGGACCCATCAGGACCGCGCGACCGCGGGCGTAGACATTCATCGTGGCGAGGCGAGCGTGTGGGGCGTGGGCGTGGCGCACACCGAAAGCAAGCTGGTGGACACCGAAGCCTCCGGCAGCGTGCGTGGCAATGGTGTGCTGCTCTACGGCGAGGTCGCGGTGGGCAGGGTGCTCATCGATGGAACCGCATCGTGGTCCAAGGACGACTGGCGCATGCGACGTGCCGATCCCCTTTCTCCTGCCATGCGTCTGGCCAGCCAAGCAGACGGCCATAGCACGGCAGCGAGTGTGACGGCCCGTCTGCCCTTCCAGCATGGCAGCCTGCGTATTGAGCCGATGGTCCAGGCCACCTGGCAGCGCGTCGACCGGGATGGGTTCTCAGAGTCGGGCGATGCGTTGACCAATCTTGAGATGGATCGCTACGACGAGACGGGAACCCGCGTCCTGGCCGGCCTCAATGTCGGCTCGGCGGCCCAGGATCCGCTCGCCTCGACCGTGACGTTCCGCGTCGGCGCCGCTGTCGGCCGTGAGTTTGGCAACACGTACAACCCCACCGTCGACGCCACGCTGGCGGGCGAGTCCTTTGCAGTTGATGCACCTGCGATGGGACGCAACCTGTACAAGCTGGATGCCAGTGGCACGGTTCGCATTGGACAGCGTAGTTACCTCTATGGCGGTTTGGGTGCCACGCAAGGCCACAACCGCTCGAGCCACGAGGTGAATGCAGGCGTGCGCGTGCAGTTCTGATCGCAGTCAAGGAAGGGAATCCAGCCGCCGCCGAAGTCATTCGGCGGCGGCATTTTTTTGCTGTCTCGTTGGCGCCCGACCAGACTCCAGCCGCGGCAGCAGGCATCGCTCAGTGCGCTGCCGCAGTAGGCGGATCGCACATCGCGGTCTGGACCTGGCTGCGCCATGTCGACACGCCGGAATTAAGTCGGAACCCGATGACATCTCGGGCGTTAGCAAGCCGTGCAGCCAACGTCATTAACCGGGTGCCGTAGATCTTCTGGCCTCGTCCAGGCGCAATAAAGATCGCGCCGTGGTCAAGCGCCGGCTCATGTCGTTACTTTTTGCATAAGGGGTTGCCGAGCACTCCGCAAGGGGTTGATGCACCGGTCGGTTATGCGCACGATGTCTCCAACCGCGCGCCTGCGCGGTTTTGTTTGGTGACTGCTGGATGGATTCGTGCTGCTTTTTTCACGCGCTTCGCAGCGTCCGGTCCCGGGTCGGACTGCGCGGCTGATTTTGACGACCTGTGCCGTTGTTTTTCTGGCCGGCTGCACTTCGTTGGACACCTCTTTTCCCGGCAGCACCGCGCCGGCCACCCCCGTTGGCGTGGGCCCACGCATGGTGCAGCCGGTCGTGTTGGACCCAGTGAGCGGCGAGCCACTGGTGCGCGGCCGCTATCGCCTGGTGGTCAAAGCCCAGGGCGAAGAACAGGTCGACATGCGCGGGGTCACCGATGTGCAGGGCCACACCGTGCCGGTGCGCCTGCCCCAGCAGGCGGCCGCCGATGCGTTGCAGGTCAGGCCCACGTATGGGCAGGGCGCCTACAATGCCCAGTTCCACCTGACATTGCCTTCTGGCAAGCCCAATTCAGGCGTGGTCTACCAGGTGCGTTTCAGCGATGGGTCGGTCTTCGTGGGGCGGGCCGATGCGCAGGGCAATACGGCCGAATTACTCAAGCCGACGGCCCTGGACACCCGCCTGCGCGTGCTCAATGTGGAAAGGATGCCCGATTGGCAGGTCGAAGCCCGCCTGGCCAATGCCAGTGTCACCGCCACCACGGCCGATGCGCGAACCAAGGCCCTGCTGAGGCTGTTCGAGCAGGCAAGCGAGGCGGGCACCGGGGCGGGCCGCCTGTTCGATGGCGAACAGGCCATGTCCCTGGTCCGGCATGCGGCGATGGATGCCAGTACGCGCATGCGCGACAGCGTGGGGCAGCGCTATGTGCAATGGATAGCGGCGCAGTGGCGCGCCAGCGCGCGGGTCGATGGCGCTGACCCGGATGCGTACGCGGAGCAGGGTCGCTTCATTGCCAGCCTGCATGTGATCGACGATCTGGTGGTCGGCCGGGCCGAACAGAGTCTGCTCGACGCTTGGCTTGGCAGGCTTGCGCGTAGTGCCGATGCCGTTGCGCAGGCCGATCGGCAGCGCGCCGCCGACGACGTGCTGCTGACCTGCGCGCGGATGGTCGACCAGCACCAGCGCGAGCCGTGCCAGGCGCTGGTGGAGTCCGCGCATCTGGACCGTCAAGCGTTGGACATCGGCGCGCGACTGGAGCTTGAGCGGATGATCGGTCCAGTTGGCATGGAGGACTGATGCCGACGGCATGCCCGGCGTGCGCGTTCCACCCGTCGCGCGTCGCGCGCTGCCAGGCATCGCTTGCGATGCAGGTCGCCTGCATCGAGGTGACCTCCGTCCAACCGGGTATTCCTGTAGGTACAGCGCAACGCGGCCCTGCAGCGCCTGGCCGATATGGTGGCGCTGGCGGCCGAGCCCTTGCGTGACCGCAACGTGCAGCCGTCGACCGGATGTCGGCCTACCCGGAGAAGCTGCCGGGGCTCGAGCGAGATGGCTCGCCGAACGTGTTCGCCCCGTTCGAGCCGCAGCTGAACCTACTGGCCGAGATCAGGCCGGATGTCTTACAGGCGCACCTTAGGGCGACAGGGCCAATTCCGTCTTCATATTCACGACGACACCCGCGACGAAGTCGAGGAAGGCCCGGCACTTCGCGGGCAGGTGGTGTCGCGAGGGATAAAGCGCGTAGAGCGAAAAGCGCTCATCGGACCACTCCGGCAGCACCTGTACCAGCTTGCCGCTGCGTAATAGCGGCTCGACGCCCAGTGCCATCACCTGGGCGATGCCATGGCCGGCTAGGCAGACGCTGTGCTGGGTCCCGACATCGTTGACGGTGAGCTGGCCATGGGTACTGACCTTGGTGACGCGCTTGCCGCGGTGGAATTCCCAGTCGAACGGGCGACCGGTGAGCGGATCGCGGTATTGAATGCAGATGTGCGCATCGGATTCCAACTCCTTGGGCGCGCGCGGCGTGCCGTGTCGGCGCAGGTAGGCAGGGGCCGCCACTGTTAGGATGCGGGTGTCCAGCAGGCGTCGCGCCACCAGCGAGGAGGCCACCGGCTCGTGGAAGCGCACCGCCATGTCGAAGCCATCGGCCACGATGTCTCCCAGCCTGTCCCGATTGATCAGCTCCAACTGGAGTTGCGGATGCGCGGCCAGGAAGCCGCCCAGCTGTGGCCCCAGCATGAGCCGCGAAAAATAGGGGTCCACGCTGACGCGCAGGCGCCCCCGGACCGCGGTGGCGCCGGCACTCACGTCGCTGGCGGCCTCTTCCAGGGCGGCCAGCAGTGGCAGTGCGCGCTCGTAGAGTCGATGCCCCTCATCGGTGAGTGAAACCGAACGCGTGGTGCGGTCGAAGAGCCGCACGCCCAGTCGGGCCTCCAACCTCGCCACGGCACGGCTGACACCGGGTTGGGACATGTCCAGGGCCTCTGCCGCCGCCGCAAAGCTGCCGCAGTCGACGATGGCAGACAGAACCCCCATGCCGTTGAGAACGCGTTCGTCAAATGCCATGGAGCATGCCGATTCGTCATCAATGAAATGACGTTCATGCTATCGCGTCATGCGAAACGTGCGCGGACAATGCGCCTCATCCGGCAGCCGCCGCACACGAAGAGGATCCATCACATGTATGCCATCACGGGAATCACCGGACAGGTGGGGGGCGTCGTCGGACGCAAATTGCTTGATGCCGGGCAGGCGGTGCGCGCGGTCGTGCGCGACGCCGACAAGGGCCGGCACTGGGCCGAGCAGGGCTGCGCGCTGGAGGTCGCCACGATGGACGATGTCGATGCCCTGCATCGCGCGTTCGAGGGGGCGGAAGGCGTGTTCGTCCTGCTGCCGCCCGCTTTCGACCCGGCGCCCGGATTTCCCGAGGCGCGGCGCATCATCGACGCCGTACGCGCCGCCCTCGCCGCGGCGCGGCCGGCACGCGTGGTCTGTCTGTCCACCATCGGAGCCCAGGCCGATCAGCCCAATCTGCTCAACCAGCTCGGCATGATGGAACAGTCCCTGCGCACCCTGGACCTGCCGATGGCCTTCCTGCGCGCTGGCTGGTTCATGGAAAACAGCCAATGGGACATTCAGCCCGCCCGCGAGCACGGCACGCTGCCCAGTTTCCTGCAGCCAACCCATCGCACGATCCCCATGGCGGCGACCGAGGACGTCGGCACCACGGCCGCGGCCCTGCTGCAGGAGCACTGGGAGGGCGTGCGGATCGTGGAGCTAGAGGGACCCTCGCCGGTGTCGCCGGATACGATCGCCGCTGCGCTGGCTGATCTGCTTGGACGGCCGGTGCGCGCCGAGGCCATCCCGCGCGATCAATGGGCCGAGCTGTTCCAGGCACAGGGCATGCAGCATCCGGTGTCCAGGATGCAGATGTTGGACGGCTTCAATCAGGGCTGGATCGCCTTCGAGGGTGGAAGCCTGGAGCAGCGCAAGGGCGTGGTCACCATTGAGGCGGTGTTGCGTGGCCTGGTTGCGCGCGCGCCATCCACCTGACGCATGTGCCGCTTTGGCCCTGGTGCTGAAGGTCCATCAGGAGCCCCCCGTCTCAGCCGTCCTTGCCCTGCGGCACTGGCTGCCAACTCGCCTCGGTGAAGCGCAACGTGCGCGTGCTGCCACCGCGGTGCACGTTGACCTGGTTGTCGATCTCCGGGAAGACATCGGCCAGCAGCGCATCGCGCACCTGCAGCGCGGCGCCGGGGTCCTTCAGCTGGCCGCGATAGCGCAGCTCGATGTCGTCGCCGGCCAGGGTGGTCTTGTCCAAGGTCAGGGCGACGGTCTGGTCGCCCTCGGCCAGCAGGAAGTGCTCACCGACATAGCCGGTCAGCGCGGCCAGTGCCTGCGGGTCGTCCAGGCTGGGCTGGGCCTGCGGGGCGATCTGGCGCAGCACGCCCGGCTCGATGTCGTGCGCGGTCAGGTGATGGGTGACCAGCACCTGGCCCTTGGCGTCGATCCGGACCACGCTGAGCGTGTCGTGGCCGCGATGGGCCAAGGCGCTGGCGCTGGCCAGGCAGGCCAACAGGCCCAGCAGCAGAGGGAAGTGAAACGGCTTCATGGCGGGGTTCAGTCCTTGCTGGGTGCGGGATAGGTCTGCAGCGAGTCGGGCAGCACCTTCAGGTCGTCCTCGCGCATGCGGTTGTCCTGCTTGGGCGGGCTGGCGATCTTCAGCGTGCGCGTGGCGATGGTGCCGGTGAACAGGTTGTTGCCGCGGTCGGCATCGGCCGTTTCCCACAGCGGATCCAGCTCGGCGCGGGTGAGGGTCTTGTCGGTCACGTATTCCCAGGTCACCTGGCGCGCGTTCTTGCGCCATACCTCGGCCGGGATGCGCACGACGGTGTCGCTGCCATCGGAGAAGGTGAGCTTGAGGATCACCGGCATCACCAGCCCGCCGACGTTGCGCAGGTCGAAGCGGTAGAAGCTGTCGCTAACCGCGCGCGCCCGTCGTTCCTCCGGGCTCAGCGCGGCGTCGTCTTTTTTTGCCTTGCGCCGCGCGCTGGCGGTGGGAGCGAAGCGCTCGGCGCGGTCGTAGTAGTCACGCGTGGCCGGGTCGGTCTCTACCACCGTCTTGCCGGTGTTGCGGGTGGCGGTCAGCGAGGGTGGCTCCTTTTGGTACTCGCCACGGCTCCAGCTGGCCTCGGCATCGGGGTTGCCGCTGTCCAGGCGCCAGCGCACCACCTGGTCCAGGGCGATGTCCACGTGGTCGGTGCCGTAGAACCAGCCGCGCCAGAACCAGTCCAGGTCGATGCCGGAGGACTCCTCCATCGTGCGGAAGAAGTCGTACGGCGTGGGATGCTTCATGTACCAGCGCTGGGCGTACTCGCGCAAGGCGCGGTCGAACAGCTCCCGGCCCATCACCGTTTCGCGCAGGATGGTCAGCGCGGTGGCGGGCTTGGCGTAGCCGTTGGCGCCGAACTGCAGCACCGAGTCGGACTGGGTCATCAGCGGGACCTGGTCCTGGCTGACCATGTACTCGACGATGTCCTTGGGCTCGCCGCGGCGCGAGGGGAAGTCGCGGTCCCACTGCTTCTCGGCCTGGAACTGCAGGAAGGTGTTGAGTCCTTCGTCCATCCAGGTCCACTGGCGCTCGTCGGAGTTGACGATCATCGGGAAGTACTGGTGGCCGACCTCATGGATGACCACGCCGATCAGCCCGTACTTGGCGCGCTCGGTGTAGGTCAGGTTGCCGGTCTTCTCGTCCTTGACCGGGCGCGGGCCGTTGAAGGTGATCATCGGGTATTCCATGCCGCCCACCGGCCCGTTGACCGACTGCGCGGTCGGATACGGATAGGGGAAAGTGAAGCTGGAATACACCTTGAGCGTGTGCGCGATGGACTTGGTCGAATACGCATCCCACAGCGGGCGCGCCTCCTTGGGGAAGAAGGACATCGCCATCACCGGCGGCTGGTCACCGCCGGCCTGGTGCACGCCCAGCGCGTCCCAGGCGAACTTGCGCGAGGACGCCCAGGCGAAGTCGCGCACGTTGTCGGCCTTGAACACCCAGGTCTTCTCGCCGCTGGCGCGGCCGCCTTCGGCGGCTTCCGCTTCAGCCGGGGTCACCACGAACACTGGCTCGGTGGCATCGCGCGCCTGCGCCAGGCGCTGGCGCTGGGCCGCGCTGAGCACGCGGTCGGCGTTCTGCAGCTCGCCGGTGGCGGCCACGACGTGGTCGGCCGGCACGGTCAGTGCCACGCGGTAGTCGCCGAACTCCAGGGTGAACTCGCCCGAGCCCAGGAAGGCCTTGTTGTGCCAGCCCTCGTAGTCCGAATACACCGCCAGGCGCGGGAACCACTGCGCGCCTTCGAAGATGCAGTTGCCGTCCTGGCCCTTGTCGGTGAAGCACTCGTAGCCGCTGCGCCCACCGACGACCTTGTTCTCGATCATCGGGAACGACCATTCGATGTGCACCTGGGTGCTGCCCCCGTTGCCGGCCACCGGCTGGGCCAGGTCGATGCGCAGCAGGCTGTCGACCACGGTGAACTCCAGCGGGCGGCCGTTGCCGTCGCGCACCGACGTGATGGTGAAGCCGCCTTCCCAGTCCTGGTAGCGCTTGGCGCGCCGCACCTGGCCCAGGCTGATGGACTCGCCGGACACCGTGCGGCTCAGGTTGTCCATGGAGTCGCGCTTGAAGCGGTTCTGGTCCAGCAGCAGCCACAGGTAGGGCAGGCTGTCGGGCGAATGGTTGTGGTAGACGACGGTCTCCGCGCCGGTGACCTGCTTGCTGGGCTCGTCCAGGCGCACCTGGATGTCGTAGTCCACCTGCTGCTGCCAGTAGCGGTAGCCCGGCGCACCGGCGGCGTTGCGATAGTCGGTCGGGGTGGGCCAGTCCTCGCCCTCGAGCTGACGGAACTTGTCCTCGAACGGCGCCTTGGTCTGGCGGATGGCATCGGCCTGGACGCCGAAGCTCAGCAACAGCAACGCGGCCGCACAGCCGCGCAGGAACAGGGTGGTCAATGCAGGATCCTCGTGGGGAGAGGCGGCGGGTGGCGGCACCGGCCGCGACGACGCGCTCCCGATCATTTCCTGTCAGGTGCCGCCAGATCAAGGCGCTGGCGCGCGGGAACGCTGCTGCGGGCGCAGCCTGTCGTATTTGTAAGCTTCATCCGGGTGGCCGCCAGGCCGTGTGCAGGGGCGGCTAGCGCCCCAGCGCGGTGCGCAGTGCCTGGGAGAGCTGTTCCAGCGAGTAGGGTTTCTTGAGGACTTCGAAGCCGTGGGCCGAATCGCTGGCCAGCATGTCGCTGTAGCCGCTGGCCAGGATCACCGGCAGCCCGGGGCGCTGCTCGCGCAGGTGTCGGCCCAGTTCCAGCCCGCTCATGCCCGGCATGACCACGTCGCTGAAAACAGCGTCGAAGCGGGCGACGTCTTCATCCAGGGCCGCCAGCGCCTGGTCGGCGTTGTGGGCCAGGACCACCACATAGCCCAGCTCGGACAGGGCCGAGGTCACGAATTCGGCCACGCCGGCGTTGTCCTCCACCACCAGGATCCGGGTGTCACCCGCATCGCGCGACGCGACCGGGGGCTCGGCGATGGCCCGCTCATCGATCGCCTGGTCCACGCACGGCAGGTACAGGGTGAAGCGCGTGCCACCGTCGCGGCGGCGACGCACCTCGATGTCACCCTCGGACTGCTTGATGAAGCCGAAGACCTGGCTCAGGCCCAGGCCGGTGCCTTCGCCGACGCCCTTGGTGGTGAAGAAGGGTTCGAAGATGCGCTCCAGATCGCCCTCGGCGATGCCGCTGCCGCGATCGGCCACCGAGATGGCGACGTAGTCGCCGGGGCGCGCGGCCAAGGTGCGCAGTGCCGGGATGCGGTACACGCGCGCCACCTTGATGGATAGCTCACCCCCGGCGGGCATGGCGTCGCGCGCATTGGCGGCCAGGTTGATCAGCGCCGTATCGAGCTGGTTGCGGTCCAGCAGCACCGGGACGGGCGCATTGGGGACGCTCAGATGGACCGCGACCCGCGAGCCGACCAGGGTGCGCACGATGTCGGCCACCTCGCCCATGCTGGCGGTCAGGTCGAAGACCTCCGGGGCCAGGGCCTGGCGCCGGGAGAACGCGAGCAGCTGATGGGTGAGCTTGCTCGCGCGCTGGGCCGCGCTGGCGATGGACTCGACAAAGCGCATGCGCCGGTCGGCGGGCAGGTCCTCGCGGCGCAGCAGGTCCACCGAGCCGGTGATCACCTGCAGCAGGTTGTTGAAATCGTGCGCCACCCCGCCGGTGAGCTGGCCGATGGCTTCCAGCTTCTGCGCCTGGCGCAATTGTTCCTGCGCACGCAGCAGCTGCAGTTGGGCCTCGCGCGCTTCCTCGGACATCGTGCTCAGGTGGCTCTGGTGTTCGCGCTCACTCAGCACGCGCTCGGTCTGCTCGCTGACGATGCAGAACAGCGCCACGACCTCGTCCTCGTTGCCACGCACCGGGGAATAGGAAAAGGTCCAGTAGGTGTCCTTCAGCGTGCCATCGCGGTCCATGCGCAGGGGCAGGTCGACATAGCGCGAGGCGCGTCCCTGGAAGGTGCCCTCGACGCTGGCCCGGACATCGGCCCACACCTCCCGCCAGACCACCTCGAGCCGTTCCCCCATCGCGCCTTCGAGCTTGTTGCCCAGTAGCGGCAGGTAGGCATCGTTGAAGAACATGCGCCGTTGCTCGCCCCAGGCGAACCACATTGGCTCGGGCGACTCCAGGATGAAGGTCAGCAGGCGCCTGAAGACCAGGGGCCAGTGTGGCGGCGCGCCGAGCGGCGAGGCCGCCCAGTCCACCTCGCAGAGTAGGCGATGGGCCTGGCTGTCGGGCGCAGCAGTGGGCAGGGGCAGGGTGAAGGACATGACGCGAGGACCAGCGCTCGGGCAGACAACCGCGCTAACACAACACGAGCGGCCCGCACATGTCTGTATTGCAAGCGTGAAAGCGGCAGGAGGCCTTGCCGGCCCGCGGCCGAGCTTGCGTTGCTGCAGGCACGACCGGTGCGCATCGCACCTGTCCACCACGGGCGGCGGGTATAGTGCGGCGCGCATGGTGGCCACACCGGCCGGCCAGGAATGACAGGAGAGCGGACATGGGGCTTGTACAGGCAGTGGCGGGGGCGGTGGGTGGCGTGCTGGCCGACCAGTGGAAGGACTTCTACACCATCCCCGAGAGCCTGCCGGCCACTGCTGCGGTGTTCGCCGCCGCACCGCAGGGCACCAACGCCGGCCGCGGCTCCAACACCCATGGTTCGTCCAACATCATCAGCAACGGGTCGAAGATCGTCGTGCCCGAGGGCTACGGCCTGTTGCTGATGCAGGACGGCAAGCTCACCGGCTTCGTCGCCGAGCCGGGTGGCTATGAGTGGCGCTCGGACGATGTGAACTCCAAATCCCTCTACGCCGGTGACGGGCTGATCGCCTCGCTGGTCAGCCAGAGCTGGGAGCGCTTCAAGTTCGGTGGCCAGCCGGGCGCGCAGCAGGCGGCGTACTTCGTCTCGCTCAAGGAGCTGCCGGACAACCGCTTCGGCACCCAGTCGGAGATCTACTGGGACGATGCCTTCCTCAACACGCAGGTCGGCGCGGTCACGCGCGGCGCGTACACGCTGAAGATCGTCGACCCGATCCTGTTCGTGAAGAACTTCCTGCCGGCGGCCTACCTCCAGCCCGGGAAGGTGTTCGACTTCACCGATATCGACAATGCTGCGGCCACCCAGTTGTTCAACGAGGTGGTCGGCTCGCTGGCGCCGGCCTTCAGCCTGTACTCCAACGATACGGCCAGGGGCAACCGCATCACCAAGCTGCAGCAGGACGCGCTCGGCTTTGCCAGGAGCCTGTCCGAGGCGGTGGAAGTCGGCTACCAGTGGACCTCCGACCGCGGCCTGGCCATCGTCAAGACGGCCATCGTGTCGATCGAGTACGACGCCAACACCCGCGAACTGCTCAAGACCGTGCAGCGCGCCGACGCACTGGCCGGCGCGCGTGGCAATTCCAACCTGCAGGCCTCGGTGGCGCAGGGCATGCAGTCGGCTGGCGAGCACGGCGGTGCGGCCGGCCTGGTGGGCCTGGGTATGGCCTCGGGCATGGCTGGTGGCCTGGGTAGCCTGCAACAGCCGGCGGCGCCGGCCGCGCCTGCGGCCGACGACCCGGTGGCCAAGCTCAAGAAGGCCAAGGAGATGCTCGACCTGGGCCTGATCACTCAGGCCGACTACGACGCGGCCAAGGCCAAGGCGCTGGGCCTGTAACGCGCAGCTTGCGGCCATGAATCAAGCCAAGGGGCCACCCCCGCCGCCGCCTTTGCCGCCGCGTGGGCCGGGATCGCCGCAGGACGTGCCGCCGTTGCCCGGTGATGCCGGCGTGGACCCGTCCACGCTGCCGCCGCCGATCCGCGATGAGCTGCGGGCGCCCGATCCAGCGGCCATCGACACGGCCAGTGACGCGCTCAAGGATGGCCTCAACCGCTGCCCGAAGTGCGGCTCGACCGACATCCGCCAGCGCCCCGGCACCGACATGCTGGTGTGCCTGTACTGCCGCAACGAGTGGCAGGGCCAGCGTGTGGAGGAGGCATTCGGCTTCGGCGAGGGCATCGACCAGCTGCGCGGCACGGTCATCGCCTCCGGCGCGCAGGACATCGATCCCGAGGCCGCGGCGCTGATGACCTTCAAGTGCAGCGGTTGTGGCGCGGAAGTGACGGTCAACACCAACAGCGACATGACCGCGCGCTGCCACTGGTGCCGGCATGTGTTTGGCGTCAACGAGCAGGTGCCCAACGGCGCGGTGCCCGACGCGGTGCTGCCGTTCCACATCAAGAAGGACGATGCGGTAGCGCGCATCCGCCAGTTCGTCGGCAAGCGCCAGCTGTTCGCGCTGAAGGCGTTCAAGGAGCAGTTCACCCCGGGCAACGTGGTCGGTGTGTACCTGCCCTACATGATCGTGGACGGCAACGTCAGCGCCGAGGTGGCCGGGCACGGGGAAATCCAGACGCGCCGCTATACGCGCGGCACCGACAAGAACAAGCAGACCTATTACGACGCCGACGTGTACCGCGTGGCGCGGCGCGTGGACTTCACCGTGGACGACCTGCCGCTGGAGTCCTCCGGCACGCGCGGCAACCTGGACACCCGCGCCAACACCAACAACATCATCAACACCATCCTGCCTTTCGACACCAAGAACGCGGTCAGGTGGAACGCCTCCTATCTGGCCGGTTTCACTTCGGAAAAGCGCGACCGCGACGTGGAGCACCTGCGCCCGCGCCTGGAGGACCAGCTGCTGTCCATCGCCCGTGCCCAGGTGCATGGCTCGGTCTCGCGCTATGACCGCGGCGTGCGGTGGGAGCGCGAACGCCTGCAGGTGCACGGCACGCGCTGGGTGGCGATGTATCTGCCGGTGTGGCTGTATTCCTACCACCAGCCCGGTCGCAACGGCGGCATGCTGCACTACATCGCGGTCAACGGCCGCACGGGGGAGACCATGGGCAGCGTGCCCGTCCAGCAGTGGAAACTGCTCACCGCGGCACTCACCGTCGGCACGATCCTGGAAGGCATCGCGCTGGCGATCCTGGCGCACGTGTCATGAGCGACGACGGTGGACTGTGGTTGCTCGCCCTCGGCCCCGCCGGTGCCACCGCGCTGTACTGGGCGCTGTATCGCTATTACCGCAACACCGACAAGTCGCATGCCTTCGAGCGCGAGACCACGGTGCAGGCACAGCCGGTGAGCGGCTCGGACGAGAAGGTCGACCGGGTAACCGGCACCCGCCGCACCCGCATCGAGGGCGACAACGTCGCCGCCTACCGCGCCCGCGTGCAGCGGGTGCGGGATGAAGACCCCGGCGGCGCATAGCCGAGGGGTTGATTGTTTTCAAGAACAAGCCGGGGGCTGACCCGGCTTGCATCCAGGTTTTGCTCCTAGAACCGTTTGTCCGCCGGCAGGTAGCGCCACTCCCCCGGCGCCAGCTTGCCCAGCGGGATGCTGCCGATCCGCAGGCGGCGTAGGCTGATCACCTCCAGTCCGACTTCCCGGCACATCGCCTGCAATTGGCCCGGTGCGATGGGCTTGATGGCGAAGCGCAGGCGATCCTCGTTCTGCCAGCTGACCTTGCACGGCGGCAACGGGCGCCCCTGGTAGTGCATGCCGCGCATCAGCCGTGCTAGGCCGTAGGGCGGCAGCTCGCCGCGGACCTCGACCACGAATTCCTGCTCGATCAGGCGCGCGTCTTCGGTCAGCCTGCGGATCACGCGTCCGTCCTGGCTGAGCACCAGCAGGCCGCTGGCCTCGGTGTCCAGTGCCAGTAGCGGCTGCAGGCGCTGAAAGTGGCGCTTGAGCATCCGCGTATGGGTCATGTCCAGTGCGCTGTGCGTGGCCGGGCCTGCTGCCGCGATGGTGTCTTCGGTACTGACGCCGGCGGGCTTGTGCAGCAGCAGGGTGACCGGCTCGATGGCATCCAGCGTGGCCTCGGCGTCCAGCGTCACCTGTTCGGGCGTGGCCAGCGCCTGCGGCTCCTCGGTCACCACGCCGTCCACGCTGACCCAGCCGCCTTCGATGTACTGCTGCGCCTCGCCGCGCGAACAGCCAGTCAGCGCAACGACGCACTTATCAAGGCGAATGGGATCGGACATCGACAGGCTCTACAGCAGGCGCGCAAGTGTACGTGCTGTTTGCAGGCCCATCGAGTGCAAGCCTCGCTTGATGTCAAGGCTGCACCTGGCTCCTGGGGCCAGCCCGACTGCAGGCAGGGGGCCCTTGTTCCGCCGTTTGTAGGCGGATCGGTGGCTCACAGCTTGGAAGAGGAAATGTGACACGAGTCAGAAAATAGCGTCTTCTACTTTTCGCTCACCCATCTAATTACGGTGCCAGAGCCTGCAGGGGTTCCAATTTGTTTACACATGTTCTTAACGTCGGATAACATCAATCAACGGGAAGAGTGCGCTCCTTCCCGTCTGCGCTGAGTCGCAGCTTCTTGGATTGGAAGTAACAGGGGAAAGGATGAGACGCATTGTCTGTGGTGCGAGCGTGTCGCTCGCGCTGGTGGTTGGGCTATCCGGATGTGCCACGGAAAGCCATCGAAGTATCGTGCCGGAAACGGTCGCAACTGCAGGACGCCCTTATTCGGGCATTCGTGCACCGATTGCGGTTGGTAAGTTCGACAACCGTTCGAGCTTCATGCGGGGATTGTTCTCCGATGGCGTCGATCGCCTTGGAAGTCAGGCAAAGACCATTCTTGTAACGCATCTGCAGCAGACCAACCGGTTTCGCGTGCTTGATCGCGACAATATGGCGGAAATCAAGCAGGAAGCCGAGATCAAGCAGCAGGCCCAGCAACTTAAGGGCGCCGATTATGTGATCACCGGCGATGTCACCGAATTTGGTCGAAAGGAAGTTGGCGACACGCAGCTGTTTGGAATCCTGGGTCGCGGCAAGGAGCAGGTCGCTTACGCGAAGGTCAACTTGAACGTCGTGGACATTTCAACTTCCGAAGTGGTTTATTCGGTGCAGGGTGCCGGTGAGTATTCGCTGTCCAGCCGCGAGGTCATCGGGTTTGGAGGCTCTTCCAGCTATGACTCCACACTCAATGGAAAGGTGCTGGATCTAGCCATCCGCGAGGCCGTCAACAACTTGACTGCCGGCGTCGATTCACAGGCCTGGAAGCCGGCCAAGTAACCTACGAAGGAGACGTCACATGATGAAGAACGATGCCAGCGCTTTGCGCTGGTTGATGGCGCTTGCGCTGCTGTTGCTGGTCGGCTGTGCTCATCAGCCGGTCTCGCTGTATCAATGGGGCAGCTATCAGGATCAGGTCTACCTGTATTTCAAAGGTGAAAGTCGCGAAGCACAGATCCAGGCCCTGGAAAAGGATCTGCAGGTCATGCAGGCCGCTAATCGGCCTGTGCCCCCCGGACTGCGCGCGCATCTGGGGATGCTGTACGCCGAGACTGGGAACGACGCCAAAGCGCAGGAAAACTTGCTGGCCGAAAAGGCCAGCTACCCCGAGTCGACAACCTATATCGATCTTCTTTTGAAGAAATATCAGAAGCAGGTGGCGTTGCCATGAAAAACATCTTGCAGATTTTGGCCGCAGCGGCGCTCATCCTGATGATGACCGGTTGCGCAACGACGCCTGTGGCCTATGACTACAGCGCATACAAGGCAAGCAAGCCACGTTCGATCCTTGTGCTTCCGCCAGTCAGCCACGCACCGGATATCGATGCAAGTCCCAGCATGCTCTCCGTTGCGACGCTGCCGCTGGCCGAGGCGGGCTACTACGTCCTCCCTGTGGCTCCGGTGTACGAAACTTTTAGGCAGAACGGTGTCATGGTGGCCGAAGATGCGCAGAGCATTGAGGTCAGGAAGCTACGGGAAATCTTTGGTGCAGACGCCGCGCTGTATATCACCGTTGAGAAGTACGGCTCGGTCTATCAAGTGCTTAGCAGTGCCGTAATCGTGTCCGCTGACGCCAAGCTGGTGGACCTGCGGACCGGCGAGATGCTCTGGCAGGGCCACGCCCAGGCCTCGAGTGCAGAAAACCAGAACAACGGCGGCGGTCTATTGGGGATGTTGGTATCCGCTGCGGTGAACCAGATCGTAAATCAGGTGACCGATAGAGGGCATCAAATTGCCGGGGTGGCTAGTGTGAGGCTGCTTTCCGCTGGCCATCCGAGTGGCTTGCTCTATGGGCCATACAATCCGAAGTACGAGGCGGAAAAGTAACGCTCAGGATGCCTGGCCCCAATTCGTGAGGGGCCAGGCTTGCACGCCGAGCGCGACCGTGGTGCGGGCGATGGCTAGGCCGCGGTGATGCTGACGGCCTTGGTGTTGAGGTAGGCCTCGACCGCTTCCGGGCCACCTTCGGAGCCGTAGCCGGAATCCTTGACCCCGCCGAAGGGCATCTCTGGGGTCGGCAGCGCCGGCTGGTTGATCCACAGCATGCCGGTCTCGACCTGCTGGGTCAGCAGGTGCGCGTTCCTGAGCGAACGCGTGAACGCGTAGGCCGACAAGCCGTAGGGCAAGCGGTTGGCTTCGGCGATGGCTTCCTCCAGCGTGTCGAAGCCGCGCACCGCGGCCACCGGGCCGAACGGCTCGTCGTTGAACACCGACGCCTCCAGTGGCACGTCGGCCAGCACGGTCGGGGCGAAGAAGTTGCCGGCGCTGCCCACGCGTTCGCCACCGGTGGCGACCTTGGCGCCCTTGTTGCGTGCGTCCAGCACCACCTGCGTCATCGCCTCCAGGCGCCGCGCGTTGGCCAGTGGGCCCAGCGTGGTGTCCGATTCCAGGCCGTTGCCCAGGGTCAACGATTCGGCATGCTTGACCAGGGCCTCGGTGAAGGCCTGCTTGATGCTGTTGTGGACCAGGAAGCGGGTCGGGGAGATGCACACCTGGCCGGCGTTGCGGAACTTGGCGCCGCCGCTGGCCTTGACGGCCAGGTCGACATCCGCGTCCTCGGCCACGATCACCGGCGCGTGGCCGCCCAGTTCCATCGTGGCGCGCTTCATGTGCTGGCCGGCCAGTGCAGCCAGCTGCTTGCCCACGGCGGTGGAGCCGGTGAAGGTGATCTTGCGGATCACCGGATGCGGGATCAGGTACGAGGAAATCTCGGCCGGATCACCGAACACCAGGCCGACCGTGCCGGCCGGGGCCCCGGCATCGACGAAGGTCTTGATCAGCGCGGCCGGCGAAGCCGGGGTCTCCTCCGGCGCCTTGACTAGGAACGAGCAACCGGCCGCCAACGCGGCGCCCAGCTTGCGCACCACCTGGTTGATCGGGAAGTTCCATGGCGTGAACGCGGCCACCGGGCCGACCGGCTCCTTGATCACCAGCGCCTGCGCGGCCAGATTGCGCGAGGGCACGATGCGGCCATACACGCGGCGGCCTTCGTCGGCGAACCATTCGATGATGTCGGCACCGGCCAGCGTTTCGACACGGGCCTCGGCCAGCGGCTTGCCCTGTTCCTGCGTCATCAATGCCGCGATGTCGTCGGCGCGCTCGCGCAACAGGGCGGCGGCGCGGCGCATGGTCGCCGCGCGTTCGTGCGCCGGCGTGTTGCGCCAGGCCTGGAAACCCTGGCTGGCCGCGGCCAGGGCGCGATCCAGGTCGGCCCTGCCGGCGTGCGCCACGGTGCCGATGACCTGGCCGGTGGCCGGGTTCAGCACGTCCAGGGTCTTGCCGCTGGCGGCATCGCCCCAGTCATTGCCGATCAGGAGTTGGGTGTTGGGATAGGACACGGACATGGGGGAATCCTTGTCGATGGAAAGGGCAGGCAAGGATAGAGACCAAGGCCGAGGTCGGCATGAAACGCCGCGTTCCGCGGTGCGATTGACCCGCTGGGCGAGACATGAGGCTGGGCACGCGGCATGCTCGCCGTTGGACACGGGTGTTTCGTCGGGGAATTAGAGATAAGCCATGCTGATGCAAAGGATGCTGGGAATCGCGCTTGTGCTGGCCGTGGCCGGTTGCAACCGGGACAACGCGCGTACGCTTCATGAGCCCGAATCACCGTTGCGCCGTATTTCGATCCGATACGAGCACACAGGCTGGGGGAGTTACCGGGAATCCTTCGAAGTGACGCCGGGCCGGTCTGGCGCCGGCTTCGAGATCACTGGCAGCTACGTGGATGCTGCGAACCACCAGCGTCATGTCAAGCAGGACGTCGATGCGGCTGAGTTACGCGCGTTCGTCGAGGCAGTGCGGGCTAGGCCGAAGGACAAGCGCGAGGGCCTGGGGAGGCTGGTGAAAGGGCTCAGTCGACCAAGCGCGGATTTCTCCGGCGCGACGTATCTCCCTGCGCCGCGATGCACCCCCCGGGAGCTCCGTCGGCTGGCGCGCCAGCATCTGCTGCGGGTTGGTGCCAGACGGATGCTCGACGATTTGTACGCTTCCGAGACGCGATGGACTGACGATTTTCCCTTTGTGCTGGTCCAGTTGGATTTCAATGACGGAGCGCGCACCGTGGTGTATTCGAAGGCACAGCAAGCGCTGATGCTTCCCTGGCGGATGGGACCTCCGGCATCCACAGATGCAGTACCTCCGCAGAACTGGTCACCTGCGATTAGCCAAGCGTTGCGTGTGATGCTGCCGCAGGTTTCGCGCCTGGCGATGCAGCTCGATGCAAACCGCATCGAAGAAGTGCAGCGAGACCTCAACACGCTCGTGGAACATTCGGCGTATGCGCAGTGCAATGCGATCCGTGCGGGTTGAGTGTGTTCGATCACACCATCAGTCGATCAACCCACACAGCGACGGTGGCCTGGAACGATGGAGACTGGTCGGCGGGCGCGCCAGCGTACGCGCCTGTGAACATGTGCCGCGCCTTGCACGACAGGGGGGCCCGAAAGCCCGCCTGTCCTGCATCGCGCACGGCAGGCGCCGGCTGGGTTACGCCGGGTCAGTTGATCTGGGTCCAGGCCACGCCGTCCGTGCCATGCTTGCGGCCCTCGCAGGCGTCTTCCACCACGTGGAAGGTCAACACCTTGCCGCTTTTGGTCCAGGTGTATTTGCCGACCTTACCCGTGCAGTCCTCCTTGATCGCATCGCCTTCCCAGATGTCGGTCACGGTGGCCGTATTGCCTTTGTGGGTGTAGGTACCCTTGACCCAGTCCTCGCCCTTGGGCGTGGTGCCGAGAAAGGTGCCGTCCGCATTGAAGATGACGATGGTGTTGTCGCTTTGGTAACGTCCGATGGGAAACGCGGTGGACTTGGTGGCAGCGTTGCTGGAACAAATCACTGCGAGCAGTGACAGCAGTGCCAGGGTGATGGCGGTGCGTGGCTTGGTTATCATGCGAAGCTCCATGAAAGGGCTGTGCAACGGGCGGCGCCTGAGGATCGGTGCGCCTGCTTGCCAGGACGCGGGAAGGCGGCTGAAACGGCCATCCCGCGTGTGTGACATGGCCTTGGCTGTGACCTCGACCGACGCGCCTGCTTCGGACCGCGCACGTGTCCGCCCCAACGCAGGGGCCGACGCGGCTCGGCCACTCGATGTTGTGCGGATGGAGCTGGTCGAATGAAGATGAACATGCCCGATGAGTCGTTGCTCGATCGCCCCGCCTGGGCCAGCCTGAACACTGCGCACCTGCCGCTGTCGGAGGGCACGCCGCTTGCGCGCCGTTATCTGCGCCAGGTCAATCGGTTCGCTTCCGCCCGCGACGATGGCCAGGCCGCACTGTTCGCCCTGGCGGCCTTGGTTACACCCGGAGAACAGGTCTATGTGCTGCAAGTGCCCAAGATCGTGGTGCCGCCAACGCTATCGGCCGTGAAGCGGGGGCTGTGCGTGCAACTGGTCGCCTCGGCGCCGTTGTCGCCCCCATCAGCGGCGGGTGAGGCCATCGTGTCGCTGGGCGCACACGATGCAGCCGAGATGCTGGCGCTGGCCATCCTCACCGAACCGGGACCGTTTCTTTCGCAGACTCACCGCATGGGCGACTTCGTCGGCATTCGCATCGATGGGCGACTGGCGGCGATGGCCGGGGAGCGCTTCCGCTTTCCCGGCTATACCGAAGTCAGTGGTGTGTGCACGCATCCGGACTTCCGAGGACGCGGGCTGGCGCGGCGACTCTCGCAACACGTGGCCGCCAACATCGCCGCGCGGGGCGACACGGCCTTCCTGCATGCCTGGAAGCACAACACCGGCGCCATTGCGCTGTACAAGGACCTGGGTTTCGCGTGGCGCTGTGACGTACAGGTTGCGGTGCTCGAACGCCCGGATACGCCGGTGTGAGGCGCTGGCCCGAACACGCATGTTCGGGCCAGGATCATGCAGCGGTCAGGAGCCGCCAAACCCTCGGCTGGATTGGGACGCGGCCACGGCCGGTTCCGGCTCCCAGCTGGCCGTTGCGGCGCCTAGCAGGGGATCCCCGTGCGGTGGGGTGAACTCGCCCAGGTCATGCTCGCTGGGATAGGACGTATCGGCGGCATCGGCCTGCCGACGCTTCCACATCCGATAGGCGACCACACCGGCAGCGCCGAGGGCGATCAGTCTCAATAGACGCATGTTGTAGTCCTCGCAGGCTGATGGAGTCATAGCCTGGCCAGATGGCGGTTAGGTGGATGTGACCACGCGGGCGTCCGGCGCCCAGCGGGGCTGACGATGCTGCAAGCCGCAGGTCATGATGTGCAGGCAGGGCGATGCCGGTGGCCAGACCGCGGCCGTGTCCAGCGAGGCGCAAGACGCGAGGCCGAGGGGGGGAGTGGTCGTCTGGACCGAGCGCATCGGCGTTCACCGGTGGGCTCCCCGGTACCCCAACTCGGGCGATTCACTCGAGGAGATCCCGGGCAGCGTGTCCTGTCCGGGCGTTGGCGTTGCGCATCAGTGCGACAGGCTGCTTGCCAGGACGTGCTGCAGCTTGCGCGCCGCGCCCGTCACCGCCGCGGCGATGGTGGCGGCCTTGTCGGTCACGGCGACCGGCTGGTGCCCGGAGGGGCGGGCTTCCATCGTGCAGACCTGGTCCTGCTCGCCGCCGCGCGGTCCGTTTTCGTCGCGCAGATGGACCTCCACCCGGGTGATGCGATCGCCGAAACGTTCCAGCGCCGAGGTGACGGTCTGTTCGACATGGCGCTCCACCGAGGGGTCGCGGTGCACGTTGTGGTCGGTGTTGAGTTGAATCTGCATGGTCTGATCCTGCTGTCGTTGCGTGTCTGCAAGCTAACGCCACCCCTGCAAGCCATGTGTGATGGGGCAGGACCTGCAACGCTTGCCAGCCTCCGGTAGCCTGTGCGGTTTTCGCACCGATGTGGTCTGGTCTTGGCGTTTCTGCAGTTTCTTCTGGAGGCATTGCTCATCGTCGCGATGCTGGTCGCGGTTGGTGGGCTCTGTTATCTGGCTTGGCGTCTGCTGGATGGCGTCCTGAAAGCGTGTGGCGTCCCCGCGCGGCGTGTGTGGGGCGACCGGGCGATGGTGGGTCTGACCGTGGTGGGGATCGGCCTGGCGGTCGCCGGTTTCGTCTGGCTGGCGCAGGTCCGCCCCAACCAGGCGCAGACGCGGGTGTGGCTGTCCAAGGTGTTTGGATATCCCGCCACGCGTATCACCGTGAACGTGGAGGGCCTGGGCGCGGCGACGCGACGCGCGCTGGTCGACGAGCTCACGCCGATGATGCGCGCCCAGCGTGCCCGCTTCCGCTATCGCATCGTCAGCTCACGCATGCACACCAGCACCACGGTGCGCGCCGATTTGCCCAGCCGCTACAGGCTTGGCAGGACGCGCCTGGAGATTGTCACCGGCAGACCGATCGATCCCGAAAAGCAGCGTGCACTGGGGCAGGTCCTGCACGCGGCCGGACAGCCGTCCGCACCGGCCTTGCCCGAGCCGCTGTGGGCCGACGTTCGCCAGGGGCAAGCGCCGGTGCTGGAAGCCGCGCTGTTGCCTCACACCGCGACACTGCGGGTGGACGATGTTGTTGGACCTGCTGGCTATGAACGACAGCAGCGATGCGCACTTCAGGTGCAGGGCTTGGTCTCGGTGGACGTGCTGGATGCGCATGGCGGGCCGCTGCGCCCCCCGCCCGCCGATGCGGACACACGGCTGATCCTGCGCACGCGTCCCCACGGCCTGCGGCAAACGCGCTTGCGCGTGCTGGACATGACCTACGTCCCCGGTGAGCACGGCCGGTTGATCAAGACGGCGCCGCACGACAGCTGGCGGATCTACATGGCCTTTTCGCTGGTGCCCGAAGGCACCTCACCTGATGGCGATGACTGCGACACCCGCCTGCTCGATGCGCTGGACCCGGCGTGGGTACAGGCCGACCTGCACCACCAGCTGCCGGCGCTGTCCCAGGCCAAGGGCGTCCGCGTGGCGCCTGTCGCCCGCTTCCTGCCCTGGCAGGCCGGCGATGGCTGGGTCGAGGTGCCGGCTCGCCCGTAAGCGGGTCCGGACCGACACGCCGAGGCGCATCGGCGCCGCAAGGCCACTAGGGCAGCCTCCCAATAAGCAGCGCCTGTCCGGCTCAGGCTGCGCGCTTCACGATCCGCACCGGCACGCCCTTGGAGGCCGGCGTCTTGGACGCCTTGTCGTGCAGCCATAGCGGGACCAGCGGGTTCATTTCCGGGTAGTAGCCGCCCAGGCAGCCGTCGGGCAGGTTGAAGGCGGTCACGGTCAGGTCATCCACCTGGCGCACCACCTCGTCGCCGGCATCGCCGACCAGGCTCACGACATCGCCCTCCTTCAGCCCGGCGCGTTGCATCTCGGTCGGATTGATCAGCAGGATCTGGCGGGAGCCTTCCAGGCCACGCAGGCGGTCGCTGTGGCCATAGATGGTGGTGTTGAACTGGTCGTTGGAGCGCATGGTGATGAGGTGGTAACGGCCCGGCGCATCGCCGATCCCCAGGGACGACATCACCGTGGGGTTGGTGAATTCGGCCTTGCCGCTGTCGGTCTTCCAGTCGCGTTCGCGGGCCGGGTTGCCGCGGTAAAAACCACCGGGCTGGAACATGCGCGCGTTGAAGTCATGGAAGTCGTCCGGATAGGTCTGCGCGATCAGCTCTCGCACCAGGCCGTAGTCGGCGGTCCAGTCGTCCCAGCGCCACTTGGGATGGGCCGGCAGGGTGGCCTTGGCGATGCCGGCCACGATGGCCAGCTCGGACAGCAGGTGCTCGTCGGCTGGCTTGCGCTTGCCGGTGGAGCCATAGATGTGGCTGAAGCTGTCTTCGATAGTGACTGACTGCGGCCCGCCGGCCTGCAGGTCTTCCTCGGCGCGTACCAGGCATGGCAGCAGGTAGGAGGCGTGCCCGTGGACCAGGTGGCTGCGGTTGAGCTTGGTGGCGATGTAAACGGTCAAGGCCTGCTGGCGCCAGGCCGGTTCCATCACGTCGCGGTCGGGGATGGCGCGCACGAAGTTGCCGCCCAGGCTGACGAAGCCCTTGACCGTGCCTTGCTTGATGCCTTCGCAGGCGTCCACGGTGGTTAGGCCGGTATCGCGCGGCGGCTCGAAGTCGAACATCTGCGCCAGCTTGTCCAGCGGGACCAGTTCGGGCTTTTCCGAGATGCCCACGGTGCGCTGGCCCTGCACGTTGGAATGGCCCCGCACCGGCGACATGCCCGCGCCCTGGCGTCCGATGTTGCCGCGCATCAGCATCAGGTTGACCAGCATGCCGATGCTCTGCGAGCCGTGCACGTGCTGAGTCAGGCCCATGCCATAGACGCCGATGACGTTCTTCGCTTGCGCGTAGACCTCGGCCGCCGCTTCAAGGTCGGCGCGCGCAAGGCCGCTGACCTGCTCGATTTGATCCCAGCCGGTGTCGCGCGCGGTCTTGACGAAGTCATCGAAGCCATGGGTGTGCTGGGCGATGAAGTCCCGCTCCAGGACGCCTTCCTTGCCCGCTTCGCGCGCGGCATCGTCCAGGGCCAGCACGTGCTTGCACAGGCCGGTGAGGGCGGCGATATCGCCACCGGGTTTGACCTGCAGATACATGTGGGCCAGCTCGGTCGCCTTGCCGGTGAGCATCTGACCCACGTTCTGTGGATTGACGAAGCGCACCAGTCCCTGCTCGCGCACCGGGTTGAACACGATGATCTTGCAGCCGCGCCTGACCGCCTCCTGCAGCGGATGCAAAAAGCGCGGACTGTTGGTGCCGGGGTTCTGGCCGAAATAGAAGATCGCATCGCAGTGCTCGAAGTCTTCCATCACGCAGGTGCCTACCGGCGAACCGATCACCTTCTTCAAGCCCACCGAGGTGGTCTCGTGGCACATGTTGGAGCTGTCGGGCAGATTGTTGTGGCCGTAGAAGCGGGCGAACAAGGCGTACAGGTAGGAGGTCTCCAGCGAGGCCTTGCCCGAGGCGTAGAACACCACCGACTTGGGGTCCAGCGCCTTGAGCTCGGTGGCGATGCCGGTGAACGCCTGCTCCCAGCTGCACGGCACATAGGTGTCGCTGGCCGCGTCGTAGCGCATGGGCTCGGTCAGCCGGCCCTGCATTTCCAGGTCGTAGTCGGCCCAATCGCGCAGCTCGGTTACGGTGTGGCGGGCGAAGAACTCAGGCGTGCAGCGGTCGCGGGTGAGATCCCAAATGGTGGCTTTGGCGCCGTTTTCGCAGAACTCGAAGGTGTGCGGATGCGTCGGCTTGCCCCAGGCGCAGGAGCTGCACATGTAGCCTTCGGCCTTGTTCTGGCGCATCAGGGTCTCGAGCACCGCCGGGCTGGACAGTTCTCGCGCGAACACCTGGCCCATGCCTTTCAGTGAGCCCCAGCCGCCGGCGGGACCTTCGTGTTGGATGGAGGGGTCTTGTTCGTCGCTCATCGTGCACCTCGGTGGTGGATTGGCTTGTGTGGTCGTGGCCGCCGCTTGCAGCCTGGGCAGCGCGGGCGAGCGCAGATGCGCAGGCGCCGCGCCTCATGCGTGTGGCTCGTGCGTTACATCATTCGCTGGTTCTGGTTGAAGATGATCCACAGCGAGCCGGCCACCATCAGCCCGATGATCAGGCCGGTGAACAGGATCAACTGCAGGTCGTCGCGGTGGGACTGCTTGAGGTCGATATGCAGGAAGAAGCGGAAGTGCGCCACGACCTGCAGCAGCGCCAGGCCTGCGATCACGCCCAGCAGTCCGTCGGGCGGCAGAGGGTGCCATGCCACCAGGGCAAAGGCCGCGCCGCTCAAGACCAGGGCCAGCACCAGGCCGACCACATAGCGACGCAGCTCACGGCCGAAGGCCTGCCGGTCTTCCATCACAGCAGCCCTCGCAGGAACACGAAGCTGAAAAGCATCACCCACACGATATCCAGGAAGTGCCAGAACAGCCCCAGCCGCAGCAGCCGGGTGCGGGTGGTATGGGTCAGGCCGAACACGCGCAGTTGCAGCATCACCACCACGATCCACACACAGCCAAAGGCCACGTGCAGGAAGTGGGTGGGCACCAGCGCGAAGAACGCGGACAGAAACCCGCTGACCTGCGGCAGCGCACCCTGCCTGGCCATGTCCATGAAGTCGTGGATTTCCAGTCCCAGGAAGATCACCCCCAGGCCCAGGGTCGCCGCCAGCATGCCCTGCAGCCACGCCATCGACTGGCGGTACTTCATCGCCAGCGAAGCCAGGCCGAAGGTGAAGCTGCTCAGCAGCAGCGTGCCGGTCTCCAGCGCGGCCGGCGCCAGCTTGAACACCTGGCGTGCATCCGGGCCATCAGCGGTGTTGCCCGAGAGGCTGGCGTAGACCGCGAACAGCAACGCGAACAGCACCGCATCGCTCATCATGAACACCCAGAAGCCGAACATCACCCCTTCGGTGGTCGGCTGCTGGTCGCCGGCGCGCAGGTTGATGCCCGGATGGATCCGCCCGTTCATGCGCCCCCCTGGGCCAGGCCGCGGTTGCTTGTCGCGTGTTCCGCATCGCGCGAGGCGGGCGTCGCTTCGGCGATCGCGGCGTACCAGCGTGCTTCAGTGCGCGCGACCTGCTCGGCGCTGAGGGTACGCTCGGGTCTTGGTACGAAGGTCCAGACGATCACCGCGCCGATGCTGCCCAGCACGCCCAGCCCGGCCATCCACCAGATGTGCCACACCAGTCCGAACGCGGCAGCCAGCGCCAGCCCGCCGAGCACCGGACCGATCGCGCTGGACTGGGGCAGCGCAATGGCGTCGTAGCGCGGGGGGGGCATGTAGGCCGTGCCGGACTGCTTCATCGCCCAGAAGGCATCGCGCGCGTCGACCTGCGGAATGCGTGCGAAGTTGTATTCCGGCGGCGGCGCCGAGCAGGCCCATTCCAGGCTGCGACCATCCCAGGGATCGCCCACCGGCACCCGATTGCGATCGCGATGGCGGATGCTCACCGCCAGCTGCAGCACCAGCGCCGCCAGTCCCAGCGTGATCAACACCGCGCCACCGGCCGCTACCAGCAGCCAGGGCCGGAGGCTGGGATCGAACACCTGCGCGCTGCGCCGGGGCATGCCTTCCAGGCCCAACACGTACAGCGGCATGAAGGCCAGGTAGAAGCCCACCACCCAGCAGCCGAAGGCGAGCTTGCCCCAGCGCTCCTCCAGGCGGAAGCCGAACGCCTTGGGGAACCAGAACTGGTAGGCGGCGATCATCCCGAACAAGGTGCCGGGGATCAGCATGTTGTGGAAATGCGCGACCAGGAAGGTGGTGTTGTGGACCAGGAAATCCACCGGCGGGATCGCCAGCAGGATGCCGGTCAGTCCGCCGATCACGAAGGTCACCAGGAACGCCAGGCCCCACAGCAGCGGTGTGGGAAAGCGCACCTGGCCGCGGAACATGGTGAAGATCCAGTCGTAGATCTTCACCCCGGTGGGGATGCCGATCAGCATCGTGGCGATCCCGAACACCGCGTTGATGTGGGCCGACTGGCCCATGGTGAAGAAGTGGTGCAGCCACACGGTGAACGAGAGGACCGCGATGGTCAGGGTGGCGATGACCAGCGAGGTGTAGCCGTAGAGCTGCTTGGCCGAGAACGTGGAAAACAGCTCGGAGAACACGCCGAAGGAGGGCAGCACCACGATGTACACCTCGGGGTGGCCGAACAGCCAGAACAGGTTGGCGTACAACATCATGTTGCCGCCGCCGTCGTTGGTGAAGAAATGCATGCCCAGGTAGCGGTCCAGGGCCAGCAGCGCGGTGGCCACGGTCAGTGCCGGCATGGCAAAGATCATCAGGATGCTGGTGCACAGCGCGGTCCAGCAGAACAGCGGCATGCGCATCAGGTCCATGCCGGGCGCGCGCTGCTTGTACAGGGTCACGGCGAAGTTGATGCCGGTCAGGGTGGAGCCGATCGAGCCCAGCGTCACCGCCCAGATCCAGTAGTCCACGCCCACCCCGGGACTGAAACTCAGTTCGGTAAATGGCGCATAGCCCGACCAGCCCCCGGTGGAGAACGGCGCCAGGATCAGCGAGATCATCACCAGGGCCGCGCCTGCCGCGGTCAAGGCCAGGCTGATGGAATTGAGCGTCGGGAAGCTCACATCGCGCGCGCCGATCTGCAGCGGCATCACGTAGTTGATGATCCCGGTCAGGAACGGCATGGCCATGAAGAAGATCATGATGCTGCCGTGGGTGGAGAACAGCTGGCCGAAGTGCTCGGCCGAGATGAAGCCGGACTGGTTGACCGCATCGGCCTGCTGCAGGCGCATGACCAAGGCTTCGATCACCGCCCGCGCCAGCATCACCAGGGCCAGCACCACGTACATGATGCCGATGCGCTTGTGGTCCACGCTGGTGAACCATTCCCGCCACAGATAGCGCCACTTCCCTTTCCAGGTGATGTAGCCAGCCATGCCCAGCGCGCCCAGGACGGCGATCAGGGCCGCGCCCATGGCCACGACGCTGTCAGTGGGCAAGGCCGACAGGCTCAGCTTGCCCAGCCAGGGGCTGACGCTGGCTTCAATGCCCATGCGCGGCCCCCGCGGCAGGAGGATGGTTGGCGGGTAGATGCGAGTGCCCGTGGTATTTGGCGACCAGGCCATCGAATAGGCCGTCCTGCACCTGGCTGAAATACAGCGGCTGATCCTGGACTTCGCGCGCAGCCACCTTGGCGTAGCGCGCCGCGTCCATGCGCTCGCCGTTCGCGCGCACGCCTTGCACCCACGTGGCGAAGTCTTGCGGGGGCATGGCCTGGGCGGTGAAGCGCTGGTTGGCAAAGCCACTGCCGTTGTACTGGGTGTTCTCCCCCAGATACCGGCCGGCCTTGTCCGCCTGGAAGGACAGTTGGGTCGTCATGCCCGGCATCGCATAGATCTGGCCGGCCAGCCTGGGCATCAGCAGGGAGACCATCACCGAGTCGCTGGTCAACTGCAGATGCACCGGGCGCCCCACCGGGAACACCAGCGCATTGACGGTGGCGATGTGCTGCTCGGGATAGATGAACAGCCACTTCCAGTCCAGTCCCACCACCTGGACCTCAAGCGGCGCGGTGTCCGCACTGAGCCGGTGGTAGGGATCCAGCGCCTGGGTCCGGGTCCAGACCTTGTAGCCCAGCACGGTCACCACGATGGCGGGCACGCCCCAGATCAGCACTTCGAGCAGCCAGGAAAACGACCACCCCGGCTGGTAGCGGCCGCGCGGGTTGCGGCGGCGGTAGCGCCAGGCCACCCACGGCGTGAGCACGAACACCGGCACCACCACGAACAGCATCACCGCCACCGCTTCGGCCAGCAGCTTGCGCTCGGCGCTGGCGATGGGAGCGGCAGGTGGCGTCAGCGAGGTGGCGGCGGCCTGCAGCGCGGGCAGGCCAAGCATCAAGGGCAGGACCAGCAGCGCCAGGCGCCTGGCCGGCAGCTGCACGCGTACGGGGACCCACCTGTGCACTTGATCTCCTCGGGAGGGGGGAGCGGAGTTGATGCCGCAGTTCCGGGCATCCGACTCTGGGTCGTGCCCTCGAAAATGACAGAACTGCAAGGCGTCGAGGGTAGGCAACGGGGCCGGCAAGAACACGTGAAGCGGGAAGTGTGCGTGTCCGCCGGCACGCATGCCGTCATGTGATCGCGCAATGCGCGCCTTGGCCGATGAGCGCGCGGCGGTGGATTTCGGCCGCATGAAGACAAGCGGCAGGCGTGGCAAGCGCAAAGATGAGCCATCGACGATGTGCACGGCAACGGCCACCACGTGGACGTCTTGAAGCCGTCACCTATTGGGCGTTTCCGGGCGTCACCCGATGACTTCGGTGCGGTAGCGCGAAGCCTAGGGCAGGGCGTCAGCCCGCTCGGCAGCGGGCCCTTAGAACAATGCGCCAATGCGTGTCAGCGCCGGCGAGGCCGCCATGTCGTTGGGATTGGTGCCGGGCTGGTCCTGCGGCAAGGCCATGCCGCGGGTCTTGTAGAAGTCGATCCAGTACTGCGAGATCTCGCCGGTCTGCGGGTTCTTGAAGTTCATCGGCTGCAGCGCGAAGACATGATGTGCGCGGAAGGCGCGCTCGATGAAGTCCGAGCAGTAGTAGCTGTCCTCGGACTGGACGTAGGTGACGTTGTACGGCTTGCCCAGCATCGTGCGCGCGGTGGCAATGGCGTCGGGGATCGTGTCGCGCTGGGCCTGCTTGAGGCGGTAGAGCACCACATGGCGATGCTTGGCGCGGGCCTCGTCCAGGAACGCGGACAGCGGCTGCTGGCGCGAGCCCTGCTCGTCGGCATGCAGCACGATGCGTTCGGATCCGTCATGCGCCACCAGCGCAACGTGGTCGTAGCTGAGCTGGCCCTGCTTGCCGGTGGCATCGTCGATCGCACCACTCAATCCTGTGCTGCCGGCGCTGACGAACAGCAGGTCGCCGTCGCGCACCTGCGGCGCCTTGGCCAGGGCCGGGACGATGGAGGAAAGCAGCAGCGAGAACAGCAGGACAAGCGCACGCATCGCAGGATGGCCTGGGCGGGAAGGAGCGCCATTATCACCGCGCAGGCAGCACGGCGGATTCAGCGCCGTGCCACCCAGCGCCGCAGCTTGGAAGCCGATCCGGGTGGCAGAGCGGTGGCGGCTTGGCCCGCCCAGGCCATGGGCGCGCGCCCGATGCGCGTGCTCAGGCCTGACGACCGATGCCATCCAGCTCGGCGAGGACGTCGCTGTCCAGGCTCAGTTCCGCAGCGGCCAGGTTCTGCTGCAGGTGCGCGACCGAGGAGGTGCCTGGGATCAGCAGCAGGTTGGGCGAGCGTGCCAGCAGCCAGGCCAGCGCCACCTGCATCGGCGTGGCGTCCAGGCGCCCGGCCACTTCGCGCAAGGTCTGCGACTGCAGCGGACTGAAGCCGCCCAGCGGAAAGAACGGCACGTAGGCGATGCCCTGGGCGGCCAGGGCGTCCACCAGCGCGTCATCGTCACGGTGGACCAGGTTGTACATGTTCTGCACGCAGACCACCGGCGCAATGCCCTGAGCCTGGGCCACCTGGGCGGCGGTGGCGTTGCTCAGACCCAGATGGCGGATCTTGCCCTGCTGCTGCAGTTCGGCCAGAACCTCGAACTGGGGGGCGACCGAGCCTTCGGACGGCTTTTCCACGTCGCCCATCAGACGCAGGTTGACCACCTCCAGCACGTCCAGGCCCAGGTTGCGCAGGTTGTCGTGCACCGCCTGCTGCAGCTGCTCCGGACGCTGCGCCGGAAGCCACGCGCCTTCCTCGTCGCGGGCGGCGCCGACCTTGGTCACGATCACCAGGTCCTCGGCATACGGATGCAAGGCCTGGCGGATGAGTTGGTTGGTGATGTGCGGGCCGTAGAAGTCGCTGGTGTCGATGTGGTTGACGCCAGCGGCGAGCGCCTGGCGCAGCACGGCCAGCGCCGCGTCGCGATCCTTGGGCGGCCCGAACACGCCCGGACCGGCCAACTGCATGGCGCCGTAACCCATGCGGCTGACCGGGCGGTCGCCCAGCAGGAAGGTGCCGGCGGAAGTTGAAGGATCCATAGCGTGCTCCAGCGATGTGAGGGATGAGCCGCCAAGATAGGCGCGCCAGAGCCGCTCGATAATCCGGCACAATCCGCACGGGCCGTACGGATCAGCGAACAATGACCGGTGACATGCAGGACCTGCACGCCTTCCTGGCCGTGGTCCAGGCCGGCGGCTTCCGCCAGGCCGCGCGCGCGGGCCAGGGCGCGGCGTCCAGACTCAGCGATGCGGTCAAGCGGCTGGAGACCCAGCTGGGCGTACGCTTGCTCCACCGCACCACCCGCAGCGTCTCGCCAACCGAGGCCGGTGCACGCCTGGCCGAACGGTTGGCGCCGGCCCTGGCCGAAGTGCGGGCCAGCCTGGATGTGGTCAATCTGTTCCGCGACCGCCCGGCCGGCACCCTGCGGCTCAATGTGCCGGCCAACGTGGCGCGGACCGTGCTGCCTGCCATCGTCACCCCCTTCCTCAAGCGCTACCCGGACATCCGCCTGGAAGTGATGGTCGAGGACAGCTTCGTCGACGTGTTGGCCGCCGGCTGCGATGCCGGCATCCGTTACGACGAACGCCTGGCCCAGGACATGATCGCCTTGCCGATCGGCCCAGCCACCCAGCGCATGGTCACCGCCGCCTCGCCCGCCTATCTGGCGGCGCACGGCCGGCCGCAGCATCCGAGCGACCTGCTGGGCCATGCCTGCCTGCGCGTGCAGTTCTCCGGCGGCACGGTGCCGGTGTGGGAGTTCGAACGCGATGGGGAGATCGTGCGGGTGGACCCGCAGGGGCCGCTGCAGGTGCGCCCCGGTGCCGCGCTCGACCTGGCCGTGCAGGCGGCAGTCGATGGCCTGGCCGTGATCCATCTGTTCGACGACTGGCTGCGCCCGCACCTGGACAGCGGCGCCCTGGAAGCCATCCTGGAGCCCTGGTCGGAGCGCTTCAGCGGCCCCTACCTCTATTACCCCGGCCGTCGGCATCTGCCATCGCCGTTGCGGGCCTTGATCGATTTCGTGCGCGCACCGGCACAGCAGGCGCGCCCGGTGGGCTGATGGCGGGCATGGTCTTGGCCGATGGCCATGCTTGGGCAACACTCGGGGGCACGACGGTGGGCCGGACTGCCATCGGAAGATCAATCGCCATGGGGAACCACATGCCCGCTATCCAGTTCGCCGGGGCGCACGCGCCGGTTCGCCGTTCGATCCGCCGCCTCGCCGTCTTCGCTGTCCTCGCCGCACTGCTGTGGTCCGCAGGCGTGCACGCCCAGCCCGCTCACGGGGAGCAGGCGCGCTGGCAGCGGCGGGCCCAGGCCGTCACCATCACCCGCGACGACTGGGGCATCGCCCACGTGCACGGCCGGACCGACGCCGATGCGGTGTTCGGCATGATCTACGCGCAGGCCGAAGACGACTTCAATCGGGTAGAACACAACTACCTGCTTTCGCTGGGACGCATGGCCGAGGCCGAGGGCGAGTCCGCCATCTGGCTGGACCTGCGGCAGAAGCTGTTCATCGACCCGGAGGTGCTCAAGCGCGATTACGCGGCCAGCCCGGGCTGGCTGAGGGCACTGATGGACGCCTGGGCCGATGGCCTCAATGCCTATCTGGCCGATCACCCGCAGGTGCATCCGCGCGTGATCACCCGTTTCGAGCCGTGGATGGCGTTGTCCTTCACCGAAGGCAGCATCGGCGGGGACATCGAGCGGGTGCAGCTGGACGGGCTGAAAGCGTTCTATGGCAAGGCCGGCGACGCGCCCCTGGCACAGGTGCAGATGCGCCCAAGCTGGATCGAGCCGACCGGCTCCAACGGCATTGCCATCGCGCCCAGCCGCACCATCGACGGGCATGCGCTGCTGCTGATCAATCCACATACCTCGTTCTTCTTTCGCTCCGAACTGCAGATGTCCAGCGACGCCGGGTTGGATGCCTACGGTGCGGTGACCTGGGGGCAGTTCTTCGTCTATCAGGGCTTCAACCGCCATGCCGGCTGGATGCACACCTCGACCGGCGCCGATGTGGTGGACGAGTTCGCCGAGACCATCGTGCGCCAGGACGGCAAGCTGTTCTATCGCTACGGCAAGGCGCTGCGGCCGGTGCGCACGCGTCAGATCACCGTGCCGTACAAGCGGGTTGATGGCACGCTGGAGCAGCGGACTTTCACCGCGTATTTCACCCACCACGGTCCGATCGTGCGCAGCCTGGGCGACAAGTGGATCGCCATGGCGCTGATGAACACGCCGGTGCCGGCGCTCCAGCAGAGCTGGCTGCGGACCAAGGCCGACGATTACGCCAGCTACATGCAAGTGGCCCGGTTCCAGGCCAACTCGTCCAACAACACGCTGTTCGCCGACGACAAGGGCGAGATCGCCTACCTGCATCCGCAGTTCGTCCCCAAGCGCGACGACCGCTTCGACTACACCAAGCCGGTCGACGGCGCGGACCCGGCCACCGACTGGCAGGGCCCGACCCCGCTGGAAGACCTGCCGCAGGTGGTGAACCCGCCCAACGGCTGGGCCTTCAACACCAACGATTGGCCGTACTCGGCCGCCGGGCCCTACAGCCCCAAACGCGCCGATTTTCCTCGCTACATGGACACCGTGGGCGAGAATCCGCGCGGCGTGAACGCCACGCGCCTGTTGACCGATATCTCCAACGTGACCCTGCCCTCGCTGATCACGGTGGCTTTCGACCCCTACCTGCCCGCATTCGCCCGGCAGGTCCCGGTACTGGTGGCCGACTACGACGCGCTGGCCGCGGACGATCCGCTGCGGGCAAAACTGGCCGGGCAGATCGAACTGCTGCGGCACTGGGACTATCGCTGGGGCGTGGCCTCGATGCCGACCTCGCTGGCGGTGTTCTGGGGCGACACGCTGTGGGACGAGGTGCGCAAGGACGATACCTTCGAAGGGATCTCCATCTACGACGCCATGGCCGACCAGGCCGGCCCACAGCGGCGCCTGGCCGCGCTGGTGGAGGCTTCGGACCGGCTGGAGCAGGACTTCGGCAGCTGGGGCGTGCCGTGGGGCGAGATCAACCGCTTCCAGCGCAACGATGGGGCCATCGTGCAGACCTTCGACGACGCCAAGCCGAGCATTCCGGTGCCGTTCGTGTCCTCGCGCTGGGGCTCGCTGGCGTCCTTCGGTGCGCATCGCTGGCCGGGCACCAAGCGTTACTACGGCACCAGCGGCAACAGTTTCGTGGCGGTGGTGGAGTTCGGGCCGAAGGTGCGCGCACGCGCGATCACCGCCGGTGGCGAGAGCGGGCATCCGGATTCGCCGCACTTCAACGACGAAGCCGAGCGCTACACCACCGGCAACCTGCGCACCGTGTATTTCTGGCCCGAGCAGCTCAAGGGCCACACCGAGCGGGTGTACCACCCCGGCGAGTAGGCGGGCGATTGAGTGGTGAATGAAAAGGGGCGGGCCATGTGGCCCACCCCTTTGCGCATGGCGCCGGCGAGGCGCCGCTCAGAAACGGACTTCGACGCCGAAGTCGACCAAGTCGGCACGATTGACCTGGACATCGTCGTTGCGGTCGTCGCTGTAATCGTTGGCGTAAACATAGGCGGTGTAAGCAAGCATCAGGCTGACATGGTGGCCAAGGTCCACGCCAAAGCCAAATCCGGCATAGCCGCCGTCGCCGCGTTCGGAGCCACCGCCCTTGGGCTCGGCATGCCAGTACCCGAGCCGTGCCATCGCGAACATGGGGCTGTCGCCGAAATTGAAACGTGCGGTAGCACCTGCCGAACCAAACTGCATCGCCGGCGCATAGTAGCCGTGGTAATCGCTGATGCGGTCCAGCTGTCCACCGGCGATTTCGAACCCGACCAGGGACGCGGCACCCGCACGCCACCGGTAGCCCGCGTTGAAGCCGTACATGGTCTGGTCCATGTCCTCATAGATCCAGCCCTTACCCGCCTGCACGCCTACGAACGCGCCGCTGTGGTTGCGCGGGGTCTCATGCCGGTGCGGTGGTGTGTATACCGGCGCCGGGGATGCAGGCAAGGGCGTCTGGCTCGTCGAAGGCGCGTCGGTATCCGACGCGGCTGCAGCGACAGATTGGGGCGCTTCGTTCGCCGAATCGTCTTTCGGCTGGACCGGCGCAACTTGCTGCTGGTGCTGCTCGCGTGCCTGCTTGCGGTACGCATCCCATGCGGGCGAGATGGATTGTGCGCTGGCCTGCGCGGCGAAGCCGAACGCCAGGCAGGCGATCAGTGTCGTGGTGGTGGTCTTCATGGTTCCCCTGTGTGGCGGTTCGATCATCCGGTGATTGTCCTGCTGTCCCTGCGCCGCACACAGAGGCGTCCCCGGCATCGCCGGATGCCGAGGCAGATGAAGAGAGCGGACGCGCGGCTTCTTGAAAAAGCTGCCACTCACGCCGCGCGACGCAGATGACGCCCTCGCCCTGCAATCCCCTGCAAAGCGGTTACACCCCCTAAACTGCGCGTGAACATAGGGGTGCTGCTGGCTGCCTGTCAAGCAGGGGCGTTGACGCCGAAACCGTGAACTCCATCAAGGGGTGGTACATGTGGATGCTGACAAGTGCGCCGGTTCGTCACGCCGGTGCTTTAAAGTCGGGAAAATTCACGACTTGAACATGACGACGGGGGGCGGAATTCCGAACCCTTTAGGTCGAGTTTAAGGCCGTGCAAAGCTCATTAATTCTTTCACTGTATTAAAATATTAAGCGTCGTGGCGAGACGACGAAAAAATTCAGGAATCTGCATGAAAAGGAATCAATGCAACCCGTTGGCTGTGGGGGTGAAAGTGCTTGGAATCGCGCTTTTCTTGCTGACATCAGCGTGCAGTCGCGCCGAGCCCGTTGCAGCAGATGCGGCTTCCACAGAAGCGCCGATCGCTGGTTCTGTTGCTGCCCCTCACTCTCCGCAAGCCGGTCCAGACGAGATTGATCACGCGGAACCCGAATCGGGCGCGTCGCCAGGCGAAGCACTGGATTCGTCTTTCACTGATTCGAACACGCGCCCGGAGTATCAGGCCTGTGTGGATGGGACCGGTGGAGAAACAGCTGCGCTGCAGGCTTGTGGTGACGAGGAGCTTGCGTGGCAGGATGCGCGATTGAATCGACTCTATAAGCTCGTCATTTCCAAGTTGCCAGACGCTGATCGCACGAAGCTCAGGTTGGCGCAGCGTGTCTGGTTGAAGCAGACGGATCAGAACTGCGCATGGGATGCCTCAACGCAGGGACAGGGTCAGATGCTCGATGCACAGTCATGTCGCTTGAATCGCACGACCAATCGTGCGGATGAACTTCAGAAGCTTGCAGGAAACTGATTTATTCCGGATCCAAAAAATCTGATTCGTTGACCATAAGGAAAGGTGGTAGCAATGGACGCATTGGAGCAGGCAAACGCGGCAGTCGCTTCTTGGAGTCTGGGCCAGACTTCAACACGTTATGAAACGGGCGGGCGCGGCGCAGGCACCGTCTCGTCAGGTGCTGGCGATCATGGCGGCGTGTCTTACGGGAGCTATCAATTTTCAACTAATACTGGGGGTGTGCAGGAGTACCTTGCGCAATCCAAGTACGGTGCGCAATTCTCTGGGTTGGATCCCGGAACCGCGAGTTTCAGCGCAAAGTGGAAGGAGGTTGCAGCGTCCGATCCCGGGTTTGCTTCGGACCAGCATGATTTCATCAAGAGTGCCTACTACGACGTTCAGCACGAGGCCTTGAAGGTTAAGGGCATCGACTTGAGTGATCGTGGGAAGGCGGTCCAGGACGCGCTGTGGAGCACTTCAGTCCAATATCGCGATCTGACGCCCGGAATTTTCGAGAAGGGGCTGCAAGCGAAGTTCGGCAAGGATTGCAAGCTGTCCGACATCACCGACGAGCAGATCGTGGGTGCCATACAGGATTACAAGGTCGATAACGTCAAGGCGCACTTCAAAAGCTCACCAAAGCTCTGGAATAGCCTTATCGAACGCGCCGAATCGGAGAAGGGAAGCCTGGTCACCCTTGCGCGATATGAAGACATCGCAATGCACCCTGATCAGAACCGGGGAAAGACTTACCGCGAAATCTATGGTGAGGAGCCTAGTCAAACCGGATCGCGTCGTCATAGCGATCCCATGGCCGACGGCATGCTCATCCAGGGTGAGCGCTGCGATGCCGTCGAGGCGATGCAGGAAAAGCTGGCGGGCCTGGGCGCCGTTGGCGTGGATGGAAGGCCGCTGGTGGCGGACAAAGACTTTGGCAGGAACACTTATTTTGCGGTCGAGGAGTTCCAGCGACAGCAGGGTCTTCATGTGGACGGCAAGGCAGGTCCGAGGACATTGGCCGCGTTGGATGCTGCGGTCAGAGCGAACTCCAGGGAGGAGGCAGTGTCCCCGCCTCTTGTGGAGCGGGTTACATCGACGCCCGTGGTTACGATGGCCGACGGCGGCCACCCGGAGCACGCGCGCTACGCGAATGTCGTGCAGAAGCTGGAAGGCCTGGAGGCGCAGCGTGCACAGGCGGGCTTGGCGCCGCTGTTCGATGATCGCAAGGCGCTGGAGAACGCGGCCGGTCAGGTGGCCTTCGAGAGCAAGGTCGCCGGCATGCGACAGGTCGATGCGGTGGTGGCGCGCCCCGATGGGGCCGGCGTCTTTGCGGTGCAGGGGGCGTTGGGCGATCCGGCCGCGCAGCGCGTGTATGTGGACCGTGCCCAAGCGGTTGGCCAGGACGTGGCGGCCAGCACGCAGCAACTGGAGGCGTTCAACCGCCAGTTCGCAATCGAGCAGGCGCAGCCCAACCAGGTCCAGGCACCGGCTCGCTGAGCGAACTGCGGATGCCTACATCGGGCGCCGGCAGGTCACTGCTGGCGTTCCTTTCTGGGCCTGCGGCACTTCTCCGATGCGCAGTGTGGGCGGGCGCGAGCAAGGTCGTTGGGCCGTCGCTAACGCATCAAGCGCACTTTCTGGCGCGTGCCTCGCCTGGCGTCCCATGCCTGCTTCGCCGGTTCACCGCAGCGAAGCAGACGTACCCCACGAAAAAGGCCGGTCCCGAGGGAGCCGGCCTTTTTCATGTCGCTGCAATTGGCTCAGTACCCGGCGGCAAGGCCCGCCGGGCGGCGGCGGTCGTTGGCGCCTTCCAGCAGGCCGGTCTTGGGATTGCGCAGGATGGCTTCGTCCGCGCCCCAGGACTGCACGTCGCGGAAGCTGTGGCCCATGCCCTCCAGTTGCTGCCTCACGTCGGGCGAAAGCAGGCCGGGCTCGACGGCGGTGACGTCGGGCAGCCACTGGTTGTGGAAACGCGGGGCATTGACCGACTGCTGCATGTTCATGCCGAAGTCGAACACGTTGACGATGCTCTCCATGGTGGTGGAGATGATCGTCGAGCCACCCGGGCTGCCGGTCACCATCGCCACCTGGCCGTCCTTGAGCAGGATGGTCGGGGTCATGGAACTCAAGGGGCGCTTGCCGGGCTCGATCTGGTTGGTCTTGCCCTGCACCAGGCCGAAGCTGTTGGGCACGCCGGGCTTGGAGGTGAAGTCATCCATCTCGTTGTTGAGGAAGAACCCGGTGTCCCCGGCGATCTGGCCGATGCCGAACAGGTAGTTGATGGTGTAGGTCACGCTGACCGCGTTGCCCTGGGCGTCCACCACCGAGTAGTGCGTGGTGTGGGTGCCTTCGTCCGGCCCCAGGCTGCCCTTGATCTCGCTGGAGGGCGTGGCCTTGTCCGGATCGATGGTGCTGCCCATCTGCGCCACGTGGGCCGGGTCGAGCATGCGCTCGATCGGATTGGTGACGAAGGCCGGGTCGCCCAGGTAGGTGTTGCGGTCGGCGAAGGCGCGACGCTCGGCCTCGACGATGTGGTGCACGGCCTTGGCCGAGCCATAGCCCCAACGGGAAAGCGGATAGGGCTGGACCATGCCCAGGATCTGGCACAGGGTCACGCCGCCGGAGCTGGGCGGCGGCGCGGAGACCACCTGGTAGCCGCGGTAGCTGCAGTTGATCGGGGTACTCCACGGGGCGGTGTACTGGGCCAGGTCCTGCAGGGTCATGATGCCGCCGTTGGCCTGGCTGGCCGCGACCAGCGACTTGGCGGTCTTGTCCGCGTAGAAGCCCTTGGTGCCCTGCTTCTCGATGCGCTCCAGGGTGTCGGCCAGCTGGGTCTGGACCAGGCGGTCACCCGGCGCGTAGGGCTGGCCGTCGGCCTTGAGGAAGATGCGCGCCACGTTGGGCGACTTGGCGAAGTCCTCCACACGCGAGTGCATGATCTTGACGTCGCCTTCCTGCAGCACGTAGCCCTTGCGCGCCAGTTCGATGGCCGGCCGCATCAGTTGCTTGCGCGACAAGGTGCCGTAGGTGGTGCGTGCGGTTTCCAGGCCCATCACGGTGCCCGGGACACCCACGCCCAGGTAGGTGTCGGTGCTGCGGCCCTTGACCACGTTGCCGTCGGCGTCCTGGAACATGGTCGGTGTGGCCGCCAGCGGGGCCTTTTCGCGGAAGTCCAGGAACAGGTTGCGCGCCGGCTTGCCGTCGGCCGCGGCCAGGTGCACCACCATGAAGCCTCCGCCACCGATGTTGCCGCAGCACGGGTGCACGACCGCCAGGGCGTAGCCGACCGCGACTGCCGCATCGACCGCATTGCCGCCATCCTTGAGGACCTGCACGCCGATCTGGGTGGCCAGGTGCTGGGCCGAGACCACCATCGCGTGCTCGGCTGTGACCGGCATCGCCTTGGACAGGGCCTCCAGCGTGGTCGGCGGTGCAGTGGCATCCAGCGCGCGCGCGGAAATCTGCGGGGTGGACTTGGTGGCGTCCTGGGCCAGCGCACAGGAGGCGACCGAGGCCAGGGAAACGGCAAGAAGGGTCGGGAGGAAGCTACGCATGAAGGTCCGCATCGACTGGTCGGGTAGGGGGCTGCAACCCTAGCAGGTGGTCGCCCACGGCGCCCCCGGTGCGGTGCCGATGGGACCGCGGTTGACGCGATTGCGCCAAGCCGGAGGGGCGGACGCCCGCCGGCGCCTCGCTCCCTTGTCGGAGGGAGGGGCATCCGCCCATGGCCGGTCGGTGATAGGTTTGCGGTTTCGCCTGCAGCCTGTCGGAGTTGTCATGTTCGGTTCCACGCCCGCCCCTTCCCCCTCCACCCAGCGTCGAGGGAGGGCGTGCCTTGCGGCGGCGGTCTTGCTGGCCCTGGGCAGCGGCGCCGCGTCGGCGCAGGCGAGGGGGCAGGCGGATGTGCCGGCGCCACGCGACGTGGCCTATCCGGGCACGGTGGCGCTGCACGTGGACGCCGGCGACACCCGCCAGGGCATCTTCCGCGTGCATGAGACCGTGCCGGCCAAGTCCGGCCCGATGACCCTGCTGTACCCGTCGTGGATCCCGGGCGACCACTCCCCGTCCGGCCCGGTGGCGATGATGGCCGGCCTGAAGATCACCGCGGGCGGCAAGCCGGTGGCCTGGACACGCGACCCCTACGACGTCTATGCCTTCCACGTGGACGTGCCGGCCGGTGCCCAGGCGCTGGAGCTGGACTTTCAGTACCTGTCCCCGCGCGGCGGCGGGTTCGAGATGACCGACCGCATGCTGGACCTGGAATGGAACAAGGTGGCCCTGTATCCGGCCGGCTACTACAGCCGCGGCATCACCTTCGCCCCCAGCGTGACCCTGCCCGACGGCTGGCAGTTTGGCAGCGCGCTGGAGACGGCCTCCACCCAGGGTGCCACGACCCATTTCAAGCCGGTGACCTTCAACAACCTTGTCGACTCGCCCATCTACGCCGGCCAGTACTTCAAGCGGGTGGACCTGACGCCGAAGGGCGGCGCACCGGTACACCTGGACGTGGTCGCCGATGCGCCCAAGTACCTGGAGATGACGCCCGAACAGGCGCAGGCGCACCGCAACCTGGTGGTCCAGGCCACCACGCTGTTCGGCTCGCATCACTACGATCATTACGACTTCCTGTTCTCCCTGTCCGACCAACTAGGCGGCAACGGGCTGGAGCACCATCAGTCCAGCGAGAACGGTCTGGGCACCGGCTACTTCACCGACTGGGACCAGGGTGCGCCGGACCGCGATCTGCTGGCGCATGAGTACACCCACTCCTGGAATGGCAAGTTCCGCCGTGGCGCGGACCTGTGGACGCCCAACTTCAACGTGCCGATGGGCGATTCGTTGCTGTGGGTGTACGAAGGACAGACCCAGTACTGGGGCTTCGTGCTGACTGCGCGCGCGGGCCTGTGGAGCGCGCAGCAGTTCCGCGATGCACTGGCGATGGTGGCGGCCAACTACGACCGCAACCGCGTGGGCTTCCAGTGGAAGACCCTGGAGGACACCACCAACGATCCCACCGCCGCGCACCGTGCCGGGCTGCCGTACCGCAGCTGGCAGATGAGCGAGGAGTACTACAGCGCCGGGCAGATGATGTGGCTGGGTGTGGATGCCAAGCTGCGCGCGCTCAGCCACGACAGCAAGTCGCTGGACGACTTCGCCAAGGCCTTCTTCGGCGTGGACAACGGCAGCTACGTCACCAAGACCTACACCTTCGAGGACGTGGTCGCCGCGCTCGACGCAGTGGTGCCCTACGACTGGGCCAGTTATCTGCATGCGCGCGTGGACGCGGTGAATCCGCCGCTGGACACTATCGAAGGCACCGGCTGGAAGCTGGTCTACACCGATACGCCCAGCACCTACCAGAAGCAGTACGACAGCCAGCCGCAGTCGCCGCGCCACCTGTACAACTTCACCTGGTCCATCGGCCTGACCATGGCGCCGGACGGCACGATCAACGACGTGCGCTGGGACGGGCCGGCGTTCAAGGCCGGTGTCAGCACCGGGGCCAAGCTGGTCGCCGTCGACGGGCAGGACTACAGCGTGGACGCCTTCAAGGACGCCATCGCCGCGGCCAAGACGCGCAAGGCGCCGCTCGAACTGCTGCTGCAGTACCAGGGCGTCACCCGCACCGTGGCCGTGGATTACCACGGCGGCCTGCAGTATCCGCACCTGGAGCGCGTGCCGGGCACCCCGGACTACCTGAGCCAGATCATCGCGGCGCGCAGGTAGCGTCAGGCCGGCGACGCCTTCGAGGAACGCGCGGGCGAAACACAAAGCCGGCGTGGACGCGTGCTGCCACGCGCCCCCGCCAGGATGGGACATGCCTAGTCTGCCTGGACCTGGACCGGTACGCCCTGCAGGTCATCCTTGGACAGGATCACCAGATAGCGTCGCTGCGCAGGCTCGCTGACATCCTTTACACGTTCGCGGATGGGACCGACGGCATTAACGATCGCGGCCCCCGCGGGATTTGCCTGGAACTCGGCAAGGGGCTCGCGCTGCCCGGTGCCGTTGGCCCGTTCCGCCAGGGCCAGCACGTAGGTCTGCTTGGGCTTGAGACCGGTCACCGAGGCCTGCAGGACCTGCGAGAGTCCCTGGTTGAACAGCGAGACACTGGTCGGCGGGGTCTGGTCCTTTGCCCCCCCTCCGACCAGGGAGATCTTGTCGACCTGCTCGCTGGATGCCAGTGGCTCCAGGCCAGAGGTGCCATCGCCATGCTCCACGGCGCGCGGCACGTAGGCGACCGCCTGCGGGGCCTGGCCGATCGGAATGGTCTTGATGACCTTGTTGGTGAGGGTATCGATGGCGACTAGGCCGTCATCGTTTTCCAGTCCGACATAGGCGCGGGTTCCGTCACCAGAGATCCAGACGCCGTGCGGAAGCCGGCCGACCTGGATCGTGGCAACCTGGGCGAAGGTGTCGGTGCGGTACACCTTGACTTCGTTGGTTCCGCCAACGGTGACGTAGGCGAAGCTGCCATGCTTGTTGACTGCGATGTTGACGTGGTTGGTGATCGGCCCGGTCACGAGGGTCTTCAAGAGCTTGAAAGGCGGGTGTGCGTCGAACACCTGGACCTTGCCGACGTCCTTCAGCGTGATCCAGACTTGGTTGCCATCCGGCGTTACGGCGATATTCGGGCAGAACGGGCTCTCCTGCTTCATCGTGCCAACGACCTTGTGGTCGGCCACGGAGACCACGCTGGTCACTGGATTGAACGACGAGCAGACATAACCGTACTTGCCATCGGGCGAGAACATCTGCATTCCGGGGCCGGCTGGCAGCTGGATGCGGTCGATCTCCTTGAACGTGGTTGCATCGATCACCGAGACATAGTCCTCACCTCGGATCGTGACCCAAACTTCCTTGCCGTCAGGCGTAAAGAACGCCTCGTGCGGTGCGCGGCCCACGTAGGTCTTGTGCTTGACCTGATTGGTTTCGGTATCGATGAAGGTCACCGAGTTCGTGCCGATCGAGACCACGGCCAGCGTCTTGTGGTCCGGTGAAAACCCCAGGCCGTGGACCAGTACTTCACCGCGGTAGAGCGGGCTGAGATTCTTCGGCTGGGTATCTCCCAGCCGGATCAGCCCCAGTAGGCGATTGCTGGCTGGATCGGTCACTGAGACCGTGTTGGAAAACTGCTCGGCCGCATAGACGCGATCCTGACTGCTGAGCGGGATGTTGGGCGCGTCGAGCTTTCCGGGGATCTGACCGGCGTTAGCTGACTGGACGCCGGCCAGCGCAAGTGCGCTGAAAAGGCAGATGGCAAGCGGATGTTGGCGCATGGGTGGTTCCTTTATCTGTGGTTGTGCACAGGCGCGTTACTGGGGCTGGGTTGGCGATGGAATGGAGGGGGGGAGGGGTTGGCCTAGCGCCAACCGCATGGCCGCGATCTCCTGCTGCTGGGTCACGATGATTTCCTGGGCAAGGCGGCGCAGTTGTGGATTTTTTCCGTGGCGAAGCAAGGCTTCGGCCATGTCAATGGCGCCCTGGTGATGCGGGATCATCATCGCCACGAAGTCGTGGTCCACATCCCCGCTCGGCGCGACTGCCATGTCTTGCATCATCGTGTCCATCGCGGCTTTGTTTTCAGCCAGGAACGGGGCCTCCTCCGTGCCGGAAGGCATGGTGTGCCCCGTGGCGGGGTGATGCATCGGGGCGGCGTTTTCCGGTTGGGACTGAGCGTTCGCATTGAGTGCCAGCCCAAGGCACAGTGCGAACGTTGGCGAAATGGTGCGGCCAGGTGTGAGCATGCGGACTCCTAAAGCGCGAGGTTTGAGTACGACGCTGCTGGTGCGGCTTTATTCCGTCACGCTTACGCTGTTGTTTCCGAGTGTGTCCTTGCCGTTGCGCTTCGGCGCGGAGAGGCTTTGAAGTGTCCCGGCCAGCATGGCCGAGGCGCGCACCTCGTGCGGGCAGCCCGCGGAAAAAAAAGAGGCGCTTGCACGGGATATTTTGGGATGCAGCCATTTTGGCCAGGATGCGCGCGGCATCGCCCGGATGACTTTTGAGGCATCGGGATGGCGCGCACCTAGCGGGCGCGACCGCCACCATGCGCCGCATGGCCTTCCCGATCCGCGTGGCCGGGCCCTGGACCGCCTGGATTCCGTCGCGACGCTGGCGTTGCTGCAGCATGCCGTGCGATCCGCGCGGCATGCTGCGACCATCGCCGATGAACACGCCGCCTCTGGAGGGAAGACGCACATGACGCGATGCATCGCGCGCTGGCTGCTGTCGGCGCTGTTGGCCTGCGCCGGCCCTGCTTGCGCGCAGGACGCGCTCTACACCTGGCAGGACAACACCCCCGGCTGGGCCAGTCCCGAGAACCCGCAAGCCGCCCAGGGCGCCGGTGGGGTCGAGAACCGTGGCGCCAAGGGCCATCCCTATCAGAGCATTCCGGCCGGCGGCACGCAGGTCCTGGCCGACGTGACCGGACCTGGGGTAATCGACCGCCTCTGGATGACGGTCAACGACCGCTCACCGGCGATGCTGCGCGCGCTGCGGCTGCAGATCACCTGGGACGATGCGGCCACCCCGGCGGTCTCGGTGCCGCTGGGGGATCTGTTCGGGGCTGGCGCCGGGGCGCTGGTGCCGATGGAGACCGCGCTGGTCGCCAGTCCGGAAGGGCGCTCGTTCGTCTCCTGGATTCCCATGCCGTTCCAGCGCCACGCCCGGGTGGAGCTGGTCAACGAATCAAGCCAGCGCCTGGACCAGGTGTTCTTCGACGTGGACTTCCATCGCGTCCGCCAATTGCCGAGCGGGACGCTGTACTTCCATGCCTGGTGGCACCGCGAGCGGGCGACCACGCCGGGCCGCGCGTTCCAGATTCTGCCGCCGGTGCAGGGGCGCGGCCGCTGGCTGGGCGCGCTGGTGACCGTGTTCACCGATCCGCGCTACGGCGCGACCTGGTGGGGCGAGGGCGAGATGAAGCTCTACCTGGATGGCGACACCACGCACCCGACACTGGTGGGCACGGGGACCGAGGACTACATCGGGACCGGCTGGGGGCAGGGCGCCTACGTGCAGCGCTTCCAGGGCGCGCCGGTGGCGGACGAAGCCCACGGGCGCTGGACGTTCTACCGCTTCCATGTGCCCGATCCGGTGTTCTTCGCCCACGACCTGCGTGTGGAGCTGCAGCAGATCGGCGGCGCGCCCAAGGCCGAGGTGCTGGCGATGCAGGCGCGTGGCGTGCCCTTGCAGCCGGTTTCGATCGACAGCGGCGGCGGGCGCGCCGGGTTCGTGCCGCTGCTGGCGGGCGCCGCGCCGATGCCCCTGGACCACCTCAGCCTGCCGCAGGAGGGATGGACCAACTTCTACCGCAGCGACGACGTCTCGGCCGTGGCGTTGTTCTATCTGGACAAGGCCGAGAACGGGCTGCCGCCCATCGCCCCAGTGGCCGAGCGCACCGCCGGCCTGCGCCCGCCGGCTCCCTGACCCCGGCGCCCGGGCGGGTGTCGCCCCGCGCCCGGGCCCGTTAAGGTGTGGCCGCCATGCAGCCCGCTCCCGTCAACACGCCTGCCTTCGCCCGTGCCGCGGTGCTGCTGCGCGCGGGCCTGCGCGTGGCCGCCATCGTGCTGGCCAGCCTCGTGTTGATGCCGCTGCAATGGCTGGTGATGCGGGTGACCCGGGGGCGCGGCGCGTTCGCCCTGCCGCGCCTGTGGTTCGCCTGCCTGCGACGTGCACTGGGCATCGACGTGGAACTGGTCGGGACGCCGCGTACGGGGGGAGGGACGTTGTTCGTGGGCAACCACGTCTCGCACTACGACATCGTGGTACTGGGCAGCCTGTTGCGTGCGCGGTTCATCGCCAAGGACGACATGGAGCGCTGGCCTGGCATGCGCGCGGTTGGGGCGCTGGCGCAGACCCTGTTCATCAGCCGCCGCAGCCGCGACGCGGCGGCGGTGGCCGCGGCCGTGACCGCGCAACTGCGGCCGGACCACGACGTGGTCCTGTTCCCGGAGGGCACCACCTCCTCCGGCGAGCGCGTGGCGCCGTTCAAGTCCAGCTTGTTCGCGTTGTTCCTGGCCGCGCCCGCAGGGACGGCGCCGTGGACGCTGCAGCCCTTCACCCTGGAGATCCTGGGTGTGGACGGCCGTCCACTGGCGCAGGGCGGGCAGCGCGATGCCTACGCGTTCTACGGGTCGATGGCGGCCGGCGACCACGTGCGGCGCTTCCTGTGCCTGTCCGGTGCGGTGGTACGGGTGACCTTCCACCCGCCCCGACAGGTCACGCCGGGCACCGATCGAAAGGCGCTGGCCGCGCAGCTGCATGAGGTCGTGGCGTCGGCCTTGCCCGGGTCATCGACGAGCGCCTGAACGCGATTCCCAGTGCGCCGCCGGCCGGCACTCCGCCGGGGCGCGGCTTAAGAATCCTGCCGCCAGGCCGACATTGAAGTACCCCCCTTCAAGCGTCACGGCTCGCGCCATGCTCATCATCGTCGGCTTCATCGTGGTCATTCTCAGTGTCGTCGGCGGCTACGTGCTGTCCCACGGACATCTGGGAGCCCTGTGGCAGCCCTATGAGCTGGTCATCATCGGTGGCGCGGCATTCGGCGCTTTCCTGGTCAGCACGCCGATGAAGACCGTCAAGGAGACCCTCGGCGGCATCATCGGGGTGCTCAAGGGGCCCAAGTACAAGGCCGAGGATTACAAGGCGACCCTGTCGCTGGTCTACGAACTGCTCAACAAGGCCCGCCGCGACGGCTTCATGTCGCTGGAGGACCACGTGGAGAATCCGTCCCAGAGCGCCGTGTTCGGCAACTATCCCAAGGTGCTGGCCGACCACCATCTGCTGGACTTCATGACCGACTGCCTGCGTCTGATGATCGGCAGCAACATCGAGCCGCACGAGCTGGAGCCGCTGCTGGAACTGGAGCTGGAAAAGCACCACCACGAGGCCCTGGCCCCGGCGCATGCGTTGTCCAAGGTGTCCGACGGCCTGCCGGGCTTCGGCATCGTGGCCGCGGTGCTGGGCATCGTAATCACCATGGGCTCGATCGGCGGCTCGATCGAGGAGATCGGCCACCACGTGGCCGCCGCGCTGGTCGGGACCTTCCTGGGCATCCTGATGGCCTATGGCTTCGTCGGCCCGATGGCCGCGGCCATGGAAGCCCGCGCCGAACAGGACAGCCGCATCTACGAATCGGTCAAGACCGCGCTGCTGGCCTGCCTGCGCGGCTACAACCCCAAGATCGCCCTGGAGTTCGCCCGCAAGACGCTGCCTTCGGACGTGCGCCCGGGCTTCTCGGAGTTCGAGTCGCACCTGAAGACCATCAAGTAGGCGTGTCGTCGTGGCCGAGACCAAGTCCACCGTCGTCATCCGGCGGGTCAAGAAAGTCCAGGGCGGCGGCCATCACGGCGGCGCCTGGAAGGTGGCCTACGCCGACTTCGTGACCGCGATGATGGCCTTCTTCCTGGTGCTGTGGCTGGTGGCGGCCACCAGCAAACAGGAGCGCGCGGCCATCGCCGAGTACTTCAAGAACCCCAGCCCGCTGGAGGGCAAGTCCATGGCGCCCTCGCCGGGCATGAACGGCCCGGGCGGCGCCAGCAACTCGATGATCAAGCTTGGCGGCACCATGGACCTGCCCAAGGGCAGCATGGACGAGCCGTTCGGCCGCGAGAAGAAGTCCGGCGCACAGGGCGAGCAGGACAAGCGCAACGAGGAGAAGCAGCGCCTGGAGGCGCTGATGCAGGACCTCAAGGAAGCCATCGGCAAGAGCCAGGCCCTGGAGCCGTTCAAGGACCAACTGCTGCTGGACCTGACGCCCGATGGCCTTCGCATCCAGATCGTGGACAAGCAGAACCGGCCGATGTTCGACGTGGGCAGCGCGCACCTGAAGGACTACACCATCGCGATCCTCCATGAGCTGTCCGGCTTCATCAATCAGGTGCCCAACCACATCAGCATCACCGGGCACACCGATACCACCGCCTACAGCAACGACGCCGGCTACACCAACTGGGAACTCAGCGCCGACCGCGCCAACGCCGCGCGCCGGGCGCTGATCGGCGGCGGCATGGAGCCGGAGAAGGTGACCCGCGTGGTGGGGCTGTCTTCCTCGGTGCTGTTCGATAAGACCAATCCCACCAACCCGATCAACCGGCGCATCAGCATCGTGGTCATGACCCACGACGCCGAGGCCGCCGCACTGGCCGGTAGCGGACAGGGCGTGGCGCTGAGCAAGCCGCTGCCCGATGCCGATACCAACGTGCCGGACCTGAGCACGCCGCCGGAGCAGGGCGAGGCCGCCGTCGCCCAGGCCGACGGCGCATCACCGGCCGATGGGCATGCCGAAGCTGAAGTTGCACGGGCCGCGCCGCAGCCCGGCGCCGACACCGGCAAAGTGACGGTGCTGCGCACCTCCACCCGCGCACAGGTGGCCGATGCCGGCGCCCTGGCCAGGGCGGCCGAGACCGCCGCCGCGCAAGCCGCGGCTCCCGAACACAGCGCCCAGGCGCACTGAGCATTTACGCGTTCGGTGCCTAGGGCGCGCGATACACCAGCCGCCAGACCACGCCGCCCGCGTCGTCGCTGACCAGGAGCGCGCCATCGGGCGTGCCGGTGACCGCGGCCGGCCGGCCCCAGACATGGGCATCGTCGACGACGAAGCCGGTCATCACGTCCTGGTAGCTCCCGGTGGGCGCGCCGTGGGCATCGACCGGGATGCGGATCAGCTTGGGGCCCGTGCGTTCGCGCCGGTTCCACGAGCCGTGTTCGGCAACGAAGGCCGAGCCACGCCAGTCGGCCGGCAGTTTGGCCTGCGGCGCGAAGCTCATGCCCAGCGAGGCCGAATGCGCCTGCAGCAGCACGTCTGGCACGGCGACCTTGCCCTTCAGGTCCGGGCGTTCGCCGGCGCGACGCGGGTCCTCGTGATCGCCCAGATACCACCACGGCCAGCCGAAGAAGCTGCCGGGCGGCACCCGGGTCACATAGTCCGGGACCAAGTTGTCACCCAGGCGGTCGCGCTCGTTGGTCGAGCACCACAGCGTGCCGGTGGCCGGCTGCACGGTCAGCCCCGAGCAGTTGCGGATACCGGTGGCGTAGGCGCGCTGCTGGCGGCCATCGGGCGAATACGCCCGCACCTGGGCGCGGTGTTCCTCTTCGCCCCAGGCCGCGCCCAATCCCTGCTGGGCCTCCCAGGCCTTTGCCTGCGCGGGGGATTTGGTGCCCATGCCATCGGCCACGTTGGAAGCCGAACCCACGCCTACGAAGAACCACTGGCCCTCCTGGGACAAGGCCAGGTCGCGATTGGAATGCCCACCGGTCCCGGGCGAGAACGCCGACACGATCACCTCAGGCTTGCCCTCGGCCGCACGCTGGCCGGGGCGATAGGGGTAGCGCACCAACTGGTTACTCTGCGCCACGTACAGCCAGCGCGGCTGTGCACCGGCCGGATAGAACGCCAGTCCGTACGGGCCGTCCAGCCCACTGGCGAAGGTCAGCGTGCGCGCAGCCTGGCGGCCATCGGCCGAGGGCACCAGCACCTGGATCCGGCCGCTGTCCGGCTCGGACACGAACACATCGCCATTGGGGGCGACCTTGAGGATGCGCGGGCCCTGCAGATCCTGGGCGAACACGCTGACCTCGAAGCCGTCCGGCACCTGGGGCATCGCGCCGGCCGGGCGCGGGACGACCCGGCTGGAATTGCTGGCCGACGTCTCCGGCGCGGGCGCCGGCAGGTCGGCGAGGCGGATGTGGTGCATCTTGCCCGGTGCATCCTGGCGCCAGCCGCCGAACACGCCGGTGTCGGCAGTCGCGCCGTTCCCGCCGGCCTGCTGGTTTACCGCAGGCTTCAGCGTGCCCAGGAAGGCCACGATGTCCGCGCGTGCCTGTTGCTGCTCCACCGCCATGGGCATGGAGGTGCCAGGCGCCATGGCCTGCGGATTGGCCAGGAAGGTCCGCAGCCGCTCGGCATCCCAGCGCCCGTCGAGTTTGCGCAGCGCCTGGGTGTAGCTGAAGTCCGCCCCGGCGACCTTGCGCCCGACCACGCCACCCAGCGCGGGGCCCTGGCCGCCTTCGCCGGCCGGACCGTGGCAGATCGCGCATTGCGCCTGGTAGAGCTGGTCGCCATGTCCGGGATCGGCCTGGGCGGCGCAGGCGGCCAACGGAACACTCAACAAGCCGGTGAGCAGGAGTCCATGCGCGGGCCGGCGCTTGGTGGGGGCGGGGTGTGAATGCGGAATCATGGACGGAGCGCTCCTCCGGGCGGCGTGGCCAGCGAGCATAGCCGCGCGCCTGTCGTCGCTGCGGATGCGGCGGCTCAGCCGCGCGGCGCGCTCGCGAAGCGCGAGTGCAGGAACTCCACGAACGCCCGCACCGCCCGCGAGGCCTGGCGATGCTGCGGATACACCGCATGGATGGCCGCCGGCGGTGGGCAGTGGTCTTCCATCACGCTGACCAGGCGCGCGTCGGCAAGCGCCTGGCCGACGATGAAGGTGGGCAGGTAGGCGATGCCCAGTCCGGCCACGGCCGCGTCGCGGACCAGCTCACCGTTGTTGACCCGCAGGCGGCCGCGCATGGCTTGCACCTCGCGCCGGCCGCCATGCTGGAAGGTCCACTCCACATGGCGGCTGTGTCCATACAGCAGGCAATCGTGGTCGCGCAGGTCGGCGGGCGTGGCCGGCGTGCCGCGCCGGGCCAGGTAGTCCGGGCTGGCGCACAGGCGGATCTGCATCGGGGCGATGGTGCGCGCGACCAGGCTCGAGTCGGGCAGGGTGCCGATGCGCACGGCCACGTCGTAGCCCTCGCCGATCAGGTCCACCGTGCGATCGCTCAGGTCCATCTCCACGCTGACCTGCGGATGGGCCAGCAGGAACTGCGGCAGCGCCGGGCCCAGGTGCAGGGTGCCGAAGGACATCGGCGCACTGATCCGCAGCAGTCCGCGCGGGGTGGTGTTCTGGTGGGCGATGGCTTCTTCGGTCTCGTCGAACTGGCGGATCAGCCCGCGCGCCTGCTCGAGATACACCAGGCCCAGCTCGGTAGGGCGCAGCTGTCGCGTGGTGCGGATCAGCAGGCGCACGCCCAGCCGCGCCTCCAGCGCGGCAACGCGCTTGCTCAGGAACTGCTTGGACAGACCCAGTCGATCGGCCGCGGCGGTGAAGCTGCCCGCGTCCACGATGGTCACGAACAGGCGCATGTCTTCGAGTTGGCTCATTGTCTCTTATAGGTTGACAGTGTGGCGCCACGCACATGGTTTTTCGCTATCGGAGGCGACACTAGCATGGCTCCACGGTTCGGCGGTCCCGCCACCGCCCTTTCCACCACCGCTTTGGAGCTTTGCCATGAACACCAAATCCTTCGCGTTCTCCGCTGCCGCCGGCCGTGTCCTGATCGGCGTCCTGTTCCTGATCAGTGGCGTCGGCAAGCTGGCCGCGCCGGCCGCCACCAAGGCCTACATCGCTGCCAGCGGCATGCCGCTGCCGGACCTGGCCTTCCTGGGCGCGATCATCGTCGAAGTCGGCTTTGGTCTGGCGCTGGTACTGGGCTATCGCACCCGGCTGGTCGCCGCGGTCATGGCGCTGTTCGCCCTGGTCACGGCGGTGACGTTCCACCACGCGCTGGGCGACACCAACCAGTTCATCCACTTCTTCAAGAACGTCTCCATCGCCGGTGGCCTGCTGCAGGTCGTGGCATTCGGCGCCGGTGCCCTGAGCCTGGATGCCCTGCGCGAGCGCCGCCAGCCGCAGCTGCGCGCTGCCGTCCTCTGACCTGCTTCACCCGGTGCGCCCTCCCGGCGCACCGGTCCCTGATCCGATTGTTTGATCCCTCCCCGCATTGACCAGGAGATTTCCCATGTTCGACGTCACCCAAGCCAACACCCGCGGATTGGCCAACCATGGCTGGCTGTCCTCCCGACACACCTTCTCCTTCGGCCACTACTACAACCCCAACCAGGTCGGCTTCTCGGACCTGCGCGTGATCAACGACGATCGCGTGGCCCCGGGCCAGGGTTTCGGCAAGCACCCGCACAACGACATGGAGATCTTCTCCTATGTGTTGGAGGGCGCGCTGGCGCACAAGGACTCGATGGGCACCGGCTCGGTGATCCTGCCCGGTGACGTGCAGCTGATGAGTGCCGGCACCGGGGTGGCCCATAGCGAGTTCAACGATTCGCAGAGCGAGGGCGTGCACTTCCTGCAGATCTGGATCGTGCCGGCCCAGCGCGGCACCCAGCCGCGTTACCAGCAGCGCAATTTTTCCACCGAGGAAAAGCGCGGCCGCCTGCGCCTGGTGCTCTCGCCGGACGGGGCGGAGGATTCGCTGCAGATCGGCCAGGACGCCCGCGTGTATGCCGGCCTGTTCGATGGCGCCGAAACCGCCACCCTGAGCCTGCCGCCGCAGCGCTACGCCTATGTCCACGTGGCCCGCGGCACCGTATCGCTCAATGGTCAGGTGCTGCACGAAGGCGACGGCGTGCGCATCCGTCAGGAAGAGCAGCTGGTCTTCAGCGATGGCCAGGACGCCGAGGTGCTGGTGTTCGACCTGCGTCCGCACGAACTGCCGCAGATGCCGTAACCAGGCGCAGGCTCGCCTTGTCCACCACGCCGCGCGGGGCAACCCGTGCGGCGTTTCTATCTGCGCACGGCCAGCACGCCGTCCAGTGCCAGCTGCGCCTTGAACCCGGCTTTCTCCAGGCGCCTGACCACTTCGCGCGGGACGTCGCGGCCGCTGGTGAGCTTGTTCGGACTGCCGGTGTAGTGGAACAGCCTGCCGCTGCGCTTGAGCACCCGCGCCAGCTGGTCGTAGAAGGTCTGGGCGTAGAGCTCTCCGGCGATGCCGAACCGCGGCGGGTCGTGCAGCACCGCGTCGAAGGCCGCATCGGGCAGCGAGGCGATCTGGGTGGACACATCGCCGTGGATCAGCTGCAGACGTCCGCCCGACTCGGCCGCAGCCGGATCGGGCGACCACGGGTTGAGTGTGCGCAGCCACAGCACGCTCTCGTTCTTCTCGAAGGACTGGAGCCTCGCCACGCCGGCTTCCAGGCAGCACGCGGCGAAGTAGCCCAGCCCCCCGCAGGTGTCCAGCACGGCCTTGCCGCGCGGTTCCACCAGGGCGACCTTGCGGCGCGCGTCGTCCAGCGGGGATTCCTTCGAGGTGGGCAGCATCTTGATGCCGTCGATCTCGAAGGTCGGCACGTTCCATTCGGTCGGCACCAGCTTGATCAACGCGCCCGCAAAGCGCGACACCGGCACGAAGTCCTCGCCGTCGAAGTGATACAGCGTGCGGTCGCGGGTCTTGTCCGGATACGGATACCGCACGCCATGCCAGTCCCAGCCATCGGCGTGCAGCCGCGCGGTGCCGGTTGAGCGACCGAGATCCAGTGAGCCGGTCCATTCGGCCAGGCCTGCGTCGCGCGCGGCGCTCAGGGCCTGCGCGGTGGAACGGGTCAGCAGCGGTGCGGTCGAGTGGGGCACGGCGGGGCGGGGCAGCGATCGGGCCCGCATCGTACCGGAGCACGACCGGCCCTGGCGGCCGGTCTGTACGCTCAGTCCGCGAGATGGATCGACAGGTCGCGCCTGCCCGGGGCGTGCTGCTCGGCCAGGGTGTGTCGGTCCGGGTAGTCGCCGCCGTTCTGCGGGCGGAAGCGCAGTGGCGCTTCATCGAACAGGTGGGCGACACGCGTGGTCCAGGCCGATGTCGCCGCCGCGACGCCCGCCGCGTCCTGCCGCCCGCTGTCATGGAGCGCGAAAGGCGCCAGCACCTGCATGCCGGGATAGAACAGCGTGCCGTGGGTGATGGGAAACAGCAGCTGGTCCAGACTGCCATTGATGCCGCGCGGGCCGTAGTCCGCGGCCGGGCCACCGATCGACACGGCCAGCAGCGCGCGCTTGCCGGCAAAGCCGCCCTCGCCGTAGCGGTAGGCATTGCCCGCACCGCGATAGCCGTAGGCCAGGCCGAACGCCCAGACCCGGTCGATCCAGCCTTTCAGGATCGCCGGCATGCCGAACCACCACATCGGGAACGCGAGAATCAGCGCATCGGCGGCCTGCAGCTTGCGCTGCTCGCCGGCCACATCGTCGCTCTGGCAGCCGTTCGCATACGCATGCTCGGATTCGGCGATGAAGGAAAGGCGGCTGGCATCGAGGCGGTCAGGGAAATCCTGCGCGTCGAAGACCGCCTTCCAGCCCATGGCATACAGGTCCGAGGTCTGGACCTCGTGGCCCTGCGCGAGCAGCACCTGCTGCGCGGTACGGGCAAGGTGGCTGGTCAACGAGCTGGGTTCGGGATGGGCGTGGACAATCAGGACATTCATGGCGATGGCCGGTCGGGAGTGAGACGCCACCATAGGAATGCGCTCGCTATAGTTGAAATGAATTCTCATGATTCCTGGTATAGCCATGCACGATCTCAGGCGCCTGGACCTCAACCTGCTGGTGACGCTCGACGCGCTACTGGCCGAGCACAACGTCACCCGCGCCGCGCAGCGCCTGCATTTGTCCCAGCCCTCGGTCAGCGTTCAGCTGGCTCGCCTGCGCGCGCTGCTGGACGACCCGTTGCTGTTGCCCGGACCACGCGGCATGCGTCCAACCGCCCGCGCCGATGCCCTGCGCGAGCCGCTGCGCGCCGCGCTGGAAACCTTGGGCCGGGCCATCGCGCCACCGGCACCGTTCGATCCAACCAGCGCCCGCCAGACCTGGCAGGTGGCCGCGACCGACTACGGCGCGACCACCATCGTGCTGCCGGTGCTGGCGCGTCTGCGGACGGCCGCGCCCGGCACGCGCCTGGCCGTGCGCGAAATGGTGCCCCAGCACATCACGCGTCAGGCCGAGGCCGGACGGATCGATCTGGCCTTCCATACCGTGGAAGGGGCGCCTGAGGGCCTGCGCCAGCGCATCCTGTTCGACGAGCGTTACGTGCTGGCCGGCCGCGCCGGCCATCCGGGCCTGAAACGGCGGCCGACGCTGGCCCAGTTCTGCCGACTCGACCATGTGATCGTCTCGCCCTACGGCGGCGGCTTCCACGGCCCGACCGATGCGGCCCTGGACACGCTGGGGCTCAAGCGCAACGTGGCCCTGTCGGTCCCGCATTTCCTGTTCGTGCTGTCGGCGCTGGCGTCCACCGATCTGGTGGCGATGTTGCCCGCCCGACTGGCTCACGGGCATCCGGCGCTGCGGGTCGTGGCCGCGCCACTGGCGGTCCCCGGCTACCAGATGGCGATGCTGTGGCACGAGCGCGTGCATCGCGATCCCGCGCACCAGTGGCTGCGCGCGCAGATCCTATCCGCCGTGCAGCCGCGCTAGCGCGTGTTCCTTGCACGTCGGCGGGCGGGTGATCGATGCCTTTTGCCGCGGGCATTACCACCCGCCGATTCTCGATCTTTGGCATCGAAAGATGATCTGTCGATGGACTGACCGCCTGCGGGTTGCGGCCGCGGCATTGGTGCAAAGTCGTCATCGATCCCCGCACGGGCGACGCGCCGTGGGCGTGGAACGTGTAGAGAGGCAAGCGAAGGGGTTCACATTCGCGCGCGATGTTGCGACCCTGAGTCCGCGAGCGGCCGGTTTCCTTGCGTGGGCGTGTCAGGCTTGTGCTTCGGGATGCCGCGCGCGCCATGCGGCGAGGCGTTCGCGATAGCGCGCCAGCTCCTCCGCGTAGAGGTCATACACGCACGGATCGCAGCCGCTGTCGCAGCAATCGCTGGGGAGCGGCGCCTCTGGCGCCACCGGGCACGGGTCGTGTTCGTCCATGCCCCGATTATCCCCGCGCGCCCATCGGCGCACCAACCTTCCTTCCCATTGGAGACATGATGAACTGGTTGAACGACTACACCGTGCTGGACAACAGCCTGCAGGCCTGGCTGACCGCCACCGGCATCACGGTGCTGATCCTGATCGTGCTGGCCATCGCCCGGCGGGTGATCGCCAACCGTCTGGGCGCGATCGCCAAGCAGGGCACCACGATCGACCGGGTCTTCGAGTCGCTGGCTTACATGGTGCGCGGCACGCGCACCTGGCTGATGCTGTTCGTGGCCCTGCACTTCGGCCTGCAGGTGCTGCACCTGCCCGAGCGTGCCTACAGCATCGCCGGCAAGGTGGCGGCGGTCGCGCTGCTGCTGCAGATCGGCGTGTGGGGCACGCGCCAGGTGAAGTTCTGGATCGACGACTACCGCGACCGGGCCACACAGGAAACCAATCTCGGCGCCACCACCAGCCTGGGCGCAATTAACTTCATCGGGCTGACCGTGCTGTGGGCACTGGTGCTGCTGACGGTGTTGCAAAGCATCGGCGTGAACATCACCGCGCTGGTGGCCGGTCTGGGCGTGGGCGGCATCGCGGTCGCCCTGGCGGTACAGAACATCCTGGGCGACCTGTTCGCCTCGCTGTCGATCGTGATCGACAAGCCCTTCGAGGTGGGCGACTTCGTGGTCGTCGATGCCTTCGCCGGCACCGTCGAACACGTCGGCCTGAAGACCACCCGCCTGCGCGCACTGAGCGGCGAGCAGCTGGTGTTCGCCAATAGCGACCTGCTGGGCGCGCGCGTGCACAACTACAAGCGCATGCAGACCCGGCGCATCGTGTTCGAGTTCGGGGTGTTGTATTCGACCCCGCATGACAAGCTGGCGGGCATCCCGGACACGGTCAAGGAGATCCTGGACGGGATCGACAACGCGAACCTGGATCGCTCGCATTTCAAGGCATTCGGGGCCTCGTCCTACGATTTCGAGACCGTGTACATCATGCAGACGCCGGACTTCAACGCGTACATGGACGTGCAGCAGGCGATCAACCTGGCCCTTGTGCAGCGCTTCGCCGAGCAGGGCATCGATTTCGCCTTCCCGACCCGCACCATCGACTTCTCCAATCCGCTGACGATTCGCCAGCTGGCCGACGAGAAGCAGGAGCGCGAAGCGGCGGGCGCGCAGGCCTCCTCGACCGGCTGAGGGCAGCCCCCGTCCAGGCCCGACGCCGGTGGGCCTGGACCAAGCCCGGTCGCGGGTAGGGGACTCGACGGCAATGCCGGAGTCGAGGCGAAGCGCGATCACATGGTCGATGTGCTGGCGTGCGGAGGCGGGACACGCAAGCGCATTTTCCGTCATCGCGTCGGTTCGCCTTCGCTGCGCCGGGTGCATGTGGCGGGCGCCTTGGGCAGAATAGGGCGCTCGTCATGTCTGCGCCGGAGTCTGCGCGGGCACCGTCCCTGCAGGAACCCCCATGTCCTTCGTCCGATCCGAACTGGCGCAATGGCGCCACAAGCCCGTGCGCGAGCTGCTGGCTGGCGCCGTGGCCACCTTTGCGCTGATCCCCGAAGTCATCGCGTTTTCCTTCGTGGCCGGCGTCGATCCGCAGGTGGGGCTGTATGCCTCGTTCGTGATCGCCATCGTGATCGCCTTCGCTGGCGGTCGTCCGGCGATGATCTCGGCGGCGGCCGGCTCGGTCGCGCTGGTGGCCGCGCCGCTGGTGGCCAGCCACGGGCTGAACTACCTGCTGGCTGCGGGTGTGCTGGCCGGTCTGATCCAGATCGTGTTCGGCCTGCTGCGGCTGGGGGCGCTGATGCGCTTTGTCAGCTCCTCGGTGCGCACGGGCTTTGTCAACGCGCTGGCGGTGCTGATCTTCAGCGCGCAGCTGCCGCAGCTGGCCGGGGCCACCCCGGCGACCTGGGTGATGCTGGCGCTGGGCCTGCTGATCATCTACGGCCTGCCGCGCGTGCCACTGCCTGGCGTCAAGGTCATTCCTTCTCCGCTGATCTGCATCGTGGTCCTGACTCTGATCGCGCAGGGCATGGACCTGCCGCTGAAGACCGTGGCCGACTTGGGCAAGCTGCCCAGCAGCCTGCCTGGCTGGCACGGCATCACCGTGCCGCTGGACCTGGCCACGCTGCAGGTGATCGCCGGCCCGGCCCTGGCCATCGCCATGGTCGGCCTGCTGGAATCGATGATGACCGCGCGCGTGGTCGATGAGCTCACCGACAGCCCCAGCAGCAAGAACCGCGAGTGCACCGGGCTGGGCCTGGCCAACATCGGCGCCAGCCTGTTCGGCGGCATCGCCGGCTGCGGCATGATCGGCCAGACCGTGGGCAACGTGAAATACGGCGGGCGTGGGCGGTTGTCCACGGCGTTTGCCGGCGTGTTCCTGCTGGTGCTGATGGTGCTGCTGAAGGATTGGGTCTCCCGGGTGCCGGTGGTGGCGCTGGTCTCGATCATGGTGATGGTCTCGGCCTCCACCTTCGACTGGGGCTCGCTGCGCAAGCTCATCGAGCATCCGCGCCTGTCGAGCATCGTGATGCTCTCCACCGTGGCCGCGACCTTGATCTCGCACGATCTGTCGCTGGGTGTCGGCCTGGGGGTGCTGCTCAGCGCACTGTTCTTCGCCTGGAAGGTCGGTGGTGCATTCCATGTCGAGCATGACGCGTCGAGCGGCAGCGACGGCGTGGTGGCGCACCGCTACCGGGTGCGCGGGCCGGTTTTCTTCGCTTCGGCCGATGCGTTCATCGACACCTTCGATCCGCGCGAGGCCGAGAACAGTCCGGTGGAACTGGATGTCTCCGACGCCCGCTTCTGGGATGTCACCGCGCTGGCGGCGCTGGACAAGGTCAGCGAGCGCTTTGCCCATCACGGGTGCCAAGTACACGTGACCGGCCTGGACCAGCGTGCGCTGTTGCCGGATGGGGCCGAGGAGATCGCTGGTTAGGCCATTTGCCCAATCAATTGAAAGAGCCCTCGATCACATCGAGGGCTCCGCTTCAGGGTGCTCGCGCTAATCAACCAGTGACCATGGCGGCCAAAGGCGTGCGAGGTGGAGTTCTGGAAGGCGAGGTCGGGCCGAGACTCTCTGGTTTGACGATTCCAAGAGCGCCCTCAGAAATGAGCTCAACTGGACACCACCTCAGGCAGACCGCATAACGGGTCTCGCAGTCTGTATTCCCTGCTGCGACGCAGGCTTGATACGCGGGGACGCACGAATTGCAGTTCGGGATAGCCAATGATTCTTCAGAAAAGGCAAGGGATGCGATTGCGGTGAGCGTCAGACTGCCGGCGAGAAGGCTAAATTTCATCCTGATATCTCCTTAACCGCTCCGTCATTGGAGCAGCCCGAGATTGATGCAAATCCCGGGGCTTATCTGTGATCCGCTGCAAGATACGCGTGTTCTCATCCCGGGGCTTAGCGGTACACGCGATGCTCACATGCGTGAGTGACAGATGCACTCAAGCGTACTGAATAGGGCAATTTGATGGACTCTTAGCGGGCGCTTCATCATAGGGGTGTGGACGAGGGGGAAGATGAGGAAACGTGGCGAAGACATCGTCGCGTCCGCTTCACTCTCAGAGAGAGGTCCCATGTCCGCGCTCCCCAAATTCGTCAATCCCGTTCGCCTTTACGTAGAAGACAGCGGCGGGCAGGGACGTCCGGTTGTCCTGATCCATGGCTGGCCACTGTCCTCTGCGGCTTGGCGGGCGCAGCTGGCGCCGCTGCGCGAGGCTGGGTATCGGGTGATCGCGTATGACCGCCGCGGCTTCGGGCGGTCGGACAAACCCGCGGCCGGATACGACTACGACCATCTGGCCGACGACCTGGCCAGCGTGCTGGACGAACTGGATTTGCACGATGTCACCCTGGTCGGCTTCTCCATGGGCGGTGGAGAAGTCGCGCGTTACATCCGGCGGTACGCCAGGCACGCCTGCGCAGCGTGGTGTTCGCCTCGGCCGTGCCGCCCTATCTGCTGAAGACGGTGGACAATCCGGAAGGCCCGCTATCCAGGCAGACGGCGCATGGCTTGGTCTCGGACCTGATGGCCGACCGCGAGGCATTCTTCGAGGATTTCACCAAAGGATTCTTTACCGCGCGGGGTGAGGTGAAAGCGACCGACGCGCAGCGAAGTGACACGGTGGCGCTTTGCCGCCAGGCCGACCAACGTGCAGCGGTGGGCTGCGCGGAGGCCTTCGGCTCCACTGATTTCCGCGAGGACCTCGCGCAGGTCGGTCTTCCTACCCTGGTGCTGCACGGCGATGCCGACGCCATCGTGCCGCTGGAAGGCTCTGGTGCACGCACGCATGCGGCGATCGCCGGCAGTGAACTGGTGGTGATTCCGGATGCGCCCCATGGCTGCAATCTCAGCCATGCCGGGGCATTCAACCGCGCGCTTCTGGACTTCCTGCGCCGCTAGGCCAAGGCGGTCGCCCCTATCGAGAGCCGACCGCAATACGTGCGGGGTGCGTACCGCACGATGCCGACGGGCGCTCAGTACCCCAGGGCTTCGGCGATCAGCCCGGTCGCAACCTCGACCAAGAGATACCGGTCATCGACCGGACGGACCCAGCGATAACCGCGCGGCGGCGGCGCCAGGTGATATTCGCGGTAGTCCACGTAGTAGCCGTCGTAGTCCCCGCGCGGCAGATGCTCGCCGCGCTTCCAGGCCTGCTTCTGCCAGCCCAAGTGCTTGCCATTGTCATGGCGCCCTTGAGCCTTGGGGTTGTGGCCATTGCCGTGACCATGGCCCTGGGCCATGGCCGGGGAGGCGGCCAGCGCTGCGGTGCACAGCAGCAGGCCGGCAAGTGTCGTGCGTGCGGTCATTCCGCGTCCTCCTTGCGGCTTAGGTGCACAGGACCCTAGGCAGTTCGACGTGAACCCCGGGTGCAGCCACGCTCGGGACAAAGCGCGTGGTCATGGGTCAGGCGCGTGGCTTGAGGTGGCCGATGGCTGGGCCGATCCGCCAAACGGTGTCTCATGGCCGGGCGCATGCCGAGATGCGCGGACCGGCAAGCGCCAGGGCCAGCAGGGCATGGGTCCAGGTCCGATGCGGGACAGCACGGGACATGTGCTTGGTCGATCGTGCTTTCCCCTGCGTCGCTGCTGCCGAACCGCTTCGCCGCATGTTGCAGGGTGTCATGGCGTTGCGGGACAGCCTGCTCATCGGGCGGCGGATCGGCGTGACAGGATGCCGGCCCCGCGTGCCCGTGCCACCACCGGCATCGCCCGTTGCGACGGGCGCGCGGCGTGATGGATCCATTCCTGCAGGCATTCCCGGCCATCGGCCGGTCAAAAGGAGAGATTGCATGCAACGTATCGCATCGTGGTTGATGGCCAGTTTGGCCCTATTGTTGCTGGGCGCATGGCTTCCGCAGGCGCGCGCCCAGAGTGCGGCCGACTACACCCAGGGCGTGACCGTGTCCGGCACCACCGGCACGATCTGGTTCGCGCCGACCGGCGGCATGACGTCCTGGGTGGACGTGCACTACGCGCTCAATGGCGGCGCCCAACAAAACCTGCGCATGAGCTACAACGCCGGCAACGGGCATTACGAAACCACCGTGGCTCCGGTCAATGCCGGCAACACCCTCGATTACTTCTTCACTTACAACAAGGGCAACCCGGCCTACGACAGCGCGCACTATCAGTTCACTGCCGGGACCGACGCGGGCACCGATCCGCCGGGCGACGATGGGGGGAATGCGGGTGGCAGCTGGAATGGCCAGACCACCTTCCATATCGTCAACCAGACCAATGGCCATTGGGCCGATGCGGACGTGTACTGGGCGATCATCGGCAAGGACTGGAACACTGGGCAGTTCGTCCATGTGGATGCCAGCGGCAACCTGGTCCCGATGGCGGTCGGCGACAACGGGGCGCTGACCAAGAACGGTGAGGGTTATACCAACTACTTCCACACCCTGGCTCAGTCCAGCCAGGTGACCATCCCGCCACTGGATTCGGCGCGCATCCTGTTCTCGGTCGGTTCGCCGATGTACATCAAGGTCCTCATCGACGGCGACGGCAACCTGGGCTATGCCGGAGCCAACATCGAGAACGCCTCCGACCCGAACATCGATGTGTACTTCGACTTCGGCGAGATGGCGATCCTGCCGCCGGGCGACCCGCAGCAGGGGATCTTCGTCAACACCACGCGGGTGGACCACTTCGGCTTTCCGCTCAAGCTGCGGGTGCAGGGGTTGGGCGGCTTCGACCAGACCGTGGGCGAGCCGTTGACCGAGTCGCGTGATGCGATCTTCTCCGCGTTCCAGGCCGCCGCACCGGCGCCGTTCGTGTCGCTGGCGCAGGCGCCGTACGCGCCTTACCGCATCGTGGCCCCGGCGCATGCCAGCTTCAACGCCGGTGGCGCCAACGGCAACTACCTGCAGTCCTACATCGACGCGATCTGGGCGCGGTATCGCAACGAGGACTTGGTGTTCACGTTGCAGAACCTGGGCACCTTCCACGGGCGGGTCAGCGGCAACACCTTCGTGTTCACCGGCGGCAACGCCAATGGCACGTACTACATCAATGGGCTACCGACGACCTCGGAGGTGTTCCTGGGCAACGGCCTGTTCAACGATCCCAACGGCGCCAGCAACGTCGATGTGCAACTGCAGATCCAGGCGCAGATCTCGGCGGCGATCAACCGTCATGTGCTGGAAACGCCGTCGCTGTGGTACGACCAGCCCTCGCATTACCCCGCCGGGCAGGCCGCCAACTGGTATGCGAAGTTCTGGCACGACCATGGCATCAACGCATTGGCCTATGGCTTCTCGTACGACGATGTGGGCGACTTCAGTCCCTCGCTGCACACCAGCGCACCGACCGACGTGACCTTCACGATCGGCTGGTAAGCCCTGCCGCGTCCGCATGCCGATTCGGCCATGCGGAGGTGTTTGACGACGCGGGTCTTCAAGCGGAGGCCCGCGTCGCCGTGCCGGCGCGTGGTGCAATGCATCATGCGTGAGGGTGGGCCGAGCCTTGCCTGAGGCGCACGGAGGGCTGGCCGATGAGGCACACTCGCGCCTCAGATTCCCATCACGGGCTGCCCATGCGCCTTCGCCATCGTTGTGCCATGTTGTCTCTGTCCTGCGTGGTGATGCCGGCGCTGCTGGCATCGTGTGCCAGCGCGCCTTTACCCGTGACTGCAGTGCCCGCCGCACCGGCGCCGGCTCCTATGCCGCGCACGCCCGACCAGTTGTATCCACAGCTGTTCCAGGCGGTGCAGATGGGCGAGGTGTTCGACGACCAGAAGCACTTCGTGGACATGACCGTGCGTGGCGATCCTGCGCAGGTGGAGGCGGCCTTCCTGGCCGAACGCGGTGCGCCGGGCTTTGACCTCAAGGCCTTCGTCGCCGCCCATTTCGACGAAGACCCACCGTTGCAGACGCCGACGCTGCGCCAGGATGACGATCTGCGCACGCACATCGATGCGCTATGGCCGGTGCTGACCCGTGATTTCAGCCACGTGCCACCGCACGGCAGCGCCCTGGCCCTGCCCGAGCCGACCGTGGTGCCCGGGGGGCGCTTTCGCGAGGTGTATTACTGGGACTCGTACTTCACCATGCTGGGATTGGCCGAGAGCGGGCATGACGATCTGGCGCGACAGATGCTGGACAACTTCGCCTACCAGATCGACACCTATGGCCACATCCCCAACGGCACGCGCAGCTATTACCTGAGCCGCTCGCAGCCGCCGTTCTTCGCCTACATGGTCAGTGACGCGGCCACGCGCGGGGGTGAGGGTGTGTATCGACGCTATCTGCCGCAACTGCAGGCCGAATACGCCTACTGGATGCGCGGCAGCGATGGCCTCACGCCAGGCGGGGCCAGCGAGCGGGTGGTGAAGCTGGCCGACGGCAGCGTGCTTAACCGCTACTGGGACGACCGCGATACGCCGCGCCAGGAGGCCTGGGTGCACGATATCAGGACCGCCGCAGAGGTCCGGGCAACGCGCCCGGCGGGCGAGGTCTATCGCGATCTGCGCGCGGCCGCCGAGTCGGGCTGGGACTTCTCCAGCCGCTGGTTCGACGACCCGCAGAGGCTGTCCAGCATCCACACCACGCAGATCGTGCCGGTGGACCTCAACAGCCTGATGTATCACCTGGAGACCACCCTGGCGGCCGCCTGCAGGCAGCAGCCCGGTGCCTGCACGATCGACTACGCCGCGCGCGCCAAGCAGCGCCAGGCGGCGATCGAACGGCACCTGTGGAATCCCGCTGGGTACTACGCCGACTACGACCTGCGTACCCGGGCGCCGCGTGCGCGGGTGACCGCGGCGATGCTGTTCCCGCTGTTCGTCGGGCTGGCCTCGCCGGCGCACGCGCAAGCCACCGCGCAGACCGTGCAGGCGCAGCTGCTTGGCCCGGGCGGGCTGGTGACCACGCCAGTACGGAGCGGCCAGCAGTGGGACGCGCCCAATGGCTGGGCACCGCTGCAGTGGGTCGCCGTGGCCGGCTTGCGCCGCTACGGACAAGACGCCCTGGCCGGGCGGATCGGACGCGGCTTTTTGGCGCGCGTGCAGGGCGTGTTCGAGGCCGAGCACAAGCTCACCGAGAAGTACGACGTGCTGGCCCAGGGCCAGGGCGCCGGTGGCGGCGAATATCCCAACCAGGACGGCTTCGGCTGGACCAACGGGGTCACCCTGATGTTGCTGGATCTGTACGGTCGTCCAGGGGCCTCCTCCGGGCCTTAGGCGTTGATGCGAAATCGGCATCGTGGTTGGCGCCGTCCCGTGGCCGGAACCGTAGACTGTGCACGGAAGGAGGCGCCACCCGGCGCCTGCCGTGATTGGCGTGGAGTCAAGGATGTTGAAGGGTGTGCTGCTGGGCTTTGCGTGCTACGCGGCCTACGCGATCAGCGATGCGTTCGTGAAGCTGCTCGAGGGCACGCTGCCCATCTACGAGGTGGTGTTCTTCGGTGCGATGCTGATGCTGGTCGCGTTGCCCTTCATCAAGAAGCCCGGCGACCGCTGGCGCGAGGTGGTGATGGCGCGCAAGCCGACGGTGTGGCTGTTGCGCGCCTTCTGCGGGGCGGTCGGCAACCTGACCTCGGCCATCGCCTTCACCGAGCTGCCGATGGCCGAAGCCTTCGCCCTGATCTTCCTCATGCCGATCTTCGTGACCGTGCTGTCGGTGCTGCTGCTGCGCGAGGAGGTTCACTGGCGTCGCTGGACGGCGGTGGTGGTGGGCTTCATCGGCGTCTTGGTGGTCCTGCGGCCGGGCTTCCGCCAGCTCAGCGAAGGCCACGTCGCGGCCATCATCTGCGGGCTGACCGGTGCGGTGGGCGTGATCAGCCTGCGCATGGCGGGCCCGGAGGAGAAGCGCATCACCCTGTATGGGGCTGGTGTGCTGGGTCCGCTGCTGATGGGCGGCCTGCTGATGCTGCCGCACTTCGTCTGGCCCACGGCCACCCAGTGGCTGCTGGTGGCCGGCTACGGCCTGCTGGCCGGGCTGGCGGCGATCCTGATGATGTATTCCACGCGCCTGGCACCGGTCAGCGCGGTGGCGCCCACCCAGTACAGCCAGATGTTGTGGGCGCTGGTGTTCGGCTACTTCCTGTTCCACAACCGGCTGGACTGGCCCACCGGCGTGGGCATCGCGCTGATCCTGGTATCCGGGCTGGTGACCTTTGTCCGCTGGAACCAGGTCACCACCTGGCGCCGCCGCACGCGGATCGTCTGATCCGCGCCGACGGGCACGGCCTTACTTGGCGACGACGCTGGTGCCGCTGGGCACCATGTAGCAGGCCGCGGCCTTGGTGCAGGCCTCGGCGTTGATCTCGGCGATCTGCCGGGCCAGGTACTGCTCGGGAGTGAGGTTCATCGCGTTGCGGTAGGCGTTGTCGGCATCGGCCATGGCCTTCTGTTCCTTGGCGCGCTGCAGTTCGGCATTGGTCGCCTCCACCAGGGTCTTGACCCGTTGCTGCTGGGCGGCGGTGAGGTTCATCTGCTGCAGCACGTTGGGGTTGGGCTTGGCTCGGCCCAGGGTGATGTTCATGATCTCCACGTCCAGGCCCTGGTCCCTGACCACCTTGCGGATGGCGCCGGTGACCGCGTCATCGATGCGCTGGGCGGTGGTGACATCGCTCATCATGCTGGTCATGTCGAAGCGCTTGACCTGGTCGCGCACGATGGCCGCGTACTGGCTGCTGATGTTGTTCTTGAACCAGTCCGGCCCGAACTTGCGCAGCAGGTTGGGCGCATTGGTGATGCGGTACTGGATGGTGGTTTCGAAGTCCAGCAGGATGTTGTCCGACGAGGAGAAATCATCGAAAGACACCGACAGCACCTGCGGGCTGACATCGACCACGATGGCGTCGGTGGTGAGCCAGGTGTAGGCCAGGCCTGGCTTGACAGTTTCGTCGCGGATGCCGCCTTCGCCAAACACGCGCGGCCGGTCGATCAACACGGCCTCCTGGCCGGGGTCGACCTTGACCACGGTGCAGCCGCCCACGCTGGCCGCGCAGGCCAGCGTCAGAAAAACACGCTTCATATTGTCCCCTTGGAATGTCCTTGCAAGCCTGCACGCCCCGCGGCGGCGGGTCGAAGCCGATGATAAGGGCCGGGTGGGCCGCGTGGCGGCCGATGCGGGGTTGTCCTACCCCGCCCGCCGCCCTTGCCCGATGCCGCCATCCGGTTCCGGGCGCGAAGCTTTCTCGGTGACGGGCTTGCAGGGAGCAGGGCGATGCGCGTGTTGTCGGGAATGTTGCTGGTGCTGTGCCTGGGTGGCCCGGTCTTCGAGGCCGGCGGCGCTACCCCGCCCCGGCTGATGCTGGCCACCGCTTACCACGGCCATGCCGAGGTCCAGGCGTATCTGGTCAGCGAGAAGCTCGATGGCGTGCGCGGGCGCTGGGACGGGCAGGTGCTGTGGACGCGGGGCGGCGAACGCATCCACGCCCCGGCCTGGTTTACCCGGGGCTGGCCGACGACGCCACTGGATGGCGAGCTGTGGATCGGCCATGGCCGCTTCGATGAGGCCAGTGCGCTGGTGCGCACCGATGATCCAGACGATCCGCGCTGGCAGGCTATGCATTTCATGGTCTTCGACCTGCCGGGCGACAGCGCGGCGTTCGCCTCGCGCGTCTCGCACCTGCAGGCCCTGATCGGGGCTGCCGGCAATCCGCAGCTGCGGATGATCGAGCAGCGCCGGGTGACCAGTGCCGCTGCCCTCGATGCATGGCTGCAGCAGGTGGTGGACGCGGGTGGCGAGGGTCTGATGTTGCACCGGCGCGACGCGCACTATGTCGCCGGCCGCAGCGATGCCTTGCTCAAGTACAAACCCTTCGACGATGCCGAGGCCAGGGTGGTCGGCTACGCCCCGGGTCAGGGCAAGTTCGCCGGGCTGCTCGGTGCGCTGCTGGTCGAAACCGCGGACGGGCGCCGCTTCCGCCTCGGCAGCGGATTCAGCGATGCCGAGCGGACCACGCCGCCGCCGGTGGGCACCTGGGTGACCTATCGCTACAACGGGCTGACCTCCAGGGGGCTTCCGCGTTTCGCGCGATTCCTGCGGGTGCGCGATGTCTTGCCGCCTCCCGATCCGGTGCGTTGACGCATCGGTCCCTACAGGCAACCGAGCCGGGTCAGCGGTCAGCGTCGCTGGCGTAGTGGGACAGGAACAGGTCCACCGCCGATGAGGCGACCTGTTCCTGCTGTGCGCGGCTCAGGGCCGGCTGGCCCATGGTCAGCTGCGGCCAGAACGCGAAACCCTTCACCAGCCCTTCCATCTGCTGCGCGGCGAAGCGCGCATCGCCCGGCTTGAGGCGGCCGTCGGCCATCGCTGCGGCGATCCAGCGGGCCAGGCCCACTTCCTTGTCGCCCAGCCGCGCGACCATGTCGCGTGCGCGCTCCGGCGCATGGATCGCCTCGGCGATCGCGACCCGGGCCAGTCCGAAGAAGTGCTCATCCTCCAGCATGCGCAACTTCTGCTGCATCAGCGCCAGCAGCTGCGGCCGCAGGGGAGCGTGCGCCGCATACGCGACATCGACGGCGGCCGCCGCCTGTTGCCACAGCCGCAGCATGATCTCGTCGAACAGCGCGTCCTTGCTCGCAAAGTGGTTGTAGACGGTGCGTTTGGACACGCCGGCCAGGGCGGCGATGCGGTCCATGCTGGTGGCCTCGAACCCGTGCGCGCGGAAGGCATCGATCGCGGCCTGGACGATGGCCTGGCGTTTGCGATCGGTCAGGCGGGCAGGTGCTGGCGGCGGGGACGGCGGGGCAGACATACGCGAATTTTACACTTGGCGGTTTACTTTTTCGAGCCGACAATTACACTGCTCAGTGTAGTTATCACCTCCACCGCTCCCTCCCAGGACGTCTCATGCAGACCCGTACGCTGCGCGCCACCGCCCCGAAGCCCGATTACGCGCACTCCCCACAGCATCAGGCAGGCCGGTTCCGCAACAAGGTGCCCACGCCACCGACCGGGTTGGGCAAGAGCCTGCGGCTGATGTGGACCTTCCTGTTCAACAAGCCGCGCAACACCGTCCCCGATGTCCCGCTGGAGGTCCGGCCGCTGACCCGGGCAGACTTGCTCGCCGCGCCGGATCGCAGTCTGTTCCGCCTCGGCCACTCCACGGTGCTGCTCAAGTTGAAGGGGAGTTTCTGGATCACCGACCCGGTCTTCGCCGAGCGCGCCTCGCCAGTGCAGTGGTTCGGGCCGAAACGCTTTCATGCCCCGCCGATCGCGCTGGAAGATCTGCCGCCGCTCAAGGGCGTGCTGCTCTCGCACAACCATTACGACCATCTGGACCGCGCCACCGTGCGCGCGCTGGCGGCAACCACCGAACACTTCATCGCGCCGCTGGGCGTGGGCGATACCCTGGTGGATTGGGGCGTGCCGGCGCACAAGGTGCAGCAGCTGGACTGGTGGCAATCCGCCCAGGTCGACGGGGTGCGCTTCACTGCCGCGCCCTCACAGCATTTCAGCGGCCGCGGCCTGCGCGACGCCAATGCCACGCTGTGGGCGTCGTGGGCGATCGTGGACGATGACCTGCGGGTGTTCTTCAGTGGCGACTCGGGATATTTCGACGGTTTCAAGGAGATCGGCGAACGGCTCGGGCCGTTCGACCTGACCCTGATGGAAACCGGCGCCTACGACCCGCAGTGGCCGCACGTGCACATGCAGCCCGAGCAGAGCCTGCAGGCGCACCTGGACGTGCGCGGCCGCTGGATGCTGCCGATCCACAACGGCACCTTCGACCTGGCCCTGCACCCGTGGTTCGAGCCGTTCGAGCGCATCAGCGCCCTGGCCGCCGAACGCGGCGTGCCCCTGGCCACGCCAGTGATCGGCGAGCGGTTGGACCTGGGGCAGCCGCATCCCGGTGATGCCTGGTGGCGCGAAGCCGCCGTCGCCGGCTGACGCGCCCGCCGCATTGGCGGTTTTGCTTGGCGTGAAGCCGCCGCGGCATGTGATTCACCCTCTGCACGCTTCGCCCTGCCTAGGCTGACTGCCTGGACAAGGCACATCGTGCGGGAGGGCACATGTCGGCAATGGCTCCAAGATCCGCTTCGCTGTATCGCATGGTGATGGACAAGCACGTCTGCCCCTGGGGCTTGAAGGCGCGTTGGTTGCTCAGGCGCGAGGGTTATCGTGTCGATGATCACTGGCTGCGCACGCGCGAGCAGACCGACGCTTTCAAGGCCGAGCACGGGGTCGAGACCACGCCACAGACCTTCATCGACGGACTGCGCATTGGCGGCTACGACGACCTGCGCCGATGGCTGGGCAAGCCGGTCAAGGATCCGGAGGCGACCAGCTACCGGCCGGTCATCGCGCTCTTCGGCATGGCCGCGGCGATGGCGCTGGCCCTGGGCTGGCTGATCGAGGGCGCGCCCTGGCAGGTCGGCACCCTGGGACGCTTCATCGCGCTGGCCATGTGCCTGCTGGCGGTACAGAAGCTGCAGGACGTCGACGGCTTCGCGACGATGTTCCTCGGATACGACCTGTTGGCGCGGCGTTGGGTGCCTTACGCGTATCTGTTCCCGTTCCTCGAAGCGCTGGCAGGGGTGCTGATGCTGGCGCAGGCGGGCACCTGGCTGGCGGCGCCGGTGGCGATCTTCATCGGGGGGATCGGTTCGGTCTCGGTGTTCTACGCCGTTTATGTGCAGAAGCGCGAGATCAAGTGCGCCTGCGTCGGCGGCGGCTCACGCGTGCCGCTGGGCTTCGTCTCGCTGACCGAAGACCTGATGATGGTCGCCATGGGACTGTGGATGGCGCTGGCATGAGATGTGCGCACCACGAGGGTTCTGCGTGCGGGCCGCTTGGGCGATGATGCGCGCATGAATGCAGCCAACGGCACGGCCGGCGTGGAGCCGCCGGTCCTCAATCGACGCCAGGAACAACTGGTCGCCCTGGTGCGCCAGCAGGGCTATGCCGAGGTGGAGGGGCTGGCGACCCAGTTCGAGGTCACCCCGCAGACCATTCGTCGTGATCTGGCGCTGCTGTGCGAGGCAGGCCTGCTGCGTCGCTACCACGGCGGAGTCAGCCTGCCCTCCAGCGTGGAGAACATGGCCTACACCACGCGCAAGTCGTTGCTGGCCGAACAGAAGCGACGCATCGCCATCGAAGTGGCGCGGCACATTCCCGATGAGGCGTCGTTGTTCATCAATCTGGGCACGACCAACGAGGACGTGGCCGCCGCCCTGATGCAGCATCAGGGGCTGCGGGTGATCACCAACAATCTCAACGTGGCGGTCACCATGAGCGCCAACCCGAGCTTCGAGGTCATCGTCGCCGGCGGCATGGTCCGGGCTCGGGATCAAGGTGTGACCGGCCAGCCGACCATCGACCTGGTGCGCCAGTTCACCGTGGACTACGGGATCATCGGCATTTCCGGCATCGAGCCAGATGGCACCTTGCTGGACTTCGATTTCCAGGAGGTGCGGGTGGCTCAAGCCATCGTCGAGCACTCCCGCCATGTATTCCTGGCCGCCGATTCGAGCAAGCTCGGCCGCAATGCGCTGTGCCGGCTGGGGCCGATTTCGCTGGTGGACGACTGGTTCACCGATCGCGCGCCCCCTGCGGAATTGGCCGAGATCCTGGACCAGGCCGGCACCCGGGTGCATGTGGCGCCGGAGCACTGACACCCTTCTGGCACGCGCGCGTTCAGTTTTCGTTTTTGTACGTTTCGCCTGCGTGAAGTCGGAGCGCTGCGCCGCAGCAGCCCCAGTGAGGGCGTGCGCTTTCCAATAAGACCAAAGCATTAGGCTTAGTTCGGCCCAGGGCGGGCCGCCATCACCAAATGTTCGTATTTGTTCGTTTAAGATCGTCCTTGCTCATTTCCAGCAGGTCATGAGCGCTGTCAGTGCCGGGCGGGTCCGGCGTCGAGGAGTTGGAAGATGGCTGAACGGTTTGATGTGCTGGTGGTGGGTGGCGGGATCAACGGCGCCGGGATTGCCCGCGACGCAGTGGGCCGTGGCCTGTCGGTGTGCCTGTGCGAGCGCGACGACCTGGCCTCCCACACCTCCAGCGCCAGCACCAAGCTGATTCACGGCGGCCTGCGCTATCTGGAGCAGTACGAGTTCCGTCTGGTCGGCAAGGCGCTGGCCGAACGCGAGGTGCTGTTGCGGCTGGCGCCGCACATCATCTGGCCGCTGCGTTTCGTCCTGCCGCACCAGCCGCACCTGCGTCCGGCCTGGATGATCCGCATCGGCATGTTCCTCTACGACCACCTGGGCGGAAAGCGCACGCTGGAAGGTTCCAAGCGCCTGAACCTGCGCACCGACGTGGTCGGCCAACCGCTTCGCGATGAACTCACCACTGGCTTTGCCTATTCCGATGCCTGGGTGCAGGACGCCCGCATGGTGGTCCTCAACGCGATGGATGCCCAGGCCCGCGGCGCCACTGTGCATGTGCGCACCAAGTGCGTCAGTGCGCGACGCCAGGCCGACCATTGGGTGGCCGAACTGGAGAACGCGCGGGGCGAGCGCATCACCGTGGAGGCGACCTCTCTGATCAATGCGGCCGGTCCCTGGGCCGTCAACTTCCTCGATGACGTGGCCACCGGGGTCAAGCACGAATATGCGCTGCGCCTGGTCAAGGGCAGCCACATCGTGGTGCCGAGGATGTTCGATCACGACCATGCCTACATCTTCCAGCAGCCCGACCGCCGCATCGTCTTCGCCATTCCCTACGAGCGCGACTTCACCCTGGTCGGCACCACCGACATGGAATACCACGCCGATCCCTCCCGACCGCAGATCAACCAGGACGAAGTGGATTACCTGTGCGAGGCGGCCAACCGCTACTTCAAGCAGTCCATCACCCCGGCCGACGTGGTGTGGACCTACAGCGGCGTGCGCCCACTGCTGGAGGACGAGGAGGACAACGCCTCGGAGGTCACCCGCGATTACCAGCTCGAGCTGGATGCCAAGGGGGCGCCGCTGCTGAGCGTGTTTGGCGGCAAGCTCACCACCTATCGCAAGCTCGCCGAGGAAGCGGTGGACAAACTGGTCGACCAACTCGGCCGCAAGGCCCCGGCCTGGACGGCGCATGGGGCGCCGCTGCCTGGCGGCGAGATGGCGCCATTCGACGAACGCTTGGCCGGCGTGCGCGCTGCACGGCCCTGGCTGCCGAGCGACATGGCCTGGCGCCTGGTGCGCAACTACGGTGCGCGGGTCGAGGCGATCCTGGGCAAGGCGGCCAGCCTGGACGATCTGGGCGAACATTTCGGCGCCGACCTCTACCAGGCCGAGGTCGATTACCTGCGCGCAAACGAGTGGGTCGTGGAGGCCGAAGATCTGCTATGGCGACGCAGCAAGCTGGGATTGCGCCTGTCCCCAGGCCAGCAGCAGCGCCTGTCCGCCTACCTCTCCACGCAGGTCGCAACGCCTGCGGCCCCCGCGTTCGTCGCAGGCTGAACACGCGTAGCGCGACACCATGCATTCCAGCGCCTGGCCCCCGCCGGGCGGTTTTTCAAGACGTCAACATCGGGAGGTCGATGACATGTGGAGCAAGAGGAGGCGGGCACTGGGCCACGCCGTCATGGAGCCCGCGCCATACCGCGCGGATGTGTGGGATGACAGGCGCGCGGAGGTGCGGGCATGAATCGCCAACTGCTCGGGGAGCTGATCTCCGAAGCCATCGCGGTGTTCATCATCATCGCCTTCGGCGATTCGGTCGCTGCGATGTACGTGCTGTACGACCCCAACCCCTACGCGGGCGGCTACTGGGGCGTGTGTATCGCCTGGGGCCTGGCGGTCACCATCGCGATCTACGTGACCGGTTCGGTCTCCGGGACGCACGCCAACCCGGCGGTGACCCTGGCCTTGGCGCTGTACCGCAAATTCTCCTGGAAGAAAGTGATCCCCTACTGTATCGCCCAGGTCATAGGCGGCCTGGTCGGTGCGGCGATCGTCTACGCGCTCTATGCGCCGGTGATCGACCACTACAACCAGGTCAACCAGCTGACCCGGGAAGCCGGAGGCGCGGCGGGTGTGTTCTTTACCGCGCCAGGCCTGGCGATCACCCCGATGCATGCACTGACCGACCAGATCATCCTGACCGCGTTCCTGATCTTCGGCATCTTCGCCATCACCGAGCAGTACAACGAGGCCGCGCCCACCGCCAATTCCGGTGCGCTGATGATCGGCCTGCTGGTGGCCACCATCGGCGCCTCGATGGGCTACCTGGAGGCCTGGGCGATCAATCCGGCGCGTGATCTGGGCCCGCGCATCTTTGCCTGGTTCGCCGGGTGGGGTCCGTCGGCCTTCCCAGCCGCCGGCAATTACTGGTGGGTGCCCATCGTGGGGCCGCTGATCGGTGGCGTCGTGGGTGGTGCTGCCTACCAGTGGCTGATCTACCCCTTCCTGCCCGCGCGCCAGCGTGCGCTGGAGGAGGCGGCGCAGCAGCGCCAGTCCTGACGCAGGCATCCGCCGCGCCTTTCCACCTTTGATGCCGGCCGGCGCAACCGCGCCGCCGGCCATGAAATACAGGAGTCTTCAATGGACAAGAAATACGTACTGGCCATCGACCAGGGCACCACCAGTTCCCGCGCGATTCTGTTCGACCATGCGGGCGCCATCGCCGGCGTGGCCCAGCGGGAGTTCACCCAGATCTTCCCGCAACCGGGCTGGGTGGAGCACAACCCGCGCGAGATCCTGTCCAGCGTGCTGACCACCATGACCGACGTGTTGACCCAGGCCGACATCGGGGCCGACCAGGTCGCGGCCATCGGCATCACCAACCAGCGCGAGACCACGGTGGTGTGGGACAAGCACACCGGCCAGGCCGTGTACAACGCCATCGTGTGGCAGTCGCGCCAGTCGCAGAGCGTCTGCAAGGAGCTGCGCGAGGCTGGCCACGATGAACTGTTCCGCGAAAAATCCGGCTTGCCGATCGATGCGTATTTCGCAGGGACCAAGCTCAAGTGGATCCTGGACAACGTCGAGGGCGCCCGCGAGAAGGCCGAGAAGGGCGACCTGCTGTTCGGCACCATCGACAGCTGGCTGATCTGGAACCTGTCCGAGGACAAGGCCCACGTCACCGACCTGACCAACGCCGGCCGCACCCAGATGTACGACATCCACACCCTGGAGTGGGACGACCAGCTGCTGGAGATCCTGGGCGTGCCCAAGTCGATGCTGCCCAAGGTGTGTTCGTCGAGCGAGGTCTACACGCATACCGCCGGCCGCCATTTCTTCGGCCAGAAGGTGCCGATCGCCGGGATCGCGGGCGATCAGCAGGCGGCCTTGTTTGGCCAGGCCTGCTACACCCCGGGCATGGTCAAGAACACCTATGGCACGGGGTGTTTCGTGCTGATGAACACCGGTGACAAGGCGGTCAAGTCCAAGAACGGGCTGCTGACCACCATCGCCTGGGGCATCGACGGCAAGGTGGAATACGCACTGGAAGGCAGCATCTTCGTGGCCGGCTCGGCGGTGCAGTGGCTGCGCGACGGGTTGCGCATGTTCGGCAAGGCCTCCGATACCCAGGCCTATGCCGAGCGCGTGCCCGATACCGATGGCGTCTACATGGTGCCGGCCTTCGTCGGCCTGGGCGCCCCGTACTGGGACAGCGACGTGCGCGGTGCGTTCTTCGGCCTGACCCGTGGCACCAGCAAGGAGCACTTCATCCGGGCCACGCTCGAATCGATGGCCTACCAGACCCGCGATGTGGTGACGGCCATGCAGGCCGATGCCGAGCTGGAACTGAAAGAGCTGCGCGTGGACGGCGGGGCGATCATGAACGACTTCCTGGCGCAGTTTCAGGCCGACATCCTGGACGTGGAGGTGATCCGGCCAAAGGTCGCCGAGACCACCGCCCTGGGTGCGGCCTACTTGGCCGGCTTGGCCACGGGCTTCTGGAAGAGCCGCGAGGAGATCGCGGAGAAGTGGGCGATGGATGCGCGCTTTGAGCCGAAGATGCCGGCCGAGGACCGCGAAAAGCGCTATGACGGCTGGAAGAAGGCCGTGCACGCGACGATGGCGTTCAAGGCCGACTGAGTCCGCGCTCGCGAGCCCCGCGGCACCTCGCAACGCCCGGCGCAATGCCGGGCGTTCACCAGACGGCGACCAACGTTTGGAACGGGCGCGCCAACAGCACGCTCTGGGCGTCGAAGTCATGCACGAGCCGTCCATCGACACGCACCGTGGTCGGCTTCCGGCGGCTGGGCCAATAGACCTTCAGCGCGCTGTTCGCCTTCAATCCCTGGCCCAGGGTGATCGTCAGGCGCTGGCCTTCCTGCCGCGCCTGCATCGCCAGCGTGCCGTAGGCGGTGGGCAGGCCGTCCACCTTCAAACCGGGGCCGGCGACCCACGATGGCGGCGTGCCAGGCAACAGCGACAACGCGTCGTCGCCTTCGAACATCAGCATGCCGAACAGGCTGCGTGCGTACTCGGCGCCGATCCAGGTATGCGGCATGTCGCCCAGATAGATCGCGTGGCGCTTGTCCGAGTACACGACCTCGGCCAGCTCCTGCCAGGCGCGCGGTCGCCTGTCGCCGGTGACGTGGCCGAGCATGAACTCGGCATCGGCCGGGCGATCCAGGTGCACGAATGTCAGCACGTTGCGCATCTCGTAGGGCGTATAGGCGTACAGCGCATCGGGGGCGTCGCGTTTGCGTACCTCGGCCAGGTAGCGGTCGAAGGTGTTGGTCAGCGCCTGCATCGGCAGCACGTCCTGCGCGCCGGTCGGGTCCAGCGCGATCGACACGCTCGTCGGGTCATTGCCGCCCTGGTCGGCGTCGGCGGGAACGGTATCGATGCCCTTCCACTGCATCGTCGCGCGGATCGATGCGGCCAGCGAGTCGTGCAGCAGCTTGTACTGCGCGCGCGCCCAGCTTGCCGTGGCGTGGTCGCCCCATTGTTCGGCCAGCCACGCGCCATCGTGCCAGCCGCGCAGCGCCCAGTAATTATCCCAGTAGCTATGGGTCGGCACCGAATAGCCTTCGTGGCTGATCGATGGCGCCAGGATGCCGGCGAAGCGCTCGGGATGAGGGCGATCGGACTGGTAGCCGGGCACCAACGTGCGTTCGCGCAGTTCCTGCAGGAACTTCAAGGCCCGGTTCACCTGCGGCTGATACTCGCGCACGGTCTGCGCACCGCCGTCCAGGCGTGCGATCTCGGCCACCAGCCACAGGTATTCGCCCTGCGCGTCGTATTCCAGGTCCGAGCCGAAGCCGTCGTTGACACTGCCATCGTCGTTGAGGAACGGCGACACCAGGCCGTTGTCGTGCACGGCGTGGGTGCTGTACCAGTGCAGATAATCGCGCGCCGTCTTCGCCATGCCCATGCGCAGCAGAACCACCGCGGTGGCCGAGCCGTCGCGGATGAAGGAACGGTTGTAGTTGCGCGGCCCCGGCTGCATCGCCGGGCCGCTCTGGTTGAGCAGCATGTAGGCGGCCTGCGCGCGCAGCATGTCCACCAGCGAGGGATCGGGCAGCGACAGGCCGATCCTGCCCAGGCGCTGTTCCCACAGCGCGGCCAGCGCATCGGCGAGAGCGTCGAACTTCGCGCCGGCCTGGTCGTCGTTGCCGAGCAGCTCGCCCACGTCCAGCGCGGGCGCGGCGGGCCAGCGCGCGGCCTGCACCGTCTTCGCATCGATCACCTCGTCGCCCAGCGCGAAGGCCAGCACGATGTCGCGCCGCGCGCCCGGCGCCAGGTGCACGCGATAGCCGAACAGCCCGGCGGCCAGGCCTTGCCGATCGCTGGCCTGCTGCGCGTCAGGTGCGCGGCCCGCAGCCGCGAAGCGGGTGATCTCGTCTTCGCCATACGCGCCGAACGCCGCGACGCCGTGCAGATCCGGGGTGGTGGCGCTTTGGAACAGCAACCGTCCGTTCACGCGCATGCCCGCGCCATCGTCGATCGCGATGTCGCGGATCGGCGAGAGCCCGCCGTTCTGCCACGGCGGGCTGACCTGTAGTGGTCGGGTCAGCAGCGACAGCGTGCCTTCGACCGGCGTGTTGCCGGTATTGGTCAGACGATGGCGCACCAGCACCACCGGTGCGCCGTCATGTTCAATCGCGATCGCGCTGCTGGTCAGCGTCAGCCCGGGCTGGGGCGACCATTGCACCTCGGGCATCGGCATCCAGCCGGCACGCAGGCGATGGGTGATCGGCGTGTCCGCGTTCGCCGCGGCCGCCTTGCCGCTGGCGTCGCGCCACACCGGTTGCACCAGCGGCGCGCCCTTGAACGCCTCGAGATTGCCGTACTCGTCGAAGACCGCCTTCTGCCGCCCGGCCGGAATGCCAACCACCGTCCAATACACCTGCTGCATCTGCAGCGATGACGGAAACAGCGCCGCGTCCTTGCCGGTCGCGGCCAGCTGGTAGCGCTTCATCGGGGTCATCACCGCTTTGGGGCCGAGCACGCGCAGACGGGTGACGCTCGGAGGCTTCCCGTCGGCTGCGTGCGTGACCAGGCGCAAGGCAGTCACCGTGCGCGGCGCATCGCCGGCCAGGTAGGACGAGGCGCCGAAAGACTGCGGCTCACGCGCCAGGGGCGACCACGCGCCGGACGCATCGCGGCTTTCCAGTGTGGCGCTGTCCGGCGCCTGGCCCCAGCCTACCTGCAAGCCAGCCACCTCTTGCGGCTGCGGGAACGCGATCTCGACACCGCTGCCATCGCGCCCTCTCCGAAGCGGACGCGCCGGCCCGGTGCTCCACAACGCTGCGGCATCTCGCTTGTCCGCCAGGCCGACGATGCGCGGGGCCTGCGTGGCGCTAAGCGGCTGGAATTCGAAGATGCCCACGCCCCAGTCCGCCGTGCGTGCCGGCGCGGCCAGTCGCAGGTAGCGGGTGCGCACGGCCGGGAACAGCACGAACTCGGTGCCGCCCGGGCTGTCATCGGTGGTGTAGATCGTGCGCCAGGCGCGGCCGTCGTGCGAGGCCTGGATCAGGTACCGATTGGCGTGGCTGGTGTCCCAGGCGATGCGCACGCCGCCGATGTCCGCGACGGCGCCAAGGTCCACCTGCAGCCAGTGCCCGGGCGAGAACGGTCCTCCCCAGCGCGTGGTCAGGTCGCCGTCGAAGGCATTGGCCGAGGCCAGCGCGGGCGTCTCGGTCGCCGAGCTGCTGGCCTGCCACTGACTGCGTGGCGGCAAATCATCGGCGGCTGTCGTCGTCATGCCTGGCGCTGCGATGGCCAGCAGACCAACCAGGACGCCCCGGCGCAGCGCAAGCCGCACCCCCATTGCCTGCATCGCCATGACGCCCTCGCACGTCGCCTTGCCCGGACAGGATCGTGGCAGCGCCGCTGCCCGCCGGCGAGCGGCAGCGCAGCATGGTCATCGGGGGCTTTCCTGAATGCTCTTCGCATGCGGTCGTGCCGCGTAACACAACCACATCAATTGACAGGACGGGGTTGCGCACAATGGCCGGTCACGCAACGCAATGGTTTGGACCTTGGCGGCAGTCGTAAAAGTCGAATGGTGGGACGAGTCGCGCCTGCGCGTGCCCGCCGCGCTGATGAGTCTGGCGATCCTGGCGCTGATGGCCTTGGTCTTGCTGGACACGCCGATGGCCAGGCTGGCGTCCAGTCCTGAGGCCGTGCCGGCCCGCATGCGTCTGGAGTTCGTCGCTCGGCCCGCGTCTTCGGTCCCCGCGGTTCGCGCACCGGAGCGCCCGCAGTCGAAGACGCCTGTGTCTTCCCCGTCTTCTCGCGTGGCCGCTGCGGCCGAGCGTCCGGCGGCGCCGGCCAGGCCCCCCCTTCCTGCGCAACGCGCGCCAGCGACCGAGCCGCCAGCGGTGCGAACGCCCGCGCCGGCGCGCGCTGCGGCGCGGGACGATGCGCTGGCCCGTTCGCTCTATACCCGCGATGGGCAGGCACGCCTCCCCCCCGGCGTGGCCGAGGCACCCGCGGGTGAGCCGGAGGGCAGTCCCCCGGGAATGGCCAACGCGCGCGATGCCGCCAAGGCCAAGCGGGTCCTGGAGCGCCCCAATCCGATCGACTACAAGGAAACACACTTCGAGAAGGACTGGGTCTCCAATGGCACGCTGGGTGACGTGGCCACCCAGAAGATCAATCGCGCGATCTCGGACATGTTCAAGAGCGATCGCAGCCAGGCGACGGCGCGGCCGCCGCCGGACACCCGCTTCAACCCCGCGCTGGCCCAGAACCGGGCGGACCTGGGCAGCGAAGCCACCGGTGACGCCTACAAGGCCGCACCGATCGCCTTCGAGAAAGCCCCGCAGCCACCGGGTGCGGCGGGCAAGGCCATCGGTGCGCAGCTGGCGACGCTGGAGCAGCGCGCGTCCGGCTGCAAGGACCCACGCCGCGACAAGTGGCTGGGCGATGTCCGCAGCAACCTGCAGACCCTGGACCGCAACGAAACCGCGCTGACCCACGGCGCCGACGGGATGCGGGCCAAGTACCTGCTGCCACAGGCCATCGATGCCGCCTACGACCTGTCGCGTCGTGCCGTGTGGTACGCCAACAAGCAGCTCGACGCCTGCGTCCGATAGGACGTGGCGCTTGGGCTGCACGCGGTGCGCACGGCGGGCCGGCTAGGTTGACCAGCCCCCTCCCGCCTGGCGTTGCCATGACCTCCCGCTCCCGTGACGCCGACGATCCACCGGAACGCCGTCTCATCATCGATCCCACCGCCCACGATGACGGCGGCGCCGAACTGACGGGCGAGGAAGAGGACGATGTCGAGGAAGCGAAGCCGCCGCGCGTGGCTTTGCTGCACGAGATCATCCGTCGCCAGGGCCAGGAGGAACTGGACCGCAACCTGGCCGCGTTGGCCTGGTCCTCGTTGGCGGCCGGCCTGAGCATGGGCTTCTCGATGCTCGCCCGCGGCGTGCTGCACGCCCAGCTGCAGGGGCTGCCGGGGGCGTTTCTCATCGAGTGCCTCGGCTATACCTTCGGCTTCCTGGCGGTGATCCTGGCGCGCCAGCAGCTGTTCACCGAAAACACCCTGACCGCCGTGCTGCCACTGATGTCCAAACCCAGCCTGCACCAGCTGGGACGGCTGATGCGTCTGTGGTCGGTGGTGTTCGCCGGCAATATCGTCGGCGTGGCGGTCTTTGCCTGGGGGCTGCTGCATCTGCAGCAGTTCGACGCGCCCACCCATGCGGCCTTCCGCGCGATGGGCGAGGAAGTCCTGCACAACACGCCGTGGCAGATGCTGACCAAGGGCATGCTCGCCGGCTGGGTGATCGCGATGATGGTGTGGATGCTGGCGGGGATCGAGCAGTCGCGCGTGTCGGTGATCCTGATCAGCACCTACGTGATCGCCATCGGCGGTTTCACCCACATCATCGTCGGCTCTGCCGAAGTGCTCTACCTGGTGTTCGACGGGCATGCCAGCGTGGGGGACTACGTCCTCCATTTCGCCTTGCCGACCCTGGCCGGCAACATCATCGGCGGCAGTGGCATCTTCGCCTTGATCAGCCACGCCCAGGTCCGCAGCGACGGCGATTGAGCCGTCGCCATGGGCGGTTTCACTCAGCTGGCCGGGAACAGCCTGGCCAACTGTGCGACGGCCGCATCGGTCGTCGCGCGGCTGACCGTGGTGTCGGCGTTGTTGAAGTCGCCGGGCATCTGCGCCTGGACCAGGATGCCGTCGCGGCGGGGCACCACGTTGAGGTTGTGCCCGCGCCAGTACAGGCCGTAGTCGACCTCCGGCTGCGGGATCAGCCGTGCGGTCTGTCCACGCACCGGGATGATGCTGGCATCGCCCAGCAGGTCCCGCGCGCCATAGCCGGTGCAGTTGAACAAGGTCTTCTCGCGCAGGTCGGCGAACTGGCGCGGGCTTTCGAATACGCGCGCGTGCAGTTCGCCCCCATCCTGCAGGAAGTCGTCCATCAGCATCCGTCCGTACGCGGCCAGGTTGAACACCATGTTGGTGTAGCGACGCGCATACGGGACCGGGAAGGGATGCTGCGCTGCCGACAGGGGCTGCGAGTGCGGGCGCAGGTCGTCGATCAGGTCGGACTCCAGCGACGGGTAGTCCGGCTCGTCGTCCTCGCCACCGCCGCCGGCCGGCTGGTTGAACGGCACGTCGGACAGTGCATAGCTGTCGCGCCATTCCACCGGGTCGCCGGGCAGTCCGAGCATGCGCTGGTACTGGGCGAAGGAGCCGCGCGCCATCTGGTTCCAGAGCGCACGGAACTGCGGCGTCGCGTGTTCGGTCGTGCAGATGCGTGAGTCCGGCGACCACACGCCGGTGGCCAGGTAAGATCGGGTGAGCGGCAGCCGCTCCTTGGCGTAGATCCTCACCTTCATCCCCGCGCGCTGGGCCACCCGCGCGGTGGTCAGGCCGATGGCGCCACAGCCGATCACCGCGACCTCGGTTTCCCCAGTGGCCTGCGCCAGGGCCACGGCCCGCTCGGCCGAGCCCCACGACAGCGACCAGCCGCTACCGCCATGGCCGTAGTGATGGATCACCGTGCGTCGGCCCATGCGTTCGGCCTCGATGCGCGGGCCCTGGGCGCGGAACGGCCGCGTGCACACGGTGACCGAGATGACCCGGTCGGCACTGGCGCGGATCGGCGCCAGCGGTTTGGGCTCGGCGAAGGGCTGCTGTCCCAAGGCCGGTGCCTGGACGGGCGCTGGCATGCTGCGGGGCGTCTGGGCCAGCAGGCCGCCGGAGGAGGCGACCGCGGCCAGGGCGCCGGCCTGGCGCAGGAAATGACGTCGTTGCATGAGGTTCCTTATGGATTGGGAGATCAGTCGGCGACCACGGTGGCCAGATCCTTGGTTGTGCTCAGCGCGGGATCGGCGTGGGCGAAGATCCGGCGTGGGATCTCTTCCGGTTGCGCGCTGTTGGGCGGGCTCATCCATCGCCGCACGTCGGACGTCAGCGTCTGGATGAGGGCGGCGTTGCGCTGAATTGCCAGCGCGATCGGCAGACCGCACGTCGGGACGGCCACGCGCTCCACGTCCCCATCGGTGGCCTCCGGCAGGCGGTGGAGCCCGCGTTGGCGCGTGGCTGCATCGATGAGGGCGGAAGACGCGGGCGTCATGAGGGCTCAGGCGATGGGACGATCCCCAAGCTTACGTGCCCATTCGGAGCGGGTGTGGCGTTGCCTTCAGGGGACGGCCGCATCAACGACGCGGCGGGGGACGCGGCGGGCGGCGCGGCCCGTACCAGAAGGCCAAGCGCTCGCGCGAGTGCAGCAGGCTCCTTCCATGCCGCGCGAGGGCGGCGAAGAGCTTCAGATGTTCCCAGGCACTGAAGCTGTGCAGCTTGCGGGCCGAGGTCCACACAGGGGCGCGGAGCAGGACAAAGCGGCCCTGTCGCGCCAGTGCGCGGCTCATGGCCACGTCCTCGCCCGCATAGAAGCGCAGGTCGAACCCGCCCGTCGCGTCGAAGGCACGTCGCGAGCAGAACAGGAAGCAGCCCGGCGCGATCCTGCCCAGCCGCAGCAAGGTGCCGAAGAAGGCTTCGCCGAGGCGTGCATGCCAGGCCACGGGACGCTGCAGGCGCACCCGGGCGCCGCCGCCGCTGGCGCCGGCCTCCAGCGCCCGCAGCGCCGCCTGCAGGACGGCGGCATCGACATGCGTATCGGCATCGATGAAGCACAGCCTGGGCGCCCTGGCGATCGTGGCCCCGGCATTGCGGGCCGCCGCGATGTGGCGCGCGTCGACCGAGACCACCTGGGCACCCGCCGCGGTCGCCACCGCGGCGGTGGTGTCGGTGGAGGCATCATCGACCACGATGACCTCGGCCTGGATCGCGGCCGTCCGCAAGGCGGTGAACAGGTGCGCCAGGGTCGCAGGCAACTGCTCGGCTTCGTCATGGGCCGGGATGACGATCGACAGCGTCGGGTGTCCGGCCGATGGGGGCGCGGGGACGGGGTCGTGAGCGTTCATCGACAAGCCGGGCTTGGCCCACACAGCACGACGCCGGGCGAACCCGGCGTCGGCATGGCTGTAGCGGCCGCGGGACGATTCAGTCGACCGTCCCGAGTTCGGTCAGTTCGCGCGCAATCTCGGCGTGGCGACGCTGCCGGCCCATCTCGCGCATGATGCGAATGTCCTCGTGGCGCAGTGGGCGACGGGCGGTCACGCGTTGTTTGTACTCGAGGACCTCCGGGTAGCGGCGCGCCATGTCCAGGGCCTCCTGGATCTGTTCGACCGAATCGCTCTCGGAGGTCACCGGTTCACGACTGGCGAAGGCGGTGACCCAGCGTGCGAAGCCGGCCTTCTGGTCGAAGACCTGGGCGATCAACCACAGCACGAACAACATGGCCACCCAGATCAGCAGGACCAGCACGATCTTGGGGAAACTGGGGTTGTAGCTGTGCTCCCACAGGTTGTCGGCGATGATCGCCAACGCGGTCAGTGAGGCCCCCAGCCACACGATCACCGAGCCGGCCAGCCATTGGGACTTGGCGGTGTCCAGCATGTGGACCTCGTGCTCGATGCCGCGATCGCTCTTGGTCAGCCAGTAGGCCGCCTGTTCCTGGAGCGGCTTGCGATGCAACTCGTTGTCCGAGAGCAACAGGTTCAAACCCTTGAAAAGATTGCTCATCTACGAATCCTCTTGTGGAACGGTGGCCAGATGGAAGTGCCGCCGTGCAAGGCCAGCATAGGCCGGGGGCGTGCGAAGTTTCCGTGAGACGAAGGTCGAAGATGAATGCCTATTTGGCGGGCGGATGCTGCTTTGCAGCATTCTTCACGTCGGCCTAAGCTGCCTGAGACGAAAGTCGAATCCGCCTCCACCCCCACGGAAGCTCCCCCCATGAATCGACAGACCGATCGGCGTGAAGACGCCGCCTGCATCATCGTCAATATCGGACGCGAGCGTGCGTTCTGGAAAGGTCATTACATGGCGCTGCCCGGCTGCGGCCCCGGCATCGAGTTCGAAGCCTTCTGGCCGCTGCTCGTGCGTGCCTATGACATCTATCTCCACCATCCGCATGCCGGGCGGGAAGTCGGCGCGGTGCTCTACGCCAACTCGCCCGAGGTGATCGAACAGCAGCTAGAGATGTCTATGGCCGGGCGCATCTTCGGCCGGGTCATGGACCGGATTCAGCAGGCCACGACCCGTCTGCAATACGCCGGCGCGATGCATGCCTGAGCGTCGGCAGGCCCGCGTCGGCAACGAATCGTTAGTGGATCATGAAAGTGTGACGTCGGTCAGATAAGGCTGGCGGTTTAACGAAAAAAATACGCCCGCGTTGACGTGGACCGTACAACTGCGCTGCAAGCCTGTTCGGGTTGATCACCCCCGCAATGGACCACGCAACGCATGAACTATTTGTCAGAAGACAACGACCGCGCCGTCCTGATCGATATCGATCGGGAGCGCGAGTACTGGCGCCGGCACTATGAGCGCATGCCGCGCGCCGGACAGCACCGCTCTTTTGAACTGTATTGGCCGGCGCTGTCCAGCGCCTATGACGTCTACCTCAACCATCCCCATACCGACCAGGACACTGGCTCGGCCCTGTATGCCAACTCGCAGGCGGTGCGCTCGCGCGGCCTGACGCTCGAAGAGGCCCGCGCGATCTACGCCGAGGTCTGGCAGCGCATCAAGGGCTGAGCGCCGCCCACTGGCACGGCTTTCCAGGGCGCCCGCATGGGCGCCCTGCTTCGTTTGGACCAGGGGATGACATGCGTCGCCGCGGACCACGCCGCTACGATGCTCCCATGACCGTGATGCAAACCTTGGTCCGCCCCGTCACCGCGCCCTTGCGCAGGTGGGTGCTGGGGGCGTTTCCGCGCGGGCAGTCCGGCCTGGACTACGACCATCCGGCCGGTGATCCCGGCTGGTTTGGCCCGGACAGCGTGACCTGGCGCATCCACGCTGACTTTCCCGGCATGCTCTCAGGCGGCCTGTCCGCGTTGATGCTGCAGGCGCTGCATCCGCGTGCGCTGGCCGGCGTCTACGACCATTCGAATTTCCGCGAGGATCTGGTCGGCCGGCTGCGGCGGACCACGGCCTTCGTGGCTGGAACCACGTATGCGGCAAGCGCACAGGTCGATCCCTTGGTGGAGCGGGTCCGCGCCATCCATCGTCGGGTGCGCGGACGGACACCGGACGGGATGGTGTATGCCGCCGATGATCCGGAACTGCTGACCTGGGTCCATGTCACCGAGGCCCATGGGTTCCTGCGGGGCTATCGCACCTACTGCCAAGCCGTTCCGGATCCGATGGCCGACCGCTACTACGACGAGGTTCGGCGTGTCGCCGAGGCGCTGGGCGCACGTGAGGTGCCTGCTTCGCAGGCCCAGGTCGAGGCCTATTTCGATCGCGTGCGGCCGCAGCTGCGCTTCGACGCGCGCTCGCGCGAGGTGATGGACGTATTGGCACAGATCCGTCTCCCGGTGCCGGTGGCCGGCCTGTCTCGCAATCTGTTCCTAGGGGCCGCCACGGCCTTGCTGCCTGCGTGGGCCACCCCGCTGCTGGGAATCGGGGCAAGGCGCCAGGCGCAGGCGCGCCTGGCCTCGGTCGCCCTGCGCGGCATGGCGCCCCTGTTCGCCCTGGCCTTGCGTGATGGCGTGTCGGCCCGTGCCTGCGCGCGCATGGGTCTTCCGGCGGCCCACCTGCGGCAGTGGCCCGCGCCATGCCTCACGTGAGGGGCGTGCCATGCAAGCCGGCGTCCGGGTCGCTGCGGGCGCTTGCCACGCTGGGGCCACAAGCGGGTATGCTCGGGCTCGACCCGCTTGCCTTGGGGATTAGGGCAGGAGAGGTCCGGGCTTCCTAACAAGGGGGGGAAGCGGGAAATCCCGTCCGCGCACGCCAACATGGATCGTCCAGACTCAATCCGTCGACCGCTTCGGTCCGTCATGCAGGCCAGGACGGTGCTGGTGTTCGGCTTGTTGCTGGCCATCGCCCTGGCCGTGGTCCTGGGCTACTGGGTCACCGACGACCGTCACAATCGCCTGGGCGCGGCACAACGCCAGAGCGATACCCTGGTCACCGGCATCGAGCGTGTCTTGACCGCCGAACTGCGCAACATCGAGCGCGCCATGCAGGGGATCTGCGAGGATGCGCGCGAGCTGATGGAGCGCGTCCCGGCCCAGGCGCCGAACCTGATCGGTCAGTCCATCGACGGGGTGGTATCCCGCCACCAGGAAATCCAGAGCATTGTCCTGGTGGACGATCGTGGCGTGGCACTGACCGAAGGCCAGGGGGAGCCCGACTTCGCGCACTGGATCGGCGGCGCACCGCACGGGAAGGAAGGCAGGCTGCGCTTCGGGTCGTTGCGCCTGGTCGATGGCAAGCGTTGGGTCCTGCCCCTGGCCCTGCCGCTGGCCCCGGTCGGCAGCGGGAGCCATCACTGGATCGTCGCTCGACTGTACCTGGATGAGCTGCAGGCCATGGTCGAGGGGCTGGATACCGGCCGCGATGGCATCGTCAGCGTGGTCGGCCCCGGCAACATCCTGATGGCGCGGACCCGTCGCGCCGGGCGCTCGCTGGTGGGCACGCCGGTGGTCGGTCCCACGCCGCAGGAGCTGAGAGGGGACGGCATCGTCGAGCGCACCAGCCAGATCGATGGCGTTCGCCGCATTGTCGCGGTGCGTGCGCTCGAACATTACCCTCTACAGGTCTGGTCCGGGCTGTCGGTACGCGAGGTGCTCGCGCCGTGGCATCGCTTTCTGGTCATCGCGATCGTGCTGTACCTGCTCTATTGGACGATGCTGCTGGTCCTGGTGCGGGTGGTGCGGCGCGCCGACCGCGACCAGCGCCGCGTGCTGGAGCAACTCCAGCGCAACAGCGAGCACCTGCGCCTGGCGCAGAACACCGGCAAGGTCGGCGCGTGGGCGATGGAGGAGGGCAGCCACCATCTGGTCTGGGGTGGCGACATCGCGCGGCTGTTCGGCCTTGGCGAGACGCAGGAGGTGTCGCTGCGGATTTTCCATCGCCACGTCCATGCGAGCGACCGGGCGATGCTGGCGCGCCGGTTCACCGCGGCCTGGCGCAGCCGCAGCGCATTTTCCAGCGAGTTCCGGCTCATGGACGCCAGTGGCGGCGAGCGCTGGGTGGTCGGGCGCGGCGGCGTGGTCGAGGACCAGGCCGGACGCCTGCGCATGACCGGCACCCTGGTGGACATCAGTGAGCGCATGGAGGCGATGTCCCGGGTCACCGATGCCGAGCGCCAGTTCCGCCTGATCTTCGACCGCAACCCGCTGCCATTCTGGGTGCATGACGCGCGCACCCTGCGGTTCCTGGAGGTCAACCGCGCCGCGACCCTGCAATACGGGTTCAGCCGCGAGGAATTTCTCACCATGCAGCTGGGCGATGTGTGTCCGGCTGGCCTGGCGGGCGCCAGCGGGATGGTGCAGGGCGCGGCGGCCGGCTTCGAGGACGCGCAGGTGTCCCAGCATCGTCGCAAGGATGGCTCCACCCTGCAGGCGCGCGTGTATGGCAGCGAGATCCGCTTCGGTGGCCATGACGCGCGTCTGGTCCTGTCCGAGGACGTGTCCGAGCGGCTCGAGTACGAACGGGAACTGGCCTACCGGGCGCGGCATGACCAGACCACCGGCCTGGCCAATGTCCAGACCCTGACCGACGAGCTGGACCAGGGCCAGCATCCCGGCTACCAGGTCGTCTACCTGCAGCTGCGCGGCCTACAGCCGATCCGTGATTCGCTGGGCCGCGAGACCGCCGACAACGTATTGCGCACGCTGGCCGCGCGCCTGCAGCAATGGGCCGACGACTACGGGCTGGCCGCGCACCAGCCGGACGAGGATTTCGTGCTGGCCATTCTCAATCCGGCGATGTCCGCCGCTGCGTTGCAGGCAGCCATCGAGGCCGTGCGCGAGCCGTTCAGCGACAGCGATGGGTCGATGCAGCGCCTGGACGCGCGTTTCGGCCTGGCCGAGGACGACGGCAGCGGCCTGCGCGCCGAGCGGATCATGGACAACGCCGCCCTGGCGGCGCATGCGTTGGAATCCAACGCCTTCGAGATCTCCCGCTACGACGGGGCCATCGCGCGACGCTACGAAGAGCGCCTGCGCATGGCCGCGCGGCTGCGCACGGCGATCGAGCAGAACGAGTTCGAACTGCATTTCCAGCCGATCGTGCGGACCTGCGATGGCAGCGTCGCGGCGCTGGAAGCCCTGGTGCGCTGGCCGCAGCGCGACGGCTCGCAGATTCCGCCGGGGGATTTCATTCCGCTGTGCGAGGACACGGGCCTGATCGTGCCGTTGGGCAACTGGATCCTGCGCCGGGCCGCCCAGGCCCAGGCCTGGCTGATGCGCCAGGGCTGCGACGATCTATCGGTGGCGGTGAACGTGTCCGCGGTACAGATGCTGCAGGCCGACCTGCCGGCCGAACTGGAGGCCGCGTGCGCGCAGGCCGGCATCACGCCAGATCGCCTGCACGTGGAGCTGACCGAATCGGTGGTGATGAGCCGCCCCGAGCAGGGCATGACGGCCATGCAGCGGCTGCGCGATGCAGGCGTGTGCATCTCGCTGGACGATTTCGGCACGGGCTTTTCCTCGATGTCCTATCTGCGCCACCTGCCGCTGAGCTCGATCAAGCTGGATCGGGCCTTCGTGCAGGACGTGGACCGCGACGCGCGCAATGCCAGCATCTGCAGCGCGCTGCTGACGCTGGGCCACAGCCTGGGCCTGGTGATGGTGGCCGAGGGCGTCGAGCGCCCCGAGGAGCTGGAGTGGCTGCGTCGCCACGGTTGCGATCAGGTGCAGGGCTTCCTGCTCGGTCGGCCGCAGCCCCTGGAACAGATCCTGCGGCGCGTGCAAGGCGTTCTGGCGCCCTAGGCGGGCCGATCCGTTGGACGACCGCACCGCGACATCAGCGCCGCGGTGTCGGATCGTCGGGCAACGGGGTCTGGCGCGCCGCCAGCGCATGCGCCTGCTGCAGGGCGTCCAGACGCGCCAATGCACGGTCCAGTGGCAACGCGAGCGCATCGCTGGTCCGCATGTGGGCGCGCAGCTGTGCAGGATCCCCCAGCGCGCCCTGGACGACGAAGGCGTACTCGCCCTCGGCGACCTGCCCATTGCGATGGGACAGCAGCACATGATCGACTTGGCTCAGCCCCTGCTCGTGCGCCAGTACCGCCAGCGCCGCGGCCAGCCGCGCGCTGGCGTCGTCGAATGGACGCCCCAGACCGGCCTCGAGTGCCTGCACGCCGGCCACGCATTGCTGGTGAAGGGCATCGACGGGCGCGGCGGGCGTCTGGGACATGGCATCAGCGTCTTGGGGGGAACCGGGCAAAGCATGACCGCGCGGCGCTGAGCGCGCGATGATCGCGCGCATCCCGGGTTCATCGGCATGCATCCCGGCGTCTCACGGATTGAGACGGCGCCCGGCGATGCTCTGGGCATCATGCAGGTCAAAGACAAGCTCGCCATCCTCGCCGACGCGGCCAAATACGATGCCTCCTGCGCGTCTTCCGGCGCGGACAAGCGGCACTCGCTCGGCAGCGGTGGCATCGGCAGCACCGAGGGCATGGGCATCTGTCACTCGTACACGCCCGATGGGCGCTGCGTGTCGCTGCTGAAGATCCTGCTGACCAACTTCTGCGTGTTCGACTGCGCGTACTGCGTCAACCGGGTGACCAGCAACGTGCGACGCGCGCGGTTCACCCCGGCCGAAGTGGTCCAGCTGACCCTGGACTTCTACAAGCGCAATTACATCGAAGGCCTGTTCCTCTCCAGCGGCATCATCCGCGACAGCGACTACACGATGGAGCAGCTGGTGGAAGTGGCGCGCAGCCTGCGCCAGGACCACAAGTTTGCCGGCTACATCCACCTCAAGACCATTCCCGATGCCGCGCCCGAGCTGCTGGCCGCGGCCGGCCGCTACGCCGACCGCCTGAGCATCAATGTCGAATTGCCGACCGAGGCCGGCCTGGCCCGCCTGGCCCCGGAGAAGAAGCCTGGCGGCATCCGCGCGGCAATGGGCGAACTGCGCTGGCGGATCGAGGAGAACGTCGAGCAACGGCGCGAGCAGAGCAAGCTCCGCGCCAAGCCGCCGCGCTTCGCGCCGGCCGGGCAGAGCACGCAGATGATCGTCGGCGCCGATGGCGCCGATGACCGCAGCATCCTGCACACCAGCACCAACCTCTACGGCAACTACCGGCTGCGGCGCGTGTACTACTCAGCCTTCAGCCCGATTCCCGATGCCTCCAGCAAGCTGCCGCTGCAGCCGCCACCGCTGCAGCGCGAGCATCGCCTGTACCAGGCCGACTGGCTGCTGCGCTTCTATGATTTTTCCGTGGAGGAGATCGCGCCGACGCAGGCCAGTGGCATGCTGGATCTGGACATCGATCCCAAGCTGGCCTGGGCGCTGCGCCATCCCGAACGATTTCCCGTGGATGTCAATCACGCGCCACGCGAGCTGTTGTTGCGCGTGCCAGGGCTGGGGACGCGCAATGTCGAGCGGATCATCGCCTCGCGTCGGTTCCGGCGTTTGCGGGTTGAGGATCTGACGCGGCTGCGGCTGCCGATGAAGAAGCTGCTGCCGTTCGTGCAGGTGCTTGATCATCATCCGCGCGCTGCGTTGGATGACCCGTTGAAGCTGCGGGCGGCGTTGGCGCCCAAGCCGCGGCAGATGGGGTTGTTTTGAGCTTGGCCATGTTCGCAATCGGACTGGCCAATGCGTGAGTCAAAAGCAAGTGCGTTCGCACCGGTTGGTGCGACCTACTTTTGTCTTGGCAAAAGTAGGCAAAACCGCCCCCGCCGGGACGCGCGCCGATGCTGCGCATCGGTTCCCTGCGCTTCTCGAAGAATCGGGCACGGCGCCCAAACTCGCTGCGCTCAGACAAGGGCGCCTCTGCGGCCCGATCCTCCCGCGATGCTCGGCACGCTTTACGGCTCGCCAGATCGAAAGCTCAGCAACAGCAACAGCGTCATGCCTGTCGATGATGCCGTATGGATTGTGGCTTGCTGATGTTCACCGCGCGGGTCGATCCACCGTGGGATCTGGAGGCGTGGCGGGTTGCGGCGCGGGCGGCGTGGGGTGCGCAGGTGCCGCCGGAGGCGATCGAGTGGAATGGGGATGCGCAGGGAGGCTTGCTTGCCGGGCAGGATGTTGCCGCGCTGCCGAGGCGGCGCGATGGCCTGCGGGTGTCGTCGGATTTTTTGTCCGTGGCGGCGGCGGTGTTGTGCCATCGCGATCCGCAGCGCTTCGCGCTGCTCTATCGGTTGCTGTGGCGGATGGAAATGGAAGGGCGCGACCTGCTGGCCCATGCGACCGATCCGGATGTCCGCCGTGCGCAGGTGCTGGCCAAGGCGGTCGGGCGCGACACCCACAAGATGAAGGCGTTCGTGCGCTTTCGCGAGGTGCCGGGGGAGGATGAGGCCTTCGTGGCCTGGTTCGAGCCCGAGCACCAGATCCTCGACCGGATCGCGCCGTTCTTTGCCAGGCGCTTTGCCGGGATGCGGTGGGCGATCCTCACTCCGTACCGCAGCGTGGCCTGGGACGGCACGGGGCTGGCCTTCGGACCCGGGGGGACCCGCGCCGATGCGCCGGCCGACGATGCGCGCGAGGCGTTGTGGAAGACCTACTACGCCAACATCTTCAATCCGGCGCGGCTCAACCCGACGATGATGCGCTCGGAGATGCCGCAAAAGTACTGGAAGCACCTGCCTGAGGCCCAATTGCTGCCGGACCTGATTCAGCAGGCCGGCGTGCGCGTGCGCGAGATGGCCGAGCGTGCGCCCGAAGCGCCACGGCGCCGCATCCCAGACGCAGCGCCCCAGCCGACGCTGCGCGCGGAGGACTCACTGGAGGTGGTACGCGACGCGGCCGCCGCCTGTCGTCGATGCGAACTGTGGCAGCCCGCCACACGCACGGTGTTTGGCGAGGGGCCCGTCGACGCGAAAGTGGTGTTGATCGGCGAACAGCCCGGTGACGAGGAGGATCTCAGCGGCCGTCCTTTCGTCGGCCCCGCCGGCCGCCTGTTGGACCAGATCCTGGCCGAGTTGGGGATCGACCGCCAGGCGCTCTACCTGACCAATGCGGTCAAGCATTTTCGCTTCGAACAGCGTGGCAAGCGGCGCCTGCATCGCAACCCGTCCAGCAGCCAAGTGGCGGCGTGCCGGCCATGGCTGATGGAAGAACTCTCGCGAATCGATCCGGCCGTCGTGGTGTGCCTGGGGGCGACGGCGGCACAGGCCGTGATGGGCGGCGGATTGAAGTTGATGGCCTCGCGCGGGCGCTGGCATCGGCTGGAATCAGGCGCATGCGTGTTGCCCACCGTGCATCCGGCCTGGGTGCTGCGCCAGCGCGACCCGGACGCGCTGGCACAGGCGCGCAGGGCGTTGGTCGATGATCTGCGGCTCCTGCAAATGTGGATGGCGCGGCAGGGCGAAGCGCTGGACGTTGCTGCTGGCCTCAGTCGCTCGTGATGCGCTGCCAGACCTCGCCGATGATTCGCTCGGCGCGGTGCCAGGGCAACTGCTCGTAGGGCAGGAGCTGCTCGTAGCGGCGATGCACGTCGGGCCAGATCGCGTCCAGCGACTGGTGCGGATGCAGCAGGTAGTTGTCGTAGGCGAACTTCAGCGTCGGCTCCGCCTGCGCGTAGGTCGTCCGACCCACGGGATACTGCAGATAATGGTCGCGCCACCAGCGCAATTCATGATTGATGTCGACCACCACGGCACGTGGGCCGGTGGCGTGCTGGACCTGCTGGACTACATTCATGAGAGCGGCGCGTCGCAATGGCGGGGGAGCCAAACTTTAGGAGCGGCACGGGTGAAGCATCCGTCAGTGCGCGCTGAACAGGCAGAGTTTCAGCGCGCCAGTTCCAGTGCACCTGGCGCGGCGCCCACGCGGTCGCGGACCTGGCCCATGTCGCGCACGGGACGGACTTCGATGCAGCCCACCGCCGCCCAGGGAAAGGTCCGTGCGATCGCTTCAGCCTGCTCGATGTCGGCTGCCTGGATGAGGTTGAAGCCGGCCAGCAGCTCCTTGGTCTCGGCGAAGGGGCCATCGGTGACGGTGGTCTTGCCACCGCGCACGCGGATCGCGCGCGCTGTCGAGGCCGCTTCCAATTGCTGGGAGGCCAACAGCACACCGTCACGCTGAAGCTGGTCGGCATGTTCGAAGCAGCCGCGCATCAGTTTGTCGAACTCGCCCTGCGGCAGGGCGTCGAGCAGGGCGTCATCGATGTGGATCAGGATCAGGAACTGCATGGTCCGGCGTCCTTCGCTGCGGCATCGTCAGGGGCGCATCATGCCCCACGGAAACGCGCCGGGTGCGACTGCGTGGTGTAACCGCCGAAACGCTCGCTTGGGAGTTGTCTGGCCGCTGTCGATTTTCGTCGCGCTGATTCGTCTAGGAGGTCAGAAACGCCAGCAGCGCCTGGCCGTGGACGGGAGTGATGCGATGAAGGTGATGGTGATCGTCAAGGCCAGCGCCGCCTCCGAGGCGGGCGTGTTGCCTTCGACCGAGTTGCTGGCGGCCATGGGTGCCTACAACGAGGCCCTGGTCCAAGCCGGGATCATGCTGGCGGGCGAAGGCCTGCATCCTTCAAGCCGCGGCGTCCGGGTGCGCTTCGGCGGCAAGGCCCGCACCGTGACCGATGGTCCGTTCGCCCAAACAACGGAGCTGGTCGCCGGCTTCTAGCTATGGCAGGTGCGCTCGCTGGACGAAGCCACCGAGTGGCTCAAGCGCGCGCCGTTCGATGGCGGCGTGGAGGTCGAGCTGCGTCCGGTCCTGGAGACGGCGGACTTCGGTGACGCCATGACCCCCACACTGCGGGCGCGCGAGCAGCAGCTGCGCGCTCGTACCCGCGGCATGTCCTAGATTTCAATCCCAAGGAGCAATGCGATGCACGTGATCCCGTACTTGTTTTTCAACGGCAACTGCCGCGAGGCCATGACGTTCTACGCGCGTATGCTGGGCGGCGAAGTGGTGGCCATGTCCACCTACGATCAGGCGCCGCCCGAGGCCAGGATGCCGGGCATGCCGGAGGGGGCGGTCATGCATGCCTCGCTGGTGGCCGGCGATGTGCGCTTGATGGCCTCCGATACGTGTCCACCCCAGGACTACGCACCACCGCATGGAATGACCGTGGCCCTGCATGCGGACAGCGTGGAGGAAGCCGAGCGGATCTACGCGGCGCTGGCCGAAGGCGCGCAGATCCAGATGCCGATGAGTGCCACCTTCTGGTCCAAGCGCTTTGCCATGCTGACCGATCGCTATGGCACGCCCTGGATGATCAACGTCGATGCCGAACCGGCCTGAGGAGTACGCCATGCCGACCCGGATGTTCGTCAACCTGCCCGTGCGCGACCTGCCGAAGGCCAAGGCTTTCTACACGGCGTTGGGCTACACCATCAATCCGCAATTCACCAACGACGATGCGGCCTGCGTGGTCATCAGCGAGACCATCTACGTGATGCTGCTGGTGCATCCGTTCTTCAGCACCTTCACGCCAAAGGCGATCTGCGACACCTCGCTGCAGACCGAGGCGATCCTGTGCCTATCGGCCGACGACAAGGCTGGCGTGGACGCGCTGGCCGAGCGCGCGCTGGCTGCCGGAGGTGGCGAGCCAAGCCGGTGCAGGACCTGGGCTTCATGTACGGGCGCAGCTTCACCGACCTGGATGGCCATCACTGGGAAGTGATGTGCATGTCAGGGCCGCCACCGCACTGAGCCGCGCGCTCAATCCCCCCTTCAAAGAAGAGGACAACCCCATGGCCTATATCGATGCTTACGTGTTGCCGCTGCCCCTGGCCAACCTGGCGGCCTACCGCAAGATGGCGCGGATGGGCGGCAAGATCTGGATGGAACACGGCGCGCTGCAGTACGTCGAATGCATCGCCGAAGACGTCAAACCGGGCAAGACCACCTCGTTCCCGCAGGCGGTCAAGCTCAAGGAAGGTGAGACCGTGATCTTCTCCTACATCGTCTTCAAGTCGCGCGCGCATCGCGACAAGGTCAACAAGCTGGCGATGGACGACCCACGGATGCATGCGTGGGGCCCGCACAACATGCCGTTCGACGGCAAGCGCCTGTTCTGGGGCGGGTTCAAGCCGTTGGTGCAGCGATGAGGTCGCGCCGATGAAGCTGGTCCTGGGGGCCTTCCTGAGCCTGGATGGTGTCGGACAGGGGCCGGGCGGCCCGCATGAGGATCCGCGTGGGGACTTCGTGCATGGCGGCTGGTCGGTGCCGTATTGGGACCAGGCCATGATGGACGTGCAGACCGCCTGGATCGAATGCCTGGACGCGCTGCTGCTGGGCCGGGTCACCTACGACATCTTCGCCGCGCACTGGCCGCACGTGGGCGATGACGATCCGATCGCCGCGCGCTTCAACCGCGTGCCCCGATACGTGGCCAGCCATGCGTCGCTGTCGCAGGCCTGGTCGGGCGCCACGCGGATCGAGGGCGATGTGATCGAGGCCGTGCGTGCGCTGAAGGCCAGGCCCGGGCGCCAACTGCAGGTGCATGGCAGCCTGGACCTCGCGCAGACCCTGCTGCGCGCGGGACTGGTGGACGAACTGCGGCTGTGGTGGTTCCCGGTGCTGCTGGGACAGGGCCGCAGGCTGTTCGCCGCGGGCACGGTGCCGGCCGGCCTGGAATTGCTGGACACGCTGCGCTTCGAGACCGGCGTGGTGTTCCAGCACTATCGGGTCGGTGGACTGCGCGGCTATGGCTCCTTCATGCATGACGATCCGCCGCCAGAGGAACTGCAGCGGCGTCTGGGACTGGAGGGCCGGTGATGGCCCGCGCGGCTCGCGCCGCATCGGACGGTCCCGGCGTGGAGGTCTGGCTGGCCACGTGCCGGCATCCGTTGCACGAGGTCATCCAGGCGCTGCGCACGATCCTGACCTCGCTGTCGCCCCAAGTGGGTCAGGCGATCAAGTGGAACGCGCCGAGCTTCCACACGTCCGAGCACTTCGCCACGCTGCATCTGCGCGACCCCGCGGCGATCCAGGTCATCCTGCATCGCGGCGCGCGCCCGCGGAAGGGCGGGGTGCAGATCGACGATCCATACGGCCTGTTGGACTGGTGCGGGACCGAACGCGCGATCCCGCGCTTCGCCAGGGTGGAGGAGGCCGAGCGCAAGCGTGCGGCCTTCGAGGCCATCGTGCGGCAATGGATGGCGCAGGTCTGAGCCTTGGCGCGATCCGGGCTGCCGACGCGCGGTTGCGCTGGTCGTGGGCCGGTGGTCTGATCGCCGCCCATGAGCAGCGACGTGCATCGCACCATCGAGACCCTCTGGCGCATGGAGGCCCCCCGGGTACTGGCCGTGCTGACCCGGATGCTGCGCGACATCGACCTGGCCGAGGAACTGGCCCAGGACGCGCTGGTCGCCGCCCTGGAGTACTGGCCGCGCGATGGCCTGCCCGACAATCCGGCTGCCTGGCTCACCGCCACCGCCAAGCGCCGCGCCATCGACCGCCTGCGCCAGCGCCAGCTGCACCAGCGCAAGCACACGGAGATCGCCTACGAACTGGAAGGGCAGGCGGTGCCCGGCCCTGACAGCGACGGCCACCTGGACGACGCGGTGGGCGACGACCTGCTGCGGCTGATGTTCATCGCCTGCCACCCGGTTTTGCCGCGCGAGTCGCGGGTCGCTTTGACCCTGCGCCTGCTCGGTGGCCTGACCACCGCGGAGATCGCCCGGGCCTTCCTGCAGCCCGAGGCCACGGTGGCCCAGCGGATCGTGCGTGCCAAGCGCACCCTGGCCCAGCAGCAGGTCAGCTACGACCCGCCGCGGCGCGGTGACCTGCCCGAGCGGCTGGACGCGGTGCTGGAGGTGATCTACCTGGTCTTCAACGAAGGGTATTCGGCCAGCGCCGGCGAGGACTGGATGCGGCCGGCGCTGTGCACGGAGGCGCTGCGCCTGGGCCGCGTGCTGGCCGGGCTGATGCCGCAGGCGCCGGAGGTCTTCGGCCTGCTGGCGCTGATGGAACTGCAGGCTTCGCGCACCGCCGCGCGGACCGCGGCCGATGGCACGCCGGTCCTGCTCGAAGCGCAACAGCGCGCGCGCTGGGACCGGCTGCAGATCGGCCGGGGCCTGCAGGCGCTGGAGCGCGCCGTGCAGCTGGGCGGCGCGCAGGGCCCCTACACGCTGCAGGCCGGCATCGCCGCCTGCCATGCGCGTGCGCTGCGCAGCGAGGACACGGATTGGACGCGCATCGCGGCCCTGTATGCGGTGCTGGCCCAGGTCAGTCCATCGCCGGTGGTCCAGCTCAATCGGGCCGTCGCGCTGGGGCGGGCGGCCGGGGCGCAGGTTGGCCTGGCCCTGGTCGATACACTGGCCGGAGAGGCGTCCCTGCGTGACTACGCCGCGCTGCCTGCGGTTCGCGGCGATCTGCTGGAACGGCTCGGCCGGCTGGACGAGGCGCGTGCCTGTTTCGAGCAGGCTGCCGCGCTCACCCGCAACGCGCGCGAGTCCGCGCAGATGCAGGCCCGCGCCCTGGCGTGCCAGGCGGGCGGGACGGCCTGATCGTCCGCACGGCAGGTCAGGGGTGGTTCCGCTCTGCGCGGGGCGGGGGGACACTGCGTCGCACTGGCCTGTATTGCCTGATCACGGCGGCGGCCTCAGGCTACGCGGCCTGCGCGCCTGGCGCGTCGTTCCATATCCGCAACACAGGAGCTGCCATGACCTCGGCCATCTCGGTACAGGGGCTGACCAAGACCTACGACTCGGGTTTCCAGGCGCTGAAGGGCATCGACCTGGAGATCCAGCGTGGCGAGATCTTCGCCCTGCTCGGGCCCAACGGCGCGGGCAAGACCACGTTGATCAGCATCCTGTGCGGCATCGTGCGCCCGGGCGAGGGCGTGGTGACCATCGAGGGCTGCGATGTCGTGCGCCAGTACCGCGCCGCGCGCAGCCAGGTCGGGCTGGTCCCGCAGGAGCTGTCGACCGAGGCGTTCGAGACGGTGTGGGCGGCGGTGCGCTTCTCGCGCGGGCTGTTCGGTAAGCCGGCCGACCCGGCCCTGCTGGAGCGCGTGCTGCGCGACCTGTCCCTGTGGGACAAGCGCGACACCAAGATCATGGCCCTGTCCGGCGGCATGAAGCGCCGGGTGCTGATCGCCAAGGCGCTGGCGCACGAACCCAAGGTGCTGTTCCTGGACGAGCCCACCGCCGGGGTGGACGTGGAGCTGCGCCACGACATGTGGAACCTGGTCCGCGGCCTGCGTGAGCGTGGCACCACCGTGGTCCTGACCACCCACTACATCGAGGAAGCCGAGGAGATGGCCGACCGCATCGGGGTGATCACCGGCGGCAAGCTGGTGCTGGTGGAGGACAAGACCACGCTCATGGCCAAGCTGGGCAAGAAGCAGCTGGCCCTGACTCTGCAGCAGCCGCTGCACGCCATCCCGCCCGCCTTGTCCGACCTGCCGCTGGAACTGCAGGCCGATGGCACCCAGCTGGTCTACACCTTCGACGTGCAGGCCGAGGAAACCGGCATCGCCGCGCTGCTGCGGCGCCTGGGCGAGCAGGGCATCGATTTCAAGGACCTGCACTCGTCCCAATCCTCGCTGGAGGAGATCTTCGTCAACCTGGTCCGGGAGGCCCGCGCATGAGCCTGAACCTGCACGCGGTGGCGGCGATCTACCGCTTCGAGATGGCGCGCACCTTCCGCACCATCACCCAGTCGATCGCCTCGCCGGTGCTGTCGACCTCGCTGTACTTCGTGGTGTTCGGCGCGGCCATCGGCTCGCGCATGGGCGATGTGGAAGGGGTGTCCTACGGGGCCTTCATCATTCCCGGCCTGATCATGCTCTCGCTGCTCAACGAGAGCATTTCCAACGCCTCCTTCGGCATCTACATGCCCAAGTGGTCCGGCACGATCTACGAGCTGCTCTCCGCGCCGGTGTCCTTCGTGGAGGTGGTGCTGGGCTACGTGGGCGCGGCGGCGACCAAGTCGCTGATGCTGGGCCTGCTGATCCTGGTGACCGCGCGGATCTTCGTGCCCTACGAGATCCAGCATCCGGTGTGGATGGTGGCCTTCCTGCTGCTGACCGCCCTGACCTTCTCGCTGTTCGGCTTCATCATCGGGCTGTGGGCCGACGACTTCCAGAAGCTGCAGGTGATCCCGCTGATGGTGGTCACCCCGTTGACCTTCCTGGGCGGAGCGTTCTACTCGGTGTCCATGCTGCCGCCGGTGTGGCAGAAGATCACCCTGTTCAACCCGGTCGTGTATCTGATCAGCGGCTTTCGCTGGAGCTTCTTCGGCCTGGCTGACGTGGAGGTCGGCATCAGCCTGGCGGCCATTCTGGGCTTCCTGGTGGTGTGCCTGGTGGCGATCTGGGCGATGTTCCGGACCGGCTGGAAGATCAAAACCTGAGGTAAATCCGGCAATGGCAGACGCCGCGGCGACATGGCGCTCTGCTAGCTTAATCAGATGCACTCGATCGAGATCGTCCTGGCGATGCTGCTGGCGGTGGCTGCCAGTGGCTTCCTGGTCCGGGTTTTGCCCTTCTCCCTGCCGCTTCCGCTGGTGCAGATCGCGCTGGGTGCGGTGATCTCCTTCTTCAACCGCGGGGTGGAGCTGGATCCGGAGCTGTTCTTCCTGCTGTTCCTGCCGCCGTTGCTGTTCCTGGACGGCTGGCGCATTCCCAAGCAGGGGTTGTTCCGCGACAAGGGGGCGATCCTGGAGCTGGCCTTGGGGCTGGTGGTGTTCACCGTGCTCGGGGCGGGCTTCCTGATCCACCTGATGATCCCGGCCATGCCGCTGCCGGTGGCCTTCGCCCTGGCGGCGATCATCTCGCCGACCGATCCGGTGGCCGTGTCCTCGATCGCCGCGCGCGCGCCGATCCCCAAGCGCCTGATGCACATCCTGGAAGGCGAATCCCTGCTCAACGACGCGTCGGGCCTGGTGTGCTTCCAGTTCGCCGTGGCCGCCGCGCTGACCGGGACCTTCTCCCTGGCCGGCGCCTCGGTCACCTTCGTATGGGTGGCGCTGGCGGGCCTGGCCTGCGGCGTGGGCGTGACCTATGCGGTCAACATCCTGCAGCGCTGGATCGCCCGGCATTTCGGCGAAGAGGGCGGCTCGTCGATCCTGGTCAGCCTGCTGATCCCATTCGCCGCCTACGTCATGGCCGAAGTGCTGCACGCCTCGGGCATCCTTGCCGCGGTGGCCGCCGGCATCACCATGAGTTACGTGGAGCTGTCCGGCCGCGCGGCGGCCAGCGTGCGCATCCAGCGCACGGCGGTGTGGGACATGGTCCAGTTCACCCTCAACGGCATCGTGTTCACCCTGCTGGGCGAGCAGCTGCCGGGCATTCTGAGCAACGCCATGCGCAGCGTGCACGAGACCGGGCATCGCGACCCCTGGTGGCTGGCGGTCTACGTGGTGGCCATCAGCCTGGGCCTGATGTTGCTGCGCTTTGTCTGGGTGTGGCTGTCGCTGCGCTGGAGCCTGCTTAAGGCCAAGGTGCGGGGCGAGACGCGAGTCAGCCCCAACTGGCGGATCATCGTGGCCACCTCGCTGGCCGGCGTGCGCGGCGCGATCACCCTGGCCGGCGTGCTGACCCTGCCGCTGGCCCTGTCCGACGGGACCCCGTTCCCATCCCGCGATCTGGCGATCTTCCTGGCCGCGGCCGTGATCATGGTCTCGCTGCTGGTCGCCGCGCTGGCCCTGCCGCGCCTGCTCAAGGACCTGCACGTGCCGGAGGAGTCCGACCTGCAGCATGAGGAGGATCTGGCGCGCAAGGCGGCCGCACGCGCGGCGTTGGTGGCAGTGGAAGGCGAGCGCCAGCGGCTGGCGGCCACCTCGGACCTGGTCGAGGATGGAGAGCTGTATGCGGCCTGCGCCGAGCGGGTCAGCCAGCTCTACCAGCGCCATGTGGATCGTCTTGGCGGCGAGGCGGACATCGCCCCCGAACAGGCGCGGCGCATTGAGCAGGTCGAGCGCCAGATGCGTCAGGCCGGCCTGCGCGCCGAGCGTGCCGAACTGTTCCGCCTGGCCCGACAGCGCAAGATCTCCGACGAGGTCTCGCGCAAGCTGGTGCGCAACCTGGACCTGCTGGAAACCCGCCAGCGCTGAGCCCGCGCGGCGTGTTGCAGCGCATGTTGCCAGCGGTCGGGCGGCCCTGCTAGTTTCGCCGCGCCCGCGACGGGCGCAGGGGATTAGGAATGAAATACACAGGGATGCGGCTGGTGGCCGCGCTGTTGGCGTGGCTGTCGATGTGGCCGGCGCTGGCGCTGGCCCAGGTGGACGTGGATGCGTTTCTCAGGCGCGACCGCTACGAACAGATCAAGATTTCGCCCACCGGCGAGTTCTACGCGGTCACCATGCCACTGGAGGATCGGACGGGCTTGGTGATTGTCCGTCGCAGCGATCGTAAGCCCACCGCAAAGGTGGTCGGGGGCGAAAACTCGCGCGTCGGTGGCTTCTGGTGGGTCAACGACACCCGCGTGGTGGTGGCCATGGACCGCCAGTTCGGAAGCCGCGCCCAGCCATATCCGACCGGCGAACTGCACGCGGTCAATGCCGATGGCAGTGGCGCGGCCCTTATTGCCAGTCCCTTTGCCATCGACGTCGCGACGGGGAGAGATCCTTTTCGGTCGGACGCGAAGAACGTGGTCTTCATGTTCGACACGATGCCCGGCGACGACCACAAGGTGCTCGTCGCATCTTCTCCGCTTTCACAGGCAGATCCGGTGACGCGTGTGGAGAGCCTGAATGTCTACAACCGGGGCCGGTTCGTGATCGCGACCGCCCCGGTCCGAAATGCCAGCTTTACTACGGATGTGCAGGGGCAAGTGCGTTTCGCACAAGGCGCCGGGGGTGACAACGTCAGCAAGCTCTATTACCGGGATGGCCACGGACAGGACTGGCGGCTTGTCAACGATGAGGCACAGAGCCATGTGGCTATGCAGGCGCTGGGTTTTTCCCGGGACGGCCGCACCGCCTATCTACGGACCGAACACCCGCAAGGCCCGGACAGTATCTTGGCCTGGGATGTGGAGACTGGCGCGCGCACGGAGTTGATGCGCGACGCCGTCGTTGATCCTGACAGCGTGATCTGGTCGGCGGATGGCCGCCAACCGATTGGCGCGCGCTTCACCCGGGAGCGGACTGTCAGTCGCTACTTCTCGGACGAGGACCCAGCTGCACGCCTGCAGCGTTCCTTGGAAAAGGCGTTTCCGGAGGAGGCTGTCGCGGTGACCTCGTCGACCCTGGACGGCCGCCTTGCGGTTGTGCAGACCTGGAGTGGCACCAACAGCGGGGACTTCTATCTCTACGACACCGTGAGCAAGAAGGCTGAAGGAATTTATAGCCTGAGGACATGGTTCGATCCTGCCAAGATGCCCCTATCGCATGAGGTCAGTTTCAGCGCGCGCGACGGCTTGACGTTGTATGGCTACCTCACCTTGCCCATGGCAGGCAATGGCAAGGACCTGCCGCTGATCATCAATCCGCATGGCGGGCCGTTCGGTATTTACGACGGCCCCGCGTTCGATGACGACAGCCAGTTGTTGGCGCAGGCAGGTTATGCGGTCCTGCGAGTCAACTATCGTGGCTCGGGGCATTACGGACGGGCGTTCGAGCAGGCGGGCGCCCGCCAATGGGGGCGATCGATGCAGGACGACCTCACCGACGCAACTCGCTGGGCGATCGACCAAGGCATTGCCGATCCATCGAGGATCTGCATTTACGGTGCCAGCTATGGTGGCTATGCGGCTCTTATGGGGGCGGCGCGGGACCCTGCGTTGTATCGCTGCGCGGTGGGCTATGTCGGCGTCTACGACCTGCCACGCATGGTCAGCGATGATAGCGATGGCGCGGCGTCCACGCAGACCTGGCTCAAGGACTGGGTCGGCGACAAGGACGCGCTGGACGAGGTTTCCCCGGTCAACCTGGCCGACCGGATCAAGGTGCCGGTGTTCCTGGCCTCGGGCGGCAAGGACACGCGCGCACCGCCGGTGCACACCGAGCGCATGGAAAAGGCGCTCAAGCGCGCGGGCGTGCCCGTGGAGACCCTGTATTACGAAGACGAAGGTCACGGCTATTTCGCCGATGCCCATCGGCGCGAATATTACCGCCGTCTGCTCGCGTTCCTCGGCACGCACCTGGGCGGCCAGACCGCAAAATGAACCTCAAGGCGGCGCGAGATGCGCCGCCGCCGGCGAGCGTCAGGGTGCCTCGGTCTTGAAGTACGGCTCCACCGTGCCCTTGATCTTCATCGTCATCGGCTGGCCGCGGCGGTCCAGGGACTTGCCCACCTGGACGCGGATCCAGCCTTCCGAGACGCTGTACTCCTCCACGTTGTCGCGCTCGGTGCCGTTGAAACGCACGCCCACGCCCCGGTCCAGCGCGGACTGATCGTGAAAGCGGCTGCGGGGGTCGACGGCCAAGCGGTCGGGAGGCGTATCGCTCATAGGTGCGCACATGCTGGAAAACGAGGGCGCACAGGATAAAGGGCGCGTCGCCAGGATGCATCCGCCAGGGGCGCGGTTACTGGAGGTGATCGCGCCCTCACTTTGCAAGCAGCGACGCACGCGCGATCCTTGTCGCACCTCCGATGCCTGTCCCTCCCCATGTCCCTGCCTGACAACACCGCTGACTACGAAGACGACTTCGAAGGATTCGATCCGGACGAGGCCGACGCCCCGGAAGCCCTGGCCTGGAACCTGCTCCAACTGATCAACCCGGGCGATGAGGACACCGCGCTACGCCAGTTCGACCTGCTGCGCGAGCGCATGGCCGCCGGGTCGGCCGAGTCGCTGCCCTGGCTCCTGCGCGATATCGTCGACTGGACCTCGGGGTTCTTCGTCATGCCCGACGATGTGGACGGCACGTTCGAGGTGATCGACGAACTGGCCGCGCGCTATGGCCTGCAGATCGAGTGGGGCGGTGACCGCGACGATGAGGACTTCATGGAGACCCTGGACGTGCCCGTGCTGCTGTCCCGGGCCTACGACAGCCTGCGCCCGCACGGTTACACGCTGTGGTGCTGGAACGCCGACGCGGACGGCTATGGCGGCTGGATGGCCCTGCGCCGCGACGACGATGGCATGCGCGCGCTGGCGCAAGTCCTGGGCTTCGAGTTGCGCACCGCCAATGAAGCGGGCTGAGCCGCTCTCGCGCGGCGCGGCGGTCTAAGGCGCCAGCCCACGTCCCTGGGCCTTGGCCACGGCGATCACCGCGCGGACCTTGGCGCGGTCGGCGTGGCGTGAGATGGGCTCGGCGCCCAGCTCGATCGCCCGCAGGCGCAGCTCGCTGGTGACGTCGTAGTGGGCGCCGCTGGTCTTGTCCTGGAAGGCGCGGCGCGGGATGCCCAGCCGCGCGGCGAAGGCATGCAGTTCTTCCAGCGTATCGGCCATCAGATGCGCCCAGCGCTGACCGCGCCAGGCCATCACCGCATCGTCCACGTAGACCGCCATCACCCGCTCCTGTTGCTCGTCTTGCGACCCCTGCTCGTAGGGCGCCCGGCCGCCTGGACGCCTCCTGTTTACATCCTGCTGCCGAACGCTTGACAGCTACCTAACCGCACAACGGCCACGGTGCGCATTCCAAGGCGGCACGGTGTCGCCGGAGAATTCACCATGGATCCGATCCGTCCCTTGGCCGCGCTGGCCATTTTCGCCTGTTGCGGCAATGCACTGGGCGCCGAGTCGATCCACGATCGCTTCATGTCGATGGACACCAACCACGATGGCCGGGTCGATGCGCAGGAACATGCCGCAGCCGCCAGCGCCATGTTCAAGCAGCTCGACCTGAATCTGGACGGCGCGATCAGCGTCGATGAAATGCAGGCCACGCGCAAGGCCATGGATCAGCCTGCCGACGAAGCCCAGGTCCGCCAAGCTATCGCCGCGATGGACCGCAATGGCGATGGGCGCGTGGATGCGCAGGAGCACTTGGCCATGGCCACCGCGCTGTTCAAGCGGACCGATGCCAACCAGGATAGCTATGTAACCGAGGCCGAGATGAAGCAGGCCGCGGGGCCCGGCGCGAACTAGCGATGGCCGGCCGTGCGATCGCCGGCGCACGGCACCCGGCGATCTGGTTCAGAATGGGGCCGCCTTTCTTTCTGGTTCCAAACCGCCCGCATGTTCAGGACTGTGTCGACCGCGTCGCTGTTGATTGCCCTGTCGACGCTGGCAGCGCCTGGCTGGGCGCAATCGGGTCAGGCACGCTTCCGCCAACTGGATACCAATCACGACGGTCTCGTGGATCAGGCCGAATACGACGCCGGAGCGCGGCAGTCGTTCGCTGCCCTCGATCGCGATCACGATGGTTACGTCAGCCTCGACGAACTGCGCGCCTCGATTGATCCCAACGCCGGCGGCATCGGTGCCGATGGCATGGCCCGGGCGCAGCTGATGAGCATGGACCAGAACTACGACAACCTGATCAGCGAGGCCGAGTTCGTCGACTTCGCCGATCAATCCATGTCCAAGTACGACCGCAATGGCGACGGGCGTCTCACCAGCGACGACTTCGCGCCGTTCTAGCGCAGTGGGCGCGGCCGGGACTAGGCCGCCTCGGCCAGTCCGGCTTCCGCACCGCCTCGCCCCAAGGGGTTGGGCAGCGGCGCGCCGGCCTCGGTGAAGGCCAGGGAGACCGAATTCAGGCAGTGGCGCTCATAGGTCGGGGGCGGGCCGTCGGGAAACACGTGCCCGAGATGACTGTCGCAGCGGGCGCAGGTGATTTCGGTACGGATCATGCCGTAGCTGGTGTCGCGGATCGTGCGCACGTGCGCCGGGTCGATCGGCTTGAAGAAGCTGGGCCAGCCGGTCCCGGAATCGAATTTGGCGCTGGAAGCGAACAGCGGCAACCCGCACAGGCGGCAGGTGTAGACCCCCTCCAGCTTGTTGTCCAGGAACGCGCCACAGAAGGGCGCCTCGGTCCCGTGCTGCAGCAGCACGTGGCGCTCCTCCTCGCTCAGTCCGGCGATCAACGCGGCGCGTTGCGTCGTGTCGGGAGGCGTGAGATCGAACGACTGCATGGCGATGTCCTGTCTGGCTCCGGGGCTGGCAACACAATGGAGGCGAACGCGGCCGCCTTCAACCGGCGCGGCCGGGCCGGACGCTATGGCGTGCTGGTCAGGGTGCGGGGGTTCCCCAACTCGCGATTGGTCCAGCGCTCGATCATGCGCTTTTCGTACCGCAGCGGGTCGCTGTCCAGGGGACGGGCGCCCATCAGGTAGGACATGTCCAGGAGCTTGGCCTGACCCTGGTCGACCACATGGCCATCAGCATCGCGCAGGGTGTAATCGAAGGTCATGCGCGGCGGGTAGATGTCCTTCATCACGCGAATGTGGTCGGCCGACGGGCCGTGCCAGGGCTCGTATTCGCCGGCACGGTCGATGTCGGTGATGCGCACGTCCAGGGTCTGGCCGGGCTGCAGGTCCTTGGCGGCTTCCTTGCGCAGGTAGGTGGCCAGGTCGTGCACCCAGTTGCCGCGCTCGGCCTCCCAGCGGTTGGTGCTGTAGCGGATGTCGCCGAACTGGGATGGATCGGTCCAGGAAACCGACACCGGGCCTTCCTGGGGCAATGCCCGCGGCTGGTCCGGGTCGGTAACGTTGCGCACGGCCGCCGAGGCGTCCAGGCTGGCAAGCGCCACCAGGGCGGTCGCGGTGAACAGGGCAAGACGTTTCATGGCGGTTCCTCCGTCATTGAGGAGGTCTTGGATGCTACGCCTGCCCCCGTGAATGTTCACGGCCTGGGCGACCGCCGTTTCGCCTGCGTTTCTCCAGCCTTGGCGGACGTGCGCATTCGGCTAGGATGACGGTCCCGACCCGTGGAGTGTCAGCATGTCCGATTGGCGCACGACCGCCCGATGTGCCTGCCTGCCGCTGGTCCTGGCACTGGCCATCCCGGCCGCGCTCGCACAGGAGGCATCGCGCATGCGTCACGCCACAGGAACCTTCGAAGTCAGTATTCAGCCCGAGGGCGCGATCGGACCGGCCGGCCATGACGGCAACGAACTGAGCCGCATGTCGCTGGACAAGACCTTCAGCGGCGATCTGGTGGGCAAAGGCGTGGGCGAAATGCTTGCTGCGCGGGCCAAGGTCCCGACCTCGGCGTCGTATGTGGCGATCGAGCGCGTCAGCGGCACCCTGGAGGGCAAGGAAGGGACCTTCGTCCTGGTCCATCGCGGCGTGATGCATGGCGACAGCCGTGCCCTGGAAGTCCAGGTCTCGCCAGGTTCGGGGACCGGTGCCCTGGCCGGCATCGCCGGCACGCTGGACATCAGGATCGAAGACGGCAAGCACTTCTACGACCTGGCCTACACGCTGCCCGACGCGGACTGAAGGCGCAGCCGGCTTGGCCGGCTGCCGTCACGACCCATCCACGGGCGCCGTTCGCACACTTGGGGCCTTGCGGCGCCTGCCGCGCTTCGCGTGCGAAAGACCTGCCATGGCCCGACCGATCTGGAGCGGCACCCTGACCTTCGGCCTACTCAACGTGCCGGTGTCGCTGATGTCCGGCGAGCGCAAGGTCGACCTGCACTTCCGCATGCTCGATGCGCGCGACAAGTCGCCGATCCGCTTCGAGCGCGTCAACGCCGAGACCGGCGAGGAAGTGCCGTGGAAGGACATCGTCAAGGCCTTCGAGTACGACAAGGGCAACTACGTCGTGGTCGAGCAGGAGGACATCAAATCCGCCGCGCCCGAAGGCCATGAGTCGGTCGAGGTGGAGACCTTCGTCGATGCATCCGAGATCGACGTGCGCTATTACGAGAAGCCCTACATCCTGGTGCCCGGCAAGAAAGCCGAGAAGGGCTACGTGCTGCTGCGCGAGACCTTGCGCGACACCGGACAGGTCGGCATCGCGCGGGTGGTCATCCGCACCCGCCAATACCTGTGCGCGGTGATGCCGCAAGGTGACGCGCTGGTGCTGATGCTGCTGCGCTACCCGCAGGAGCTGGTCGATCCCGACGACTACAAGCTGCCAAGCGGCAGCACCGGCGACTATCGCGTCTCGGCCAGGGAGAAGGACATGGCGCGCAAGCTGATCCAGTCCATGCGCGCGGACTGGAACCCCGACGAGTACCATGATGAGTTCCGCGAGCGGCTGCAGGCCCTCATCACCGAGCGCATCCAGGCCAAGGGCGCCACGGCACGGGTCGACGAGCCGGCGCACGAGCGCGAGGGCGATGCGACCAACGTGGTGGACTTCATGGCCCTGCTGCAGAAGTCGCTGGGTGAGAACAAGCGCACGCCGGCCAAGAAGGCGGCGGCCAAGAAGGTGGCAAGCGGGAAAGTCGCCAAGAAAGCCACCAAGAAGGCGGCCGCGAAGAAGGCCGCCAAGAAGACCGCGGCAAAGAAGACCGCCAGGAAGGCGCCGCAGCGCAAGGCCGGCTGAGGGCGCGGCCGTGTCCCTGCACGAATACGCGCGCAAGCGGCGCTTCGACCAGACACCGGAGCCAACGGGAAGCACGCGCGGCGCCCGCCATCGCCCGATCTTCGTCGTGCAGCTGCATCACGCCTCCTCGCGCCACTACGACTTCCGCCTGGAGGCCGATGGCGTGCTCAAGAGCTGGGCGGTGCCGAAGGGGCCATCGCTGCGCGCAGGGGAGAAGCGACTCGCGGTCGAGGTCGAGGATCATCCGCTGGATTACGCCAGCTTCGAGGGCGACATTCCCGCAGGCCACTACGGCGCCGGGCATGTGGACGTGTTCGACCACGGCCACTGGGCCAGCGAAGGCGATCCGCTGGCCGCGATCGCGGCGGGTAAGCTGGATTTCGTGCTGACAGGCGAGAAGCTGGGGGGTGCCTGGAAGCTGGTGCGCACGCAGATGAAGGGCCGGCAGAAGCAGTGGCTGCTGATCAAGCGCGATGATGCCTTCGCCGCCGACCAGGAGGCCGACGATCTGGTCGATCGCGCGCCGCCTGCCAAGCGGCCTTGCCCGAACCGGGCAAAGCCGCAGGGAGCGTCCCGACAAGTCGCCAAACCGCCCAAGCGATCCGGCACCAAGCGGGACGCCGCTTGGCGCAAGCGCGCGCTCGCGTTGGACGGCGCGCGCGACACGCAGTACCCGGCCGGTTTCGCGGCTCAGCTGTGCACCCTGCGCACGCACGCGCCGACCGGCGAGGACTGGCTGCACGAGATCAAGTGGGATGGCTATCGGCTGCTGGCCGATCTGGTTGAAGGCCAGGTCAGGCTGCGTTCGCGCAACGGCCTGGACTGGAACGACACCTTTCCCGAGATCGTCGAGGCCGTGCGCGCGCTGCCGCTGCGCGATGCACGCCTGGATGGCGAGCTGGTAGTGATCGACGCGCAGGGCCGCAGCGATTTTGCCGCCCTGCAACGCAGCCTAGAGGGCACCTCCAAGACGCCGCTGCGCTACCTGGTGTTCGACCTGCCCGGCGTGGCGGGTGTGGACATCAGCCGCGCGCCGCTGGTGCAACGCAAGGCGCTGCTCAAGGCGCTGATCGGCCCCAGGCCCGGCCTGATCGCCTATAGCGAACACGTGGCCGGGCATGGCGCGGAGGTGCTCGCCGCCAGTGCCAAGGCCGGCCTGGAAGGCATCGTCAGCAAGCGCGCCGATGCGCCCTATGCGGGCCAGCGCAGCGGCACCTGGATCAAGGCCAAGCATGAACAGTCCGACGAGTTCGCCATCGTCGGCTACACACCGCCCAAGGGCGCGCGCACCGGCTTCGGCTCGCTGCTGCTGGCGCGCGTGCAGGACGGCGTGCTGCAGTACGTCGGCCGTGTCGGCACCGGCTTCGACGATGCCACGCTGGCTGTGCTGCTGAAGCGCCTGCAAGCCCTGCACAGCGACCAGGCCGCCGTGGCGCTGCCGGCGCATGTGCCGTTCAACGCGCGCAGCGTGCATTGGGTCAGGCCCCGACTGTTGGCCGAAGTGGCCTATCGCGGCTGGGGCAAGGAGGGCCTGCTGCGCCAGGCCGCGTTCAAACGCCTGCGGGAGGACAAGACGATGGCCGATCTCAAGCACGACGCCGCGCCCGACAAGGCGGTGACGATCACCCACCCGGACCGGGTCGTCTATCCGGCCGATGGCATCACCAAGGGGCAGGTGGCCGATTACTACCGGCGCGTCGCCCGATGGCTGCTGCCGGAACTGGCCGGCCGTCCGCTGTCTCTGCTGCGCTGCCCGGACGGTGCTGGCAGCGAGTGCTTTTTCCAGAAACACCACGCCCCCTCGCTGGGGCCGGGCGTGCATGCGGTGCCGCTGAAGCAGAAGAGCGGCCAGGAGGATTACCTCTATGTGGAAGATGTCGAGGGCGTGCTGGCGCTGGTGCAGATGAACACGCTGGAGCTGCACCCCTGGGGGGCAACGGTGGCCGCGCCGGAAAGGCCGGATCGGCTGGTGTTCGACCTGGATCCGGGGCCGGGGGTGTCGTGGACCCAGACCAAGGCCGCCGCGCGCGAGGTGCGCGACAACCTGCGCAAGGCCGGGCTGGAAAGCTTCGTGCGCCTGTCCGGCGGCAAGGGCCTGCACGTGGTCGTGCCGATCACACCTGGACCTTCGTGGGAGACGGTCAAGGCCTTCTGCGAGGCCTTCGCCAATGCGATGGCCCAGCACCGGCCCGAGCGCTACGTCGCCACGATGCGCAAGGACCAGCGCGGCAACAAGATCTTCATCGACTGGTTGCGCAATGGCCGCGGCAACACCAGCGTCTGCAGCTGGTCGTTGCGCGCGCGCGAACACGCCACCGTGGCCGTGCCGCTTCGCTGGGAAGACTTGGGCAAGGTCAGTTCCCCTGGTGCGTTCACGCTGGACAAGGCGCTACAGCGCGCCGCGCGCCTGCGGCGCGATCCGTGGGAGGGCATGGCCGGGCTGAAGCAGGCGCTACCGCATGGTTGATGGGCTGGCGGCGCGGCTACTGCGCGCGGAGCCTGGCGATATCCCGCAAGGGCGGTGCGCCGAACAGGCGGCGGTACTCGCGGCTGAACTGCGAAGGGCTTTCATAGCCCACCGCATGGCCCGCACCGGCCGCATCGGACGCGCCGGCCAGCAGCAGGCGGCGGGCTTCCTGCAGGCGCAGCTGCTTCTGGTACTGCAGCGGGCTCATGGCGGTGATCGCCTTGAAGTGCTGGTGGAGCGATGACGGGCTCATGTGCGCGTACTGCGCGATGGTGTCGATGCGCAGCGGCTGCCGGTAGTGCGTCCGCAGCCAGCCGATCGCGCGGCTGATGCGCTGGCCCGGCGAGTCGGCCACGGCCATGTGGCGCAGCATGCCGCCCTGATCGCTGTGAAGCAGGCGATAGAGCAGTTCGCGCATCAGGAGCGGGGCCAGTGCGGGCAGGTCGTCCGGTGTGTCCAGCAGCCGCATCATCCGCACGGCGACCTCGATCAGGGCCGGATCAGCCGGTCCCAGGCTCAACCCCCGCGCGGGTGCGGGAAGCGCATGCGTCATCGGCGCCAGTTCGCTTACCAGTGTGGCGATCTCCAGCGGCTCCAGCCGCAGGATGAAGCATAGATAGGGCTGTGCCGTGCTGGCGTTGGTGACCCGGCCGGTGACCGGCAGGTCCACCGAGGCGAGCAGGTGGCGTGAGGCGTCGTACTCGAAGACCTCGCTGCCCAGCAGCACCTGCTTGCCGCCCTGGGCGATCAGGCAGAGTGAGGGCTCTTGGACCGCCACCGTGGCCATCGCCGCCGGTGCGTCGGCGCGGGCCAGGGTCAGGGGTGGCCACGCCGTGGCATGCACGCCATTGCCGCTGGTGGATCGTTCAATCCGCTGGGCCAGTTCGCGCAGCGGCGCGGAACGCAGGACATCGGCCGGCGGTGCATGGTGTGAGGAGGTCGAAGGGGGCTGCGCCATGGCGTCAGTCTAAGCAGCCGTCGCGATGCTCGGGCGCCAGTGGTGCAGGTTCGGAGGATCAGGCAATCGTGGCGCAGGAACCGGATACCGTCCGATCGGCGCCTCCGAGCATCGTGGCGGCTCCGGCCGGTCATGTCGCCCGGCCCTCGCAACGGAGCATTTCCATGTCCAACATTCAAGGCAAGACCGTCGTCATCACCGGCGCCAGCAGCGGCATCGGCGAGGCCACCGCGCGCGTGCTCGCCGCACAGGGCGCCAACGTGGTCCTGGGGGCGCGGCGCGCCGACCGCCTGCAGCAGTTGGTCGAATCCATCACCGAGTCCGGCGGTAGCGCCCGTTGGCGGGCCATCGATGTGACCGAGCTGGCCGATGTCGAAGCGCTCGTGGCCTTGGCCAAGGCCGAGTTCGGTGCTGTCGACGTGGTCGTCAACAACGCTGGCGTAATGCCGCTCTCGCGCCTGGATGCGCGCAAGGTCGACGAATGGAATCGCATGATCGACGTCAACATCCGCGGCGTGCTGCACGGCATCGCCGCCGGCCTGCCGGTCATGCAGGCCCAGGGCAGCGGCCAGTTCATCAACGTCTCCTCCATCGGCGGGCATTTGGTGTATCCCACCAGCGCGGTATACAGCGCGACCAAGTTCGCGGTGCTGGCCATCTCCGATGGTCTGCGCCAGGAGCATACGGACCTGCGCGTGACCGTGATCTCGCCCGGCGTGACCAGTTCCGAGCTGGGCCATGACATCAGCGATGCCGACGCACGCCGTTACATGGACGATTTCCGCGCCCTGGCGATTCCCGCCGAGGCCATCGCCAACGCGATCGCCTACGCCATCGGCCAGCCCGACGCGGTGGACGTGAGCGAGATCATCGTGCGTCCCACCGCCAGCCCTTACTGAGGGCTGCGTGTGCCATGGGCGAAGCGCTCGCGCATCCAGTGCGGGCGTCGCTTCACCGCCCATGGCCGATCCGCCACGTCCGGCAACGAAACGACCGGCACGCACGGCCCGCTGCCCGAGGAAATACCTCGGGCGGGTGTGCGACCCGGTATTGGCGGCCGCATCGAGTCCCGACGGTGCTCGATGCGGCGCCAGTGGCGATGTTCACTGCCGCGCGCGTTTTTCATGCCTGCCTGGCGTTGTCACGGCAGCCCGATGCATGGATGACGCGGCACGGAGCATCCCATTGGCAAGCTTGAGTCGGTGGGAGGCGCGCGCTGCAATGCGGGCTTCTTCAATCGAGACATCGCCATGAGCGCAACGCCTGCCGCCAGGCCGGTCGACGGACAGCCGGTCCGCGTGGATTTTGTATCCGACGTGGTGTGCCCATGGTGCGCGATCGGCCTGCAGGCCTTGCTGGCGGCCGCGCAGCGCATCGACGGCCTGCAACTTGAGCTGCATTTCCAGCCGTTCGAACTGGATCCGGACTTGGCGCCGGGCGGCGAAGATCTGCAGCAGCGGCTGATGCGCAAGTATGGGATGAGCGCCGAGCAGTACAAGGCCAGCAACGAGGCGATCCGCGCGCGTGGCGCCGAGCTGGGGTTCACCTTCGACCCGGACAAGCGCACGCGCAGTTTCAACACCTTCGATGCGCACCGCTTGCTGCATTGGGCCGGGGAACAGGGCGATGCGGCACAGCTGCGCCTCAAGCGGGCGTTGCTGACGGCTTATTTCACCGAAGGCGAAGACGTCTCCGACCACGAGGTGCTGGCCACCGCCGCCGCGCAGGCCGGGCTTTCGATTGATGCGGCTCGCGCGGTGCTGCAAAGCGATCGTTATGCAGAAGCCGTGCGTGCCGATGAAACCCGCTGGCGCCAGGCCGGGATCAATGCGGTGCCGTCGGTCGTCTTCAACAACCAGCACCTGCTGCAGGGTGGACAACCGGTGGAGACCTTCGAGCAGGCGCTGCGCCAACTGTCGGGGCTGTCGGCCTGAGCCTTGCCCGATCAGCCGTGGCGGGCGACCAGCACGGCTTCGCGCCCGGCCATGTCCATGATCACGGCGGTGGAGATCCCGTGCCGTTCGTGCAGGCTCGAGGCGATGACGCTGGCCGTGTGCAGGGCTTCGTCGCGATCAGTGAACCAGAATCGTCCGTGTTCCCCTTCGTACAGCTGCCATCCCTGGTCGCTTGCGGCAATGGTGAAGAGCACGCGTTGCATGGCGAACCTCGTCCGGTGCACGGGTGTGCACCACGGGGCATAGCGTGCGCGCCGTCACGAAGCGGGGCACTCGGCCGCCGCCTCGGACACGCGTAGGAAAAGTCTGATCCGCGGGTCGGCTTCGGCCTAGACGCCGTCTTTCGCCGGGCGAGTCGATCATGCGTGCCTGTCCCGCAGGAACGCTTCCATGAGCCAGCTTGCCCAACGTGTGCACACCCATCGCGACGAAATCGCCCGCCTCGAAGCCCTGGTCACCCAGTTGCCCTCCGAAGCCCGGGTCGAGCTGACCCTGGAAGACGGCGGTCAGCTGCGCGGGACGGTCGCAGTCCGGCCTACTGTCCAGACCTTTCGCGACATGGACGGCCAGGAGGGGACCAACAGCCTGCTGCGGCTGGACGACCTGGACGATCCTGCGCACCAGCACGTGGTCTGGCTTGATACCGTCGCCAAGGTCGAACCGCTCGGCTCGTTCTGATCTGCGGGAGATGCGTCAGGCGGCGACAGTTTCTTCGCTGCCCTCGAAGCGGCGGGCGTAGCCCCGCTCCTCGGCCACGCGCTGCACTTCCTCGCGCGGCAGATCCGGCGCGCCATAGACCGCGTAGACGACGTCGTCGGCCTGGGTGCCGATCAGTTGCAGGCGATAGCGCGGGCGGCCGGTGTGGCCGTTTTCCGGGTAGTGCACGGGCGGCTGCGGGCCGTCCATGTCCATCTCGCTGTTGTCCACCACGCCACCAACGAACAGGGCACGCAACATGGGAATTCTCCGATTGGGGAAGGCCGGCCGATCATCTCGGCCGTCATGTTGGATGGGCATGAAGTCCGCATTGGGAAAATGCAAAGGCCGCCCATTCGAGGCGGCCCTTGCTGGGGTACACCGGGTCGCGCCGGGTCAGTCCAGCAGCGGCGCCAGCCTGGGCCAGACGTAGTCGCGGATCCGCGGCTGCGCTGCGGCGGTAGGATGCAGGTTGTCGGCCTGGAAGTTGGCCCGGTCACCGGCCACAGGTTCCAGGAAGAACGGCACGAATGCTGTCCCATACCGCTTGGCCAGGGCGCTGAAGTTATCGGCAAAGCCCTCGGTGTAGGCGCGGCCCAGGTTGGGCGGCATGCGCATGCCCAGCAGCAGCACCTTGGCCCCGGCGGCCTGCGAGGCGGTGATCATCTTCTCGAGATTGTCCTTGGTCTGCGCCAACGGCAGGCCACGCAGGCCATCGTTGGCGCCCAGTTCGATCACCACCACCGCCGGCTTGACCCGCTGCAGCTGCGCGTTGATGCGTGAAGCGCCTCCGGCGCTGGTCTCCCCGCTGATGCTGGCATTGATGACTTTCCAGCCGGGCTTTTCCTTGCCGAGCCTGGCAACGGTCAGCGGCACCCAGCCCTCGTTCGGGCCCAGGCCATAGCCGGCCGAGAGCGAATCGCCCATGACCAGCACGGTCTTGGTGGACGCGGCCGGTGCGGCCTTGGGTGCCTGCGCCAGCAAAGGTGGCATGAATGTCAGCAGCACCAGGGCCAACCACCATTGCGTGGAGCGGCGGATGGCCGCATAAGCTGAAGGCATCGTCATCTTCCCGTGGTCCAAGACACTCCCATCATGGCTGACTCCCCCCTGCTGCACGCTGACAAGCCCCTCACTTCCGCGCGCACGCCCGTGCTGCAGGTCCAGTCACTGGGCAAGCAGGTCAGCCTGCCAGGCAGCACATTGACCATCCTCGATGGAGTGTCCTTCCAGATCGAGCACGGCGACACAGTCGCCATCGTTGGGGCCTCGGGCTCGGGCAAGAGCACGCTGTTGTCGCTGCTGGCCGGGCTGGATACACCCAGCAGCGGGACGGTCACGCTGGATGGCGCGGTGCTCTCGGCGCTGGACGAGGACGGCCGGGCGCGGGTGCGCGGCGAGAAGGTGGGCTTCGTGTTCCAGAACTTCCAGCTGCTGCCCTCGCTGACCGCGCTGGAGAACGTGATGCTGCCGCTGGAGCTGCGCGGCGATGCCGATCCGCAGGCGCCGGCCGAGAAAATCCTGGCCGATGTCGGCCTGTCCGGGCGCCTGAGTCACTACCCGCGCCAGCTCTCCGGGGGCGAGCAGCAGCGCGTGGCGCTGGCACGCGCGTTCGTGACCCGGCCGGCGCTGCTGTTCGCCGACGAACCCACCGGCAACCTGGACCAGCGCACCGGTCAGGCGATCGAGGAGCTGCTGTTCGCACTCAATGCGCAGGCGGGCACCACCCTGGTGCTGGTCACCCATGACGAAGCGCTGGCCGCGCGCTGTACGCGCGTGCTGCGCCTGGACAGCGGCAGCCTGGTCGCCGGCGCATGAGCACCCTGCGCCTGGCCTGGCGCCAGCTGCGCCGCGACCTGGCGGCCGGCGAGATCCGCATCCTGCTGGCCGCGCTGGTGCTGGCGGTCGTGGCGGTGACCTCGGTGGGTTTCGTGACCGATCGCGCCGGGCGCGCGCTGGCGATCGAGGCCAACCGCCTGCTCGGTGGCGACGCGGTGGTGCGCAGCGATACGCCGATCACCGGCAGACTCTTGGACGCGTCCCAGGCCGATGGCCTGCGCCGCACGCAGACCACCGAGCTCAACACCATGATTCGCGTGGGCGACGGCGACGACGCGCAGCTGCGCCTGGGCGACCTGCGCGCGCTTGGCGCAGGCTTCCCGCTGCGTGGCCACTTCACCATCACCACGGCAGCCGCGCCGGCCGAGCATGCCGCCGAGGGCATCCCCGCGCCCGGCACGCTGTGGATGACGCGCGCCGGCGCCGACACGCTGGGCGCGCGGCTGGGCGATCGCGTCAGCCTGGGTGATGCCAGCTTCACCCTGGCTGCCCTGGTGACCCAGGAGCCGGATGCGGCCCTGGACTACTTCAACGTCGCGCCCAAGGTGTTCCTCAACGCCGCCGACCTGGCCTCCACCGGCCTGGTGCAGTTGGGCAGCCGCGTCGGTTACCGGCTGGTGGTCGCCGGAGACGCCGGCGCGGTCGAGCGATTCACCGGCATCGCCCGTGACGCACTGGGGCGCGGCCAGCGCCTGGAGACCATCCAGGACGCGCGTCCGGAAGTGCGTTCGGCGCTGGACCGCGCCGGGCGCTTCCTGGGATTGGCGGCGCTGGTCTCAGTGATCCTGGCCGCCGTGGCGGTGGCAATGGCCGCGCGCCGGCACAGCGAGCGACATCTGTCCGGCGTGGCGGTGATGCGCTGTCTCGGCGCGCAGCAGGCGCGGCTGGTGGGCATCCATGTGGGCGAACTGATCCTGCTGGGGCTGATCGCCTGCACGATCGGCGTGGGCATCGCCTTCGCGCTGCAGTGGGGCATCGGCGGCTGGTTGGCGCAGGCCCTGAAGGTGGCGATCCCGCCAGCGGGCTGGCTGCCGGTGCTGCGCGGCTACGGCGTCGGGCTGGTGGTGCTGCTGGCCTTCGGCGCGCCGCCGGTGCTGGCGTTGCGGCGGGTGCCCGCGCTGCGGGTGCTGCGGCGCGATCTGGACCCGACCGAGCCCAGCGCCGTGCTGGTCGCGCTGGCCGGTTTCGCCGGACTGGCCGCGCTGCTGTGGTGGCAGGCGGGCTCGGCCACGCTGGGGCTGGCGATGCTGGCCGGGATCGCCGCCACGCTGGTGGTGCTGGCAGGCCTGGCGTGGCTGCTGATCCTGGCGGTGCGGCGCTTGCGCGGGCGCCTGCGTGGCGCGCTGCGCTACGGGCTGGCCAACGTCAGCCGGCGTGCAGGCACCAGCGTGGCGCAGATCTCGGCGCTGGGGCTGGGGCTGATGGCGTTGCTGCTGCTGACCTTCGTGCGCACCGACCTGCTGGACCGCTGGCAGCTGGCGCTGCAGGCCGATGCGCCCAACCGCTTCATCATCAACGTGCAGGACGACCAGGTGCAGCCGGTGGCCGATTTCGTACAGGCCCAGGGACTGGCGGCGCCGGTGCTGTTCCCGATGGTGCGCGGGCGCATGGTCAGCCACAACGGTCAGCCCAGCAGCGGTGCGGACTATGCGGACGACCAGGCCAGGCGCCGTGCCGAGCGCGAGTTCAACCTGTCCACCGCGACCACGCTGCGTGACGACAACACGATCACCGCCGGCAAGTTCTGGGGCCCGGCGCCCACGCCGACCCCGGAGCTGTCGGTCGAGGAGGGCTTCGCAAAGGATCTGCACTGGAAGCTGGGCGATACGGTGAGCTTCGACATCGCCGGGCAGACGCTGGAGGGCAGGATCACCAGCCTGCGCAAGGTGGACTGGGAAAGCTTCAAGCCGAACTTCTTCGTGATGGTCTCGCCGGGGGTGCTTCAGGACTATCCGGCCAGCCACATCACGGCGGTCAAGGTGCCGGACGGGCATCCGCGCTTCACCGCGCAGCTGGTGCAAGCCTTTCCCAACCTGTCGGTGATCGATATCGACCAGGTGCTCAAGCAGGTGCGCAGCACGGCCGACCAGGTCAGTACGGTGGTGCAAGTGGTGTTCTGGTTCTCGCTGGCCGCTGGCCTGCTGGTGCTGATGGCCGCGGTGAGCGCCAGCCAGGACGAACGCCTGCTGGAGGGCGGGGTGATGCGCGTGCTGGGCGGCAGCCGGCGCCAGTTGCGCGCGGCCCAGGCCTCGGAGTTCGCGGCGATCGGCCTGTTGTCCGGCCTGGTGGCCGCGGTGGCCGCCTCGGTGCTGGCTGGCGTGGTGGCGGTCAAGGTCTTCGACCTGCCGTGGGCGCCGAACTGGACCCTGGCCCTGGTCGGTGGTCTGGTCGGCGTCCTGGCCGCGCTGATTGCTGGCCTGTTCGCTACGCGCAAGGTGCTCGATGCGCCGCCATCGGTGACCTTGCGCGAACTGCAGGGGTGAGCGCGGCGCGCCGGGCGGGCTTCACTGCCCTGTGACCGGCCTGTTCACACAATCATGGTTGCCTTCCTCGAGACCTTCCGACCATGACCGAATCCGGGACCAGCCCCTCGCCGGCCGTGGCCGCCGCGCCACAGGGCGAGGGCGCCATGGAACGTCGCCGGCAGATCATGCGGTTCCTGTTCCGGTACCGGAAATCGGGGGTCTTTTCCGGGTTCTCCGATGATTCGCTGATCAAGGACGTGACCATCGACGATGGCACGCCCGAAGAGTTCAGCCGTGACCTGGAGGCCCTGGGGCCGACCTTCATCAAGCTCGGCCAGATGCTCTCCACGCGTCCGGACATCGTGCCGCCCGCGTACGCGGTGGCGCTGGAACGCATGCAGGAGGACGTCTCGCCGATTCCCTCCGAGCAGATCCGGGACGCGCTGGAAGCCGATCTGGGCGTGCGCCTGAGCAAGGTCTTCCAGGACTTCGACATGCAGCCCCTGGGCACGGCCTCCCTGGCGCAGGTGCATCGCGCGATCATGCGCGATGGCACGCCGGTGGCGGTCAAGGTGCAGAAGCCCGGCGTGGCCCAGCGCCTGATGTCGGACCTGTCGATGCTGCGCTCCATCGCCACGGCCGCCGACCGGCTGACCAAGGTGGGCCGCAGCGTGCGCTTCACCGACTGGCTGGAGGAGTTCGGCCGCACCCTGATGGCCGAGCTGGACTACGTGGCCGAGGCCGAGAACCTGGAGCGCTTCGCCTCGCACCTCAATGCCTATCCCGAATTGATGGTGCCGCGCCCGGTATGGGACCTCACCCGGCGCCGGGTGCTGGTGATGGAACTGGTGGAAGGCGTGCGCGTGGACCACGTGCCCGCCGTGCGCCGCATCGAACAGCCCATGCTGCCGATGGCCTCAGCCCTGCTGCGTGGCTATCTGGACCAGATCTTCGTGCATGGCGAAATCCATGCCGATCCACACCCGGGCAACCTGCGGGTGACCCCGGACAACCGCCTGGCGATCTTCGACCTGGGCATGGTGGCCAATGTGCCGCCCGGCCAGCGCGAGACGTTGCTCAAGCTGTTGTTCGCCGCGGTCGACGGCCGCGGCGAGTCGGTGGCGCGCGAGATGCTCGCCTTGGGCACGCAGCTGGAAGACTTCGACGGCGAACGTTTCAATCGCGAGATCGGCCAGCTGATCAGTCGCTATTCCGCGCATGCCGGCACGATCTCGGAAGGGCGCACCGTGCTGGACCTGGTCCGCACGGCCATGGCCTGTGGCCTGCGCACGCCGCCGGAACTGTCACTGCTGGGCAAGGCGCTGCTCAACCTGGACACGGTGTGCCGCGCGCTTTCGCCCGAGCTGGATGCCAAGGCGGTGGTCGAGGGCCACCTGCAGCACGTCATGCGCGCCCGCCTGCGCCAGTCCTTCTCCTCGCCCAACATGGCCAGCGAGCTGATGGACCTGCAGTCGCTGGCGCGCGAAGGCCCGCGCAGGCTCTCCGATATCCTCGGCCTGCTCTCGGAGAACAAACTGCAGATCCGCATCTCCGGGTTGGAGGAATCCCACCTGATGGAGAGCCTGCAGAAGATCGCCAACCGCGTCGCCGCCGGCGTGGTGACCGCTGCGCTGATCCTGGCCTCGGCGCTGATGATGCGCATCCCCACCGCCACCACGCTGTTCGGCTACCCGGCCGTGGCGTTGATTCTGTTCTTCATCGGCGCCATCCTCGGCGCCAGCATCGTCATCAGCGCGCTGCTGGGGGACCGGAAGGTCAAGAGCCGTTGACAGGGGACTGTGGCCCAGGGTGTCTTCACAGTGCCGCGATCAACGTTTTAGCCTTGACTTTCGAACACTCGCGAAGGAATGCGAAATGCGCGTTGCCGCCCCAATCGTCAGCATGACGCTGCTGTTGTTCACCACCTGCGTTGATGCGCAGACGCGGGAGGACACCTTCAGGCGCGCCGACCGCAATGGTGATGGTGTCATCGATCGCGAGGAGAACGCGGCCTTCGTCGACGTTGATTTCAACGAGCGTGATGCCGACCGCGATGGAAAGATCAGCCATGCCGAGCTCCAGGTCTGGCTGCGCACCCATGTCTACGGCCAGCAGCCGGGCACGCCGGTGGCCTTGCCCACAGCGGCAGTCAGCGCTGTTGCGGCCACGGACATTCAGCAAAAAGACCTGGACGGGGATGGGTTCATCTCACGCGACGAGCACCGCAAGGCGGCAAAGCAGTTTTTCCGCGCGCTTGACCGCAATGGCGACGGGCGGCTGACACACAATGAATTCGGAAGGCCGCCGGGAGGCCAGCGGCAATGAATTATTCTCGATGACTTGAGGGCAGCAGCTCTTCTGGACTATCGTGCTAGTACTGACATTGGGACGTTGGTCGGGCAGTTCGAGCCCTCTAAGGAGTTGTAAGCATGACCAAGAAGCGTTGGATTGCATTGGTTTTCGCGGGTTTGTCCGCTCACGCGGTCGCGCAGAGCGGCAACTTCTATGAAGTCATCAGATACCGCGACAACGATCCCTTTGTGTTTTGTACCGAAGGGTGGAAGCGCGACGGGGATTACTTCGATACCGCGTGGGAGCCAATTCCGCAGTATACCGGACCATGGATTCCACATTGGCCATTGTGGTGTTCGATCCCTACAACATCATGTCCAGAAAACTACGGATACTACCGCCCCAGAGACTGGACGCAGAAGGATCTTGACGCCTGGCAGCAATATACTCGCGTCTGTCCGGCGGCTATGAACTCCGGCAAGTGGAATGGGCAGGAAAACGCGAACGACACGCCAGGTCGGCATTGAATCGGCGCTCAGTTCGACATGCCACATCCGACACGCGGCTAGTTCTGCCGCATGGCTCCGGTCCCTCTGAGCAAGCTACGGCACTGATGGAGATGCCTGCATAATGAATTCCTTCCTGGATATCTTTCCATCATGATCCATGTCCATTGGGTCGAACATGTTCTTCTTTGACCACATTTCAAACTCTTCCCAACTCGCGGCGTCATCATGATTGGTATCCATGCGGGTCAGGTAAAGCTGCGCCACCTGCTGGGCAAGTGTTTCTGACTGCCCGAACTTGCGGTTCGCGGCTAGCATTTCGGCACGCGAAAATTGCCCGTCGCCGTTGGTGTCGAATTTGACAAAGCGTGCGCGGTTAGCTGCTTTGTCTTCCTCTCCATCAATGTAACCGTCGTGATTTTTGTCGACAGCGTTGAACAGCTCCGACACCGATGGAGTGTTGCTTTGAGCCAAGGCTGACATGGGAAGTCCCAAGACCGAAACGACGATCAACAGCGCGCCTGAATATTTTGTTCGAAGTTCCATTTCGCTCCTCGATGGTTGTGGTGATGTTGCGTCCTGCGGGGAAGCGTCGATAGGCAGGATAGCTACTTTAGCCCAGCTGGCGATTCATTGTCCTGCCTGCAGCCTTTGTCGCTTGGCGCGGTGTAATTCAGCCAGCCTTCTCGTTTAGGATGAACTCCTCGCGGATGAGCTTGCCATCGTGGCTGGTGTCAGCGACGTCAAAGATCGTCTTCTGGTCCTGGGCGTTCGTCGGGCCAGTCAGGCCAGCGACAAGCAAGGTGAGGACAGCGGCAGGCAGGCGCTTTTTCATGGTGAACGTTCCTTCGTAGCTAGGGTCCTTGGTCAGGATATCTCCTGCACGAAGAGGAGACCCTTGCAGCGGCAGATCGTAATTCACGCCCGTGACGCGTGCAGCAGCCTAGTGGATCTTAGCAACAGGCATGGAAAGAGCGTCACGGATTCACTCCGTGGCGCCCTGGGACTACCCCTTGATACACAGCACCTGGCGCAGGGTGTGGACCACTTCCACCAGGTCGGTCTGGGCGGCCATGACCGCGTCGATGTCCTTGTAGGCAGCCGGTGATTCGTCGATCACCGCCGCGTCCTTGCGGCATTCGACATGCGCGGTGGCCTGGCGATGCTCGGCCAGGGTGATGCTGGCGCGCGCCTGGGTCCTGCTCATCACGCGGCCGGCGCCATGGCTGCAGCTGTGAAAGCTCTCGCCATTGCCCAGCCCACGCACGATGTAGCTGCGCGTGCCCATGCTGCCCGGGATGATGCCCAACTCGCCCGCCTTGGCACTGACCGCGCCCTTACGGGTCACCAGCAGCGCCTGCCCCGCGTGCGTCTCCTTCTGCACGTAATTGTGGTGGCAGTTCACCGCCAGCTTCTCCAGTTGGAACTTCGGCAGGCGGTGACGCATCTCGGCCAGCACCCGCGCCATCATGGCCTCGCGGTTCTCGCGGGCGTAGTCCTGCGCCCACGAGACGGCTTCCACGTAGTCGTCGAACAGGGGCTCGCCTTCCATGAAGAAGGCCAGGTCCTTGTCCGGCACGTGGTAGCCCAGCACGCGATGTGCGAGCTGCTCACGCGCGCGCTCGATGAAGTACGTGCCGATGAGGTTGCCGGTGCCGCGCGACCCGCTGTGCAGCATGACCCACACCGCGCCGGTCTCGTCAAGGCACAGCTCGATGAAGTGGTTGCCGCCCCCCAGCGTGCCCAGTTGGCCGTCCAGCTTGTCGGTGCGGATCTTGCGGTGCTTGGCCTTGATGGCGTCCAGCCGCTCGACCAACCCCGACTGCGCCACGCGCGTGCCGATGCTGTCGGGCAGCTTGTGATGCTCGCCGCCGCGGCCGTTGCCGACCGGCACGCTGCGCTCGATGCTGTTGCGCAGCTGGGCCAGGCTGTCGGACAGGTCCTCAGCCCGCAGGGTGGTGCGCACCGCGGCCATGCCGCAGCCGATGTCCACGCCGACCGCGGCCGGGATGATCGCCCCTTGCGTCGGGATGACCGAGCCCACGGTGGCTCCCTTGCCCAAGTGCACGTCCGGCATCACCGCCACCCACGGCTCCACGAAGGGCATGGCCGCGATGTTGCGCAGCTGCGCGTGGGCCTTGTCGTCCAACGGCACGCCGCGCACCCAGCCCTTGATCGGCGTGGCGCTGCCCTCGGCATGCAGCAATTCGTAATGGATATTCATGAGTTTCACCTTGATCCTTGGTTTGAACCCGCGCGCGCCACGTCCATGCGGCGCGCGCGGGGTGTTGCTACTTCAGTGTGACCAGCTGCTTGAGCACGCCATCCAGGCCGCCGAACACGGTCAGGCGCTCGATCTTCTCGGTCACCTTCTCCAGGGCTTCCAGTTCCTTCAGGCGCATCAGCACCGGGCTCTGCTCCACCAGCTTGGCCGTGTTGAGCAGCGACCGGGTGGCGTTGGCCTCCTCGCGACGACGGATGACGTTGGCTTGCGCCTGCTTCTCCGCCTGCACCACCGCGTTGAGGATCTGGCGCATCTCGCCGGGCAGGATCACGTCCTTGATGCCCACGCCCAGGACCTCCACGCCGAATGCGTCGAGCTTGCCGCGCACGGCGGCGAAGATCTCCGCATCCAGCCCGGCCTTGTCGCCCAACAGTTCGTCGAGCGACTTGCACGAGACCGACTTGCGCAGGCCGTACTGCAGCTCGCGGTACACCTGGTCGGCGTACTTGGCGACCTGGGTGCGCGCAGCGACCGGATCGGTCACACGCACGCTCGCGGCCAGATTGACGCGCAAGGAGACCTTGTCGCGGGTCAGCAACTCCTGACCCTGCACCTCGACCGCCTGTACGCGCAGGTCGACCAGATCCACGACCACGTTCTTCTGGAAGTTCCAGAAGGCCGTGCTGCTCGGCGCCAGCGTGCGTGCCAGCTTGCCGTCGATGAAGACCAGGCCGGCGAACTCCGCCGGCACGTCGGCCACCACCGCGAGCTTGGACAACACGCCCAGCTGGCGCAGGCGCCGCATGACCTCGACCGGAACTTCCAGGTCGGCGGTCAGTGGCAATGCGCGCACCTCCACGTTGACCGGCCCACGCCAGTACAGCTTGCGTGTGCCGGGCGGCAGGACGTCTTCCAGCTTGCCGTTCTTCAGCACCAGGCCGACCTCATCGGCGCCCAGGTTGGCCAGCACGAAGGTCTCGTCCAGGCGCGCGCCCAACGCGGCGATCAGCACCTCGCTGTCCTTGCCGGCGTACTCGGCCGGTACGGTCGGATGCACGCGCACCTCGATCTTGTTGAAGGGGTCGAACAGGCGGTACACGCCGGCGCCGAGCGCCCGCTGGAATTGACGATTGGCAAACACCAGGCCGCGCTCGCCGTCACCGATCACGACCCGCTTGGTCCAGAACATGGCACTTTCTCCTTGTGGTCTGGTGTCGTCGATCTCTGCTGATGGTCCGCACGCCGGATCGACGAAGACCTGCGGACCTCGCCTGCGACACCGCGCCGCAGGCAGAAGGAAGAAGGTGGAAACACCGCTGCACGTCGATCGCACGGAGCGTGGTGCGCGCGATGGGTCGGGGCGGGCGGATCGGGTCGCCGGGCACCGCGGTGGGCTGCGAATGCCTGCGTTTCCGCTTCCGTCGCCGCGAGCCACGCGGGCATCGGCCCGGTGTGACCGCCGCTGCGCTGCGCCTGTCGCCCGGCATTCCGTCGCCGAGGCGACCCCGCTTGCGCACGGGGTGTTTCCTGGTGGGCTTGCGCCCGGTGTCATGACGTGACAGGTCATGTGCCCTTTCGGGCGTGGAGCGGGATTCGAACCCGCGACCGACGGATTAATCGTCCGTTGCTCTACCCAACTGAGCTATCCAGTGGTGGGCGTCCAGGACTCGAACCTGACCCTCCGGTGTGTTCCGGCGCTCTCTCCAGGTGAGCTACCGCCCGCGTCGTGTCCGTCCTGCTGTGCATCTCCGGCATACGCCACGGCAGCGCCGCGCGCACCGGGTGGGGACTCAACCCACGCCGCTGGAAATGCCAGGCAAAACGAACCCGATTACCTGCGTTGCTGCGCAGATAATGCTGTCCCTCGGAGTTAATCCGATGGAGTTAATGGTGATCCACGTTGCGCCGCCCGCATCGGGGCATCGGGACGCGGCGCACATGCGCCGGTTGCAGCCGCGCCCCTGCATCAGGCGCGCGGATGCACGCCCGGATGCCCCGGGGCGGAACCTGTCGGGTTCCAACGTTGGAAGGGGGTGGGGTGAAGCAGGGTATACAGCCCCGGATCCTTTGCAGACGCATTAAAAAAGCCCCCGGCGTGAATCCGAGGGCGTCTGCGTTGCCTCGGAAGATCGGAGTGACCGATCTTCCGTCAGGAGGATCCGGTCAGGTCAGTGGGCCATTGCCCGCAGGTTGCGACGGTCGCGCAGGCCATCGGTCGCGCTGCCGTGGCAGGGCCACAGGGCGTTTGGCTTGGCTTGGATGAAGGAGGGCTTCATGGCGGTCGTCGAAACAGAATGGGTCGCCGGTCGGCGAGGTGCGGGAAAGATAATGGGAGAAAATAAAAAGTGCAAGCACTTAATCGAAAATAATTTCGATGCGCGCGCCATCCGGAGAAGCGGTCGGGGCTGGTCGCCTGGTGGACGCGCGCGGCGGCCGCGCTCGTCAGCGGGTCACACGGCGATGGCGGCCCACCCGTGTGCGCCTGAAGCCCCGTGTCCCGCGCTGTAGAATTTTGCGCCCTGCTGTTGCCTGGTGAGTGCCTTGGCCTCCAACGACCTTCCCCTCGATGCCCTGGCCTACGCGCTGCAAACCGCGGCGTTTGCCACCGCAGTGACGCAGGCGCTGTTCCTGCGGGCCCGGCCGGGCCCGGCCCTGCGCGAGGTGCGCGGCATGCAACTGCGATGCACCCAAAGCTTCCGGCCGGCGTTCGACGCGCTGCAGCGCGAAGGGCTGACCGTCGCGGCGGATGCCTCCGCGCTGGCGTCCGCGCCGCTGGTGCTGCTGCTGCCGCCGCGGCAGAAGGACGAAGCCCGGGCACTGCTGGCGCAGGCGGTCTCGCTGTGCGCGGCCGGTGGGCGCGTGGTGGCCAGCGTGGCCAATGACGAGGGTGCCAAGTCGCTGGAAAAGGATCTGGCGCGGCTCACCGGGCTGGGCGGTTCGTTGACCAAGCACCATTGCCGTGTGTTCTGGAGCCCGCCGCTGGACGGGGCGCATGACGCGGCGCTGCTGGCGCAGTGGAAGGAATTGGACCGGGTACGTTCGATCCTGGGCGGACGCTTTCGCAGCCGACCGGGCGTGTTTGCCTGGGACCGCGTCGATCCGGCCTCGCAACTGCTGGTCGATGCCCTGCCGGCGACCCTGCGTGGCACGGCGGCCGACCTGGGGGCCGGCTGGGGTTTCCTGGCCGATGCACTGCTCACGCGCTGCGCCGGCATCACCGCGCTGGATCTGTTCGAAGCCGAAAAGCGCGCCCTCGACCTGGCCGAGGACAACCTCGCCCCACACGCCGCGCGCCTGCCGCTGGGCGTCCACTGGCATGACGTGGCCAGCGGCCTGCCGAAGCAGTACGACGTGATCGTCAGCAACCCGCCGTTCCATGCGCTCGGGCGCGGCGAGCGGCCGGACATCGGTCGGCGCTTCATCGAGGTGGCCGCCGCTTCGCTCAGGCGCCACGGCCAGCTGTGGCTGGTGGCCAACCGCCATCTGCCCTACGAAGCGGCGCTGGAGTCGCGGTTCGAGCAGGTGCGCGTGGCGGCGGAGGGCGCGGGCTTCAAGGTGATCGCCGCGACCGGGGCGCGCGCATGAAGATCGTGCGTCACATCGCCAACCTGGGCTATGGCAGCCGCAAGCAGGTGCAGGCGCTGTTCCGCGAGGGGCGTGTCACCGACGCGGACGGCGAGGTGCTTTACACCGACGATCCCGTCGACCATGACGCCATCCGAATCGATGGCGAGCCGCTGGATCCGGCCCCCGGGTTGTGCGTGCTGCTGCACAAGCCGGTCGGCTACACCTGTTCGACCAAGGACACGGGGCGGCTGGTCTACGACCTGCTGCCCGCGCGCTGGCGTCTGCGTGATCCGGTGCTGTCCACCGTGGGCCGGCTGGACCGTGACACCAGCGGCCTGCTGCTGCTCACCGATGACGGTGGCCTGCTGCACCGGATCATTTCGCCCAAGGCGCAGTTGCCCAAGGTGTACGAGGCCACGCTGGCCCAGGACCTGCGCGGCGACGAGGCAGCGACGTTCGCCAGCGGCGCGCTGCTGCTGGAATCGGAGACCAAGCCGCTGCTGCCGGCCGAACTGGAATCGCTGGGCCCACGCCAGGCGCGCTTGACCCTGCACGAGGGCCGCTACCACCAGGTGCGGCGGATGTTCGCCGCGGTGGGCAATCACGTGGAGGCGCTGCATCGCAGCCAAGTGGGCGGGCTGGGCCTGGGCGACCTGGCGCCGGGTCAGTGGCGGGCGCTGGATGCCGGCGACCTGCAGACCCTGTTCGCGGGGCGCGGCGCATGAGCCAGGTTGCGGCGCTGCACTTCCTGCCCGAGGCGGTGATCTTCGACATGGACGGGCTGATGCTCGATACCGAGCGCGCCTCGCTGCAGTGCTGGCAGCAGGCGGCGGCCGAGGCCGGGCTGCGGATCGAGGAGGCCTTCTGGCTGCGCATGGTCGGTCACAGCGGCCCGGCCTGCCGCGCGATCCTGCGTGAACGGCTCGAGGATGCGCAGATCGACCGCCTGCTGGAGCGCTGCTACGCGCTCTACCACGCGGTGGTCGAGGCCGGCGTGCCGCTGCGCCCGGGCATCCACGAGCTGCTGCAACTGCTCGCCGCGCACGGGGTGCCTTGCGGGGTGGCCACCTCCACCCAGCGTCCGCTGGCGCCGAAGAAGCTGGAGGCCGCCGGGCTGCTGCCGTATTTCCGTGCGGTCACCGCCGGCAACGACGTGGCCCACCCCAAGCCCGCCCCTGACATCTACCTGCTGGCCGCCCAGCGCCTGCAGGCCGATCCGGCGCGCTGCCTGGCCCTGGAGGATTCGCCGGCCGGGGTGACCGCCGCGCTGGCCGCGGGCCTGATCGTCATCCAGGTACCGGACCTGGTGGTGCCCGATGCGGCGCTGCGCGCGCGCGGCCACCGCATCGTGGCCTCGCTGCACGACGCGCGCGGCTTGCTGGAGGCCCACCTGCCAGCGCCCCGGCGCGACGCTTAAAACCGCGGTGAATGCAAGGGCGACGCGGGCGTCCGGGCTGCCTACAATGCCGCCCCCTCGCACGCCCGGCAGTTGCATGAACATCGTCGTCAGAGAAGACCTCAAGGCCTACATCGATCCATTGACCCCCGACGAGCACGCGGCGCTGGAGCGCAGCCTGTTGGAAGAGGGCTGCCGCGATGCCCTGGTGCTGTGGGGGGACATCCTGGTCGATGGCCACAACCGCTACGGGATCTGTCAGAAGCACGGCGTGCCGTTCAATACCGTGCAGAACACGCGCTTCACCTCGATCGAGGACGTCCACCTGTGGATGATCGACCAGCACCTGGGCCGGCGCAGCGTGTCCGACTTCCAGCGCGGCGTGCTGGCGCTGCGTCGGCGCGACATCCTGCTCGAGCGCACGCGCCAGGTGCCGGCCGAGGCGCCCGCGGCCGAAGCCGCCGATGACGGCAACCCGCCCTGGGATACCTCGGCGCCGTCCACCACACCGGTGGCTTCGGCCGCGCTGCCCACCCGCGAGGAGCTGGCCAAGGCCGCCAAGCTCAGCAACAGCCAGGTCGCGGCGATCGAGAAGATCCAGAAGCAGGCCGCGCCGGAAGTCATCGCCGCCGTGCGTGCCGGCGAACTGTCGATCAACACCGCCGCGGTGGTCGCCACGCTGCCGGCCGAGGAGCAGCAGGCCGCCGCGCAGGGCGGGGTGGCCGAGCTGAAGGAAGCCGCCAAGCGCGTGCGCGAATCCAAGCGCCGGGCCAAGCCCGAGCGTGCTGCCGAGACCTCAGCCGAAGCGGCCACCCCGGCCGAGGAAAGCCTGCCGCAGCTGCGCCTGCGCCTGGACCAGCTGCAGCAGGAAGTGACCCGCCTGAAGGCGCGCATCGCCGAGATGGAAGCGGCAGAAAAGCCGGCCTGGTAAGCCGGTGCGCCGGACGACGGCCGGCGATCAGGCGTACTGCATCTTGCGCGTCATGCCGCCATCGACCAGGAACTCCTGTCCAGTGACGAAGCCGGACAGCGTCGGCGCCAACAGCTGGACGGCCAGCGTGGCGATGTCCTCCGGGGTCCCGACGCGCCCGACCGGGTGCTGGGCGTGGTCGGCCTTGGACAGTTTGGGCTGACGCCGACGCTGCGGCGCGCGCCAGGCGTCGGTGGCGATCCAGCCTGGACTGATGCAGTTGACCCGCACCTGCGGGCCCTCGCTCACTGCCAGCGCGTGGGTGAAGGCGACCAGTCCGCCTTTGGCGGCGGCGTAGGCCTCGCTGTGCGGCTCGGACTGCGTTGCGCGGGTGGAAGCGATGTTGACGATGGCGCCCTGGTCCTGGCGCAACGCCGGCAGCGCGTGCTTGCTGCACAGGAAGGCGCCATGCAGGCTGGCCAGGCGCTGGTTCCATTCGCCCGCATCCATTGTGTCCAGCGGCGGCACGTGCGGGTCCGGCGGGCCGGCGTTGTTGACCAGCCCATGCAGCTGGCCGAAGTGCTTGAGCGCTGCGGCGACGAAGGCGGCCACGCTGCGCTCGCTGGCCGCGTCCAGGCGGCGGAAGAACGCGTCCCCACCGCGCCCCCATTCGTCCAGGCAGGCCTGGCCGGCCTCGGCGTCCAGATCGCCGATGGCGACCCGACCGCCGGCGCCCAGCACCGCCTGGGCGATGCCACGGCCGATGCCCTGCGCGCCGCCGGTGATCATCACCACGCGTCCGGCCAGCGGGGCAGGGTTCCAGGGCGTGATCGGCGGTGTCAGCGACATTTATGCGGTCCTGTGTGGAAAGTCCCAGTGTCGCCACGCACGCATGCACGGCGCGTGCAGCGCGGCGTGGACCGATCAGGACTCCAGCAGGCGCCGCCAGCCCTCCACGCCCAATGCGTCGAGCGTGGCGATATTGCGGTCCACGATGACGTCCGGATCGGGATAGGCCGCCACCGCGCGCTCCACACTGTCCTCGCGTAACAGATGCAGCGTGGGCCAGGGCGAACGATTGGTGTAGTTGGACACATCGTCGGGCGCGGCCCCGGCGAACTGATAGCCGGGGTGGAAACTGGCCACCTGCAGGATGCCGTGCAGGTCCAGCTGCTCGACCGCCATGTCGGCGTTGTCCAGGAAGTCGTTGTAGTCCAGGAAGTCTTCCAACACCTGCGGATGCACGATCAGGGTGGTGTCGAGGACCTCGGCCGGCGTATCGCGCAGCAGCACCAGCTCTTCCATCAACTGCTCCAGCAGTGCCTCGGGCGTGGTCGCGTCGCTGAGCACCATTCGCACCTGCTGCTTGACGTAGACCGCCTTGGCGAAGGGGCACAGGTTCAGGCCGATCACCGCTTTCTCCAGCCAGTGGCGGGTATCGGCGATGGGGTCGTGCAGGGGGGTGTTGTCGACGTCGAGGGGCTGCATCAGGAAATCCTAGGGCACGTGCAGCCGATTGTAGGAGGTGTCCAGCCACGCCGGCTTTTCCGCGTACATCTCGCGAACCAGTTGTTTGAGCAGATTGATCAGCGCCTCGTCCTCGTTGTGACGGTAGCTCATGATGATCGGCGAGGTGGCGTGCTCGTCATCGACCAGGCGGTAGTGCAGGTCGGCGCGCAGGAAGCGGGCGGCCGCCGGGATCATGCAGACCCCTGTCTCGGCGGCGACCAGGCCCATCGCGGTCTGCAGTTCGCGGACTTCCTGGACCTCGGCCGGCCGCACCCCGTGATCGCGCAGCAAGGACAGCACCTGGTCGGCAAAGCTCGGCCTGGGCGCGCTGGGATAGACGATCAGGGTCTGGCCTTTCAGCGCGGCCGGTGCCAGCGGTGTGTCCTCGGCCGCCAATGCGAACGCGGGCGGGATGGCGACCACCAGGCGCTCCTCGCGCAGGACCAAGCGCTCGACGCTGGTGTCGGCGGTGCGGATGCGGCCAAAGCCGATGTCGATGCGTCCGCTCTTGAGGCCCTCGGCCTGCTGCAGGGACATCATCTCGACCATGCGGATCTCGGTGTCCGGCAGGGCCTGGCGCAGGCGTCGGATCACCGTGGGCAATCCGCCGTACCAGGTGGACGCCACGAAGCCGATGTTGAGCACCCGCCGCTCGCCATGACCCACGCGGCGTGCGGCGTCCTTCATCTGCTCCACGCGGCCCAGGATCTGCTGGGCTTCCTCGTAGAACAGGCGCCCGGCGTCGGTCAGGCGGATGGGCCGGCTGCTCCGCACCAGCAGCTGCACGCCAAGCTCTTCCTCCATTTGCTGGATCTGCCGGCTGAGCGGCGGTTGGGCGATATGCAGGTGCTCGGCCGCGCGCGTGAAATTGCGCTCGCGGGCGACGGTGACGAAGTACTTGAGCTGCCGGAGATCCATGCCTTCGACCAAAGTCTAGGTTATGCCTTGAGGGCCATGTTGCGCCGCATTAAATCGAGTATCTGCGGCGAATTCGGCTAGATCATACCTAATAGGTATTTTGAAAGACCGAGATCGTCTTGGACGTAAGCGGGAGCGCGTCACAAGAATCGATCCCATGGAACGTGCCCTCACCCCCGTGCCCCCCGCCGCGCCCATCATCGAGCGCGTCGAGACCTTCCTGTTGGACCTGCCGACGATCCGGCCGCACAAGCTGTCGATGGCCACCATGCAGGGCCAGACCCTGATGATCGTGCGCCTGCACTGCTCGGACGGGATGGTCGGTATCGGCGAGGGCACCACCATCGCCGGCCTGGCCTACGGCCCGGAAAGCCCGGAAGGCATGAAGCTGGCCATCGACACCTACTTGGCGCCGGTGCTGGTCGGCAGCGATGCCACTCGCGCCCAGGCGCTCATGGCGCGGCTGGGCAAGCTGGTCAAGGGCAACCACTTCGCCAAGTGCGCGGTGGAGACCGCCTTGCTGGACGCGCAGGGCAAGCGCTGCGGCCTGCCGGTGTCCGAACTGCTCGGCGGCCGCGTGCGTGATCGCCTGGGCGTGGCCTGGACCCTGGCTTCGGGCGAGACGGCCAAGGACATCGCCGAGGCCGAGCAGATGCTCGATGCCCGCCGACACAACGTGTTCAAGCTCAAGATCGGGCGCAAGTCGGTGGCCGAAGACGTGGCGCATGTCGCCGCGATCAAGCGCGCCCTCGGCGACCGCGCCGCGGTGCGCGTGGACATCAACATGGCCTGGAGCGAGCCCGATGCGGTGCGCGGCCTGCCGGCGCTGGCCGATGCCGGCTGCGAACTGGCCGAACAGCCGGTGGCCTCGGCCGCGTCGCTGACCCGGTTGATGCGGCGCTTTCCGATCGCGCTGATGGCCGACGAGGTGCTGACCGGTCCGGACAGCGCCTTCGCCCTGGCCCAGATGGCCGGCGCGGACGTGTTCGCGGTCAAGATCGAGCAGTCCGGCGGTCTGATCGCCGGGCAGAAGGTCGCCGCCATCGCCGATGCCGCGGGCATTGGCCTGTATGGCGGGACCATGCTCGAAGGCGCGGTCGGCACGATCGCCTCGGCGCACGTGTTCGCCACCTTCCCCAACCTGCAGTGGGGCACCGAGCTGTTCGGCCCGCTGCTGATCACCGAAGAGATCCTCGCCACCCCACTGGCCTACCGCGACTTCCATCTGGAAGTGCCGACCGGGCCCGGGCTGGGTATCGCGTTGGACGAGGACCGCGTGGCCGCGTTTCGTCGCGACGGGGCCCGCGTGCAGGTCGCCGTTTCCTCCGCTTCGCACTCAGGAGTCTGACCATGCTGTTCCACATCCGCATGGATGTCCGCTTGCCGCAGGACATGCCGGCCGAGCAGGCCGCCACCCTCAAGGCCACCGAGAAGGCGCGCTTCCAGACGCTGCAGTCCAGCGGCAAGTGGCGACACATCTGGCGCATCGTCGGCCAGTACTCGAACGTGTCGGTCTTCGACGTGGACAGCCCGACCGAACTGCACGACCTGCTGCTGTCGCTGCCCCTGTTTCCGTACATGGACATCGAAGTGATGCCCCTGTGCCGGCACCCGTCCTCGCTGCACGAGGACGACCGCTAAGCCCGATCCGCAACATCCGATGCGCTCCTGGGGAGGGAACGCGTCCAGGCCGCAATCGCTACCAAGAGGAGCAACCGCATGAGCGTCACCATCTTCGCCAAACCCGATACGCAGGCTTTCCTGCGCACCATCAGCAACCTGGACGCGAGCGAGGGCGACGCGCGCACCAAGCAGGTCGTGCACCGCCTGATGTCCGACCTGTTCAAGGCCATCGAAGACCTGGATCTGACTCCCGACGAGATCTGGACCGGCATCAACTACCTCAACAAGCTCGGCCAGGACAGCGAGGCCGCGCTGCTGGCCGCCGGCCTGGGCCTGGAGCACTACATCGACATGCGCCTGGACGAGGAAGACCGCATCGCCGGCATCACCGGCGGCACCCCGCGCACGATCGAAGGCCCGCTGTACGTGGCCGGCGCGCCGGTAAGCGAGCGCCGCGCGCGCATCGACCAGGATGCCGATCCTGACGCCGGACCGCTGCGCATCCACGGCACCGTGACCGGCCCGGACGGCAAGCCTGCTGCCGGTGCGCTGGTGGAGTGCTGGCATGCCAACTCCAAGGGGTTCTATTCCCACTTCGATCCCACCGGCTCGCAGAGCGAATTCAACCTGCGTGGGGCGGTGCGCACAGGTGACGATGGCACCTACGAGTTCCTGACCAAGATGCCGGTCGGTTATGGCTGTCCGCCGCAGGGCGCCACCCAGCAGCTGCTGGACAAGATGGGGCGTCACGGCAACCGCCCGGCGCACGTGCACTTCTTCGTGACCACCGACCGCTATCGCAAGCTCACCACCCAGTTCAACATCGAGGGCGACCCGCTGCTGTGGGACGACTTCGCCTTCGCTACCCGCGATGGCCTGGTGCCGCCAGTGGTCGATGCGACCGGTGGGCAGGCGCTGGGCTTTGCCGAAGACGCCTACAAGGACATCACCTTCGACTTTGAGCTGACCTTGAAGGTGCAGGGGGAAGACAACCAGCTGGTCGAGCGTCTGCGCGCGGCCGCCTGATCCCACTCGCCACCGGCGTGGCCTGGCTAGTTAGGGGCAACGCCGGTGGCCAAACGCCATTGCATCAACACACCGCGCGCCCTCTGGCGCCGTCCGGGAGGGCCATGTCATGTCCGCGATCCTTGAGAACACCCCCACCGATCTGGAGCACCTGCTGGCCAACGCCCTGCAGGACGACCCGCAGGCCGGCGTCTACCGCTGCCGTCGCGAGATCTTCACCGACGCCGAGCTGTTCGAGCTGGAGATGAAGCACCTGTTCGAATCCAACTGGGTGTACCTGGCCCACGAGAGCCAGATCCCCGAGAACAACGACTACTTCACCACCTACATCGGCCGCCAGCCGGTGGTGATCACCCGCGACAAGACCGGTGAGCTGCATGCGGTGATCAACGCCTGCGCGCACCGCGGCGCGATGCTGTGCCGGCGCAAGCACGGCAACAAGGGCAGCTTCACCTGCCCGTTCCACGGCTGGACCTTCAGCAATAGCGGCAAGCTGCTCAAGGTCAAGGACGCCAAGACCACCGAATATCCGCCGCAGTTCGGCGAAGGTGGCTCGCACGACCTCAAGCGCGTGGCGCGCTTCCAGAGCTATCGCGGCTTCCTGTTCGGCAGCCTGTCCGATGCGGTGTTGCCGCTGGAAGAGTTCCTGGGCGAAACCAAAGTCATCATCGACCAGATCGTCGACCAGGCACCCGATGGCCTGGAGGTGCTGCGCGGCAGCTCGTCCTACCTCTACGACGGCAACTGGAAGCTGCAGATGGAGAACGGCTGCGACGGCTACCACGTCAGCTCCGTGCACTGGAACTACTCGGCCACCATGGGCCGGCGCAAGGAGACCGGCACCAAGGCGGTGGACGCCAACGGCTGGAGCAAGAGCGTGGGCGGGGTGTATGGCTTCGAGCACGGCCACATCCTGCTGTGGACCAACTCGCTCAATCCCGAGGTACGCCCGGTATGGGGTCGCCGCGAGGAGATCGCCGCGCGCGTGGGCGCCGAACGTGCCGACTTCATCACCCGGCAGACGCGCAACCTGTGCCTGTATCCCAATGTCTACCTGATGGACCAGTTCTCCACCCAGATCCGGGTCACTCGTCCGATCAGCGTGGACAAGACCGAGGTGACGATCTACTGCTTCGGCATCAAGGGCGAGAGCGCGGCCGACCGCGCCACCCGCATCCGCCAGTACGAGGATTTCTTCAACGTCTCGGGCATGGGCACGGCCGATGACCTGGAGGAATTCCGCGCCTGCCAGCAGGGCTACGCCGGCAGCGCGGCCGAATGGAACGACCTGAGCCGCGGTGCGCCGCTGTGGGTGCAGGGCGCGGACGAGAACGCGCAGAAGATGGGCCTCAAGCCGCTGCTGAGCGGCGGCCGCAGCGAGGACGAAGGCCTGTTCGTGCGCCAGCACGAGTACTGGGCCAGGGCGATGCGCAAGGCGCTCGCACGCGAAGCTGGCGGGGATGCGACGTGAGCCACGACCTGCCCTCGATCGCGGCCTTTCTCTACCGCGAAGCCCGCCTGCTCGACGATCGCCAGTGGGACGACTGGCTGGCGCTCTACGCCACGGACGTCACCTACTGGATGCCGGCCTGGGACGACGACGACTCGATCACCGAGGATCCGCATTCGCAGATCTCGCTGATCTTCTATCCCAGCCGCGACGGCCTGGAAGACCGGGTGTTCCGCATCAAGACCGAGCGTTCCGGTGCCTCCACGCCCGAGCCGCGCACCAGCCATGCGGTCAACAACATCGAGGTGGTGGAAGACCGCGGGGACCAGATCGACCTGCGCTACAACTTCCACACCCTGAGCCACCGCTACAAGACCACCGATCAGTTCTTCGGGACCTGCTTTGTGACCCTGCGCCGCGACGGCGAGGGCTACCTGATCAGCAGCAAGAAGATCGTGCTGAAGAACGACTACATCCGCCAGGTCATCGACGTCTACCACATCTGACCGGCGTGGAAGGAGGACAGCCATGAGCTATCGCATCGCACTGAACTTCGAGGACGGGGTGACCCGCTTCATCGACTGCCATCCCGGCGAGAAGGTGCTGGACGCAGCGTTCCGCGCCAAGGTCAACCTGCCGATGGATTGTTCCGACGGCGTGTGCGGCACGTGCAAGTGCCGCGCCGAGGGCGGCGCCTACGATCTGGGCGAGGATTACATCGACGAAGCGCTGACCGAGGACGAAGCGCAGGCCGGCCTGGTGCTGACTTGCCAGATGGTGCCTTCCAGCGACTGCACGCTGGCCGTGCCGGTGACCTCGGCGGCCTGCAAGACGGGCACGTCCAGCTTCAAGGCCGCGGTGGTGGACGTGGTGCCGCACCAGGACGCCGCACTGGAGCTCAAGCTGGAGGCGCTGGGCGATGCGCCGGCGTTCCTGCCCGGCCAGTACGTCAACATCGCCGTGCCCGGCAGCGGTGGGCAGACGCGCTCGTATTCGTTCAGTTCGCCGCCGGGCTCGGATGCCCCCGCGTTCCTGATCAAGCGCGTGCCGGGTGGGCTGATGAGCGGCTATCTGAACAGCGCCAGTCCGGGACAGGTGCTGGAGCTGACCGGTCCGTTGGGCAGCTTCTACCTGCGCCCGGTCACCCGCCCGGTCTTGATGCTGGCCGGTGGTACCGGCCTGGCGCCGTTCCTGTCCATGCTGGCGCAGCTGGAAGCCAGCGGCTGCGAGCAGCCGGTGTACCTGATGTACGGGGTGACCCGCGGCGCGGACCTGGTCCTGGTCGAGCAGTTGCAGGGGTTCGCGCAACGCCTGGATTTCTTCAGTTTCGACACCTGCGTGGTCGATCCGGCCTCGCGGCACCCGAGGATCGGCTACGTCACCGATCACCTGATGCCCGAAGCACTGCATGACGGGCAAGTCGACGTGTACCTGTGCGGACCGCCGCCGATGGTCGATGCGGTGCGCAACCACTTCACCGATCTCAAGGTCGAGCCGGCCGGCTTCTACTACGAGAAGTTCACCCCCAACGCGCCGGCCAACCGGTCGCAGGACCTGGCCGCGTGAGCCAGCGCTTCGCCAACCAGGTGATGGTGGTCACCGGGGCCGCGCAGGGCATCGGGCGCGCGGTCGCGCTGCGCGCGGCGGCCGAGGGCGCCAGGGTCGTTTTGGTGGACCGGGCGGACTTCGTCGCGGACGTGGCGGCCGAAGCCCAAGGCCCGGCGGCGGCCTTCAACGCCGACCTGGAAACCTACGAGGGTGCGCGCGATGCGATGGCCTTCGCGGTCGAGACCTTTGGCGGCATCGACATCCTCGTCAACAACGTCGGCGGCGCGATCCGCATGCGTCCGTATGCCGAGTTCGAGCCGGCCCAGATCGAGGCGGAAATCCGCCGCTCGCTGATGCCCACCCTCTACAGCTGCCACGCAGTGCTGCCACATCTGCTGGCGCGCGACGGCGGCACCATCGTCAACGTGTCCTCCAACGCCACCCGTGGCATCTACCGGGTGCCGTACTCGGCCGCCAAGGGGGGCATCAACGCGGTGACCCAATCGCTGGCGATGGAGTACGCCGACCGCAATATCCGCGTGGTCGCCACCGCGCCCGGGGGGACGTCGGCGCCGCCACGCCGCGTGCCGCGCAACGCCGCCGGCGACACCGCGCAGGAGCAAGCCTGGATGGCCGAGGTGGTCGAGCAGGTCACCACCTCGAGCTTCCTCAAGCGCTACGGAACCCTCGACGAGCAGGTCGCGCCGATCCTCTTCCTGGCCTCGCGCGAGGCGTCCTACATCACCGGCTCGGTGCTGCCCGTTGCCGGAGGCGACACCGGCTGAACATCCATGGCCAGCCTTCCGGGGCGGCCTTCATCAACCGCAGTGTGTTCCTGGGAGGGAGATCATGCGCAGCATCGATGTCAACGATTTCATCGACAAGGGTCGATTCAGTGGGTTCCAGTGGTCGGTCGTGGTGCTGTGCGCACTGCTGCTGATCGTGGACGGGTATGACGTGTTCGTGGCCGGCACCGTGTTGCCGACCCTGATGCGGGAGTGGGGCCTGAGCAAGCCCGAGGCGGGCATCCTGCAGGCCTGGGCGCTGTTCGGGATGATGTTCGGTGCACTGGTGCTGGGGCCGCTGGCCGACAGGATCGGCCGCAAGCGGGGCATCGCCATCAGCTTCCTGTTGTTCACGGTGGCGACCCTGCTGACCGGCTTCGCCAGCAATCCGGACCAGTTCAAGGCGCTGCGTTTCGTCGCCGGGCTGGGCTGCGGCGGCCTGATGCCCAATGCCGTGGCCCTGATGAACGAGTACGCCCCCAAGCGCATGCGCGGGACCATGGTCGCGCTGATGTTCAGCGGCTACTCGGTGGGCGGCATGGTCGCGGCGATACTCGGGATCTGGCTGATCCCCAGCATGGGTTGGCAGCCCATGTTCTGGGCCGCGGCCGTCCCGCTGCTGGCGCTGCCACTGATCCTGTGGAAGCTGCCCGAGTCGCTGGGCTTCCTCATCCGCCAAGGCCGCCAGCAGGAGGCGCGCGTCATCTTCGCCAGGCTCGACGGCGCCACCGCGCTCGGCGCCCAGGACGAGCTGGTCTTCTCCGAGTCCAAGGGTCCGGCGGCATCGGTGGCCGAGCTGTTCCGCCATGAACGCACCCTGCGCACCCTGATGCTGTGGCTGTCCTTCTTCTGCTGCCTGCTGCTGGTGTACCTGCTGAGCTCCTGGCTGCCCAAGGTCATGCAGGAGGCCGGCTACGCGCAGAAGGCCAGCCTGCTGACGCTGTTCTCGCTGAACTTTGGCGGCATGGCCGGTGCGATCGCGGGCGGCTGGCTGGGGGACCGGTTCGGCCTGCCCAAGGTGGTGGTGGGCTTCTTCGTGGCCGCCGCCCTGTCCATCGCGCTGATCGGCCAGGTGCCGGCGGTGCCGGTGCTGTTCACCCTGGTCTTCGTGGCCGGCGCGACCACGATCGGGACGCAGATCCTGCTGTATGCCAGCGTCGCCCAGCTCTACACGCTCTCGGTGCGTTCCACCGGGCTGGGCTGGGCCTCGGGCGTGGGCCGCATCGGCGCGATCGTGGGACCGACGCTGGGCGGCGTGTTGCTCGCACGCGAGCTGCCGCTGCATCAAAGCTTCATGATCTTCGCCATCCCCGCGGCGGTGTGCGCCCTGGCCATGCTGGTCTTCGCGATCAGCCAGCAACGTGCCGCGGCGCGTCCGATCGGCGTGGTGATCGCGCCGAACGCGCCCTGAGCCATTGCCATGCCGATCCTCTCCCGGCTCTTGCGTGACGCCTCGCTCCCGGCCGTACTGGCCGGGGTGATCGCCACCCTGATCTCCTTCGCCGGGCCGCTGGTGATCGTGTTCCAGGCCGCCTCGGGGCTGCCGCCGGCCCTGCTGGCCTCCTGGGTCTGGGCGATCGCCATCGGCAGTGGCGTGCTGGGCGTGGTGCTGAGCCTGTGCTACCGCGTGCCGGTGGTGGTGGCCTGGTCCATCCCCGGTTCGGTCCTGCTGGTGGGGCTGTTGCCCACCGTCGCGTTTCCCGTGGCGGTGGGCGCCTATCTGGTGGCCAGCGCGGTGGTGCTCCTGGTCGGCCTGTCCGGAATGTTCGACCGGGTCGTGTCGCGACTGCCGCCGCCGATCACCGCCGCCATGCTGGCCGGCCTCCTGTTCGGCTTCAGCAGCAAGCTGTTCGTGGACATGGCCGGCCAGCTGCCGCTGGTGCTGACCATGTTCGCGGCGTTCTTCATCGGGCGCCGGTGGTTTCCCCGCTATGCGGTGGTGGCGGTCCTGGTGGCCGGGGTCGGTGTGGCGATCGCGACCGGCCAGGTGCACGGGCCGATGCCGACGCTCGCATTGACCCGGCCGGTGTGGGTCACCCCGCAGCTGGACTGGCAGGCGGCGGTGAGCATCGGCATCCCGCTGGTCGTGGTGGCGTTGACCGGACAGTTCGTGCCGGGCGTGGCGCTGCTGCGCAACGAGGGCTATACGCGCCCGGGCGCTGGCCCGCTGGTGGCGTGGTCGGCGGCAGGCTCGGCGCTGCTGGCGCCGTTCGGTTGCCATGGACTCAATCTGGCCGCGGTGACCGCGGCGATCTGCACTGGGCCCGAATCCCATCCCAACCCGGCGCGGCGCTACATCGCCGGTGTCGCCGGGGGTGTGGTCTATCTGTTGCTGGGCGCCTGTGCCGGGACGGTGCTGGCGCTGTTCGCGACGCTGCCGAGGGAGCTGATCGCCACCCTGGCGGGCCTGGCGCTGTTTCCCACCATCGTCGGTGCGCTGACCACCGCGGTCGCCGATGCGCGCGATCGCGATGCCGCGCTGGTGACCTTCATCGTCTGTGCGTCGGGCATGTCGCTGTTCGGGCTGGGGGCGGCGTTCTGGAGTCTGTTGTTCGGGATGGGGACCCACGTGCTGCTGCAGTGGCGACGCGGGCGGGTTCCCGCGGCGCCGGTGGTATCGACGTCGCGCTGAGGCATCAGGGGAAACCCACACACCGCTGGATCCGGCGACGCGCCACCGATGCGCTCGCCGGGCCTGCCCATCGAAGTTCCACCGCGTCGCCGCGTTCGGCGGCGCTCCATCCACACATCACCGTTGTTCCTGGGAGGGAAGCATGGATTCATTGACCATGGCCGTGCGGCGCGCATCGCTCGCCTGCGCCATCACGATTGCGTTATCCGCACCTGGCGTGGCCTGGGGCCAGTCGGCAAGCGACCAGGCCCAGGATGCGCGCATCGCGCAGCTGGAGAACGAGGTCCAGGCCCTCAAGCAGATGGTCCAACAGCAGCAGGGGCAGCTGGTCGATGCCCGTCAGCAACTGCAGGCCGCGACAGTCGCCGGCAACACGCCGCTGAAGGGACCTGGCGTGCAGGCCAGTGGCGCGCTCGCGCCCTCGCCGGCGCTGGCCGCAGGCACGCCGCCACGCGCGCCCATCCAGAACACCGCCATCGTGGCCGGTGGCGACAGCCACTTCAGCTTCGGCGGTTTCATCAAGCTGGACATGATGTCCACCTGGACCAGCGACGGCACCATCACCGACAGCACGCCCGGCCGCCTGTTCTATTTTCCGGCCGGGACGCCGGTCGATGCCGGCCCCAGCGACAGCTATACCGACTTCCACGCGCAGTTCTCGCGCATCTGGTTCGGCGTGGACCGGATGACCGACGCCGGCGACAAGCTCAAGGGCTATGTCGAGTTCGACTTCTTCGGCGGCGGCAACAACAACGTGGCCAACGAGAAGTTCTCCAATGGCTATCCGCCTACGCTGCGCCATGCCTACGTGCAGTGGAACCACTGGCTGGCCGGCCAGACCTGGACCAACCTGATGGATCTGGGCTCGTTGCCGGAAACGGTCGATTTCGTGGGCATTGTCGACGGCACGCTGTTCGCGCGCCAAGCGCAGATCCGCTACAGCACCGGCAACTGGTCCTTCTCGCTGGAGAACCCGCAGACCTGGTATCAGGCCGGCAGCCCGGCCCAGGTCAGCAGTGGCGAGAACACCGTGCCGGATGTGACCGCGCGTTGGATGACCAAGGGAGATTGGGGCCACTTCAGCGTGGGCGGCATCGCGCGCGAGTTGCGCACCCGCGACGACCGGGCGACCGGCTTCGGCCTGAGCGTGGCTGGCTCGTTCAAGGTCAGCCCCAGCGACCTGTTCCAGTACACGGTCAGCGGTGGTTCCGGGCTGGGGCGCTATCTGGCCTTCGGCCTGGTGCCCGATGCCTATCTGGATGGCAACGGCTCACTGAAGGCGCAGGACACCTACGCCGGCTTTGCGGCGTGGCGTCACAACTGGACCGGCAACCTGCGCAGCACGCTGGCCTACTCGGCGGCCTACATCGCGGTGGACGAGGCCGCCGTGGGCCAGTCGGCGACCGAGCGCACCCAGTCCTGGCGCGTGAACCTGATCTACTCGCCGTTCCCGCGGTTGGACGTGGGCGCCGAGCTGAGTTGGGGCACGCGCGAACTGGCCAACGATGCCGAGGGCGAGCTGGCGCGTTTGCAGACCACGGTCAAGTACACCTTCTAGCGCGCCGGCCGTGGCCGGCACTGCCCGGTATCTGGACAGTGCCGGCGCGGCGATGACGCGCCGAGGCGGGTTCGCGGGCTTGAGCGATACAGAGGATGGGCCGCATGCGGCCGGACACGCGGGCTCGCGTCATCGCCTCCCGATCGGGCTTAGGAAATGGCAATGACGCAAGACGACTTCCTCTCGCCGCCGCTGTGGCAGGACACGGGATTCACCGGCAGCAGATTCCCGCCGACGTCCGCCAGGACGTGATCGAGCCTGCCACCGGCACGGTGCTGAGCCGGTGGCGCGCGGCCCCTACGCTCAGTCGCGGAAGTTGTCGAACTGCAGCGGCTGTTCGAACTCGGACTGCTTGAGCAGGGCGATGGCGGTCTGCAGGTCGTCGCGCTTCTTGCCGTTGACGCGCAGCTTGTCGCCGTTGATCTGGGTGTCGACCTTGATCTTGGATTCCTTGATCTTGGCGGCGATCTGCTTGGCCAGCTTCTGCTCGATGCCTTGCTTGACGGTGATCTTCTGGCGCGCGCCGGCCAGGTTGGTCTCCACCTCGCCGAACTCCAGGCAGCGCGCATCGATGCCGCGCGCGATCAAGCGCGCGCGCAGGATGTCTTCCATCTGCTTGAGCTGGAAATCGCTGGGCGCGGACTGGTTGATCACGCTGTCCTCCAGCACGAATTTGGCGTCCACGCCCTTGAAGTCGAAACGGTTGGACAGCTCGCGATTGGCCTGATCCACCGCGTTGGTGAGCTCGTGGCTGTTGACCTCGGAAACCACGTCGAAAGAGGGCATGGGCGCACCTGCTGTGAAAATGGGTCGCAAAGGGTAACGCGAAGCTCGCGCCAACGTCCTTGCATGCCTGGCTGCGGGGCATAATCGCCCACCATGGACTCCCACGCTCCGCCATGGCGCGCCGCGGGGCTGATGCTCTGCGCCGTGGCGTTGTTCGCGGTGATGGACGTGGGCCTGAAGCTGCTCGCCGCCCGCCATGCCCCGCTGCAGGTCGCCGCGCTGCGTGGAGCATCCTCGCTGCCCTTGGTGCTGGCCTGGGCGCTGGTCACGGTGGGACCGCGCGCGCTGCTGCGGGTGCGCTGGCCGCTGCACCTGCTGCGGGGCGTGCTGAGCATCGGGATGATGGCCGGCTTCGTCTATGGCGTGGCGCGCATGCCGCTGTCCACCGCCTACGCGCTGACCTTCGCGGCCCCCTTGCTGGTCACCGCGCTGGCCGGCCCGGTTCTGAACGAGCACGTGGGACCGCGGCGCTGGACCGCCATTGTCCTGGGGCTGCTGGGCGTACTGGTGGTGCTGCGGCCGACCGGTGCGGGCCTGTGGACGGCGGCTGGCGCGGCGGTGCTGGGCGCGGCGGCGTGCTATGCGGCCAGTATCCTCACCACCCGCGCGATGGCCCCGCGCGAAAGCAGCCAGGCGATGGTGGTCTGGCTGGTGGCGATGATGGCGGTGTTCGCAGGCGTGCTGGCGTGGGCGGACTGGACGCGGCTGGTACGCGCGGACCTGTGGCCGGTGATCGCCATCGGCATTTCCGGTGCACTGGCGCAGATGGCGCTGACCGAGGCCTTCCGCCATGGCGAGGCGTCGCGCATCGCGCCGCTGGAGTATTCGGCCCTGATTTGGGGCGTGCTGGCCGACCTGCTGCTGTGGCGGCAGCTGCCCGACGCGGTGACCTGGCTAGGCGTGGGCATCATCGTGACCAGTGGCCTGTACCTGCTGCGGCGAGAGCGTCGTGTCGCCGCGGACGGGCAGGTGCACCCGTGAGGCGCGCCACGCCCGCAGTGATGCAGGAGCGTGCCGCGTGCCGTTGCTGATCGTGGCCGTGGTGGTGTTGGTGGTCCTGCTGGCCTGGGTCCTGCTGCTGCCGCTGTGGCTGTACCTGCGGTTCCGCCAGGGCAAGGCCAGGCGCCGCCTGCTGCCCTGGCTGGTGCGGCTCAATGCCTGGTTCGCCCTTGCGTCGACCGTCCTCTACCTGATGGGCATGGCGGTCACCGGGCACTGGTGGCCGGGCGCGCTGACCTATGCGGCGATCGGCCTGGGTGCTGGCCTGTGTACAGGCGGGCTGGGGATTGTCCTGGGCCGCGTGGAGCATACGTCCCAGGGCAGCTTCCACACGCCCAGCCCGTGGCTCGCCGCGGTCCTGGTGCTGCTGGTGCTGGTCCGCCTTGCGGCCGGCGTGGTCGACGCCTGGCGTCGCATCGGCGATCAACAGGCGTTGCCGTGGCTGCCTGCGTTCGACCACACCACGCTGTTCGCGCTGGGTGGCTTGCTGCTGGGACACGGGCTGGCCACGGCCTGGGGCTTGCGCTGGCGATTGCCGCGCGGTCGGCGCGGTGGCGCGCGCTAGATTTCGTCGTCTTCGTCGTTGAGCACTTCGATGGCGCTGCCGGTGACCCGCGCGACGCGCTCGGCCACCTCGCGCACGCGACGGACGCCTTCATCGTTGGGTGCCTCGACCTCGATCACCGAATAACCCGGGGCGGCATCGTCGCTCAGGCCGGCCGAGCTGGAATCCTCGTCGTCCATGTGCGGCATCAGGTCTTCGATTTCCTCGACGTGCTCGATGCCTTCGATGGCTTCCAGCGCGTGGGTCAGTTGCAGGGTGGCGTCCTGGTCGCCGGTCATGCGCAGGCGGACGATGGGCATGGAAATCTCCTGGTCGGAATCAAGGCAGACGATGCTGACCAGCCTCGCGCGAAGGTGTGGTGAGCGCATCGTGTGCACCGCGTGCTTCTGCCGCACCCACGCGCAAACGAAAACGGCGGCGGGCACAGGGCCCGCCGCCGTTGGTGTCAACGTCGTTGTTCAGTGCTTAGAAGCGCGCACCGATACCCACGCCCACGGTCCACGGATTCAGGTCCAGATCCTGACCGGTACCATGACCGTTGACGGTCACCTCCGGCGAGCTGTCCATGTAGCGCGCGTCGACGCGGGCGAACCAGTTCGGGTTGATATTCATGTCGACACCGACCGTACCGATCGCACCCTTGGCGTCATTGACGGCCACGTGCTGACCCGGGACGCTGCCCAGCTTCTCGTTGCTGAAGTTGGACTGGTAGTAGCCCACGCCGACGAACGGACGGAACACCTGGTCCGAAGTGCCGAAGTGGTACTGGCCACTGATGGCCACCGGCAGCTGCGACACGCTGCCGATCTTGCCGTTGTTGTCGCCGACGTCATGCTTGAACTTGTCGGCCGCGCCCCAGAGCTCCACGGCGATGTTGGGAGTCGCGTAGTAGCTGGCCGAGATGGTCGGCGCGGTGTCGCCGTCCACGTCCAGACTGGAGCCATCCAGCGGGCGCGAGGAAGGCTTCATCATGGTGGCGCTGCCGACCACGGCCCACTTCTTGTAGGCGGCCGCGGCATCACCGCCGGTGGTGCTGTTGGTGGCCACGCCATGGGGCGTGCCGTCGTCGGTGGCGGCACCGACCATGTCCTGCGCGAAAACCGGGGGAGCGTCGAGCAGCGGCACCAGGGCCAGGCCAATGAGGCGAATCGAATTCATGGGGTGTACCTCTTCGTTTCTTGTTTGCGGTAGGCCCACCAGCGGCGGGACGGAGCACACCGTAGGAATTTGCAGATGAACACTTCCCGGCATGCCGAGTGCGGTTCAGGCTGCCGAACAGGGACGCTTCATGTTGATGCACGCCCCGTCCCGCGCAAGGCTAATGCCGACGTAGAAAAACGTTAAATGAAGGCGATTTTCTTCACGCTGACGCGGTTGTAGGTGCGGAGGCCCGGTTCAGCTGGCAGGCGCGATTCGAGCGCCTTGTGCGCAAGGTGGCGACTTCTCAATTGCACTTCGAGATGTCCGGTCGCCGCTCCGTCTCGTGCTGGAGCGTGTCGCTTTTCAGCGATCTGGAAGGTGAATGCCGCGCGGCCGCGAGCGTGCAGGGAGCGACGCTTGGAGCTGTCTCGCCGCAGCATGGGGCGGGTGTCGATTCGACGCCGCCGCCGACCCGAAGTCCGGCCAGTGCGGCGAGACCGGAACCGCCATTGCCGGGCCGGGCATTGCGGAAGGCCGGCATCGCTGATGCCCGTCACCTACAGGGCAGGGCACGCCCCTGTGCGTGGAACGCGCTTCGCTGCGCGGAGGGCAGTCCACATCGGAACCCATCACGCTGGAGAACGTCGACCTCGACGCCCCGGGGCGCGCCTCAGGCCGCTTCCAGCGCCTGCAGGTAGGACTGCCGCCAGGCATTGATGTCGTGGCGCTCCAGGTGGTCCATCATCGCGCGCCAGCGTTCGATGCGCTTGGCCTTGGGCATGTCGGCGCCCGTGGCGATGGCGTCGGCAACGCCGTCCAGGTCGTGCGGATTGACGATCAGTGCTTCGCTCATCTCGTCGGCGGCACCGGCCAGGATGGACAGGATGAGCACGCCCGGATCCTCGGGATCCTGCGCGGCGACGTACTCCTTGGCGACCAGGTTCATGCCATCGCGCAGGGGCGTGACCAGGCCGAGCCGCGCGGTGCGGTAGAAGCCGGCCAGCTGGGTGTGGCTGTAGTTCTGGTTGACGTAGCGGATCGGGGTCCAGTCGGCCTCGGCATAGGCGCCGTTGACGTGGCCGGCGATCTGCTCGAGCTGGCTGCGCAGGATCTGGTACTCGGGCACCTCGCCACGCGAGACCGGCGCGACCTGCAGGAAGGTGAGGCTGCCGCGCTGATCGCGGTGCCGCTCCAGGTAGCGCTCGAAGGCATGGAAGCGCTCGGGCAGGCCCTTGGAATAGTCCAGCCGGTCCACGCCGATGGCCAGCAGCCGCCCACGCAGGCTGCCACGCAGGTCGCGCACAGCGGGCTTGGTGGCTGCAATGCGGGCCTGCTGTGCGATCAGAGCGGTGTCGATGCTGATCGGGAACGACCCGGTGCGGAACCGGCGCCCGCCGGGGGCTTCCAGCTCGCCATCGGCGATCACCCGGCCGCCACCGTAAAGACGGACGTAGGCCTGGAAGCGCTCCATGTCGCGCCGGGTGTGGAAGCCCACCAGGTCATACGCATACAGCGTGCTGAAGAAGCGCTGATGGTCTGGCATGGCCGAGACCAGGTCGGCCGAGGGCATCGGGGTGTGCAGGAAGAAGCCGATCCGGCAGCCGATGCCGCGCTCGCGCAGCAGGGCCGCCAGCGGGATCAGGTGGTAGTCGTGGATCCAGACGATGTCATCGTCCTTGAGCATCGGCGCCAGCCGGTCGGCAAACAGCGCGTTGACCCGTCGGTAGCCCTCGCGGGTGCCGCGGTCGTAGTTCACCAGGTCCAGGCGGAAATGCAGCAAGGGCCACAGCGCGCCGTTGGAGAAGCCCAGGTAATAGGCATCGTGGTCCGGGCGCGACAGGTCCATGGTCACGTAGGTGGTGTTGCCATCGCGGTGTTCGTGCAGCGTGCCGCTGGCTTCGCGGCTGACCTTGCCGCTCCAGCCGAACCACAGACCGCCGCGTTCGGCCAGCGCCGCGCGCAGGCCAGTGGCCAAGCCGCCGGTCTGTGGTTCCCCCGGGAGTGCGACCCGGTTGGAGACCACGACCAGTCGACTCACGAGGCCTCCTGCCAGGAGCGCGACAGGCGCATGGCGGCGATGATCAGCCCCACGTGCGAATAGGTCTGCGGGAAGTTGCCCCAGGCCTCGCCGTCCTCGAAGGCCAGGTCCTCGGACAGCAGGCCCAGGTGATTGCGCCGCGCCAGGATGCGCTCGAACATCGCCCGCGCCTCGTCCTTGCGGCCGATCGCGGCCAGCGCGTCGATGTACCAGAAGGTGCAGATGGTGAAGCTGGTCTCCGGTTCGCCGAAGTCGTCCGGGGCCACGTAACGGAACAGCGCGTCGCCCTTCTTCAGGGTCTGACCGATGGCCTCGACGGTGGAGACGAAGCGCGGATCGTCGGCCGCGACGAAGCCGATATCGGCCAGCAGCAGCAGCGAGGCATCCAGGTAATCGCTCTGGAACGAAGCGCTGAACCAGCCCTGCTCCTCGCGCCAGGCCTGTTCCAGGGTGGTGGCGCGGATGGTGTCGGCGCGCTCGCGCCAGTAGGTGGCGCGGTCGTCGCGCTGCATGCGCTGGGCGATCTTGGCGAGGCGGTCGCAGGCGGCCCAGCACATGGCCGCGGTATAGGTGTGGACCTCGGCGCGACCGCGGAACTCCCACAGGCCGGCGTCGGGGATCTCGTATAGCGCCGCGGCGCGCTCGCCCAGCGCTTCGAGCCGCTCGAAGGCATGCACGTCGCCCGGGTCGGCCAGGCGCTGGTCGAAGAACAGCTGCGTGGAAGCCAGCACCACCGAGCCGTACACGTCGTGTTGCTTCTGGATCCAGGCCAGGTTGCCGCGTCGCACCGGCCCCATGCCGCGGTAGCCGGCCAGGCTGGGCACATCGTGCTCGTGCAGCTCGACCTCGAAGTTGATGCCGTACATCGGCTGCAAGGTGCCGTCGTGGGTGGCGATGTTGAAGATGTAGGACAGGAACTGCTCCATCGTCCGGGTCGCGCCCAGGCGGTTGAGCGCGCGCACCACGAAGGCCGCGTCACGCAGCCAGCAATAGCGGTAGTCCCAGTTGCGCGGCGTATCGGCGGCCTCCGGGATGGAGGTGGTCATCGCCGCGATGATGCCGCCGCTGTCCTCGTACTGGCACAGCTTGAGGGTGATCGCGCTGCGGATCACCGCGTCCTGCCAGTCCAGCGGGATCGACAGGTAGCGCACCCATTCGGTCCAGTAATGGCGGGTGTTCTCCTCGGCCTCGCGTACGTACCCTGCCAGCGAGCGGCGCAGGGATTCGTCCACGCCCAGCACCAGATGCACCGGGTGGCTGAGGATGAAGGGCGTCTCCTCGCGCAAGAAGCGCACCGGGACGTCGGTGGTCAGGCGCAGGGTGAACTCGGGCAGCAGCCAGCGGATGTGGTTGCTGCCCCAGGTGGTCTCCGGCTTGCGCGCGCCCCAATCGGCCAGCGGACGGGCGCGGATGGTGATGCGTGGCGTGCCGCTGATCGGACGCACCTGGCGAATGATGCTGACCGGTCGGTAGAAGCGCTGGTTCTCGCGCCAGCGCGGAGCGAAGTCGATGATCTCCAGCGCATTGCCGTGGGTGTCGCGCAGGACGGTGCGCAGGATTGCGGTATTGGTGAGGTAGTGCTGCTCGCTGGAGGCGAAGTCCTCCAGTTCCACCGCGAAGTCGCCCCCCTCCTGTTGGACCGGCGAGAGCAGGCTGCAGAAGGCCGGATCGCCGTCGAAGGCGGGCATGCAACTCCAGACCACCCGTGCCTGCTTGTCGATGAGGGCGCCGAAACTGCCGTTGCCGATGACGCCCATGTCCAGGGTGGGGTGGCTCATGCTTGCTCCGTGGGGGTAGTGGGGGTGGGGACCGCTAGAGGTGGGACCGCAGCCAGGCGTGGACCGCCGAGACGTCGGGCAGGGCGTACATCGCATGGCTGTTGGCGCGCCGGCCGACCAGCACGCTCCAGCCGCCCAGTGCATTGGCCGCCGCAAAGCCGTACTCGTCGGTCAGGTCATCGCCCACGAACACCGGCCTGCGGCCGGCGAAGGGGGATGCTTCCAGCAGCCTACGCATGGCGCGGCCTTTGTCCACATCGTCCGGCACCAGTTCTATCACTTGGTTGCCCGGCTGCAGGCGGTAGCCCGGCAGATCGGGCAGGTGGCGGGCGGCCAGCGCTTGCAGGGCATCGGCGGCGGCCGGCGCGGCGCGCCAGTGCAGGGCGATGTTGCTGTGCTTGTTCTCCACCCGCACCCCGGGATAGCGGTGGGAGAGGATCGTCGCCTCACGGCGCAGCGCCTCCAGGGCCTGGACCGGCACCGCGCGCGCCGAGTCGGGGGCGCCGCGCAGTTCCTGACCATGCATCCCGGCTGCCGGCAGGGCGTGGGGTGTGAAGACCGCATCCAGTTCGCTCAGGGGGCGGCCGCTGATCAGGGCCAGCGCGCCGCCGAGGCGCTCGGACAGGCGCAGCACCGTGTCCAGCCCCCCTTCCGGGAGCGCGACTGCGCTGGGGTCGTCCTGGAACTCAAGCAATGTGCCGTCCACGTCCAGGAACAGGGCGTGGTCGCCCGAGAGGTGTGGCGGGGCTGGAAAGCGGTTGGGGGAAGCGGGCATGGGGGCTTTGCAGGCGTCTTCCGCATGAAAACGTTGCAGCGCATTGTTCGCGGACGCCGGTGAACACGCGGTGTTGAAGCAGGTGTCTAGGCAATTGGTCGAGCAAAGACGAAATTTCGTCCGATCCTGACAGGATTTCGGCCAGTTGCCATGAGCCAAGCTTGGCGACGCGCGCGACGGTCGTACAATGGCCGGCCCAGTCCCACAAGAATCCAACCGGAGTTCAGCAGATGGCTCAAGCCCAGGAAGCACGCGTCCCCGACATCGGTGACTACAGCGACGTGCCTGTGATCGAGGTGCTGGTCTCCGTCGGGGACACGGTACAGAAGGACCAGGGGCTGATCACCCTGGAGTCGGACAAGGCCACCCTGGAAGTGCCCGCGGCCTTCGGCGGCGTGGTCAAGGAATTGAAGGTCAAGGTCGGCGACACCCTCTCCGAGGGCGCGGTCGTGGCCATGATCGAGCCGCAGGACGACTCGGCCCCGGCGCCCAAGGCCGAGGACAAGCCGGCCCCGGCCAAGGCGTCTGCCGCCCCGCCGGCCAAGGCGGCCGAGCCGGACAGCCCGGCCGAGCCGGTCCAGACCGGTTCCCCCGACAAACTGACCCAGCGCGAGATCGCCCAGTCGCAGTCGCGCGTGGCCTCCGGCGCCACCGCCGGCCAGGATGCGCCGCCGTCCCCGCCGACCAGCACCCCGCCGGTGGCCTTCGATGCCGACCGGGTAATGCCCGACAAGGTCCCGCATGCCAGCCCGGTGGTGCGCGTGTTCGCCCGCGAGCTGGGCGTGGACCTGTCCAAGGTGTCCGGCAGCGCCCGCAAGGGCCGCATCACCAAGGAAGACGTGCAGGGCTACGTCAAGCAGGCCCTGGCCGGTGGCGGTGCCAGCGCAGCCGCGCCTGCCGCCGCGGCCGCCGGCGGTGGCAATGGCCTGAACCTGCTCGCCTGGCCCAAGGTGGACTTCTCCAAGTTCGGCCAGACCGAGGTCCAGCCGCTCTCGCGCATCCAGAAGATCTCTGGCGCCAACCTGGCGCGCAACTGGGCGATGATCCCGCACGTCACCCAGTTCGACTCGGCCGACATCACCGATCTGGAAGACCTGCGCGTGCAGCTCAACAAGGAGGCCGAGAAGTCCAAGTCCGGCGTCAAGCTGACCATGCTGGCCTTCCTGATCAAGGCCAGCGCCGCGCTGCTGAAGAAGTACCCGACCTTCAACGCCTCGCTGGATGCGGCCGGGGAGAACCTGACGCTGAAGAAGTACTTCCACATCGGCTTTGCCGCCGATACGCCCAACGGGCTGGTCGTGCCGGTGATCCGCGACGTGGACAGCAAGGGTGTCAACGACATCGCCGCAGAGACCGGCGCGCTGGCCAAGAAGGCGCGCGACGGCAAGCTCGGCCCGGCCGAGATGACCGGCGGCTGTTTCTCCATCTCCTCGCTGGGCGGCATCGGCGGCACCGCGTTCACGCCGATCGTCAACGCGCCGGAGGTGGCGATCCTGGGCGTGTCCAAGTCGGCCATCCAGCCGGTGTGGGACGGCAAGGCGTTCCAGCCGCGCCTGATGCTGCCGCTGTCGCTGAGCTACGACCACCGCGTAATCGACGGGGCGCTGGCCGCGCGCTTCACTGCCGACCTGGCCCGCGTGCTGGGCGACATGCGCCGGGTCCTGCTGTGATCCTGGCCTGTCCACCGCGCCGCCGGGCACGCTGAGCCCCATGCCGGGGCTGCTCGCCGCCGCCGCTGCCCCGCAGGACGCCAGCGGCGCTGGCGACTGGGTGCGCGATGCCGCGCGCGAGCATTCGGCCGGGCTGCTGCCGGTCCTGGACTACAAGCTGCTGACCGTCTCGGGGGTGCCGATCACAATCGGTGGCCTGGTGGCCGCCGCGGTGGTGCTGCTGCTGACCTGGGTGGTATCCAGGCTGGCCCGGCGCGGCTTGGCCCGCTATGGCGCCCGGCATCCGCGCACCAGCCAGGCCTCGCTGTACACGGTCTCGCGCATCGTCCAGTACGCGCTGCTGGCGGCTGGCCTGCTGATCGCGCTGGCGGCGATCGGGATGCCGGTGGGCAAGTTCACCGTGTTCGCCGGGGCCATCGGCGTGGGCCTGGGCTTTGGCCTGCAGGCGATCTTCAACAACTTCATCTCCGGCCTGATCCTGCTGTTCGACAAGTCCCTGCGCGTGGGCGACTTTGTGGAACTGGAGTCCGGCGTGCACGGCGAGGTCCGCGACATCCACATCCGCGCCACCACCATTGTCACCAACGACAACATCGACATCCTGGTGCCCAACTCGGAGTTCGTCAGCGGCCGGGTGGTCAACTGGACCCACGGCGATGGCTCGCGACGGATCAAGGTGCCGTTCGGCGTGGCCTACGGCGTGGACAAGGACACGGTCAAACAGGCCGCGCTGGAGGCGGCCGCCGAGGTGCCCTTCACCCTGACCCTGGAAGGCGCGCGGCGCCCGCAGGTGTGGCTGGTGAACTTCGGCGAGAGCAGCCTGGATTTCGAACTGGTGATCTGGCTGACGCCGGAAGCCACCAAGCGTCCCTCCACGGTCAAGGCCGCGTATTTCTGGGCCTTGCACTCGGCCCTGGCGCGGCATGGGCTGGAGATCCCCTTCCCGCAGCGCGACCTGCACCTGCGCAGCGTGTTCGGCCTGGATGGCGAGCAGGCCCTGCGCGCGCTGCGCCTGGACACCGCGCCGGCCCAGGAGGCCGACGCACGACCCCTTCAACCTTCCACCGCAGGCAACGACGCGGTGGACGACGTACACCGCGCGATCCGGGACGAGCAGGCACGCCATCCCGACGCCGCCCCGGAAACAGGAGAGCAATGACATGGCAAACACGATCGAAGTAAAGGTTCCCGATATCGGCGACTTCACCGATGTGCCGGTGATCGAGGTCCTGGTTTCGGTAGGCGACACCGTGTCCAAGGAGCAGGGCCTGGTGACGCTGGAATCGGACAAGGCCACCCTGGAGGTGCCGTCCTCGGCCGCCGGCGTGGTCAAGGAGATCAAGGTCAAGGTGGGCGACACGCTGAGCCAGGGCGACCTGGTGATCGTGCTGGAAGCAGAAGGTGATGCAGGTACCGCATCGCCGGCCGCGGCCGAGACCCCCAAGGCCGCCGCGCCCGCACCGGCCAAGGCCGAAGCGCCCAAGGCGGCGCAGGCCTCCGCCCCGGCCCCCGCAAAGGCGTCCGGCGGCGGTCCCATCGAGGTCAAGGTGCCCGATATCGGTGACTTCACCGACGTACCGGTGATCGAGGTCCTGGTCTCGGTGGGCGACACCGTGTCCAAGGAGCAGGGCCTGGTGACGCTGGAATCGGACAAGGCCACCCTGGAAGTGCCGTCCTCGGCCGCCGGCGTGGTCAAGGAAATCAAGGTCAAGGTGGGTGACACGCTGAGCCAGGGCGACCTGGTGCTGGTCCTGGAAGGCGAGGGTGGCGAAGCATCTGCTGGTGCTTCGCCGGAAGCCCCGGCGGCCGAGGCCCCGCGCCCGGCCCCGGTCACCCCGTCGCTGGCCCAGCCCGATGCCGCCGCCGCGCCCAAGGCCGCCGCCGGCACCGGCAAGCCGGCCGACATCGAGTGCCGCATGGTCGTGCTGGGCTCCGGCCCGGGCGGCTACACGGCGGCCTTCCGTGCCGCCGACCTGGGCCTGGACACCGTCCTGATCGAGCGTTACGCGTCGCTGGGCGGCGTGTGCCTCAACGTAGGCTGCATCCCGTCCAAGGCGTTGCTGCATTCGGCCAACGTCATCGACGAGGCCGCGCATGCGACCGAGTGCGGCATCGAGTTTTCCAAGCCAAAGATCAACCTGGACACGCTGCGCGAGTACAAGGAGAAGGTGGTCGGCAAGCTCACCGGCGGCCTGGCCGGCATGGCCAAGCAGCGCAAGGTCAGGGTCGTGCAGGGCACCGGCGTGTTCGTCTCGCCCAACGAGATCGAGATCACCGGCGAGGACGGCAAGACCCAGTTGCTGCGCTTCGAGCAGTGCATCATCGCCGCCGGCTCGCAGGCGGTGAAGCTGCCCAACTTCCCGTGGGACGACAAGCGCGTGATGGATTCCACCGACGCGCTGGAACTGGCCGAAATCCCCAAGAAGCTGCTGGTCGTCGGCGGCGGCATCATCGGCCTGGAAATGGCCACCGTCTACAGCGCGCTGGGCAGCCAGGTCACCGTGGTGGAGTTCATGGACCAGCTGATGCCCGGCGCCGACAAGGACCTGGTCAAGCCGCTGGCCGACCGCCTCAAGAAGCAGGGCGTCGTCGTTCACCTCAAGACCAAGGCCAGCGGGGTCAAGGCCGAGAAGAAGGGCATCACGGTGACCTTCGAATCGGCCACCGAAGGCGCCAAGCCTGAGCTGGAATCGGGCACCTGGGACCGCGTGCTGGTCGCCGTGGGTCGTGCACCCAATGGCAAGAAGATCGGCGCAGACAAGGCCGGCGTGCAGGTGACCGACCGCGGCTTCATCCCGGCCGACCAGCAGATGCGCACCAACGTGCCGCACATCTTCGCCATCGGCGACATCGTCGGGAACCCGATGCTGGCCCATAAGGCCACCCACGAAGGCAAGCTGGCCGCCGAAGTGGCCTCGGGCGAGAAGAAGGAATGGGTGGCTCGCGTGGTGCCGTCGGTGGCCTACACCAATCCGGAGATCGCCTGGGTGGGCGTGACCGAAACCGAGGCCAAGGCCAAGGGCCTCAAGGTTGGCGTGGCCAAGTTCCCGTGGGCGGCCAGCGGCCGCGCCATCGGCATCGGCCGCACCGAGGGCTTCACCAAGTTGATCTTCGACGAGGCGACCCATCGCATCGTCGGTGGCGGCATCGTCGGCGTGCATGCCGGCGACCTGTTGGCCGAGATCGGTCTGGCCATCGAGATGGGCGCCGAGGCAGAGGACATCGGCCACACCATCCACGCCCACCCGACCCTGAGCGAGTCGGTCGGCATGGCTGCCGAGGTCTACGACGGCACCATCACCGATCTGTACATCCCGAAGAAGAAGTAAGCGTTCGCTGCAACGCCTGCCGTGACAACGCCCCGCTCGCCGGGGCGTTGTCATGTGGCGATGGCGGGACATCGTGGCCTTGCGGTAATTTCCGTATTCCGCTGGGTTGATGGAGTGTTGTGTTGATCAGGAGGCTGCTAAAGGGTGCGCTGCTGCTCGTGCTGGCGATGCCGGCCCTGGCCGAAGACGATCCCGAGCTCGCCGCTGCGCTGGCCAAATGCCCCGGGGCGGCGCAATTTCGTCAACACCATCCGCATGAGGATGCCCCGCCGGAACAGGAGGCCGCGCCACCGACCGACCCCGCCCTGCGCAAGCAGTTGCTGGACATGGTGGCGCCCGACCAGCAGGCGCGTGATGCGGTCAATGCCGCAGGGTGGTCGCGCGAAAGCGTGGAGGCGATGTCGCGCGTGGACGCGGCGAACCTGCCGCGGATCAAACGGATTGTGGAAGCACACGCCGGCCTGCCCCTGCCATCGGAAGTGGGCCAGGACGGTGTCGACGCGGCATGGCTGCTGGTCCAGCACGCCGACGCCGATCCGGCTTTCCAGGCGCAGGTGCTGGATCAGGTGCAGTCGCGTGTCGGCCACGGTGGCCTGAGGGGTCAAGACTTCATCCTGCTGACCGATCGCGTGCTGACCAATCAGGGCAAGCCACAACGTTACGGCAGTCAGCTCATCGCTCGGGATGGAAAGTGGGTGCCCAAGCCGTTGGAAGACCCCGCCCAGGTCGATGCACGGCGGGCGGCGGTTGGTCAGATGCCGCTGGCCGACTATCTCTGCGTGGCGCGCCAAATGTTCCAGCCGCCCGCTCAGCAGTAGATAAGCACTTGCCAGCGCGCCGCGATGCGGATTAAACAGGCAGGCGGCCGTCCCAGGGACGGTCGCCTGTCTTCTTCGGGGATCATCGATGCAATCGCTTGCTGCCTGCGTGCTGGGCCTCGCCCTGAGCGCACCTGTCGCCGTCTTCGCCCAGACCACGCCGGCGCCTGCGCCGCAGACCGTCGTGGTCACCGCCGCGCATCTGGTCGATGTGCTCAAGGGGACGATGGTCGACGATCCGCAGGTGGTCATCATCGACGGCCGCATCGCCCGTGTCGGCCACAAGGGCGAGGCCGTCCCGGCCGGCGCGCAGCGCATCGACCTGGGGCCACGCACCCTGCTGCCGGGCCTGATCGACCTGCATGTGCACCTGACCTCCGACCCCACCATCAGTGGCTATCGCGGCCTGGAATACACCGACAACTTCTGGACCATCGTCGGGGTGGCCAACGCGAAGAAGACCCTGCTGGCCGGCTTCACCACCGTGCGCAACGTCGGCTCGGCCAACTACGACGATGTGGCGCTCAAGCAGGCCATCGGCGCCGGCTACATCGTCGGCCCGCGCATCGTGCCGGCGACCTATGCCGTCGGCGCCACCGGCGGGCATTGCGACGCCACCGAATTCCCGCCCTCGGTCAGCGTGCCCTCGCCGGCGGTGGCCAATGGGCCCGAAGAAATCCGCAAGGCCGTGCGCACGCTGCGCAAGTACGGCGCCGAGGTGATCAAGTTCTGCGGCACCGGCGGGGTACTGTCCAAGACCGACAGCGTCGGCGCGCAGCAGTATTCGCTGGAGGAGATGCAGGCCTTGGTGGAGGCCGCGCACATGCTGGACATGAAGGTCGCCGTGCACGCGCATGGCAAGGCCGGTATCGATACCGCCATCCGCGCCGGGGTGGACACCATCGAGCACGCCAGTCTGGCCGATGCCGAATCGTTCAAGCTGGCCAAGGCCCACGGCACGGTGTTCGACATGGACATCTACAACGACGACTACATCCTGGCCGAGGGCGAGAAGAACGGCGTGTTCGCCGAATCGCTGGAGAAGGAGCGCCAGGTCGGGTTGAAGCAGCGCCAGACCTTCCAGGCCGCGCATGCGGCCGGCGTCACCCTGGGTTTTGGCAGCGACGGCGGCGTCTATCCCAATGGCGACAACGCACGCCAGTTCGCCAAGATGGTGCAGTGGGGCATGCGCCCGATGGAGGCGATCCAGGCCGCGACCGTGACCGGTGGCAAGGTGCTGGGCAAAGAGGGCGATGTCGGTGCCATCGCGCCCGGGCGATACGGCGACCTGATCGCGGTGTCCGGCGATCCACTGGCCGACGTGACCGTACTGGAGCACGTGGAGTTCGTCATGAAGGGCGGGGTGGTCGAGAAGGCGCCGGACTAGCGCAAGTCCCCGAACGCAACGAGGCCGCGACGATGCGCGGCCTCGTGCCAGTCAGGGTGGCGCGGATCAGAAGGCGAGGGTGACGCCGGCCATCGGACCCTTGAACTCCAGGTCGATACCGCCGGAGGCGTCCCGCCCGGACTCGTTGTAGTTGATCTTGAACCAGTCGTAGCCGGCGAACACACCGAAGTTGTCGGTGATGCGATACTCGGCGATCGCGTTGGCGCGCTTGATCTTGCCGTCGTAGTCGAAGCTGCCCCAACTGGCGTCCAGGTACTGGCCCTGCACGTTGATCAGCCAGCGATCGCCGGGGGTGAAGGTCAGGCGGGTGCCCACCACCGGAGCCTCGCCGTCTTCCTTGGCATCGCCATAGAAACTGCCCACGTCCGGGCCGGCGTCGGCCGTGACCTTGCCGTCCAGCTTGGCCCACTCGGCGCCCAGCTGCAGGCCCCACGAGAACTGTTCGGTGTCGACCACGGAGAAGTCATAGATCAGGCTGGCCAACTGGAAGCGCGTCTCCAGCTTGGCGTAGCTGCCGGCCGGGACGGTGGTGCCGTCGTAGCTGATGTCCTCACCCAGGGTCTGGGTGTTGTCCTTGTCATAGCGGAAGTAGTCGAAGATCACCCGGTTGCGCGGGCTGATATGCCAGACCCCGTCCACGCGCGGCGACACCTCGTTGCTGCCGAAGTCGAAGTCCTGGCTGAAATCGACGTCATTGCCCATCAGCTCGCCGCTGCCCTTGAGGCGGCCGCTGCCGTCCGCGCTCATCGCGCCCAGGCGCAGCGTGAAGGTGTCATCGCCCGGCGTCTGCGCATGGGCGGGAGCGGCAAGCGTGGTGAGGATGGCAACGGACAGGCCGGCCAGGGCCAGGGACGCGAAGGCTTTCATCGGAACTTCTCCTGCGGGGTTTGAAAGACCGGCCCGCTTGGCCGGCGAAGGGGCGCCAAGCTGCGCCCGGCACGGTGCAGGCGCGGTGAAGAAGTGAGACTTCGATGTTCAGTCTTGCGAAAGTCGTGACGGGAGCCCGCTTTTGCCTGCGTGCCGGGCGCCGCCACGTGCCGAAAATTGACGCTGCATTGGCGGCGATGCTATTTCGGTGCGTGGGAGGGGTTGGCATGCGTCGTGGAGGACGTGCGTCCCGCATTCCCGGGCTGGCGTCAGAGGGACGTCTGGCGGGCCAACGGCACGCATCGCAGCAATGCGGACGGCCGTGGCCCGAGGGGGTCATGGACCTCCTGCCGGGCGGGTGCGTGCGCGTGGCGAGTGCCGAACGTGGGAATGCTTGACCGATCGTGCGCGCCGGCTGGCCCGGGCGCATGCCACGCCGTTCGTTTGATTCGCTGGAGCCTGTGCATGAACCCACCCTTCCCCCGCCTGCGACGCCACCCGCTGGCGCTCGCCACCCAGCTGATGCTGGCCGGCCTGGCGCTCCCCGCCCTGGCCCAGCAGGCCGATCCGCCCCGCAGCGCCAAGGACCTGGACACGGTGACCGTGACCGCGACCCGGCGCGCGGCCACCGTGCAGGACGTGCCGCTCAACCTGACGGCCACCACCGGGCTGGACATCGAGCAGCAGAACCTCACCGACCTGGCCGACCTGGTGAAGACCGTCCCGGGCCTGTATCTGGTCGACCAGGGCGGACGTGATGCCAACCTGCTGACCGTGCGCGGGCTCAACACCAATTCGCTTACCGGCAGCGAGGGCGTTGGCCAGGACGGCGGCGGCGTGGTCGCCCAGTACCTGGGCGACATCCCGCTGTACCTGGACCTGCGCCTGACCGACATCGAGCGGGTCGAGACCCTGCTCGGGCCGCAGGGCACCCTGTACGGGGCCGGCACCCTGGGCGGCGCGATCCGCTATCTGCCGGTGCGTCCGCAGTTGGGCGAAACCAGCGTCCAGGCGACCACGGGTCTGTCCAGCAGCAGCCACAGCGGCGATACCGGCATGGAGGTCAGCTCCATCCTCAACCTGCCGATCGGCCAGCACGGCGCCCTGCGCGCCTCGTTCGGCAAATACCATGATCCGGGCTGGGTCGATTACGACTTCCTGGTGCGCGAGCCGGGCGTGTCCAATCCGCAGCCGGACTTCTCCGATCCGGATGCGGTCGCGGCCAACCTCAAGCGCAGGCGCGACGCCAACGACCTGACCACCAGCAGCGCGCGTGTCGGCCTGCGCTGGATGTTTGGCGACGCGGTCGATGCCAACCTGACCTACTACTACTACCAGCGCCAGGAGTCCGGCGGGCGCACGGTCAACCAGGTCGATTCCTTCGGCACCGGGCGCTACGAGTCGGCGTATCGCTTCCTGGAGCCCAACGACCGCAAGAGCCAGTTGCTGGCGCTGGAAGTCACCGCCGATCTGGGCTTTGCCACGCTGACCTCGGCCAGCGGCTATTCCGAATACGACGAGCTGGGCCAGCGCGACCAGACCGACCTGCTGCTGGACTTCCAGTACGGTTACGAGGACTTCCCCAGCTTCGCCGCCTATACCCGCGAGGAAGTGGAAACGCGTCGCTTCACCCAGGAGGTGCGCCTGGTCTCCAACGACACCGGCCCACTGACCTGGATCGTCGGCGGCTTCTACGATCGCTCGGACCTGACCGCCTACTCCAGCGAATTCGTCCCGGGCATTCCGGAATTCTGGGGCATCGACCGCCCCGACAACCTGGAGTACTTCCAGGCTACCTTCGACAAGCCGGAGGAGAAGGCCTTGTTCGGGGAGATCGGCTACGACTTCACCGACAAGTGGAACGTCACCGTGGGCGGGCGCTGGTTCAAGTACGACGACGAACAGAAGGTCGGCTTCGCCCTGCCGCTGATCGATGGCTCGGCCCCGGACGAGATCGCCGTGACCTACGACCCGGTCAACGTCTCGGATAAGGACTCGATCTTCAAGTTCAACACCTCCTACCAGTTCACGCCCAAGCTGCTGGGCTATGCGACGGTCAGCGAGGGCTACCGCTCCGGCGGTGCCAACGCGGTCCCGGCCTGCCTGGACCCCTTGCCGGATGGGCAGAACGTCTGCGCACTGCCCAACGAGCGCCTGATCAAGCCGGACAAGACCACCAACCACGAGTTGGGCCTGCGCAGCAGCTGGCTGGACAACCGGCTGGTCGTCAACGGCGCGCTGTATTACATCGACTGGGACGATGTGCAGGTCGCCGGCACCACGGTCAATGGCGCCATTCCCATCACCGTCAACGGTGCCAAAGCGCGCAGCCAGGGCGTGGAGTTGACCACCCAGGCGCGCCTGCTGCCAGACCTGCGCCTGACCGCCTCCTACACCTACAACAAGGCCGAACTGGCCACCGATGCGCCGGGCATCGTGTCCGGCGAAGATGCCTTCGACGGCGACCGCCTGCCGGGTTCGCCTCAGCACATGGGCAACGTGTCGCTGCAGTACACGCACTCGCTGTCTAGCGGCCTGATCCTGGGCGCGAACTATTCGGTGGCCGCGCAGAGCGACGTGGACTCGCGCGTGGGCCTGCGCAACGGGGGCGAGGTGCTGCCGGGCTTTGCCGTGCACAATGCCTCGATCAGCCTGTCCGGTGTGGCATGGAAGGTGAACCTCTATGCCAAGAACCTCTTCGACCGCTATGCCGAGACCGCGGTGCGCAACACGCCTGCCTATATCGAGACCATCGAGGGCGACGGCACCTCGTTCGCGGTGCGCAGCTACAGCAAGGCGATGATCGCGCCGCTGCGGGTCGGGGCGAGCTTCACCTACTACTTCCAGTAGCGCTCCAGGGGCTGTCTATACTCGGACGCGCGGCGTGGTTGCCGCGCGTCCGGGGCGCCTGCCAGGCACGATGAGTTCGTCTTTTCCGCAGCCCCCTGAGGCGCAGGCCCGGCGTCTGGCCGGGCAGGGGCGATGGGTGGAACTCGCAGGGCTGTGCCGGCAGTGGCAGGCCCAGGCGCCGGACCTGGTCCTCGCCCATTACTTTGGTGGCGTCGCCGCGCTTGAACAGCGCCAGCTGCGCGCTGCGCTCGAGCACCTCGCACGGGCGGTCGCGCTGGCACCGCAGGAGGGTGACATCGCGGCCGAGCATGCCCGCGCGCTGTCCCTGGCCCATCGACAGGCGCAGGCCCTGGAAGAGGCGCGCCGCGCGCTGCCCCTGTGTGCCGCCGCGCCGCGCGCGCTGGGGCTGCTGGGCGTGGTCTTCAGCCGGGCCGGCGACCATGCGCAGGCCGAGCGCGTGTTCAGGGCCGCTGCGGCGCTGGACCCCGACGATCCCGGCCACCAGTTCAACCTGGCGGCGGCGCGCAAGTTCCTGGGAGACTTCGATGGTGCCGAGCAGGCGTATCAAGCCTGCATCGCGGCACAGCCGACACACTGGCGTGCGCAGTCGGCGCTGGCACTGCTGCGCAGGGCCCAGCCCGAACAGAACCGCATCGACGCGCTGACGGCATTGCTGCCCGAGGCGGCCGGCCAACCCGAAGCACTGGCCCATGTGCATCACGCACTTTCGCGACAGTACGAGGACCTGGGCCAGTACGACCAGGCCTGGCGGCACCTGCTGGATGGCAAGCGCCCGCATCGGGCCCGGCTCGGCGATGTCGCAGGGCGCGACGCGGCCTTGTTCGACGCGCTTGAGCGCGCCTTCCCCGACGCGATCGCGGCCCCCGATGACGCGCCGGAGGGGCCGATCTTCATCGTGGGCATGCCGCGCAGCGGCACGACCCTGGTCGAGCGCATCCTGTCGAGCCACCCGCAGGTGCAGGCCGCAGGCGAGTTGCAGGTCTTCGGCGTTGCCCTCAAGCGAGCCAGCGGCAGTCCCACGCGGGCGTTGCTCGATCCGGAGACCATCACGCGTGCCGCCGGGCTGGACTGGGCTGCCCTGGGCCAGGACTACCTGCAAGGCGCCGCGCCGATGCTGCATGGCGGCGAGGCGCGTTTCACCGACAAGTTGCCGCACAACTTCCTCTATGCCGGCTTCATCGCCCGTGCCTTGCCCCGCGCGCGCATCGTCTGCCTGCAGCGCGATCCGCTGGACGTGTGCCTGGGCAACTTGCGCACCCTGTTCGCCATGGGCACTCCGTACTTCCACTACGCCAGCGATCCGCTGGATACCGCGCGCTATGTGAGGCGCTTCGAACGCCTGATGGCGCACTGGCAGCGCGTGCTGCCGGGGCGCTTCCTGCGGCTAGGGTACGAGCGGCTGGTCGAAGACCAGCAGGCCCAGACCCGGGCGCTGCTGGCGTTCTGCGGACTGCCCTACGATCCGGCCTGCCTGGACTTTCATCACAATCCGGCGCCGGTGGCCACCGCCAGCGCTACCCAGGTGCGCGGAACCCTCAACCGCGATGGCATCGGCCGCTGGCAGCGTTACGCCGCCCATCTGGAACCCCTGCGCCGGATCCTCGAGGCCTGAGGCGGCATCGTTAACAAGAGAAGCCCCGGCGAGGAGGCCGGGGCTTCGGGGAGGTCTGCGGCGGAGCATCGACGAGGAAGTAGGCGCAGACCTCATGCAGATGGACCGTGCGGACCGCGGAAAGTTCCTGTACCGGTCGGGACAAGAAGCGGCTGGCGAAACCGCTTCCATGCCGGAGCCGACGCGCTTTGCGCTGTTCCGGGGTTTTTCCAAGACAAATCAAACTTTTGGAGGTTGTCGGTGCAAGGGGCGCGCTGCTATACTTTCGCCGCTTGACGGGCCACCCGCACGCCCGTTCCCGCAACCCCGCCAAGGCCATCGCACGTGCTGAACTCCGTCTACACGGGTCGGCAACTGGCACAGCGGGCGACAGCCTGGCAGGCTGCCGCCTCCGTGCTGGTCGCACTGGCCTGGCTTGCAGCGTCACCCGCTTCGGCCCTTGGGGCCTGGCTGGGCGGCATGGGGCTCACCGCTGGTTCCTGGGCTGCCGCGAAAGTGGCGCTGGGCGGCGGGGTCGCCCCAGCCGGCACCGCCTTCGCGCGGCTGCTGATGGGAATGGCGGCGAAGTGGGTGGTGGTGTTGCTGGTGCTGGTGGCGGCGTTGGCAGGGTTCCGGTTACCGGGCCTGCCGGTCATCACCGGGGTTTTGGGTGCCGCACTGGGTTTGGTGCTGGCCAATGTGGTTCGACGGAAAGGTGTCGCTTCGTGAATGAATCGAATAGTTCGGGCGGTTTGACCGAATACATCAACCATCATTTGACGCACAACAGCGTCCAGCTGGTGGGCGAGGGCGCGCTGGGTCGTTTCAATCTGGACAGCTGGCTGATCGCGCTGGTGCTGGGCCTGGTGTTCGTGGCCTGGTTCGCGTTCTTCGCGCGCCGCGCCACCCCGGGCGTGCCGTCCAAGGGCCAAGCCTTTGTCGAGCTGGTCATGGAATTCGTCGATGGCCAGGTCAAGGACACCTTCCACGGCAACCGCAGCTCGGTCACGCCGCTGGCCCTGACCATCTTCATGTGGGTGGTCTTCATGAACACCATGGACCTGATCCCGCTGGATCTTCCGTCCTTCGTGGTCCAGACCACGGCGGGTCATGAAGCGGCGCACCATTCCTACCTGCGCCTGGTCCCCACCGCGGACCTGATGACGCCCGCCGCGCTGTCGGTGACGGTGTTCTTCATCCTGATCGGCCATTCGCTGGCCGCCAAGGGCGGCTTCGGTTTCGGCAAGGAGCTGCTCACGGCGCCCTTCCACGCCCATGGCCCGCTGTCCATCGTGCTGGCCCCGGTCAATCTGGGCATGAACATCATCGAGTGGCTGGTCAAGCCGATCTCGCTGGCCATGCGACTGTTCGGCAACATGTATGGTGGCGAGCTGGTGTTCATGCTCATCGCCGGCCTGCTCAGCAGCTGGATCACCTTCGTGCCGGGCGTCATCGCCAACGCGGCCTGGGGTGTCTTCCATATCCTGATCATCCTGCTGCAGGCCTTCATCTTCATGATCCTCACCGTCGTCTACATCGCCGGCGCGCGTGAGAGTCACTAAGATCGCCCCACTTTTCGCTTCACCCTTTCGTTCTTAACCAACAACTCGCTGGAGAGATTTCAATGGAATTTGTCGCACACCTGCAGGGCATGACCGCCATTGCCATCGGCCTCATCATCGGCCTCGGTGCACTGGGCGCCTGCCTGGGCATCGCCATCATGGGTTCCAAGTTCCTGGAATCGGCCGCCCGTCAGCCGGAGCTGATCCCGGTGCTGCAGGGCCGCATGTTCCTGCTGGCCGGCCTGATCGACGCCGCGTTCATCATCGGCCTGGCCATCGCGCTGTTCTTCGGTATCGCCAACCCGCTGCTGACCCCGGTCCTGAACGCCGCTCAGGGCGGCTAATCGCGCCCAGGTCCTGGGCCGCAGCCGCGGCCCATGCAGCAATACCCGTCATGCATCCACGCATGGCGGGTTGAACGAACCCGTTGAGGACACGTCATGAACATCAACATGACCTTCTTCGGCCAGATGCTTTCCTTCGTGATCCTGATCTGGTTCACGATGAAGTTCATCTGGCCGCCGCTGAACGCGGCGCTTGAAGAACGGCAGAAGAAGATCGCCGAAGGCCTGGCCGCTGCCGATCGCAGCCAGAAGGATCTGGCGCAGGCGCAGGAGAAGGCCAACGAGGCCCTCAAGGACGCCCGCGTCAAGGCCAACGAGATCATCGACCAGGCCCACGCCCGTGCCAACCAGATCGTCGAGGCCGCACGCAATGAAGCGGTCGCCGAGGCGAACCGGCAGAAGGAACTGGCCCAGGAAGAGATCGCCGCCGCCGCCAATCGGGCCCGCGAGGAGCTGCGCAAGCAGGTGTCCGCGCTGGCCGTGAGTGGTGCCGAGAAGCTGCTGCACCGCGAGATCGATCCGGCCGCCCACAAGGCGCTGCTGGACGAACTGGCCGCGCAGATCTGACCCGGGTGATCCGATCATGAGCCAGTTCATCACGCTTGCCCGTCCCTACGCCCGTGCCGCCTTCGGCGCGGCGCAGGACGCGCAGCAGCTGCCGGCGTGGTCGCAGGCCCTGGGCTTTTCCGCCCAGATCGCCAGCGAGCCGCAGGTCGCCGCGTTGCTGCTCAATCCGCAGCTGACCCGCGAGCAGGCCCTGATGTTGCTGTCGCCGCAGGGTGTCGATGAAGCCTTCACCCGGTTTCTCGGTGTGCTGGCCGATGCGCGTCGCCTGCCGCTGCTGCCGGAGATCGCCGCGCTGTACGAGCAGCTGCGCGCCGAAGCCGAGCGTATCGTGCTGGCCAAGGTGACCTCGGCCAGCGAACTGCCGCCGGGCGAGCTGGACGTGATCAAGGCCGCCCTGGCCAAGCGTTTCGGTCGCCAGGTGGATGTGACCACCGAGGTCGATGCCTCGCTGATCGGCGGCGCCATCATCGATGCCGGCGACGTGGTCATCGATGGCTCGCTCAAGGGCAAGCTGGCGCGCCTGCAGACGGCGCTGGCGGGCTGATTCCAGGCGCCGCCGCCCCGCGCACGACGCGGAGCGGCAGGCGACAGGCACACGCTTTCATTTATCCGCAGCCGCGCAACGGCTGCACAAGGGAAACCATCATGGCCACCACGCTCAACCCCTCTGAAATCAGCGACCTCATCAAGACCCGCATCGAGCAGGTCAAGCTGGCCGCCGAGTCGCGCAACGAAGGCACGGTCACCAGCGTGGCCGACGGCATCGTGCGCATCTTCGGCCTGGCCGACGTGATGCAGGGCGAAATGATCGAGCTGCCGGGCAACACCTTCGCCCTGGCCCTGAACCTGGAGCGCGACTCGGTCGGCGCCGTGGTTCTGGGTGACTACGAGCACCTGCGCGAAGGCGACATCGCCAAGACCACTGGCCGCATCCTGGAAGTGCCGGTCGGTCCGGAACTGCTGGGCCGCGTGGTCAACGCGCTGGGCGAGCCGATCGACGGCAAGGGCCCGATCAACACCCCGCTGACCGCCCCGGTCGAGCGCGTGGCACCGGGCGTGATCTGGCGCCAGTCGGTCGATGAGCCGGTGCAGACCGGCTACAAGTCGGTCGATGCCATGATCCCGATCGGCCGTGGCCAGCGCGAGCTGATCATCGGCGACCGCCAGACCGGCAAGACCGCGATGGCCATCGACGCGGTGATCAACCAGAAGGATTCGGGCATCAAGTGCGTGTACGTCGCCATCGGCCAGAAGGCCTCGACGGTGGCCAACATCGTGCGCAAGCTCGAAGAGAACGGCGCGCTGGCCCACACCATCGTGGTGGCCGCCACCGCGTCCGAGTCGGCCGCGATGCAGTACATCAGCGCCTACTCGGGCTGCACCATGGGTGAGTACTTCCTGGACCGCGGCGAAGACGCGCTGATCGTGTACGACGACCTGTCCAAGCAGGCCGTGGCCTATCGCCAGATCTCGCTGCTGCTCAAGCGCCCGCCGGGCCGCGAAGCCTATCCGGGCGACGTGTTCTACCTGCACTCCCGCCTGCTCGAGCGCGCCTGCCGCGTCTCGCCGGCCTACGTGGAGAAGTTCACCGAGGGCAAGGTGACCGGCAAGACCGGTTCGCTGACCGCACTGCCGATCATCGAAACCCAGGCTGGCGACGTGTCCGCGTTCGTGCCGACCAACGTGATCTCGATCACCGACGGCCAGATCTTCCTGGAAACCGACCTGTTCAACGCCGGCATCCGCCCGGCGGTCAACGCCGGTATCTCGGTGTCGCGCGTCGGTGGTGCGGCCCAGACCAAGATCATCAAGAAGCTCTCCGGCGGTATCCGCATCTCGCTGGCCCAGTATCGCGAGCTGGCGGCCTTCGCCCAGTTCGCCTCGGACCTGGACGAAGCCACCCGCAAGCAGCTCGAGCGCGGTCAGCGCGTGACCGAGCTGATGAAGCAGAAGCAGTACGCCCCGATGGGCATCTGCCTGCAGGCGCTGTCGATCTACGCCGTCAACGAGGGTTATCTGGACGACGTGCCGGTGAACAAGCTGCTGTCCTTCGAAGAAGGCCTGCATGCCCACTTCATCAACACCGCCGGCGAGCTGGTGAGCAAGGTCAACGGCACCGGCGCCTGGAACGACGAGATCGAGGCGGCGTTCAAGAAGGGCATCGAAGAGTTCAAGCAGACCGGCAGCTGGTAAGCGACGGTTTGGTGTAGAGCGGAGCTTGCTCCGCTTTACGTGTAGCGGAGCAAGCTCCGCTCTACAAAGCAGCGGAGCTTGCTCCGCTCTACGGGAAACGGAAGATGGCTGGCGGACGCGAAATCAAGAACAAGATCAAGAGCGTGCAGAACACCCGCAAGGTGACGCGCGCCCTGGAGATGGTCTCGGCCGCGAAGATCCGCCGCGCCCAGGACCGCATGAAGACCTCGCGCCCCTACGCGCGGGCGATGCGTCAGGTCATCGGGCACCTTGCCCAGGCCAACACCGATTTCCAGCATCCCTACCTGGTGGAGCGGGAGAAGGTCGAGCGCGTCGGCTACATCGTCATCTCCTCCGACCGCGGCCTGGCCGGTGGCCTGAACAACAACCTGTTCCGCAAGACCCTGGGTGAAATGCGCCAGTGGCAGGACAAGGGCGCGCAGGTCGACGTGGTCACCATCGGCCAGAAGGCGGCGGTGTTCTTCCGTCGGCTCAAGGTGGACATGGTCGGCAGCATCAGCCACCTGGGCGACGTGCCGCACCTGGAGCAGCTGGTGGGCGTGGTGAAGGTGATGCTGGAGGCCTACGAGTCGGGCAAGGTCGACCGGGTGTTCCTGGTTTACAACCACTTCGTCAACACGATGTCGCAGAAGGCCTCCTTCGACCAGCTGCTGCCGTTGCCGCCGGCCGAGGAGACCGTCGCCAAGCACGACTGGGACTACCTGTACGAGCCCGATCCCAAGACCGTGCTCGAGCACGTGCTGGTGCGTTACGTGGAGTCGTTGGTCTACCAGGCGGTGCTGGAGAACGTGGCCTCCGAGCACGCCGCGCGCATGGTGGCGATGAAGGCCGCCAGCGACAACGCCAGCAAGCTGATCGGCACCCTGCAGCTGTCCTACAACAAGGCGCGCCAGGCGGCGATCACCCAGGAAATCTCCGAAATCGTCGGCGGCGCAGCGGCGGTCTAAGCGCGCGCGGCCACAGGTCTTTATCTAGAGGATGCAGCAATGAATCAGGGCAAGATCGTTCAGATCATCGGCGCGGTCGTCGACGTCGAATTCCCGCGCGGCGACGTGCCGAAGGTGTACGACGCGCTGAAGGTGGACAACACCGAGATCACGCTGGAAGTCCAGCAGCAGCTGGGCGACGGCGTGGTCCGCACCATCGCGCTGGGTTCCACCGATGGCCTCAAGCGCAACCTGGTGGCCACCAACACCGGCAAGGCGATCTCGGTGCCGGTCGGCAAGGCCACGCTGGGCCGCATCATGGACGTGCTGGGTCGCCCGATCGACGAGGCCGGTCCGGTCGAAGGCAGCGACAGCTGGGAAATCCACCGCGCCGCGCCCTCGTACGAAGACCAGTCCTCCTCCACCGAGCTGCTGGAAACCGGCATCAAGGTGATCGACCTGATGTGCCCGTTCGCCAAGGGCGGCAAGGTCGGCCTGTTCGGCGGCGCCGGCGTCGGCAAGACCGTCAACATGATGGAGCTGATCAACAACATCGCCAAGGCGCACGAAGGTCTGTCCGTGTTCGCCGGCGTGGGCGAGCGTACCCGCGAGGGCAACGACTTCTACCACGAGATGAAGGACTCCAACGTCCTGGACAAGGTCGCGATGGTCTACGGCCAGATGAACGAGCCGCCGGGCAACCGCCTGCGCGTCGCGCTGACCGGCCTGACCATGGCCGAGTACTTCCGCGATGAGAAGGACGAGTCGGGCAAGGGCAAGGACGTGCTGCTGTTCGTCGACAACATCTACCGCTACACCCTGGCCGGTACCGAGGTGTCCGCGCTGCTGGGCCGCATGCCGTCGGCGGTGGGCTACCAGCCGACCCTGGCCGAGGAAATGGGCGTCCTGCAGGAGCGCATCACCTCGACCAAGAACGGTTCGATCACCTCGATCCAGGCCGTGTACGTGCCCGCGGATGACTTGACCGACCCGTCGCCGGCCACCACCTTCGCGCACCTGGATTCCACGGTGACCCTGAGCCGCAACATCGCCTCGCTGGGTATCTATCCAGCGGTCGATCCGCTGGATTCCACCAGCCGCCAGCTGGATCCGCTGGTGATCGGCAACGAGCACTACGATGTCGCCCGTCGCGTGCAGGCCACCCTGCAGAAGTACAAGGAGCTCAAGGACATCATCGCGATCCTGGGCATGGACGAACTGTCCGAAGAGGACAAGCAGGCCGTGTCGCGCGCGCGCAAGATCGAGCGCTTCTTCAGCCAGCCCTTCCACGTGGCCGAAGTGTTCACCGGCGCCCCGGGCAAGTACGTGTCGCTGAAGGACACCATCCGCGGCTTCAAGGGCATCCTGGACGGCGAGTACGACCACCTGCCCGAGCAGGCGTTCTACATGGTCGGCAGCATCGACGAGGCCGTGGAAAAGGCCAAGAAGCTGGCCGAGAAGGCCTGATCCGCACAGCGTCGAAGGCGAGCCGACCGGCTTGCCACTGACGCGGCAGAGGACATTGCATGAGCACCATCCGTTGCGACATCGTCAGCGCCGAGCAGGAGATCTACCACGGTGAAGCCACCCTGGTGGTCGCCACCGGTGAGTTGGGCGAACTGGGTATCGCGCCCAAGCACGCGCCGCTGATCACGCGCCTGAAGCCGGGCAAGGTCGTGGTGACCACTGCCGGCGGCGAGCAGCTGGACTTCGCCATCTCCGGCGGCATCCTGGAAGTGCAGCCGCAGGTCGTCACCGTGCTGGCCGACACCGCCATCCGCGCACAGGACATCGACGAGGCCGCCGTCAAGGCCGCCAAGGAAGAAGCCGAACGCGTGCTGGCCAACCGCGGCGAGACCGAAGACCTGGCCGAAGCCCAGCGCAAGCTGATGGAAGCCGTGGTCCAGCTGCAGGCGCTGGAGCGCCTGCGCAAGACGCTCAAGCACTGAAGCGGAAACCCGCGGTCTCCCGACCTGATTTCCCGCGAGAAAACGCCGGCGCAAGCCGGCGTTTTTTGTTTCCGGTCTCACGTGCTGGCGGCTGGTCCGGGCCAACGGCCTGGTGCGGGTTGGCGCTGGCTTCTGCGGGGCGCCGATGACCACATCGGCACGACTTATCGGCTTTTTACCGTGCCAACTGGTAATGGGGTCGCGGATTTCGCCGGTGGTCGAGCAAGCCACGTCCATGGAGGACGTGCAGGCGTCCGTCTCTCACCGGTAGATCACGTAGCGTCCGGCCAGGAAGGTCAGCACCGCCAGGCCGCCTTCGACCACTGGCTTGGCCAGCCAGGTCAGGCGCAGGCCGAGATGATGTTCGGCCAGCACGATCAGCCAAGTGCTCAGCGCTGTGGCGATCAGCCACACCACGAGAAACCGGCCAAAGCGGCGCCAGCCCAGGCGCGCGCCATCCTCGTGCGAGGCGAAGGTATAGCGCCCATTGAGCCAGAAGCCCAGCAGCGCGCCAGAGACACGGCCCACGAGATTGGCGGGCATGGCCTGGATTCCCAGCGCGCTCAAGGCGACGAAGACGCTCCAGTCCAATGCGAGTTGAGCCACGCCAACGATCAGGAAGGAGCGGCCTTGGCGGACGAGGTGGCGCGAGGAAGCAGTCGGCATTGCCTGATTCTATCGATGTGCTGAAAGTTCGGTCGGTTGGGCTGCTGGCGTAGCAGCGATGCGTTCCGGGCCGGGATCCGTCCGGCTGGGAGGTCGTGCGTCAGGCGCCTGTTCGGGCCGCGTCACACGCCGAGGCTGGCATCGCAACGCGCTTCAATGGGCAGATCTGAAGCTTGCCAGGGCGGAGCGAGTCCTCGACCTTGCTGCACTGACCATCGATCTGAAGCCCGTAGCGCTGGTAGCGGTCTGCGAACGGGTCGGTGTGATCCTGGTCGAGTTCCATGAGCAAAAACACGGGGCCGCTATGGGACCGAATGGTTCGCTCGGCGCGCTGCTGTAGATGCGTGCAATGCTGCGGGTCCATGAAATTGTTGGCGATCGCAACGGCCTGTACCTTCCTTGGGAGGTAGGGCACGGCGTGGCCGAGTGGGTGAATGCTGGATAGCACCACCAGCGCATCCTCTGGCAATGCAGGGAACCGCACCTTCACCATCGGCGTGGTGAAGACATGATCGCGCCCCCAACTGGGGCGATCCGTCACGGCGATGATCAGCACGGCGGCCACGGCCAGCAGCCCACGCGGCCAGCGAGCAGGCCAGACCTTCCAGACCATCGCACAGATGGCGACGCTACAAAGCAGCTCAAAAGCAAAGAGATAGCGGTAGATGCCGTAGATCAACACCCAACAGACAAAACTTGCCAAAGCAAACGCCACGAGCATGCGCTTGCCTGTGCGTGGCGTTGCGGCCGCGTCTGGGTGGGCTGCACGTTGGCGTGTCTCGAACCATGCCATTGCAAAGGCGGCAAGGCCGAGCAGGACGCGTGGATCGGCCAGCTTGCTTTCCGAGTAGCGGTTGCTGCTGGAGAGCAGATGGACCGGCACCAGGAGCGCATCAATGCCGTGTGGAATGAATTTCGCATCGCTGTAGGAAAGCGGCAATCCGTCGGCTGAGCGGAAGATCTGGTTGAAATACGGGAACAGCGGATTGCCGTGTGCCTGCCACATCATCCAGGCCCACGGTCCGGCGGTGATCAGCACACCGGTGACACCCCCTGCCGCCAGCGCGAGCGTGCGCTGCGGAAGGCTTCGCAGAGGCCCCGCGACGACCATGGCGGCGGCCAGCCCGATACAGTAGATCCCACCGGTGAGCTTGAGTCCTGCGGCGGCGCCCGCCATGAGCCCAGCCGGTATCCAGACCGACAAGGCGCCACGTTGCGCATGTGACCCGATCACCCAGTACAGGGCGGCCAGCGCGCCGGCGGCGACGAAGGCGTCGTTGAACGTGCTGCCCAGGGTCGGTCCCACTGCCGCCCCGGTCAGGGCCACGACGGTCGCCCAGCCAGTGCGCCATCGGCTGGACCCGTCGGGCCAGAGCAGGTCCATGATGCGCAGCGCGAATACCAGTGCGAAGCAGGCAGGCACGGCCAGCCATACCGTCACCAGCCAGCCCGGTGCGCCGACCTGCACCAACCAGGCGAAGGGGAAATCCACCGTCGGGTTATGCCAGGTCTGCAACTGGGCCACCGCGATGTCGCTGTCATACCGGCCTTGCATCAAGGCAGAGGCGGTATAGAGGTGATAATTGCGCAGGTCCCAGTTGTGATCCTGGCCTGTGGCCAGGGTAAAGATCAGGGTGAGCAGGCCGGCAATGACGAGTATCGGCTTCCATGAAGCAGGGCGGCTTGCGGGTGCATTCGTGGGGGCTTCCATGCGACTGGATGAGTCCTGGCGTGAATCTGGGCTGCCTATGCTAGGGCAAAGTTCACTGCAGCCCGTAGAGGGAGCGGCTTAGACTAGGCCGCTGTTTCCTGGCTTTTTGGGTTTTCCATGACTTTGCCCCTGCACGTGATCATCCTGGCCGCCGGTGAAGGCAAGCGCATGAAGTCCGCGCTGCCCAAGGTGCTGCAGCCCGTGGCGGGGCAGCCGATGCTGGCGCACGTCATCCAGGTCGCGCGGGCCCTGGAGCCCGCCGCCATCCACGTGGTCTACGGGCATGCCGGCGAAGAGGTGCGCGATGCGTTCGCCGGCCAGCCCGACCTGATCTGGGCCGAGCAGGCCCAGCGCCTGGGCACCGGCCATGCCGTGCAGCAGGCCATGGAGAACGTGCCCGATGCCGCCACCGTGCTGGTGCTGTATGGCGATGTGCCGCTGATTCGCCCCGAGACCCTGCTGCGGCTGTTGCACGCGCCCGGACGCCTTGCGGTGCTGGTGGCCGAACCGGACGATCCGACCGGCTACGGCCGCATCGTGCGCGACGCCAACGGCAAGGTCGGTGCCATCGTCGAGGAGAAGGACGCCGACGACGACCAGCGCCGCCTGCACACTGTCAACACCGGCATCCTCACCGCCGAATCGACCGCGCTGCACCGCTGGCTGGATCAGCTGGACAACGACAACGTGCAGGGCGAGTACTACCTCACCGACATCTTCGGCATGGCCGCGGCCGAGTTCAGTCCGGCCGAGATGGTGGTGGTCGCCGATCCGCTGGAGGCCGAAGGCGCCAACGATCCCTGGCAGCTGGCGCACCTGGAGCGCACCTGGCAGCTGCGCCAGGCCAAGGCGCTGTGCCTGGCCGGTGCGCGCCTGATCGACCCGGCGCGGGTGGACCAGCGCGGCCGCGTGCGCGTGGGTCGCGATGTGCAGATCGACGTCAACGTGGTGCTGGAAGGCGACGTTGACCTGGGCGATGGCGTCCTGATTGGGCCCTTCGTCCGGCTCAAAGACGTCAAGCTCGGTCCGGGCACCGAGGTGCGCGCGCACTGCGACCTGGAAGGCGTGGTGACCGAAGGGGCCGTGATGATCGGCCCGTTCGCGCGCCTGCGCCCGGGCACGGTGCTGGCCGACGGCGTGCACATCGGCAATTTCGTGGAAACCAAGAAGGCGGTCCTCGGCGTCGGCACCAAGGCCAACCACCTGACCTACCTGGGCGATACCGTGATCGGCAGCGGGACCAACATCGGCGCCGGCACCATCACCTGCAACTACGACGGGATCAACAAGTTCACCACGACCATCGGCGACAACGTATTCGTGGGCAGCAACTCGGCGCTGGTGGCCCCGATCACGCTGGGCGATGGCGCTACCCTGGGAGCGGGCACCGTGCTGGTAAGCGACGCCCCGGCCGGCAAGCTGACCGTGGCGCGCGCGCGCCAGAACACCATCGAGACCTGGGAACGGCCGAAGAAGAAAACTTCCTGAGCGGGCTGGCGGTTGCGCGCGCCAGCGGTTAACGTCGGGTGCACGGGCGATGCACGGGGAGTGGGCGTCTGATCGAACCTGGCAGTTCCCGGTCGCACGCTGCTGCGCTTGATGCGCGCGGGTGGCCGGGGACATGCCCGCGACTGGATGCACGCGATCCGGGCGCACGCTTTCCCCACGCAGAGGTTGTCGCATGAAGTCGCATCGCTTTTCGCTCCGTGTCCTGGGTTTTGGCTGCCTGCTTGGCGTCGCGCTTTCCGCCCAGGCGGCAGATCTGGAATATCACCGTCCCGCCGGCAGCAAGGCACCGTATGCGGCCGCCGTGCGCGCGGGCGACACGGTGTACGTGTCCGGCCAGCTCGGTGTCGGCGCCGATGGCAAGCTCCCGGCCGATTTCGCGAGCCAGGCCAGCAACACCATGGCCAACGTCGCCAAGGTGCTGGGCACGGCCGGCGCGTCCATGGACCAGGTGACCCAGTGCACGGTGATGATCGCCGACATGAAGGACTGGGCCGAGTTCAACAAGCTCTACGTGGCCGCCTTCAAGCCCGACCATCTGCCCGCGCGCAGCGCGATGGCTGTCAGCGCCCTGCCGATGCAGGCCGCGCTGGAAGTAGGCTGCACGGCCTACGCGCCGGCCGGCTGACCACGCAGGCGACCTATCCGCGGGAGCGGACTACAAAGGCGCCATCAGTGCTGCTGACCTCTGGCACACGTGTTGTGCCGGAGGTTGGCATTCAATGACCTCATGGATGGAAACACAACCTGCCGCGTCTTCCGCCGCATCGGCCGGATGCATCGCCACGCCGGCGCACCGAAGGGCCTGCGCGCGCGCCCGGCCTGGCGGCGCTGACGACATGGCGGCGATGCGCTACTCGCAGGCGGCCAAGGCCCGGGCGCTCCAACAGGTGCATGCGCTGGCGGCCAACGGTTACTCGCGACGCGGCGCGGTCCAACACGTTGCAAAAGGCCTGGGTTGCCGCAGCGAGACGCTCAATGCCTGGCTGCGACGCGAAGCCAGCCAGCAGCGCGGTAGTGCGCATCATGACGTGCATGGCGCTCGCCTGCGCCAACTCGAACGCGAACTCCAGGAGCTGCGACGCCTCACCGCCGCCCTGCAGCGCGCCTTGCGGGCGGCGCTCGACGCGAAGGGCGAAGACGCTTCGCTAAACGCGCCCATCCCGTGGGACGCTAGCCAGCGCTGAGGTCGGCGAGGCTGGTCAGGTACTGGGCAGGTGCAGGCTGACGCACAGTCCGCCGCCCTCGCGGTTGTGCAGGGCGATGCGCCCATCGTGGGCCTCGACAATCTCACGGGTCAGCGCCAGCCCCAGGCCGGTGCCGTTGCGCTTGGTCGAGTAGAAGGGCACCAGCGCGTTCTGCAGGACCGCTTCGTTCATGCCGCTGCCGCGGTCGAGCACCTCCACACGCACCTGTCCGTGCAGGGGGGTGACGCGCACGGTGACCTCGCTGCCTTCGCCTCCGGCCTCGTGCGCGTTCTTGACCAGGTTCAACAGCGCCTGGCCCAGCTGCGCCGGATCGATGCGGCTGCGCACGCCCTCAGCATGGCCCTCGATGGTGAAGCCGATCTGCTGCTGCAGCCCACGTAGAAAGGCGGCCCATTCGATGGCCTGCTTCTGCGGCTGTGGCAGCTTGGCAAAGCGCGCGTAGCCACGGATGAATTCCTCCAGATGGCGCGCGCGCTCTTCGATGGTGGCGAACACATGCTCGAGCTGATCGTGCCGGCCGCGTCGCACCAGTTCGCCGCCGGAGTGCGCCAGCGAGGCCACCGGCGCCAGTGAGTTGTTGAGCTCGTGGCTGATCACGCGGATGACCTTCTTCCAGGTCTGCACCTCCTGGCGGCGCAGCTCGGTGGTCAGCCGCCACAGCTGCAGCAGCTCCTGCTGGCGGCCGTTGAGCTGGAAGCGTCGCCGTGCCAGGTGATAGATCTGCTCCTCGCCGCCTTCTTCCTCCGCGCCCACGGCGAACAGGCTGTCCCCGCCGCGTTCCATCGCCTCGACCAGTTCCGGCTCGGCGTGTTCGAGCAAGGTCTCGAAGCGCTGCCCCTCCATGCGCCGGCCGCCGAACAGCAGGTTGCGCGCGGCCAGGTTGGCGAACACCACGCGCATGCCGCCATCGCCACCGGGCGCCAGCAGCAGCATCGCCACGGGTGAGTGCTGGATCATGCTGTCCAGCAGCAGTTCGCGCTGGGCCAGGCCCTGGCGCTGGTCGCGCAGCACCTGGCCCAGTTCCTCGTGGGAGAGCACCAGATCGTTCAGTTCGTCGTTGCCGGACCAGTGCACGCCGAAGTTGAACTCGCCATCGCGATAGCTGTTGACCGCGCCGGACAAGGCACGGAACAGCGAGTTCACCGGCATCAGGGCCTGACGAATGACCCAGGCGGCCAACGGCAGCAGCACGACCGCGGAGATGATGGCGCTGAGCCATACATCCTCCAGCCAGGTCTGCATGGCCAGCGGCAGGGCGATGGCCGCGACGCCCAGTGGCAGCAGCCACAGCATCAGGCGACCGGCCAGCGAGCGCTTCATGGCCGCGCGCTCATTGCGGCTTGATTCCATGCCGGTCCATGCGCCGGTACAGCGCCTGCCGGCTCAGGCCCAGCTCGGCGGCGGCCTGGGCGATCACGCCGCCAGCGCGCGCCAGCGCACCTTCGATCTGGGCCTTGTCCGGCTCGGCCGAGGGCGCGTGTACGCGTGCGGCCGGCGCGGCGGCCGGCAGCTGCAGGTCGGCCGCCTCGATATGCGCGCCGGGACTGAGCAGGCTGGCGCGCTGAATGACGTTGCGCAGCTCGCGCACGTTGCCCGGCCAGGCATGGCGCAGCAGCGCGGCGCGGGCCGATTCGCCAATGGGCTTGTCGGCGAAGTGCGCGGCCAGCGGCAGGATGTCGCCGGGACGTTCGGCCAGCGGCGGCAGCGCCAGTTCGATCGCGTTGAGGCGGTAGTAGAGATCCTCGCGGAAGCTGCCCTCGCGGATCATCGTCTGCAGGTCGGCATTGGTCGCACTGACCACGCGCACGCGCACGCTGCGCTCGCGGTTGGAGCCCAGCCGCTCGAAGCGCCCGGTTTCCAGCACGCGCAGCAGCTTCATCTGTCCGGCCGGCGGCAGGTTGCCGATCTCGTCCAGGAACAGCGTGCCGCCATCGGCCGCCTCGAACTTGCCCTCGCGTGCCTTGTTGGCCCCGGTATAGGCGCCGGCATCGGCACCGAACAGTTCGGCCTCGATCAGCTCGCTGGGCAGGGCGCCGCAGTTGAGCGTCACGAACGGCCCGTGCCGTACCGAGGAGTTGGCCTGCACGATCTCGGCGATCTTTTCCTTGCCACTGCCGTTGGGGCCGGTGATCAGCACCGGCAGGTCGCTGCGCGCCACCTGGCAGGCCAGCGCCAGCACGCGCTCGCTGGCCGGGTCATTGAACACCAGGCCGCGCAGGTCGTACTTCTCCTCCAGCTGCGCACGCTGCAGCCGGTCGCGCGCACGGCGGCGGTCCAGCTCCTCGCGTGCCTCGGCCAGCTCCAGCAGGGTGTTGACCGTGGCCAGCAGGCGGCGGTCGTCCCAGGGCTTGCCCAGATAGTCGGCCGCGCCGGCCTTGACCAGTTCCACGGCCGCTTCCAGATGGGTCCACGCGGTCAATAGCACCACCGGCAGGTCGGGATGGCGCGCGCGGATCTGCGCGAACAGCGCCTGGCCCTCCTCGCCACTGGTGGTGTCGGCGGAGAAGTTCATGTCCTGGATCACCAGGTCGATCGCCTCGCGGTCGAGGATGGCCAGGCCGGCGTCCGGACTGGCCGCGTGCAGGGTATCGATCTCGTGCAGCGAAAACAGCACGTCCAGGGCGTGGGCTACGGCGGGGTTGTCGTCGATGATGAGCAGGGTCGGCATAGGTCCTTCGCCTTACTGGCGGATGGCCTTGAGGGTGGTGCCGCCTTGGGTGAGCAAGAGGTGGCTGACACGATCGTTGGCACCGAAGACGAACTCCACGCGCGCCTGCTGCCCGCTGGCATGGAAGACGGTCTCCGAGTCGGCCACCAGCGCCACGGCGCCGCCGCCGGCCGGGCGCAGCATCAGCGTGCTGCCTTCGTGCCAGACCTCCAGCGCCAGGCCGTTCACGGCGGCATAGCGGCCGGTGTAGCCATCCAGCGTGCCCTCGGAGACCAGCACGCCATCGGCGGCCGGCGCGGCCTGGTCGGCCAGCGCGGTGCCGACGCAGCAAAGGGCTAGCAGCATGCCCAGCAGGGAGGACGGGCGGACGGACATCACATGCTCCGGGGTGGTGGGTGAACCGGCACAGGATACCGGCCTGCGGCAGCAGGCGATCCGGCTCACGCGCCGGGTGCCGGCGGGGGTGGTGGTGGCAACGGTGGCGGCGGGGGCGCGGGAGGAATCAGGTCCACGTAATCACTGGCCGACAGATGCGCCACACGCACGCTGCCATCGCGCGCGTCGACCTGCAGCGCCGTGCTGTGACCATGCAGGGCGCGCAGGGCCGAAATCAGCGCAGCCACCGTCTGGACCGGCTTGCCGTCGACCGCGCGGATCACCTCGCCGGCGTGTAGCGGCAGTCCCTTCGCATCTTTCACCACGACGCCCGCCTGGACGTCACGCAGCTGCAGGCGACGCTCCAGGCCTTGCCAGCGGAGCTGATGGTCATCGACCTGCAGGTGGCCAAACTTCGCCTCGGCAGACGCGGGTTGAAGCGTTGCGCACAGGGCGCACAGCACGGTGGCGATGAGCAAGCGGCGTGAGGTTGGCATATGCATCTTCATGGAACGTCAGCCGGCCCGCGTGGCGATGGCCGGCGGGACGCGCGAGGCGCGCAGGGCGGGCCCGAGCACGGCGACCTGGCCCAGTGCCCACAGCAGCAGCGCACCGACAGGCAGGTAGAGCAGCGGCAGGCGCGCGAGTTCGTACTGGCGCATCAACAGCTGGTTCAGGCCGTAGGCCAGCAGCATGCCCAGCACGACGCCGGCGCCGACGATCAGGAAGTTCTCGGCCTGGAAGTGGCGCAGGATGTCCCCGCGCGTGGCGCCCACCGCGCGGCGGATACCGATCTGCCGCGTGCGCTGGCCAACCCAGAAGTTCGCCAGCCCGCCGATGCCCAGCGCGGTGACGAACAGCAGCGCCAACGACGAGGTGATGAGCAGACCGAGCATGGTGACGTCGCGCTGGAAGTATTCGCGGCGCACCTGGGTGTAGGTGCGTCGCTGCTCCTCGGGAATCAGGCGCACCGGGCCGGCCTTGTCCAGCGCGGCGGCCGCTTCGCGCAGCACGCGCTGACGGTCCTGGGGGGCACTACGCAACAGATAGGTCGAGGAGATCTGTCCCTTGCTGGTGGAGGTCAGCAGAAGCATCGTGTCGTCCGGCACGCCGGAGACCATGGGCGCCAGCACGTCCTGGATCATGCCCACCACTGGAACCGGGCCATTGAACCCGTACAGCAGCTTGCCTACCGGGTTCTGCCCAGGCCACAGGCGGTGGGCCATGCTGCGGGTCACGATGACGGCCTGGCCGGCCTTTTCGGCGGCGCGCTCCTCGTCGGTGAAATCGCGCCCCGCGAGCAATTTCAGGCCCATTGCGCTGAGCAGGTCCGACGAGCCGGAATAGCTGGGAAACGAAACGCAGCCACTGATGCCGTCGATGCCGCGGGCGGCTTTGGCGCGATCAAATCCCTCCTGCGATGTGCACGCCCCCGTACCGGAATAGTTGCGCGACAGCGGCATGCTGCCATTGTCCAGCGCCGCCGCGGCCTGAACGCCATCGATGGCGCGTAGCGCCGTCAGGTCGGTCCGCCGCTGTGCCTGTGCATTGGCCGCATCGTCCAGTCCACTGACGCTGATCAGGGACAACTGGTCTTCCGGAAGGCCGGAGGCCGCGGTGATCTGCTGGATCCGTCCGACCAGCATGAAGCCTGCATTGATCACAATGGCGCAGGTCAATGCGACCTGTAGCGTCAACAGCGCGGCGGTGAGCCGGTGATGACGCAGCGCCGACAGGATGGGCATGAGGGGCAACGGCATGATTCAGACTCCCTTGATCTGCAGCGCAGGTGAGATCCGGCTCGCGCGCCATGCCGGCAGCAGGCCGGACAGCAAGGTCGCCACCACGGCCAGCGTGACGGTGGAGAACAACATCGGCGCGTCCATCTGGGCGATCCGGGCGTAGTCGTCGGGACGTTGGCGCACGCTCCACAGTCCGAGCTGGGACAGGGCGATGCCCAGCAGCCCTCCGCTCAGGCCGATCAAGGCGGCTTCGGTCCCAAGCTGGACCAGGATGTCCCGGCCACGTGCGCCCAGGGCGCGGCGCACGCCGATCTCGTTGCCGCGGCGCAGGAACTTGGCCAGCAACAGGGCAATGATGTTGACCAGGCACACCAGCAGAAAGCCCAGCGCCAGCCACAGCTGCAACTGCACTTCCGAAGGCACCAGCTTGCGATAGGCCAGCCAGTCCATCAACGGATACAGGCGCACGGTCTCCGGATCGCGCTCGAAGCGCCCGCTGGCATGCTGCTGGGCGGCGTAGTCATGCAGGAAGCGCGTGTAGTCGGCGACCTGCTGCGGGGTGTCGAGCTCCACCCAGAATTGCAGCCAGCTCGACGAAGGCGATTTCAGGACGTCTTCCATGTCCGACTCGGCCCAACTGGATTGGTTGCCGGAAATGTCGAACCGAAGTTCAACCGCGACCGACAGAGGCAGGAAGAACGCATCGCTCTGGCCGAACGAATCGCTGCTGCCCAGGTCGGCGTAAAAGCGCGGCTGTGGCGACCACGGTGCGGTGACGCCCACCACCCGGAAAAGCGTGTCCTTCAGGCGCACCGTGCGCCCGACGACATCGGTCGTTCCGTATAGCTTGACCGCCAGGTCGTGTCCCAGCACCGCCACGCGCGCATGCTCATCGTCCTCGTGCGCGGTCCAGCCTTGGCCATGCTCAAAGGGGACCTGGAACATCGCAAAGAAATCCGCGGTGGTGAAGCGGCCCTCGTAATAGTTGGGACGGGCCACGGCCTTGGTCGGCCACACCAATAGCCTGCCGCCGGCCATGGCCGCCTGATGCGTCGCCTTGCCATGCGTGAGCAGCGCCATCGCGTCGGGATAGGTGAAGTTGTTTGAAGGATTTCCCCACCTGCCACCATCGGGATACTTCAGCGGCAGCGGATCAAGGTGCGGATAGAACAACCCCCCGCTTTTCTCGGGAATCGGATCTTGGGTCATGACATGCAGCACGGTGAGCATGGTCATGCTGGCGCCGATCCCCAGGCCGATGGCGCACACCATCAGCGCGGTCATCACCGGCGTGCGCCGCAGGCTGCGCAGGGCCAGGCGGAAGTAGTAGCCGATCAAGGTTCGCTCCTGTGCACTGTTACGTTGAAGGCCTTCAGGCGCTGCGGGTGGCAATCGCCGGCGGCACGGCAGCGGCCTTGCGCGCGGGCCAGAACACGGCGACCTGTCCCAGCGCCCACAGCAGCACCGCGCCCACGGGCAGGTACATCAGCGGCAGGCGTGGCAGCTCGTACTTGCTCATCAGCAGCTGGTTGATGGCGTAGGCCAGCAACATGCCCAGGGCGATGCCGGCGCTGACCAGCATCAGGTTCTCGGTCTGAAAGTAGTTGAGGATCTGACGCTTGCTGGCGCCCAGCGCGCGGCGGATGCCGATTTGTCGGGTGCGCTGTTGCACCCAGAAGCTGGTCAGTCCGACGATGCCGCCGGCGGTGACCAACAGCAGCACCACGCAGACGGTCACCAGCAGCCAGGCCATGGTGCGGTCGTCGTCGTAGTAACTGTGGCGCGCCTGCTCCAGCGTGCGTGCATCATCGCTGGACACCAGCCGGGTGGGGCCATGCGTACGTAGCGTCTGAAGTGCGGTCTTGAGGATGGCCTGGCGCTGTGCGGGATCGGCCACGCGCAGTAGATAGGTGCCGCGCGAATAGGGCAGGTTCGACGGCATCAACACGGCGTAGTCGTACTGGGCCGACCTGCCGTTGTCGCGAGGTTGCACGAGTCGGTCAACCACCCCCACCACCGGGTTGGTGCCATCGATGTAGAGCGTCTTGCCGACCGCGTTTTGTCCTGGAAACAACCGCTCCGCCAGCGCCTGGCTCAGGATCACCGGGGTGCTGCTGCTTTCAGGCGTCGAGGTGGGGTTGGTCTGGAAGTCGGTGAATTCATTGGCGTTGAACGGGCGTCCTGACACCACGCGCAGGCCGAGTGTCTCGATGACTTGCGTGCCGCCCAGGTATCGTGTCTCGGTCGCCGTGGGCTTGTCCTGATCGGGGCGCAGGCTGATGCCACTGACCCCGAAATTTGAGCCGAACACGGTCTGGTTGATGATGGAAGCGGCCCTCACACCGGGAATCGCGCGCAGCGCGCTCAGGTCATCGCGGGTCACGGCCAAGGCATCGCTGTCCTTGCCAATGCCGCTGACATGCAGCTCCACCAGGTGGGATTCATCGAGCCCCGTCGGCCGCTGGATGCGCTCCAGACGCTGTCCGATCAGGAACAGTGCATTGCAGACCACCGCACAGCTGAAGGCGATCTCCAGCACGATCAGCGTGGTGGCGATCTTGTGGCGGCGCAGGGTGGAAAGGATCGGTCGCAGTTCCATGGGGATCTCCGGTTACTGCGATTTGAGTTGGATGGCGGGTGTGACGTGCATGGCCTGCCAGGCCGGCAGTGCGCCGGCCAACAGGCTGCTCAGGAGCGCCAGGCCAAAGGTGGCCAGCAGCATCGTCAGATCCATGTGCGCCATGGGCGCGTAATCGGCCGGTTGCTTGCGGACGATGGCCAAGCCGAGCAACGCCAGGCCCAGCCCCAGGCTGCCGCCGGTCAGACCGACGATGCCGGCTTCGACCAGGTATTGGGCGAACACGGTCCTGCGGCTGGCCCCCAAGGCGCGGCGCACGCCGATCTCGCTGCTGCGGCGCAGGAACTTGGCCAGCAGCAGGCCGATGGTGTTGAGCAGGCAGATCACCAGGAACCCCAGCGCCAGCCACAGCTGCAAGCGCACATCGGACGGCACCACGTGATTGCGATCCAGCCACTGCATCACGTTGAGCAGCTTGAGGTCTCCGGGGTGCTTGAATCGCCCCGCGTCGTGCTGGCGGGCGATGTAATTGTCCAGATAGCGGCGGTAATCGGCGGCATCCGATCCGGCGCCCAACTCGGTCCAGTACTGAAGCCAAGCACAGGGCGCGGACAGGGCGGTCTTGCCTTCTGGTGTATCGCCCCAGCACCACATCGAACCACTCAACGGGAACGCCAGGTCCATCGCGGTGGAGAAGGGAACGAAGATCTCCTCGCTGTTGCCGAACTCGTCGTTGGTCAAATCGTAGAAGCGTGGATTGACCGCCCACGTGTTCAACACCCCGATCACCTGAAGCGACTGTCCGCTGACCTGGATGGTGCGGCCGGTGCCGTCGGCACCACCGAAGAGCTGCTGATTGAGTTTTGAGGAAATCACCGCCACGCGCGCGTGATCGGCATCGTCGCGCGCTGACCAGGCATGGCCATGCTTCAGCGGCACATCGAACATGGGGAAAAAGTCGGCCGTCGTGTAGCGCGACTCGACCCGGAACGCGCTCTGTCCGGCCGCGGTCGGGAGAATGACCACGCTGCCGGCGGACATCATCGCCTGGCGCTTGCCATGGCCCTGCTTGAGCAGGCTTTCGGCATCCAGGCGGGTCATTTGCAGCAGCTCGTCCCGGTCGCCAGGGTCGTATTGGCTATCGGGCAGGGCGTTCATCTGAACATAAAACAGCCGCTCACTCTTGCCTGGAATCGGGTCGCTGGACAGCACGTGAAACACGGTCAGCGTGGTCATCGACGCACCGATGCCCAGCGCTATGGTTAACACCATCAACGCGGTCAGTGCCTTGTTGCGACGGAAACTTCGCAAGGCCAGATTCAAGTAGTAGGCAAGCATGTGGAGCTCCTGTGCGGCCGGTTAGGCGCTGCGCGTGGCAATTGCCGGCGGCACTGCGGCAGCCCTGCGCGCTGGCCAGAACACGGCAACCTGCCCGAGCGCCCACAGCAGCACCGCGCCCACGGGCAGGTACATCAGCGGCAGGCGCGGTAGCTCGTACTTGCTCATCAGCAACTGGTTGATGGCGTAGGCCAGGCCCATGCCCAGCACGATGCCCACGGTGGCCAGAATGAAGTTTTCGGTCTGGAAGTAGCGCAGGATCTGGGCGCGGGTGGCGCCCAGGGCGCGGCGCACGCCGATCTGGCGCGTGCGCTGGGCCACCCAGAAGCTGGCCAGGCCGATGATGCCCAGCGCGGTCACCACCAACAGCGCGGCGCTGACCGCCACCAGTAGCCAGGCCATGGCGCGGTCGTTGCGGTAGTAGCGGGTGCGCAGGTCTTCCAGGGTGCGGCTGGTGTTGACGCTGACGATGCGGGTCGGGCCGATATGCGACAGCACCTGCTTGGCTTGATCCAGCACCGCGTCGCGGCGGGCCGGGTCGGCCACGTTGATCGCGTAGATGCCGCCGTCCATGTAGCTGAAGCGCACCGGGAACAGCATGGACATGTCGTATTCGGCGCCGGGGCCGGCATCGCGCGGCTTGGCCAGGTGCTCGATGATGCCGACCACGTGATGCGGCTGGTCGCCAAAGACGTAAATCGACTTGCCCAGTGCGGACGCGCCGGGGAACAGGTGCGCGGCCAGTGCCCGGGTCAGGATGACCGATGGATAGTTGTTGTCGTCCGCATTGCGGTACTCGTCGGGCTTGAAGTCCCGGCCTTCCACCAGCTTCAGGCCCAGCGCATCCAGGCCACCCTCACCAACCATGTAGTTGGTGGTGGCCATGGTGCTGTCCTCCTGGTCCGGGCGCAGCTTGATGCTGCTCATCCACATGGAGTTGGCGAACGTGGCCTGGTTGATCGTGGTGACCGCGCGCACACCGGGGATGGCGCGCAGCGCGTTCAGGTCGGCGCGGGTGACGGCGTTGCCCTCGGCGTCGTGGCTGATGCCGTTGATGCGCAGAAACACCAGGTGCGACTCGTCCAGCCCGCTGGGCCGGTGCATGCGTTCCAGACGGTTGTTGATGAGGAACAGCGCGTTGCAGACGATGGCGCAGCTGAAGGCGATTTCCAGCACGATCAGGGCCGCGGCCGTCTTGTGGCGCAGCAGGGTGGACAGGATGGGGCGCAGTTCCATGATGCGGCTCCTTATTGCGTCTTGAGCTGGATGGCGGGAGTGACCTGCATCGCGCGCCAGGCCGGCAATGCGCCGGCCAGCAGGCTGCTGACCAGGGCCAGGGCAAAGGTGCCCAGCAGCATCGGGGCGTCCAGGTGGGCCAGGGTGGCGTAGTCGGTGGGTTGCTGGCGCACCGCCCACAGGCCCAGCAAGGCCAGGCCCAGGCCGAGGACACCGCCGGCCAGGCCGACCGTGCCGGCCTCGACCAGGCACTGGACGAAGATGTCCCGGCGCGAGGCGCCCAAGGCGCGACGCACGCCCAGCTCGCTGCCGCGGCGCAGGAACTTGGCCAGCAGCAGGCCCACGGTGTTGAGCAGGCACACGCCCAGGAAGCCCAATGCCAGCCACGCCTGCAGACGCACGTCGCTCGGCACGACCTGGTTGTGGTCCAGCCAGGTCATCACGTCGCTCAGACGCACGTTGGGCGCGCGCTGGAAGCGGCCGGCGTCGTGCTGGCGCGCCGAGTAGTTCTCCAGGTAGGCGCGGTAATCGGCAGCCTTGGACGGGGATGCCAACTGCACCCAGTACTGGACCCAGGCGCAGCCGGCGTTCAACGCCAAGGCGTCATCGCCGGCATCGCTCCAGCAGTTGGTGTTGCCGCTGTTGCCCCAGTGCAGGTCCATGGCAGTGGAGAAGGGGACGTACACGTCTTCCGGCCCTTCGTTGTAGCGGCCGTTGGTCAGGTCGTAGAAGCGCGGGTTGGGATTCCAGTCGCCATCGACCACGCCCAGCACGCGGAAGGCGGTCTTGCCCAGCTGCAGCGTGCGCCCGGTGGGGTCGGCCTGGCCGAAGAGCTTTTGTGACAGCGGCTGGCTGATCAACACCACGCGCGCACGCGCCTCATCATCGGCCGCGGTCCAGGGATGGCCGTGTACCAGCGGCACCTCGAACATCGGGAAGAAGTCCGCCGAGGTGTAGCGCGCATGCAGGAGGAAGGGCGTCAGGCCCGGCGTGTCCGGCTCGATGGCCGCGCCACCGGCCGACATCATCGCCTGCAGGTCGCCGCGCTTTTCGCGCAGCAAGGCTTCGGCGTCGAAGCGGGTGAGCTGGTCGCTGGGGTCCTCGCCCGGCTTGGCGCCATTGAGCGGCCGCGGATCCAGCTGCACGTAGAACAGGCGGTCGCTCTTGTCTGGAATCGGATCGCCGGAGACCACGTGGAAGACGGTCAGCGTGGTCATCGACGCACCGATGCCCAGGGCGACGGCCAGCACCATCAGCACGGTCAAAGCCCGGTTGCGGCGGAAGCTGCGCAGGGCGAGATTGAAGTAGTAGGCGAGCATGGCGGCTCCAGTGGGTCAGGCGCTGCGGGTGGCGATGGCAGGCGGGATGGCGGCGGCGCGACGGGCCGGGTAGAGCACCGCCAGCTGGCCCAGCACCCATAGCGCCAGCGCGCCGACGGGCAGGTAGGCCAGCGGCAGGCGCGGCAGTTCGTAATGGCGCATCAGCAGCTGGTTCAGGGCGAAGGCCAGCACCATGCCCAGGGCAATGCCCAGGGTGACCAGCAGGAAGTTCTCGGTCTGGAAATAGCCCAGGATCTGCCCGCGTGTGGCCCCCAGCGCGCGGCGCACGCCGATCTGGCGCGTGCGCTGGCCTACCCAGAAGCTGGCCAGCCCGACGATGCCCAGCGCGGTGACCACCAGCAGCGCCACGCACAGGGTGATCAGCAGGCCCATCATGTCGCGGTCGTTGCTGAAGTAGTCGGCGCGACGCTCGTCGAAGGTCTGGTTCTGCATCACCAAGCGGCTCGGATCGACGCGGTTGACGGCGTCCACCGCATCGCGCAGAACCTGCGCGCGGCGCGCCGGGTCGCTCACGCGCAGCACATAGAGCCCGCCCTGGTCGTAATGCTTGCGCAGCGGCATCAGCATCGAATAGCTGGTGTTGCCATTCCAGTTGTTGGGCCGGCGCAGCTGCTCGACCACCCCGACGATGATCAGCGGGATGTTGGCCATGTACACCTGACGCCCGACGGCGGCTTGTCCGGGGAAGAGTTTTTCGGCAGTGGCCTTGGTCACGATCAGCGGCATGGTCTTCAGTGGCATGCCGTTGTGGGTACCCAGCTGGTCCATCAACTCGGACCAGTTCATGAACTCATCCGGCCTGAAGTCGCGCCCGGCCGCCAGCCGTAGACCCAGCGTACGCAGCGTGCCCTCGTCGCCCACGTACATCGCCGCACTCAGGGTCGGGGTGGGCTGGTCGGGGCGAGTGCCCAGCGAGGAGTTGTTGGAGCCATAACGGAACGGCAGCTGGTCGACCATTGCCACGCTGGTCACCCCCGGCACGGCGCGCAGCGCGGCCAGGTCTTCCTGCGCCCTGGCATCGGCGTTGACCTGCTTGCCCACCCCACTGAGCGAGAGGACCACCAGCTCGTGTTCGGCCACACCGCTGGTCTGGTGCAGCGACTCCCAGCGCTGGCCGACGATGAACAAGGCGTTGCAGATGATCGCGCAGGTCAGCGCGATCTCCACCACGATCAGGGCCGCGGCGGTCTTGTGCCGGCGCAGGGTCGACAGGATCGGTCGGATTTCCATCAGGCAGTCCTCCGGTTACTGGGTCTTGAGCTGGACGGCGGGGGTGATCTGCATGGCCCGCCAGGCCGGCAGCAGGCCCGCCAGGACGCTGGCCACCAGCGCCAGGACGAAGGTCAGCAGGAGCATGCTCGCGTCCAGGTGGGCAAGCGCGGCGTACTGGGTGGGACGATGGCGCACGGCCCACAGGCCCAGTTCAGCCAGGCCCAGGCCCAGCACGCCACCACTCAGGCCCACGGTTCCCGCCTCGACCAGGCACTGCTTGAAGATCTCCACGCGGCTGGCCCCAAGGGCACGGCGCACGCCGATCTCGCCGCTGCGGCGCAGGAACTTGGCCAGCAGCAGGCCCACCGTGTTGACCAGGCACACCAGCAGGAAGCCCAGCGCCAGCCACAGCTGCAGGCGCACATCGCCGGGCACGGCCTGGTTGAAATCCAGCCAGTCCATGACATCGCGCAGGCGCACATTGGGCGGGCGCTGGTAGCGGCCGGCATCGTGCTGCTGCTGCGAGTACTGGGTCAGGTAGGTGCGGTAGTCGTCGGCCTGTCCCGCGCTGGCCAGTTCCACCCAGTACTGGATCCAGGCGCAGGACGCCTCGCGCTCGGTGCCGTCCACCGTGGCCTCCTGCCCATAGCAGTTCATGCTGCCCGAGCGCGACTGCTTGAGGCCGATGGCGGTCTGGAACGGCTCGAAGACCTGCTCCTCGGTGCCGTAGGTGCTCAGGTTGAGGTCGTAGAACAGCGGCTTGGGGCTCCAGTGATCGATCACCCCGACGATGCGGAAGTCATGACCATCCAGGCGCAGGGTGCGACCGGTGCTGTCCGCGCCGCCGAACAGCTTGTCGTTGAGGCGCCTGGCGATCACCACCAGCCGGGCCTGGCCTTCGTCCTCGGCCGCCGACCAGGCGTGCCCATAGAGGAAGGGCACATCGAACATCGCAAAGAAGTCCCGCGTCGTGTAGCGCGCATCCAGCATGAAGGGCTTGAGCGCGCCGCCGGCCGGTTCGACCGTCACGCTGCCGCCGGACATCATCGCCTGGCGCTGCCCGCGCGCCTGCTGCAGTAGCGTCTCCGCATCGTGTCGGTTGAGATCGGCCTGGGGCTCGTCGCCCGGCGTGTAGCCGGCCAGCAGCTCCGGATCGAGCTGCACGTGGAACAGGCGGGTGCTCTTGGCCGGGATCGGGTCGCCCGACAGCACGTGGTACACGGTGAGCATCGTCATCGACGCGCCAATGCCCAGCGCGATGGCCAGCACCATCAGCGCGGTGAGCACCTTGTTGCGGCGGAAGCTGCGCAGGGCCAGTTGACAGTAGTAGGCGAACATCGGCGTGCTCCGGTAGTCAGGTGCTGCGAGTGGCGACAACGGGGGGGATGGCGGCCGCGCGCAGGGCCGGGCCGAGCACGGCCAGCTGGCCCAGCAACCACATCGCCACCACGGCGATGAGCACCGGGACGGCGCTGAGGCGTTCAAGCTCGAAGCGCTGCATCAGCCACTGGTTCAGGGCGAAGGCCAGCAACGCCCCCGCCACCACGCCGGCGCCCACGATCAGGAAGTTCTCGATCTGGAAGTAACGCAGGATGTCGGTGCGCGTGGCGCCCAGCGCACGACGGATGCCGATCTGCCGGGTGCGCTGCTGTACCCAGAAGCTCGCCAACCCACCCACGCCCAGCGCGGTCACGGTCAACAGGATCACCATGATCCCGGCCAGCATGCGATTGAGCGCGGTGTCGCCGCGAAAGGTGTCCTCGCGCAGCTGGGCCATGGTCTTGACCATCTGCTGCACGTGGCCCGGGTTGGCCTGCTGCAGCGCCTTGGCCGCCAGCGGCAGCACCTGTGCCAGCTGTCCAGGCTGGCTGCGCAGCATGTAGCCCCCGCCCAGGCCTTCGCCGGCCACCTTGAATTCGGTCACGACCGCCATCGCATCGTCGGGATGGCCGGTAATGGCCGCCCGCAGCGGCGCAATGACGCCAACCACGCGCAGGCTGATCGGCGTCCCCCACATGTTGGTGTACAGCACCTTGCCCAGCGCGGATTGCGTGGGGTACAGCTGCTCGGCCAGTGCCTGGGTCAGCAGCGCCGGGAACTGGCGCGTGTCGGCCGAGCCGCCCGACGTATCGCCGAACGTCGACATGAGCCCGGGAAGCTCGGCGTCCTGGAGATCGCGTCCCTGGATGACCCGCGTGCCCAGCGTGCGATTCAGCCCCTGGCTGCCGTTGAGCAGATACGGGCGTGCCAGGGGCTGCTCGGCATCGGGCGAGGCGAACAGCGCGGCGCGGTCCACACGCCACAGCGGAGGCGCGCCAAACGCCGCGGCCGCCACGCCGGGCACCGACTGCAGCGTGGCCAGGTTGCTGCCGGCCGTGCCGGGGTTGTCCTCGCCGATGACGCCGATGCTCTGGATCACCGCGATGTCGGCCTCGTCCGTGCCGGTGGGCGTGCGGGCGCGCTGCAGGTTGCCGGCCACGATGAACATCAAATTGCACAGCACCGCCAGGGTCAGGGCGATTTCCAGCGCCAACAGCAGCGCGGCGGCGCGGTGGCTGCGCAGCGCGCGCACGATGGGGCGGATCGAATCGATCGGGCTCATAGCGACTTCACCTGGAGGGCGGGGGCGATACGCGCCGCTCTCCACGCTGGCCACACGCCGGCCGCGAGTGCGGCGACCATGGCAGTGAGCAGGGCGAAGCCCAGCATCGGCGCGTCCAGCCCAACCTGCGCGGCATAGGGCACCGGTTGCTGGCGCACCATCCACAGGCCCAGCCAGGCCAGCGGCGCGCCCAGCAGCCCGCCGGCCAGGCCGATCAGCCCGGCCTCGACCAGGCACTGGATGAACACCGCGCGGCGGCTGGCACCCAGCGCGCGACGCACGCCAACTTCGCCGGCCTTGCGGCTGAACTTGGACACCAGCAGCCCGACCGCGTTGACCAGGCACACCAGCAGCACGCCCAATGCGATCCATGCCTGCATACGCACCAAACTTGGCACCACGCGCTTGTAATCAAGCCACTCCAGCAGCCCGCGCACACGCACATTGGGTGCGCGCTGGAAGCGGCCCAGCTGATGTTGCTGCGCGCTGTAGTTCTCCAGGCGCTGCCGATAGGCGGCGACCTGGGTCGCATCGTCCAACTGCACCCAGAATTGGGCCCAGGTGCAGTTGGGCGCCTTGGGATCGTGGGTGCCATCGCCGTGGTCCCAGCAGGCCATTGGTCCGTAGCCGTAGTCCTGGGGCAGGTCCAGCCAAGTGAAGAACGGCATGTACAGCTTGGCTGGTTCGCTGAAGGCGCCCGAGCCCAGGTCGTAGAAGCGCGGCTGTGGGTTCCAGTCCTCCACCACGCCGACCACGCGGAACACCTTGGTGGCGATCACCAACGTGCGGCCCACGCTGTCGGCCCCGCCGAACAGCGTGTCGTTGAGCGAGCGGGTCAGCACCACCACCAGCGCGCGCTGTTCGTCATCGGCCTGCGACCAACCGGTGCCGTAGACGAAGGGCACGCCGAACATGGCGAACATGTCCGCCGTGGTCGCCCGCGTATCCATCATCGCCAGCGCACTGCCTGGTGCGTCGGCGCGGGTGGGCAGCCAGTTGGTGCTGGTCAGCACACGCCGAGTGGCGCCGGGCAACGCGTAGAGATTGACCGCGTCCTGCCAGGTCAGATCGTCCGGTGGCTCGGGATCGGCCCCGGGCAACCGCGCCGGGCGCGGATCGACCTGCGGATGGAACAGCACCGCGCTGCGTGTGGGCAGCGGATTGCCAGACAGGTTATGCAGGACGGTAAGCATGGTCATGGACGCGCCAATGCCCAGCGCAATGGCCAGCACCATCAGCGCGGTGAGCACTCTGTGCCGGCGGAAGCTGCGCAGGGCGAGATGGCAGTAGTAGGCGAGCATGCGGCAGTCCTTCGCTCAGGTGCTGCGAGTGGCGACAACAGGGGGGATGGCGGCCGCGCGCAGGGCCGGCCCGAGGACGGCCAGTTGGCCGACGATCCACAGCAGCAGCGCACCGATGGGGAGGTAGGACACGGGCAGGCGCGCCAGCTCGAAGTAGCGCATCAGCAGTTGATTGCCGCCGTAGGCCAGCAGCATGCCCAGGACGATGCCGCCGCTGGCCAGCAGGAAGTTCTCGGTCTGGAAGTAACGCAGGATGTCCGTGCGCGTGGCGCCCAAGGCGCGACGGATGCCGATCTGCTTGGTGCGCTGGGCCACCCAGAAGCTGGCCAGGCCGACGATGCCCAGCGCGGTGACCAGCAGCATCGCGGCGATGACGGCGACCAGCAGGCCGGCCATGGTGCGGTCGGTCTGGAAGTACCGCTCACGCAGCTGCACGAGCGGTGCGCTTGCCGCCTGGTCGATGACGGCCTCGGGCACCGCGCGGGCCGCGGCTGCCTTGGCCGCCGCCAGCACGCGGGGCAGGTCGAGCGGATCGGCACGCAGGACGAACAGGCCGCGCTGGACGTAGGCGCCCTGCCAGGCATCGGGCGCGATCGGGACGATGATCGACCACTCCGCGCTGACCACGCCGTTCTCACTGCGCCCCGGGTCCGGACGTGCGAAGTGCGCCAGGACTCCGGCCACGCGGAAGTGAAACTGGGCCAGCCAGAACTCGCGTCCCAGTGGGTCCTGCCCGGGCCACAGGTGTTCGGCCAGCGCGCGGGTGATCCACACCTGCGAGTCGGCCGGGAAGAAGCCCTCCGAACCCTGGTAGTCGGCCGGCGTGAAGTTCCGCCCGGCGACCACTTTCAGCCCCAGCGTGTCTGTCGCGCCCCGGGTGAAGGCATAGAAGTGCGGCACGCCGGCGAACTGCTTGCATTCGCTGTCCAGGCAGATCCCGGCGTTGCCGGTGGGTTCGCCGAACGGGACGGTGTTGACCATCGCCGCCGACTGAAGACCCGGCACCGACTGCAGCGCCTGCATCACCCGGCCCTGCAGATCGGCAGCGTTGCATTCCTCGCAGCCGCGCAGCTTGAGCGTCGCTAGCGAGGCTTCGTCCACGCCACTGTCGATGCGCATCAGGTCCAGGCGCGAGCTGACCAGGAAAAACGCATTGCACAGCACCGCGCAGGCCAGCGCAATTTCCAGGGTGATCAGCATCGCGGCGATGCGATGCCGGGCCAGCGCGGAGAGGATCGGTCCGATGGTCATGGGCACCCCTACAGACTCTTGAGCTGGATGGCTGGCGCGATGCGGCTGGCGCGCATGGCCGGGAACAGGCCGGCGCCCAGACTGGCGACCAGCGCCAGGGCGAAGGTGGCCGCGAACATCGCCACGTCCAGATGGATCAGGGGGGCGTATTCGACCGGCTGCAGGCGCACCGCCCACAGCCCAGCCAGGGTCAGCAGCAGCCCCAGTACCCCACCGGCCAGGCCGATCACCACCGCCTCGGTAAGCAGCTGGCCGAACACCGCGCCACGGCTGGCGCCCAGCGCGCGGCGCACACCGATCTCGCCGCCGCGACGCAAAAACTTGGCCAGCAGCAGGCCCACGGTGTTGAACAGGCAGATGGCCAGGAAAGCGACCGCCAGCCAGCTCTGCAGGCGCACGTCGCGCGGCACCACCCGGTTGAAGTCCAGCCATCCCATCAGGCTGCGCAGGCGAGTGCGGTCGACGTGGGCGATGCGCCCCAGGGTGTGTTGCTGGGCAACGTAACCGTCCAGGAAGCGGCGGTAGGCGGCCACCTTGTCGGCGTCGTCTAACTGCACCCACAACTGCAGCCAGACGCAGGGAGACTGTCTCAGATAGCCGGGGATCGAGGGCACCTCCCAGCAAGTCATGGGCTGAAAGTGACCGTCGTTGATGTCCAGTCCTGTGGAGAGCGGCGCCAGCACATCGGCCGGCTTGGCGTAATACCCGGCGGTATCGCCCTGGGCGAAGCGACCGCCGGCCACCGAGTAGTACTGCGGAGAAGGCCGCCACGGTGCCAGCACGCCAACTATGCGCAGATCCGCGTCGCGCACGTGCAGGATGCGGCCGACGCTGTCGCCCCCGCCGAAGAGCTTGTCGTTGAGATCAGCGGAGATCACCGCCACCCGTGCATGCCGGTCGTCGTCCTCGGCGGTCCAGCCGGCGCCGTGCGCGAAGGGCACATTGAACATCGGGAAGAAGTCCGCGTGCGTGGACAGCATCGTGGACATCAGCGCATTGGTGCCGCTATCGGCGGCGCGCAGCTTGATCTCGCTGTTTACCACTAGCGCCTGGCGATCGGCACGCTGGGCGCGCCACAGGTCCATCGCCGAGGTGTAGTCGAGCATGTCGAACGGTTCGGTGTTCTGCACGCCTGCCGGCGAGGCATCCACCTGCGGATAGAAGATGTGCTGGCTGCGCCCCGGCAGCGGATCGCCCGAAAGCAGGTGCATCACCGTCAGCGTGGTCATCGCCGCGCCGATGCCGACCGCGATGGACAGCACCATCAACCCGGTCAGCACCGGGTTGCGGCGCAGGCCGCGCAGGGCCAGTTGCAGGTAGTAGGCGAACATGGTCGCTGGCGCCTCCTTGCCGGGGTGGCGGTCAGGCCTGGGCCGAGGTGCGTTCGGCGGCGGACATCAGCCCGGCTTCGCGCACCAGGTCGGTGGCCTGGCCATCGACGATGTGCACGTTGCGCTGGGCGCGGGCGGCCAGCTCTGGGTCGTGGGTCACCATGACGATGGTGCTGCCGGCGGCGTTGATCTCTTCCAGCAGTTCCATCACGCCGCGGGCCATCTGCGAGTCCAGGTTGCCGGTCGGTTCGTCGGCCAGCAGCAGGCGCGGGCTGCCGGCCAGGGCGCGGGCGATGGCGGCGCGCTGCTGCTGACCGCCGGAAAGTTCGGCCGGGTAGTGCTTCATGCGCGAGCCCAGGCCCACGCGCTCCAGCGACTCGGTGATGCGCTGCTTGCGCTCGGCCGCGGCCATGCCGCGATAGCGCAGCGGCACGTCGACGTTGTCGAACAGGTTGAGGTCGGGGATCAGGTTGAAGCTCTGGAAGATGAAGCCGATCTTCTGGTTGCGCAGCTTGCTGCGCGCGTTGTCCGACAGGTTGGACACATCCTCGCCATCGAGCTTGTAGGTGCCGGAGGTGAAGGTTTCCAGCAGGCCGGCGATGTTGAGGAAGGTGGTCTTGCCCGAACCGGACGGACCGGTGACGGCGACGAATTCGCCTTCCTTCACGTGCAGGTCGAGCGAGCGCAGGGCGTGGGTCTGCACCTGCTCGGTGCGGAAGACCTTGGAGACGGTGTGCATGTCGAGCATGGGAGTGTCCTTGTCAGTGATGCGGGTGGCGGGGATGACGGTGAGGCAGGGGCTGTTTGTGGGAGCCGCCACGGCGGCGACGGGGCTTTGCCGGTCAAGCCCTTCGCCGCCATGGCGGCTCCCACGTCAGTGGATGGTCACGCGCTCGGCGTCGCCGAACTGGTCGGCCCCGGAGACGACCACGCGGTCGCCTTCCTTCAGGCCGGAGAGCACTTCGGTTTCCGACAGGCTCGACACGCCCAACTGCACCGGCTGGCGCACCGCGCTGGAGCCGTCCATGACGTAGGCGTAGCGCCCGCCGGACTGCTCGACGAACGGACCGCGCTCGACCTTGAGTACGTTCTTGCGGGTATCGAGCAGGATGCGTGCGCTCATGCGCTGGCTCTGGCGCAGGCCCGGCGGCTGCTTGCCATCGAAGCGCACGCGCGCGGTGACCTCGCCGGACACGACCTCGGGCGAAACTGCCGAGATCTTGCCCGGATAGGGTTGGCCGCTGCCGGTGGTCAGCTGCGCGGGCACGCCGATGGCCAGGTCGCGGGCGAAGCTCTCCGGCACCTTGATCTCGACCTCGAACTCGCTCAGGTCCACCACGCTCAGGATCGGCGCGTTGATCGCCACGTTGGTTCCCTGGGCGATCTGCACCTGGCCGACCTGGCCATCGAAGGGCGCGCGCATGGTTAGTGCGTCGACCTGGCGCTGCAGCTCTTCCACCACCGCATGCTGGCGCTGGGCCAGCAGCTGCTTGTTGCGTGCTTCCAGCTGCGCGGCCTGCTGCTTGAGCGCGGCATCCTGCTGGGCGTGGCCCAACTCGATCTCGGCCTTCTTCAGCGTGTCCTGTGCCTTGGCGAGGTCGACCTGCGGCAGGGCCCCGGCATCGAAGGCGCGCTGGTAGCGTTCCACGTCACGTGCGGCGGCCTGGCGGTCGATCTTGCCCTGGTCCACCAGCTTGCCGGCGTCCGAGCGCGCCTGGGAGACATCCAGCGTGGCGCGGCTGGCTTCGGCCTGCATGCCGGCCAGGGTGGATTCCTCCTGGGCCAGCTTGCTGCGCAGCTCGGGCGAGTCGATCACCGCCAGCGGCTGGTCCTGCTTGACCACATCGCCGGCCACCACCTTGAGCGTGACCGTGCCGCCGGCGATGGCGTAGAGCGTGGGGCTGTTGGCGGTGATGACGCGGCCGTCGGCGGCGAGGTCGCGGACCAGGTCGCCGCGGGTGACGGTGGCGATACGCACGCGGCTGGCATCGAACGAGCGTCCACCGGACATCCAGCCGCTGACCACCCAGCCCAGCGCCACCAGCACGACCAGCGCGGCGCCGCCGATCAGGCCCCAGCGCTTCCAGTGGGCGCCGCGCCCGGTCTCGACCACGATGTCCTGGGCGGCGGTGTCACGGATGCGGAAGGGGGAGTCGTTCTGCATATCGGGGGGCTGCGTGGCGGAGTTCAACGAGAGCTGAAGCAGATCGCGTGCCAATCGCAAGTGATTGAAAAACAAAGGTGTCCGTCTGCGGACACTGTCCGCCCGGACAGTTCCGGCGTCCGCCCGGACAGCCCGCCGCCCGCCCACTCCTGTAGAGCGGAGCTCGCTCCGCTGCCTTGCGGTCCGGTCGCCAGGAAACCCCCCGCAGCCGTAGAGCCGAGCTTGCTCCGCTGCCTTTCGGCCGGATCCCCAGGAAAGCCCCCGCAGCCGTAGAGCGGAGCTTGCTCCGCTGCTCTCCGTCCGGTCATCGGGGAAGCTTCAGCGGAGCGAGCTCCGCTCTACATGGGCATTACGGGGAAGCTCCAGCGGAGCGAGCTCCGCTCTTATCTGCTGTGGATCTGTCAGGTTAGGTGTCGAGCGCCGGCGTGGGCCACCGTCTCCGCTCTGGATCTGACGATCGCTTTGTAGCCTGGTGCCCACGCCGGAAGCTCCCTTGATCCGCCCGAACAGTTGCCCGAGCCGACACTCGGATGGATAAGACTGGGCAAGCGGGGGAGTGCTCGACCCTTCCAGCCTAACGGAGATGCGCCATGCACGGGATCGGGATCGATGTGAGCAAGGCCACCTTGGAGGTGGCCGTCTACCATGGCCCTTGGCGGCAGTTCGACAACACCGTCGCCGGTCATCGCAAACTGGCCGCTTGGCTCAAGCCCCTGGCCGTGCGCCGGGTGGTGTTGGAGCCCACCGGCGGCTATGAGCAGCAGGTGCTCGATGCCCTGCATGCAGCAGGCCTGCCGGTGGTGCGGGCTAACGCGCGCCAGGTCCGTGACTTTGCCCGGGCCACCGGACAACTGGCCAAGACCGATCGGTTGGATGCGGCCGTGCTGGCTCAGATCGCCCAGGTCCTTGATCTGCCGCTTTATCAGCCGGCGCATCCATGGCAGCGCCGGCTGGCCGAGTATGTGCAGAGCCGTCGTCAGGTCGTCCAGATGCTGGTCAGCGCCGAACAACAGCTGGGTTGGGTCAAGGACCGCCAGCTACGCGGTGCGTTGCAGGCCAATGTCCTCCAACTCACCAAGAGCAAGGCCTTTCTGGATCAGCAGATTGCCCAACAGGTGCGCCAGCAGCCACAACTGGAGGCGATCCAGACGCTCAAGGGCGTGGGGCCGGTGTTGTTGGCGGTCCTGGCCAGCGAGCTTCCTGAACTGGGCAGGCTCGATGGCAAGGCCATTGCCAAGCTGGTCGGGGTGGCGCCACTGGCACGCGACAGCGGCACCCTGCGCGGCACCCGCAGCATCTGGGGTGGCCGCGCTGACATCCGCCAGGCCCTGTACATGTCGGCCCTGTCGGCTTTGCGCTACGAGCCGCGTCTACGCCAGTTCTACCAATCCCTGCGTGCTCGCGGCAAAGCGGCCAAGGTGGCCATCGTGGCGGTCATGCGCAAGATGCTGGTGATCCTCAATGCGCGTGCACGCGACGCCTGGAGCGTGCTGCCGGCGGGGGAGTGAGGAAGACAGTTGCTACATGGGCATTACGAGAAAGCCCCAGCGGAGCGGCTCCGCTCTACAGGGGCGTTACGGGGAAGCCTCAGCGGAGCGAGCTCCGCTCTACAGGGCCCTCCACCGAGGGCCCGGCTACACTTACGCGGTTATCCCTGTTCGTTCGAAGGAAGTGCTCCATGTGCGGCATCGTTGGCGCGATCGCGGATCGCGATGTGGTCCCTGTCCTGATCGAGGGCCTCAAGCGCCTGGAGTATCGCGGCTACGATTCGGCGGGGATCGCCGTGGTCGCCGGCGATGACGTGCGCCGCGTGCGCCGCACCGGCCGGGTGGCCGAGATGGAGGCCGCCGCGCAGGCCGAGCACTTCAGCGCCACCCTGGGCATCGGCCATACCCGCTGGGCCACCCACGGCGGAGTGACCGAGGCCAACGCCCACCCGCACATCAGCCACGGCGCGCTGGCGCTGGTCCACAACGGCATCATCGAAAACCACGAGGCCCAGCGCGAGCAGCTGGCCGCGCTGGGTTACAGCTTCGAGTCGCAGACCGATACCGAGGTCATCGCCCACCTGATCCACCATCACCAGCGCCAGGGCCTGGATCTGCTGGGCGCGCTGCAGGCCGCGGTGAAGGAACTCACTGGCGCCTACGCGCTGGCCGTGGTGTCCAAGGACGAGCCCGGGCGCCTGGTCGCCGCGCGCATGGGCTGCCCCTTGCTGGTCGGGCTGGGCGAGGGCGAGAACTTCGTCGCCTCCGATGTCTCGGCCATCATCCAGGCCACACGCCGGGTGATCTTCCTGGAGGAAGGCGACACGGTCGATGTCAGCCGTGAATCGGTCGCCGTGTTCGATGCCGGCGATGCTCGCATCGAGCGCGAGGTGCATGTCTCGGACGTGTCGCTGGCCTCGCTGGAGCTGGGCCCGTATCGCCACTTCATGCAGAAGGAAATCCACGAGCAGCCGCGCGCCATCGCCGACACCATCGAGGCGGCCGTGGATGCCAATGGCTTCCCGGCCACACTGTTCGGCCAGCACGCCGAACGCGTGCTGCGCGACATCGAAGGCGTGCAGATCCTGGCCTGCGGCACCAGCTATTACGCCGGCATGACCGCGCGTTACTGGATCGAGGCCATCGCCGGGCTGCCGTGCAATGTGGAGATCGCCAGCGAGTACCGCTATCGCGCCGCCTACGCCAACCCGAAGCACCTGGTGGTCACCATCTCCCAGTCCGGCGAAACCCTGGACACAATGGAGGCGCTGAAATACGCCAAGTCGCTGGGCCACCTGCATACGCTGTCGATCTGCAACGTGCCCGAGAGCGCCATCCCGCGCGCCAGCGAGCTGGTCTGCTACACCCGCGCCGGCGCCGAGATCGGCGTGGCCTCGACCAAGGCCTTCACCACCCAGCTGGCGGCGCTGTTCCAACTGGCCGTGGTGCTGGGCAAGCTGCACGGCAAGGTCGATGACGCGGCCGAGGCCCAGTACCTGGACGAGCTGCGCCACCTGCCCGGCAGCGTGCAGCACGCGCTCAACCTGGAGCCGCAGATCGCCGCCTGGGCCGAACGCTTCGCGCCCAAGGAAAACGCGCTGTTCCTCGGTCGCGGCCTGAGCTATCCCATCGCGCTGGAAGGCGCGCTCAAGCTCAAGGAAATCTCCTACATCCATGCCGAGGCCTATCCGGCGGGCGAGCTGAAGCATGGTCCGCTGGCGCTGGTGGACGACACCATCCCGGTGGTGTTCATCGCGCCCAACGACCGCCTGCTGGAGAAGGTCAAGTCCAACATGCAGGAAGTGCGTGCCCGTGGCGGCGAGTTGTTCGTGTTCGCCGACCAGGACAGCCACTTCAGCGAGTCGGCGGGCGTGCACGTGATCCGCACGCCGCGGCATACCGGCGTGCTGTCGCCGGTGGTGCACACCATCCCGGTGCAGCTGCTGGCGTATCACACCGCGCTGGCGCGCGGCACCGACGTGGACAAGCCACGCAACCTGGCCAAGGCGGTGACGGTCGAGTAGGCGTCGCAGCGCGTGCCGCACGATCCATTGAGCCTGCTGTTGGTGTGCGCCGTCCTGGTGCTGGCGGGCTGGGTGAAAGGCGTCGCCGGCATGGGTCTGCCAGCGGTGGGCATGGCCGCGCTGGGATTGATGATGTCGCCCGTGCAGGCGGCCACGCTGATGGTCGTCCCGCTGGTATTGACCAATGTCTGGCAGGCGTTCTCTGGCCCGGCGCTGGGCGCGCTGGTGCGCCGGTTGGCCTGGATGCTGGTCGGGATCGTGGCCGGCACCTGCGCCGGGATCGGCCTGCTGACCGCGCGCGGCTCGCCCTGGCCGGGGTTTGCGCTGGGTCTGGCGCTTGCCGCCTATGGCGTGGTCGGCCTGTGGTTGCCGCCGTTGTCGCTGCCGCAGCGCGCAGCGCGCTGGGCCGCGCCGGTGGTGGGGGCGTGCACCGGGGTGCTGTGCGGCGCGACCGGGGTCTTCAGCGTGCCGCTGGTGCCTTATCTGACGGCGCTGGGGCTGGGCCGCGACGCCCTGATCCAGGCCATGGGCCTGTCCTTCCTGGTGTGCAGCGCCACGCTCGGGGCCGCGCTGGCGGTCCGTGGACATTACCCGGGTGGCGTGGCCTGGCAGTCGTGCTTGGCGGTGCTGCCCGCCCTGGCGGGCGTGGCCCTGGGCCAGCGCACCCGCCAGCGCATGGATCCGGCGCGATTCCGCTTCTGGTTCTTCGTGTCGCTGGTCCTGGTCGGTGGCTTCATGGCGGTGCGCGCGCTCGTGTAGCGCGGAGCCCGCTCCGCTGCCCGTTCCCGTCCGTCTGTGCGGAAAGCCCGGCGGACCCCGGTCCGCTCGACGGTGAAGCGTGGGCTGCCGTGGCGCGTGCAGGTCTCAGATGTGCGTAGGACGAGCTCGCTCCGCCGGAGTCTTCTCCAAGCGCCGACCGCAACGGCGCTGATCGGCGCCGCGCACACCACTTGCAGTCCATTGTGCGGCGCCGCAGCGTTCCTTCTTCGCGCCGCCTGTCTATGATCGCCGCCGGTCGCCGCCGTGGATCTGGGAGGGGCACGGCAGGCGACGTTTCTTCAGGGCCGTCCACGGTTCGTTGTCCGGCGTCGCGTGCGTCCGGCGCGGGCGCGGGCGACGCGCTGACCCATTCCCGAGGAGTGTCATGAACGACGCCGCATCGCGCCAAGAAGAAAACACCGGCTTCATCATCTTGATCAGCTGCGTGGCCACGCTGGGCGGATTCCTGTTCGGATTCGACAGCGGGGTGATCAACGGCACCGTCGACGGCCTGCGCGCGGCCTTCAACTCCGACAGCATGGGCACCGGTTTCAACGTGGCCTCGATGCTGCTGGGCTGTGCGGTGGGTGCGTTCTTCGCCGGGCGACTGGCCGATCATTACGGCCGGCGGGTCGTGCTGATCGTGGCGGCGGTGTGCTTCATCATCTCGGCCTGGGGCTCGGGCGTGGCCACCGGCTCGCTGGAGTTCGTGATCTATCGCATCATCGGCGGCCTGGCGGTCGGTGCGGCCAGCGTGATGTCGCCGGCCTATATCAGCGAGGTGGCCTCGGCGCGCTATCGCGGGCGGCTGGCCACGGTGCAGCAGATCGCCATCATCAGCGGGCTGTTCGCCGCCTTCCTCAGCAACTACCTGCTGGCGCGCGTGGCCGGCGCGTCCACCCAGCCGTTGTGGAATGGCTTCGAGGCCTGGCGCTGGATGTTCTGGGTGGAGATCCTGCCGGCGGGCCTGTTTCTGGTCGCGCTGCTGTTCATTCCGGAAAGCCCGCGCTATCTGGTGGTCAAGGGTCAGTTGCAGCGCGCCCAGGCGGTGCTTGCCCGGCTCTATGGCGCGCGTCAGGCCGAGGCCAAGGTGCGTGAGATCGACGCCAGCCGCGCCGGCGAGGCGCATCGCCCGCGCTTGTCGGACCTGATCAGCAAGACCACCGGCAAGGTGCGGCCGATCGTGTGGATCGGCATCGGCCTGGCGGTGTTCCAGCAACTGGTCGGCATCAACGTGGTGTTCTACTACGGCGCGGTGCTGTGGCAGGCGGTGGGCTTTTCCGAGAACGACGCGCTGCTGATCAACGTGCTCTCCGGTGCGCTCAGCATCGGCGCCTGCCTGGTCACGGTGGTGTTGATTGATCGGGTCGGGCGCAAGCCGCTGCTGTGGATCGGCTCGGCCGGCATGGCGCTGACCCTGGCGGCGGTGGCCTTCGCTTTCGCAAGCGGGCATCTGGACGCCAACGGTCGCCTGCAGTTGTCCGATGGCATGGGGGTGTTCGCGCTGGTGGCCGCCAACGCCTACGTGGTGTTCTTCAACGCCTCGTGGGGACCGGTCATGTGGGTGATGCTGGGCGAGATGTTCCCCAACCAGATCCGTGGCTCGGGCCTGGCGGTGGCCGGCCTGTTCCAGTGGGCGGCCAACTTCGCGGTGACCATGACCTTCCCGATCATGCTGGCCGGGGTCGGCCTGGCGGCCGCCTATGGCTGTTACGCCGCCGCGGCGCTGGTGTCGGTGTTCTTCGTGCTGCGCTACGTGCACGAGACCAACGGGCGCGAGCTGGAGCAGATGGAGGGCTGAGCCGGCGCTGCGGGCCGCCGTCACGCTTTGGATGATTCTGGCGCGGCCAGGCCCGCTCAGGCATTGGCGGCTTCCCGGGGCTGGCTATACTCGATTGCGTCCAGGGTGCACCAGGGGAGCCGATGCGAATCTTGAAGCCGCCTATGGCAGGCGCTGTCGTGGTCCTGGTGATTGGCCTGCTACTCAGTGCAGCGCTGGCGACCCACCAACTTCGCTCCAATCAGCGGCAGATCAGCACACGACTGGATGCGCTGGCCGACAGCGCCGCCACCGACCTCAAGGCTCGGTTTGGCCTGTATGAGTACGGCTTGCGCGGTGCCCGCGGCGCGGTCATCAGCGCCGGCGACCATCAGGAAACCCGGGCGGGGTTTTTGCGCTACGCGCGATCGCGCGAAATCGACCGCGAGTTCCCCGGCGCGCGCGGTTTCGGCTATATCGCGCGGGTGCCTCGCGGGAGTGAGGAGGCCTTTGTGGCGGCCGCGCGCGCCGACGGGTTCCCGGACTTCGGCATTCGCTATCTCTCCCGCTACGAAGGCGAGCGCTTCATCATCAAGTACATCGAGCCGGTCGATCGCAACCGGGCGGCGGTCGGGTTGGACATCGGTTCAGAGAAGAACCGGCGGCAGGCCGCGCTGGCGTCCGCCGCCAGCGGCCGGCCGACCCTCACCGGGCCGATCACCCTGGTCCAGGCAACCGGCCAGCAGAACCGCTCGATGTTGCTGCTGCTGCCGGTCTACGCCGGCGATGCGCCGGCGGGCGCGACCGGGATGGAGCACACCCTGGGTTGGGTGTATGCGCCGCTGGTGACCGACGAGATCCTGGCCGACTTCGAGCAGGCGCATTCGGCTTACGGCTTCACCCTGCAGGATGTCACCGATCCGGAGCACGTGCAGGATATCTTCCAATCTTCTCTGGCTGGTGGCTCGGAGGGCGGACTGCACCGCACCCGCGAGGTGAGGATCTTCGGCCGTGTCTGGCGGGTAGATCTGATGGCCAGTCCCGCGTTCGTGGAGAGCCTGGGCTTGGTCAGCCCAGGTCAGATCGGTGCGACCGGCGCCCTGTTCTCGCTGCTGCTGGCGCTGGCGGTGTACCTGCTGATGTCGCTGAGTGCGCGCAAGCGCCGCAGCCAGCAGCAGCAGGCGCGCACGGCGGCCATCGTGGACAGCGTGCAGGACGCGATCATCGCCACCACCTCGGGGGGACGGGTGATCGAATGGAACCGCGCGGCCGAACGCATGTTCGGCTACCCGGCGCAGGAGGCGATGGGCGCGGTCCTGGCCGATCTGATCGTGCCGCCGGCCGCGGCGGGCCAGGACGCGGCGATCCTGCGCAGCGTCGCGGCGGGGCAGCAGGTCGAGCCGCAGGAGACCCAGCGCCGCCATCGTGATGGCACCGTGCTGGATGTGGAGGTGACCGCAGCGCCAATACGCGAAGGCAGCCGGGTCGAGGGCATTGCCACCACGCTGCGCGATGTGGCCGAGCGGGTGCGCTCGCGGCGCGAGGTGCTGCGGCTCAACGCCGGCCTGGAACGGCAGGTCGCCGAGCGCACCCGTGCGCTGCAGGAAACCTCGGCGCTACAGCAGGCGACCCTGTCCAATGCGGGCTTTGCCATCATCGCCACCGATTCCCAGGACCGGGTGACCCTGTTCAACCCGGCCGCGGCGCGGATGCTGGGCATGGCCGAGGCATCGGTGGTGGACAGGCGCGACTCGGCCAGTTTCCTGTTCTGCGATGGACAGAAAATGGGCTTTGGCGCGTTGCTGACGGCCGCACCCGACCAGGCGCCGGTCGTGGTGCGCGAGTGCGACTACCTGGCTGCCGACGGTGAGCGCATCCCGGTGCTGCTGACCATCACCGAGCTGCGCACCGACGACGGGCGCGGCCTGGGCTATCTGGGCATCGCCGCGGACCTGCGCGAGCTGCGTCGCAGCCAGCAGGCCCTGCAGGTCAACGAGACCAAGCTGCGCGGGCTGTTCGAACTGTCCCCCCTGGGCATCGTGCTGACCGATCAGGACGGTTGCTTCGTTGAGTTCAACGAGGCCTTCCGCGCGATCACCGGGTATACGCAGGACGAGCTGACCGGCATGGACTATCGCCAGCTCACCCGTCCCGAAGGCGCCGAGCTGCAGCGCGAGGCCACGGTGCGCGAGCAACTCCAGGGCGTCGGGCGCTATGGGCCGTTCGAGACGACCTACCTGCGCAAGGACGGGCGCGCGGTGCCGGTGCGGCTCAACGGGGTGGCCATGCACATGGAGGGGCGTGTGTTCGCCTGGTCGATCCTGGAGGACATCTCCAGCCAGCGCGAGGTGGAGACCGCGCTGCGCGAAGCGGCCAAGGCGGCCGAGGCGGCCAGCCGCGCCAAGGGGGACTTCCTGGCCAACATGAGCCATGAGATCCGCACCCCGATGAACTCGGTGCTGGGCATGCTGCAGCTGATCCAGCGCACCGACCTGGACGCTCGCCAGCGCGACTACCTGGGCAAGGCTGAAACGGGCGCGCGCGCGCTGCTGGCGATCATCAATGACATCCTGGACTTCTCCAAGATCGAATCCGGCCACCAGGAGCTGGAGCTGCACGAGTTCGCCATCGAGGGCCTGTTCAACGACCTGGCCGCCGCGGTGGCCGGGACGGTGGGCGACAAGGACGTGGACCTGGTGTTCGACGTGGATGAGCGCATCCCGCGCGGCCTGCTCGGCGACTCGGTGCGTTTGCAGCAGGTGCTGGTCAACCTGGCGGGCAACGCGGTCAAGTTCACCCAGGTTGGCGAGGTCCTGGTGCGCGCGGTGGCGGTGGAGGCCGGCCTGGGCGCCACGACGGTGCGCTTTGAAGTACGCGATACCGGGATCGGCATCGCCCCGGCGCAGTTGGACAAGATCTTCGAGGGGTTCACCCAGGCCGAGGCTTCGACCAACCGCCGCTTTGGTGGCACCGGCCTGGGCCTGGCGATCAGCCGGCGCCTGGTGGCGATGATGGGGGGCCAGCTGGAGGTGGAGAGCGAGCTGGGCCGGGGCAGCTGTTTCCACTTCCAGATCGAGCTACAGGCTGGATCGAGCGGTGCGCACACCATCCGCCATCTGCCCGAGGCACTCGCGCACATCAAGGCCCTGGTGGTGGACGACAACGCTGCGGTACGCGAGGCGGTCTGCGGCATGACCCGCACGCTGGGCTGGGAGGTCCAGGCCGCGGCCAGCGGCGAGCAAGCGCTGGTGCTGGTCGAGCAGGCGCTGGCGGCCGGGAGGCCGTTCGAGGCGATCTTCCTGGACTGGCGCATGCCGGGCCTGGACGGTTGGCAGACCGCGCAACGGATCCGGGCGTTGATGGGGGACGCGCCGGCGTCCGCGCCGCTGATCGTCATGGTGACCGCGCATGGCCGCGAGGCCCTGGCCGCGCGCACGGCCCAGGACGAGGGCACGATGGATGGGTTCGTGGTCAAGCCGGTGACCACCTCGCTGCTGGTCGACGCCCTGGCCGACACCCATGCCGCGCGTGTGCATGGCCGCCAGGACGGTGCCGCGACGCTGTCCGCACACGGCTTGCGTCTGGCCGGGCTGCGCCTGCTGGTGGTCGAGGACAACCTGGCCAATCAACAGGTCGCCCGTGCCCTGCTGGAGGCCGAGGGCGCCGCGGTGCACATGGCCAGCGGGGGACTGCAGGCGCTGGAAATGCTGCGTGCCGATCGCGACGGGTTCGACCTGGTCATCACCGACATCCAGATGCCCGACCTGGATGGCTACGAGACCGCTCGCCGCATCCGGGGCGAACTGGGGCTGCAGGCCTTGCCGATCGTCGCCATGACCGCCAATGTCCTGGCCTCGGCTCGTGAAGCCTGCTTTGCGGCTGGGATGAACGCGTATGTTAGCAAGCCATTCGATCTGGATCTTCTTGTCGCCACGATCCGCGCACAGCTCGGTGTCGGCACGCTGGACGAGGTGCCGGCCGTCGCCGAGTCGCCCATCGTGCCCGAGTCCGTGCTTGCGGCTTCGATCGACGCGGGGCAGGACGCCCCGACGCTGGACTGGCAGCGGGCGCTGGCGCGCTTCGGTGGCGACCGGCAGGCGTTTTCCTCCACGCTCGGCGGGCTGGAAGGCAACCTGCAGCTGGTGCTGGCCGACCTGGAAGTCGCCGTAAGAGACAACGACCGCGATGCGGCCGCATTGCAGCTGCATACGCTCAAGGGGGTGACCGCCACCTTTGGCGCCATGCGGTTGTCGCAGATGGCGCGCGCCATGGAAATGGAAGTCGCCCTGGACGGCGAGGATTGGCGCAGGCACGTGGATCTGCAGGCACTGCGGGACCAGACCGTGCCGATGCTGGCCCAAGCCCAGGCGGCGCTGGCCGAGCTGGCGCCGGCCAGTCGCGGTACGCCCGAGGCGGTGGCGGCGGCGCTGGACGTGCCCGCCCTGGAGGCCCTGCTGCGCGAGTTGCGACAATCGCGGCTGGATGCCTTGAGCGATTTCGCGAAAATCGGCCCCAGCCTGCGGCGGTACGACCCCGAGCAGCACGCGCGCATCGACCAGGCGTTGGCGCGCATGGAATTCCAGGAGGCCGCCGAGGCCGTGACCGAACTGCTCGAGGAGCTCAAGAGACGTGCGACGTGATCGATGAAACCCACCCCGGCCCGCGCGCGGCCACCCTGCAGCCACTGCCGGCGCGGATCCTGATCGTCGACGACCAGGCGATCAACATCCATGCCATGCACCGGATGCTGTCAGGCGGCAACCACGAACTGTTCATGGCCACCAGTGGTGAACAGGCCCTGGCGCAGTGCCGCGATAACGTGCCGGACCTGGTCCTGCTGGACGCGATGATGCCGGGCATGGGCGGGCTGGAAGTCTGCCGCCGGCTGGCCGCCGACCCGGCCACGGCCGATATCCCGGTGATCTTCGTCACTGCGCTCAGTGCACTGGAAGACGAAGCCAAGTGCTGGGACGCCGGGTGCGTGGACTTCATCACCAAGCCCTTTCATGCTCAGACCCTGCTCAACCGCGTGCGCGTGCATCTGTTGCTCAAACAACAGGCCGACCAGCTGCGCGAGCTGGCCTGGCTCGATGGGCTCACCGGGCTGTGCAACCGCAAGCGTTTCGATGATCGCCTGGGCGAGGAACTGCGGCGCTGTCGTCGTTCGGGCCAGCCGCTGTCGGTGGTGATGATGGACGTGGACCACTTCAAGCACTTCAACGACACCTATGGGCACTTGGCCGGCGACGAATGCCTGCGCGCGGTCGCCGCGGTGATCGGTCAGACCCTGCGCCGCTCGCACGATCTGGCCGCGCGCTACGGCGGCGAGGAGTTCGTCTTCCTGCTGCCCGATACCGGGCTCGTCGGCGCAGAGCATGTGGCCCAGCAGGTGGTCCAGCGGGTCCGTGCGCTGCAGCATCGCCACGAGGGCGTGGACGCCGGCATCGTCACCCTCAGCGCCGGCTTCTCCGAATGCAGCCCCGACACCGTGCAATCGCCGGAGGCCTTGCTGGAACGTGCCGATCGCGCGCTGTACCGGGCCAAGGCCGACGGGCGCGACCGTGCGGTCGCCGCGTCCTAGCCACCGCCAGGCCGTTCAGGGCGTGGCGCGCTGGTACTGGCCCGCCTGCCCGTCATAGCGGAATTGCGTGGTCTTGCTGGTCGCCGCCGGGCCGGTGAGCGCCACCTGCAGCAGTGGCAGGTCCTGGCCGCGTTCCATGGCGAAACTCAGCTGACCGGTGATGTCATCGCAGTCTGGATGGGCGCGCCTGGCGGGGCAGTCCGGATTGCCTTCCTGGCCGGCATGCAGGCTGCCCACGTAGCGCCAGGCCTGTCGGTTGCGTGCGTGGGCCAGGTGCGGATCGAACAGGATCAGGTCGAAGTCGCGCAACCGCCGCTCGCCGCGCGAGTACACGGTGGGCACGGCCAGCAGCAGGTCGCCGGAAGGCGTCTGGAAGCTCTTCAGTTCGCGCGTGCCATCCAGTTCGCTGGGTGCCAGCACATCGGGCACGGTGCCCACGCGCCAGGCGCTCAGGAGCTTCCAGGGGTCGCGCGTGTCGCCCGGGTTTGCCACGAAGGTGGCCTGGCTCAGGCCCAGCCCCGCGCCCGCCGGACCCTCGTCGGACAGGTCCCAGGCAAACCCGGTGTAGTAGTGCTTGCCTTCCAGCTCGAACGGGAAGCCGAACCAGAAGTCCGTCAGCGTGCGCGCCTGTCCGTCTTCGGCGTTGCGGACGAAGTAGCGCACCGTGTCGCCATCGGGCACCGGCAGATTCTGGACGTCCATGGCCGCCTGTCCGGCGGGCACGGCCATCTCCGCGGGTGGGCCGGAAGCCGGCGCTTCGGCAAGACGGTCGGAAGGGGCGGGCTGTCCGGTGCAGGCGCTGATCGCCAGCGCGGCCAGCAGGAGCGGGATGGGACGTCGCTGCATGAAAGGGCGCGGGGGAAGACAGCCCCCGATTCTAACGTGCCGATCCGGTTCGATCATGCCGCGCTGGCACTGTGCGCGATGGGCTGCCAACACGCGGCCGGGTCGTCGCGCTAGCGTCGGAGCACGGGGCCAACGGAGGATGCGCGATGACAGAGGCGAAGCTGCGGCAGGGGGCCGCGCTGGAGCTGTGGCAGGCACTGGTGCGCGAGGCGGCCGATCGCCATGGGCAGGCGCTGGCCGAGGCACAGGAGGCGTACCTGGTGTTCGTGCTGCTGCGCTATCAGCGCGAGCACGGCCTGCTGGCGCGCACCCAGGCTTTGGAGTGGCTCCATGCCCAGCAGCAGATCGGCCAGCAGCGCGCCGATGCGCTGCGCGACGTGGGCGACCGCTGCCTGCTGATCGCCGGGCTGTTCCCTGGCCTGGCCCGGCGCAGGCGGGTCAGCGCGGATTACTTCATCGACCTGGGGCGCGGGGCCTACGCCGAGGTGGCCGACAGTGGACGCAGCGCCACGGCCGACCTGTTCGCGCAGTTGGCCGCGGGCTACCTGGGCCTGGTCGGCACCTTGCGCGCGATGCGTCCCGCGCCGCCGGATCTGCAGTGGGCCTGATCGCCGATCAGGCCGTGGGCAGGAGGAGCTCCAGGTAGCGCGTGCCGGGCACCGGGTTGTGCCGGTATGGCGCGATCTCCACGAACCCCAAGCCTGCGTACAGCGCCTGGGCGGCCCGCATGTCCGGCAGGGTATCCAGGCGCACGGCGCAGTAGCCCAGCGTCCGGGCGGCCTCGATCGCGGCCTGCGACAGGCGCCGGCCCAGCGCGTGGCCGCGTCCGTCTGGGCGGACGTACAGGCGCTTGAGTTCGGCGATGCCGGGCGCATCGGTGCCGCGCAGGCCGACGCAACCCAGGGCCTGTCCGTCACCTTCGGCCAGGAACAGCGCCCCGCGCGGCGGGCCGTACTGCCGGCCGAGGTCGGCCAGCTCGGCGTCGAAATCCTGAAAGGCCAGATCCACCGCCAGCGAGGCGGCGTATTCGCTGAGCAATGCCTGCGCGATGGCGGTGTCCTGCGGGAAGACCGCCTGGCGCAGCGCGATCGCGCTGGCGCTGCTCACGGGGTGGCATCCTCGCGGCAGAAGCGCGGCACTGCGCGGCCGTCCAGTTCCACGGTGGAAAAGAACATGGCGTGGGGTCGCACCCACAGGCCGCCTTCGCCATACAAGGCGCGGTACAGCACCAGCGGTTCGAGCGTCTCGCTGTGGCGCACGCAACCAATGACCTCATAGCGACCGCCCTTGTAGTGGACGTAAAGGCCGGGCGGTGTGTCGGGCAGGGCGGCCAAGTCGGACATGAAGCGCTCGTCTGCGGGAGGGTGGACAGGATACGGCTGGCTTAGCCCATCGTTGAGTGGTGGCGCGCACATGCGCCGGCCGACAATGGCGCTGATTCCAAGCGGAGCATCCGATGGCAACGCCCGATGGCTGGGCCGGCACGCGCGCCGGCATGTCCGCACCAGGCGTCCGCGCCCAGTACCGCCGCACGGTCTCGATACAGGCTGTGGGCGACCTGACCCGCGCCACTGGGAATCGCCACCCGCTGCACGACGAGGGCGCGGTCGCCAGGGCCTCGCGCTTTGGTGGGCTGACCGTGCCCGCGAACACGCCGATCCGCACCGCCAACCCGCACGGCGAGGCCTATCGGCAGGGCGAGGCCAGCACCGACGCCATCCTGCTCGCCGGCCGATGAGCAGCCCCGCGATCGACCTGCCTGCCGCCGACGCGGGCCGCTGGCGCGCGCTGGCGCTGCTGGCCCTCGCCCTGGTGTTGTCGATGAGCCCCTGGTTCTCGGCCACGGCCGTGCTGCCACAGCTGCGCGCGCTATATGGCTTCGGCGATGGCATGGCGGCGTGGCTGACCATCGCGGTGCAGCTGGGCTTCGTGGTCGGTGCGGTCGGCGCCAGCGTGCTGGGCATCGCCGACCGCTATCGGCTGCGGGCGGTGGTGGGCGTGGCGGCGCTGGGCGTGGCCGCCTGCAATGGCGCGCTGCTGCTGGCGCACACGCCGGCGCAGTGGCTGCTGCTGCGGGTGGCGACCGGGGTGTGCCTGGCCGGGGTCTATCCGCCGTCGATGAAGCTGGTGGCGACCTGGTTCGCGCAGGGGCGCGGGCTGGCGCTGGGCGTGCTGATCGGCGCCATCACCATCGGTTCGGCCTTGCCGCACTTGGTCCACGCCAGTGGCGGGGCGCAGTGGCGCGCGGTGATCGTGGCCACCAGCGTGGCGGCGCTGGCCGGCGCGCTGATCCTGGCCGGGCTGGTCCGCGAGGGGCCGTATCCGTTCCCGCGTACGCCGTTCCACGCGGGCGACGCCTTACGCGCGGTGGGCAATCGAGGCGTGCTGCTGGCAATGGCCGGCTATTTCGGCCACATGTGGGAGCTGTATGCGATGTGGGGCTGGTTCGCCACCTACGCACGGCAGGCGCCGGCACTGGCCGGCTTCAACACCGCCGCGGTGGCCTTCGCGGTGATCGCCTCCGGCGCGCTGGGCTGTGTGCTGGCCGGGCGGCTGTCCGCACGCTGGGGCAGTGCACGCACGGCGGCAGCGGCCATGGCGATCTCGGCGGCCTGTTGCGTGGCCGCGCCGCTGGCCTTCGCCGGACCGGCGTGGCTGTTCATCGCGGTGGCGCTGGTGTGGGGGATCAGCGTGATCGCCGATTCGGCGCAGTTCTCCGCGCTGGTCTCGCAGAACGCCGACCCGCGCTTCGTCGGCACCGCCCTGACCCTGCAGGTCGGCCTGGGCTACGTGCTGACCGCCGCCACTCTGTGGCTGCTGCCGTGGCTGGCGAGCGCCGCTGGGAGCTGGCGCTGGACCGTGCTGGTGCTGGCCCCGGGCCCGCTGCTGGGCATCTGGGCGATGGCCGGCCTGGGCGCGCTGCGGCGGGAGCCTGCTTGATGTGTATGGTCTTCGTTGCGGCTGAAGCTCCGGTATGGATCACTTGTATCTTTCCACATCTCAATAGCGACGGATTGTCTGGCAGGACGTAGGGCAGCACGTTTATGTTGTTTCAATCCACGCGCGACGTGCTACTCCGCCGAGGTGCAGGCCGAATTCAAGTTTCAATCCACGCGCCCGTGAGGGCGCGACGCAACCACCCATCCGGCACGCCGGCAGGCTGGGAGTTTCAATCCACGCGCCTGTGAGGGCGCGACGGGCATGCCTGGCTGGGTCAATACGCATTTCTGGTTTCAATCCACGCGCCTGTGAGGGCGCGACGAGCTTAGGCTGGAGATCAAGGCATCCAGCAACGTGTTTCAATCCACGCGCCTGTGAGGGCGCGACGCTGGGCTGGCCGGTGCGCGCTCGGGCCTGTTCCACGTTTCAATCCACGCGCCTGTGAGGGCGCGACGCTTCAGCGCTATCTCAACCCCGACAAGCCGAGTGGTTTCAATCCACGCGCCTGTGAGGGCGCGACCCGTCAGAGTCTTTCGACTCGTTAGGGTCGTTGGGGTTTCAATCCACGCGCCTGTGAGGGCGCGACCTTCGCAGCGCGCTTGGTGTACGCCCAGACCAGCAGTTTCAATCCACGCGCCTGTGAGGGCGCGACGATATCGCTCCTTTGTCGCGCATTCGGTGCTGCAGTTTCAATCCACGCGCCTGTGAGGGCGCGACTCGATGTTCGCGCTCGATGAGCTGTCCAAGTACAAGTTTCAATCCACGCGCCTGTGAGGGCGCGACTGTTGCGGCGGGAGATCAAGAGGAGGCGGAAGGGTGTTTCAATCCACGCGCCTGTGAGGGCGCGACGTGCAGCGCATCGTTGAGGTCGCAACGCCATACACGGTTTCAATCCACGCGCCTGTGAGGGCGCGACGCGTTCCTTCCTGCGTCGCCAGGCCAACAACGTCAAGTTTCAATCCACGCGCCTGTGAGGGCGCGACCGGTCATTGAAGCCCAGCAAGCAGCCCGGGCCAAAGTTTCAATCCACGCGCCTGTGAGGGCGCGACGCGGTCGCCGATTGCAACGCGTTGGCTGCAGCATAGTTTCAATCCACGCGCCTGTGAGGGCGCGACGGTCAGTGAGCACGCAGCGGCACCAGATGTTCCACGGTTTCAATCCACGCGCCTGTGAGGGCGCGACCCCCGCAAAGTTCGATGTGCTTATCGAGCCGCACGTTTCAATCCACGCGCCTGTGAGGGCGCGACGCCGTGTCTCGCCCCTGGTCAAATCCAGATGCAACGTTTCAATCCACGCGCCTGTGAGGGCGCGACCTACCTGTGTGTGCACTGCGGGCACAGGTTCGAGGTTTCAATCCACGCGCCTGTGAGGGCGCGACTGGCCCAGATCGGAGAGCAGCATGAGCAGGATCGAGTTTCAATCCACGCGCCTGTGAGGGCGCGACCCTGATCGCGGCCTTGGGGGATCGATGAGCATCGGTTTCAATCCACGCGCCTGTGAGGGCGCGACCACGCTGGCCGCCACCGGCCTGGCGCTGGTCATCAAGTTTCAATCCACGCGCCTGTGAGGGCGCGACCGCGCCTGCTGTCCTACAGCGGCATCGTCACCGAGTTTCAATCCACGCGCCTGTGAGGGCGCGACCCGCTTGTGCAAGGCGCCGGCTATACGCCAGGTGAGTTTCAATCCACGCGCCTGTGAGGGCGCGACGCGTCCGCTACGCGACCGAGCAGGCCGCGCTCAAGTTTCAATCCACGCGCCTGTGAGGGCGCGACTGGCGCTGGTCATCAAGAACAGCATCGACGCGCAGTTTCAATCCACGCGCCTGTGAGGGCGCGACAATATGGATCTCAGGCCGATGCGGTTAAGTCCTGGTTTCAATCCACGCGCCTGTGAGGGCGCGACTGCTGGAAATCTACTACCACCTCGCCAAGCTGCAGTTTCAATCCACGCGCCTGTGAGGGCGCGACCCAGGCCTGCGCGGCGACGGCACAGGCTGGCAAAGTTTCAATCCACGCGCCTGTGAGGGCGCGACCATCGTGGTGGCCGAGAACAGGCGCCTGGCCAGGTTTCAATCCACGCGCCTGTGAGGGCGCGACCCGAGACCGTCCAGCTGTACAACATCCTCGAGGAGTTTCAATCCACGCGCCTGTGAGGGCGCGACGTCGGTTTTACAACTGGCGCGTTGGTCTGCGCGTGTTTCAATCCACGCGCCTGTGAGGGCGCGACACATCGAGGATCCCACCATGAAGCAGCAGTACCTGTTTCAATCCACGCGCCTGTGAGGGCGCGACCGCCGGCGGAGGGCACCGACCTGCAGGTGACCGAGTTTCAATCCACGCGCCTGTGAGGGCGCGACACTCGATCGAGGGCATCTCGCCGGACATGGCCGGTTTCAATCCACGCGCCTGTGAGGGCGCGACCGGCAAAGGACGATGGACGCAGGCGGGTGTAGCCGTTTCAATCCACGCGCCTGTGAGGGCGCGACGTCGCGAAAGCAACGTCAGGCGAGCCCTCCTCACCGTTTCAATCCACGCGCCTGTGAGGGCGCGACCTCTCCCAGGCACACACAGACGCGCCACTCAAACGTTTCAATCCACGCGCCTGTGAGGGCGCGACGCGGTCAGCATACGAACGCGCGTGGCGAGTGCGAGTTTCAATCCACGCGCCTGTGAGGGCGCGACAGCCAGGGGAAACCAAGGTCGACGGCGTGTGCAAGTTTCAATCCACGCGCCTGTGAGGGCGCGACCACGGCGGACAGCGCCATCACCGTGGAGCTCAAGTTTCAATCCACGCGCCTGTGAGGGCGCGACTTCCGTCACCGTGCGGGGGCATGCCGATAAGGAAGTTTCAATCCACGCGCCTGTGAGGGCGCGACCGGTGCCGGCTATCGCGATCACCAGCCCGGGCTGGTTTCAATCCACGCGCCTGTGAGGGCGCGACCCGGTGGGGCCATGAAGCATGAAGGACAGCTTGTAGTTTCAATCCACGCGCCTGTGAGGGCGCGACTGCGCCACGATAAGCGTTGGACGGGCAAGGGAAAAGTGGGGCCGTTTCGCGAACCAGGCGACCTGCGCTTTGGTAAGAGAGGCTTGCGCGGTTTCTCAGCATGAGATGCTTTCTGATTCAACCGCTTGGAGGTGCGCGAACCTCCCGGGCTTTTGCCCGTAGCTTGGGGTTCGCGTTGCGTGGTCGGCCTCAGAAGATCAGGGGGCCTTTCAGGTCGGTCGCGGGCTTGGCGCCGATATGCTCGATGCGGCCTTGCCACTTCGCGCCTAGATGATAAAAGCGCAGGCTGTCCAGCTCTGGATCGATCAGTTCACATAGACGCTGGCGCAGTTGTACCCATTGGGCCGGCTCGACTTCAACCTCGAAGACCGAGTACTGCACGCGTTGCCCAAGATCTCGGCAAGCCTTGGCCACCTTGCGCAGTCGCTTTTCGCCACCGGGCGAGCTGGTGCTGACATCGTAGCTGACCAAGACCATCATGGCGGTGAGCGTCCTTTCATTTCCAGAAGAAGGCGGGATAGCCGTCCAGGTCGCCGCGCAGGTGCCGCGCCAGCAGTTGTGCCTGGACGAAGGGCAGCAGGCCGATGTCGACCTTTTCGTCGAGGAACGCGTGATGCAGTTGCTCGCGCTTGCGCTCCTGGTAGGCGATCAGGACAGTCTTGCGGGCGTCGTCCTTCAGCAGGACCGCGCCGTTGTCGAACACCTGGAAATCGCGCACGTTCAACTGCCGGCGATTGATCAGCGACAGCGCCAGGCGTTCGCCCAGGAGCGGGCGGAACTCTTCGGCGAGGTCCAGTGCCAGGCTGGGACGTCCTGGGCGGTCCCGGTGCAGGAAGCCCACCGCCGGGTCCAGGCCCACGGTTTCCAGGGCCGAGCGGCAATCGTGGGTGAGCAGGGTGTAGAGGAACGAGAGCAAGGCATTGAATGCGTCGCGCGGCGGCCGCCGGTTGCGCCCGCCGAAACGTAGCAGCGGCGGGTCGGCGCGTACCAGTTGGCCGAACACGCCGAAGTAGGCTTGCGCCGCTTCGCCTTCCAGTCCGCGCAGAACGTCCACGTCGGTTTCGGCAAGGATGCGTTGCGGAATGCGCTTGAGCCGCTTCAGTGCGTGCTGGAACGCGGCGGCGTCGCTCAGGCGCTCGCCGTGGTCGCGCCAGCCGCGCGCCAGGACCGCCCGCTGGTTATGAATCTTGCCGGCCAACAGGTGGCGGACGATGGCGGCGCAGCCGGCCGGGTCGTCGCTGCGGCGGTACTGTGCGCGGCGCAGCAGCACGTTGCCGGAGACCGGTCCTTCGACTCGCGCCAGGAAGCGGCCCTGCGGGGTCAGGTAGCAGATGCTGATGCCCTGTTCGGCGCAGAAGCCCAGCAACTGCGGGGAGACGGCGACACGGCCGATGCAGACCAGGCTCTCCAGCATGTGCACGGGCAGGCGGGCGCGCTCCTGCCGCTCCACTTCCATCACCACGTTGGCGCCGTCCTTGCGCAGCCATGCGCCGTCGGTGGTGGCGTAGAGGGTGTTGAGTTGGCGGCGCATGGTCAGTCCTCGTCGGCGTCGAGCTGGCGCCGCAACCAGTCTGCGATATGGCCGCGGCCGAGCAGGCGCGGCTGGCACAGCTCGATCAGCGAGCAGGCATCGCAGCGCTTGGCCTCGTAGCGGGCGCTGGGGGTGGTGCCAGCGTGCAGCATGGCGCGGGTATCGTCGATGGTGCGCAGGGTGAGCGCGCGCAGCACCGCATCGAAGGCGACCTCCTTGCGCCGGCGCGTTTGCCCGTAGAACAGCGCGCCGGCGGGGACGGCACGCCCCAGCATGTGTTCCAGGCATAGCGCTTGCGCGCACAACTGCACTTCGTCCGCCCGATGCGCCTTGGGGCGGCCGCGCTTGTATTCCACCGGAAAGGCCACTTCGCCATCGACGTCCTGGTGGAACTCGACCACGTCGGCTTTGCCGGTGATGCCCAGCTCCAGGGCGAGCAGCGGCATTGCGGTGACGGTGCGCACTCCGCGCCGGCGCTCGGCCTGTGGTGCGTCGGCGCGCTGATGTAGCAGGCGCCCTTCGGCCGTCTGTCGGTTCTCTGCCCACTGCCGCTCCACGTGGATGAGCGCACATTGGCGTTGGCAGTACAAGTAGTGCTGCAGGGCGGAGAGTGGGGTCAGGTCGGCGTCGTCCATGTCCCGCTCCGCGGCTTCGTCAGAACAGTTCGTCGACGCTGACGCCGCTCGGCAGGTCGCGATCGATCGTGACCCGGTAGTCGGCGAAGCTGCGCGCCGGCCCGGCATCCGCCCCGGTTACGCGTTCGACCGTGACCTTGTCGAACAACACGTGCGCCGGAGCATTGCCCATCGCATGTTCGTGCTTGAACACGATCAGCTTGCGCGCCGACATCTCGCCGCGCGCGGCGGAGCGGTCATGCTCGAACAGGTTGGTCAGTGCGCGCCACAGCAGTTGCAGGTCGTCCTCGGAGAAGCCGGTGCGCTCGGCCAGCTTGGCGGAGACGAAGCCATGCGCGCGGTAAAGGCCATAGGGCAGGATGTGCTTGCGGCCCATGGTGCGTTCCTTCTCCAGATCCTTCTCGTTGGTCACGGCCACGCGGGTGATCGACACTTCCAGCGGCAACACCGGCTCCACCGAACTGGCGAAGGCCAGTTGCACCGGGCCGCGGACCTGGCCGGAATTGACTTCGGTGGTCATCACTGCGCCGAAGGTGCGCACGTCGAAGAAGTTCTTGCACATCCACGCGGTCAGTTTGCGCGCCTTGTCGTCGTCCTTGGGCAGCTTCTTGGCTTCCGGCTCGATCTCCAGCGCGGCATAGGCTTGCTTGTGCTGGTTGTTCAGCACCGACTTCTCCTGCATGTAGATCGCATGGCCGGGCTGGCCTTCCTGCTCCAGCGCCACGTAGTTGCGGATCTTGCGCTTGAGCGCCACGTCGGTGACCAGGCCGCGATTGGTCTCCGGATCCAGCCGCGGCAGGTTGCCAGCGTCGGGGTCGCCGTTGGGGTTGCCGTTGGTGACGTCGAACAGGTAGACGAATTCGTAGCGGTTGGCGATGGCGCTCATGCGGTCTCTCCTTCGGAAGCGGTGTCGGTGGCGTCCTGGCTGTCGTTGCGGGCGAAGCGCGCCCGGCTTTGGTGGTAGTAGCCGATCGCGAAACGGCCTTGTTCCTGGATCGGCAGGCTGCGGGGAAAGCTTGGCGGCAGCGCATCGACGATCTGGCCGATCTCCTTTTCGAGATTGACCGCAAGGCCGGCCTTGTCCTTGCGCAGCTTGCCGAAGTGGTTCTGCGCGCTGCGCAACAGCACCGGGAAGATGCTGGCCGGTGTGGCCGAGGCGGCGCCGTAGTAGCGATCGCGGATGGTGGCGTTGATACGATCGCCGAGTGCGGCGCGTTGCAGATTTTCCAGCGAGGAAAACAGCCGCCCCAGCAGGTAGCCGGGATCGGTATTGCCTGTATCGAGACTCATGGGTGGTTCCCTCTGTTCGGTTGACAGTCCTTGTTGCCTGCGCAAGCGCGCTTCACGTGCTAGGACGGCCCGGCACAGCGCGATGCGCAATGGGGTGAGTTGCCCGTCGGCGCGGAAGCGCATCACGATGCTGCCGAGCAGGCTCCGCGGGTAGCGGCTGCCGGTCAGGATGGCCCGGGTGAGCTCGCCGGCGAGCAAGGGCGCAATGTCCTCGGCCTTGGGCTTGCCGTGTTCGCCGTAGACCGGAGCGGTCTGCATGGCGAGGTAGGACGGCGTGGGAGCGCGCTTCCAGGCCGGTGGCGTCAGCGTGAGGTCGTGGTAATGGTCAGCCAGGCGCTTGGCGAATCCGGCCAGCGTCTGCGTTTCCCAGAGGCGGATGGACAGGCGCGAGGCGTTCGGCGCCAGGCCGAGGACGAAGATGCGCGCTTCGTCGTCCAACCCGTCATCCAGATCGCGCAAGGGGCGAGCCTGCCGGACCTGCTTCAGGATCAGTTCCAGGCGCCGGGTGGCCCGTCCGTCGGCGATGGCGGGATCGTCGGTCTCACTGCCACGCATGAACTCTGCGAAGACGTCCTCGGCGTTCTCCGCCTGTGTCAGGGTGCCGGCCTGCGCCCAGAACACCACGGTGGTATCGCCGATCTGCACGCGCTGGCGATTGTGCGTGTCGCGGCGCAGCAGATGGTTGAGTGCCGTAGTGTAGGCGAAGGCCGCCTGTTCGGAGATCGGTGCGTTTTCGCCTTGGCGCTTGCCATAGGAGGTGAAGGCATCGAGATTGAACGAGACGATGGACGCGCCGGAACTCTGTGCGCCGTTCACGCCCTTGATGGCCGGATGCAGCCGGGCCAACGGCGCCCGTTTGCCACTGACCAGGCAGACGCCCGGTTCGCCGTCGGCGCCTTGGCCTTGCTGCCGGTCCCAGGCCGCACGTGCGGCGGCACGCTCATGCAGATGGCCGGCATCGCCTTCCAGCCGGAAGACCAGATTGGCGTCCAGCAGCGCCTCGCCGTGCGGAGCGAACGCCAGGTGGTCGGCGTACTGCGCGGGTGTCCAGGCCGCCAGAAACGCCAGCAGCGCCTGCAGGCCAGGATCGTTGGTGCCGGCCAGCGCCTGCTGGTGCAATGCCTTGAACGCGGCGTGCTCCTGATCGCTACGCTTGCTAGTGGCGCTCACGCCGAGGACATAGCTGGTCTTGTCCCAAAGGAAGAACGACTTCGTGCCGGTTCCAGGTCGCTTGAACGATGCGGGCACCGAAGCTGACTTCGCCAAGCGCTTCTTGCCGTCGTAGGCGTGTTCGTCTTCTACCGCGACGAGCTTGCCATCGGCATCCAGCACGATGGTGTAGCCGATTTTCTCCTGGCTATAGCCGGGCGCGGCGATGCCCGATTCCGGATCGTCCAGCAGTCGCTGGTAGTAATCGACGAGCGCGGACAGGATCATGCGCGCACCTCGCCATCCTGCGGCGGCGGCACCGCGACCCTGCCATCGACCATGTGCGCACGAAAGAAGCGCGGGGTCATGCCGTCGGCGAAGTCGATGTCGTGCAGCATCCAGCCCAGGTCGCGTTCGCCGGCCAGCGTGGGGTCGGTGGACGGAACGGCAGCGTCATCCTCGATCAGCGCGAAGCTGGCGGGAAACTCGCGCGTGCCCAGGCAGGGCGCCTGGAAGCACTGCCCGCGGCGTGCGCGGCGGTTGAAGATGTCCAGATGCTTGCCGACGTTGTCGTCCGGGCCGGCCTTGTCGGTCAACTCGAAATGCGCGGCAATCACGTAGCCGACATCGCGAAGGAGGGTGGTGGCGCGTTGCTGCCGGTCCTCCTCGATATAGCTGACCAGGCCATCGGTGCGCCCGGCCTTGATCGCCTTGCCGACGCTAGCGGCGGACAACTTGCCGCCGACTTCGTTGCGGCGGATCGACTCGAAGCGGATTGGCTTGAGCACCTGAATGCCGTCCACTACCCAACGGATCGCCGGCTTCCAGTGAATCGCTTCGAGGATGCCACGTGCGGCCGAAGGCGTGATGATGTCGTAGGACACCCGCTCCACTTTCATCTCCGGACGCGTGAACAGCGCCCGATCGCCCCAGACATGGAGCCTGACTCCGTAACTCATCCTTGTTCCCCCAATGGTTCAGGTGTCGCCATTTCCAGGCTATTGCACCGTTTTCTCACTGATTGAGATGCGTCCGATGCGGGCACGTGTCGCAGTTGATGGCGACACGGCAATAACCGTTCTTTCTCGTTGATCGAAGTCTAAGCACAAGCGCCGCTTCGCCTACCAGCACAATCGCTCTCCTTCCAGAAACTGCGGATCCTCCCAATGCAGCCCGAACCGGGCTTCGTACAGCCGCGAATTGACCAAACGCACGAACTGCTCGCCGTAGCGCTCCGGCGCGACCGGGACAATGGCATGCGCCTGCCACAGCGCTTTGTATGCCTGCTCGGGGACTTGTACCAGCCACGGCTGCAGGCGCCGGCCCGCGCCGGCCACGCCGATCCGCTCGGCGTGCTCTAGCTGCAGCAGGACCTCGACGACCTCGGGGACCTCCTTGTCCGGGTCGGTGGCGTAGGGCGCGTAGGGCACGATCACCGAGCGCATGCTGGTCTGGATCACCCTGAATTTCTGCGCCAGCGTGTCGAACGGCAGGTCGTCGAGGCCGGCGCTGCGCAGTTGGGTCAGGATCGCCGTGTTGTCCAACAGTTCGTCGCCCAGGCGCCGATACAGCGCCTTGAAGTAGGCATGGAGCGCATCCATTGCCAGCAGGTCGTCGCGATGGGTGCGCTCGACCTCGCGGAAGACTTCGGTGAACAACTTCAGTTCCTGCGGCGGCTGCCACTGCACTGGGGCGAACACCAAGACCTCGCTGGCATCGGCTGGATGTCGGCCTTCGCGGTTGCAGCGCCCCGCCGCTTGCGCCACCGAATCCAGACCGGCTTCCGCGCGCAGGACGGTCGGGAAGTCGACGTCCACGCCCGCTTCGATCAGGCTGGTCGCGATCAGCCGGCACGGTCTGCCCGCTTTCAGGTCGTCGCGCACCTGCGCCAACGCCACACTGCGATGCCGTGCGTGCATCAGCGTGGTCAGGTGGCGCGCGCCGGGCTGTTCGGCGATGGCGTCGAACAGGGCTCGGGCATGGCGACGATTGTTGACGATGCACAGTACCTGCGCGCGTTCACGCAACTGCTCGCCCAGCGCGGCGTCGTCCAGCGTGCCGACATGGCGCACTCGCACGCGGCGTAGCTGCGCATATAGCGTCTCCGGTTCCGCCACCAGTTCCTCGACCTGCTCCAGGCCGTCGGGGAAGCCCTGGTCCTGGCGCAACGCTGGCTGAGTGGCGGTGCACAGCACCGGGCTGACCCGGTAGTTGCGGGCCAACTCGTCCAGCAGCGCCACGCACGGGCGCAACAATTTCTGCGGAAGGGTTTGCGCTTCATCCAGGATCACCACGCTGGCGGCGATGTTGTGCAGTTTGCGGCAGCGCGCGGGGCGGTCGGCGAACAGGCTCTCGAAGAACTGCACCGAAGTGGTGACCACGATCGGCGCGTCCCAGTTCTCCATCGCCAGCTTGCGCTTGTCGATCGCCTGCAACTCCTTGGACGGATCGTCGAAGAACGCGCTGTGATGTTCCAGCACCACGTCGTCGCGGTCGAGGACGTCGAGTGCATGGCGGAACACCGCGGCGGTCTGATCGACGATGCTGGTGAAAGGAATCACGTAGATCACCCGGCGCAAGCCATGCGCAAGGGCGTGATCCAGCGCGAATGCCAGCGAGGTCAGGGTCTTGCCCCCGCCGGTCGGTACGGTGAGCGAGAACAGGCCGGGGCGCGCGTGCGCCCTGGCCCGCGCGTCGCGCAGGATCTTGGTGCGGAGCGGGTTGATGCCGCCTTCGGTAGGAAAGCCGGCCAGATGCCGGTCCAGCCGTTCCCGCAACTGCTGCAGCGTCGGTCGCGTGCCTGCGTCCTCGACGCGTGTCTTGCGTCCTTCCACACGCCGATAGAAGTCGTCGGTATCGACGAAATCGGCATCGACCAGACAGGAGAACAGCATGCGCGCGAGGACCGTCATCTGGAACGTGCGGCGCTCGGTGCGAGGATGGCCGCTGAATCCTGTCGGGAATTCCAGCTTGGCGGGCAGCACGATCTCGCGCTGCCAGTCCGGCAGCAACGGCGGCAGCGCGTGTGCGAGGTACTCGTCCGAGAGCCGTTCGCGCAGCGAGGAGCGGGAGGTCAGATCGTCACGCTGTCCGTCTGCCAGCCCTGCATGGTGCCCGGCGATGCCGTAGGCCAGCAACGTTCCACCCTTGCCGTACAGCTCGCACGCCTTCCGTGCACCCCAGGTCGCATGGTCCACCCTGGATGGGTCGCCATTCAGGCGGGCCTGGAATTTTTCGGTGTACTTGCCCAGATCGTGCAATTGCCCGGCCGCGCGCGCCATCACCTGGCCGCCGAATGCGGCGGCATGGTCCGCGGCGCGTTCGCCGACGCCGTTCAGATGTTCGGCCAGCCCCTGCCAATCGCTGCGATCCCGGCGCTCGGTCGAGTGCGCATAGAAGTCCATGTCCCCATCTCCGTACACCGCCCGCGCTCGCGGCAGGCGATCGCCTCACAGCATAGTCCGCTTGAATCGCATCGGCTCAGACCGGGCGCTGCGCGGGCGGCGGCGCGTGTGAGGGCGATACAATGACGCGTCCTCTCACCGATGTTCAGTCCCATGTCGCAGCGCGACTGGGTGGCCGCCGCCATCCACAAGATCGAGGCCGACTTCAACCGCTCGGCCGACACCCACCTGATCCCGCTGGCCCTGCCGGGCTATCCGGGTATCGACGTCTATCTGAAGGACGAGTCCAGCCACCCCACCGGCAGCCTCAAGCACCGGCTGGCGCGCTCGCTGTTCCTGTACGCGCTGGCCAACGGTTGGCTGCGCGAGGGCGCGCCGGTGATCGAGGCCTCCAGTGGCTCCACGGCGGTGTCCGAAGCCTATTTCGCGCGCCTGCTGGGCCTGCGCTTCATCGCGGTGATGCCGGCCAGCACCTCGCCGGAGAAGATCGCCGCGATCACCTTCCACGGCGGGCAGTGTCACCTGGTGGACGACCCCGGCGCGCTCAATGCCGAGTCCAACCGCCTGGCGCGCGAGAGTGGCGGGCACTTCATGGACCAGTTCACCTACGCTGAGCGCGCCACCGACTGGCGGGCCAACAACAACATCGCCGAGTCCATCTTCAAGCAGATGGCGGCCGAGCCGCACCCGGTGCCGGCGTGGATTGTGTGCAGCCCGGGCACCGGCGGCACCAGCGCCACCCTGGGCCGCTACGTGCGCTACCGGCGCCATCCCACGCAGATCCTGTGCGTGGATCCGGAGCACTCGGTGTTCTTCGACTATTACCGTGACGCGCTGGCCGGCAACGCCGATGCCGCGCGTCGCCACCACTGTGGCTCGCGCATCGAGGGCATTGGCCGCCCGTGCGTGGAGGCCAGCTTCGTGCCGACCTGCGTCGATGCCATGGCCAAGATCCCCGATGCCCTGAGCTTGGCGGCGATGCGCTGGACCAGCACGGCCCTGGGGCGGCGCGTGGGCGGCTCCACCGGCACCAATCTGGTCGGCGTGCTGCACGTGGCCCAGGCCATGCAGGCGGCCGGCCAGGCCGGGTCCATCGTCACCATCCTGTGCGATGCCGGCGATCGCTACGCCCACAGTTACTACGATCCGGCCTGGTACACGCGCTGCGGCATCGACACCGCCGACAGCGACGCGGCCTGGCACGCCGCCGTCAGTGGCGCGCCACTGCCTGAGCTGGCCACCGCCCAGGCCTGAGTCCGGGGCCTGGGCGACGGCGGCGAGGGCCGCTGGCCGAGGGTCATTCGCCCGCTACAAATCGGGATCAGGCGATCTGTTGCGCCGCCGCATGCACGCAGGCAGTCGAATCATTACTCTGTAATTACGAAGTAATTCCTGGTGATGCAATGGCGGATTGGAACACCCTCAGTGCCGACCGGACCGAGCGTCTGCAGGCCGCGTCGAAGCTGGCCCGGGGCCGGCTGGTGCGCAGCGAGAACGTGGTGGCGCTGCTGGAGGCCGTGCTGCGCCCCGGCGACCGCGTCTGTCTGGAAGGCAACAACCAGAAGCAGGCCGATTTCCTGGCCGAGTGCCTGACCCGGGTCGATCCGGCGCGCGTGCACGACCTGCACATGGTGCAGTCGGTGCTGTCGCTGGCCTCGCATCTGGACGTGTTCGAGAAGGGCATCGCCAGGAAGCTGGATTTTTCCTTCTCCGGACCGCAGTCGGTGCGCCTGGCCCGGCTGCTGGGCGAGGGCCGCCTGGAACTCGGCGCGATCCACACCTACCTGGAGTTGTTCGGTCGCTACTTCATCGACCTGACCCCGCGGGTGGCGCTGATCGCCGCGCACGCGGCCGACCGCCACGGCAACCTCTACACCGGCCCCAATACCGAAGACACCCCGGCGATCGTGGAGGCCACCGCGTTCAAGGGCGGCATCGTCATCGCCCAGGTCAACGAGATCGTCGACACGCTGCCGCGCGTGGACATCCCGGCCGACTGGGTGAACTTCGTCACCCACGCGCCCAAGCCCAACTACATCGAACCGCTGTTCACTCGCGACCCGGCGCAGATCAGTGAGGTGCAGGTGCTGATGGCGATGATGGCCATCAAGGGCATCTACGCCGAGTACGGGGTCAACCGCCTCAACCACGGCATCGGCTTCGACACCGCGGCGATCGAACTGCTGCTGCCCACCTATGCCGAGTCGCTGGGACTGAAAGGCAAGATCTGCCAGCACTGGGCGCTCAATCCGCATCCGGCCCTGATCCCGGCGATCGAATCGGGCTTCGTCAAATCCGTGCACTCGTTCGGCTCGGAGCTGGGCATGGAGGACTACATCGCCGCGCGCGCCGATGTGTTCTTCACCGGCGCCGATGGCTCGATGCGCTCCAACCGCGCCTTTTCGCAGACCGCCGGCCTGTATGCCTGCGACATGTTCATCGGTTCGACGCTGCAGATCGACCTGGCCGGCAACAGCTCCACTGCCACGCGCGATCGCATCGCCGGCTTTGGCGGTGCGCCCAACATGGGCTCGGACGCGCGTGGGCGTCGTCACGGCAGTCCGGCCTGGCTCAAGGCCGGCCGCGAGGCCGCCCGCCCCGGCGAGATACCGCGCGGGCGCAAGCTGGTGGTGCAGATGGTGGAAACCTTCCGCGAGCACATGGCGCCGGCCTTCGTCGACAAATTGGACGCGTGGGAACTGGCCGAACGCGCCAAGCTCGACCTGCCACCGGTGATGATCTACGGCGACGACGTCAGCCACGTGCTGACCGAGGAAGGCATCGCCAACCTGCTGCTGTGCCGCACCCCGGAGGAACGCGAGCAGGCCATCCGCGGCGTGGCCGGCTACACCGCCGTGGGCCTGAGCCGAAACAAGCGCATGGTCGAGAACCTGCGCGACCGCGGGGTGATCAAACGTCCCGACGATCTGGGCATCCGCACCCGCGATGCCACGCGCGACCTGCTGGCCGCGCGCACGGTCAAGGACCTGGTGCGCTGGTCCGGCGGCCTGTACGACCCGCCCAAGCGCTTCCGCAACTGGTAAGAGGCACGCGATGGAAACCTTGCGCTACCGCTACGACGGCCGCACCGCGCCCAACGGCACGCTCGATCACGTGCTGGTCGGCGTGGTGGCCTCGGGCAACCTGGAAGTCATGATCGAACCGACCGCGCTGGACGGGGCGATGGAGATCGAGATCGTCACCGCCGCACGTGGCTTCGGCCAGATCTGGCAGGCGGTGCTGGACGACTTCGCCGCGCGCCACCCGCTCAAGGACGTGCGCATCTCCATCCACGATGTCGGTGCCACCCCGGCGGTGGTCACCCTGCGCCTGGACCAGGCGGTGGAAACCCTGCAGGAGGGCGCGGCATGAGCACGGCACGCAGCTTCTACGAGGCCGATGCCCGCGAGCGCATCGATGGCCTGCTGGACGTGGGCAGCTTCCGCGAATTCGTCGGTCCGCGCCGACGCATGATGAGCCCGCACCTGGCCCAGCTGGACCAGCCGGGCGCCTTCGACGATGGCGTGGTCGTCGGCGAAGGCCTGCTGCAGGGGCGCAAGGTCCTGATCGCCGCGCAGCAGGGCCAGTTCATGGGCGGCGGCGTGGGCGAGGTGCATGGCGCCAAGCTGGTCGGGTTGCTGGAGCGCGCCGCCCAGGTCAAGCCCGAGGCGGTGCTGCTGCTGCTCGACACCGGCGGTGTGCGCCTGCACGAGGCCAACGCCGGGCTGATCGCCATTTCTGAAATCATGCGCGCCACCCTGGCCGCGCGCGCAGCCGGGGTGCCGGTGCTGGCGCTGATCGGCAGCGGCAACGGCGCGTTCGGCGGGATGGGCATCGTCGCGCGCTGCTGCAGCGCGGTGCTGATGTCCGAGGAAGGGCGGCTCTCGCTGTCCGGCCCCGAGGTGATCGAGACGGTGCGAGGCGTGGAGGAATTCGACGCGCGCGACCGCGCGCTGGTGTGGCGCGTGACCGGTGGCAAGCACCGCGTGCTGCTGGGCGAGGCCGCGCTGCTGGTGTCCGACCGCATCGATGCATTCGTCCAGGCCGCGATCAAAGTGCTCGACCAGTTGCGTCCCGCCGACGACCAAGCGCAACAGCTGCAGGCGCTGGAAGGCGAACACGCGCGCCTGGCACAGCGCATTGCGGCCTTTGGCGGTTGCCGCGATGGTCTGCAGGTGTGGGAGGCGTTGGGAATCGCGCAGCCGCAGCAGTTGCCACTGCTGGATACCGACGCCTTCCTGGAAGCCACCGCCGGCCGGAGGATCACATGGTATTGAACGAACTACTGGAGCGGCTGTTCCCGCTGGGCCATCGCGTCCGCGTGCGCGACGATGTGCTGACCGGCACGGCCACCACCGCGCTGGGCGAGGTCACCGTCATTGGCACGGCCAACAAGCTGGAGGTCGGCGTCGACCACGCCCTGGCCCTGGCCGCCACCGTCATCGCCAGCACCAAGGCCCATCCGCAGCGCCCGATCGTGATGCTGGTCGATACCGCCGGCCAGCGCCTGGCGCGGCGCGACGAGCTGCTGGGCATCAATGGTTACTTCGCGCACCTGGCCAAGTCGCTGGAGCTGGCGCGCGGCCGTGGCGCACCGCTGGTCTCGCTGGTCTATGGCGAATCGGTCAGTGGCGGCTTCCTGTCCTTCGGGCTGATGGCCGATGCGGTCTATGCGCTGCCCGAGGCCCAGGTGCGGGTCATGGACCTGCGGGCCATGGCGCGGGTGACCAAGCAGCCGCTGGAAAAGCTGCAGGCCCTGTCGCAGAGCTCGCCGGTGTTCGCGCCGGGCGTGGAGAACTACGTGGCGATGGGCGCGGTGCGCGCGATCTGGGAGGGCGACCTGGCCCAGGCTTTGGTCGATGCGCTGCAGGCCCCGCGCGAAGGCGATACCCGGCGCGCGCTGGGCGCGCAGCGCGGCGGGCGCACGCTGGCCGCCGATGTCTCCGCTGCGGTGGCCGCCGGCGATGCCTGAGCCGCTGCGCCGCCATACGCTGGTCTGGCTGCCGCCAGACGCCGTGCAGGCGGTCTCGCCGGCGCAGGCGGTGCGCCTGCGCGCATGGTGTGCGCAGGGGCATCCGATGATCGTGGCCCGGCGTCCACCCGGCACGCCGGGCGATCCGGTGCACCTGGGCGTGCCGCTGCCGCCGGCCGAGGGCAAGCAGCGCCTGGCGGCCCGCGCAGCGGCGAGCGCGGTGGTGCGGACCGCGCCGCTGCCGCCACTGGCGCAGGTGATCGACGCGGCGCCGCGCGCCCTGCAGCCGGCGCTGGCATCGCTGCGTGCGCGGGCCGAGGCGCTGGGCTGTACGCCGCGCGTGTTCGGCGCCTTCGCCTGGCAGACGCTCACCGGCCTGGACTACGTCCACGCAGCCTCCGACCTGGACCTGCTGTGGGACATCGACCAGCCCGAGCGGATCGAGGCCATCGTGGCGCTGCTCGCCGATTGGGAGCAGGGCAGTGGGCAGCGCGTTGACGGTGAACTGCGCCTGCGCGATGGACGTGCGATGAGCTGGCGCGAACTGGCCTCCGGTGCGCCGCGCGTGCTGGTCAAGACCGACGACGACGCCCGCCTGGAGCCGCGCCTGGACCTGTTCGACATCCGCCAGGTGGCCGCATGAGCATGCGCGATCCACAGCGCGCACTCGCCTTCAGCGGGCAGCGGGCAGGCGATGCCCGAGTGGCAGGCCTGGGCCGCCTGGCGGTGGCTAGCCTGCACGCCGAATTCGCGCTGTCTCCCAAGCCGGGACTGGTCACGCCCTGGGACGCCGGCAGCCATGCCGACATGGATGCGCGCACCTTCTGGCGCAGCCTGATGGCGCTGCGCGGTTATTTCGATGCGATCGCCCGCGCCGGCCAGGCGCAGGCGCCGTTCGCGACGCTGCGCCAGTTAGGTGTGCAGGCCGAAGCGACGATGCTGCGCACGACCGGCGGCATCAACACCCATCGCGGCGCGATCTTCAGCCTGGGCCTGTTGACCGCCGCGGCCGGGCGCCTGCACGCGGTGGCAGGCGGCGCGCCCGAGGCCGAAGCGGTCTGCCTTGCGGTCCGTGACTGGCGCGCCGAACTAGACGCCGCTCCGCTGGACCCGGACAGCCCCGGCCAACGCATGCGCCGGGCGCATGGCGTGGCCGGCGTGCGCGAGCAGGCGGCGCTTGGCTTCCCGCTGTTGCGCCAGGTCGCGCTGCCGGCCCTGCGCTTGGCGTGCGAGACGGGCCTGCCATCGGAGGCGGTGCAGTCCCATGTGCTGATGGCATTGATGGCCCAGGTGGATGACCTCAACCTGCTGCACCGTGGCGGCGCGGAGGGGCTGCGGTTCGCCCAAGAACAGGCCCGTGCCTTCCTCGCGCGCGGCAGCGTGTGGCAGCCCGACTGGCACGCACAGCTGCAGGCGCTGGGCGACGCCTTCGTCGCGCGGCGGCTCAGCCCGGGCGGCAGTGCCGACCTGCTCGCCTGCACGCTGTTCCTCGACCGGCAGGCGCGCGGATGAGCCTGGCGCTGCTATGTCCGGGGCAGGGCGCACAGCATCCGGACATGTTCGCGCGGCTGCGTGGGCAGGCGGCCGCCGACGCGGTGCTGAAGCAGGCCGCCTCGCTCCTGCAGGCCGCGCCGCAGTCGCTGGCAGCCGGCGAGACACGCTTCGACAATGCCATCGCCCAGCCGCTGGTGTGCGCGGCGACCCTGGCCACCTGGGCCGCGCTACAGCCACGGCTGCCCAAGCCGATCCTGGTCCTGGGCTACAGCGTGGGCGAACTGGCCGCGCACGGCGTCGCCGGCAGCATGACGCCGCAGGCCTGCCTGGCTTTGGCCCAGGCGCGCGCGGCATGCATGGACGCTGCCAGTCCCGCCGACGGCGGCCTGCTGGCGGTGATCGGCCTGTCGCGACGCACGATCGAGCGGCTGTGCGACACGCACGACCTGGCCGTGGCCATCGTCAACGACGAGGACCATGTCGTGTTGGGCGGACGCGAGGCGGGCCTGCGCGCGATACAGCGCGATGCCGACGGGTTTGGCGCCCGGACGGTGCGCCTGCCCGTGCGTGTGCCCGCGCATACGCGCTGGCTGGCGCCGGCCGCTAAGAACTTTGCCGACACGCTGGCCAAGGCGCAGCTCCAGGCGCCGGTGCTGGACGTGCTGGCCGGCATCGATGGTCATCGCCTCGCCGATCGCGCGGACGTGATCGACAGTCTGGCCCGGCAACTGGCCGAGCCGGTGGAGTGGCGCAGCGTGATGACCCAGGCGGTCGAACGCGGGGCGCGCGTGTTCCTGGAACTGGGCCCGGGGACGGCCCTGGCGCGCATGGCGCGCGATGGATGGGCCGGGTGCGAGGCGCGCGCGGTCGAGGAATTCCAGACGCTGGAAGGCGTTGCGGAGTGGGTGGAGGGCGCGCGCGAGCGCGTGATGCATTAGGCGGGTGGATGGCGCAAGCCGACTTCAACATCAGGACGCAACGGCGTCCGGCTAGGCTCGGGAGGGCAGCTTCATGGTGATCTTTGGTGTGGCAATCCTGGCGATCTGTACGATCGTCGGGCTGTTCTTGGGAGAGCTGCTGGGCCAGCTGCTCGGGGTCAAGGCGAATGTGGGCGGGGTGGGCTTCGGCATCGTGCTGCTGATCGCCGCCTCCACGTGGTTGCACAAGCGGGGTCGCACGCCGCTGACCGATTACGGCGTCAACTTCTGGAATGCCATCTACATCCCGATCGTGGTGGCGATGGCCGCGCAGCAGAACGTCATCGGCGCGCTCAAGGGCGGGCCGGCCGCGCTGCTGGCCGGCCTGCTGGCCACGGTGGCCTGTGGGGCGTTGATCGTGGTGTTCAACAAGCTGCGGCGCACGCCCATCGTGCCGCTGCCGCCGATCAAGGAAGGAGAACTGCCATGATCCTCGACGCCTTCATGAAGGTGGTGGACAAGAACAGCCTGCTGGCCGGCTTTGCCATCATCGGCGCAATCATGCTGGTCGCCCAGCTGATCTCCAAATATCTCACCGGCGGGCGCGTGCATGCCTCGGCCATCGCCATTGCGATGGGCCTGGTGCTGGCCTGGTTCGGCGGGCTCAAGACCGGTGGCAGCAAGGGCATGGCCGACATCCCGCTGTTCGCCGGCGTGGCGGTGATGGGCGGCGCGATGTTGCGTGATTTCGCGATCATCGCCACCGCCTTCGGCGTGGATATCCGCGAGCTCAAGGGGGCGGGCATTCCCGGCGTGATCTCGCTGCTGCTTGGCGTGGTGGTGAGCTTTGTGATCGGCGCGGCGATCGCCTACGCGTTCGGCTATACCGATGCGGTGAGCATGACCACCATCGGCGCCGGTGCGGCCACCTACATCGTCGGTCCGGTGACCGGCGCGGCGATCGGTGCCAGTTCGGACGTGATGGCGCTGAGCATCGCCGCCGGCCTGATCAAGTCGATCCTGGTGATGGTGTGCACGCCGTTCGTGGCCAAGTGGATCCAGCTCAACAACCCGCAGACCGCGATCGTGTTCGGTGGGCTGATGGGCACCACCAGCGGCGTGGCCGGTGGCCTGGCGGCGACCGATCCGCGGCTGATGCCGTACGGGGCGATGACCGCGACCTTCTACACGGGCCTGGGCTGCCTGATGTGTCCGTCGATCCTGTTCCTGGCCACGCGCGCGGTGATGGGCGGCTAGCCTTCGCTGCAGCGTTTTGCAAGACGGCCCGATGGCCCGCCAGTGATGGCGGGCCGTCGGCGTTGGTGCGTCAGCGCGCGCCGCTGCGCGGCAAGGGCGCGGGCACGTTGAGCTTGCCGCCGGCGGCGACGTATTTGGCCAGCGCATCGCCCTGGCTGAGCAGGTGGCGGTTCATGGTGCGCTCGGCTTCGGCGGCATCGCCGTTGCGGAAACACACCATCAGTTCGCGGTGTTCGCTCAGCGACATGGCCATGCGCCCGGGCGTGAGCAGCTGACGGCCGCGGTGCATCTTGAGGATGCGGTGCAGGTCGTGGGTGACCCGGATCAGCCAGGGATTGTCGGCGTGGTCCTGCACGGCCTCGTGGATGAGGTAGTTGTTGCGGTAGAACTCGGCCATGTCGCCGCGCTCGGCGGCCGCTTCCATCGCCGCATGCAGGGATTCCAGGCGGGCCAGACCATCGGCGTCGATCTTGCGCACCGCTTCGAAGGCGCAGCGGCCTTCCAGCATCGCCATCACCGGGAACAGCTCGTTGAGGTCTTCCAGGGTCAGCCTTGTCACGCGTGCGCCGCGCCCGGGTTCGATCTGCACCAGACCTTCGGCGGCCAGCAGCTTGAGGCTCTCGCGCAGCGGCGTGCGGCTGATACCCAGTTCCTGCGCCAGCGCGGGCTCGTCGATCCAGTCGCCCGGCGGCAGCACGTAGTCGTAGATCTTCTGGCGCAGGGTGTCGGCCACTTCCTCGTACATCGGCACGCGCCGGCGGGAGCTGGTGGACTTGTCGGGCGTCAGGGTCATGGACGGGCGCAGGCCGGTGCGAAAGATCAGACCGCCATCTTAATCCTTGGGGGCACGCCCCGCCGTGCGCGATCCCGGGATTCGGGGCGGCGCCGTATCATGGCGCGCGCGCTTGCCCGCGGGCCGTCGCGTCCCCAGATTGGTCGCCTGCCCCACGCTTTTGGAGTCCTCCACCATGAATCCGCTGCTCGATTTTTCCGGCCTGCCCAAGTTCGATGCGATCAAGCCCGAGCACGTCGCACCGGCCATCGATACGCTGCTGGCCGACGCGCAGGCGGCGGTGAAGCACGCCGAGACCGTCAGCCCGGTGACCTGGGACAGTTTCGTGGTGCCGCTGGACGATGCGACCGAAAAGCTCTGGCGCGCCTGGGGCCAGGTCAACCACCTGCAGGGCGTGGTCAACTCACCCGAGCTGCGCAAGGCTTACAACGACAACCTGCCCAAGGTGACGCGCTTCGGCAGTGCGCTGGGGCAGAACCTGGCGCTGTTCTCGCAGTACCGCGCCCTGGCCGAAAGCCTGGACCCGGCCACGTTGGACCCGGCGCGCGCCAAGACCCTGGACAACGCGTTGCGCGATTTCCGCCTCGGCGGTGCCGAGTTGCCCGAGGCGCAGAAGGCGCGTTTTGGCGAGCTGCGCGAGGAACTGGCCAGCCTGTCGGCCAAGTTCTCCGAAAACGTGCTCGACGCCACCGACGAGTACGAGTTCTGGATCAAGGACAAGCAGCACCTGTCCGGCCTGCCGGAGGACGTGATCGCGGCCTGCCGCGCGGCGGCCAAGGCCGATGGCGAGCCGGGCTGGAAGTTCACCCTGCAGATGCCGTGCTTCCTGCCGGTGCAGAGCTACGCCGACGACCGGGCGCTGCGCGAGACCCTGTACCGTGCCTACGCGGTACGCGCCTCGGAGGCCGGCGAGGAGAAGCTGGATAATTCGCCGCTGATCGACCGCATCCTGGCCCTGCGCACCGAGCTGGCCCAGCTGCTGGGCTTTGCCTCCTATGCCGAGTATTCGCTGGCCACCAAGATGGCGGCCAGCCCGGCCGAGGTGCTGGCCTTCCTGCGCGATTTGGGCACCCGCGCGCTGCCGTATGCGCGGCAGGACCGCGCCGCGCTGGAAACCTACGCGCGTGCCGAGCTGGGCCTGGAGACGCTGGAGCCGTGGGACGTGGCCTATGTCAGCGAGAAGCTCAAGCAGGCGCGTTACAGCTTCTCGGCGCAGGAGGTGAAGCAGTACTTCACCGAGGACGCGGTGCTGGCTGGCCTGTTCGGCGTGATCAAGTCGCTCTACGGCGTGGACGTGGTGGCCGATACCGCGCCGGTGTGGCACCCGGATGTGCGCTTTTTCCGCCTGCAGAACGCCGACGGCACCCTGGTGGGCCAGTTCTACCTGGACCTGTACGCGCGTGAAGGCAAGCGCGGCGGCGCGTGGATGGACGATTGCCGCAACCGGCGCCAGCGCGCGGACGGTGACCAGACCCCGCTGGTGTATCTGGTGTGCAACTTCGGCAAGGGCGTGGGCGGCGCGCAGGCGACCTTCAGCCACAATGATGTGATCACCCTGTTCCACGAGATGGGCCACGGCCTGCACCAGCTGCTGACCGAAGTCGGCGAGCTGTCGGTGGCCGGCATCAACGGCGTGGAATGGGACGCGGTGGAGCTGCCCAGCCAGTTCATGGAGAACTTCTGCTGGGAATGGTCGCGCGTGGAGGGCATGACCCGGCATGTGGAGACCGGCGAGGCGTTGCCGCGCGCGCTGTTCGACAAGATGATCGCGGCCAAGAACTTCCAGAGCGGCATGCAGACCGTGCGCCAGCTGGAGTTCGCGCTGTTCGACATGGAACTGCACAGCGCTTTCGATCCGTCCACCGACAGCGTGATGGACCTGCTGGAGCGGATCCGCGATGAGGTCGCGGTCAACCGCGCGCCCAAGTGGGGGCGTTTCCCGCATGCCTTCAGCCACATCTTCGCCGGCGGCTATGGCGCGGGTTATTACAGCTACAAGTGGGCCGAGGTACTCAGCGCCGACGCCTATGCCGCCTTCGAAGAGGCGCCGGACCAACTGGCCGACACCGGTGCTCGGTTCCGTGCCGAAATCCTCTCGCGTGGCGGCAGCCGCACGGCGCTGGAGAACTTCACCGCCTTCCGCGGCCGCGCGCCCAGCATCGACGCACTGCTGCGACACAACGGCATGGCCGCCTGACCCCGCGTGCCCCGTAGCGCCGAGCTCGCTCGGCGGGGGCTTTCCCAGGAGGGCGGCGGCAGAGAGCAGCGGACCAAGGTCCGCTCTACAGACAGGCCCGGTGTAGCGCCGAGCTTGCTCGGCGGGGCTTTCCCAGGAAAGCGGCGGCAGAGAGCAGCGGACCGAGGTCCGCTCTACAGACAGGCCTGGTGTAGCGCCGAGCTTGCTCGGCGGGGGCTTTCCCGGGAAAGCAGCGGCAGAGAGCAGCGGACCAAGGTCCGCGCTACAGACAGGCCCGGTGTAGAGCCGAGCTTGCTCGGCGGGGGCTTTCCCAGGAAAGCAGCGGCGGAGCGCAGCGGACCGAGGTCCGCTCTACAGACAATCCCGGTGTAGCGCCGAGCTTGCTCGGCGGGGCTTTCCCAGGAGGGCGGCGGCGGAGCGCAGCGGACCAAGGTCCGCGCTACCGCGAGATCTGGACCGGCATCTTGCGGCGCTGGGCGATGGCACACGCTGCCACCGCGTATCCTGTTCGGCCCCACTGCTGTCCCGATGAGTTCCGTGCCCGGTCCCCCCATTTCCGCGCCGCATTACAAGACCGCCGCCGCACGTCGCGCCGACCTGATCGTCCACGTCGCCGGGCTGGCGCTGGCCATCGCCGGCGGGGCGCTGATGGTGTGGCGCGCACTCGCCAACGAGGCATTGCTGCTGGCCACCTGCGTGTATGCGCTGGGGCTGCTGGTGATGTTCGCCTGTTCGGCCGCGTACAACTTCGCCGCGCCCGCGCGCCAGCCGGTGCTGCGCAAGCTGGATCATGCGGGGATCTTCGTGATGATCGCCGGCTCGTACACGCCGTTCCTGGTGCTGGCGCTGTCCGGCGCGTGGGTGTGGACGATGATCGCGGTGGTGTGGGGCGTGGCGCTGTTCGGGGTGTTCGCCAAGCTGTGCCTGCCCGGGCTGGGCAAGGGCTTCTGGGTGGCGATCTACCTGTTGCTGGGCTGGGTGGGCATCGTGGCGATCAAGCCGATGATCGCGGGATTGCCTGCGCCGGTGCTGTGGCTGATCGCCGCCGGCGGCCTGATCTACACCATCGGCGTTGGGTTTTACGTGCGCAAGGCGATGGTCTACAACCGCGCGCTGTGGCATGCGCACGTGCTCGGGGGCGCACTGGCGCACTGGATCGCCATCTGGCTGTGCCTGAGGCCGTTGCCGCAGGGTTGATCCTGGCGCTCGAAGCCCGCGTCGATGCAGCGCCTCGCCTGCATCCTCAGCACTGCGATCTCCGCGTCTTCCCGCCAGCGCGCACGGCCGGTCCCGCGTGAAAACGCAACACGCCTCTGACGATCCTGCAGTGCCAGCGCGATCGCTTCGGCGCGTGCCGCCCCGTCCCAGGCCACACTTAAAATTTTTAACTTGCACTGCGGCTTGCCATGACTTGCAGGCGCGTGGAATGATCGGCCGCGTTCGTCATATTGTCGGACATTAGCTGCGGCATCGCGTCCGGTGGTGTCGCCTGGCTCATCTGTGCCGGCGTCAGGCGCCTGCACGCCACTGAAGGATCTGTACACCATGACGATCAAGGCCGTCCGCGTCCCGCTGGCCCTCGCGGCGCTGTGCTTCCTCGCTCCCGGCATCGCGCTGGCGCAGCAGACCGCCGCCGTCGGCGACGACCATGTCTACACCAGCGACCTGGTCACGCGTTGGGGCAAGCAGGTCACGCCGGAGAATGCCTGGCGCAGTTATCCGCGCCCGCAGATGCAACGTGCGCAATGGCAGAACCTCAATGGCCAATGGGACTACGCAATCCGGCCCAAGACCGAAGCTCAGCCCACTGCGATGGACGGGAAGATCCTGGTGCCGTTCGCAGTGGAATCCAAGCTGTCAGGCGTGGCGCGCAAGGTCACACCCGAAGACCGCATCTGGTACCGGCGCCAGTTCACCATTCCCGCCGACTGGTCCGGGCAGCAGGTGCTGCTGCATTTTGGTGCGGTCGACTACGAGGCGCACGTGCTGGTCAACGGTGGGGTCGTCGGCTCGCATCGTGGTGGCTCGGATACGTTTACCTTCGACATCACCGACTACCTCAAGCCCGGTGACAACGAGCTGGTGGTGCAGGTCACCGATCCCACCTCCGACGGCGCCCAGCCGCGCGGCAAGCAGCAGCTCGACCCCAAGAGCATCTGGTACACACCGGTCAGCGGCATCTGGCAGACGGTGTGGCTGGAGCCGGTGCCCAAGCTGCACATCGAAGACGTCAACATGACTCCGGACATCGATGCCGGCATGCTGGACGTCAACGTCGCGCTCAACCGCAGCGCCAGCGATGCCGACGCGGTGCGGATCACCGCGCGCGACGGCAAGCGCGTGGTGGCCACGCGCGTGGTGCGCGCCAACCGCCGCACGCGCCTGGCGATCCCCGAGGCCAAGCTGTGGTCGCCGGACCGACCCTTCCTCTATGACCTAGATGTGGAACTGGTGTCGGTGCAGCCGCCCTTCGACCAGGCCGACGCCTCCCAGCACCGCCCCAATGGCCGACGCGACGATTCCCTGCTCACCGAGGTCGAGGCGCAGGCCTATGCCAAGGCCAAGGTGGTCGGCACACCGCGTGACCAGGTACGCAGCTACTTCGCCATGCGCAAGAGCTCCATTGGGCCGGGCCCCATCCCGGGCCAGCCGGTGATGCTGCTCAACAACCAGCCGCTGTTCCAGAACGGCACGCTGGATCAGGGCTGGTGGCCCGACGGCCTGCTCACCCCACCGTCGGAAGAGGCGATCGCCTTCGAACTGAAGTTCCTCAAGCGTGCCGGCTTCAACATGTTGCGCAAGCACATCAAGGTCGAGCCGGCGCAGTACTACGCCATGGCCGACAGGCTGGGCATCTTGATCTGGCAGGACATGCCCTCGGGCGAGGAGGAGGACAGCCTGGATCAGTTCGTGCGGCAGGCCTCCAACGACGAGGTGCTGTTCCCCGCGCGCGTCTCCGATGAATTCGAGTACGAGCTGCTGCGCATGATCAGCGACCTGCGTAACCATCCGTCCATCGTCACCTGGGTGGTCAATAACGAAGGTTGGGGCCAATACGCCTCCACGCGCCTGGCCCAGGCGGTCAAGGCGCTGGACCCGAGCCGCGTGGTGAACAAGACCAGCGGTTGGCTGGATACCGGCGATGCCGGTTCGGATCTGTTCGACATCCACACCTACGAGGACGTGCCGCACGTGCCGGAGCGACACACGCACCGGGCCATCGTGATTGGCGAATACGGCGGCATCGGCCTGCCCATCGAGGGCCATCTGTGGTTCCCGGCCAATCGCAACTGGGGATATCAAACGGCCAAGGATCAGGACGATTACCGGCAGCGCTACCAGCGCAAGTTCGCCGAGATCATCCGCCAGGCGCGCGAGGTGGGCCTGAGCGCGGCGGTCTATACCCAGACCACCGACGTGGAAGGCGAGATCAACGGCCTGATGACCTACGACCGCGAGGTGCCCAAGATGCCGGCCGCCGACTTCGCCCGGGTCCACGCGCCGCTGGTCGAAGCGTCCCCGGCAGCGGCCGACTGACGCCTCCCGCGCGACAGGCGTCGGCCCGTCGCGCGTCAACCGCCGCATGCGCCGCGGCACGCCGGACCCCGTGCCTGTCATGGCGCCGTCATCGTTGGGTGATGTGCTTGCGCATCCGCGCCAGGCCTTGCCTGGCTGCGCTTGAAAAAAAGCGCTCAAGTCCGCGCTGGCCGGGCCGATACAGGGGCGTCATTGCGCCTGGTGCCCCTCGATGAAACTCCCCATGCTCACCATTGCGACCAAGCTCCGCGTGAGCCTGATCGCCGTTGTCCTTGGACTTGCCGTGGTCGGCTTTGCCTACTGGCGGGTCAGTGCCGGAACCACGGCGGCCGATACCGAACTGCAGCGCTTCCAGGAGCGGAACGCCACCGTCCAGCGGCTGGCCCAGGCCTTCAACGAGGCGCGCCGGCTGCAGGCCGAGTATGCCCTGTCTTTCTCGGTGGACAGTGGCAAGCGCTTCAACGCCGCGCGCGCCACGCTGCGGCGCGACCTGGCCCAGGCAGCGCTGGGCAAACCGTCTGGCACCGGGCCGGCGGCGACGTTCCAGGCTACGATCAAGGACTACCTCGCCTCGGCCGAGTCGCTGGACGAGCGCATCGCCGAACTGGGGCACGATGCCGATTCCGGACTGCAGGGCGAACTGCGTGAGGCGGTGCATGGCGTGGAGAACGTGCTGGGCCAGTACGACGCGCCGGCCCTGCAAGTCTCCATGCTGACCATGCGCCGGCACGAGAAGGACTTCATCCTGCGTCGCGACCAGAAGTACGCCGACCAGTTGGGGGCCGAGGCCATGCCCTTCGAGCTGCTGCTGCAGAAATCCAGGATCCCCGAGGCCGCGCGCGAACAGATCCGCACGCTCATGCAGCAATATCAGGATCGCTTCATCGCCTATGCCGCTGCCCGTTACGGGGTCGACAGCGAAGTCCAGTCGCTGGACGCGGCCGCGGCCAAGGTGGTGCCCGCCCTGGCCGCGCTCAACAGGCAGCAGGACGCGCTGCTGCAGCAGGGGCGCAAGACGCAGGCCGACGAGCGTGCGTGGATGAACGCGATGTTCTCCATCACCCTGGTCGCCGTCGCGGTTGTTTTGGTGGTGATGCTGGTCCTGCTGCTGCGCGCCATCGTGCGTCCGCTGGAGCAGGCCGTCGCCTTCGCCAGGGACATCGCCGACGATCGCCTCGACAGCCGCCTGGCCATCCACAACCCCAACGATGAACTGGGGACCCTGGGGGCCGCGTTGCAGCACATGCAGGCCAGCCTGCGGCAGCGGATCGAAGGCGAACGCGCCACCGCGCGGGAGAACGCGCGCGTGCGTCAGGCGCTCGACGCGGTCCAGGCCAGCGTCATGGTCACCGATGCACAGGGCATGGTGGTCTACGTCAACGACGCGCTCACCGATGACTTCGCCCGTGCCGGGCTGGGAGGGGAGACCCTGCTGGGCACCCGGGCGGGCGAGTTGGGCACGCAGGTGGCCGCGATGCTGACCGCCGCGTGCGAGCGCGCCGAACCTCAGGCGGGCGAGACCGAACTGTGCATGAGTCATTTCCGCCTGCAGGTCAGCCCGGTGCTGGACAACGGGCAGCTGCTGGGCCTGGCAATGGAATGGCAGGATCGCCGCCTGGAGCGCGTGATCGAGCACGAGGTGGCCGCGCTGGTGGCCGATGCCGCGCGCGGCCATCTGGAGGAGCGCATCGGACTGGACGGCAAGGCGGGCTTCGTGCGGGTCTTGGCCGAAAAGATCAACTTGTTGCTCGACAGCGTCGAGACGCGCCTGCTGGAGGTCACCCGGGTCATGGAGGCCTTCGCGCGCGGCGACCTGCGCGAGCGGATGCGCGGCGATCACCAGGGGCTGTACGCCAGTCTGCGCCAGGGCCTGGATGCGGCGATCGAGCAGGTCGGTGGCATCGTCACCGGCATCCAGGGCTCGGCCGGCGAGGTGCGCGCCTCGGCCGAGGAAATGGCCTCGGGCACCTCGGACCTGTCGGCCCGCACCGAGCGCCAGGCCAGCGATCTGGGGGCGGCCATGCAGCTGATGGACCAGGTCTCCGGCGAGGTCGAACAGAACATCGCCCGCGTGCGCGACACCGTGGCGATGGCGGTCGAGGCCAGCGAGGCGGCGCGCCAGGGGCGGGAGATCGCCCACGCCGCGGTGGCCGGGATGGATCACATCCGGGGCTCGTCGCGGCGCATCGCCGAGATCGTCGCCACGGTCGACGGCCTGGCCTTCCAGACCAACCTGCTGGCCCTCAACGCCGCGGTGGAAGCCGCGCGCGCCGGCAGCCACGGGCGCGGGTTTGCGGTGGTGGCCGGCGAGGTGCGCAACCTGGCACAGCGCTCGTCGGCCTCGGCGCAGGAGATCCGCAAGCTGGTCGATGGCTCGCTGCAGCAGGTCGAGCAGGGCGCCAAGCTGGTGGGTTCCACCGGCGCGACCATGGACGACATCCTCTCGCGCGTGGAGCGCGTGGTCGGCGTGGTCGAGCAGATCAACGCCGCCTCGCAGCGCCAGGGCGAGGCGGTGGGCGGCGTCGACCGGCTGCTGCGCGGGATCGGCCAGGGCACCGAACAGAACGCCGCCCTGGCCGAGGAGTCCAATGCGGCGGCGCGCAGCCTGCTCGAACAGGCCGGGCATCTGAGCGAAGCGGCGCAGGCCTTCATCGTCCAGCCCGAGCCGGTCAAGGCCAAGCTGCGGGCGGTGGGTTGAGCCACCGCGGCGGTTTCAGCCGGCGGTGTACCAGTCGCGGCGGTGGTTGAAGGCGATGCTCAGGTTCATCACCACCACGCCCAGCGCCGAGACCGCGACCGCGCGCAGGGGCAGCACCGCGCAGGCGCACGCCATCAGGGTCAGGTCGAAGCCCAGTTGCAGCCAGCCGGCCCGGAAGCCGGTGCGGTCCTGGACGTACATCGCCAGGATGCCCATGCCGCCGCAGCTGGTGCCATGGCGGAACAGGGCGATCAGGCCGATGCCCGCGCAGAAGCCACCGACGACGGCAGCCAGGACCGGGCTCAGGCGTGCGTAATCGATCCACTGGCCGGCGTGGTCGGCCAGCAGGCCGACCGCGACGATGGCGGCCAGGCTGCGCGCGGCGAACGCCCAGCCGCGCACGCGCACGGCGAAGGCATAGAAGGGCAGGTTGACGATCAGGAACAGCAGCCCGAACGACTGCCCGCTCACGTGCGCGCCCAGCAGCGACAACCCGGCCAGTTGGCCACTGATCAGCCCGGCGGCTTTGAACATGGACGTGCCGAACGCCAGCATCACCACACCGAAGGTGAAGCCTTGCAGGTTATCCAGCCAGGAATGGCGGGCAGGGGCGACGCGCAAGGGCGCCGACGCGGCGGGCGCGGTCGGGGTGGAGGACATGGCGATGCGGTGCGACGTGGGGACGGCCATTCTAGCCGCTCGGCTCCGTGTCTCCCGGCGGCTCTGGGGGGCGACCGGGACCTTCGGCAGGGGAGGGGGCGTGCCCCGGGCGGTACGATCGCGTGTTCGCACGCGCGTTGGCCTCTGGGCCGCGGCGCCCGTCCCACCCTTACCTGGGGATCTGCATGCTCCTGAACTCCATCGCCCCGCGCCTGATCGGCGCCCTGGTCCTGACCGCCGCGGCGGCCAGCGCCGGTGCGGTCACCGAGGCCGACTACGCCCGGGCCGCCAAGCTGGCCTATGCCCAGCCGCTGGTCGACCACGCGGTGACCCGCGTGACCTGGCTGGACGCCGGCCACTTCGTCTACACCGACCACGACGCCAGCGGCGATCGCCTGCTGCAGACCGACACGGCCACCGGCAAGACCGCGCCGCTGTTCGATGCCGATGCGCTGGCCGCCGCGCTGACCACCCTGCTGGAGGCCAAGGACAAGCCGGTCAAGGCCGACAAGCTGGGCATCCGCGGCATCAGCACCACCGCCGACGGCCGCTACCGCTTCTCCGTGCGCGGCACCGAGGTCGCCTGCGATGCGCAGGCGCATTGCGCCAAGGTCTATGCCAAGGCCGAGGCCGAGCCCGGCGCCCTCTCGCCGGACAAGAAATCCGAGGCCTTCATCCGTGACTGGAACCTGTGGGTGCGCGACCTGGCCACCGGCAAGGAGACCCAGCTGACCACCGATGGCGTCACCGACTACGGCTACGCCACCGACAACGCCGGCTGGAAGCACACCGACATGGCCATCGTGGAGTGGTCGCCGGATTCGAAGAAGATCGCCACCTTCCAGCAGGACCAGCGCAAGACCAGCGAGATGTACCTGGTCAGCACCCAGGTCGGCGCGCCCAAGCTGGAGGCGTGGAAATACCCGCTGCCCGGCGACAAGGACGTGACCATGATCGAGCGCGTCATCATCGACGTGCCCACGCGCAAGGTCACCCGGCTGAAGATGGAGCCCGACCAGCACCGCTCCACCCTGTGCGATGACATCAGCTGCGGCCCCGACGGCGGCTGGGACGACGTGAAGTGGGCGCCGGACAGCAAGACCGTCGCCTTCGTGTCGACCTCGCGCTACCACAAGGACGCCTGGTTCCGCATCGCCGACGCGGACACCGGTGCGGTGCGCACCGTGTTCTCCGAGCACGTCAAGACCCAGTACGAAAGCGGCAATGGCACCGCCAACTGGGCCTACCTGCCGCAGACCAATGAAGCGGTGTGGTTCTCCGAGCGCTCCAACTGGGGTCAGCTGTACCTGTACGACCTGACCACCGGCAAGCTCAAGCACGCCATCACCACCGGTGAGGGCAACGTCACCGAGATGCTCAAGGTCGACCCGGCCACGCGCACGGTGTGGTTCCGTGGCGTGGGCCGCACCGCCGGCATCAATCCCTACTACCAGCAGTTCTGGAAGGTCAGCCTGGACGGCGGCAAGCCGACCCTGCTCACCCCGGAAGCCAGCGACCACACCGTGTCGCTGTCGCCGGACGGCAAGCTGTTCGTCGATGCGTACTCGACCACCACGGTGCCGCCGGTGACCGTGCTGCGCAGCGCGGCCGACGGCCAGGACGTGGCCCCGGTCGCCAAGGCCGACATCACGCGGCTGAAGGCGATCGGCTGGGTGCCGCCGGAACCGTTCACGGTCAAGGCGCGCGACGGCAAGACCGATCTGTACGGGATCATGTTCAAGCCGTCCGACTTCGATCCGTCCAAGAAGTACCCGATCGTCAACTACATCTACCCTGGTCCGCAGACCGGCTCGGTGCGCGGGCGCAGTTTCCTGGCCACGCATGGCGACAACCAGTCGCTGGCCGAGCTGGGCTTCATCGTGGTGGCCATCGATGGCATGGGCACGCCGTGGCGCTCCAAGGCCTTCCACGACACCTGGTATGGCGACATGGCCGACAACACCCTGCCCGACCAGGTGGCCGGCATGAAGGAGCTGGGCGCCAAGTATCCGTGGATCGACCTGTCGCGCGCTGGTATCTGGGGCCACTCGGGCGGTGGCAACGCCTCCACTGCCGCGATCCTGCGTTACCCGGATTTCTTCAAGGTGGCCTGGTCGGAGAGCGGCAACCACGACAACCGGGGCTACGAGGACGACTGGGGCGAGCGCTACCAAGGCGAATTGATCGTCGGCAAGGACGGCAAGGGCAACTACGACAGCCAGGCCAATGCCTCGCTGGCCGGCAACCTCAAGGGCCACCTGATGCTGGTCCACGGCACGATGGACGACAACGTGCCGCCGTACCTGACCCTGCTGGTGGTCGATGCGCTGATGAAGGCCAACAAGGACTTCGACATGCTGATGATCCCCAACGTGCACCACGGCTACGGGGCGATGTCGGCGTACATCGCGCGCCGGCGCTGGGATTATTTCGTGCGTTATCTGGCGGGGGAGACGCCGCCGAAGGACTTCAAGCTCGAGGCGCCGAAGGATTGATCGGCGGTTGAGGGATTGAGGTTTTGGGAAGGCCGGGCCTGGGGACAGGGCCGGCTTTTTCTTTGGGTGCTTTGTTCGGTTGCGTGGCGTCTGCTTTAAAGCGCTCAAGCAGGAGCTTTCACGCCCTGCGGGCGCGACTTCCTTTTGTCTTGGCAAAAGGAAGCAAAACCGCTACTCGCCGGGACGCACGTCGACGCTAAGCGTCGATCCCCTGCGCTCCTCGCGAAGCAGGGCACGGCGCCCAAACTCGCTTCGCTCAAACAGGGCGCCTCTTCGGCCCTGCTTCGCTGCGGTGCTCGGCGTGCTTTACGGCTCAGACAGGAGAAGCTGCAAGCAACTGCAACTGCAACTGCAACTGCAACTGCATTAGGTGCGTCGAGTAGATCTTTGTGAATCTGCTTGCGCCGCGGTGGGCAGGCTCAGCGGACGGCTCGTGGCTCGAAGCCTCTGCGTTTGCGTTTGCGTTTGCTTTTGCTGTGCGCTGTCGCCTTCAATCCCCCGTGAGGCACGGCGGAGGGGCGAGGACAAGACCCGTAGGGCACCGTGCATGGATGCACGGTGTTTTTGGAAGGGACCTGGATGTTCCTTCCAAAAATCCCTCGGCCCGCAGCGGACCCGCGAAGCGGGCGTGCCGCCCGGGGCGTGTTTCTTTGCCTAGCTTTCTTTGCACGAGCAAAGAAAGTAGGTCGGGCGGCGAAGCCGCACGAAAGCTCTTGCTCTCGTTTCGCAAAGCCAAATAAACCAAACGCTGAGCATCGTCCATGGAGGCACGGCGCTTTTTGGAGGGGAGAGTGATGTCCCTTCCGAAATCCCCGTGCCCGCAGCGGACCCGCTAAGCGGGCGTGCCGCCCGGGGCGTGTTTCTTTGCCTAGCTTTCTTTGCACGAGCAAAGAAAGTAGGTCGGGTGGCGAAGCCGCACGAAAGCTCTTGCTCTCGCTTCGCAAAACCAAACAAGCAAGATGCCGAGCACCGCCCAGAATGCGCGGTGTCTTGGCACAGGACATGGACGCGCTTCCCAAAGATCTCGCGGCCCTTGGCGGATCTGCGCGCAGCGCAGGCGTGCCGCCTCGGGGCGTGTGTCCAGACATTCGTCTGCTGAGAAGCGCTTCTTTGTTGACCTCTGTTTGCGCAAGCAAAGCAAGTTGATTGGCCGGCGAAGCCGCACGAAAGCGCTTGCCCTGGGTCCACGACGACCACGCGCAAACCGGGCAAGGCTCAGCCTCGTCAACAAAGCGTCTCGCCCCCCGAGACCCCTCCGCGCGATACTGCGCATCCCATGCGCAAGATCCTCCACATCGACATGGACGCCTTCTACGCGTCGGTCGAACAACGCGACGACCCCGCCCTGCGCGGCAAGCCGGTCGTCGTCGGTGGCAGCGCGCTGCGCGGGGTGGTCTGCGCGGCCAGCTACGAGGCGCGCAAGTACGGCGTGCGCTCGGCCATGCCGGGCGTGCGGGCGCGGCGGCTGTGTCCGGACGCGATCTTCGTGCCGCCGGATTTCCCGCGCTATCGCGCGGTGTCACGGCAGATCCGCGAGATCTTCCTGCAGCACACCGACCTGGTGCAGCCGCTGTCGCTGGACGAGGCCTACCTTGATGTGACCGCGCCCAAGATCGCCTCGCCCAGCGCCACGGCCACCGCGCAGGCGATCCGCGCGCAGATCTTCGAGACCACCCAGCTGACCGCTTCGGCCGGGATCGCCCCCAACAAGTTCCTGGCCAAGATCGCCTCGGACTGGAACAAGCCCAATGGGCAATTCGTGATCAAGCCGGCCCAGGTCGAGGCCTTCCTCACCCCGCTGCCGGTCGGTCGCATCCCCGGGGTGGGCAAGGTGGCCGAGCGCAAGCTCGCCGAGATGGGCATCGCCACCGTCGGCGACCTGCGCGGCTTCACCCGGGAAGACCTGCAGCAGCGCTTCGGCCGGTTCGGCGAGGCGCTGTACCGGCGCGCACGCGGCATCGACGAGCGCCCGGTCGAGCCGGACCAGCCGGTGCAGTCGATTTCGGCCGAGGACACCTTTGCTGAGGATCTGCCGCTGTCGGCACTGGAACCGGCCATCGTGCACATGGCCGAGCGTGCCTGGATCGCGACGCGCAAGACCGACCGCATCGGCCACACCGTGGTGCTCAAGCTCAAGACCGCACAGTTCCGCATCCTCACCCGCAGCTTCACGCCCGAGGCGCCGCCGGCCTCGCTGGCCGAGTTCACCCGCATCGCCCTGTCGCTGCGCGAACGCGTGGAGCTGCCGGCCGACACGCGCTATCGGCTGGTGGGCGTGGGCCTGGGCGGCTTCCGCGAGCGCGACGAAGTGGTGCTGCAGGGCACGTTGTTCGACGAGGACGCCCTCGCCATGGGCGATGACCATCCGGTCAGTTGAGATTGTCTAACGCCGTCGCCGCGCACTAGCATCGCCGGCCATGCACCTGCGTTCCGCCCGTCCGGTTTCCCTTTGGCTGCGCCTGCCCGCGCTCGCGCTGCTGCTGTGGGCGGTGCTGGCCAATCCGGTCCTGGCTGCGGTGGGCGACCTGCACGAGGCCACGCGTGGGGCCGCCGAACACCTGCACCAGGCCGACGCGCACGCGCTGGCCGATGATGTGCAAGACCACGACGATGCCGATGACCTGCTGCACGCGCTGATGCATGCCGCGCACTGTTGCGGGCATCCCACCGCCATCCCGTCGCACGTGGCGATCCCACCGGTCGTGGCCATGCCCGGTGGCTGGATTCAGGGCGTGGTGCTGTCCACCCGCTCGCATGCGCCCGCACTGACCCTGCGTCCGCCGATCGCGGCCTGATGCGCTTCCGCGCGCCGCGCCCCTGACGGGCACCGCGCGTGTTTCGTCATCGCCCTTTCGGAGATTCCCCATGTGGTTGCGACTGGCGGCATTGGCCGTCTTCGCGGTCGTGCCCTGTGCGTTCGCGCAGGACCGGTCGCCGGCTCCCCTGAGCCTGGACGACGCGCTGATGCGCGTGTCCGATACCCATCCCACCCTGCGCCTGCTGGCCGGTGAACGCCCCGCGCTGGAGGCGCGCGCGCAGGCCGCGGCGCTGAAGCCGCCCCTGACGCTCGGTGTCGATCTGGAAAACGCCCTGGGCAGCGGCCAGACGCGCGCCTTCGACGCGGCCGAACTGACCGTCTCCCTGTCCGGCGTGCTGGAGCGCGGCGGCAAGCTGGATGCCCGCCGCGCCCTAGCCCAGGCCAACCTCGACGCGTTGGCGCCACGGCGCGAAACCGCGCGCCTGGACCTGCTGGCCGAGGTGGCCCGGCGCTACCAGGCGATCGTGGCGGCGCAGCGCGAGGAGGCCATCGCCCGGCTGGACATCGACCAGCGCCAGCGCGCCGTGCAGGCCGCGCGCGCCCGGCTGCGGGCCGGTGCCTCGCCCGAGTCGGTCCTGCTCACCGCGCAGGCGCAGCTGGCCCAGGCCGAACTGGATCGCGATCGCGCGCGCCAGGCCGATCGCGCCGCCCGTCTGGCCCTGGCCGTGCTGTGGGGCCAGCGCGAAGCGGACTTCGCGGACGTCAGCGGCAGGCTGGACCGCCTGCCCGTGTTGGAATCCTTCGACGCGCTGGCGCAGTTGCTCGAACGGACGCCGGAACTGGCCGAGGTCGCCGGCCAGGCGCGCGTGCAGGAAGCCCAGCTGCGCCTGGCCCGGAGCGAGGGCCAGGCCGACCTGCAATGGCAGCTTGGCGTGCGCCGGCTGCAGGACGCCGATGACACCGCGCTGGTCGCCGGGCTGAGCCTGCCGCTGGGCAGCGCACGTCGCGCCGCGCCTGGAATCCGCGCCGCGCAGGCCGACCTGGCGCAGAACGCGCTGCAGCGCGACGCGGTCCTGCTGCAGCTGCACGCGACCCTGGCCGAGGCGCACGGCCGCTATCTCACCGCACGGCTGGAGGTGCAGCGCCTGGACGATGAGGTGCTGCCAAGGCTGCAGCAGGCCGAGCGCGCCGCCGAGCAGGCCTGGCGCGCCGGGGCCATCAGTTATCTGGAGTGGGCGCAGCTGCAAGGCCAGCGCGTGACGGCGCTGCGGCGCCAGCTCGACGCCGCCGTGCAGGCCCAGACCGCCCTGATCGAACTGCAGCGGCTGACCGGGCAGCCGCTCGTCGCTGCCCGTGCACCGCAGGAGCCCACGCCATGAATCCCACCTTCCGTTTCCCGATGCTGCTCCTGCTGCTGGCCGCGCTGCTGGCGGGCGGATGCAGCCAGACCCCACCGGCCGCGCCCGAGGCACATGCCGATCAAGACCACGACCCAGCCCACGACGCGCAGGCCGAGGAGGCACATGCCGAGGCAACCGTGATTCCTGCGGCCATTGCGCATGAGGCCGGCATCCGGGTCGCGCCCGCAGGGCCTGGCACCATCGCCGATACGCACGAAGTGCAGGGCCTCCTGACCCCGGTCGATGGCCACATCGCCGAGGCGACGGCGCGTTTTCCCGGTCCGGTCCGCAGCCTGCGGGTCAGCGTCGGCGACAGCGTGCGCGCCGGCCAGATCCTGGCCACGGTCGAGAGCAATCTCAGCCTGACCTCCTACCCGGTGAGCGCGCCGATCGCCGGGGTGATCAGTGCGCGCCATGTGCAGCTGGGGAGCGCAGTTGGTGAAGGCGCGGCGCTGTTCGAGATCGCCGACCTGTCCACGCTGTGGGTGGATCTGCACATCTTCGGCAGCGACACCCAGCACATCACCGCCGGGGTGCCGGTCACCGTGACCCGCATGAGCGATGGCGTCAGTGCCGACACCACGCTGGCGCGCATCCTGCCCGGGACCGCGACCGCCAGCCAGAGCACGGTGGCCCGCGCCACGCTGCGCAACACCGACGGGCGCTGGCGACCCGGCGCGGCGGTCACCGCGCGCATCGTGGTGGCCTCCACGCCCGCCGCGCTGGTCGTGCCATTGACCGCGTTGCAGACCATGGAGGGGCGGGACGTCGTGTTCGTGCGCGAAAGCGACGAGCGCTACCTCGCGCGCCCGGTTCGGCTCGGGCAGCGCGACGGACGCAAGGTCGCGGTGCTGAGCGGTCTGACCGCAGGCGAGCAGGTCGTGGTCGAACAGAGCTATGTGGTCAAGGCCGACCTCGGCAAGGCGGGGGCCGGTCATGCGCATTGATCCCCACGCGTCGCCTGCTTCCATCGAGCCCAACAGGTTGTCGCAGGACCTTCGCAGCGCGCGGTTTCCCTCGCCCGAAGCGCGTCTGACCGGCCCGTGCGGAGGACGCCTCCATGCTTGAGTCCATCCTGCGCGCCAGCATCGGCCACCGCTGGCTGGTGCTGGCACTGACCGGCGTGCTCATCGCCGTGGGCGGCTACAGCTTCACCCGGCTGTCCATCGATGCCACGCCCGACATCACCAACGTCCAGGTCCAGATCAACACCGGTGCGCCGGGGTATTCGCCGCTGGAGGCCGAACAGCGCATTACCTTCCCGGTGGAGACGGTCATGGCCGGTCTGCCGGGTCTGGAATCCACCCGGTCCCTGTCGCGTTATGGGCTCTCGCAGGTCACCGTCGCCTTCGACGATGGCACCGACCTGTACTTCGCCCGGCAGCAGGTGGCCGAACGCCTGCAGCAGATCCGCTCGCAGCTGCCGGACGGGCTGGATCCGCAGCTGGGCCCCATCGCCACCGGCCTGGGGGAGATCTTCTCCTACACGGTCGATGCCGCGCCGGATGCGCGCAAGCCCGATGGCACGCGCTACACCGCCACCGACCTGCGCACCCTGCAGGACTGGGTGATCCGTCCGCAGCTACGCACCGTGCCCGGTGTCACCGAGGTCAACACCGTCGGCGGCTACGCGCGGCAGATCCACATCACCCCGGACCCGGCGCGGCTGCGGGCACTCGGGCTGACCCTGGACGACGTGGTCCAGGCCGTGCGCATCAACAACCAGAACGTCGGCGCCGGTTACATCGAGCGCAATGGCCAGCAGTTCCTGGTGCGCATCCCCGGCCAGATCGACGGCCTGCGGCAGCTGGGCGACATCGTGCTGGCGCGTCGACAGGGCGTGCCGATCCAGATTCATGACGTGGCCGAGGTCGCCGAGGGGCCGGAACTGCGCAGTGGCGCGGCGACCCAGGACGGCCATGAGGTGGTGCTGGGCACGGTGATGATGCTGGTGGGTGCCAACAGCCGCGCCGTGGCCCAGGCCGCCGCCGACAAGCTCCAGGTCGCCCAGCGCAGCCTGCCGCCGGGAGTGAGCGCCACACCCACCTACGACCGCACCGCCCTGGTGGACCGCACCATCGCCACCGTGGCCCGCAACCTGGTGGAAGGCGCGCTGTTGGTGATCGTGGTGCTGTTCGTGCTGCTGGGCAACCTGCGCGCGGCGTTGATCACCGCGGCGGTGATTCCGCTGGCGATGCTGTTCACCCTGACCGGCATGGCCCGCGGCGGCGTGTCGGCCAATCTGATGAGCCTGGGCGCGCTGGACTTCGGCCTGATCGTCGATGGCGCGGTGATCATCATCGAGCACTGCCTGCATCGCTTTGCGGAGCGGCAGCAGGCGTTGGGGCGGGTGCTCAGCGATGACGAGCGCTTCGAGGAAACCGCCAGGGCCAGCGCCGAGGTGATCCGGCCCAGCCTGTTCGGCCTGGGCGTCATCACCGCAGTGTATCTGCCGATCTTCGCGCTGACCGGGGTGGAGGGAAAGATGTTCCATCCCATGGCGATCACCGTGGTGCTGGCGCTGAGCGGGGCGATGCTGCTGTCGCTGACCTTCGTGCCGGCGATGATCGCCCTGTGCCTGGGGCGTCGCGTGCACACCCGGGAAAATCCGGTCATGGGCTGGCTGCGACGGCGCTACATGCCCCTGCTCGATGCCAGCCTGCGGCATGCGCGCGCGGTGGTGATCGGGGCGGCGGCCCTGGTGGTCCTCAGTGGCCTGCTCGCCACGCGGCTGGGCAGCGAGTTCGTGCCGCAGCTGGACGAAGGCGACATCGCCATGCACGCCATGCGCATCCCCGGCACCTCGCTGACCCAGTCGGTGGACATGCAGCTGAAGGTGGAGGCCCGCGTGCGGCGCTTTGCCGAAGTGGCGCACGTGTTCTCCAAGATCGGCACGCCCGAGGTCGCCTCCGACCCGATGCCGCCCTCGGTGGCCGACACCTTCATCATGCTCAAGGACCGCGCGGACTGGCCCGATCCACGCAAGCCCAAGGCCGCGCTGGTCGAAGAGATCGAAGCGGCCGTGCGCCAACTGCCCGGCAACAACTACGAGTTCACTCAGCCGATCCAGATGCGCATGAACGAGCTGATCTCCGGCGTGCGCGCCGACGTGGCCATCGCCCTGTACGGCGATGACCTGGACACCTTGCGCCAGGTCGGCGCGCGCATCGAGGCGGTGGCGCGGGGCGTGCCCGGCGCTGCCGATGTGCGCCTGGAGCAGACCGATGGCCTGCCGCTGCTGTCGGTGCTGCCCGATCGCGTCGCCCTGGCCGGCTACGGCCTCAATGCCGGCGATGTGCAGGCGACCGTCGCGACCGCCGTCGGTGGCGAGGTGGCCGGGCAGCTGTTCGAGGGCGACCGCCGCTTCGATATCGTGGTGCGCCTGCCCGAAGCCCTGCGGTCCGACCCGGCGGCGCTGGCCGACCTGCCGGTCTCGCTGGCGCCGGCGCTGGAAGGCGACAACGCCGACGAGACCGGCAATGTCGGCGGCTGGAACGAGACGCGCGGCTCCGGCGCCGCACCACGCACCGTGCCGCTGCGCGAGGTCGCCCGCATCCAGGCCAGCGAGGGACCCAGCCAGATCAATCGCCAGGACGGCAAGCGCCGCATCGTAGTCACCGCCAACGTGCGCGAGGGCGACCTGGGCAGTTTCGTCCAGCGCCTGCGTGCGGCGATTGACGCACAGGTGACGCTGCCGACCGGGTACTGGATCGCCTACGGCGGCAGCTTTGAGCAGCTGGTGTCCGCGAGCCGGCGCCTGGCGATCGTGGTGCCGGCCACGCTGGTGCTGATCTTCGCGCTGCTGTTCTGGGCGTTCGGCTCGGCGCGTGATGCGGCGGTGGTGTTCTCCGGGGTGCCGCTGGCGCTGACCGGCGGCGTGCTGGCCTTGGCGATACGCGGCCTGCCGCTGTCGATCTCGGCCGGGATCGGCTTCATCGCGCTGTCCGGTGTGGCCGTGCTCAACGGACTGGTGTTGGTGAGCTTCGTGCGCGACCTGCGCGTGCAAGGCACCGCCGTGGCCGATGCCGTGCGCGAGGGGGCGTTGGGTCGGTTGCGTCCGGTGCTGATGACCGCGCTGGTGGCCTCGCTGGGCTTCGTGCCGATGGCCTTCAATACCGGCGCCGGTTCGGAAGTGCAGCGGCCGCTGGCCACCGTGGTGATCGGCGGGATCGTGTCCTCCACGCTGCTCACCCTGCTGGTACTGCCGCTACTGTATCGCTGGGTGCATCGCCGCGCATCGGCCTGAGCCGGACGAAGCAGCGGGCCAGTACGGGCCCGCTGCGCTTCAGTCCGCCGAGGCGTGGCGCCAGGCCGGCCACGCTTCGCCGATCACGCGCAGCGCCGTGCGCAGGAACAGCAGCGCGATCACGACGCCCACCACGATGTCCGGCCAGCCCGAGCCGCTGAGCGCCACCGCGCCGGCGGCGACCAGCACGCCGACATTGGAGATGACGTCGTTGCGCGAGCACTCGAAGGTGCTCTTCATGTTGAGGTTGAGGCGGCGGAAGCGCCACAGCAGCGCCAGGCACGCGCCGTTGGCGATGAGCGCCAGCGCGCCGAACGCCAGCATCAGTCGGCTGGACGGCGGCACGCCGTGCTGCATCTTGGCCATGATGTCGATCACGATGAACACGAAGAACGCCAGGATCAGCAGGCCCTTGGCCAGCGCGGCGCCGGCTTCCCAGCGGGCGCCGCGCTGGACCGCATACAGGCTCAACGCGTAGACCACCGCATCGCCCAGCATGTCGACTGCGTCGGCCTGTAGCGCGCTGGAGTGCGCCACCACGCCCGCGCCAAACTCGAGCACGAACATCGCCAGGTTGATCAGCATCACCGCCACCAGCACGCGTCGCTGCGACGCTTGGCGGGCCAGGACTTCCAGCTCGGTGCGCTTGTGACTGCAGCAATGATCCATGGAAAGGTGGCCGGCAGACCGGCTTGAAAAACAGGACGGTGGCGTTTATCAACCCTGTAGCCACTAGAGGGTCAAGCGATGAGCGCCACATTCACCATCGGCCAGCTGGCCGCGCGCACCGGCACCAAGGCCGAGACGATCCGCTACTACGAGCGGATCGGCCTGCTCACCGCGCCGCTGCGCTCGGAAGGCAACTACCGCCATTACGCCGATGCCGACGTGCAGCGGCTGGGGTTCGTGCGCCGCGCGCGCGAACTGGGCTTCTCGATCGAGCAGGTCCGCGAACTGCTCGGCCTGGCCGCGCATGGTGAGGACGCCTGCGCCACCGTCGATGAGGTGGTGCGCCAGCACCTGGACGAGATTGGCGGCAAGGTGCGCGATCTGCAGGCGCTGCAGGCCCAGCTGGAGCGCATGATCGGCGCGTGCCCGGGCGGCAGGATCGCCGATTGCCGCGTGCTGGATGCACTGCAGCCGCATGTCCCGGGGCCGGGGCCTGGAGCAGCGCAGCGGTAGAATGCCGCTCCCACGTCGCAACCGGAGTCCATGCCTTGTCCTTTCCACACCCGCTGGTGATCTTCGATCTGGATGGCACGCTGGTGGACAGCGCGCCGGACATCGCCGAGGCCGTCAACCGCACGCTCACCGACTGGAAGCTGCGTAACTTCGACCTGGACCAGATCACCAACTGGATCGGCGAGGGTTCGCGCCAGCTGATCACCTACGCGATGCGCGCGGCCGGCAGCGAGGCCGACATCGACGAGGTGATGCCCGGCTTCCTCAAGCACTACGGCGACACCGCGCTGGACGGGCAGCTCTATCCCGGCGTGGCCGAGACCCTGGCCGCGCTGCATGCGCAGGGCGCCAAGCTGGCGGTCTGCACCAACAAGCCCGGGCAGTTCGTGCGTCCGCTGCTGGAGGCGCGCGGCGTGCTGCAGTATTTCGACGGCATCGTCGCCGGTGACACGCTGCCCCAGCGCAAGCCCGCGCCCGAGCCGCTGTGGCACCTGGTCGAGCAGTTCGGCGCGGCGCTGAAGACCTGCCTGATGGTGGGCGATTCGGAAAGCGACGCGGTCTCGGCGCACAACGCCGGCATGCCGCTGGTGATGGTGCGCTACGGCTATCGCAAGCAGTACGACCTGGACGCGGCCGGCGCGGTGGCGGTGATCGACCACTTCGCCGACCTGCTGACGCTGCCGTAAACGGTCGCCGCCTCAGTGCTGTGCGCGATGCCCAGCAAAGAAATCCAGGATGGCCGCAGTGACCTCGGTCGGGCGTTCCTCCGCCAGGTAATGCCCGCAGTCCAGTGGACGGCCTGAAACGCAGCCGGCCACATTCCGCCACAGCGTCAGTACGTCGAAGCAGCGGTGCACGGCGCCGTGCGCACCCCACAGCACGTGCAGCGGCATGGTCAGCTGGCGTCCTTCCGCGCGGTCCTGGCGATCCAGCGCTAGGTCCAGGCCGGCCGATGCACGGTAGTCGCCGCAGATCCCAGTCGCGGTCCCGGGCAGCGCCGCGCAGCGTTCGTATTCGGCCAGTGCTTCCGGCGCAAACACCGACAGGCCTGCATGCCGGCGGCCCATGACCTCGCGCACGTAGGCGGCTGGATCGGCCTGGATCAGCCGTTCGGGTAGCGGCGCGGGCTGGATCAGGAAGAACCAGTGCCAGTAGGCGCGCGCGAAGCGCTCGCTGGCCTGGGAGTACATGTCCAGGGTCGGGGCGATGTCTAGCAGCACCATGGCCTGGACCTGGTCCGGGTGGTCCAGCGCCAGGCGGTGGGCCACGCGCGCGCCGCGGTCATGGGCGGCCAACCGGAAGCGTGCGAAGCCGAAGTGCTGCATCAGTTGCACCATGTCCGCGGCCATCAGCCGCTTGGTATACGCAGTGCCGTCGGCATCGCCTTCCGGCTTGGATGAATCGCCGTAGCCGCGCAGGTCGGCCAGCACCACGGTGTAGTGCCGCGCCAGCGCCGGCGCGACGTGATGCCACATCGCGTGGGTCTGCGGGTGGCCGTGCAACAGCAGCAGCGGCGGTCCGCTGCCGCCGATACGCGCCTGCAGCGTGACCTCACCAACGTTGACCTGCCGGGCGGTAAATCCTTCGAACAGGCTCATCGCGCGGCCTCCAGGGTTCGCTGGCGGACTTTCGCGCCCAGGCCATGCAGCCACGGGTGCGAACGCGCCCGCGCCTGGGACAGTGCGCGGATCGCGTCCATGTCGGCCAGGGTCGTGCCGATCAGGTCCAGGCCCTGCAGGAACATCGCCTGGTGGCGCCCGGAGAGCGCGAAATCGAAGGTCTCATCGCCGGCACGCAGTCGGCGCGCGGCGATGTCGATCTGCAGTTGCACGCCGACGGAGGTGTCGGTCAGCTGCAACAGCCGGTGACCGGCATCCGCGTCCACCTGCGCCGCCAGCAGGCGGTTGTTGAGTGCATTGGAATAGAAGATCTCGCCAAAGCTGGGCGCCACCACCGCGGTGATGCCGGCCTGCATCAGGCCCCATACCGCATGTTCGCGACTGGAACCGCAGCCGAAGTTGGGCCCGGCCATCAGGATGCGGGTCTGGGCGAAAGCAGGACGGTTGAGTACGAAGTCCTCGCGCGGCCGACCATTGCCGTCAAAGCGCATGTCGTGGAACAGGCCCTGGGCCAGCCCGGCCTTGTCGATGCCGCGCAGGAACTGCTTGGGCATGATCTGGTCGGTGTCCAGGTTGGGCAGCGGCAGCGCGGCGGCCAGGCCCCCGAGCGTGCGCAGGGGTTCAAGTGTGTTCATGGCGTCCCTCGTTGAAGCTGCGGACATCGACGATATGCCCGGCGATGGCGGCCGCCGCGGCCATCGCCGGGCTCATCAGGTGGGTACGGCCGGCGCGGCCCTGCCGGCCCTCGAAATTGCGGTTGGTCGTGGACGCGCAGCGTTCGCCCGGAGAGAGCACATCGTCATTCATCGCCAGGCACATCGAACATCCCGGCTGGCGCCATTCGAAGCCGGCGGCGATCAAGGCATCGGCCACACCTTCCGCCTCGGCCTGGCGCTTCACCTCGCCCGAGCCCGGCACCACCATCGCCCGCACGCCCTTGGCCACGCGCTGGCCCCGCACCACCTCGGCCGCCGCACGCAGGTCCTCGATGCGGCTGTTGGTGCATGAGCCGATGAAGACCCGCTGCACCACGATGCCGGCCAGCGGCGTGCCCGGCTGCAGGCCCATGTAGTCCAGCGCGCGCTGCGCGGCGGCCCGTTCGTCCGGGTCTTCGAAGCTGGCCGGTGTCGGCACCTGGTCCAGGACCCCCAGCGCCTGGTCGGGGCTGGTGCCCCAGCTGACGGTCGGTTCGACCGCGCGTGCCTCCACCACCAGTTCTGCATCGAAGTGGGCGCCCGCATCAGAATGCAGCTGCGCCCAGTCTTCCAGCGCGGCGGCGCGCATGCCGGCATCCTCGGCCAGGTCCGGCGCCCGGGCCAGGACGTAGTCGCGCGTGGTGGCGTCGGGCGCGACCAGCGCGCCGCGCGCGCCGGCTTCGACCAGCATGTTGCAGAGGGTCATCCGCGCTTCCACCGACAGCGTGGCCACGGCCTGTCCGCACAGTTCCACCACGTGGCCACGCGCGCCGCGGGCGCTGAGCCTGGCCACCAGGTGCATGACCAGGTCCTTTGCGGTGACCCCGCGCGGCAACGTGCCGTCCACGCGGATGCGCATGTCGCGCGCCAGTCGGTAGATCAGGGTCTGGGTGGCCAGCACGTGTTCGATTTCCGAGGTGCCGATGCCGAACCCCAGTGCGCCCAGCGCGCCGTAGGTGGTGGTGTGGCTGTCGCCGCACAGCACCACCATGCCGGGCCGGATCATGCCCAGTTCCGGCGCGATGATGTGCTCGATGCCCTGCAGCGGATCGTTGGTGTCGTACAGGGCGATGCCACGGCGCTCGCAGTTGCGCTTGAGGTTGCTCGCCTGCAGCGCCGATGCGGGGTCTTCGATGGTGCGGTAACGCCGGGGATGGGTGGGAATGATGTGGTCGACCACCGCCATCTGCGCATCGGGTTCGGCAACACAGCGCCCGGCGGCGTCCAGCCCGGCGAAGGCCTGTGGGCTGGTGTATTCGTTCATCAGATGCAGGTCCACGTAGAGCAGCACGTTGTCTGCATCCAGGACGCGCGCGGTGTGGCTGTCCACCAGCTTGCGGTAGAGCGTGCGCGGCAGCGCGGAGGGGAGCGAGGTGTCCATGCGAGGGGCTTGCCTTCGGGTCGAGTGGTCATCCTATTTCCCATTTCAGGGTTAGGAATGCAGGATATGGAAGAACACTTATTCCTTCGGGTTTCGAATGGATCGCCTGGCCGACCTTGAGCTTTTCATTCACGTGGCTCGCCGCGGCAGCCTGGCCGCGGCCGCGCGCGCGCTGGGCATCACCGGCGCGGCGGTCAGCAAACGCCTGGCCGCGCTGGAACAGCGGCTTGGCGTGCGTCTGGTCCAGCGCACGACGCGCCGCCTGCGCATCACCGCCGAGGGTGAGCGCTACCTGGCCCAGGGACAGGACGTACTGGAACACCTGGACACGCTGGAAGCCGACTTGCGAGGCGCGGTCGCCGCGCCGCAGGGACAGCTGCGGGTCAATGCCTCGCTCGGCTTCGGTCGGCGTGTGGTGGCCGGCCTGCTGGCCGAATTTGCCCGTCGCCATCCGGCGGTGCGCGTGCAGCTGGAGTTGAGTGACCACGCGCTGGACCTGGTGAAGGAAGGCCTGGACCTGGGCATCCAGGTTGGCCAGACCCCCGACAGCCGCTTGAGCGCACGGCGCCTGCTGGCCAACCGTCGCCTGGTGTGCGGCTCGCCCGCCTACCTGGCCAGGTACGGCGAGCCCGTGTCGCTGGCCGACCTGTCGCGACACGTTGCCATCGTTCTGCAGGAAAACGAGCAGACCCACGGCAGCTGGGAACTGCACCACGGTCGCCAGCGGCAACGCGTGCGGGTGCAGGGGCAGATGTCCACCAACGATGGCGAGGTCGCCCTGCGCTGGGCGCGTGCAGGACTGGGCCTGGTTCTACGCTCGGAATGGGACATCGCCGAAGACGTGCGCGCCGGTCGCCTGCAGGTCGTGCTGCCCGACTGGAGCATGCCGGCCGATGTCTACGCCGTGTATCCCACCCGCGCGCAGCTGCCCGCACGGACAAGGGCGTTCCTGGATTTCCTGGCGGCCGAGCTGCCCGGTGGCAGCCGCCAAGGAATATCGGGCTGACCGATGCAGGCCGGCACCGCGCCCGCCATCCGCCGGCCGAGCAGCGCCAAAAAGAAACGCCGGCAGCGATGCCGGCGTTTCTTTGTCATGCAGCGCCGGCCGATGCCGACTACTGCTTGGCCTGCCAGCGCACGCTGACCATGTACTCGCGACCGGGCTGGTTGTACCAGGCCACCGTCTCGTAGTCGCGGTCGAACACGTTGCTGGCCTTGGCCTGCAGCGTCCACTCCGGGGTCAGCGCATAGGCCACGCGCACGTCCAGCGTGGCGTAGCCGCCCAGGCGGTCGGTGTTGGCGGCGTTGTCGTAGCGCTTGCCGGCGGCGTTGCCGGTCAGGCCCACGCGGACGTCGCCGATCGCATAGTCCAGATCCAGCCGCGCCGTGTCGCGTGCGCGACGTGCCAGCCAGTTGTCGTGGTTGGCGCCATCGCCGTCGTCACGCGCGTCGGCGTGGCTGAGCTGGGCGTTGATGTCCAGGCCGGCCAGGGTGATGAAGCCGGTCAGCTCGGCGCCGCGGATCTTCGCCTTGTCCACGTTGACCACGTTGAAAGCCGTGTCGTAGCCGATCAGGTCCTCGATGCGGGTCTCGTAGGCGTTGAAGGTCCAGTTCCAGCCCTGGCCGTACTGCGCCAGCCCCAGGTTGAGCGACTTGCTCTTCTCCGGCTTGAGATCCGGGTTGCTGAAGCCCGGGTAGTACAGGTCGTTGAAGTTGGGCGCCTTGAAGCCGGTGCCGGCGCTGGCGGTGAACTTGAACCCGTCGCCGAAGCCGAAGCCATAGCCCAGGCTGCCGGTGGTGTGCGAGCCGAACTGCTCGTTGTCGTCGTTGCGCACCGAGGCCTGCAGCGACTGGGCGCCGAAGGTGCCCTGGTACTCGGCGAACACGCCAGTGTTGTCGCGGTCGGCCACCTCGTAGTCGGTGGTGCTGGTGACCTGGTCGTTCTGCCAGTCGCCGCCGAGGGTGATCGTCTGGCCTTCGGCGAACTGGTAGTCGGCCTGCGCCGAGGCGGTGTCGCGACGCGTGTCGAAGGTGCTGACATAAGTGCGCGTCCCGGTGCCGGCATCGACGTAGTGATTGTCGGCCTGGTCGTCGTTGCGCCCGGCCTGCACCGTCAGCTTGAACGCCTCCGACGGCGTCCAGGTCAGCTTGCCGCCGGCCACGCGCTGCAGGTTGTCGGCGAGGTTGCCGCCAAACAGGCTGCCGTCGTATTCGTTGGTGCTGTCGGCGTTGAGGAAGTTGCCTTCCAGGGCCAGCGTGTCGGTGAGGCTGTACCCGGCGCGCAAGCCGAAGGAGGTGTTCTTGTAACCGTCGCGGTCTGGCTCGTCGGCATAGCAGCCAGCGCCGAAGGGGGCCTCGGCATTGCCGGCGGTGCCGCGGCAGGCGTTGATGCCGTCGGTTTCCTGGTAGCCGGCGTTGGCCGACAGCCAGCCGCGATCGCCGCGGTAGCTGAAGCCGGCGCTGTGGTTGCGCAGGTCGTGGGTGCCGAAGCCGGCCTGGGCGTAGGTGGTCAGGCCCTTGCCACCGTCACGGGTGAAGATCTGGATGACGCCGCCGATGGCCTCGGAGCCGTACAGGCTCGAGCGCGGGCCGCGCACGATCTCGATGTGGTCGATCTGCGCCACCGGCAGGTCCTGGAATGCGGCCAGCCCGGCGGTGACCGAGCCGATGCGTACGCCATCGACCAGGACCAGCACGTGGTCCGATTCGGTGCCGCGCAGGAACACACTGGTCAGCTTGCCCGGTCCGCCCTGGTTGGCGATGTTGATGCCGGCGCGGCCGGCCAGCAGTTCCGGCAGAGAGGTCGCCTGGCTGCGCTCGATCTCGGCGCGGGAGATGACCTGGATCGGAACCAGGCTGTCCTGCACGGCGACCTCGGTGCGGGTGCCGGTCACGGTGACCTGATCCAGATCGGTGGCCGCCTCGGCGGTCTGGGCGCCGGCATTGGCGGAAAGCCCCAGCGCGATGGCCAGGGAAAGCAAGCGGTACTGCATGGTGTCGTGTACTCCGTCGCGCGCCCCGCGCGCATGGAAAGCAGGGGAGGAGCTGCACACGAAGGAAGACAGGCGGACGGCACGCGCCTGGGAAGGCCGCGCGGTACGCGCGACGCCCTCCGCATCGCAACCGGTGGTGGGCCCAAAGGGACCCGTGCTGTCAGGCCGGTCTCCGGGCTTGCGAGCTGGAAGTGCTGGACTTCCGCCGTCGCGCCTTCCCGTGCGCCCGAGGGCACACAGTGGCCGATGCGTTGGCATGGCTCGCTTACCGTTGCGGGGGCAGCGCCGGAATCGTCCCCTCCATGGGGCTCACCGGCTTCCCGTTTCAACCCGCGGCGCGGTGCGCGCAGCAGGTCACCTGAAAGCGGCGCGGATTGTACGCGATCCCGGGCCGGCCGGCCTCAGTCGTCGTGTCCGCCGGGGCTGTCGAGGAAGTCGAACGTGGGCGCGCTGTCGCCCTCTTCGCTGCCCTGGGTGGTGGTGACCGGCGCGGCGGCGGGGCGGCCGCGCGGGGGCGGCAGGGCCGCGGCGGCTTCCTCGACCTGCGCCACCATCTCCTGGCGCCGGGCCTCGGGCACGTCCTGCCACTGGCAGCCGCGCAGCGCGCCTTCCAGGGAATAGAGCAGGTTGAGGCTGGGGCGGAAGCCGGCGCGCTTGATCCGCATGAAGGCGTCCACCGCGCCGGCCGCGCGCAGGTCTTCCTCACTGCGCAGGCCAACCTGGCGCAGCCACGCGGCGGACTTGGGCCCGATGTTGCGCAGCTGCGTGATGCTCATACCAGGGCCTCGACCCAGGCGGCGGCGATGGCTTCGATGCCGCGTTGGTCGTCCTCGTCGAAGCGGCCCACCAGCGGGCTGTCGATGTCCAGCACGCCGATCAGGGCGCCCTTCTTGACCAGGGGCACCACGAGCTCCGAGCGCGAAGCCGCGTCGCAGGCGATATGGCCGGGGAAGGCTTCCACGTCGTGCACGCGCTGGGTCTGGCCGGTGCTGGCGGCTGCGCCACACACGCCCTTGTCCAGGGCGATGCGCACGCAGGCCGGCAGACCCTGGAACGGGCCGACCACCAGCTCGGTGCCATCAAAGAAATAGAAGCCCGCCCAGTTGAGGTCGGGCAGCGCGTTGAAGAGCAGGGCCGAGAGGTTGGCCGCGTTGGCGATGCGATCGGCTTCGCCGTACATCAGGCCGCGCGCCTGCTCCAGCAGCTGGGCGTATTGCTCGGGCTTGGTGCCCGAAAGGGTCTGGCTGGCAAATGACATGGCGCGATTCTACGCCGCGCCTCTGGATTCGGACTGTCATTGGCGTTGCGCATCAACGCGGTGGCGCGGTGGCGCCCGGGACACGCGCAGGCGGTCGCTCGTGGTGGCGTCGGCGCGCCCGGGGACAGCCGCGCGGGCATAAAAAAAGCCCGACAGGGGGAGGGACCTGTCGGGCCGGGATTTGTGCGGGGGGAGGGACCCACACAAATTGGGGTGCGTGGCGCGAAACGCCTGCGCTGAATCGGGATCGTGTCGCTGGCGAAGAAGTGGCCGGTGACTCGATGTTGCGACGCAGCATATCGAGCGTTCTGGTGCATTGCAACACGCTTAGCGCGCATGACCGACGAACGGTTCAATTTCGTTTCAGCAGGACGAAATCACGTCAAGAACGTGACGAAATTTCGTCGGTCAGCCCGCTGCGGGCCCGCGATAGCGGCTGCCGGCGGTGCAGGTTTCGTGCACCACGACCTGGCTCAGCAACGGCAGGGCCGGCTTGAGGTGGTCCCAGATCCATTCGGCGATCCGCTCGCTGGTCGGGTTCTCCAGGCCTTGGATGTCGTTGAGGTAGTGGTGGTCCAGCCGGTCGTAGAGCGGTTTGAAGGCCGCCTTGACGTCGGCGAAGTCCATGACCATGCCGGTGTGCGGGTCCAGCGGGCCGCTCAGATGCAGTTCGATGCGAAAGGAGTGGCCGTGCAGGCGTGCGCACTTGTGGCCCTCGGGCACGTTGGGCAGCCGGTGCGCGGCTTCCAGGGTGAAGACCTTGAAGATGTCCATGGCGACATTCTCGAACCGGCGCCAAGGCACCGGCAAGGGGAAGAGGGGGCGGACGCGCCGGCGATCCGGCACGTCCGCCGTCTTGGCTTACTGCGCCGGGCGCGGGCTGCCCTGGCGGCGTCCGCCATCGCGACGCCCGCCGTTGTTCGGCGCGCCGCCGCCATGCTTCTTCGGACCGGCATGGGCATGACGCGGGGCGTCGCCGTGCGGACGGCGACCGTGGCGGCGCGGCGGACGGTTGCCGCCGGGCTGCTCGGCCTTGCCTGGCGCGCTGTTGCCCCAGCGGATCGGCGTCTGCGGCACGAAGCCGGGCACGTCCTTGATCTCCAGGTCGCGGTCGAGCAGGCGCACGATCTGGCGCAACAGCTTGGCGTCCTCCTGCGCGACCAGCGACACCGCCTCACCGGTGGAGCCGTTGCGGCCGGTGCGGCCGATGCGGTGCACGTAGTCCTCGGCCACCATCGGCAGGTCGAAGTTGATGACCTTCGGCAGCTCGTTGATGTCGATGCCACGCGCGGCGATGTCGGTGGCCACCAGCACGCTCACCTTGCCGGCCTTGAAGTCACGCAGCGCGCGCAGGCGCTGGGCCTGGCTCTTGTTGCCATGGATGGCCGCGGCCTGGATGCCGGACTTCTCCAGGAAGGTGGCCAGCTTGTCGCTGCCGTGCTTGGTCTTGGCGAACACCAGCGTCTGCACGCGGGAGTCTTCGGCCAGCAGGTGCAGCAGCAGCTCGCGCTTGCGGCTGGCGTCGACCGGGTGCACGCGATGGGTGATGGTCTCGGCCACGGTGTTCTTCGGGGTGACCTGGATTTCCAGCGGGTCGTCCATGAACTCGCGCGCCAGCGCCTTGATCGGCTCGGCGAAGGTGGCCGAGAACAGCAGGGTCTGCCGGTTCTGCTGGGGTAGCTTGGCCAGGATGCGCTTGATCGAGGGCAGAAAGCCCATGTCGAGCATGCGATCGGCCTCGTCCAGGATCAGGACCTCGATGCCCGACAGGTCAACGCTGCGACGGTCCAGATGGTCCAGCAGGCGGCCCGGGCAGGCGATCACCAGGTCCACGCCACGACGCAGCGCATCCAGCTGCGGGCCCATGCCCACGCCGCCGTAGATGGTGGTCGAGGGAATGCGCAGGTACTTGCTGTAATCGCGCAGGCTCTCGTGGACCTGGGTGGCCAATTCGCGGGTCGGGGTGAGGATCAGCGCGCGCGGCCGGCGCGCGCCGCGACCCACTTCCTGCGGGGTGGTGCCCAGGTGCTGCAGCAGCGGCAGGCCGAAGGCGGCGGTCTTGCCGGTACCGGTCTGCGCGCCGGCCAGCAGATCGCGACCTTCCAGTGCCGGCGGGATGGCCTGCTCCTGGATCGGGGTGGGATTTTCATAGCCCTGCTCGGCCAGCGCACGCAGCAGGAACGGGGCAAGCCCCAGGGTTTCAAACGACATTGGAAAGCTCCGGATGAACGCCCGGTCCCGCGGAAAACGCCACGCCCGCGACGCACCAGGCGCCACGGGCCGCGAAAGCCGTTGGATAGAGCGTGTGTTGCCCGAAGCGTTCCCGAACCGCGCTGCGAGTAACCTTGGATAGCGGCGCTGCCGGTAGTGGCAAGACCGTCTTTGCGAAGCGAGAAGGCGTCGGAGGATGGGCTGGCACGGGGCGTTGGAGCCGGTCCGCGCCGCAGGTCCCTTCTGGGGAAACACGACTGCCGCTAAAGCGAAGCCCGCGCATGTTAACCGATCCGCGGGCGCGCGGGGGGGCTTTTCACACAGGTCCGGATGTCAAAGCGGCGTTATCATGGCGCCTTCGCCGCAACGGGGAGCCGCCGCGTCCATGACCCTGCGCATCCATCGACACGCCAGCGAGGCCGCCACCACACGCAGCGATGTGGCCGAGCGCCACGCCGCCGAACATGGCTGCGGCGCCTGCGTCGTGCGCCACCTGGCCGTCTGTACCGCGCTGCCGGCCGACCGTGCCCAGGCGCTGGAGCAGATGTCCGGCGACGTGGAATTGGAGCCTGGGCAGCTGCTGGCCCGGGAAGGCGAGGCACGCAAGTACGTGTTCACCGTGACGGCCGGGGCCCTGCGCCGGACCCGCACCCTGGCCGATGGCCGCCGCCTGGTGGCCGGCTTCCTGATGCCCGGGGACTACATCGGCTTCAGCGGGGCGCCGCGCTACCGGCACACCATCGAGGCCATCGTCGGCTCCACCCTGTGCGCGGTCTCGCGCGAGGACATGCGCGCGCTGTGCGAGGCGCATCCAGGCCTGGAGCACGAGCTGATGGAACGCGCCTGCGTCGAGCTGGACGCCACCCGCGACAAGCTGATGTCGCTGGCGCGCATGACCCCGCCCGAGCGCCTGGCCGGCTTCCTGCTGGACATGGCCGGTCGCCGCCGCCGGCAGGGGCTGGACGATGCGGTCCTGCAGCTGCCCATGACCCGCACGGACATCGCCGACTACCTGGGCCTGACGATCGAGACGGTGAGCCGCTGCTTCACCCGCCTGCGCGGCGAGGGCCTGATTGCCACGCCGGAGCCGCATACCGTGCAGTTGCTCGATCGCAAGCGCCTGGACGCCCTGGCCGAGGCCAGCGGCTAGGGCGCCCTAGGCCACCGGGCGCAGGCGGCCGCCTTCCAACTGGTAACGCGCATCGGCCCAGCCCACCGGCAGGGCGTCGTGGGTGATGACGATCACCGTGCGCCCGGCCGTGGTGCGGGCGATATCGGCCAGCAGCAGGTGCGCGGTATCCACGTCCAGACCTTCGGTGGGTTCGTCCAGCAGCAGGACCGGGGCTTGGCGCAGCAGGGCCCGGGCCAGGGCGATGCGCCGGGCCTGGCCGGCGGACAGGGTGCGTCCATGCTCGCCCAGCCAGGCGTCCAACTGCCGGGGCAGCCCACGCACCAACGTGTCCAGCCGCACCTGGGACAGCACCTCCCACAGACGTGCGTCGTCGGCTTCCGGCGCGCCCAGGCACAGGTTCTCGCGCACGCTGCCGGCGAAGACCGGGGCATCCTGCGGCAGCCAGGCGATCTGGCGGTGCCAGTCGTCCTGCGCCAGCTGGCGCACATCCGTGCCAGCATAGCGCACAACCCCGCCGTCCGGATCGCACAGGCGCAGCAGCAGGGCGACCAGCGAGCTCTTGCCCGCGCCACTGTCGCCGCCGATGGCGACACGACATCCGGCGGGGACGTCCAGATGCAGGTCCTGCAGGACGTGGCGGGGCTGCCCCGGCCAGCGCAGGCCGACACCCTCCAGCGACAACGTCCCGGCGGCCGATACCGGCGCGGGCACGGCCGGTTCGTGCACCGGCGGCGGATGACCAATGCTGGTGCGCAACCGGGACCGCGCGCTGCGGGCGGCCTGCAGTTCGCGCCAGGCCAGCGCGGCACCCGCGCAGGCTTCCAGGGTGGCCACGGTCATGAAGAACAGGCCGGCGGCGGCAGGCGCGCCCAGCTGTCCGGAGGCCGCTGCGGCCAGGAGCACCCCCAGCATCGCAGCCAGGGTGAGCGCGTTGCCCAGCCCGTGGGCGAGGGTGCCGTAGGCCAGGACGCGCTTGCGTTCGCGTTCGCGCTCGGCCAGCTGGAGGCTTGAGGCCTCGATCCGCGCGTCCCATTCGGCCTGGGCGTGCAGGGCGGCCAGGTCGCCGGCGCCCTGGACGCCGTCGAGCACGTCGGCACGCAGGGTGGCCCGGGCCTGGGCGCGCGCGTGTTCCTGGGCATGTGCGCCGCGGGTGGTCAGCCACGGCAGCAGGCCGGCCAGGGCCAGGCATGCGGCCAGCAGGACCAGGCCGGCCGCCGGCAGGGCGAACAGGGCCACGCCGCAGGCGATGAGGATCAGCACGCCCAGGGCCAGCAGCGGGCCGATCGCGCGCACCAGCCCGCCTTCGACGCGCTCGATGTCGGCCACCAGCTGGGACAGTAGCTCGCCGGTGCGCAGCCGTCCGAGGCCCAGCGGGGCCAGCGGCAGGGCCTTGCGGAAGAAATCCACCCGCAGGTCGCGGCCGATGCGCAGGGTGACATCGTGGCCGACCAGCTTTTCGAAATAGCGCGAGAGGATGCGCACGAAGGTCAGCCCGCGGATGCCGGCCGACGGGCCGAACAGGTTGAAACCCAATGCGCCCACCCCCGCCAGCGAGGCAGCGGTGAGGAAATGTCCGGCCAGTCCCAGCAGCGCGGTGCCGGCCAGCAGGGTCAGGGTAAGCAGCGCGAGGGTCAGGGCGATGCCGCGGCGGTGCGGGGCGAGGATCGCGTTCATGCCGCCTCCCTTGCCGATTCGAGCCGACCCTGCGGCAGCCACAGCACCTGGCCGACGCGGCGCATCACCGCCTCGCTGTGGGTGGCGATCACCAGCGTGCGGCCGCGCGCGAAGGCCAGCAGGGCGTCCAGCAGCGCCGCCTCGGTGTGCGGGTCGAGGAAGGCGGTGGGTTCGTCCAGCAGCAGGACCTGCGGATCCTGCAGCAGCAGCCGGGCCAGCGCCACGCGCCGGGCCTGGCCACCGGACAGGCCGAAGCCGCCTTCGCCGATGCGGGTCTGCAGGCCCTGGGGCAGGGCCTCGGTGAAGGCGAGCACCTGGGCCGCGCATGCGGCACGCTGCACCTCTTCTGGCGTCGCTTGCGCCGCGCCCAGGCGCAGGTTCTCCTCGATGGTGCCGCAGAACAGATGGGGGCGTTGAGGCGCGTAGCCGATGCGCAGGTCCGGCGCGCGCAGCAACTGGCCCTCGCTCGGCTGCATCCAGCCGGCCAGGGCTTCCAGCAGGGTGCTCTTGCCGCAGCCGCTGGGTCCAGCCAGGGCCAGACGCTGCCCGCACTGCAGGTCGAAGGACAGGTCCCGCAGCACCGCTGCGCTGGCACCGGCGTGCTGAAGGCTCAGGCCCGCGGCCCGGACCTGGACGCGCGCGGGAAGCGCTGCGTCGTCCTGTTGCGCGATGAGGGGCGAGGCGTCCGGTTCCAGCGCCGCGTCGATCTGGGCGACGGCGGCCAGGGCGCCCGCGCGGTCGTGGTAGTGCGCGGCCAGGCGTCGCAAGGGCGCGTACACCTCCGGCGCCAGCAGCAGACAGAACAGCCCGGTGGCCAGGCTCAGCGGCGTGCCGCGCAGGTCGAGCATGCCCAGGTAGCTCAGCCCCAGGTACAGCGCGACCATCGCCACGCCCATCGAGGCGAAGAACTCCAGCACGGCCGAGGACAGGAAAGCGATGCGCAGCACCTTGAGGCTGCCTTCGCGCACGCCGTCGGCGGCCTCTCGCACGCCTTCCAGTTCCTGCGCGGCGCGGCCGTACAGGCGGATCAGGCCAAGCCCGCGCAGGCGGTCGCCGAAGCGCGCGCCCATCCGTGCCAGCGCCCCGAGCTGGCGATCACTGGCGGCCTGTGCGCCCCAGCCCACCAGCGCCATGAACACCGGAATCAGCGGCAGGGTGACCAACAACAGCGTGCCCACGATGCGATCGGCCCAGAAGGTGGCGGCGACCAGCGCCAGCGGCACCCAGGTGATCTCGGTGCGTGCCAGGAGAAACCCGCCGACGTAGCCATCCAGGGCATCGACATGCGTGCCGGGCAGCTCGGCCAGTGCACCGGCGCGTTGGTGGCGCAGCCACAACGGCCCGCGCGCCTGCATGCGGCGGACCACGTCCATGCGCAAGGTGTGGCGCAGGGTCTCGACGGCTTCGTCGGCCTGGTGCCGGGCGAACCAGCCCAGCAAGGCCCGTGCACCGGCAACGCCGAGCAGTCCGGCCAGCAGCGGCAGCACTGTTTGCAGCGGACGTTGGTCGACCAATACGCGCTGCGCGGCCAGGCCGATCAGGGCCGCCTGGGCCGCCAACGCGATTCCCGAGATCACGGTGGCCGCGCCCGCCAGGCGCAGGCGACCGCGCACGGGCCTGGCCAGGGCCTGCAGTCGCTGGCCAGCATGCTTGGCAGGATCGGGCGGGGCGGCAGAACTCACGGCAGGTCGCGTCGTGCCCGGCACCGGGCGATGGCGAAAGTGTGCCGGAAAACGGCGGCCGGCCACCTTGATCCAGATCAAGGTCATTCCTCCGGGGCGAGGGCATCCTGGCGCCAATCCCACCAAGTCGATGCCGCCATGCCGGACATGATCGTCGCCGAACTCAGCAGACTGCAGTTCGCGCTCACCGCGCTCTACCACTTCCTGTTCGTCCCGCTGACGCTGGGACTGTCCTTCCTCATCGCCATCATGGAAAGCGTCTACGTGATGACCGGCCGCGATGTGTGGCGACGGATGACCCTGTTCTGGGGCACGTTGTTCGGCATCAACTTCGCCATGGGCGTGGCGACCGGCATCGTCATGGAGTTCCAGTTCGGCACCAACTGGTCCTACTACAGCCAGTACGTCGGCGACATCTTCGGTGCGCCGCTGGCCATCGAGGGGCTGATGGCCTTCTTCCTGGAGGCGACCTTCATCGGCCTGTTCTTTTTCGGCTGGGACAAGCTGAGCAAGGTGCAGCACCTGGTGGTGACCTGGCTGGTTGCGCTGGGCTCGAACCTGTCTGCGCTGTGGATCCTGATCGCCAACGGCTGGATGCAGTACCCGATCGGGGCGAAGTTCAATCCGGACACCATGCGCATGGAAGTCACCGACTTCGCCGCGGTGTTGTTCAACCCGGTGGCGCAGGCCAAGTTCGTGCATACCGTCAGCGCGGGCTATGTCTGTGGCGCGGTGTTCGTGATGGCCATCAGCGCCTTCTACCTGCTGCGCGGGCGGCACCTGGAGTTCGCCAAGCGCTCAATGGCCGTGGCCGCCAGCTTCGGCCTGGCCGCCAGCTTGAGCGTGGTGGTGCTGGGTGACGAGAGCGGCTACGTGGCCGGCGAGAACCAGAAGATGAAGCTGGCCGCCATCGAGGCCATGTGGGAGACCGAACCCGCACCGGCCGGCTTCAACGCCTTCGCCATCCCCAACCAGGACACGCGCACCAACGACTATGCCGTGCACATCCCGTGGGTGATGGGCCTGATCGGCACACGCTCGTTCAATACCGAGATGCCGGGCATCCTGCCGCTGGTGGATCGGGCGCGCGAGCGCATCCGCAGCGGCCAGCAGGCCTACGCGGCCCTGCAGACCCTGCGCGCGGATCACAGCGACATGGACGCGCGCAAGACCTTCGACGCGCACTGGGGCGATCTGGGCCATGCGCTGCTACTCAAGCGCTATCGCGATGACATCCTCAATGCCAGCAACGAGGAGATCGACAAGGCCGCCTTCGACACCGTCCCGCGCGTGGCGCCGCTGTTCTGGCTGTTCCGTGCCATGGCCGGGCTGGGCTTCTACTTCATCGCCTTCTTCGCCGTGGCCTTCTGGCTGGCCAGCAAGCACACGCTGCCCGAGAAGCGCTGGTTCCTGAAGCTGGCGTTCTGGAGCCTGGCCCTGCCGTGGGTGGCGATCGAGGCCGGCTGGATCGTGGCCGAGTATGGCCGTCAGCCCTGGATCATCGACGGGGTGCTGCCGACCTTCTTTGCCGCCTCCGGTCTGAAGCTGCACCAGATCCTGATCAGCCTGGGGGTGTTTGTCGGTCTCTATACGACCCTGGCGGTGATCGAGGTCTACCTGCTGCGCAAGACCATCCTCAAGGGCCCCACCGAGGTCTCCGGTGGACGCCAGCCCGACACCACCGGCGCCCCGCTCGCCGCCGTCAACGCCTGAAGGTCACCCCATGGATACGATTCCGCTTAACTACGAAACCCTGCGCTTCATCTGGTGGCTGCTGCTGGGCATCCTGCTGATCGGCTTTGCGATCATGGATGGCTTCGATCTCGGCGTGGCGACCTTGCTGCCCGGCGTGGCGCGCACCGACAACGAGCGCCGCCAGGTCATCAACGTGGTCGGCCCGGTGTGGGAAGGCAACCAGGTGTGGTTGATCCTCGGCGGCGGTGCGATCTTCGCCGCGTTCCCGGCGCTGTACGCGGTCAGCTTCTCCGGCTTCTACCTGGCGATGATCCTGATCCTGTTCGCGCTGATCCTGCGGCCGGTCGGCTTCAAGTTCCGCAGCAAGCTGGAAAATCCGACCTGGCGCGCGACGTGGGACTGGCTGCTGTTCGTCGCCGGGCTGGTGCCGGCACTGGTGTTCGGCGTGGCCATGGGCAACGTGCTGGTCGGTGCGCCGTTCCGCTTCGACGACTCGCTGCGTACGATCTACGAAGGCGACCTGTTCGGCCTGCTGATGCCCTTCCCGGTGCTGTGCGGCCTGGTGAGCGTGGCGATGCTGGCCGCGCACGGGGCCGGCATGCTGGTGATCAAGACCAGCGGTGAGGTCCAGGCCCGCGCGCGTCGCCTGGGCAGCGTGGCCGCACTGGCCGCGGCGGTGCTGTTCGCGCTGGCCGGCGTGTGGCTGGCGCTGGGCATCAAGGGCTATCAGCTGACCGGCGCACTCGACCACGCCGGACCCTCCAATCCGCTGGCCAAGCAGGTGGAAGTGGCCGCCGGTGCCTGGATGAGCAACTACCACGCCATGCCGTGGACCTGGGTCTTCCCGGTGGTGGGCGTGGTCGCTTTCCTGGCCTGCGCGGCGCTGCTGCGGGCCGGGCGCGAAATGCCTTCGTTCCTGGCGTCGGCCATGGGTATCGCCGCGATCATCCTGACCGAGGGCGTGGCGGTGTTTCCCTTCATGCTGCCGTCCTCGCTGGATCCGCGCTCCAGCCTGACCCTGTGGGACGCCTCGTCCAGCCACATGACCCTGTTCATCATGCTGGTGGCGACGGCCGTGTTTCTGCCGATCATCCTGGCCTACACCACCTGGGTCTACCGGGTGCTGCGCGGCAAGGTCGGCGACGATGCCGTGGCCCGCAACCCCAACGCCTACTGACGGCGCCCAACCTTAGGAGCAACGACGATGTGGTACTTCTCATGGATCCTGGGCGTAAGCCTGGCCTGCTTCTTCGCCATCCTTAATGGCATGTGGTTCGAAATGCGCGAGGACGCGCGCAAGCGCTGATCCCCGGCGCCAGATGAAGCGAGGCCCGCCGTGAGGCGGGCCTTCTTTTTGGCTTCTCCTGATCGAAGCGTGGTAGCGCTTGGGGACTACGGCTTCGGACGGGCATCGGTCCGGCGGGCGTGGGGCAGAGTGGACTGGATGTCGTGACGGCGCGCTGGTGCGCGGGGTGATTGCGGACCGACGTAATCCCCGTGGGAGCTGCCATGGCGGCGATGGGGCTTTCCCGGTAGAGCCGCATCGCCGCCATTGGCCGAAAAGGCCACAAGGGCGGCTGCCACCGAAACGCGAGCCTCGGTCAATTCCACGCATCGGCCATGGAGGCTAGCCGAGGATCAGCACCCGGCCGGGTCGAGGCTGGTGGGCGAAGTCCGTTCGCCGATCCGCGGCTCATGCCGTCAACTGATTCGCGTCCCGCACGCATGCCAAGCATCTGTTCTCTTGTCGGCCGCCGGCCCGACGTGCGCGGCGCCGGACGCGTTCACTCGTGCGTGGACGGATCGGCCAGGAACACCGTGCTCCACAGCTGCGCGGCGTTGGACTCGTCCTCGTGTGCGCCCTGCGCGCCGAAGGGCTCGATCCGGTAGCGTCCCTGTTCCCAGCGCCAGGACCACAGTTCCGAGGTGCGCACCGCGCCGGCCGCCTTGATCAACTCTAGCAGCCGTGCCTGTGCCTGCTGCAGCTGCATGCGCACGGGCGCGGGCAGGTCATCGCGCGCCAGCTGGCGACGCAGCCCGGCCAGCATCACCGCCTGCTGCCAGGCCCACACCACAGTGCCGTGGTAAGCCTGCGGCCCCAGGCGCGCCCAGGCGGCCTGGCCTGCGAAGACCGGATTGGCGACCACCATGCCCACATCGGTGATCAGCCCGGCCGGGAAGGGGCGCATCACCGCGGCCACCTCGCGCGCCAGCGTGTCCGGATCGGGCCGGCCAAACAGCAGCCCAAAGCCAATATCCGAATGCAGCACCGGCACCGGTCGCCCGTCCGCGTCCAGCGACAGGGCCGGGAACGTCAGTCCATCGTTGCCAAGCGAGGCCACGGCCGGCTCGACCGGTACGCCGAGTTGCCGCGCATAGGTGCGCAGCGCGGCGTCGGCCTGCGTGGCATCCAGGCGCACGTCGAACAACGCGCGCGCCTGACGTTCCCATGCGTCCGCGCGTGCGGCCGCCGCGCGCAGGGCCTGCCGTTGCGCATCGTCGGCGACGCCATCCAGCAGGCCGCTGTCGACGAAGGCGCCGATCGCGCGCAGCGCCGCCGGCATCCAGACCACGTTGACGTCGAAGGGATAGCGTCCGCGGCCCAGGCCTTCCTCGCTGTCACGCCACTGGCCGGTCATGCGTCCGGGCTTGAGCGCCAGCAGGTGGTCGAAGGTCGGCGCGGCGGCGAAGGCCTCGCTGTTGCGCGCGACATGCAGCAGGTTGCGCAGCAGCGCCTGGCCATTGCTGCTGTGTTGCAGCTCGTTGCGGGCGGCGAGAAACGCACGGGCGCGCGCCTGGCCGCGCGGATCCTCGACCAGCCAGGCCGCCATCACCGGCGCCAGCATGTAGTCGCCGTCGATCATGCCGTAGTCGTAGATCGGCGCATCCGAACGCGTACCGTCGCTGGCCAGATGACGCAGGATGGCGAACTCGCCGATGTCCTCCTCGTGCGCGACTTCGCCCTGCGGCGACAGGCGCGCGAGCACCGCGCCCAGCCCGGCCTCGACCGCCGCGGGCTGCAGCACGGGCATCAGCAGGCGCGTGGACATCAGCGTGTCGCGGCCGAAATAGGTATCGAAGCGCCACGAGCCGGCGAGGAACTTCTCGCGATAGCTCAGAAACTGCAGCGCATTGCGCATGCGCGGATCGTGCGCGGCCTTGGCGTTGAGCAACTCCCCACCGGCCAGCGGGGTCAACGGCGTCTCGCCGGTCGAGGCGAACAGGCGCAGGTGCACGGTGCCGTTGGGGCGCTCCGGTTCCAGCGTGATCGTGCCCGCCCGGGACACGACACGGCCCTGGGTGATCTCCAGGGCGACGCGGTAGCCGGGGGCGCCGTCGAGCCGGCGCCGCGCCCAGCTGATGCGTTGCGCCGCGACCTTAGCCGCGGTCTCCACCTGCGCGGGGATGGGCTGGCCCAGCTGCACATCGCGCAGCACACGGATGCTGCCCAGCGCCGCCTTGTCCAGGGTCAGCGGGCCACCGCGCAGTGCGAGTTCGGCCACGACGCCGTGCATCGCCGGATCGTCGCCCGGCGGCTGCGCCCGCACCGACTGCAGCGTCCACTGCACCGGTGCGGTGGTCGGTGCGAACCACACCGCCACGCCGCTGTTGCCGGCCGGAAACGCGACCAGCAGGCGCGGGCGCGTGCCGCTGGTGGCCAGCACGTGCGCGGCCACCGGCCCATCCTGGTAGAAGGCGTTGGTGGTGGCGCCCTCGTCGATGCGGAACTGCAGTGCCTGCGCGCCGGCCGTGGCGGGCGCGAGCGTGGTCAGCAGCGCGGCGAGGGCAAGCCGTCGCAGAGAGCGGCCGAGCGACGCCGGCAGGCGCGCACCGGTGGGAGTCAGGGTCTGGGTCATCCGATCGTTCCTTGTCCTGGGTCATCAACGACGACGCCCGGGACCTGCCCGGGCGTCGTCGTGCGTATTGCCTGTCGCGTCACGCGGTACCGCACCTGCGGCTCACCACAGGTACTTGGCCTGGAAGTTGACCTCGCGACCTTCCAGCGGACGGGCCAGCAGCACGCCGCCGGCACTGGCCGCGTTGCCGAAGATGCGCGAGTTCGACTCGGTCAGCCCCAGCTCGTTGGTCATGTTGGTGCCGCGCAGGTTCAACTGCCAGTGATCGCCGATGTTGCTGGTCACGCCGAAGTCCACCGTGTGGTACGAGCCCAGTTGCTGCAGGCCCGACTGATCCTGGGTGTGGTCGCCCACGTAGGTATAGGTGACGTACGGCAGGATGTCACCCCAGGCCATCACGAAACGGTAGCTGGGCGTGAACATGCCGCGGAACTTCGGTTGGCGCTGCAGCTGCTTGCCCTCGATCGAAGCACAGGCATCCTCGCCGTTGATGTTGGTGTAGCGGAAGCAGGCGTCGTAATCGGTGTACTCGCCGTCAAGGTAGTTGGCCACCACCTGCAGGCGCAGGTTCTCCACCGGGGTCAGCGCGCCGAGCAGGTTCACGCCGTTGGACTTGGAGCCATAGATCTGCGGGCTGCCCACCGGCGTGCCCAGGCCATCAGTGGGCTGGTACTGCAGGCCGGTGAACGTGCGGTGGTAGGCGCTGAGGTCCACATACAGCAGCGAGGATTGGTACTTGAAGCCGACTTCGTAGTTGCGGATCTTCTGCAGCGGTGGGAAGTTGTCGTTGGTCGTGCCGCGGATGCCGTTGTCGAAATCCAGGAAATGCCCGCCGGTGTTGACCCGTCCGTAGGCCGAGGTGTGCTCGTTGAAGGTGTAGTTGGCGCCGGCCGTCCACGACGGGTGGGTCTTGTCGTAGTCGTTGTGCGCGTAGGTGCCGTTGCACACCGGGACAGCGTTGTCGTACAGCGTGCGCGGATTGCCGTCCAGGTCCTGGTTGGTCAGGTTGCACACGTCGCTCTCGGCGTCCTGGTTCTCAAGACGCCCCGACAGGTCCAGCAGCCAGTTGCCCACCCGCCACGAATCGGACAGGTAGATCGCCTTGTTGGTGGCGCTGCCGCGCTGGACGATGTGGAAGCCACCGAAATCGGCGAAGCCCTGGTTGTCGGTGCGGTAGGAGGTCTGCCCACCATCGAGGTAGGTGACCACGATCGGCGTGGCGTTGGGCGTGTTGGTCATCAGCATCTGGTTACCCAGCGACCACTTGTCGTCCATCGTGTAGTGCGCGTAGTACAGGCCGACGGTGAGCGTGTTGCCCTCGAACAGTTCGCGGCTCAGGCGGAAGTCGTTGTTGAAGCTCTTCAGGTGCTTGTGGATATGCCACCAGCCCTGCTGGATCACGCTCTGGTCCAGCGGCACCGCCCCGCCGGTGGTGTAGGTGGCGGTGGCCGAACCGGCCGGCAGCGCGAAGCCGCCCGGTGTGTCGGGGTTGTAGAGCATGTCCGCCAGGCTGGCCGGGTTGTTGCCCGAGAACAGCGCATTGGTGTCCATGTCGCCTTCATCGAACAGGAAGCGGTCGCTGATCGACCAGCCGTTGTCCAACTGATAGTCGAAGTTGCCGCCCAGGAAGAACATCTTGGCACCACGTCCATCGGCCAGGTCGGCGTTGGTGCCGCCGTTGGGATAGCTGGGCAGATACACGTGCTGCATGGCCTTGCTGTAGTACGTGTCCTTGAGCGGGTCGAAGCCTGGATAGGCGCTGAAGCTGTCGGTGCCGCGCTGGATCAGCGGGATCGGGGTGATGAACTGGTTCTTGTCGTTGAGGTAGCGGGTGTACAGGGTGAACTTGCCCGCGTCGGTCTCGTGCGACAGCGTGGCGGTCAGCTGGCCGCCCTTGTCGGCCTTGAACTGCGGATCGCGCACGCCGTCTGATTCGCGCCAGAAGCCGCCCACGCTGCCGTACCAGCTGTCGGCCAGCTTGAAGCCGGAAAAGCCGTCCAGCCGCCACAATCCTTCGTCGCCGTAGGTCAGTCCGACGCTGCCGGTCGGCACGTCGGTGCCGGTCTTGAGGAAGAAGTTGGCCGACGCGCCCATCTGTCCATCGGCGAACACCACCGACGGGCCGCCCTGCAGGATCTCCACCGCTTCGACCGTGTCGTCCAGGCGGAACATCGAGGTGGTCTCGAAGAACGACAGCGTGGGCATGCCGTACAGCGGCGAACCCATCAGCAGCGTGGAGAAGTAGGGCGCATCGCCGCCTCCGGGGAAGCCGGCGATCTCGATGTTGGCGCCGGTCTGGCCGCCGCTGGTTTCCGGCCACATGCCCGGGGAGATCTTCAGCAGGTCGGCCGTGCTCTTGGGATTGGCCTGTTTGATCTGCTCGGCGTTGGCCGTGACGATGTTGAAGCTGGCTTCCAGCTTCTTCACACCGCCGGCCTGCGCGGTGCCGGAGACCACGACGGTATCCAGCGTGGTGGCGTTGTCCTGGGACGCCGATGCGCCAGGCGTTGGATCCTGTGGTGGAGCAGTCGCGGCTTCCTGCGCGAAGGCGGTGGCGTTCAAGCTGGCGGCGATCGCCGCCGACAGCGCATAGCGCGTCAACCAGGTGCGTTGCATGGTTCCCCTCCCGGACGATGTGGTTCCACGGCATTAAAAGCAGCACGGACACGCATGTGGACGATGGTCCCATCCGCTGCCGGCACGCCCCCCGTAACCAGCAATCGCCATCGCGCATGCGATGCGCGGCACGGTAGGGAGGCGCTGACAAAGGTGTCAACTTGTCCGCAGGTGTCGCATCCGTACTGCGGCCATGTCCCGTGCGGTCGGGGGCGGGTAAGCATGAAATTCCCTTGTTTCTGACTGATATTGCTTTCGCTGCTATCGAAAGCGTCAACGACATCACGATGCGTGAGCGTTGCGACGCAGCACAGCGTGGCGCGGTCGGGACATGCGATGACGCCAAACCTGTCTGGCCGTGTCCGATGCATCCCTGCGAGCAGGAACAGCATGATGCGCTGCTTCCGAGACGCGTTGATCTGTGCACTCGCCGAGGCTGCTGCGTAGCGACAACCTGTCCTGTAGCACGAGCCGCATGCGCCGATGACTTGCGCGCCGCATCGTCGCCGCAAGCTGCCTGCCATCGATGACCCGCCCAAGAATGTCCTTGTAACCGCGAGCGACATCGTCGGCACGACCACCTGGACAAAGGCGCGGCTGGGAGCCTGCACCGGCACGAGGGCTGTGTGCACGGCCCCCGGATGGGGCTGTTGGACGATATCGGGCGCTCGCCTGAAACGAGAGTGTTTTCCTTGCCGATGGTGCAGTGGCATGCGTGATGCGTGCGGCCGACTAGCCGTGCAAGCCATGACTCGGTAGACTGATGATCTTGAGAATCATTCGCATTAAATACATATGCCCCCTCACCGCATCACGCCCCTCTTCCTGACCGCCGCATTGTCTGTGGCGATGTTCCAAGCGCGGGCCCAGGCAGTAGATCCCGCTCCCGCATCTTCTGACAGTGAGGTCACCGAGCTGGATTCGGTCCAGGTCCGGGGCCGGGCGTTGACGCTTTACAAGACCGAGGACGCCGCGGTCGGCACGCGCACCGACACGCCGCTGGCGCTGGTGCCGCAGTCGGTGCAGGTCATGCCGCGCGAGCTGATCGACGATCAGGCCGCGCGCCAGGTCACCGACCTGTACAGAAGCATCAGCGGCATCAGCTTCTTCAGCTATGCCGGTGTCACCCTGCGGGGCTTCCGTCAGGAGAACGTCCTGTACGACGGACTGCGCGGCGATCCATACGCGGGCTTCTCGGTGCCGCAACTGTTCAACATCGAGCGCGTGGAAGTCCTCAAGGGACCGGCCGGCGCCCTGTATGGCGGCGGCGATGCCGGTGGTGTGATCAACTACGTCACGCGTAAACCGCAGGCCAAGGCGCAGCGCCGGGTTGAGGTCCAGGTCGGCAACGAGGACTTCGCGGCGGGTTCGGTGGAGGCCACGGGGCCGCTCACCTCGTCGGGCGACGTTCGCTACCGCCTTGGCGCCTATGCCGACGGCGAGGAAGGCGTGCGCTGGAATGCGGACAGCCAGAGCGTGATCGGCGACGCCTCGGTCGCCTTCGACGTGGGCGAGACGGGCGAACTGACCCTGCAGTACACCGACATCACCCAGGACCTGGGCGGCAACCGGCTGCGTGGCGTGCCGGTGAATGACGATGGCCACTTCCTCACCAGTCGCCGCTGGAACCACAACGAGGCCAGCGACTTCCTCGACATGCGGGCCAAGGTGGTGTTGGCCCAGTACCGCTTCTCGCCGGCGCCGGCATGGGACGTGGATTTCGCCGCGCGCTGGTTCGAGAACAGCGAGCACCAGATCTATCACGAGCCGATGGGCCTGATCGACCGCGATGGCGACGGCACGGCCGAATGGATGACGCGCCAGCTGCGCAACCAGTACCGCGACAATGACGCCTTGGCCACCAATGCCAATGCCGTCTGGCGCTTCGCCACCGCTGGCATCGACCACAAGCTGCTGTTCGGCGCCGACTACTATCGCGGCGACTCGGATTTCCGGGCGCAGACCGCCAACAGCGCGGACTTGCCCCGCAACGCCGGTCCGGTGCCCGGCATCGACCTGTTCAATCCCGTCTATGGCGTGACCTCCTATCACGACTACAACCTGGCCGCGCTGCCCTGGCGCCAAACCCGCACGCGCGGGCTTCGCTACGGTGGCTATGTGCAGGACGAGCTGACCTTGACGCCTCGCTGGTACGTGCTGGCTGGCCTGCGCTGGGACGGATTCGAGGACGAGGACCGGTTGGCCGGCAATCGCGTGGTCGGCCATGACCTCAGCTGGCGTCTGGGCAGTACTTTCGTGCTGCGCCAGGGCATCAACGCATACGCCAGCGTCGCCAGCGGGTTCGTGCCCCAGGCGACCAGTGACCAGGACCCCGCAGCGGGCGGCCCCTTCGACGCCGAGCAGAGCAAGCAGTGGGAACTCGGGCTGAAAACCCTGCTCGGCAACGGCCGGGTGACGCTCAACACCGCGCTCTATCGCATCGAGCGCAGCAACATCGTGCAGGCGACCGGCGAGGCCGTCGATGGCGTCAACCAGCTGGGGGCCCTGGGGCTGGTCCGCAGCGAAGGTCTGGAGCTCGACGTGCTGGCGGATGTAACTGACCGTTGGGTGGTCAGCGTCGCCTACGCCTACAACGATGCTCGGGTGGTCGATGCAGGCAGTGACGGCATCACCAACGCCTCGGGCGATCGGTTCGCCAACGCGCCGCGCAACACGCTGGGCGTGTGGACCCGCTATGACCTTCCCGCCATCGCATCGGCCATTGGCTTCGGTGCCGACTACATGGATGAGCGCATCAGCCTGGACGGGCAGCGGGTCAAGCCTTATACGGTCTTCGACATGAGCTGGCAGACGCAATGGCAGGACTGGAAGTTCCAGGCCAACATCAAGAACCTGTTCGACAAGGTCTACGCGGCCAGCGGCTTCATCGAGCGCGATGGCCATTTCCCAGGTGAGCCGCGACGGCTCTACCTGCAGGCGGCGTACACGTTCTGAAGGATTTCATGCGCCAGCCATTGCCAGCGACCGGAACTTCGTCATTAATAGCGCCGCCCACCAAAGCGCGGGGGCGGCGACGTTGGTTCGATCTGCACAGCTGGATCGGACTGAAGCTCTGTCTGTTCATGGGTTTCGTCTTCCTGACCGGCACCCTGGCGGTGTTCGCGCAGGAAATCGACTGGCTCGTGCATGCGGAAATGCGCGTGGAGCCCGGCGAGCAACGCGCCAGTTGGGGCCAACTGGTCGGTGCCGTGCAGCGCGCCCATCCCACCTGGGTGCTGCAAGGACTAAGCGCGCCGCATGCGTCGCGCTTTGCCGCTCAGGCCCAGATGCGGACGGAGGAAGGAAGGCTGCGTTTCGTCTGGGTCGATCCCTACACCGCTCAAGTCACCGGCGATACGCACCGGTTCAACGTCCACCGGTTCCTGCGCAACACGCATCGCCACCTCATGCTGCCGGTCAAGTATGGCGTGCCGCTGGTGGCCGCGCTGTCGATCCCGTTGCTGCTTTCACTGATCAGCAGTTTGTTCATCTACAAGCGCTGGTGGCGGGGCTTCTTCAAGTGGCCCAGAGGGGACCGGCCACGCCGCCTGTGGGGCGACATCCACCGGCTGTGCGGGGTCTGGAGTCTTTGGTTCGTCGGCCTGATTGCTATGACCGGTGGGTGGTATCTCATCGAATCGCTGGGCGGCAAGGCGACGCCTCCCCCCAAGATTGCCTTGCCTGGCGATGGCAAGGATGAGCGGCCCGCGCCGGCCGATCCGGCCGCCATCGATCGTACCGTGGAACAGCTGGAAAAGCGCTGGCCGGAACTGCGTGTCGCGGGCGTCCAGCCCAGCACCGCAGGTCAGGGCATTCTCATCGATGGACAGGCGCAGGCATGGCTGGTGCGTGATCGCGCCAACGTGGCGGGCTTCGATCTGCGCGATGGCCATCTGCTGGGGCTCCGGGACGGCCGCGACATGAGCCTTCACCAGCGTGTCGCGGAAATGGCCGACCCGCTCCATTTCGGCGCCTTTGGCGGGTGGCCGGTGCGGCTGTTGTGGTTCCTGTTTGGTGCCGCGCTCACCACGCTCAGTTTTACCGGCGTGTACCTGTACGGACTGCGGATCGCCGACACCCTGCGCCAGGCACGTCGACGGAGAGCGTCATGAGCCCTGGTCCCTGGCGACTGGCCTGGCGCGCCATGGGGCGCTGGCGCTGGATATGGCTGTTGCTGGCGGTGATCTGGCTCGCACTGATTCCACTCGAAGCCATGAAGTAGCTCGCTCACCCGAGCGCAGAGGCGGGGCGGGTTTAAGCTCCCGAAGCCGACCTCAGCAACCCCGCACGGCCTTCCCGCAGCCAACAAAAAACCCGCCATCCGGCGGGTTTTCGTCAACGCGCTGATTCCCAAAGGAAACCTGGTGGCTATGGGTGGACTCGAACCACCGACCCCAGCATTATGAGTGCTGTGCTCTAACCGGCTGAGCTACATAGCCGCGCGTGAACCGGTAATTCTGGGCAGGTCCTGCCGTTCTGTCAACGGGTGATTGGTGCAGTTGAGTGGCCGGGCGGGGCGTGGCACATTCGGACCCAGTAGATTTTCAGGAGTCCGCGTCGTGATCGATCCGGACGGCTACCGACCCAACGTCGGCATCGTGTTGATGCATCCCGATGGGAAGGTCTTCTGGGCGCGCAGAGTGCGCCGGGACGGCTGGCAGTTCCCGCAGGGCGGCATGAACACCGACGAGACGCCGGTCGAGGCCATGTACCGCGAGCTGCGCGAGGAGACCGGCCTGCTGCCCGAGCACGTCGAAGTGCTGGGCGCCACGCCGGGCTGGCTACGCTATCGGCTTCCGCATCGTGCGATCCGGCGCAACGAGCGCCACGTCTGTATCGGCCAGAAGCAGGTCTGGTTCCTGCTGCGGCTGGTCGGGGAAGAGCGCCACGTGCGCCTGGACCTGACCGAAACACCGGAATTCGACCACTGGCGTTGGGTGGATTTCTGGTATCCGATGGAACACGTGGTGGTCTTCAAGCGCGGGGTCTATGCCCGCGCCCTTGGGCATCTGGCGCCGATGGCCCGGGTCGTGGCGGGGCTGGCGGCCGTGCCGCCGCCGCGCCTGGAGCGGCGGGGCCCGGACGTGCTGGTGCGCACCTCGCAGCGTCCGCGCAATCGCTCGGGCCGCCGGCGGGGGAACTCGGATCCGGCCTCCTCGGGAAATTGACAATCATTCGCATTCACGGTTGAATGCGATCGGGCCATTCGGGCCTGCAGCAGTCCCAAGCCATCGCCGTGTACGTCTGCATCTGCAATGGGGTCACTGACCTCCAGATCCGTGAGGCCGCCGCCAACGGTTGCCGGACCACCTCCGAATTGACCATGCGCACCGGTGCGGGCAGCACGTGTGGCAGTTGCCTGGAGCTGGCTGCCGGTTTGCTCGCCGAGCATCACGGGTCGAGCTTTCCGCTGCCTGTCTTGAGAGCCGATCTGGCCAACGCGGCCTGAGCGAGCCCCGCGCGTGCGCACGGCACGTGATTGATCACGATTCGCGTTCCATCACGCCGCTTCGCGGCCCGGTATGCTGCCGCGCATCTTTCCTGCACGGGCCATGACGATGAAGGGCGACGCCAAGGTCATCGAATTCCTCAACAAGGTGCTCTACAACGAGCTGACCGCGATCAACCAGTACTTCCTGCACGCCAAGATGCTGAAGAACTGGGGCCTGAAGGAACTGGCCGAGCACGAGTACAAGGAATCCATCGACGAAATGAAGCATGCGGACAAGCTGGCCGACCGCATCCTGTTTCTCGAGGGACTTCCCAATTTTCAGGCGCTGGGCAAGCTGCGCATCGGCGAGAATCCGCGCGAGATGCTCGAGTGCGACCTGGCGCTGGAGATGGATGCGCTGCCGGTGTTGCGCGAGGGCGTGGCCTACTGCGAGACCATCGGCGACTACGTCAGCCGCCAGCTGCTGGTGGACATCCTCGATTCGGAAGAGGAACACGTGGACTGGCTGGAGACCCAGTTGGACCTGATCGGCCGCATCGGCGAGCCGAACTATTTGTTGACCAAGCTCGACGACTGATCGGTGCCCGCGCCTTGCAGGCGCCCCAGATAGGCCTGTAGCGCAACGCGCGCCCGGGCGAACTCCGCGATCACCAGCGCCACCGCCACCGCCGGGCGGTCCAGGCGCTGCTCGCGCGCACCCAGTTCGATGCGCTTGGCCGCGGCCGACAGGGCCAGGGCGCCCATGTTGGCGCTGGAGGACTTGAGGGAGTGCGCGGCCGCGCGCATGGCCTGCAGGTCGGGCACGGCCGAAGCGGCTTCCAGTTCGGAGATCAGGCGCGGGGCATCCTCCAGGAACACCTGGATGATGCGCGCGGTATCGGGGCCGGTGATCTCACTCAATTCGTCCAGCAGGCTGGTGTCCAGCGCGGCGATGGCGCTGGCAGCAGCAGAGCTCGCGGGTGGAGGCATCTCTTCGGGGGGCGTCTGTGGCGCTGGTTGCTCCAGGGCCGGTGCCGGTGAAGCCGTGGGCTGCGAAGCCACCTCGGATCGGGCGGGACCGCCATGCTCATCGTCGGCCTGCGGCAACCAGCGCTTGAGGCAGGCGTCCAGCAGGTGGCGGGCGACCGGTTTGGCCAGGTAGTCGTCCATGCCGGCATCCAGACAGCGTTGTCGGTCGCCGGCCATCGCGTTGGCGGTCATCGCCACGATGGGCAGTCGCGCCTGGCCACGCTCGGCCTCCCGCTCGCGCCAGCGTCGGGTCGCGGTATAGCCGTCGAGCAGCGGCATCTGACAGTCCATCAGCACCAGCGGATAGCGGGTGCGCTCCATCTTCTCCAGCGCCACGACGCCGTTGACCGCGTGGTCGGCGGCAAACCCCAGCGATTCGAGCATCTTCTCGGCGACCGCCAGGTTGACCGGGTTGTCCTCGACCAACAGCAACCTGCGTCCATCCGCCTCCGCCGGCGCAACGGTCGGCATGGCCGGCATGGCCGGCGTGGGCAGCGTCATCCCGGTGTAGGTCTCCGGCTCTGGTAGCGGCAGCTGCTGGATGGTCGGTGTGTGCTCGGCGCTCGTCGGTGCCGCCGGGATGAGGCTCAGCAGGGCCCGCAGGTCCGACTCGTGCGCCTGGCGGGGGAGCAGGGTGGCACCGGGGCGCAGCTCCTCGGGCACCGGCTCGTCGCCGTAGAGCCAGACCAACTGCATCCCGTTCTGAGTGGTGGCCCGGCCGACCACGCGATGCAGCGCGCGTGCGCTGGTCCGCACGCTGGCCAGGTCGGCGACCAAGGTGGTGAAGCCATTGGAGGTCGCGCGCAGGCGTTCCAGGGCCTCCTGGGTCGTATCCACGCACTGCAGCGACAGGCCCCATTGCGTCATCAGGCTCGATAGCCGCGAGCGCAGGCGCCCGTCCGGGCTGACCAGCAGCACCCGGGCCTGGCCCGGCGCGGTGTCGGTGGGTGGCAGGTCGCCGATGGCCTTGAGCAGCGGGATCTCGAACCAGAACGTCGAGCCTCGCCCCCGCTCGGACACCACCGCGATCCGCCCGCCCATCAGATCGACGATGCGCTTGCAGATCGCCAGGCCCAGCCCGGTGCCGCCGAACAGGCGTGTGGTGGAGGCGTCGGCCTGGCTGAAGGAGTTGAACAGGCGCGTCTGGGCCTCGGGGTCGATGCCGATGCCGGTGTCGCGCACTTCGAAGCGCAGCAGGTGCTGGGCGCCGGTCTCGCCCAGGCGACGGGCCACCAGGGTGACCGAGCCGCGTTCGGTGAACTTGATCGCGTTGCCGATCAGGTTGGTCAATATCTGACGCAGGCGCAGGGGATCGCCGCGCACGGGCAGGCGCACGGCGGGGTCGAGCTGCAGGCCCAGGCGCAGGCCACGTGTCTCGGCGGGGCGCTGCATCAGTTGCATGACCTGCTCGAGGACTTCGCGCAGGTTGAAGGGGGTGCTTTCCAGTTCGAGCTTGTTGGCCTCGAGCTTGGAGTAGTCGAGGATGTCATCGACGATGCGCAGCAGTGCCTGCGACGAGCTGGTCGCGGTCTGCACCAGCTGATGCTGCTCCTGGGCCAGGGCCGAACGCGACAGCAGCTCCAGCATCGGCACGATGCCATTGAGCGGCGTGCGGATCTCGTGACTCATCGTGGCCAGGAACTCGCCCTTGGCCAGGACCGCGGATTCAGCCGCCTGCTTGGCCTTGATCAGTTCGCCTTCCATGCGGCCCAGGCGCTCGACCTCGCGTTGGGTCATCTGGCGCTCGGATTCGGCGATCGCCGCACGCGCATCGGCCGCTTCGGCGTGGCGCGCCACGCCATGCAGCATCACCAGCGTGGCCACGGTGGCCAGCAGGGCGGCCACGCCGGCCGCGAAGGCGACCAACAGCCATGGGCCGGGAATCATCGACAGGTCGAGCCACAGCGCGACCAGCAGCAAGGCCGCCGCCGCGGCGGCAAGCCAGGACATCAGGGCCGCACGTCCCGGTGCGGACACGACTACAGCACCGCGTTATGGAAATCGAAGCCCAGGTCCTGGCCGACGCCCTGCACCAGGTTGCCCTGGATGAAGTCCACGCCCCCCATCCACATGGCGGCGGCGGCCTGCGGATCCTCGATCTGCTGGCCGATCACCAGCAGGTTCTGCCGGTGGGCCAGGTCGATGGTGGCGCGCAGCTGGCCTCGCAGGTTGGCGTCCTTGTGCGCGCCGGCAAAGCGGCTGGACACGCGCAGATAGCTCAGCGGCAGCAGCGAGAGCATCGCTTCGGCCTCGGTGCCCGGTTCGAACTGGCTCAAGCAGAACTGCACGCCCGCCTGCATCGGGGCGTGGCAGAAGTCACGCAGGGACATGGTGTGGATCAGCGCGTCGGACAGGCGGATGTCGATCACCAGCGAGCTGGGTTCGATCCCGCGGCGCGAGATCTCCCCAAGCAGCCAGGTCGCGGCATCGTCGCGGGCCAGGGTCTGCGGGGACTGCGAAATGAATAGCCGCAGGCTGTTGCCTTCGACCTGGCGACGCGCGATCAGATCCAGCGCGCGGCCCACGATCTGGCGATCAAGGTCGACGATATCGCCAGACAGTTCCGCCGCCGGCACGACCTGGGCGGCCGGCAGCAGGCTGCCGTCGGCCTGACGCAGGCGCATGAGGACCTGGAACTGGGCCTGGTCCCCGCCGGCCACCGAGACGATCGGCTGGAACAGCAGCTCCAGCGTGGTGTCGGCCAGCGCGGCGCGGGCCTTTTCGGTCGCGGTCGGCGCGGGCACGTGGGCGGCCACGTGGCCGGGCAGGCCACGCGCCTCGACGGCGGCCTGCTCGGCCGCCTCGATCGCCGTGCCCTGGTTGGGAAATCCCAGGCCCAAGGCGGTATAGCCAATGATCGCGCGCAGTTGGATGGTCTCGGTGCCGCGTACCGGCAGGGACACCTTGGCCAACTGGTCGTGCAGCGAGCGGGCGAAGCCCTCCTGTGCTTCCTTGGGCAGGCCGCGGGCGATGGTCAGGAAGCTGTTGTCGTTCAGCCGGGCCAGCGGCTGCGGCGCGGCGAAGGCCGACAGCTGTTGGGCGGCCCGCATCATCAACTGTTCATACTGGGCGTACCCATAACGCTCGCGCAGGCCAAGTGCGCCGGCGATCTCGACGAAGAACAGCCCACCCTCGGCATGCTCTTCCAGCGCCGACTCCAGTTGCTGCAGGACGTAGGCCCGGGTGTGCAGGCCGGTATCGGGATTGAGATCCTGGGATTGGGTGACGGCCACGGCCGCCGGCGCTGCGGTGATCAGCTGGGCCGGGACGCGCTGGCGCATGCGCCGGATGCGGTTGGAGACCGCCGCGATCAGATGGCGTGGGCGGATCGGCTTGGTCAGGAAATCGTCGGCGCCGCTGTCCAGGGCGTCGTACTGGCGCTCCGGATCCGGGTCGCCGGTCAGGAACACAATGGGCAGGTCCAGGTATTCCTGACGCTCACGGATGGCCACGGTCAGGGCCATGCCGTCGCGGCCGGGCATGTGCAGATCCATCAGCAACAGATCCGGCACGAAGCGCTGGATGCTGTCGATGACCTTTTCCGCATCCATTTCCACCTCGGCCAGCATGCCCGCGCCATGCAATACGCTTTGCGCGAACAGGGCCTGCGGGCGATCGTCCTCCACGATCAGCACGCGGTACGGAGATTCTACCTGGCCGGTGGAAGCCGAGCCGGCTGGCGCGGGCGGCGCGCCAGGAGCACCGGCATCGGACGCGGCTGGCGCATCGTCGGCCGGCTCCGAGGATGCCTGCATGGTCGGTACATCGACATCGTCGGTCCAACGTCGCCAATAGTGCGGCGGCGGAATCTCCGCGCGCACCAGCGAGGGGGCGGCAGCGGAGAACGATGGGGCGGGCGATGGCGTTGCGGACATCGTGCTTCCTGGAAGACTGAGGCTGCATTATGCGACGGACCGCACCTGACGCTGTCAAGAACGCATTCAGGGGGGCGAGGCTGCCATGCGGGGACCGGGGCGCAGACGGCGCCAGACTGCGCGGGCGATCCACACCAGCAGACAGCCCACCGACACGCTCAGGATCACGACGACGGCCAGCGCCAGCCAGGGATGCAGCAGGGCCAGGGCCAGGCCGCCGGTGACCATGGCGTCTTCGGTCAGCGAGGCGGTCCAGTTGCTGACCGGTTCGGGCGAGGTGTTGAGCAGCGCGCGCGTTCCTGATTTCAGGACGTGGCTGGTGAGCGCCACGCCCGCGCCCGCCGCCAGCGCGCCAGTCCCCAACTGACCATCCGGTGACAGCGTGGCCGCGGCCAGGAAAGCGCCGGCCGGGACGCGGGCCAGGGTCTGCAGCAGGTCCCAGATCGAATCCACGCCGGGGATCTTGTCGGCGAAGAACTCCGTCAGCGCCAGGGCCCCGGACGTCCCCAGCACCCACCACGACTCGGTGGGCTGCAGGGCAGGGGGCAGATCCACCCAGCCCAGCAAGCCCGCCAGGCCGATGCCGAAGACGGTGAGATACACGCGAATGCCCGCCATCCAGGCCAGCAGGATCCCGATCACGAACAGGTGGGCTTCGGTCATGGCGCCAGATCCCCTAGACTTGGGTCGTGACGGGGGCGTGAATGCACAGGGGCCCGTCAGCTCGTCCCAAGTATAGGCCCCGCCGGGGTCGCGCCCGCGCGTGGGGTCTGGCCCGACCGGGCGCCCGATTCGTCCGTTTCACCTGCCTGCCGCCCATGAATTCCACCTTCCCGCAGTACCGCATCGTGACCGCGCAGCCCCGACGCTCGAACTGGCGTCGCAGCGCCGTGGTGCTGGCCTGGCTGCTATCGCTGCTGGTCACCGGCGCGGCGGTGTGGTGGTGGGCCGATGCGGGGTCCGCCGCCACCACCACCGCCACCGCCTCCGTGGCGGCACCGGCGCCCGCCGTGGGCGCGCCTTCCCGCCAGGTGCAGGCCGAGCTGGAGCGGCTGCGTCGCCAGGTCGCGCTGCTGGAGCAGTCCGATCGGATCAGCCGGGCCGCCAATCTGGACTTGCAGGACACCCTGGCCCAGCGCGAGACCCAGATCGCCGATCTGCGCAGCGACGTGGCCTTCTACGCGCGCTTGGTCGGACCGACCGCCGAGCGCAAGGGGCTGGGCGCGTTTTCCACGCGCTTTTCCGATCACGGCGATGGCGCCTTCGGCTATCGCGTGGTGCTGACCCAGACCCTCAACCGGGGTGCGATCAGCAGCGGCAAGATGCAGTTCAGCGTGGAAGGCACCCGCGAGGGCAGGCGCGAGGTGCTGGACTGGGCGCAGTTGCACCCCGGCCACGCGGCGAGCCCGCAGGCGTTTTCGTTCCGCTACTTCCAGGAGCTGAACGGCAACGTGGTATTGCCGGCCGGTTTCACCCCGCACCGGGTGCGGGTGTCCTTGTTGGTGCCCGAGCAGGCGCCGCTGCAGCGCGAATTCGACTGGACGACCGCCGACGCCTGAGCCGCAGGCGCGACCCACCCCGATCCCCGCTTGGAGATGTCATGTTGAAGAACAACAAGAAGAGCAGCTTTCACGATGGTCAGGCCGTGGACACCCTGATCGGTGCCCAGGTCGTGCTGCAAGGCGACCTGCAGTTCAGCGGCGGGCTGGTGGTGGAAGGCCGCATCCACGGGCGTGTCTTCGCTGCCCCGGGTCAGCCGGCCATGCTGACCCTGGCCGAGCAGGGCGTGATCGAAGGCCAGATCGATGTGCCGGTCGTGATCCTCAATGGGCGGGTCGAGGGCGACGTGCGCGCCGCCGAGCGGGTGGAGCTTGCGCCCAAGGCGCGGGTCAACGGCAACGTGCACTACAAAATCGTGGAAATGCGCGCGGGTGCCGTGCTCAGCGGCAACCTGGTTCATCTGCAGGACCAGGAGCAGGCGGCGCCCGGGGAGGAACGTCCCAATGCGTCGCCTTCGCTGGCGCTGGCCGCCAACGGCTGAACGCGGCCCGGCCCCTGCGCCGGGCATTCAGAACGCTCTCAAGCGGGGCTGGCTATGCTGCGGCCATGTCCCCGTCCGAACCCGCCGGTCCGCCGCCTAGCCCGGAAGGGCCGCACCTGCTACCGATCAGTCGCGGTGCCCGTGCGCTGGTGATCGGCCTGGGTGCTGCAATGCTGGTCGCGCTGGCCTTCGGCGCGTGGGGCGCGTGGATAGTGTTTTCACCGGCGGCCAGTGCCTTGCCCACGCCCGCCGAGTGGCGCGCCGCGCAGGCGCATGCCCGCGACTTGGAGCAGCAGGTCGCCACGCTGTCGCGCTCGGACCAGATCAGCCGCGAGGCCAACCGGGATCTGCAGGACACCCTGGGGGAGCGCGATGAGCAGATCGCCGGCCTACGTGCGGATGTGGCCTTCTACGAGCGCTTCGTCGGTTCGACCGCCCAGCGCCGCGGCCTGGCGGTCCATCAGCTGACCCTGGTGCCGCAGACCGACCAGGCCTGGCATTTCACCGCGACGCTGACCCAGAACCTCAACCGCGGTGCGGTCAATCGTGGGCGCCTGCAGCTGGTGGTCGAAGGGACCCACGACGGCAAGCTGGAAACATTGGATTGGCCACGCCTGCGCCAGCAGCCTGGTGCCGATGGCATGGCGTATTCGTTCAAGTACTTCCAGCAGCTCGAGGGCGAAGTGGTGCTGCCGCCCGCGTTTAAGCCGCTGCGCGTGACCGCACGGTTGCAGCCCGATGACGGTAGCCGTGTGGACCAGTCCTTCACCTGGACCGAGGCCACCGAGCCCGGACCGGCCGATGTGCCCGAGCCGACGGCCGTGGCGGGTTGAACTGGCCCTGCGCTGGCCCCATCCTGCACGCATGAGCACGCTTGTCTCCCTGCCGACCGCTGCACCGACGCCGGACTACCAGTCCCTGGACCGGCCGTTGAACTTCACCCATGCCGCCGCCGCCAAGGTGCGCGAGCTGATCGCCGAGGAAGGCAATGCCGACCTGGCCTTGCGCGTCTATATCGAAGGGGGCGGGTGTTCGGGCTTCCAGTACGGCTTCGAGTTCGACGAGAACCGGGCCGAGGACGACCTGGCGCTGCAGACCGATGAGGTGACCTTGTTGGTGGATCCGCTGAGCCTGCAGTATCTGATGGGCGCGGAGGTGGACTACACCGAAAGCCTGCACGGGGCGCAGTTCGTGATCCGCAATCCCAACGCCAAGACCACCTGCGGTTGCGGCAGCAGCTTCAGCGTCTGATGCCGGCGCAGACAGGCCGCCCGCCCCGTCCTTTCCCGATCGAGACCGGACCGTTGTCCGGTTTTTCGTTCGTGGCCGAGCCGCTGGACCGCGCCGACGCGCTGCGTGACGACGGCAAGGCCCTGGCCGCGCTGTGGCCGCAGGCCCGGGTGCTGGTGATCGACGCCGATGGCCAGTGCTTCGCCGACGGGCATGGCAACCTGTTGGCGCCGACCGGTGAAGAAATCGGAGGCGGCCCGGGTCAGGCGATCTTCCTGGGCCTGCGCGGCAAGGTCGGCTGGTTCGCGATCTCCGCCGACCTGATCGCGTTGGATGTCACCGGGCGCATGGAACTGCGCCAGGCCGCGGCCGAGTGGGCCCATGCCGATTCCACTGCCTTCGCCCAGGCCCGCGCGCTGCTGCACTGGCAGCGCCGCAATCGCTATTGCAGCGTCTGCGGTGGCCGGGTCGAGTTCCGCCGCGCCGGCTATACCGCGCGCTGCACCCAATGCCGGACCGAGCACTATCCGCGCGTCGATCCGGCGGTGATCGTGGCGGTCAGCGACGGGCGGCGCCTGCTGCTCGGGCGTCAGGCCGCCTGGCCCGCGGGGCGCTATTCGGTGGTGGCCGGCTTCGTCGAACCCGGCGAAAGCCTGGAGCAGACCGTTGCGCGCGAGGTCCTGGAGGAAACCCAGGTGCGGGTGCGCGCGGCACGCTACCTGGGCGCGCAGCCGTGGCCGTTTCCCGGGGCGTTGATGCTGGGCTTCGAGGCCGATGCCGAGCCCGACCCGCCGGTGGTGAACGATGAACTGGAGGATGCGCGCTGGTGCACGGTCGAGCAGATCGGCGCGGCGATGCGAGGCGAGGGCGAACTGCTGCTGTCCCCGCCGTTGTCCATCGCCCGCGCGCTGATCGAGCACTGGTATCGGAAGATGACCGCATGAGGGCGCCGTGCCGCGCCGTCGCGGGCCTGTCCTAAACTCGCCCGCGGAGGAACCGATCATGTCCAATACCCTGGTGGCCGTCGTGGTGGCGGTGCTGTTGGGCCAGTTCGCCCCGAACGCCGTGGCGGCATGGCGGCGTCACGACCTCTATGCGCGCTGGCTGATGTGGCTCGATGTCCACCTGCGCGCGCAGCCGCGCTGGGGCGGGGCCGCCGGGCTGGTGCTGGCCATGCTGCCCTGGCTGGCGATCGTCGCGCTGCTGCAGTGGTGGCTGCATGCGCCGCTGCTTGGCGTGCTGGGGTTTGTGTTTGGCATCGTGGTTCTGGTCTGGTCCTGGGGACCACGTGACCTGGATGCGGACGTCCGCGCCGTGCTGGATGCCGAGGACAGCGTCGAACAGCGCGTGGCGATCTCGCAGCTGTGGCCGGAACCCGGCGCTGCGCCGAGCGATCCAGGCCTGCTGGTCGAGGCGGTGTTCCGCAGCGCGCTGGCGCGCTGGTTTTCGGTGGTGTTCTGGTTTCTGGTCCTTGGCCCGTTCGGCGCGGTGCTGTACCGCCTGTGCGCGATCTCGGCCACCGGGGTGACGGCGCAATCGCTTCCCCCTGGACATCGGGCCGCGGCCCAGCGCCTGTTGCTGATGATGGAGTGGCCGGTTGCCCAGCTGATGACGCTGTCGATGGCGCTGATGAGCCATTTCGATGCCGTCTACGCGGCCTGGCGCGCGGCCGACGGTGCGCGGCTGCAGCTGCAGACCGGCTTTCTTGGCGCGGCGGCGCGAGCCAGCGTCCGCGCCGAATTGGCGGACGAAGCGCGCGACTACCTGGACGATGGTATTCCGCAACCGCCCCTGCGCGAGATGCCGGAGCTGCGCGATGCGATGAGCCTGGTGTGGCGCATCCTGCTGCTGTGGTTGGCGCTGATGGCGCTGTTCGTCATCGCCGGCTGGGTGAGCTGACCCGCGGAACGGCCACACCTGTCAGCGAACGTCGGGTGCCCGTAGCAACTGTCTTCCTCACTCCCCCGCCGGCAGCACGCTCCAGGCGTCGCGTGCACGCGCATTGAGGATCACCAGCATCTTGCGCATGACCGCCACGATGGCCACCTTGGCCGCTTTGCCGCGAGCACGCAGGGATTGGTAGAACTGGCGTAGACGCGGCTCGTAGCGCAAAGCCGACAGGGCCGACATGTACAGGGCCTGGCGGATGTCAGCGCGGCCACCCCAGATGCTGCGGGTGCCGCGCAGGGTGCCGCTGTCGCGTGCCAGTGGCGCCACCCCGACCAGCTTGGCAATCGCCTTGCCATCGAGCCTGCCCAGTTCAGGAAGCTCGCTGGCCAGGACCGCCAACAACACCGGCCCCACGCCCTTGAGCGTCTGGATCGCCTCCAGTTGTGGCTGCTGGCGCACCTGTTGGGCAATCTGCTGATCCAGAAAGGCCTTGCTCTTGGTGAGTTGGAGGACATTGGCCTGCAACGCACCGCGTAGCTGGCGGTCCTTGACCCAACCCAGCTGTTGTTCGGCGCTGACCAGCATCTGGACGACCTGACGACGGCTCTGCACATACTCGGCCAGCCGACGCTGCCATGGATGCGCCGGCTGATAAAGCGGCAGATCAAGGACCTGGGCGATCTGAGCCAGCACGGCCGCATCCAACCGATCGGTCTTGGCCAGTTGTCCGGTGGCCCGGGCAAAGTCACGGACCTGGCGCGCGTTAGCCCGCACCACCGGCAGGCCTGCTGCATGCAGGGCATCGAGCACCTGCTGCTCATAGCCGCCGGTGGGCTCCAACACCACCCGGCGCACGGCCAGGGGCTTGAGCCAAGCGGCCAGTTTGCGATGACCGGCGACGGTGTTGTCGAACTGCCGCCAAGGGCCATGGTAGACGGCCACCTCCAAGGTGGCCTTGCTCACATCGATCCCGATCCCGTGCATGGCGCATCTCCGTTAGGCTGGAAGGGTCGAGCACTCCCCCGCTTGCCCAGTCTTATCCATCCGAGTGTCGGCTCGGGCAACTGTTCGGGCGGATCAAGGGAGCTTCCGGCGTGGGCACCAGGCTACAAAGCGATCGTCAGATCCAGAGCGGAGACGGTGGCCCACGCCGGCGCTCGACACCTAACCTGACAGATCCACAGCAGATAAGAGCGGAGCTTGCTCCGCTGCCCTCCGGTCAGGTGGTCGGGAAGGCCCTAGCGGAGCGAGCTCCGCTCTACGGTCTGCGCTGGGTGGCTAGCGTCAACGGCGTGTCGCGGGGTGTGCAGAACACCGGTTGAGCTCCGGCGCTGCATGAGATCGGTTGCCGCCGCTCCTGTTGTAGAGCGGAGCTTGCTCCGCTGCCTTCCGGCTAGGTGGTCGGAAAAGCCCCAGCGGAGCGAGCTCCGCTCTACAGGTCGTCGTGCGTTGCGTGAGTTGCGGCGTTTTCAGGGCCGACATTCCGGCATGACACAGACACAAAGAAGCCGCCCGAAGGCGGCTTCTTTAATGCAGCATCACCCATGCCTCAATTGAGCTCGGACGGGTCCGGGCCGCGGCGCTTGCCGGCGTCCAGGCTGGCGATGGCGGCCATGTCCTCCAGGCTCAGCTTGAAGTCGAACACGTCGATGTTCTCCTGCAGGCGCGCCGGATTGACCGACTTGGGGAACACGACGTTGCCCAGCTGGATGTGCCAGCGCAGGATCACCTGGGCGGCGCTCTTGCTGTGGCGGTCGGCGATGTCCTTGAGGATCGGGTTGTCCAGCAATTCGCCGCCCTGGGCGAGCGGGCTCCAGGCTTCGGTCAGGATGCCGTGGGTCTGGCCGTAGTCGCGCAGCGCAGCCTGCTGCAGCAGCGGGTGCAGCTCGATCTGGTTGACCACCGGCAGCACGCCGGTCTGTGCGGCCAGGTGCTCGATATCCTCGACGCGGAAGTTGGACACGCCGATCGACTTGACCTTGCCAGCATCGCGCGCGGCGATCATCGCCTTCCAGCTGTCCACGAACTTGCCATTGGCCGGGCACGGCCAGTGGATCAGGTAGAGGTCGACATAGTCCAGCTTGAGCTTGGCCAGGCTGGTGTCCAGCGCCTTGAGCGTGCTGTCGTAGCCCTGGTCCTCATTCCACAGCTTGGTGGTGATGAACAGCTCATCGCGCTTGAGCGAGGACTCGGCGATGGCCTGGCCGACGCCTTCCTCGTTCTTGTAGATGGCGGCGGTGTCGATGTGGCGGTAGCCCAGCTTGAACGCCTCGCCGACCACGCGCGCGGTCTCGTCGGCAGGCGTCTGCCACACGCCCAGGCCGAACTGCGGGATGGTGCGGCCGTCGAGCATTTCAAGGGAAGGGACGGATGACATGGCATGGCCTCGCAAGACAGTGAAAACAGACCCGCTAGTCTAGGGCCGGTTCTGTTTGCGTCATGCCAATGTCCGTGCGCGCGAACGCAACACGGCGTGCCGCCGGGTCAACACCGCCGCGCGAAGGGGCGGGCGGTGTCGGGGTTCAGCCGTCCAGTTCGCTCCAGCGGGCGTAGGCGGTTTCCAGTTCGGCGTGGAGGCCGGCCAGGGCCTCGTTTTCGGCCACGATGGTGGCGCTGTCCTGCTGGAAGAACGCCGGCTGGGCCATCGCCTCGGTGCGCGCGGCGATGGCCGCTTCCAGCCGCTCGATCTGGCCCGGCAGCTGTTCCAGCTCGCGCTGGTCCTTGAAGCTGAGTTTCTTCTTTGGTGCGGCCGGCGCCTGCGCCGCCGCCGCGTTGGCCGCGACCACCTGTTCGGTCACGCTGCGGTCGGTCTGCCTGGCGTTGCTGTCGAAGCCGGCCTTGCCGCGCGGGCGCTGGCGCAGCCAGTCGTTGTAGCCGCCCACGTAATCGCCGACGCGCCCTTCGCCTTCCAGCACCAGGGTGCTGGTGACCACGTTGTCTATGAAGTCGCGGTCGTGGCTGACCAGCAGCAGGGTGCCGGTGTAGTCGGCCAGCAGCTCTTCGAGCAGCTCCAGGGTCTCCACGTCCAGGTCGTTGGTCGGTTCGTCCATGACCAGCAGGTTGGAAGGCTGGGCGAACAGCTTGGCCAGCAGCAGGCGGTTGCGCTCGCCGCCGGACAGGCGGGTGATCGGCGCGCGGGCGCGTTCGGGCGAGAACAGGAAATCCTGCAGGTAGCCGATGATGTGCTTGCGCGCGCCGTTGATCTCGACGAAGTCGGTGCCCTGGGCGACGTTCTCCAGCGCGTTGCGGGTCTCGTCCAGCTGGCTGCGGTGTTGGTCGAAGTAGGCGATCTGCAGGTTGGTGCCCAGCTCCACTTCGCCCTGCTGGGGGACCAGTTCGCCCAGCAGGATCTTCAGCAAGGTCGACTTGCCCGAGCCGTTGGGGCCGATGATGCCGACCCGATCGCCGCGCATGATGTTGACCGAGACGTCGTCCAGCAGCACGCGCCCGGCATACGCTTGGGTGATGTGCTCGGCGCTGATGACCTTCTTGCCGGAGGACTGGGCGTTGGCCGTCTCCATGCGCACGTTGCCGGTCAACTCGCGGCGCTTGGCGCGCTCGTTGCGCATGGCCTTGAGCGCGGTCACGCGGCCTTCGTTGCGGGTGCGGCGGGCCTTGATGCCCTGGCGGATCCACACTTCTTCCTGGGCCAGCAGCTTGTCGAAGCGCGCGTTCTCCTGCGCCTCGGCATGCAGGCGCTCCTCGCGCCGGCGCAGGTAGTTGTCGTAGTCGCCCGGCCAGCTGGTGACCTGGCCGCGGTCGATCTCGACGATGCGCGTGGCCAGATTGCGCAGGAAGCTGCGGTCATGGGTGACGAAGATCAGGCTGCCCTCGAAGGACTTGAGAAAGCCTTCCAGCCAGTCGATGGCCTCGATGTCCAGGTGGTTGGTCGGTTCGTCCAGCAGCAGGATGTCCGGTGCGCGCACCAGGGCCTGGGCCAGCAGCACCCGGCGCTTCATGCCGCCGGACAGGCCGGCGAAATCCGATTCCCCATCGAGTTCCAGCCGGTCCAGGGTGGCCTGCACGCGACGGTCCAGGTCCCAGGCGTTGTTGTCCTCGATCAGGGTCTGGGCGCGGCCCATGGCCTCCATGTCCCCGGCGTGCAGGGCGTGGTGGTAGTCGGCCAGCATCTGGCCCAGCGCGCCCAGGCCTTCGGCGACCACGTCGAAGATGCTGCCTGCCGTGTCCGGGGGCACTTCCTGGGCCATGCGCGCGACCACGGTGCCGGATTGCAGGCGCACCTCGCCATCGTCGGCGTGCAGTTCGCCGGCGATGAGCTTCATCAGGGTGGACTTGCCGGCGCCGTTGCGCCCGACGATGCACACGCGCTCGTTGGATTCGATGGACAGCTCGACGTGTTCGAGCAGCAGCGGGCCGCCGACGCTGTAGTCGACGCGGGAAAGTTGCAGGAGGGACATGCGACCATTGTAGCCGGCCCCCACTGTCCCAGCGCCCAGCCTCCATGCCCCCCTTCGCGGATGCCTCGCCATTGCTGGACCGTTGGGCCCTGGCGGCCCTGATCGCCTGTGCGTTGGCGTTCCCGGCGCTGTATCTGGGGCTGTACCTGCGGGACAACGCCGCGCCGGAAGTGCGGCTGGAGGGGGCCACGGTCGCGGTGCCACCGGCCTTCCTGCACGCCACCGAAGCCTGTCGCCTAGGGCCGGAGGCGGTCTTGGTGCGCGGCTGGGTCGTGCACAAGGGGCGCGGTTGGCCGCTGACCCACAGCCGGGTGGTCATGCGCCTGGCCGAAGGGCGGGTGGTGGCATTGAAGACGGCCTGGCTTGAGCGCCCGGACCTGACAGACGCGGTCCACGCGCGCACCGGCGATACGGTGAACTATCACGCGCCGGGGTTCGCCGCCTCGCTCGACCTGGCAACCGCGGGCGTCCAGGCACAGGGCGCGCAGCTGTTCGTCGACTGGCGCGAAGGTGGCGATCGCGTGCTGCTGCCGCTGGCCTGTCCGGTGCCCGCACGATGACCCAGGCAGGCGTGCGCTGGCCGGCGTGGGGACTGGCCTGGGTGCTGGTGTCGGTGGCCTGCATCCACCTGTTCGGCGTGGGCGACGCTCCCATCGCCGACGACCGTTACTTCGCCACCATGCTGTCGCAGTACACGCTGCAGGACTATCTGGTGCATCGCTATCACACCTGGACCGGCCGCCTGCCGATCGAGGCCGTGCTGGTGGTGCTGGTCCACCACACCTGGGTGTGGCGCGTGCTCAACGCACTGATGGTGTTGCTGTTGTGCCATGCGATGGGGCGGCTGGCGCGCGTCGGCACCGGGCTGTCGCAGGACGGTGCGATGACGCTGGCGTTCGCGCTGTTCGTGTCGATGACCCCGCAGATCACCTTCGAGGCGGCCTGGTGGCTGACCGGCTCGCTCAACTACCTGTGGCCGGTCGCGCTGGGACTGTGGTCGCTGGTGCCGCTGGTCGACCGCACCCCCTGCGGCTGGCCGCAGCGCCTGGGCTGCTGCCTGTCGGCCATGCTGGCGGCGTATTGCGACCAGCTGGCCCTGGTCCTGGTGCCGCTGACGCTGGGCCTGTTCGTCTGGCGGATGCGCCAGGGGCGCTGGAATGGCTGGGACCTGGCGCAGGTGCTGCTGTTGTGCGCCAACGCGGCCTTCGCCCTGAGCGCGCCGGGCAACGCGGTGCGCTATCTGCAGGAACAGGGAATGCGCTTTCCCAACTTCGCCGACCAGGATGTCTGGGACAAGCTGCGCATCGGGCTGGGCTTGATCGGGCGGGCCTTCGCCGACCCGCGCAACTATCTGGCGACGGTGATGGAGGTGCTGGCCTTGGTGCTGCTGTGGGGCAGCCCCCTGGCGCGTGGCCTGCGCGTGGTGCTGGCGGTGGTTCTGCTCATCGCCCTGGCGCAGGTGCTGCTGTGGCTGCCAGGCGTGCCGGGCCAGCCGCTGTACGCCCTGCTGCCGGCCAGGCTGGATGGCGAGGCGACATGGCAGCTGTCCCGCTATCTGCGCAGCGCCTGGGCGGCGGGGAGCGTGGGCGCACTGGTGGTGGCCTGTGCCGTCGCGTTCTGGCCGCGTCCGCGCCAAGCGGCACGGATGGGAGGCGTGTTGCTATTGGGGCTGGCCTCGCTGGGCATGATGGGGTTCTCGCCGACGGCGTATCTGTCGGGCATGCGCATCGCCTTCCTGTGCGCGGTGGCTTTCGCCCTGGTCGGGATCCGCCTGTTGGTGCGCGTTCCCCAGGTCCATGGGGCACGCGCCGGCCAGGTCGTGGTGGTCCTGCTGCTGGCCTGGGCCAGCTGGCGCGTCGGGCAGACGGCGTTCTACTGAGGGGCTATACGGCTTGGTTTACTGGAACGCGTAGCGCACCACGTGGAAGAACACCGGCGCGGCGAAGACCACCGAATCCAACCGGTCCAGCGCGCCGCCGTGGCCTTCGATCATCGTGCCCCAGTCCTTGGCGCCCAGGCTGCGCTTGGTGGCCGATAGCGCCAGCCCGCCCAGGAATCCGCACAGCACGATGAGCAGCGACAGCAGCGCCGACTGCAGCGGGGTGAACGGGGTGACCCACCACAGCGCGGCGCCGATCGCCGCGGCCGACAGGCCACCACCGACCAGGCCCTCGACCGTCTTGGAGGGGCTGACCTTCGGCGCCAGCAGGCGCTTGCCGAACAGCTTGCCGAACACGTACTGCAGCACGTCGGACAGCTGTACCACCAGCAGCAGGTAGAACAGCAACAGCAGGTTCTGCCCTTCGTAGCCGGGGATGTGCAGCAACATCAGGGCCGGCGCGTGGCTCAGGCAGTACACGCACAGCATCAGCCCCCACTGCACCTTGGTGTTGCGCTCCAGGAAGTTCTCGGTCTCGCCCTGCAGGGCGGTCACCGCCGGCAGCAGCAGGAAGCCATAGACCGGGATGCAGATGACGAACAGCCCGTACCAGCCGATCCCGATCAACCAGTACTGCAGCGGTACGGCCACGTAAAAGCACAGGCACAGCGCCAGGTGGTCGCCACGCCGGGTGGGGGTCAAAGTAAAGAACTCGCGCAGCGCGAAGCACGACAGCAGCGCGTACAGCACCAGGGTGGCGACCTTGCCGATCAGGAAGCACACCAGCAGCACCGCGACCATCACCCACCAGGCGTTGATGCGCGCGTTGAGGTTGTCCACCACCGTGCCGGGCCTGCGTCGGCCCAGTACCCAGCCGATGGCCGAGGCCACCAGCAGCAGGGCCATCACGCCGCCGATCATCCCCCAGAACCGGGGCGGCGCCTGGGCAATCGCGGCGCTGAGGAATCCATTGAAGGGCAGGGCGTCCATGGGCAGCATCATCCTCGCGCGGGTCAGGCCTGCGGAGCGAGCGCCTGCACGGCCTCGCGGGCACGCGTCAGGAAGGCGGCCTTATCTTCGCCCGGCTCCAGGCGCAGCGCCGGGCCGAAGCGCACGGTGCAGATCAGGGGCACCGGCAGCAGGCTGCCCTTGGGCAGGCTGCGGCGTGCATTGTCCAGGTGCACGGCGACCAGCTCGACCTCGGGATAGCGATAGGCCAGGTGGTAGAGCCCGGACTTGAACGGCAGCAGGTCGCGCTCCAGATTGCGCGTGCCTTCGGGGAACAGGATCAGCGAGTCGCCGGCCTCGATCGCGTCGTACAGCGGCTGCAGAGGATCGGTGTCTTGGTCCTGGCGGCGGCGGTCGATCAGCACCACGTTCAACCCGGGCCCGGCGATCAGGCCCCGGAGCCCGCCGCCGCCCCAGTAGTCGCGCGCGGCCACCGGGCGGGTGCGGCGGCGCAGCGGCGGTGGCAGCGCCGACCACAGCGCCAGCGTATCCAGGTGACTGCCGTGGTTGGCGAAATAGACCCGCTGGCTCGGGACCGGATGGCTGCCGATCCAGCGGGGCGAGGCGCCGATCAGCGCCTTGCCGATCGCCACCAGCAATCGGTCGATCACGCCGACCCGCGCGCGCGCATGGCGCGGGCGATGGCCGCGCTGCGGGTGAGGCAGGTGGCTGCGGCGCCAGCAGCGATCACAACCGCGGCCACCAGCAGCGTCCAGCGCGTGCCATGCAGCCAGATCTCCAGCGCGCCGATCACGCACCCGGCGGTCAGCACGGCCATGCGGTGCGGCTTGGCCATGGGACCACGAAAGTCCTGGGCCAGGCCCAGCGCGCCGCCGGAGACGCGCACATAGGCGGTCAGGACTGCCAGCACGGCGCACAGCCAGCCCAGCCAGGGACGGCCGCAGGCATGGCCCAGCGCGACCAGCAGCAGGGTATCGGCGACGCGATCGGGGAACTCGTTGTAGAGCGGGCCGGTGGCCGTTCCGCGTCCGCCTTCCACCGCGACCATGCCATCGAGCAGGTTGCACACCAGGCGCAGCTGGATGCACACCGCCGCCAACAGCAGGCCCGGCGGGATGGCCACCCAGGCCAGCATCGCCGCGCCCATGGCGGCAAATACGATGCTCAGCAGGGAGATCTGGTTGGGGGTGATCGAAGACGCGGCCAGGGCCATGCTCAGGCGCCTGGCCCATCCGGTGTTGCGCGCGGCGATCGGCCGGCGGGTGTCGTCCTGACGCATGGCGCCGATGGTAATCCATGGCGGCACGCGGAAAACAAAGGGGCCGGCATGTGCCGGCCCCGTCGCAGCTGCCTGGTCGATCGCGATCAGGCGGCGTGGTGGCGCTGCTGGGCGAAGGTCCGGGCCTTCTTCTTGCCGGTGGGCCCGCTGACGGCCGGCGTGGTCGAGGCGCGCACCGCCTCCAGGAACTCCTGGCCCCAGCGATCCACGTCGTAGTACTCGACGATGTCGTAGAGCTGGCGCAGGCGGTCACCGGCCTCATCGTCGGGCATCTGCAGGGCCTGGGACAGCGCGGCGGTCAGGTCGGCCTGGTCGTGCGGGTTGGTCAGCACCGCGCCCTTGAGCTCGGCGGCCGCGCCGGCGAACTCGCTCAGCACCAGGATGCCGTTGCCGCCTTCGATGCCCTGGGTCGCCACGAACTCCTTGCCGACCAGGTTCAGGCCGTCGCGCAGCGGGGTGATCCACATGACCTGGGCGGCCGCGTAATGCGCCACCACCTCCGCAAACGGGAAGGCCTGGGCAAAGAAGCGCACCGGCGTCCAGTCCAACTGGGCGAAGCGGCCGTTGATGCGGCCCACGGCCTGCTCGATCTGGTTCTGCAGCTGGCGGTAGACGGTCATTTCCTTGGCCGCCGGCACGCAGATCATCAACAAGGTGACCTTGTTGTACAGGTGGGGATGCGACTCGAGCAGTCGCTCGAAGGCTTCCAGCTTGGCCAGGGTGCCCTTGGTGTAGTCCAGGCGCTCGACCGACAGCACCAGCTTGCGGGCGCCGATCTCGCGACGCAGCTTGTAGATGTTGTTGCGCACATCCGGATTGGACAGCACGTCCTTGATCCGGCGCAGGTCGGTGCCGACCGGATGCGCGCCCAATGCCACCTCGCGTCCGGCCACGCGCAGGCGGGTGGTCATCGTGTCCAGGCCCACCGCGCAGCCGTAGGTGAGGAAGCGCGGCGCGCAGCTTTCGCTGCGCAGCCGTTCGACCGGGGCCACGCCGCGCACCACGTCCACGAAATTCTCCACCTGGCGCGGGATGTGGAAGCCCACGTAGTCGCACGACAGCAGGCTGCCGATGATCTCCTTGCGCCAGGGCACCACGTTGAACACGTCGGCCGAGGGGAAGTAGGTGTGGTGGAAGAAGGCGATCTTCACGTCCGGGCGCATCTCGCGCAGGTAGGCCGGCACCATCCACAGGTTGTAATCGTGGATCCAAATGGTCGCGCCCTCGGCCGCCTCGGCGGCGGTGGCCTCGGCGAACTTGCGGTTGACCTTGAGGAACACCTGCCAGTCGTCCTCGCGGAACTTGGCGCGTTCCCAGAACACGTGCAGCATCGGCCAGAACGCTTCCTTGCTGAAGCGCTTGTAGAAGATGTCCACCTCCTGCTTGCTCAGCGGGACGCGCGCGGCCGTCAGGTTGGGATATTTCTCATCGACCGTGGTGTGGGTCTGGAACGGTCCACGCTTGGGGTCGTCGATGCTCCAGGCCACCCACGAGCCGGTCTGCCCGCCCTGGAAGAACCCCAGCAGCGAGGGAATGATGCCGTTGGGCGACTTTGGCTGGCGGCGCACCACCTCGCCATCTTCGAAGAACTCCTCGTAGGGCAGGCGGTGGTAGACCATCAGCAGCTCGGCCTTGCCGGTCGGCGCGGTGCGCGAGACCGGCAGGTAGGGGTCGTCCTTGGCCAGCAGCTTGAAATGGTTGATCGCCTCCAGGATGCCGCCGCAGCCGGGCTGCTCGGCGTGCAGCACATCGCTGAGCGAGCCGGTGGCCTCGATCAGCGCCGGCTCCGAGTCGCCCACGCAGACACCGCGGAAGCCGGCCATGTACATCGACAGGTCGTTGAGGGTGTCGCCGGCCACCAGGACCTTGTCGCGGGGCAGCTTGAGCTGCTTGGACAAGGCCTTGAGCGTGCGGCCCTTGTCGGTGTCCGGCGGCAGGATGTCCAGGTAGCGGTCGGCCGAGTACAGCACCGAGCAGCCCAGCTGGCCCACGGCTTCCTCGATCTGCGGGCGCAGCTGGGTCAGCGTTTCGGGATCGCAGAAGTACGAGCAGCGACGCTCCTGCGGCACGTCCTGGCGGACCAGGGCGGGGAAGGCGCGCATGGCCTGGGCCACGGTCTGTTCGCCCGGCCAGCGTCCGTCGATCTTGGACTGCAGGGGCTGCAGCGGCAGCAGGCTGTGCCCGTCGACCACGGTCGCGCCAACGTCGCAGACCACGTAGTCGGGGCGGGGGATGGCCGGGTCGGTCAGTAGCGGCATGACCGCTTCCAGCCCGCGGCCGGTGATGAAGATCAGGCAGATCTCGGGGTGTTGATCGACCAGCCGGTAGAGGCGGTGGCGCTGGTCGGGGCTGCCCGCCAGGAAGGTGCCATCCAGGTCGGTGGCCAGGATCAGTTTCGGCTCGGGCCGGGCCTGGGTGGAGCGGGGTGAGGTGTTGCGTGCGTTGGCGGTCAATTCACTCAATGGAAGTCCTCTTTATGAAGGCGAAGGGGTTTCGGTCTCGGGCATGAGTTCCAGGGCGGAAGGGGTGGTGCGCAGCATCGGGCGGAAGGGCGCCTCGAAGGCACGGTGGCGGGCAAAGCGCAGGCGGGCCAGCAGGTAGGCCGCCAAAGCCAGCAGCATCACCGCGAAGTACATCGGTAAGGCCTGCGGGCCGAAGCGCTGCATGGCGCCGCCAGCCAGGGCCGGGCCGATGGCCGAGCCGACGCCGTTGACCAGCAGCAGGCTCGAGCAGCCCGACAGCAGGTGCTCGCGTGGCAGGTAGTCCAGCATGTGGGCCACGGCGAACGGATACATCGAAAACGCCAGACCGCCGAACAGGAAGTACAAGCCGAACAGCCAGCGGTGCTCGTGTTGGACGCCCGGCAGCAGCATGCACAGGGCCACGCCGGCCGCGGCCAGCGCGACCAGTGCCAACGCCGCGCGGCGGTCGCGGCCATTGCTGATCCGGCCCAGCGGTACCTGCAGCAGGGCGCCGCCGACGATGGCGGCCAGCATGAACATCGCCACCCCGCGCGTATCCAGGCCCACGCGCCCGGCATACACCGGCGACAGGCCCCAGAAGGCGCCCATCGCCAGGCCGGACAGGGCCGCGCCGACCGTGGCCGCCGGCGCCAGCGCATAGAGCTGGCGCATGGTGAAGCGCGACATCTGCGGAATCTGCGGCTGCTCGGCCCGGGTGGCGCTGACCGACATCACTGCCGCGCAGACCAGGATGGCCGCCACGGTGAACAGCGTGGCGTGGGCCATGCCGCCCCAGCCGAACAGCACCTGCCCCAGGGCCAGCGCGGACAGGTTGATCATCATGTACAGCGAAAACACCCGGCCTCGGCGGCTGGCATCGGGCTCGGCGTTGAACCAGCTCTCGATGGTGGTGTACAGGCCGACCAGCGCGATGCCGGTGATCAGCCGCAGCACCCCCCAGGTCCAGGCATGGACCCAGACTGGATGCAGCAGCACGGCGATGGCCGCCAGCGCGGCGAAGAAGGAAAACGCGCGGATGTGCCCGATCCGGCGGATCAGTGGCGGGCCGATGAAAGTGCCGAAAAAGAAGCCCGCGAAATAGCCGGACATCACCAGTCCCAGCGTGCGGTCGTCAAAACCGGCCTCGGTCCCGCGGACCGCCAGCAAGGTACCCAGCAGCCCGCTGCCCGTCAGCAACAGGGCAACGCCCAGCATGAGAGTCGTGAGCCGCAGCATCAGTGCGACCTGCTCGGGGAAAGGGTGCCGGTCACCGCTGAAATCATAACATATTGATTCATATTGAAAAAGTGGCGTGGCCGCCGCGTCGGCGGCGCCGCGCCCGGCGCCTTGCGCGTGCTCGCGTGCCGGCGGGATCGCCGCGCCTGCACTGTCCCCGGGGCTTGCCGTGGGGCAACGCGACCTAGACCATCATGCCCCTTGCCAGGATGAAAGCCCCGTCGTGAGCCCCGAACTTGTCTATCTGCTGCTGATCTTTGGCCTGCTGGTCATCCCGCGTTTCCTGCAGCAGTTCAAGCTGCCGGCGCCGCTGACCTGCCTGCTGTTCGGGGTGGCCGCGATGCTGGTCCTGGGCCGCAAGTCGCACGACGAGGTGGTGGCCCTGCTGGCCACGCTGGGCATCTCCTCGCTGTTCCTGTTCGCCGGGCTGGAGGTGGAACTCAAGGCGCTGCGCCGGGGGCTGTGGCCGCTGGTGATCCACCTGGTCATTCGCCTGCTCACCCTGCTGGCGGTGGGCTGGCTGGGCTGGCGCTACGCGCATCTGTCCTGGCAGGCGTCCGGACTGCTGGCCCTGGCGCTGCTGACCCCCTCCACGGGCTTCATCATCGACACCCTGGGGCGCCTGGGCCTGGACGAGAAAGAGCAGTTCTGGGTCACCAACAAGGCCATCGCCGGCGAATTGCTGGCCCTGGTCAGCCTGTTCGTGGTCCTGCAGGCGGCCAATCCGCCGCTGCAGATCGCCGGCTCCTCGCTGGCGCTGCTGGCCATGCTGCTCGGCCTGCCGCTGCTGTTCGTGGCCCTGGGGCGCTGGGTGCTGCCGCATTCGCCGGGATCGGAGTTCTCACTGCTGGTGATGGTGGGCGTGATCGCGGCCTACATCACCTATTCGCTGGGCGTGTACTACCTGGTCGGCGCCTTCATCACCGGCCTGGTCGCGCGTCTGCTGCGCCAGCGCATGCCCAAGCTGGCCTCCCACGACAACCTGCACGCGGTGCGCCTGTTCGCCAGCTTCTTCGTGCCGTTCTACTTCTTCAATGCCGGCACCAAGGTGCCGGCCGGCGCGCTGAGCCTGGAGGCGCTGGGGATCGGCCTAGCGCTGACGGCGGTGGTGCTGCCGCTGCGGGTCGGGGTGATCTGCGTGCAGCGCAAGCTGATGTTCGGCGAGGCGTTTTCCACCGGCCTGCGTGTGGGCACGGCGCTGGCGCCGACCCTGATCTTCACCCTGGTCCTGGCCGGCATCCTGCGCGATCGCTTTCATGTGTCCGACGCGCTGTTCGGCGGGTTGCTGCTGTACGCGGCGCTGACCACCCTGCTGCCCTCGCTGGTGTTCCGCACCCCGTTCGACGTCGATCCGGTGGAGAACGAGCCCGAGCACCTCGCTCCGGCGGCCGGCGGAGCGGCGTCGACCCTGATGGTGCCGGGGACCTCCGAATGGCACGCCAGCCGGGCCCCAGCCGGCGGCGTGGTCAATCCCCCGCCGCCGATGCCGAGCCCGGGGGCGCAGACCGCCAGGTCAGCGCCAGAGGTCGCCGACGACGGTCCGTTGCCTGAGGACAGCGGCCGCACCGACCGTACCGCTTGATTCGGCGGCCCGCAGGCCCCACCGTTGCGACCTCTCGCGTTTGCCTGACCACTTCACTGCCATGCCGATCTACGCCTTCCAATGCACCACCTGCGGCCACAGCTTCGACCGTTTGCAGAAGCTCTCCGATGCCGACCCGGATACCTGCCCCAGCTGTGGGGCGCCCACGGTGAAGCGGCAGGTCACCGCGCCGTCGTTTCGGCTGGCCGGGGGGGGCTGGTACGAGACCGACTTCAAGAAGGACGGCGACAAGAAGCGCAACCTGGTCGAAGGAAACAGTGGTGGCAGTTCGACGCCGGCTGCCGCCACACCGGCCGCCAGTTCACCGGCGCCGAGTTCCGGTGGTTCTTCGGGCAGCAGTGACTGAATTGGCCGCGGCCGCCAGAAAGCCGGGGCCTGTCTGACCTCTTGGCGAATATCGCCAAGGGGCCGGACGCTTGAAAGAGGCAACCGGTCGGCGCGCTTCCTGGCGGCTTCGCTGGGCCAGGGCCGCGCTCCGCGGCGCCAACGTGCGGCGGCCGGCATCGTCCGGGCGATGCCAGCCACGGCCTGCGTGGAAGGTGCGCTGGTGCAGAGTCGGTTTCCGGCTGGTGCGAAGGTCTTGGACCCTCGGTCCTCGGCCGAAGCCAACGCTCTGATGGGCAAGCCGTCGGATCACTCGTTTCGTGACAAGGAAGAGATTCCCCGGGGCCTGCCTGGCGTGGGTCGATCGGTCCGGTCGGCCGTGTGCACGAGGTGCAATCCAGTGATGGCGGCCTGCATGTCGTCCCGAGTGCTGCGGGTCATGGATTCCGTGGTTCGGTCGCCGACTCGGGCGCGCATTGGGTCATGGGGCTGATTCGCGCGCCTGGACATCGAACCGTTTGCCGGGCGGCTGGGGCGTATCGATCGTCCTGGTGCCGCTCGAAGCCCGGACGCCCCGGCTCACCGTGTGTGGCGAGCGCAGGATGGAGCGGTCGTGTTGACCGCAGGAGCCGTCGGGCGTGGTGTCCGCCGATGGCCGTGCAGAGCGTCGAGCCTGTGCACGCCCCACCCACAGGGCGAGCGCCATCCATCCCAATGCCAGCGGCAGCACCGCACCGACCAGGCCGCCCATCGCCATCCCCAGCCGACTCAGCGCGCCCTCGGTCTGCGCACCGACCACGTCGCCTGCGCGATAGACGAAGGTGTCGATGAGGGCCTTGGCCTTGTACTTGTCTTCACGGTCGACCACGGTGAACAGCGCCTCGCGCGCTGGCTGGGCAATACCACGCTGCACCGCCCGGGTCCCTGCTTCCAGCAGGACCAGGCCCAGGAAGGAGCCGTAGGTCGCCAGCCCGAGGAAGCCCAACGCGGTGGTCACGGGCAGGAGCGCCAGCGTGAGGCCCAGGCCGAAGCGTTTGATGATCCGGCTGGCCAGGGTGAGCTGCAGCATCAGCACCGCCACATGCGTCCACATGTCGATCTTGCCGAGGATCGCCGTCCTCATGTCCAAGTCGTCGGCGATCGCCTCGACCATTTGCAGCCGGGTGAAATACACGAACGTCGCTATCACCGCCGTCAGCAGGACGTAGCCAGCGACGCCGCACAGATAGGGGGAGCCGAGCACCGAGCGGATGCCGGCCCAGGCGCTGCCGCCGATGCGCCCGCGCTCGTCTGAACGTGACGGTGGCCCGACGCCGTCCTCGATCGCCCGGCCCGGCGCGATCCACTGCAGCAGCCAGGCAGCCAGCATGCCCAGCAGCAGAAAGCCACTGGCGACCGGCAGCAGGCTGGACGTGCCCAGCGATGCGGCCAACACCGACGTGAGCCAGGGGCCGAAGATCGCGCCGAGCGTGCCGCCCACCGAGACCAGGGCGAAGAAGCGCTTGCCCTGATCGCTGGTGAAGTGGTCGGCCAGCAATGCCCAGAACACCATCGTCGCAAACAGGTTGAACACGTTGAACCAGACGTAGAACACCTGGCTGCTCACCGCTGCCACGCCTCCCGGCGCAAATGTCATCAGGCCCCAGAATCCCAACAGGCTCAGCGCCAGGAAGCCGTAAGTGGCGCCGATGACCTGCGACCGCTTCAGGCGACCGACCACCCATCCGAACAGCGGATTCATCGCCAGCGTCACCACCGCCGTCACGGCGATGAGCGAGCGCACGCTTTCGATCCCGTGTTCCAGGCCCAGCGCGTCGCGCGCCGGTCGCAACAGCATCAATGCCGTCAGTACGAAGAACAGGCACAGCGCGGCGGTCAGCACCTGTCCCCCTTCTCCGCGGCGGAGGTTGAACATGGCCTGCCACGGGCGTGAGCGACGCGAGGCTGTCGACATTTCGGTTCGGCTCATGGGGCCTCCCGGCCACAGTCGCGTCCGGGAGGCGGGCAGGGGAGCGCTTGGGTGAAGTGGCGATCAACGGCGCAGCGCGGGGAAGCGCACGCCGGTGATTTCTTCTGAGACCGCCCACAACTGAGCCGACGCTGCCGAGTCCTTGACGGCGGCGGGGACTGTCGCAAGGCCGAGCGGGCCGCGGATCTCGCGGTCACCGATCGGGCCGTAGTAGGCGCCACCTTGCGCCTCGGGCGCAGTGGCGGCGTACAGCGTGGGCACGGCGCCCTGGGCCGCGGTCTGGAGGTGCTCGCGCATGGCGGACCACTGACGACCCTGGGCGCTGTCCAGGCCCGGGCCGCGCGCAACCAGCTCGGTCACCGCGACACCGGGATGAGCGGCGACGCTGCGGATGCCCCAGCCAGCCGCGTCGCTACGTCGTTGCAGTTCGAATGCGAACATCAGACAGGCCAGCTTTGACTGGGCATAGGCGACCATCGGTACATAAGCCTGCGTGGACTGCAGGTCATCGAAATGGATGCCGCCCTGGTGGACGGCGATGCTGGACAGCGTGACCACGCGGGGAGCATCACTTTTGCGCAGCAGCGGCAGCAACTCGGCGGTCAGCACGAAATGGCCAAGGTAGTTGGTGGCAAACTGCAGCTCGAAGCCGTCAACGGAGGTGCCGCGTTCCGGCGGCGCCATGATCGCGGCGTTATTGATCAGGCCATCCAACCTGGGCAACGTGGTGCCAAGACGCCCGGCCAGGGACCGAACCGAAGACAGGTCGGCGAGATCGACGTGCTCGAACTGGACCTGGGCCTCGGGGACCGCCTGCCTGATCTGATCGATCGCCTGCTGGCCGCGTTGGGGGTTGCGTGCGGCGATGATCACCTGTGCGCCCGCGGCTGCCAGCGCCTTGGCGTCCTCGAAGCCCATGCCGCTGGTGCCTCCGGTGATCAGGACGATGCGACCGGCCTGGGAGGGCATGTCGGCCAAGCTCCAGTCGGATTTGGGTGGGGTCTGCGCCAGCGCGGTACCTGAAGAGAGCGCGTAGCCCAGCAGCACGCCAAAGGCGGCCAAGTGGCTGCGCCATCCGGAACGCGTTGCGCGCGTGTCGTTCGTTTGCGGTAAGTGGATCATTGGTCGGTCCTCACGGTTGGTAGGAGATGGATGCATTGAAGGAGGGGTGACATGGTTGGTGGTCTGTGTCGCGTTGGCAGCTGACGATCCGCGGCTCGGCCCTGATGTCGGTCCTGGCCAGCCAGGGGGCGGGGACGGAGCCTGCTTGGCGCCGGGCATGTCTCGGGAGGGCGTCCGCGGGATCGCGCGCATCAAGATCGAGGCTTCCTCAGAAGCGCCTGCTCAGGCCCAGGACCACGCGCCCGATCCCGTTGTTGCGATGGCGGCCAGCTCCATCGTGGTCCGACTCCAGCAGTGGGCTGTCGCTGATCTCGCTGGGCAGGAACTGGTACTCGACTGCCCCGAGCAGCTGCCATTGCGTCGATCCGATCGCATGCGTCGTCATCAGGCCGATCTTCGGAACAACCGCTGATCCAGGCGAATACGCGGTGACGCCGCGCGCAACCTCTTCGTCCAGGATTCCGAAGTAATAGCCCGCCAGATCCGAGGACATCCGGCTGGCGCCCACGTTGGCCGTGAGCGTGGCGCCGTCGAACAGCCAGGTGTATCGGTAGTCGAGGGAAATCTCGTAACCGTCGCTGGTATCGGTGATGTCATGGACGGCCTCAAGCGAGATCGCCCCCCACGTCGAGCCGAAGGTCGCGCGGAGGCCAGCGTCCAGACCATCGTGGCGATCGCTCAGCAGGCTGGCGTCCACGCCGTTGGCCAGAAGCTCCGAACGCCCCAGGTCGTGGATGTCGAAGCCGTCCATCCGGGCGGACAAGATCGCGTCGAACGTGAAACGACGGGATTGGTACAGGTGCACGCCGCCGGACGTCCCGCGGAAGAAAACGCGCGTTCCGTCATAGCTGACCAGCGGAAACGGCCGGACGCGTGATCCCTCGCCCGCATAGGGGCTGTCGATGACGGCCACGCCGGCGCCGACCGACCAGTTCCCCGAGGGTGCAGGCAGCGCTTGGGCAAACGCGGTGGCCGGAAGAGCGAGAAGTGCGAGCTTCACGAGCGCGCGTGAGGTCATGTTCATGCAGTGGTTCCTTTGGGCAAGGGTCGGAATCCCGACGGTCAGAGTTCGAATGGCCTGGGCCGCCTCGGTCGCACGGAGCGGGGCGTGGTGCGGGCCATGAGGGGGACGGGGGTGTCGCCGGCGGGGTTTGCAGGCACAGGCGCGGTGCTTTCAGGCGCTGGCGCCGCCACGCGTCGCAGTTGAGCGCGGCCGAGCCAGAGACCGAGGGCCGCCCACACCAGCGCCAGCGGAACGACCACGCCGACCAGCCCACCGACGGCCAGACCCAGCCGTCCCAGAACGCCTTCGGTCTGCGCGCCGACCACGTCGCCGGTGCGGTACATGAACGTGTCGACGAAGGCCTTGGCCTTGTACTTCTCTTCGCGGCTGACGACGGTAAACAGCGCTTCGCGCGCAGGTCGGGTGATGCCGCGCTGGACCGAACGGTTGGCTGCCTCGAGCAGGATCAGCACAGCGAATGAGCCGTAGATCGCCAGCCCGATGAAACCGAGCGCGGTGACGATCGGCAGGATCGCCAGCGCTATGCCGAGACCGAAGCGCTGAATGATCTTCCCCGTCAAGGTGAGCTGGAGACCCAGCACCGCGATCTGCGTCCACATGTCGATGTTGCCCAGGATCGCCGCGCGCGCATCCATGCTGTCCGACACCGCCGCGACCATTTGCAGGCGGGTGAAATAGATCACCGTCGCGACCACGGTCATCAGCAGGACGTAGCTGGCGATGCCGGTGAGATAGCGCGACTGGAACACCGCGCGCAGGCCCGCCCAGGCGCTGCCGCCGATGCGCTCGACTTCGCGGGGGAGTCCACCCGCCGCGACGGTGACATCCGGTCCGGTGCGGTCGGGCGCATGGCGCACGAGCCACCAGGCCGCTGCAACGGCGAGCAGTAGGAAGCCGCCGGCAACCAGGAGCAGACTCGGGGTGCCCAGTGGCTGTGCCAGTTGCGAGGTGAGCCAGGGACCGAAGATTGCGCCGAGCGTGCCGCCCACCGAGATCAGGGCGAAGAAGCGCTTGCCCTGGTCGCTGGTGAAGCGGTCGGCCAGCAACGCCCAGAACACCATGGTGACGAACAGATTGAATACGCTGAACCAGACGTAGAACACCTGTCCGCTGCGCTGGCCCACCGCTTCTGGTGCGAACGTCAGGAGCGCCCAGAAGCCCACCAGGCTCAGCACGAAGAATCCATAGGTCACGCCGATGAACTGCAGCCGCTTCAGTCGGCTGACCAACCAGCCGAACTGCGGATTCACCGCCAGCGTGACCGCCGCTGTGCCGAGGAACAGCCAGCGGATGCTCTCGATTCCGCGTTCCATGCCCAATGCGTCGCGCGCCGGTCGCAACAACATCAGCGCGGTCAGCACGCAGAAGAAGAACAACGTCGCGATCACGACCGGGCCGATCTCCTCGCGTCGAAGGTTGAACAGGTGATGCAGCAGGCGGGGACGTCGCCGCGCCGAGGTCAAGGTCTGATTCATGGGAGAAGGTCCTGATTCGGAGAAAAGCCGCGTTGCGGCATTAGTCGGCAGCGCGCGAGGGGTAGGGCGTGCCGCTGAGTTGTTCGCTGACGCGCCACAAGCGCGTGCTTGTCCGGGCATCCGTCGCGGCCTCGGGCACGCGTGCGAAACCCAGCGGTCCGCGCATTTCCATGACGCCGGTTGGTCCGTAGTAGCTTCCGCCGCGCGCATCGGGCGCGGTAGCGGCGTACAAGGTCGGCAGCGCGCCGCGCGCGGCCGGCTGCAGGATGAATCTCCCCAGGGTGCGGCGGACCACGCCGTTGTTGACCTGGAGGTTGGTGCGTGAAACCCCCGGATGGGATGCGATGCTCCGCAGGCCCCAGCCAGATGCATCGCTACGGCGCTGCAGTTCGAACGCGAACATCAGGCAGGCCAGCTTGGACTGTCGATAGGCATCGCCTGGGTCGTAGTCCTGCTCGAACTGGAGATCCTCGAAGTGAATCGCCGCGCCGCGGCGCGCGGCGATACTGGACAGGGTGACCACGCGCGGCGCGTCGGATTTGCGCAACAGCGGCAGCAACCTCTCGGTCAGGGCGAAGTGGCCGAGATAGTTGACGGCGAACTGCATCTCCAAGCCGTCCTTCGAGACCCCACGCTCCGGCGGCTCCATGATCCCCGCGTTGTTGATCAGCACATCGAGGCGGGGCAGCGTTGCATTGAGGCGCTCGGCCAGTGCGCGGCCGGAAGCCAGGTCGGCCAGGTCGAACTTCTCGTACTGCACCTGCGCGTTTGGCGCGTCTTGGCGGATGCTCGCGAGCACGTCTTCGCCCCGCTCCAGGCTGCTATGCGATGCGATCACGACACGCGCGCCAGCAGCGGCCAACGCCTTGGCGCTCTCGTAGCCAATGCCGCTGGTGCCGCCTGTGACCAGGACGATGCGCCCGTCCTGCGAGGGCATGTCGGCCAGGCCCCAATCCGGCTTGGGTTGCCCCTGGGCGATCGGGCTGCCCCCTGCGCACGCAGACAAGAGCAATGTGCCCACTGCGGCGATGTAGGCTCGCCACCTGGAAAGCGTTTTGTGCGCGGTCCCTTCGACGCCTGCGCCCGTGATGTGGGGACGTCGGGAACCGAATGCGGCGACTTCGCCGTGGCGCTTGTTCCGTTGCTTGCCGAACGGAATGGAGGGAATCACGTGCATGGGCGTTGGCGGCTGAAGAGTGGGGATGCCGCAGTGTTTTGCGCCGCGATTAATTTGCGTTTAAGGCGATTGGCGCGTGGGCGTGACTCGAAATGCGCTTTGAACGTGACCTTTAATCCGGTTTTAATCCCCGCATAGCAACATCGCCGCCCCTTCCTTTCTGGCCGCCCCCATGGATGCGATCCTCCTCGTCGAAGACGATCAAATGCTCGGCCGTGCATTGACGTCGGCGCTCAGCCAGGAAGGCTGGCGCGTCGTCCATTGCGAGGACGCGAGATTTGCGCGGCTGGCGCTGGTCGACCACGCCTTCGTCGCGGTGCTGCTCGACCTCGGACTGCCTGGCGGTTCCGGGCTGGACGTCCTGGCGACGATGCGTGATCGCTACGATCCAACGCCGGTGCTGATCATCACCGCGCGCGATCAGCTCAGTGATCGAGTGCGAGGCCTGGACGCGGGTGCCGACGACTACATCGTCAAGCCCTTTCAGCGCGACGAGATGCTGGCGCGGTTGCGCGCGGTGCTTCGTCGCAGTCGCGGCGTGGTGACCCCGGTGCTGCGATGGCGCGACGTCGAGATCGATCCGGCTGCGCGAACCGTGACCCGAGGCGGCCAGCGCGTCGGCCTCAGCGCGCACGAGTTTCGCATCCTGTTGGCGCTGTTCGAGTCGCAGGGGCGGGTACTCAGCCGGGATCAGTTGCAGGACCGTCTCTATGGCGGGGATGCCGAGATCGGCAGCAACACGGTCGCGGTCTACGTGCACCAGTTGCGGCGCAAGCTCGGCGACGAGGTGGTGGTGACAGAACTCGGCTTCGGCTATCGCGTCGGGGACGAGGGCTGATGCGCGCGCTGAGCACCCGCTTGCTGATTGCGCTGGCGTTCGTGCTGCTCGCCACGTGGGGGGGCTGGTTTGCGCTGCAGTACCGGCAGATGTCCGCGCACCAGGTCGGTGACGTCGATGGCATGCTGCGTAATGTGGCCGAGCAGTTGCTGCAGTCGCTGCCGACCGATATCACCACGGCCGGACCGCAGCATCGGTTCGAGCTGGCCGCGCCGCCCTGGCGTGCGGCCGTTGGCGGCAAGTTCGATACGCTCGCCTTTCAGGCCTGGGAACTGGGTACGCATCGCCGATTGCTCTCGTCGCGTACCGCGCCGAATCACGCGCTGGCGCCCGGGTTCGTGGAAGGTTTCACCAGGCCCGTGGTGGGCGGCGTGCCGTGGCGTGTGTACGCGGCCAGCGATGCGCAGCGCCGTGTCCAGTTCCAGGTTGGCGTGCCGGAGTCCGCGATCAAGATGGAGCTGCGGCGCTGGTTCCGTGCCAGCCTCGGTGCGGCGTTGGCACTGATCGCCCTGTTCGGCGCAGCGGTCTGGCTGGTGATCCGGTGGTCGCTGCGTCCTGTGAGGCGGGTCAGTGAATCGCTCGCCGCACGTCCATCGCTGGACCTTGCACCGTTGCCGGAAATCGGCTTGCCCACGGAGTTCGCGCCCCTGGTGCGGGCATTCAACGTGTCGATGACCCGACTTGGGCAGGCGCTGCAGCATGAACGTGAGTTCCTCGGGGAGGCCGCGCATGAGTTGCGCACGCCGTTGGCCGCGCTGCTGGCCCAAGCGCAGGTGCTGCAGCACGCGGGAAATCGCGAGGAGGCGCGCGAGGCGCTCGCCCACCTGATCGCCGGGATCGAGCGTGCCTCCCGACTGGCGCAGCAGCTGCTGGACTCCGCGCGGGTGGATGCCGCAGGGGCCAGCGCGCGTCCACAGGATGTCGATCTGGCGCTGGTCGCCGGGATGGTGGCCGACGAGTTCGCGCTGCTTGCGCAACGGGTTGGCCGGTCGATCGAAGTCGAGACCCGCCACGCGCCGGTGCGCGGGGACATCGACGATCTCGGGATCATGGTCCGTAACCTGCTGGACAACGCCCTCTGTCATGGAGGCCCCGGCACGCGCGTACGGTTGGAGACCCGGGTCGAGGGCGACGGAGACGCGCGGACTGCAATCCTGATTGTCGCTGACGATGGTCCGGGCATCCCCGAGGACCAGCGCGAGCGGGTCTTCGAGCGGTTCTACCGAGCGGAAAACGGGCACCGCACGCAGGGCATTGGCATGGGCCTGTCGCTGGTCGAACGGGTGGTCGCCTCGCATGGCGGACGGGTCACTTGCGGTGTCGGGCTCGACGGCCGCGGTTTTGGAGTGGAAATCCGGCTGTCGGCGGCGCCCGCGCACTGATCGCAGGCCGGCGGCCGATGGTGATGCGCAGGAGGGCTAGCTCGCCTCCGAGTGCTAGCTCACTCGGATCCCGACGGCGCGAACGCGGCTGCCCCGCTTCAATGGCCAGGATCCCTGGAGGCCTTAGGTCCGCGCGACCGTGGGACCGGCCGGCGGCGTCACAGGATAGAAGAGCCGGGCAGGACCCGGCGTTCTACTGTCTGGAGGCGAAAGCAGGCGCTCAGCGGGCGCCAAAGCGGGCGCGGCAGCCCTCGTCCACCCAGATCCGGCCGCCCCGGTAGGCCCAGGTCCGGCCCTCGATGCACGGGCTGTCGGACAATTGCTTGATGATCACCGGGCGCCCGTCGCGGCTGTTCCAGTCGCAGGTGTGGCGCCGGTTGTCGTTGCTGCTGCAGGTCACCGTGACGTCGCTGTGGCCCGGGTAGCCGGGGCCGCCGCCGCCGTGGCCCCGGCCCTCGGCGAATTCACCGCGGCAGCCCTGGTCGACCCAGATCGAGCCCCCGCGCTGGCCCCAGGTGCGGCCTTCCACGCAGCGGCTGTCCGACAGCTGGCGCACCAGCATGGCCCGGCCGCGGAAGCCGGCCGCGCACTCGCGGTAGCGGTTGTCACTGCTCTCGCAGCGGATCGTGCGGCCACTGTTGCCGCCCCATCCGCCGCCGGGGCCGCCGGTCCAGCTGGGCACAAAGCGTCCGCGGCAGCCGCGGTCCACCCAGATCACGCCGCCCCGTGTGCCCCAGGTGCGGCCCTCGACGCAGGGGGAATCGGATAGGGTGCGCTCCAGGCGCGCGCGCCCGTTGAAGCCGCGGCACTCTCGGTAGCGGTTGTCCTGGCTTTCGCAGGTGATCGAGTCCTGGGCATGGGCCGGCGGGGCGGCGGCGTAGACGCCCAGGGCGAACACAAGGACCGCAAACAGTCGCAACATGGCACGGCTCCGGGATGGGGCGGGTGCGGCGGACTATACACGGCGCCCTGCCGCGTTCATGTGGGCGGCGGACGGGCGATTTGCCGCGCCGCAGCGGCGGCCCCAAAATAGCCGGCTGTTCCGGCCGCGACCCGCGGCCCGCCTGGAGTTGCCTCACGATGCGTACCCATTTCTGCGGCCTGGTCGACGAGACCCTGATCGGCCAAACCGTCACCCTGGCCGGCTGGACCGACGTGGCCCGCAACCAGGGCGGCGTGTGCTTCATCGACCTGCGCGACCACGAGGGCATCGTGCAGGTGACGGTCGAACTGGACAACGCGGAGGTGTTCAAGACCGCCGCCTCGCTGGGTTACGAGGACGTGCTGCAGGTCGAGGGCGTGGTGCGCGCGCGCCATGCGGTCAACGACAGGATCAAGACCGGCAAGGTCGAAGTGATCGCCAGCGCGATCACGGTGCTCAACAAGGCCGCGCCGCTGCCGTTCCACGCCCACGAGAACCCGGGCGAGGACACCCGCCTGAAGTACCGCTACCTGGACCTGCGCCGCCCGGAGATGCAGCGCATGCAGCGCACCCGCATCAAGCTGGTGCAGGCGCTGCGCCGGCACCTGGACGCGGCCGGCTTCCAGGACATCGAGACCCCGATCCTGACCAAGGCCACCCCGGAGGGCGCGCGCGACTTCCTGGTGCCGGCACGCATGCACCCGGGCGAGTTCTACGCCCTGCCGCAGAGCCCGCAGCTGTTCAAGCAGATCCTGATGGTGGCCGGCTTCGACCGCTACTACCAGATCGCGCGCTGCTTCCGTGACGAGGCCCTGCGTGCCGACCGCCAGCTGGAATTCACCCAGCTGGACATGGAATTCGCCTTCGTGCGCGAGCGCGACGTGCAGGATTTCGTCGAGGAGATGATCCGCGCGATCTTCAAGGAGGTCGTGGACGTCGAACTGGACGCCCAGTTCCCGCGCATGACCTGGGCCGAGGCGATGCGTCGCTTTGGTTCGGACAAGCCGGATCTGCGCATCGACCTGGAGCTGGTCGACGTGGCCGAGTTGGTCAAGGACAGCGAGTTCGCCGTGTTCACCGGGCCGGCCAACGACCCTGAGGGCCGCGTGGCCGCGCTGCGCATCCCCGGTGGCGCCACGCTGTCGCGCAAGCAGATCGACGAGTACGCCGCGCATGCGGCCAAGTACGGCAGCAAGGGCCTGGCCTATATCAAGATCGACGAGGCCGGCGCGGTCAGCTCGCCGATCCAGAAGTTCTTCAACGAGGCGCAGTTCGCCGCGCTGATCGCGCACCTCGGCGCCGGCAACGGCGACCTCGTGTTCTTCGGTGCCGGTGCCTATAACAAGGTGTCGGACTTCATGGGCGCGGTGCGGCTGAAGGCCGGCAAGGACTTCGGTCTGGTCGCCGATGGCTGGCGCCCGCTGTGGGTCACCGATTTCCCGATGTTCGAGTGGGACGAGGAGGCGCAGCGCTACGTGGCCCTGCATCACCCGTTCACCGCGCCGGCGGTGGATTCGATCGACGACCTGCGCGCGCACGCCAAGACCGCGGTGTCGCGCGGCTATGACATGGTGCTCAACGGCAACGAGATCGGCGGCGGTTCGATCCGTATCCACCGCCCGGAGATGCAGAGCGCGGTGTTCGAGCTGCTCGGCATCGGCGCGGAAGAGGCCAGGGCGAAGTTCGGCTTCCTGCTGGATGCGCTGAACTACGGCGCCCCGCCGCACGGTGGCATCGCCTTCGGCATCGACCGCATCGCCGCGCTGATGGCCGGCACCGAGTCGATTCGCGACGTGATCCCGTTCCCGAAGACCACCGGCGCTCAGGACCTGATGACCGACGCACCGTCGCCGATTCCGGACGCACAGCTGGCCGAGGTGCACGTGCGCGTGCGCGAAACGCCCAAGGCCTGATCGGCCACCCGCGGGCCGCCTCGTGTGGCCCGCGCTTGCTCAGGACCTCCCACCATGTCCGTGACCATTCGCCAGGCCGGTCCCGACGACGCGCATACGCTGTCGGCCCTGGCCGAACGCACCTTCGTCGAGACCTTCGGCCATCTCTACCCGCAGGCAGACCTGCGCGGTTTCCTCGATGAGGCCTACGCGCTGGAGCGCATGCAGATCGTGCTGGGGCATCCGCGTTACGCGATCTTTCTGGCCGAGGATGACGGCGTGGCCGTCGGGCATTCGGCCGCCGGTCCGTGTGGATTGCCGCATGACCAGGTGCAGCCCGACGATGGCGAACTCAAGCGGCTCTATCTGGTGAATACCCATCAGAACAGCGGCATCGGCACGCGTCTGTTCGACGCGACCCTGGCCTGGCTGCTGCGCGATGGGCCGCGCACGCTGTGGGTCGGGGTGTGGTCGGAGAACTTCGGCGCGCAGCGCTTCTACGCGCGGCACGGGTTCGAGCGGGTGGGGCAGTACAAGTTTCCGGTCGGCGAGATCCTGGACGACGAGTTCATCCTGCGACGCCCGGCACAGGGTTGAACGCCGGGCGTGGTTGAGCGCGCGGCGTGCATGGGTCATGCTGCGGTTCACTTTTCAAGGAGGAAACGGCGATGTCGATCGCGCGCGTGGTAATGCTGTCCGGACTGGTGGTGGGGAGCGTGATGGTGAGCGGCTGTGGGCATCAGATGCTGCGCTGTAGTGCCGCCTCGGGCAGTTGGGCCATCGGCCGGGTGGCCGATCAGTCGGTGCTGGACCGCATCCAGGCCGAAAGCCACGCCAGCCAGCTCCGCACGCTTGCCGACGGCGAGACCTCCGGCGAGATCGGCATGGATCGGGTGACCGTGCACGTCAATGCACAGAACCTGATCACCGCGGTGACCTGCGACTGAGCCCGGGGCGCGCCAGTCCCGGTTCGGCGCGCGAGGCGGACCGTCCCCGGGTCCTGGTGCTGCATGGCATCTGGAATGCCGACCTGTGGGTGCGCCCGCTGGCGCTCCGTCTGAGCCAGGCTGGCTTCGATGCGCGGGTGTTCGGCTATCACAGCATCAGCGGCGGGCCCTCGGTGGCCATCGCGCGGCTGGCCGCGCGCCTGCGCGGCGGCCCGCCCACGCATCTGGTCGGGCATAGCCTGGGCGGGCTGATCGCCCTGGAAACCCTGCGGCGCCAGCCCTGGCTGCCGGTTCCGCGGCTGGTCTGCCTGGGGTCGCCCCTGCGCGGTAGCGCGACGGCCAAGGCCCTCCAGCAGCGCGGATGGGGCGGCGTGCTGGGACGCAGCGCGACCCTGCTGGATCGCGGCTGCCTGCCGTGGCCGGGCCCGACCGAAGTGGGCATGGTCGCCGGCGACATCCCGCGTGGGCTGGGGCGGGTCCTGGCGGAGCTGGGCGAGGATTCGGACGGGACCGTGGCGCTGGAGGAAACCCGCCTGCCGGGCCTGACCGACCATTGCGCCGTGCACGCCAGCCATACCGGTCTGGCGTTTTCCCCCGTGGCGGCGGCGCAGGCAGCCTGCTTCCTGCGCGAAGGCCGATTCAAGCGCTGAGTCGGCAGGGGCCCGGAGGCGCTCGGCATTCGGGTAAAATTATCGCTTCGTCACGGTTTAAACGAACGGAAGTGCGTCATGGGGCGAGGCCCTTCGATCGAAGCCCGCAAGAATGCCAGCGATGCCAAGCGCGGCAAGATCTTCACCAAGATCATTCGCGAGATCAGCGTGGCGGCGCGCGGTCCCGGCGGCGGCGACCCGGCCAACAACCCGGCGCTGCGCACCGCCATGGACAAGGGCCTGGCGTCGAACATGTCCAAGGACGTGATCGAGCGCGCCATCAAGAAGGCCACCGGCGAGTTGGAGGGGGTGGAATACGAGAACGTGCGCTACGAGGGCTATGCCCCCGGCGGCGTGGCGGTGATCGTGGACTGCCTGACCGACAACCGCGTGCGCACCGTGGCCGATGTGCGCCATGCCTTCTCCAAGTGCGGCGGCAACATGGGCACCGAGGGCTCGGTGGCATTCATGTTCAAGCGCCTGGGCGTGCTGACCTTCGCCCCGGGTGCCGACGAGGACCAGGTGACCGAGGCGGCGATCGAGGCCGGCGCCGACGACGTGGTGGTTTATCCAGATGATGGTTCGATCGACGTGCTGACCGCGCCGGAGGTGTTCGAGGCGGTCAAGGTCGCGATGGAGGCCGCCGGGCTGACCCCCGACCACGCCGAGGTGGCCATGCGCGCCGATACCGATACGGCGGTCGAAGGCGATGTGGCCAAGCAGGTGGTCAAGATGCTGGACATGCTCGAGGACCTGGACGACGTCCAGAACGTCTACCACAACGCACGCCTGGACCAGGACGCCTACGCGTGATGCCGGCGGCGGGACGGCCCCGGCGCGGTCCCGATGGCATGGTTCCTGCGTGAATCCCGACGTTCGCCGCCACGCAGGACCCGGATTTCCCTCATGACCCGCATCCTCGGCATCGACCCGGGCAGCCAGCGCACGGGGATCGGCATCATCGATGTCGATGCCCAGGGCAGGACCACCCATGTCTACAACGGGCCGCTGCTGCTGCTGGGCGAGGGCGGCTTTCCGCAGCGGCTCAAGCGCCTACTGGTGGGCCTGGCGGCGCTGATGGAGCAGTGGCAGCCCGACGAGGTGGCCATCGAGCAGGTGTTCATGGCCCGCAACCCGGATTCGGCGCTCAAGCTGGGGCAGGCGCGCGGGGCGGCGATGGCTGCGGTGGTGATGCGCGACCTGCCGGTGCACGAATACGCCGCCTCGGAAATCAAGCTGGCCGTGGTCGGTCGCGGTGGCGCACAGAAGGAACAGATCCAGCACATGGTCGGAATCATGCTCAACCTGAAAGGCAAGCTGCAGGCCGATGCGGCCGATGCGCTGGCCGTGGCCATCACCCACGCGCACGTGCGCGCCACCGCCGCGCGGCTGGGCGTCAATGCGCGCCAGGCCTGGAGCCGCAAATGATCGGTCGCCTGCGTGGGATCCTGATCAGCAAGTCACCGCCGTGGGCGATGTGCCGCGCTTGCGAGGCACTGCCTCGCGCGGCGCTGAGCGCTCGGCCATGGATGGCCGGGCTGGGCGGTCAACGTGCGACGTCGTGTCGCCATGGACGGCAGCAGCCGGAGGTGCGGTCATGATCGGTCGCCTGCGTGGGATCCTGATCAGCAAGTCACCGCCGTGGCTGATGATCGAAGTGGGTGGCGGCATCGGCTACGAGCTGGAGGCGCCGATGAGCACCTTCTACGACCTGCCCGAGTTGGGGCGCGAGGTCACCCTGTTCACCCATTACGCGCAGAAGGAGGACAGCGTCTCGCTATACGGCTTCATGCGCGAGGGCGAGCGGCGTCTGTTCCGCGACGTGCAGAAGGTCACCGGCATCGGCGCCAAGATCGCCCTGGCGATCCTGTCGGGGGTGAGCGTGGACGAGTTCTCGCGTCTGGTGCAGGCCGGCGATGTGACCGCGCTGACCCGCATCCCCGGCATCGGCAAGAAGACCGCCGAGCGCATGGTCGTGGAACTGCGCGACCGCGCCGCGGCCCTGACCGGCGGCCCGGCCACGCCCGGGCAGGCGCCGGCCGATCCGCAGTCCGAGGCCGTCATCGCCCTCCAGCAGCTGGGTTACAAGCCCGCCGAAGCCCAGCGGATGGCGCGCGATGTCACCGCCCCGGGCGACGACGCCGCCGACATCATCCGCAAGGCCCTGCGCTCGGCGCTGCGCTGAACACGCGCGCCGTGCAGGCCATCCTCACTTTTCCAGCAGTAGGCTAGCGACCGCCATGTCCACCGCGACCCCCACTTCGTCGGCTGCCGACAGCGCCCCGTCCCATCACGGCCACGGCAACCAAGGCCTTCCCGGTCTGGTGCTGGGCGCCATCGGCGTGGTCTTCGGCGACATCGGCACCAGCCCGCTGTACACGCTGAAGGAGGCGTTCTCGCCACACTTCGGCCTGGTCGGCAATCACGACACCATCCTGGGCATCCTCTCGCTGGTGTTTTGGGCGCTGGTGATCGTGGTGACGGTCAAGTACGTGACCATCATCATGCGCGCCGACAACGAGGGCGAGGGCGGCATCATGGCGCTGATGACCCTGGCCCAGCGCACGCTGCCCAAGGGGTCCAAATCGGCCTACGTGGTGGGCATCCTCGGCATCTTCGGCGCCTCGCTGTTCTTCGGCGACGGGGTGATCACCCCGGCCATTTCGGTGCTCTCGGCGGTCGAAGGCCTGGAAGTGGCCGCGCCGGGCCTGGAGCACTGGATCGTGCCGATTACCGTGGTGATCCTGCTGTTCGTGTTCATGGCCCAGCGCTTCGGCACCGAAAAGGTAGGCAAGGTCTTCGGGCCGGTGACCACCGTGTGGTTCCTGGCGCTGGCCGCGCTGGGCATCTGGAACATCCTGGACGCCCCGGAAGTGCTGCGCGCCTTTAACCCGGCCTGGGCGATCAACTTCTTCATCACCCACGGCTGGCACTCGGTGCTGATCCTGGGCGCGGTGGTCCTGGCGGTGACCGGTGGCGAGGCGCTCTATGCGGACATGGGCCACTTCGGCGCGCGCCCGATCCGCTACGCCTGGTACAGCGTCGTCCTGCCGTGCCTGATGCTGAATTACCTGGGCCAGGGCGCGCTGGTGCTGCAGGACCCGGCCGCGGTCAACAACCCCTTCTACGAAGGCGTCCCGGAGTGGGCGCTGTACCCGATGATCGTGCTGGCCACCATGGCCACCATCATCGCGTCCCAGGCCGTGATCACCGGCGCGTTCTCGGTGGCCCGCCAGGCCATGCAGCTGGGCTATATCCCGCGCATGCAGGTCAAGCACACCTCGCACGACACCATCGGCCAGATCTACGTGCCGGGGGTCAACTGGACCATGATGGTCATGGTGCTGGCGGTGGTGCTGGCCTTCGGCAGCTCGACCGCGCTGGCCACGGCCTACGGCATCTCGGTGTCGATGACGATGCTGATCGACACCCTGCTGCTGGTGCTGGTGGCGCGCGCGCTGTGGCCCAAGTGGCGCAAGTGGGTGCTGCCGCTGTGCATCGTGTTCTTCATCGTGGACCTCGGATTCGTGATCGCCAACGGTGCCAAGTTCTTCGACGGGGCCTGGTTCCCGCTGGCCCTGGGCCTGCTGGTGTTCACCATGCTGCGCACCTGGCGCCGCGGCCGTGAGCTGCTTGGCGCGGAGATCCGCAAGGACGGCATTGCCCTGGACAGCTTCCTGCCCGGCCTGATGCTGGCCCCGCCGGTGCGGGTGCCCGGGACGGCGGTGTTCCTGACCGCGCAGACCGGCATGGTCCCGCATGCGCTGCTGCACAACCTCAAGCACAACAAGGTGCTGCACGAGCGCAACGTGTTCTTGACCGTCTACACCTTGCCGCTGCCGTACGCGCCGGCGGACAAGCGCCTGAAGGTCGAGGAGATCGGCGACGAGTTCTACCGGGTGATCGTCAAGTTCGGCTTCATGGAGACCCCGGACGTGCCGCTGGCGCTGATGCGCAGCTGCGACCGGGGCGGGCCGTACTTCGACCCGATGGACACCACGTTCTTCGCCAGCCGCGAGACCATCGTGGCCAGTGCGCGTCGCGGCATGCCGATTTGGCGCGACAAGCTATTCGCGGCCATGCACCGCAACGCCGCGCCCGCGACCGGCTTCTTCCGGATCCCGGGCAACCGCCTGGTCGAGTTGGGCGCGCAGGTGGAGATCTGATGCGGGAAGGCTGCGCCGCGCAGGTGGCGCATGCGACCATAGCCGCATGAGTGACCGCATCATCGCCGCCGACGCCACCCGCGAGGACGACGCCCTGGAGGCGTCGATCCGGCCCAAGCGCCTGGCCGACTATCTGGGCCAGGCGCCGGTCCGCGAGCAGCTGGACATCTACATCCAGGCGGCCAAGGGGCGCGGCGAGGCGCTGGATCACGTGCTGATCTTCGGCCCGCCCGGCCTGGGCAAGACCACCCTGAGCCATGTCATCGCCAACGAACTGGGCGTGGCCCTGCGGGTGACCTCCGGGCCGGTGATCGAGAAGGCCGGCGACCTGGCCGCGCTGCTGACCAACCTGCAGCCGCACGACGTGCTGTTCATCGACGAAATCCATCGCCTCTCGCCGGTGGTGGAGGAAGTCCTGTATCCGGCGATGGAAGATTTTCAGCTGGACATCATGATCGGCGAGGGCCCGGCTGCCCGCTCGATCAAGATCGACCTGCCGCCGTTCACCCTGATCGGGGCGACCACCCGTGCCGGCCTGCTGACCGCGCCCTTGCGCGATCGCTTCGGCATCGTCCAGCGCCTGCAGTTCTACGACACCGCCGAGTTGACCCGCATCGTGCGCCGCTCGGCGCAGATCATGGACATTCCCTGCGCGCCGGAAGGCGCGGGGGAGATCGCGCGGCGTTCGCGCGGCACGCCACGCATCGCCAACCGCCTGCTGCGGCGGGTGCGCGATTACGCCCAGGTCCGTGCCGACGGGCACATCGACCAGGCCGTGGCCAGTGCCGCGATGGAGATGCTCAAGGTCGACCCGGAGGGCTTCGACGAACTGGACCGGCGCCTGCTGCACACCATCGTGGAGAGTTTCGACGGCGGACCGGTCGGCGTGGAATCGCTGGCCGCCGCGCTGAGCGAGGAGCGCGGCACGCTGGAGGACGTCATCGAGCCGTACCTGATCCAGCAGGGCTTCCTGGTGCGCAGCGCGCGTGGGCGCATGGCCACGGCCAAGGCCTACCGCCATCTGGGACTGCCTGGGCGCGCGCCCGATCCCGGGCCGGCGGGGATGACCGAGTCCCTGTTCTGAGCCTGCGCCCCGCTTCCGTTGCCCCTGGAGTTTCCCCTTGACCGATCCCGCAATGACCACGCCCCACGTTCCTGACGCATTCAGTTGGCCGACACGCGTCTATTGGGAAGATACCGACGCCGGCGGGGTGGTCTATCACGCGCAGTACGTGGCTTTCCTGGAACGTGCGCGCAGCGAATGGATGCGCGCGCGCGGCCAGATGCAGGAGCAGCTGCGCCGGGAACACGATCTGGTGTTCGTGGTGCGCGCCATGCAGCTGGAGTTCCTCAAGCCGGCCCGCCTGGACGACCTGCTGCAGGTCTCGGCCGAGCTGCGCCAGGTCAAGCGCGCCAGCGTGGTCTTCGCCCAGACCATCCGGCGCGACGACCAAGTGCTGCTGACCGCGCAGGTCAGGGTGGCCGCAGTCTCGGCCACGGCCTTCCGCCCGGTGGCCATGGACGAGGCGGTGTATCGAGAATTCAAGTCGTTGGAAGTTGCTGGCTAACCCTTTACCGCATAGAACACCGAGGAAAGACGGATGATTGGATTGCTCCTGGCGTTGCAGGACACCGTGGCCGAGACCCTGCCGCCGGATGCCGCCAACACGGCCGCCCAGGCCAGTGCGCAGGCCGCCCACACCAGCATCAACTACCTGCAGCTGCTGCTGACCGCCAGCCTGCCGGTCAAGCTCATCGTGCTGTTGTTGCTGACCGGCTCGCTGGTGAGCTGGGTGATCATTTTCCGCAAGGCGGGCGTGTTCAAGCGTGCCAACCGGGACGCGGACGAGTTCGAGGGCCGGTTCTGGTCCGGTGCCGATCTCAACAAGCTCTACTCCTCGGCGACCGACCGGGGCCGCGTGGTCACCGGCCTGGAATCCATCTTCGAGGCCGGCTTCCGCGAGTTCGCCCGCCTACGCGACAAGCGCCTGACCGACGGCCGCCTGCAGCTCGAGGGCGCCCAGCGCGCCATGCGCACCGCCTACGCGCGCGAGATCGACGCGCTGGAGCGCAATCTGGAGCTGCTGGCCAACATCGGTTCGACCGCGCCGTACGTGGGCCTGGTCGGCACCGTGTTCGGCATCATGGTGACCATGCACGACATGCTCAACAGCGGCGAGCAGGCCGGCATCGCGGCCGTGGCGCCGGGCATTTCCGAGGCCTTGTTCGCCACCGCCATCGGCCTGTTCGTGGCCATCCCGGCGGTGTGGGCCTACAACCGCTTCACCACGCGTGTCGAGCGCATCTCGGTGCGTTACGAGACCTTCGCCGACGAGTTCAGCTCCATCCTGCAGCGCCAGACCGGCGAAGGCTGAGGAGTCGTCCATGCAATCGGCCATTTCGCGCCATCGCAAGCGGCGCAAGCTCAAGTCCGAGATCAATGTGGTGCCCTACATCGACGTGATGTTGGTGCTGTTGATCATCTTCATGGTGACCGCGCCCATGCTGACCCTGGCGGTCAACGTGGACATTCCCAAATCCACTGCACGCTCGGTGGACAGCAAGGCGGATCCGATCATCGTCACCGTCGACGGCGACGGGCGCCTGTTCCTCAAGCTGCAGGATGCGCCGATCGCTGAATACAGCGACGAGGAGCTGCTCGACCGGCTGCGCGCTTTCCATGAGCAGAACAAGGACGTACCGGTGTTCCTGGCCGCGCCCGGCGAGGCCAACTATCAGCGCGTGATCGACGCCACCGCCATCATCTCCAAGGCGGGGATCGAGAAGGTCGGCCTGATGAGCAAGCCAGGCGGCAATGCACGCTGAGGCTCCGCATCTGGATCAGCGTGATCCGCGCGACCGTCCCGGCGCAGCGGTGGTCTTTGCCGTGGGCGTGCACCTGCTGGTGCTCGCCCTGATCATCCTGGCGCCGTATCTGCACTGGGACAAAGACCAGGCGCAGGCCGCCGCCGGCTCGCCGGCGATCGAGGCCACGCTGATGTCGGCCACCGATATTCGGGCCGCGCAGCAGGCCATGCGCGAGGCGTCCAAGATCGAACCCAAGCCCGAGCCGCCCAAGCCCGTGCCCGAGCCGGTGGCCGAACAGGACACCGTGCCGCCGCCGCAGCCAGTGCCCGAGCCCAAGCCGCAGGATTCGCCCGTCCCGCAACAACAGCAAGCCCAGGAGCGCGTTCCTGATCCGGACCAGGTCAACCAGGAGGAAGCCAGTAAGTTGGCCATCGCCCAGGAGAAGGCCGAGAAGGAGCAGGAGGCCAAGCGCCGTCAGGAGCAGATCGACCTGACAGAACGCAAGCGCCAGGAAGAAGCCGAACGCAAGCAGCGCCTGGCCCAGCAGCAGGAAGAGGATGACCGGCAGAAGAAGCTCGCCGCCATCCGCGCCCAGCGCGAGCAGGCCGCTAAACAGGCCAAGCTGGCCGAGCAGAAGCTACGTCAGCTGGCCGATGCCCGGGCCCAGCAGGCCTCGCAGCAGGCCGCCGCCGCGCCGTCCTCGCCGGGGCAGAACGGGGTCGACGAAGGGCTGCTGGCCAAATATGCCGCGGCGATCCAGAGCGCGGTGGTGCAGCAATGGACGCGCCCGGACAGCGTGGCGCTGGGCACCAAGTGCGTGGTCGAGATCACCCAGCTCCCGGGGGGTGAGGTCATGGAGGCCCACGTCCGCTCCGGCTGCCCGATGGATGCCGCTGGCCAGCGCTCGATCGAGGCGGCGGTGCTCAAGGCCCAGCCGCTTCCTTATCGGGGCTTCGAGTCGGTGTTCCGGCGCAAGCTGATCTTTACCTTCGAGGCCAGTGATCGCTGAGTTCACGCTGCCTTGGCGTTCATGATTGCGAAAATGTTCACGTCCCGGCTGTTATCCCTAGCGGCCTTTCTCCGAACGCCCTGGCTTTCATGAAGAAACTGTCCCACTGGTTGCTCGCCCTCTTCGTCCTGCTGTTGCCGGCCATTGGCCAGGCGCAGGAGCAGGGCCTGGAGATCAACATTGTCGGCGGCAACGCCTCGGCCCTGCCGATCACGGTCGTGCCCATGCCCTACCAGGGCTCGGGCACGCCGCCCACCACCGACGTCTCCCAAGTGGTGCGGGCGGATCTGGATCGCTCCGGCGCATTCCGCACGCTGCCCGACGCCAACATCGTGGAGAAGCCCACGCGCGGATCGGAGATCAACTACCCGACCTGGCGCGCGTTGAAGCAGGACTACATCGTCGTCGGCCGGGTGCTGGATGGCGGCAACGGGGCGTATCGCGTCGAGTACGAGCTGTTCGACGTGGCCAAGCAGCAGCGCCTGCTGGGCCTGGCCATGACCGGCCGTGCCAACGCGATGCGCGACGTGGCCCACCAGATGGCTGACGCCATCTACGAGAAGATCACCGGGGTGCGCGGCGCCTTCTGGACCCGGATCGCCTATGTCACCCAGACCGGCCTGGGCAATGCGGCGCGCTATGCGCTGATGGTGGCCGACTCGGATGGCTTCAACCCGCAGACCATCGTGCGTTCGGCCGAGCCGCTGCTGTCGCCGTCGTGGAGCCCGGATGGCCGCAAGCTGGCCTATGTCAGCTTCGAGCGCGGGAACTCCTCGATCTATCTCCAGGACATTTCCACCGGTGCACGCGAGCTGATCGCCAGCTTCCGTGGAATCAACGGCGCGCCCTCGTTCTCGCCCGATGGCCGCAGGCTGGCACTGACCCTGTCGCGCAGTGGCAATCCGGAGATCTACGTGATGGACCTGGGCAGCAAGGCGCTGACCCAGATCACCAACCAGTACGGCATCGATACCGAGCCGACCTGGAGCGCTGACGGCAGCACCATCTACTTCACCTCCGACCGCGGCGGTCGCCCGCAGGTCTACAAGGTGTCCGCAAGCGGTGGCGGTGCCCAGCGCGTCACCTTCGAGGGTAGCTATAACGCCACCCCGACGTTGTCTTTCGACGGCAAGAAGATCGCCGTGGCCCAGGGCAGCGGCAACACCTATCGCATCGCCATGATGGATACCAGCACCGGCTCGCCGCGCTGGACCACACTTTCGCCCGGGTCGCTGGATGAGTCCCCGAGCTTTGCCCCCAACGCCTCGATGATTCTCTACGCCGCGCGCGAGGGTGGGCGAGGGGTGCTTTACGCCGTCTCCGTCGACGGCCGCGTTCGCCAGCGTCTGGTGCTGGCGCAAGGTGATGTCAGGGAGCCGGCGTGGGGTCCTTACAGGAATGCCACGCCGCAAAAATAATGTTTAAGCCCCATTTCGCTTTTTTAAGATTGCGTTAAACTAATCCAGCTTGTATCCACCACCCCGGATTTGCGTAACTAGGAACCCACATGAACACCACTCTCCGCGTCTTTGCTCTGTCCCTGATGTCCGTGGCCGTTCTGGCCGGTTGTAAGAAGAACACGAAGGAAACCCCGCCCCCGCCGGCCGTCGAGCCGCCGCCGGCCATGACCCAGCCGACCGAGACCTCCGGCATGTACGGCCCGAGCGATCTGGATACCGACGCTTGCCTGCGCCAGCGCGTGGTGTACTTCGACCTGGACCAGGATTCGCTGAAGCCGGAGTTCCAGGCCATCATGGCTTGCCACGCCAAGTACCTGCGTGACCGTCCCTCGGCCCGCATCAACCTGGAAGGCAACGCTGACGAGCGTGGCTCGCGCGAGTACAACATGGGCCTGGGCGAGCGTCGCGGCAACGCCGTCTCCTCCGCCCTGCAGGCGGCCGGTGGTTCGGGCAGCCAGCTGTCGGTCGTGAGCTACGGCGAAGAGCGTCCGGTCTGCACCGAGTCGACCGAAGAGTGCTGGGCCAAGAACCGTCGCGTCGAGATCGTGTACACCGCGAAGTAATCGACCGATGACCCGGGCCGCCGCTAAAACGGCGGCCTAGAGGGCCGGTGCAGGGCGCGCAGCAGGACATAACCTGTCTGCCCGTTCCGGCACCGGCCCTTTTTCATGAAACGTCGTGATTCAATGGCGTTTCCCGTGGAAAACCGCAAATCCGTCACGTGAGTGCCATGCGTCCAACTCGATTCCTCATCCTGCCGGTCCTGATGTTGTCGCTGGGACTGGCGCCGGCTGCCTTCGCGCAGCGTCAGAGCCTGGCCGATCGCGTCGCCGCGCTCGAAGCGCAGGCCAACAACACCCAGGGCAATCTGGATCTGCTCAACCAGATCAACCAGCTGCGTAGCGATCTCACCAACCTGCGCGGGACCGTCGAGCAACTCCAGAACGAGAATGCCGAACTCAAGCAGCGCGCCCGCGACCAGTATCTGGACCTGGATGGCCGGATCGGCCGGCTAGAAGGTAATGGCGGCGGCGCTGCTCCGGCCGCAGCGGGCGGCGATGCCCCCATGGCGCTGCCGAGCCCCGGCGGTGCAGGGGCCTCGGCTGCCGCCGGTCAGGGATCGAATCCGGCATCGGCTGCCGGCGCCTCGGCCGAACCTGCGCCCGTGGTGCATGGCGATGCCGGTGCCCTGGCCCAGGCGGGTGACGAGCGCACCGCCTATGGCGTGGCCTTCGATGCGCTCAAGAAAGGCGAATACGCCGACGCCGCCAATCTGTTCACCAGCTTCCTGCAGCTCTATCCCAGTGGCGTATACGCGCCCAACGCGCTGTACTGGCTGGGTGAAAGCTACTACGTGACCCAGAACTACCAGATGGCCGCCGATCAGTTCCGCGCCCTGCTTTCGCGCTACCCGACCCACGACAAGGCGCCCGGTGCGATGCTCAAGCTGGGTCTGTCGCAGTACGGACTCGGCAAGGTCAACGATGCGCAAGGCACCCTGCAGTCGGTGATCAGCCAATACCCGAACACCGACGTGGCGCGCACCGCGCAGGACCGGTTGCACTCCATCCAGGTCGGTCAGATGCACTGATGCATGCCGGCGGAGGCTTCCGCCATGCCACGCTTGTCCAAGCGCCACTGCGAGGTCTGCGGTGGCGCCTTGTTTTAGGAAATTCCGATGAACGCCGTTGCCACCCCCAGCAAGATCGAACAGTCCGCCGCCGACCGGCTGAAGATCACCGAGATCTTCCTGTCGTTGCAGGGCGAAGCCGATGCGGCCGGATGGCCAACGGTGTTCGTGCGCCTGACCGGCTGTCCGCTGCGCTGCCAGTACTGCGACACCGCCTACGCCTTCCACGGCGGGACCTGGTGGGAGATCGACGACATCCTGGCCGAGGTCGCGCGTCATGGCGTGCGGCACGTCTGCGTGACCGGCGGCGAGCCGCTGTCGCAGAAGCGCTGCATCGGCCTGCTCAAGCGCCTGTGCGATGCCGGCCATGACGTGTCACTGGAGACCTCCGGCGCGATCGATGTCTCGCAGGTCGATCCGCGCGTGTCGCGCGTGGTGGACATCAAGACGCCGGCCTCGGCAGAGCAGCACCGCAACCGCTGGGAGAACCTGCCGCTGCTGGCCGCGCGCGACCAGGTCAAGTTCGTGCTGTGCGGACGACAGGACTACGAGTGGGCGCGCGAAGTGGTGCGCGAACACGCACTGGACCGGCGTTGCGCGGTGCTGTTTTCCCCGTCCAAGGACGAACTGTCTCCGCGCGACCTGGCCGACTGGATCGTCGAGGACCGCCTGCCGGTGCGCTTCCAGATGCAGCTGCACAAGCTGCTGTGGAACGACGAGCCCGGGCGTTAGGCGAGGCATCGCGGGCGTCGGGACGCTAGGCTATGCGTTCCCCGGCCTGTCTCGCCGGCAAGAAGAACACCCCCATGAAGAATGCAGTAGTCCTCGTTTCCGGCGGCATGGATTCGGCCGTCGTCCTGGCCATGGCCAAGGCCCAAGGATTCACACCGTATGCGCTGAGCGTGCAATACGGCCAACGCCACACCTCCGAGCTGGACGCCGCCGCGCGCGTGGCGGCCGAACTGGGCGCCGCCGCCCACAAGACGGTCAACGTCGACCTGCGCAGCATCGGCGGCTCGGCCCTGACCGATGACATCGACGTGCCCGAGGCGGGCGGTGACGGCATCCCGGTCACCTACGTACCGGCGCGCAACACCATCATGCTCTCGGTGGCCCTGGGCTGGGCCGAGGTGTTGGGCGCGGCGGACATCTTCTGCGGCGTCAACGCGGTGGATTATTCGGGCTATCCGGACTGCCGGCCGGCCTTTATCGAGGCTTTCCAGGCCTTGGCCAACCTGGCCACCAAGGCGGGTGTGGAGGGCGCGGGCATCCGCGTCCACGCCCCGCTGCAGTTCATGAGCAAGGCCGACATCGTGCGCGAGGGCGTGGCCCTGGGCGTGGACTTCGGCAGCACCGTGTCCTGCTACAACGCCGATGCGGACGGCAAGGCCTGCGGGCACTGCGATGCCTGCCGTCTGCGCGCGGCAGGCTTCGCCGACGCCGGCGTGCCCGACCCGACCCACTACGTCTGAAGGCGTGTTGTCCGCAAAGGGTCGCATCGTCGGCCCGATGCGGTAAAATCCCCGGCCCGGCGCAATGCCGGGCGCAGCATCCGGGCCGTTAGCTCAGTCGGTAGAGCAGAAGACTTTTAATCTTTTGGTCGAAGGTTCGAATCCTTCACGGCCCACCATGCAGAACAATGACTTAAGGTGCCATTTCGGCGCCTTTTTTCTTGGCTCCGTAGAATTCTCCGTAAAAACACGACCTCAAGAAGCACTCACCTCGCAGCATGAGACATGGACGTGCCGAACTTCCCAACTGACAACCTTTACAAGTTCATGGCCATATTCGGCCTGGTGCTCTTCATCTTCGGTCTCGCTTATCCATTGAAGGTTATAGAGGCAGATGAGCAGCTTGGATTTCAGGCTCAGCTTGCAGTAGACCAAGTCACTGTTCAGCTACGTGACCTTGGGGACTCGATTGACTTCGCGAAGCAAAGGCCGAAATCAGACGCAGCGACCCAAGAGTTACAGCAAAAGCTGGCGGATGTTGCGTTGGCGAATGCGAAGTCCGGCAACCTGATCGAGGCGAAAAAGAGGTCACGCCAATGGGCAAAGATTTATCTCGCCGGCTGCGCTCTCATTGCGATCGCTGGTTGTGCCTTGAGCGGCTTGGGCTTTTGGTTGTGGTACCACAGAGTTCAACGGCACCTGGACGCTGAGTTGGCGAAGAACGCGAAGCTGGCCACGCCACCCAAAAAAAAAACCGCGAAATAGCTTCTACCCTTCGTACAACCCCGCCGTAGCTGCGGGCTCCACAACCTGCAGCTCATGGTCGTAGGTGTCGGTGGTGCGGGGATCTTTATGGCCGGCGGCGTCGCGCTTCACGGCCTTGGTGCCCTTGGTGTCGGTGATGCCGCGGTGCTTTAGGCCGTGCAGGGTGAAGTACTGCTCGGGCTGGATGATGCCGGTGTCCGGATCCATCGCGGCGGCCATCAGGCGCTGCCAGGCGCTGTCCAGGCCGGACTTGGTGAGCGGGTTGCCTGACTCGGTCAGGAATATCCGCCGGTCCTCGGGCCGGAGCGGTGTCACTAGGCTCCTGTTTTTAGGCTTGGCCAGGACCGCCTTGCGCAGATCCAGGGCCGCCTGCCAGGAGGCCCTGAGCCGCGGCGTCCACCTGGTCACGTTGTCGAAGCTGCCCTTGCGCCGGTTTGAGGCGATGCCCTCGTCGGTCGCGTTGGCGTCAGTCAGCGTCAGCACCTCGATGCCGCGCAGCCGGCACTGCAACGCGATCTCCATCAGCGGGGCCAGGTAGGGCGAGACACTGCCCACCGTGTGTGGCTTGAGCTGCCCGCGCTCGTGCGCGAAGTGGATCACGGCCAGGTACGCGTCCAGCGCCGGCATCTTCTTCTGCCGGCGCTCCTTCGCCTGGCGCACGCCCTCGGCCGGGTTGGTCTTGCACTCGCCGTGCAGGCGTCCCCAGTTGAACAGGCGGCTGAGGTAACGCTGCAGGTGGTTGGCCTTGCTGGGTTGGCCAGGCACGTCGTCGCCGGCGCCGGGCTTCGATTCGGGCTTGCCCTTGGCGATCAGCTCGACCAGCCGCTGGTACATCGGCGGTTCGGTCCGGTCGACGTGCAGCTGATCCATGGTTAGGTTGCCCTTCATCCTGATCCGGCGCACGTGCTCGGCGCTGGTCCGGTAGCTCTTCTGCGTGCCCGTGGCCAGCGCCCGGAACTCGGTGCTGTCCTCGAAGGCGGTGATGACCCGACCGATCGTGCCCTTGGGGTCTTTGCCGGCGCGCTGCTCGGCGATCTCGTGCAGCTCGGACAGGCGGGCATTGCGCGTGGCAACGGTCTTGCGCGCGGGGCGACCCTCGCGCATCTCGATGCAGAACCAGCGGCCGCTACCGCTGGCATCCCAGTAGATGCCCTTCGGCACCAACAGGTGGTCGACGTGGGGCGGGAAGTTGTCCGCCCGGGTGCGCTTGCGTCCCCGCGCCATCAGGATAGTCCCATCATGCCCTTGGCAATGGCGCCGGCCACCTCGCCGAGCACGCTTAGCGATACGCTGCCGCCAGCATCGGCGACTTTGCTCTTGGTCTTAGCCCAGATCGTGTCGCTGCGGATTGCATCAAGGAATTCGTGCCCCTTCCAAGTGATGGTCCCGATCTTGATTCTGCTTGGCAAAAGACAGAGATCCTCCACGTACTGGCGCGTCAACGCATCGATGAGACCAGCATCCATTAGCAGCCTTATGTGCTCGGCTACAACCGCGGGATCAGCATCCTCGGGGCAGATCTCACTTCCCGAAAATGGGGGGCCGGGCGGCCGGTCCTCGATCGCTAGAAGCAGCTGGCGAATGAGCTCGTTGTCTCGCTTCATCCGATGAGATCCTCCGCTGAATACGTCCGTTCCTGGTTCGCGGCCTGGCCTAGGCCGATCGCCGCATTAAAGGCGTCCACGGTGGTGATCAGGCCGCCCTTGCCGTCATAGGTATACCGCAGCTTGATCCTGATCGCCCACGCCTCGACAGTGGCCAGCGTCGGCCGGCCACCGGGCTTGCAGAGCTCCTGCAGATCAGTGAACTGGAGGACGGTGCCGATCATGAGTCAAAATTGAGAATTAGCAGGGAGGGGATATGGCAATAAAGGCGACCTTGAGCTTTGGGAGGATTGGCTCGCTCGCGGTGGGAATGATCATCGGCGCCGTGTTTGTCGGTTACGGCGTCTCGAGAGTCGGCGGCGCGGTTGCGACGAATGCGTCCGTCTTCGTGGCGGCCCTGGCCGTGATTGCGGCGGTGGTCGCGGGACTTGTGCCTTGGCACCTCGAAACCATGAAGCGACAGGCCAAGGCTGAAGTAATCGCGCTTCGTCTTGTTGATGACCTGGCTAGCGCCCTTATCAACGCACGAGAGGTTGCCGACGGAATAGGTCATGTCGCAGAGACGAAAGACCCTGAGCGGGTTCAGCTCTCGGCAAGTCGTCTGATGATGTCCCCACCAAATAACGTCGACGAGCTTTTTCAGCACTTGGAGGCATTCGACAGCAAGAGCCTTCCAGTAATCGCGAAAGGGGCGATGTGGGCGATCAATATCTACACTGCTGTGCTCAACCTCAAAGAGATTCCCATCGATGAGATCGTCCTCCACGCCAAGTTCCAGGCGGCAGAGTTGAAGCCGCCTTTGGAAGGTCGTGAGCTTGATGAAGCCATCGATCGCCTTGCTGTTGACGAAATAGTTCACTTCGCGCGCGTTACCGCTGATCGAGCACAGAAGGCTGTACCCGAACTCGAGGCTGCAATCGCGGCTCTCGGACGTTATGGCGCTAAACCGTTGGTTCGGCCCAACTACCACGACCGATTCACAGAAAGTCCAATCCACTTCGTGGCGACGAGAGTCAAACAGGGGGACTGGCCGCCGAGCGACTGTGAGCCGTGGAGTCACAAGAACTTGGCTCCTAAGACTTAGGTTTGGTATTTACGCTGGAAGATGCTGCTTGGTTGGGCTTCTTCCCCAGTGCAGCCTTCGAGACGTTGGTGGGCTTCTTCTTCGCCGCGGTCTTCTTGGCCGCCTTCCTGGCCGGCGCCTTCGGCTTGCCGTCGCTAGCGGCAGCTGCGGCCTTCGTGGTGGGCTTGCCGTAGCCGGGCCCGCGCAGCTGCTTGGGCAGCCAGCCGGTGCCGGTCAGCAGCTTGGTGGCCTCGGCGACGCGCTCGTCCTTCTTTAGCTTGTCGAGCTTCTCGCCGAGCTCTTTGCCCTTGGTCTCGCTGACCGCCTTGACGACCAGGGCGCGCGGGGCGCGGCTGATGAAGTCGTCGCAGGATACGTTCCAGTGCTCGGCCATGTCGAAGCCGATGGCCTGGTGCAACAGGTCGGCGTTCTTAATCGCGCCCTTGTTCGCGCTGGTGCTGCTGAAGGACAGAGCCACAAGGATGGCGTTGAGGTCCTGCAACTTGGGGGTGGGCAGTGCGATCAGGTGCGGCAGCAGCTTGTCGCCCTTGGAGAGTGCCTTCAGGGAGTCCTCGGCGGCTTTCAGCCGCTGCTGGATCGGGGCGCTGAGCGACTTGCTGACGCCGGTGGCCGGCGCTAGGTTGTCGCCGCGCCAGCCCAGGATGCGGCCGTCCCACTCGTGGTTCCGCATCTGCAGGGCGCAGTGCACGGAGACGGCCAGCGCCAGATGCGGATCCGCGGCCAGGTGCGCGCGGATCACCTCGCTGCGGTGCCCGGCCAGGGTCAGCTCGGCGGCGGCGCTGAGGTCCAGCTTGGGCGGCTTCGGCTGGTCGCCGCCCGGCAGCGCGCCTGGGCTGCCCTCGACGGCGCCGCTGGTGGCCACCTTCTGGCCGGGCCGCAGGCGCGCGTATTCCAGGCGCAGACCGCCCGCATCGCCGATGCCCACCAAGACGCCCGCCACTGCCTTGACTGAGTCCGGCCAGGCCTGATCGGCATGCTGCTTCAGGCCCAGACGTTCGTCTTCGAGGCGCTCAGCTTCCTGGCCGAGCTGGTCTTCCTCTTCCTCGTCCAGGTCGTCTGCGTCGATGTCCTCGATCTCACGTAGGCGGGCGTCGATTGCATCCATGCGGGCCTGCACCTGAGGCGAAAACGCGATGGGCTGGTCGGCCGGTGCGGGCACCTGCGGAAACTTGGCGACGGCCTCGTAATCCATCGTCAGCATCGGCTCCACCCAGCTCCAGCCGTCAGCGCGCAGGGACTCCGCCTTCGCCTCCAACTTGTCCATGGCCAGCTTGTCGACCAGCGCCGGATCGGCAAGCCAGCGGTGGGTGTTGAACAGGTCGTGGGTGAGCGCGCCGCCGGCGGCCACGTATGCATCGATCCCCACGAACTTCGCGATCTTCGCGGAGTCGGGCACGGCCTGCCGCGTGATGCGGTCGCGCAGCTCCCAGGCGTTGCGCTGGTAGTCGTGCATGGCGCTGAACCACGCCTGGCGCTGCAGCTCGTGGTTGTCGGTCAGGGCCAGGGCCTGCAGCTGCTCCAGGCGCATCTCGCCATTGCGGAACAGCTCAAACAGCTCGGGCCGCACGTTGGCCAGCTTCAGGCGCTGGCGCACGAACAGCTCGGTCACGCTGAAGCGCGCGGCGATGTCGGTGAGCGACTTGCCCTCGTCGACTAGCGTTTTGTAGGCCACCACCTGGTCGGCCGGGTGCATGTCGGCACGGATGGTGTTCTCGGCCAGGCTGGCCTCGTCGGCCACGTCGCTGCCCACGATGCTGCAGGTGGGGCCGCCGGCCAGCTGCTCGGGCAGCGCGTTGGCGGTGCGCAGCTGCTGCAAGGCGGTGAGACGGCGGCCGCCGGCGACCACGTCGAAGAGGCCATCGTCGGCGCGCGTGACGACCAGGTTCTGCAGCAGGCCTTCGGCCCGGATGCTGGCGGCCAGGTCGTCCACATTGTTACCGCCGGTGCGGCGGGCGTTGCGCGGGGAGATCCGCAGCTGGTCGAGCGGGATCTGCTGGATGTTGGACATGCGGTGCTACTCCTGTGTCTGGGTGGTTTCCGCCTCGGCGGAATGCAGATGGACGCGTGTGCGCTCCAGCAGTTGGGCGGGGCGCTGGTGGTCGGGCAGGTCGTGGGCGAAGGCGACGAAGTCGCTGAGCAGGCAGTTGGCACGGCGGAGTTTCTTGCCGGTCTTTTGGCTGCTGCGGCTGCGGTCGCGTAGTAGCCGCTTGCAGGTGTCCAGGTCGGGCACGTGCATCAGGCGGTACTCCGGAACCGGCGCCCCGCCAGAATGGTCCTCACCGGCTCATCGGGCTGGCCGATCTTCTTGAGCGGCTTGGAGACCACGCCATTGGCCAGCTTCTCGATGTGTCCACCGTTGGCAACAAAGTCGGCCACCTGGGCCGCCAGGATGTCGCCCGGGCTCGCCTTGACCGGCTGGCGCATGTCCGCACGTGGGTAGCGCTTGCGCGGCCGCTTGGGCACCACGGCCGGCGGCGCCTCGGGCACCGTCGGGCGGGGCGCTGGCACTTCCGGGGTTGTCGGCGCCGGCGGCCCAGCTGGCGTGACTGGCCGCGCCTGGCGGCCGTACTGCAACGGCGTCTTGCCCGGAGCGAAGTAGCGCCGCATGCCCTTGTCGTCCAGGCGGCAGATGGCCTCGCCCTTGCTGGCAATCGCATCCATCTGCGCGCGCACGTAGGCGGCAGTCTCCAGCGGGAACACGTTGTCGTTGACCTGGCGCTCGCTGGCGCCATTCCTGCGCTTGACCAGGTAGGCGACGACCCGGCCGTGCTCGGTTCTGAAGCGGGTCACTGGAGTGCACCTGATCGCGCTTCACTGGACTTGAATGAACTATCTTTCCGGTCGACACCTGGATCGCAGAGGAATTGGCCGGCATGGCAATAGAGATGACCGAGCACTCCATCCAAATGGACGTTGCACCAGAGCTTTTGCCTTTGATGAAACTGATTCCGTCGCTTGCTCCTGAGCTTGGCAAAGAGAGCGATAGAGGATGTGCACTGCTCGTTGGGTGCATCTTGGAAAAATATCTGCGTGCGTCGATCGCGCAGGCCATTGCCATTCCCAACAAGGCCAGCCATTTCATGGGTCGGGGACAGATCGGGAAAGGGATCGAAAGTGCCGAATGTCTGGGGCTTATCTCCGCAGTTGACGCAAAGGCACTCAAAGCGACTATTCAAATTCGGAACGACTTCGCCCACGTCGCGGAGCCGGGAAAAAGCTTCAGTAGCCCTGAGGTGGAAAAGGCTGTTGTCGGCCTCTATTCGATCTATCGCCATGGCGACCACGCCGCCGTTCTCCAGGCGGGCGCAAGGCAGGCCTATGTGTCCTTTTCCCTGTCCTTGTGCTCCTTGCTGCTTGCAAGGGCCGATCAGATCACGCGCCGCGCTCCACCGGCTGACCTGAAAGAGCTGACAGATCGCATGTTCTTTTGGTGGTTCAGGGATTGACTTCACGCGGCCTCTGCCTTCAGCTGCTCGGCCAGCTTCAGTCCGGAATCGGTCAGCGTGGCGCGGCTGGGGCAGGCCTCGTTGTCCAGGGTGACAAGGCCGTTGCATTCCAGTGCCAGCACGGTGCGCTTGGTGATGGTCTCGATCGTCTGCGGGCCACTGCGCTTCACCGGCTGCAGGCTGGGCATGAAGCCGCCGGCGCTGCGCTTGAGCGTGTGGTTGGCGCTGTCCAGGGCGGACAGCAGGGCGACCCGCTGCTTGGGCGGGACAAGGATGGCGGTGTGCATGGTCAGGCTCCATTGCTGGCCATGGCCAGCGTGATGAGGGCGAAGGCGGCCACCGCGAGCCATCCCAGCGCGCCGACCGACGCACGGGACCTGCGGTAGAGGAAGTCGGGCGTGGTGTGCTGGATGCTTTCCAGCGCGCCCAGGGCGATGCAGCGGCGTACAGCACGCTTGCGCATGACGGTCTCCGGTTGCAGTTGGGTCAGGGGACGCCGGCAGCTATCGCTGCCTGGCACTCGGCAACCGTGCCGGCTCCGTCTTGGAGCGGCGTCAGGGCTATCGCAGCTGACGCGGCGTTGACAGCGATCGCACCGCGGCGCGACGCTGCATGCGTACAGGCCCTGGGCGACGACCTCCTTCGATGATTTACAAATTGCCGCGTTGGGTCTGGTTCGGGAGCTGGGTCATGGCTTTTACCGCCGGCATCGTCAATGTCGTGGCGCTGCTGGGGTTCGGCCATCAGGGCGTGAGCCATATGACCGGCATCACCTCGGAGATGGGCGCGCGCGCGGCCGCGGTCGATCTGAAGGGACTGGCGCAGCTGGCTGGCGGTGCGTTTTTCTTCGTCGCCGGCAGCGCGGTCAGCGGCGCCTTGATCGGCGATGTCGCCCTGCAGCTGGGGCGGCGCTACGGGTTGGTGCTGGTGCTGGAAGCCTGCATGCTGCTGGCTTCGGTACCGCTGATGACCCGCGCCTCGATGTGGGGCCTGTGGCTGGCCGCTTGCGCCTGCGGCCTGCAGAACGCGATGGCCACGACCTACAGTGGCGCGGTGGTGCGCACTACGCACGTCTCGGGCATGTTCACCGACCTGGGGCTGGCCATCGGTCATGGACTGCGGCGCATGCCGTTGCCGTGGCGCCGGCTTTCGCTGTGCGTGACGGTGATCTCCGGCTTCCTGGTCGGCGGTCTGGTGGGGGCGCTGGGCTTCCACCGCTGGTCATACGTGGTGCTGGTTGCGCCGGCGCTGATCTGCCTGGGCCTGGCCTGCGTGTACGCGGTCTACGCGCGGCGCATGGTGGAGCCGGCTCCTTCGGAAGGGAGCGCTTAGCCCTATCCCGTGGCGGCCGAGCTCATTACGCTTGCAGGCCCCCGATCCGCGTCCGGTGCGCCTGTTCGTCCATGACTGATTCCCATGCATCCGTTCACGGCCTGCACTTGCGTCGCGATGTGCCGCTGCCGCCGTTGGGACACTTTGGCCTCATCGCCTTCGACATGGACTCGACGTTGATCACCATCGAGTGCATCGACGAGATCGCCGATGCCGTGGGCATGAAGGACCAAGTGGCGGCGATCACGGAGGCGACCATGCGCGGGGAGATCCCCGATTTCCGCGAAAGCCTGTTGCGCCGCGTGGCGCTGCTCAAGGGCGTGCCGGTCGGCGCCCTGCAGGAGGTGTACGACACGCGCCTCCAGCTCACCGCAGGTGCCGAGGCTTTGGTAGGAGCCTGCAAGGCGGCCGGGTTGAAGGTCCTGCTGGTGTCCGGCGGCTTCACCTTCTTTGCCGAGCGCCTGCGCGAGCGGCTGGGGCTGGATTACGTACGCGCCAACCTGCTCGAGCAGGTCGATGGAGTGTTGACCGGACGTGTGCTGCCGCAGGTCTGGGGCGATGTCTGCGATGGCGCGGTCAAGCGCGCGACGCTGCTGGACGTGGCCTCGCTGCTGGGCCTGGCGCCGGATCAGACCATCGCCGTGGGCGACGGCTCCAACGACATCCCGATGATGCAGGCCGCCGGACTGTCGGTGGCCTTCCATGCCAAGCCCAGGGTGCGCGAGGTGGCGGACGTGGCGATCGAGACGGGCGGACTGGACCGCTTGCTCACGGTGCTGGGCTGACGGCGTCGCGGATCGTCGCTTGCCGGAACCGCAATGAAAAACGCCGCCGGGCGCGAACCCGGCGGCGTTTTCGTCTCCGCGCGGCGCGTGGCTCAACCGGCCAGGCGGTCGGCGATGGTCTTGCGCACGGCGGCCAGGTCGTCGGCGAAGGCCTTGATGCCGTCTGCCAGCTTCTCCTTGGCCATCGGGTCGGCTTCGACGTCGCGGGCGAACTGCTCGGCGGTGATCGGCGGCACAGTCGTGTCCTCGGCCGGGGCGGGTGAGAGCTTGCGCGGCAGGTCGCCGTGGTCGGCGTCCAGCTTGTCCAGCAGGTCCGGGGAGATGGTCAGGCGATCGCAGCCGGCCAGCGCTTCGATCTGGTCGGTGGAGCGGAACGAAGCGCCCATCACCACGGTCTTGATGCCGCGGCGCTTGAAGGTGTCGTAGACGCCGCGGACGAACTTGACGCCCTGGTCGTCGTCGATCGTGGCTGGCGCCTGGTCGTGGGCCTTGTACCAATCCAGGATGCGGCCGACGAAGGGCGAGATCAGGAACGCATCGGCCTCGGCGCAGGCCAGGGCCTGGGTGGGATTGAAGATCAACGTGCAGTTGCAGTCGATGCCCTCGGCCTGCAGCTGGCGGCAGGCTTCCACGCCTTCCCAGGTGGAGGCGACCTTGATCAGGATGCGGTCCTTGGACACGCCCGCTTCGGCGTACATGGCGATGAATTTCTTGGCCTTGGCCACGGTGGCGGCGGTGTCGTGGGCCAGGTCGGCGTCGACCTCGGTGGAGACCCGGCCCTCGATCAGGCCCGAGAGTTTGACGCCCACGCCGACGGTCAGGCGATCGACCACCTCGGCCACTAGTTCGTCGGTGACCGCGCCCTGGCTGCGCGCCCAGGTGATCTGCTCATCGATCAGGTCGGCGTAGCCCGGCAGGTCCAGGGCCTTCTTCACCAGGGTGGGGTTGGTGGTGCAGTCCACCGGCTTGAGGCGCTTGATCGCGTCGAAGTCGCCAGTGTCGGCCACGACCACGGAGAGGTCGCGAAGTTGTTCGAGTTTGCTAGGGGAGGTCATGGTATCGATCCGTTGATTCAGTCGTGTCGGGTAGTGAACAGGCTCTCACGCGCGACGTTGCGTCGTCGTCGATGTTTTCTTGCGGGCCGGCGGCGCAGATGCCGCGGCGGGGTCGAGCAGGTGCGGGGGCAGATCGCGGAAGACCTGCGCCAGCTGGGTGAGGAAGGCCGACATGGCCGAGCTTCTGCGCCAGACCATGGCAATGCGCCGGCTGGGATGGGAGTCGCTGAACCCCAGCAGGTGGATGTTGTCCGAGCGCGCCACCGGCGGTTTGACCGCCAGGGTCGGCAGCAGGGTCACCCCGACGTCGGCGGCAACCATCTGGCGCAGGGTTTCCAGGCTGGTGGCGCGGAACTCGGATTTCTCGTTGGCGCCGGACAGGCGGCAGACCTCCAGCGCCTGCTCGCGCAGGCAGTGGCCGTCCTCCAGCAGCAGCAGCTTTTGGTCGTTCAACTCGGCCAGGGTCAGGCTGCCGCGGCTTGCGAGTGGGTGATGCTCGGGCACGGCCAGTACGAACGGTTCCTCGAACAGGAACTCCACATGCAGCTGATCCTCGTCGATGGGTAGGGCCAGCAGGCCTGCATCGAGCCTGCCTTCGCGCAGGCGCTGCAGCAGCACGTCGCTCTTTTCCTCCACCAGCAGCAGTTCCAGTTGGGGGAAGCGTGCGCGGATGGCAGGAACCACGTGCGGCAGCAGGTAGGGCCCCAGGGTGGGGAAGATGCCCAGCCGCACGGTGCCGGCTTCGGGATCCTGGCTGCGGCGGGCCGCCTCCTTCATCTGCTCGACCTCGGCCACGATGCGACGCGCGCGCTCGGCGGCATCACGCCCGGCCGGCGTCAGCATCACCTTGCGCGGCGCGCGCTCGACCAGCGAGACTCCCAGCTCTTCTTCCAGCTTCTTGATCTGGGTCGACAAGGTGGGCTGGCTGACGAAGCTGGCCGCGGCGGCGCGGCCAAAATGCATGTGGTCGGCCAGGGCGACCAGATATTTGAGGTCACGCAGATTCAAGCGAACGCATCCGTGTTGGAAGGCACGGCCATCGGAGCCGTCGATCCATTCAACGCCTTTTGCGCGGTTCGATCAATCGATGGGAGGTAAACGGGGCCAAAAAAACGCCCGCCGGCATGACCGGCGGGCGAGGTGGCGGGCTCGCGGGGGAGGGCGCTGCGAGCCCGATGCTCAGGCCGCCTCGGCGGTGCGGACCTCGGCTGGCGCGCTGTGGCGGATCAGGTGGTCGAAGGCGCTCAACGCGGCCTTGGAGCCTTCGCCCATGGCGATCACGATCTGCTTGTACGGCACCGTGGTGGCGTCACCGGCAGCGAACACGCCCGGCACGTTGGTCGCGCCGCGCTCGTCGACGATGATCTCCCCGCGCGGGGACAGGGCCACCGTGCCCTTCAGCCACTCGGTGTTGGGCAGCAGGCCGATCTGCACGAAGATGCCTTCCAGTTCCAGCCTGTGACCCTCGTCATTGGTGCGGTCGGTGTAGGACAGGCCGGTGACCTTGCTGCCGTCGCCATGCACCTCGGTGGAGAGCGCCGAGACGATGATGTCCACGTTGGGCAGGCTGCGCAGCTTGCGCTGCAGGACTTCGTCGGCACGCAGCTTGTGGTCGAACTCGATCAGCGTGACGTGCTTGACGATGCCGGCCAGGTCGATGGCCGCCTCCACGCCGGAGTTACCGCCGCCGATTACCGCCACGCGCTTGCCCTTGAACAGCGGGCCATCGCAGTGCGGGCAGTAGGCCACGCCCTTGTTCTTGTACTCGTTTTCGCCGGGTACGTTCATCTGCCTCCAGCGCGCGCCGGTGGACAGGATCACGGTCTTGCCCTTGAGCGCAGCGCCATTGGCCAGCTCGATGCTGATCAGGCCATCGTCACCGGCCGGCACCAGCTTCTCGGCGCGCTGCAGGTTCATGATGTCCACCTCGTACTGGCGTACGTGCGCCTCCAGTGCGGCGGCCATCTTCGGACCTTCGGTCTCCTGTACGGAGATGAAGTTCTCGATCGCCATGGTGTCCAGCACCTGGCCACCGAAGCGCTCGGCGGCTACACCCGTGCGGATCCCCTTGCGCGCGGCGTAGACCGCCGCGGCCGAGCCCGCCGGACCACCGCCGACGATAAGGACCTCGAACGGCGCCTTGGCCGAGATCTTCTTGGCGTCGCGCTTGGCCGCACCAGCGTCCAGACGTCCAACGATCTCTTCCACGTTCATGCGGCCCTGACCAAAGGTCTCGCCGTTGAGGTAAACGGTTGGCACCGACATCACCTGGCGCGCCTCGACCTCGGTCGGGAACACCGCGCCGTCGATGGCCACGTGCTGGATTTTGGGATTGAGCACCGCCATCAGGTTCAATGCCTGGACCACGTCCGGGCAGTTCTGGCAGCTCTGCGAGAAATAGGTCTCGAACTTGTACTCGCCCTCCAGTGCCTGGATCTGCTCAATGGTGTCCTGTGCGGTCTTGGACGGATGACCGCCCACTTGCAGTAGGGCCAGCACCAGCGAGGTGAACTCGTGGCCCATCGGCAGGCCGGCAAAGCGCAGGTGGATGTCGTGGCCCGGCGAGTTGATCGCGAACGAGGGCGTGTGCACGTCGGCATCGCGATGCTCGACTAGCGAAACCTTGTCCGACAGCAGCACGATGTCGCTCAGCAGCGCGAGCATTTCCTTGGAGGTCGCCGAATCGTCGACCGAGGCGACCAGTTCCACCGGGCGCGTCAGGCGCTCCAGGTAGGCCTTGAGCTGGCTCTTGAGGGTGTCGTCCAACATGGGGGGCATCTCCAGATGACAGGAACGGGCGGCCGGCCCGGGATCAGGCAGGCGCATGGAAAAACAGAGCAAAACGCAAACCGCGCGAAAGAAACAGGGCGCCGCGTGGGTTCCGGTTTGCCGCCGTGCGCCTCCCTCCCTCCCGCAAGAGGGAGAGAGGCGCGAGTCGAGCCGGCGTTTAGATCTTGCCGACCAGGTCCAGCGACGGGGCCAGGGTCTTGGCGCCTTCCTTCCACTTGGCCGGGCACACTTCACCCGGGTGGTCGGCGACGTAGATCGCGGCCTTGACCTTGCGCAGCAGCTCGGTCGCGTCGCGGCCGATGCCTTCGGCGGTGATCTCGATGCCCTGGATCACGCCCTGCGGGTCGATGATGAAGGTGCCGCGGTCGGCCAGGCCCATCGGACGCAGGATGTCGAAGTTCTTCGAGATCTGGTGGGTCGGATCGCCGATCATGGCGTACTTGATCTTGCCGATGGCATCGGAGGTGTCGTGCCAGGCCTTGTGCGAGAAGTGGGTGTCGGTGGACACCGAATAAATCTCCACGCCGAACTTCTGGAACTCGGCATAGTTCTCGGCCAGGTCTTCCAGTTCGGTCGGGCACACGAAGGTGAAGTCGGCCGGGTAGAAGACCACGACAGACCACTTGCCCTTCAGGTCGGCGTCGGACACTTCGATGAATTCGCCATTCTTGTAGGCGGTCGCCTTGAACGGCAGGATTTCGGTGTTGATGATGGACATCAGTCTTCCTTTTGTTGAGGGAGGGTTGAAAGCGATGGGTGCATCGTACGCACCGCGCTTCTATTTCTCAAATCGATTGCCAGGATTGAATCGATAGTTTTTATCAATCAATCTGGTTGCCTTCATCGTAGGCTCGCGGATGTTTCAGCCTGGTCACGGCGCCCGCAGAAACGCGGCGATGCGCTGCAGCAGGGCCGGGTCGCGTTCGGGCTTGTAGAGATCGATCAGCGGGGTGAAGTGGCTGCCGCCGGGAAGATGCAGCACCTGCACCGCGTCGCCCTGGGCGCGCAGGCGTGCGGCCAGGGCGTCGGTCTGGCGCGGCGCGACGATCTTGTCGTCGGTGCCCGCCACCAGCAGGAACGGGGGTTCGTCACCATCGACGAACCCGATGGCCTGAGCTTGCGGCCATTGCGCCGGCGGACCGAACACATCGACCAACTTGCCGCTGATGCTGAAGTCATACGGTCCAGACAAGCCGATGACGCCGGCGATGGCCGACAGCGGTACGCCCTCGGCCTCCAGGTAACGCGCATCGGTGCCCAGCAGCGCGGCAATCTGCGCGCCAGCCGAATGCCCGGCGATGAACAGGCGCGCCGGATCGCCGCCATAGTCCCGCGCATGGCGTCGGGCCCAGGCCACGGCGCGGGCGCCGTCGTGCATGAAGCCAGGGAACGGGGTCTGCGGACCCTTGCGGTAGTCGGCCACCATCACCACCGCGCCGGTCGAGGCCAGCCGCCGTCCAATGAAACGGTATTGGTCCCGCGCGCCGTGCTGCCAGCTGCCGCCGTAGAAGAACACCAGCACCGGCGCATCCGGAAGCGGGGTGGCGGGGCGATAGATGTCCAGCGAGAGCCCATGCTGAGCGTCGTAGACCACGCTGGTATCGGGCGCGGCGACGCCACGGTTGGCGATGGCGAAAACCACGCTCTGGCAGCCGCCGAGGATCAGGGCGGCCGATGCAGCCAGGACGAGACGGAACAACGAGGCACAAGCGTTCAATGCAGGCTCCAGAAGTGGGCGGGGAAGCGGGCGCCGCCATCCAACGGCTACCATTGATTGGATGAATACGCAGTCACCCCTGCGCCTGGATGCACTGGCGCGCCGCGGCGCCGCGCAACTGGCCGGTGTCGATGCCCGTTACGAGGCCGAGTTGCTGCTGCTGCACGCGCTGCAGCGCGACCGCGCGTGGCTGTTCGCGCATGGCGCCGATGCGGCCGATGAGGTGCTGCAGGCCGCCTACGCCGCGCTGGTGGCACGGCGGGCAGCGGGCGAACCGATCGCCTACATCACCGGGTCGCGCGGGTTCTGGACGCTGGACCTGCAGGTCACGCCGGCCACGCTGATTCCCCGGCCCGAGACCGAGCGGCTGGTCGAACTGGCGCTGGAGCGGCTGCCAGCCGACATGCCGCTCCAGGTGGCGGACCTGGGGACCGGCAGCGGCGCGATCGCGCTGGCCATTGCCAGCGAGCGTCCGCAGGCGCGCGTGGTGGCCACCGACGCCAGTGAGGCCGCCCTGACGGTTGCCCAGGGCAATGCGCGTGCGCATGCATTGGACAACGTCGCATTCGTGCAGGGCGACTGGTTTGCGCCGCTGGCCGGTCAGCGCTTCGACCTGATCGCCAGCAATCCGCCCTACATCGAGGCCGGCGACGCGCATCTGTCCCAGGGGGATCTGCGCTTCGAGCCGGCCAGCGCGCTGGCCTCTGGCGCAGATGGGCTGGATGACATCCGCCGCATCGTCGGGCAGGCGCCGGCCCATCTGATCGCAGGCGGATGGCTGCTGCTGGAGCATGGTTTGGATCAGGGCGTCGGGGTACGGGCGCTGCTTGAAGAAGTCGGCTTTGTCGAAGTGCAAACCGCACAGGACCTGGAGGCGCGGGACCGGGTGACGCTGGGGCAATGGAACGGGCAGGCAGGCTGAGGCGCCGGGTGCAGGAACGCCTGAAGATGAGCGAGGTCGGGTGGAAGGTCCCGATGTGGCGGCGGCTCCTGCTGTTCGTCAGGGCAGGTGCTGAGCTGGCTGTGCTTCCTGGTGCTCTGTCTGCTGTGCGTGCAGGGCTTGTCTCTGGCCTTCGCACGCCACGCGATGCCGGTCCATGTGTTCGTCGCCGCTTGTCTTGGGACCCTGCCTTCGCTGTATGCCGCACCGCCATGCGTGTTCCTCATGGACGCTGGCCACTGGGCGCGGGTCGCGCCTGGCTTTCCTGAGGCGGTGCGGGTTTACGGCTACGTGCCCGCATCGGGGGACCCAGACAATGCACCGCTGGTCTACCGGCACCGTCTGCCGCGCTGGGCCCGCTGGGAGGAAAACGCGATCTTGATTGTGCCTAGCCATGGCGGCAGGGTGACCGTGCAGGCGCCCAAGGCCGTGGCTGGGAAGCTGCGCGCCCGGCTGTTGCGCATGCTGGCGTGAACGCGGTCGCGCGCGGCGGGTGAGCCGCGTGCAGCCAAGCCTGGAGATGGGCCGATACAATGGCGTTTTTCCGCAGGAACACCGCATGCGCACGCTCTACCCCGCCATCGAGCCCTACAACACCGGCACGCTGCAGGTCGACGATCGCCACGTCCTGTATTTCGAGGAGTGCGGCAATCCGCAGGGCAAGCCGGTGGTCCTGCTGCACGGTGGCCCGGGCGGCGGCTGCAGCCCGAAGATGCGCTGCTTCCACGACCCGGCCAAATACCGCATCGTGCTGTTCGACCAGCGCGGCTCGGGCCGCTCGCGTCCGCATGCGGACCTGGTCGACAACACCACCTGGGATCTGGTGGCCGACATCGAAAAACTGCGTGAGCACCTGGGCATCGAGGCCTGGCAGGTGTTCGGCGGTAGCTGGGGGTCCACCCTGGCCCTGGCCTACGCCGAAACCCACCCGCAGCGCGTGACCGAGCTGGTCCTGCGCGGCATCTTCATGCTGCGCCGCTGGGAGCTGGAATGGTTCTACCAGGAGGGCGCCAGCCGCCTGTTCCCCGATGCATGGGAGCACTACATCAAGGCGATCCCCGAGGTCGAGCGCGCCGACCTGATCTCGGCCTTCCATCGGCGCCTGACCAGCGATGAGCAGGCTACGCGCCTGGCGGCCGCGCGGGCGTGGTCGGTGTGGGAGGGGGCGACCAGCTTCCTGCGCGTGGACGATGATTTCGTCAACGGGCACGAGGATGCGGAATTCGCGCTGGCCTTCGCCCGCATCGAGAACCACTACTTCGTCAACGGGGGCTTCTTCGAGGTCGAGGATCAGCTGCTGCGCGACGCACACCGCATCGCCGACATCCCCGGAGTGATCGTGCACGGCCGCTACGACGTGGTCTGCCCGATTGCCAATGCCTGGGGCCTGCACAAGGCCTGGCCGAAGGCGACGCTGGAGATCAGCCCGACCTCCGGGCACTCCGCATTCGAAGCCGAGAACATCGACGCCCTGGTCCGCGCCACCGACGCCTTCGCCTGATCGCATCGGCGGCCACCCGCGCGGTGGCCGACGGCGGGATCCGTGCGTCGAGCGTCTGGCGGGTGTCGCAGAGGCCGCTGCTCTTCTTGCGGCGCGCGGGTCTCATCGCGCCCCGGGTTTGCAATGCGAGGTGTCCTGCCTGTCCTGCCTGGGTGTCCGCTGTCGCTGCCCGCGACCAAGGCAGGGGAATGGCGACTCGCCTCAGACAGCCTGCAGGGCCGGCACCGCCGAGATGCCCGCCATGCGCGGGGACAGCGAAGGGTCGTCGGTCTGGTCGGTCCAGACGACGAACTTCTCCAGGGTGTTGGCGCCGAAGCTGTTGCTGATGGCCGCGTCGGCCGCGTCGCGGCCGCGGGCGATCAGCACCCGGCCGATGCGGGGGACGTTGTGGCGCGCATCGAAGGTGTACCAGGTGCCGTCCAGATAGGCCTCGAACCAGGCCGAGAAGTCCATCGGTGCGTCGACCGGTGGGATGCCGATGTCGCCCAGGTACCCGGTGCAGTAGCGGGCCGGGATGTTCATGCAGCGGCACAGCGCGATGGCCGAGTGGGCAAAATCCCGGCAGACCCCGCGCCCCTCGCGCAGCGCCTGCGCCGCACCCTTGGTGGCACTGGCGTGGTGGTAGCCGAATTCGATCTGGCCGTGGACGTAGTCGCAGATGGCCTGCACCCGCTGCCAGCCCGGGGGCGTGTGGCCGAACAGGTCCCAGGCCATGCCGACCAGTTGGTCGGTCTCGCAATAGCGGCTGCCCAGCAGAAATAGCAGGGCCTCATCCGGCAGCTCTGGCACGGGGATCTCGCGGGCCAGCGGCATGGTGAGGTCCTGCACGCCGCTGTCCTGGACCACCGCGTCGGCGTGCAGTGTCAGCAGTCCCGCCGGCGCGACCAGGCGCGTGCAGGTGTTGCCAAAGCTGTCGTGGTACTGACGCATCGGCACGCCGGGCAGGGCGCGCAACTCCTGTCCGATGACGATGTCGGTGCGCCGACTGTCATGGATATTGAGCGTCACCAGCATCGGCGTCGGCTGCGGGAAGCGGAAGGCAATCTCGTAACCCAGTCGGATGAGCATGGCGGCGCGGCGTGAGGTCGGGGGAACCTCCGGTATAGCCCTGCGCGGCCTAGGCGGGCGTGAAGTCCGTCGCCAGATCGCTGAACAGGCGCGCCAGACGCGCCGCCCAAGCCGCCTGCCCCTCCTCGTGTGCGATCAGGTCCTGGCGAATCTCCAGTTCCAGGTGCACCAGTCCACGTCGTTCTCCATGCACGGGGATGGCGTAGTCAGTGGCGTCACTGACCGCGTAGGGCTCGTTGTCGCCCACGACCAGTCCCTCGGCTTCCAGCAGTGGCTTGAGCGCCATGGCAAAGCGTGCATCGCGCTGGTACAGCACGCCAGCCTGCCAGGGCCGCACGATTCCCGCATACACCGGGGTGAAGCTGTGCATGGCGATCAGGATGGTCGGCTGGCCGCGTGCGGCGCGCGCATCGAGCTGGGCACCGATGCAGGCGTGGTAGGGCGCGAAGATCTCGGCCACGCGCTGCGCGCGCTGGGCCTCGCTGGCCGCCACGTTGGCGGCGATGTCGGTGCCGTCACTGACCGCGGCGATCGAGCCGGGCGCTCCTGGTGGACGGTTGCAGTCGATGACCAGGCGCGAATAGGTCTGCAGCACCGCCGTGGCATCGAGCAGGGCCGCCAGCTTGCGCGTGGTGCCGGCGACGCCGATGTCCCAGCCGATGTGCCGGTCCAGTTCGGCCTGCGCAAGCCCCAGGCGGTCCAGTGCCGCCGGCACGGCCTGCCCGGCATGGTCGGCGATCAGCAGGAAGGGCGAGGGTGCGCCCTCGCTGATCAGGGCGAACGCAGGGGGATCCTCGGGGCCGAGCAGGCTGGCCTCAGCCACGCGGCGTACCGTCCAGGTGGTGTTCGATCATCCACAGGCCGGCCCAGAGCTTGGCGTCCAGCTGGTAGCCCTCGCCCAGCTTGGACACCAGCCAGGCGGCGGCCTGGGTGCGCGGAATCTCGTGGACGGTGATGTTCTCGTCGCCATCGCCGCCGCCCTCACCGACTTTGGTCAGGCCACTGGCGCGGACGAAGGCGATCTGTTCGCTGGTGCTGCCCGAGGAGACCGGGCCGATCAGCAGCACTTCGGCGTGCTCGGCGGTCCAGCCGGTTTCTTCCTCCAGCTCCCGGATGGCCGAGACCTCGATGGATTCGTCGGCGTGGATGTCGCCCACCAGTCCGGCGGGCATCTCGATGGTGTTGGCCTGCAGCGGCACGCGGAACTGTTCGACGAAGACGATCTTGTCCTGCGGAGTGACGGCGATGATGATCGCGGCCAGGCCGCCGGCGTGGGCGCGTTCGGCGTATTCCCAGGTGCCGCGGCGGATCATGCGCAGGTACTTGCCGTCGTACATGACTTCGGCCGGTTCGGTCTTGGAATTCATCAGGCGGGCTCGTAGGAAGGGAAATGGGGAGCGTCGTCGTCCTGCGGCGGCGCCCAGGGGTGTTCCAGGCCGGCCACGGTGCGCAGCCGGCGGCGCAGGGTCGGGCCGAAGCGCAGCGACTGACAGAGCGCGTCCAGCATGTCGCCATCGGCGTCCAGTCTCGCGAAACCGGGCACTGCGCCGTCCAGCGGCGCATCCAGGGCGATGGTGGTCAACTGCCGCCAGAGCAGCGCGTGCTCACGCTGCTCGCGCAGGCGCATCGCCACCTGGGCCGCGCCGCGCATGCGCAGATAGGCGACCTCGTCGCAGCGTGCTAGCAGCGCATCCAGGCTGCCGAAGTGCGCCAGCAGGATCGCGGCGGTCTTGGCGCCGATGCCGGTCACCCCGGGGATGTTGTCGATGGCATCGCCGCACAGGGCCAGATAGTCGGCGATCTGGTGGGCCTCAACGCCGTGGCGGGCCTTGACCCCGCCCATGCCCCAGCTCACGCGGCGAGCGAAATCCCATTGCTCGTCGTGCGCACCGAGCAGCTGGGAGAGGTCCTTGTCGGCCGAGACGATCACCCCGCGGAATGCCAGCGGGCGGGCCGCATGCAGCGCGCTGCCGATCAGGTCGTCGGCCTCGTAGTGGTGGTGGGCCAGCACCGGCAGGCCCAGCGCGGCGCACAGCGCCTTGCAGTGGGCGAACTGGCGCCGCAGTTCCGGCGGTGCCGGTTCGCGGTTGCCCTTGTAGGCAGGGTAGAGCGCATGGCGGAAGCAACTGTCCAGCGCCTCGTCGAAAGCAATGGCGATATGGCCGGGCCGTTCGCGTTCGAGCAGTTCGGCCAGAAAACGCGCAAAGCCATGCACCGCATTGGTCGGCCAGCCTTCGGTGTCCTGGAACTGGTCGGGCATCGAATGCCAGGCGCGGAACACGTACAGGCTGGCATCGACCAGGTACAGCGGGGTCGGCCGCTGCGCCTGGACGGGGGGCATCTCAGTCACGGCCGGGCCAGTCGGTCAGCAGGTCCGCCGGATCGGGACGCTCGCGCTCGGGGGCTTCCATGGCCGCAGTCCCCAGGTGCATGAAGCCGGCGATCCGCTCGTCCGGGCCAAGGCCCAGAGCCGCGTGCACCTCGGCATCGTATGCCGGCCAGCCGGTCAGCCACTGCGCGCCGAAACCGGCCGCCTGCGCGGCCTGGAGCAGGGCGAAGCACACGCTGCCGGCGGTCAGCCATTGCTCCTCCAGGGGCACTTTGTGACCCGGGCGCAGGCATGCGACGACAGTGACGACCAGCGGCGCATGGGAAAAGCGGTGCCGGTCCTTCTCCACGGCCGAGGCAGGGGCCTGCGGGTCCAGGGCCAGGGTGCGCGCGGCGAGCAGCTCGCCCATCGCCTGACGGGCCTGGCCCTGGATGCGCACGAAGCGGAACGGCACCAGCTTGCCGTGGTCCGGGACGCGCGAGGCACTGCGCAGAATGCGCAGCAGCGTGGCCTGGTCGGGGCCGGGGTCGCGGAGCTGCTTGGACGGGACTGAACGGCGCTGGTCGAGGGCTTGCAGCAGTTCGGGGGTCGGCATAGGCTGGAGTTTAGCTGCTTGGCACGCTTTTTGAGTGATAAGCAGATCGGGTGGGATGTGAACGCTAGTCACACATATCCCTCCGTATCTTCCACTCGATTCAGGCACTCAAGGGGGGGCTTGGTGTCTCGGCATGGCCAGTACATACGCCCAGGACGCAAAAAACGACCGTAACGCCGCGCTGCTCGAGCATGTGCGGCTGTTGGCGATCGTGCCGGCGGGCGAAATCTTCCAGGCCGTCTATGACACCTTGCCCACGGGCCTGGACGAATCTGCCGGCCGCGACGGCGCGGCCTCGATCGATCTGATCGAAGCCAAGCACGAGGTCCGCCGACGCCGCGAGCGCAGCCTGTCCCGGTTCCGGGCGCACTTGGTCAACGCCTGGCAGCTGCTGGAGCTCGGCCGTCCGCTGTCGGTGGAATACAAGCTCGCCGAGATCGACCTGGACGAGGACGGCGCTGCCAAGCTGGGCCTGCTCAGCTACCAGGACATGGAGGTGCGCCTGGCGATCCGGCGCATGGCCGATGCCATCGCCCACCGCTGGCGCCCAGAGCTGATGCGAGTCAACCGCTACGTCGGTCTGCTGGCCGGCGGGCTGAAGCTGGGGGACGACACGCTGCCGTTCGGTCCCCATCACATCGGGGCGGGCCTGTTCGATGCCCTTGAGGAGCTGGTCCTGGCACCGCCGGCGCGCCTGGCGATCATCCGCATCTGCGAAGCCGAACTGCAGGAACGGCTGGGCACGCTCTACGCGGGCCTGGAGCGCCGCCTGGTGCAGGTCGTGCGGGCCTCGGAAGAAGCGCTGCTCAAGCCCCGGACCCTTCGGCGCATCCCCAATGCGCGCTACCTCTCGGGCCAGGACGCCGCCGACCAGGACGAGGCGCCGGACTGGATCGCGCGCTTCTTCGCCCAGTGGCAGCCCCCCGCCGCCTCGCCGGCCGCGGCCGCGGGCGCCGAGCACGCGCGAACGACCAAGGAAATCCTGCCCTCGGAACTGCATGCCCTGCTGCAGCGTTCGCGCGGCGAGTCGCCTGCCGGACGCGCCGACCCGCGTCGTGCCTTGTCCCAGCGCGAACTGCTCTCGGTGCTGTCGCTGATGCAGTCCATGCCCTCGCCGTCCACGGCGCCCTCGACGGCGCGGCTGCCGCAGCAGCTGAAACACGACATCCTGGCGACCGGGGCCAAGCTCGGCATCGATCCTGCGCGCGTGCGGCTGGACCCGGTCGATGAAGACACCCTGGACCTGGTGGCGATGCTGTTCGAGGTCATGCTCGACGAATGCCATCTGCAGGGCGCGCTGCGCGCGTCGATGCTGCGCCTGCTGGTGCCCTACGCCAAGGTCGCCCTGATCGGGCCGGAGCTGTTCCTGCGCGAGAACGATCCACCGCGGCGCCTGCTCAATCTGCTGGCCGATGCGGCCGAATGCCTGGCCGGCGACGAGGCGGCGGAAAAGCAGCTGCGCGCCGAGTTCGATCGCACGCTCGACCGGATCGTCAGCGATTTCGCCGAGCACACCGAGGTGTTCGCCGCGCTGCTGCAGTCCTTCGCCACCGCCTTCGGCAACTATCGTCGTCGGGTGGAGATCGCCGAGCGCCGCGCCACCGAGATGCATCGCGCCCAGGAACGTCGCGACGAGGCGCGTCGGTTCGCCGATGGCGCGGTGAGCGCCCGCACCCAGGGGCGGCATCTGCCGGCCGCCATCGAGGACTTCCTGTCGCGCTACTGGGCGCCGTATGTCGGCATGACGGTCTTGCGCGGGGAGAGTGGCGCGGCGGACCTGTCCGACGCCCTGGCGCTGGCCGACGCGTTGCTGGAGGAACTGGACCTGGCCCGGGTGCATGGCCAGGCCCGCCCATGGCTGGAGCAGTTGCAGCCCTCCTTGTCCAAGCTGCTCGACAACCTGGGACTGAGCGCGGCTGACGCAGCGGCGGCGCGCCAGGCCCTGCGCGACGCGCTGGCCGGCCAGGCGCAGCACGACGAGAGCGTGCTGGCCGAACTGCCACCGCTGCCTCGTCCGTTGCCGACCGCCCAGCCCGAGGCGCCGGTGCCGGTGGCCTGGGAAGAACCGACGCCGCCGACCGAGGTCGACGAGGTGACGGCGGACTATTTCCGGCACATGCCGCTGGGAACGTGGCTGGACTTCGTGTCCCGCGACGGCAGCGTGCGTCCTGGCAAGCTCAGCTGGGTCAGCCCGATCTCGGCGCGGCTGATGTTCGTGGACCGGCGTGGCGGCCGGATGTGCGTGGCATCGGCCGATGAACTGTCGGCCATGGCCCATCTGGACCGGGTGCGCATGCATCGTCACGAGGATGCCTTCTACAGCGCCATGCAGGGCGCGATCGACCAGCTGGAGCACTGAGTCGATGGGGAGAGACCTTTTTGCTTTAAGCTGAAGGTGGATTGCCAATTGCATCACGGTTCAGCGCGATGGCGATTCACTACGATGAAATCGCGGTACAGGGGCCGCATTTCCTCACGCTGCGCTATCGACGGACGCCTTCGCCCGTATGTCCCCATTTGCCGACATCCATCACGGTTCTGGTCGCAATCCGCGCCTGCTCGAACAGGCGCGTGCGCTGGTGCTGCCTGCACTGGTCACCGCGTTCGGCGAATCGCTGGGCTCGTTCGACGATGCCCTGTTCGACCGCGCCGAGCGGGCCGGTCCCGTGCAGATGGCCTACCTGGATGGCATGCGTGAGCTACGCCGCCAGCGTGAGCCTTCGGTCGCGCGCTTTCGTCAGCATCTGGAGAAGGCCTGGCGCTCGCTGGAAGAAGGTAAGCCCCTGTCGGTCGATACGGCCCTGACCGATCCCGGTGCCGGCGGACTGAGCCTGGTGTCGGAAACCGAACTGGAGTCGCGGCTGGCCGCGCGCAATCTCGCCAGCGTCGTCGGCCGCGACTGCAAGCAGGTCCTGGCCCGCCTCGATCGACGCCTGGCGCTCATCGCCGGGGTCACCGACCTGGACGCCGATCACAACCCGATCGGTCCCGAGCATGTGGGCGTGGCCTTGCACGAGGCGTTCTCTGGCTGTGACTTCGCCCTGGAAGTCCGGCTGACGGTGATCAAGCTCGGTGAGCGCGAGCTGGTGCCGCAGCTGGCCCGCGTCTATGAGGCGCTGGACCAGATGTTGCAGCAGGCCGGCGTGATCGCCGAGCTGCCGTCCAATCGGCGGGTGGTCCCGCGGCGGCCGACGCCGCAGCCCGATTCCACCCAGATCCCGGGCCTGGAAACCGTCGAGGCACGGTCCGTGGGGGATACCGAAGCCGCCTTCAATGACGAGGCCGCGATGCCGGCCTGGATGGCGCGTTTTGCAGAGCGCCTGTCGAGCAGTGGCGGCGCCATGCCCGGCATGATGGGTCATGCCGGCGCTGGTGATGCGGACGCAGCCGGCGGGCCGCACGCGCAGGGTGTGCTGCTTGAGGCACTGCATCATTTGCTGCAGGAGTCCCGTAGCCATCGGGGCGCCAGCGGCAGTCGCAGCGCCGCCGGCAACGGGGCCCTGGACGAGGCATTCGATGCGCCGGTCGGCGACGCCCGCTCGCTGTCCAAGCGCGAGATGCTGTCGGTCCTGTCCATGCTGCAGACCACGCCCAGCGCGACCCTGCAGGGCGCGGCGGTGGGCACCAGCAGCGAATCGCTGGCCCAGCGTCTGAAGAGCGAGGTCATCCACAACGCGTCCCAGCTGGGTGTGGAACCCGGTACCACGCGCCTGTCGCAGGCCGACGAGGACGCCATCGATCTGGTCGGCATGCTGTTCGACGTGATGCTCGACGAGCGCGACCTGGAGGTCCATTCGCGCGAGTTGATGGGCAAGCTGGTGGTGCCCTTCGTCAAGGTCGCGTTGCTGGACCGGCGCATGTTCGTGCAGAAGACCCATCCGGCGCGGCGCCTGCTCAACGTGCTGGCCGAGGCCTGCGAGGGCAACACCGGCGAGAGCGCCGCCGAGCGGGTGCTGATGGCCAAGGTCGAGGAGGTCGTCGAGCGGCTGGTGGCCGAGTTCAACGAAAACCTGGCGATCTTCCTGACCCTGGAAGAGGAATTCCGCGACTTCCTGGGCCAGCACAAGCGTCGGATCGAAATCGCCGAGCGCCGCGCCACCGAACTGCAGCGCGGTCAGGAGCGCCTGGAAGCCGCGCGTGCCCGCGCCGCGACGGAGTTGGCCAAGCGCCTGGAAGGGCGGCGTGTGCCGCAGACCATTGAAGACTTCCTGCGCCAGCCGTGGGCCCACCACCTGACCATGGCCCTGCTGCGCGAGGGCGAGGACAGCCAGATGGCCGCCAGTGCACTGGCCCTGGCCGACGGGGTCCTGCAGGAGCTGTCCGAGGCGCAGGCGCAGATCGTCGGCAAACCGTGGTTGCAGGAATGGCGCCATGGGCTGATCAAGGTCTTCAGCAGCGTCGGCATGGGCGGCGAGGCCGCCGGTTCGGCGATCGATGCGCTGCACGACACGCTGCAGGCGGTGTCGGTCTCGCGCCCGGACCTGGAGCGCGCGCTGCCTGACCTGCCGCCCGTGGCCGAGCCGGCCGCGCAGGCCGCCGCGGCGCAATCGCCCAACTTAGAGCTGATTGGCGGCACCGATGCGCTGGATTTCGACAGCGCAGACGCCGAGCATTTCCGTGGCCTGCCGATCGGCACCTGGCTGGATTTCGTGGACAAGGACAACAAGGTCCAGGCCGGCAAGCTGTCCTGGGTCAGCCCGATTTCCTCGCGCCTGTTGTTCGTCAACCGCCGCGGCGTGCGTTTTTGCGTGGCTTCGCCCGAAGAACTGGCGGTCATGGTGCGCCTGGGACGCCTGCGGCGTCATCGCCATGAAGACGCCTTCGACAGCGCCATGCAGGGCGTGATCGATCGCCTGGACGGCGTGAGCCGGGCGCCCGCCGACGCCTGAGGCGGGGTTCCGCTCAACCCAGCAGCGTCTGCCGCCGTTCGCCTTTGCTAGCATCGCCGCTCCTAGAGTGACGGGCGGTGCGGCGATGACGGTCGAAGTACGGGTGGTGCGGGAAACCGTAACGGGCGAGCGCCGCGTGGCAGCCGTGCCGGAGACCGTCAAGAAGCTGGTGGCCGCGGGCGCCGCGGTCCATGTCGAAGCCGGTGCGGGCCTGGCCGCGGGCTTTACCGATCAGGCCTACCTGGACGCCGGCGCGGACATCGTGCCGGCGTCCGCGCCCGTCGCAGGCGTGGTGCTGTGCGTGCAATGCCCGGGCACCGACGTGCTGGCGGGTTACCCGGCCGGCACCGTGCTGGTGGGCACGCTGCAGCCACAGGCCGACGCCGCCCGTACCCAGGCGCTGCAGGCCAGCGGTGCGGTGATCTTCCCGCTGGAGCGCCTGCCGCGCACGACACGCGCGCAGGCCATGGACGTGCTCAGCTCGCAGGCCGGCATGGCCGGCTACAAGGCGGTGTTGATCGCCGCCGAACTGACCCCGCGCTTTTTCCCGATGCTGACCACCGCGGCCGGCACGATCCGCCCGTCCAAGGTGCTGATCGTGGGTGCCGGCGTGGCCGGCCTGCAGGCGGTGGCCACTGCCAAGCGCCTGGGCGCGCAGGTGGAGGGCTTCGACGTGCGTCCGGAAACGCGTGAGCAGATCGAGTCGCTGGGCGGCAAGTTCCTGGACCTGGGCGTGAGCGCGGCGGGCGAGGGCGGTTACGCGCGCCAGCTGACCGACGCCGAGCGCGCCGAGCAGCAGCGGCGCCTGGCCGAACACCTCAAGGGCGTGGACACCATCGTGTGCACCGCCGCCGTGCCGGGCCGCCCGGCGCCGAAGATCATCACTGCCGCGATGGTGGCGGGCATGAAGCCCGGCAGCGTCATCGTCGATCTGGCCGCCGAGACCGGAGGCAACTGCGAGCTGACCGTGCCCGGCCAGACGATCACCTCGGACAACGGGGTGACCGTGGCAGGACCGCTGAATCTGGCGAGCATGGGCGCGGTCCACGCCAGCGAGATGTACGCGCGCAACGTCTACAACTTCGTGTCGCTGTTCCTCAAGGACGGTGCACTGGCCTTCGACTGGGAAGACGAACTGCTGGCCAAGACCCGCTGGCAGGCCGACGCGGCCATCTGATCCTGCCTGCGGCGTCGCCTGGCTCAGTCCGGGTCGTCGTCGCGCTCGGGCGGGTGCGCACGGACCCAGTCGCGCCGCTGTTGCGGCGTCATCTTCTTCCAGTCCTCGCGCAAGGCCTTGCGCTGCTCGGGCGGCAGTCCGCGCATGTGATCGAACAACGCGCGGGCTTCCTCGCGCTGCTGCGGGGTCATCCGCTCGTAGCGCTGCACCCCACGGCGGGCCTTCTCGCGTTGCTCGGGGCCCATGTCGTGCCAGCGCTGGGCGTGGGACATCATCCGGCCACGCCGGCCGGGATCGCTGTCCCAGCGTTCGCGCAGCTGTTCCACCAGGACCTCGCGCTGGGCCTGGGTCAGGTGCTGCCAGTCAGGCCATTCGGTCCGGTCAGCAGGCCCCGGCGGAGGCGGAGGTGGCGGCGGTGGACGGTGGTCCTGCGCACCGGCCAGGCCGGCCGAGGTGGCCAGGGCGAGCAGGAGAACGGAGCGGAGCAGGGCGCGCATGGGGCTCATTCCAGTGCCAGCGAGGCATCCGAGCCCAGCCAGACATACAGGTCGGGATTCTGGTCAAGCACGTCCGTGGTGCTGACGAAGTCTTCGGAGGCCTGCACGGTCGCCACCGCCGGGGTGGTCACGGGCGTGGCCTGTCTCACCGGCATCAGGTGGGTCACGGCGACCACCGCCAGCACGGCGGTGCACGCGCTCGCGCCCAGCCAGGCCGCGGCGCGCGCGCGCCGGGGACGGGCCTGGGCCTGGCGTGCGGCGCGCAGCCGGGCAAGGGTCTGCGGTGGGATGGCCCCGAGCGACGCTGCATGCAGTTGCCGCATGTCCTGGTCGAATTGCTGCATGGACTTCACCGTAGGTCCTCCAGTTGTTTCTGCAAGGCGTCGCGGGCACGCGACAGGTGGGTCTTGACCGAGCCTTCCGAGCACCCCATCACCCGGGCGGTATCGGCGACGTCCAGTTCCTCCAGGACCCGCAGGGTAAAGGCCTCGCGCTGCCGGGCGGGCAGCGTGCGCAGGGCCTGGACCAGGCGGGTGTAGCCCTCGCGCTGCTCGTGCTGGAGGGAGGGCCCCGGCCCCTGGTCGGCCCATTCGGCCAGCGCATCCTCGCTGCGCTCGCTGGAGGGCAGCAGCCAGCGCAGGCGGAAGCTGCCGCGCCGTTGCAGGTCGATGATGCGCCGGCGCAGGATGCTCCAGAACAGCGGCGTCCACTCGGTCGCCGGGCGGTCTGCATAGCCCAGCATCTTCATCATCGCATCCTGCACGGCATCCAATGCGTCCTCGCGACTGCGCAGGCCAGCCTCCGCAAAGCGGTAGGCGCGCGTGGAGATGCCAGCCAGGAAGGCCTCCAGCGACGCGGGCAGACACTCGGCCGCCGGTGCCGTGGAATCGGGGGGATCGGAGAGGAGCGGACTCACCAGCACAGCTTAGCCATGGCAGGGGGAATGCCAGTGCAAACGCGCCAGCACACCTCGGGTTGACGAGGGCCTCAAGCCAGTCAGCCCACGGTTATGATGCCGCCGCGGCCTTCAGTCGGCTATCCAAGGGGAACTCGGTCCATGAGCGACGGTTTCGTAGCGCTGTACATCTTCATGCTGGCGGCCATCGCCGGCCACGTCATCATCTCGCGCGTGCCGGTGATCCTGCACACGCCGCTGATGTCCGGATCCAACTTCATCCACGGCATCGTGCTGATCGGTGCGATGGTGGTGCTGGGCCATGCCGACACCACGCTGGAGAAGGTTCTGGGCTTCCTGGCGGTGCTGCTCGGCGCGGGCAACGCGGCCGGTGGCTACGTGGTGACCGAGCGGATGCTGGACATGTTCAAGTCCAGCAAGAAGAAGCCGGAGGCGCCCAAGTGAACCTCACCACCGTGCAACTGCTGGACTGGGTGGTGAGTGCAAGCTACCTGGTGGCCGCCACCCTGTTCCTGCTGGGCCTGCAGCGCATGGCCTCGCCGATGACCGCGCGCAGCGGCATCCGTTGGGCCGGCACCGGCATGCTGGTGGCGACCGTCGCCACGTTCTTCCTGCCCGAGCTGCACAACATCCCGCTGATCCTGGCGGCGATCGTCATTGGCGTCGGTGCGGCCTGGGTGTCGGCCAAGAAGGTCGCCATCACCGACATGCCGCAGATGGTGGCGCTGTACAACGGCATGGGCGGCGGCTCGGCCGCCGCCATCGGTGCGGTAGAGCTGCTGCGCTACGCCTTCATCCTCAACCGCGATACCAGCAACTGGAGCGAGGCCGCGATCGCCGAACTGGCCGCCCGCGCGCCGGGTACGACGACCTTGGCCCTGGCCGTGATCGGCTCGGCCATCGGCGCGGTGTCGCTGTCCGGCTCGGTGATCGCCTGGGCCAAGCTGGACGGGCGCCTGGACAAGCGCGTGACCTTTCCCGGCCAGCAATTGTTCAACCTGGGCGTGGCGGTGGCGGTGGTCGTGCTGGGCATCTGGGCGGCGGTGTCGCTCAACCCGATCGCGATCGTGGCGTTCTTCATCGTCGCCCTGGCGCTGGGCGTGCTGATGACGCTGCCGATCGGCGGTGCGGACATGCCGGTGGTGATCTCGCTGTACAACGCGTTCACCGGCTTGGCGGTCTCGTTCGAAGGCTACGTGCTGGGCAACGAGGCGCTGATCATCGCCGGCATGATGGTGGGCGCGGCAGGCATTCTGCTCACCCGCCTGATGGCCAAGGCGATGAATCGTCCGGTCACCGGCGTGCTGTTCTCCAATTTCGGCGGTGGTGGTGCGGCGCAGGAGATCACCGGCAGCCAGAAGCCGATCGAGGCCGGCGATGTCGCCGCGATGATGGCCTTCGCCGAGCGCGTGGTGATCGTGCCGGGTTACGGCATGGCCGTGGCCCAGGCCCAGCACAAGATCTGGGAGCTGGCCCAGCGCCTGATCGAGCGCGGGGTGAAGGTGAAGTTCGCCATCCATCCGGTCGCCGGCCGCATGCCCGGCCACATGAACGTGCTGCTGGCCGAGGCCGGCGTGCCCTATGACCTGATCGCCGACATGGACGACATCAACCCCGAATTCGCCAACACCGACGTGTCGCTGGTGATCGGTGCCAACGACGTGGTCAATCCGGTGGCCAAGACCGACCCGGCCAGCCCGATCTATGGCATGCCGATCCTGGACGTGGTGGATTCCAAGAACACCATCGTGATCAAGCGCGGCAAGGGCACTGGCTTTGCCGGGATCGAGAATGCGCTGTTCTATGCCGACAACACGCGCATGCTCTATGGCGATGGCGCGGAGGTGGCCAGCGCGCTGGTGAGCGAACTCAAGGCCCTGGACGGCGGCCACTGAGCCGCTTGCGCGACCAGCGGCCCGTTTCAGCGCGAGGCGATGGCCGCGCCGATCACCCCGGCGGCCAGCAGCAGCCAGTCCAGCGGGCGGTTGGCGAGCTGGATAAGGGTCCAGGCCAAGTGTCCGCCAAGCTTGAGGGCTGATTCATCCGGGCGCACGCCCATCGAGATGGCCATCTGCAGCACCACGATGCCCCAACTGGCCCAGACCGCGCCCAGCGCGGTCAGCGCGGCGGCCCACAGCATGCGCGCGCCGCCGGCGGGCATGCCCCCCAGGCGCAGGGCCAAGGCCGAGGTCAGGCCGAGGACCAGGGCCATCCAACTGCACTGTCCGCCCAGGTAGACCGACAGGCCCATCCAGGTCATGGTCTGGAGCAGCCCCAGCAGCAGGAACAGGAACAGTGCGGTCAGGGGCGGGAAACGCGGGGCGGAGGTCGATGGCATCGGCAGTGGCGCAGGGACAATCGAACAAGGATACCGTCCCGGCCCTTCTCGCCGGCGGCAGGTCGATGGACCACTGCAACGCTGTGGGGTGCCAGCGGCCCGGCGCTGGCACCCCAGCCCGGTAGAATGGGCGCTTGCCTGGCGTCCCCGTCGTCCCCACCTGATCCACATGTACTCAAGCAGCAGCGAACCGGTCCAGTTCGAGCGCGATTGCGCCGCCGTCATGGTGCCCGCGGGCGAGACGGTCACCCTACCGGCCGGCACTTATGGCTATATCACCCAGGCCCTGGGCGGCAGCTACACCGTCTTCGTGGAGGGCAACCTGTTCCGTATCGCCGGCCAGGACGCCGATGCACTGGGCAAGGAGCCGGCTGCGCCGTTGGAACTGGCCGAGGATGCCGGCGACGACCAGGTCGAGCAGTTGGTCTGGTCGCAGCTGCGGACCTGCTTCGACCCGGAGATCCCGTTCAACATCGTCGACCTGGGGCTGATCTACGAGGTGGACTTGGACCACCGCGACGATGGCCAGCGCCAGGTCGCGGTCAAGATGACGTTGACCGCGCCGGGCTGCGGGATGGGCGAGATCCTGGTCGACGACGTGCGCAGCAAGCTGGAGATGATCCCGACCATCGCCGAGGCGGATGTGGAACTGGTGTTCGATCCGCCCTGGAACCAGACGATGATGTCCGAGGCCGCGCGCCTCGAGACCGGCATGATGTGATGCCCCGGAAAGCCCGCCAATCCCGCGGGCTTTTTTGTGCGCATCGTTCCATCAATGCCGCCTCGCGCCGCAGCGGCAGCGTGAAGCGAACGGAAGGAGCGTGTCGATGCGGCATGACGCGATACGTTTGCATGGGATGGCTTTGGACTTCGCGCTGCGAGGGCAGTCCCAGATCGGCACTTTCGATGACAAGCGCTGTGTCGCGCGTCCATGAACCGTGGTTGACTCGCTGCGCACCACCCATTCGGGATGCGGCCTCTGGCCCTCCCTTGGCTATCGGATTCATGCGTCGCGACACGCACCAGTAGCACCGCATCGGTCCTGACAGGAGGTCGGCGACACCACACCGTATCGTGCGGACAACCAAGGACGGCCATGGTGGCTTTCCTCCGGCGATGCAGGCGGCTCCCGATTTCCATGAGGCCTGCGGCCGCATCGGTCACCCGGTGCGGACTGAAGCGCTTTTGTCGCGCTGTAAGACAACCACTGACGAGTTGCGTGCACATGCCCGGTCTTGCGTACAGGGGGGCTCATTGCGCGCGGGAGGACTGCGGCCTGCACCAAGCAGCCGGTCTTGCCCTGGCGGCCATCCCTGGCCGCCTGCCACCCAGTGGGGCGGCGGCAGGTCCCTGCCACTGTCCCTGGAAAACCCATTGAGGGAGATCGCAAACGTGATGCAAAACAAAGGACGTTCCATTGCCCTGTGGCTCAGCCCGCTGGCCATCGCCGTGTGTGCCGCCTCCGCCCAGGCGGCCACGCGCACCAACCTCAACAAGCAGGACGTGACCCAACTCCAGGCGCAGTACGCCGCTGCCGTACAGCGGCTGGGCGCGGTGCCGGCCCTGGCCGAGCGCCATGCCGAACTGGTCGGGCTCGATCCGCGCTCCACGCTCAAGCTGGTCCGGTCACGCACCGATCGCAGCGGTGCCAAGCACTATCGCTATCAGCAGGTCTACGACGGGCTGCCCGTGTTCGGCGAGCAGATCGTGGTCGGCGAGGACAAGGACGGCAACGTGCGCACGTTGTTCGGGCGCCGCATCGATGGCCTAGCCAGCGAGATCCCGCTCAACGCGTCAGTCCGTCTCAGCGGCGCGCAGGCTCTGGCAGCGGCAAAGACTCGGGCGCTGGGCAAGCAGGCCCTGACCCAGAAGATCGAGCGCGAGAAGAGCGAGAAGATGATCTTCGTCGACGAGGCCGGCAGGGCGCACGTGGCCTATGTGGTGAGCTTCTTCGCCGACAGCCCGACCGGTGGCGATCCCAGTCGCCCGATGGTCATCCTCGATGCGCAGACCGGCCGCGTGCTCAAGCAGTGGGATGCCTTGACCCATGCCGAGGTCGGGACCGGGCCGGGGGGCAACGCCAAGACGGGGCAGTACGAGTACGGCACCGACTTCGGCTATCTGGACGTCAGCCAGAGCGGCTCGACGTGCACGATGAACAACACCAACGTCAAGACGGTCAACCTCAATGGCGGGACCAGCGGCAGCACCGCGTTCTCGTACAGCTGCCCGCGTAATACGGTCAAGCAGATCAACGGCGCCTACTCGCCGCTCAACGACGCGCACTACTTCGGTGGCGTGGTGTTCGACATGTTCAACGACTATGTCGGCCAGGCGCCGCTGACCTTCCAACTGCAGATGCGCGTGCACTACAGCAGCAACTACCAGAACGCGTTCTGGGACGGCACCGGGATGACCTTCGGCGATGGCGGCAGCACGTTCTATCCCCTGGTGGCGCTGGACGTGTCCTCGCACGAGATCGCCCACGGCTTCACCGAGCAGAACTCCGACCTGACCTACTCCGGTCAGTCCGGCGGCATCAACGAGGCGTTCTCGGACATGGCCGGCGAGGCGGCCGAGTACTTCATGAACGGGAGTAACGACTTCGAGGTGGGCGCGCAGATCTTCAAGGGCAGCGGCGCGCTGCGCTACATGGAGGATCCCACCGCCGACGGCAGCTCCATCGACAATGCCGATGATTACTACAGCGGGCTAGACGTCCACTACTCGTCGGGGGTCTACAACAAGGCCTTCTACACGTTGGCGACCACCTCGGGCTGGACGACCAAGACGGCATTCCAGACCTTCGCCAAGGCCAATTCGGATTACTGGACCTCCAGCACGGACTACGATGATGGTGCGTGCGGTGTGGAAACGGCGGCCGAAGACCTTGGGCACGATGCCGATGACGTGACCGCGGCCTTCGCGGCGGTGGGTGTGAGCTGCGAGGGCGGCGGTGACGACGGCGGCTCGGGCACGGTCCTGGAGAACGACGTTCCGGTGTCCGGCCTGGCGGCCAGCCGGGGCGATTCTTTGAACTACACGATGCAGGTGCCGTCGGGGACCAGCAGCGTGCGCTTCTACATCTCCGGCGGCACCGGCGATGCGGACCTGTACGTGAAGGCCGGCAGCGCGCCGACCGACACCTCCTACGACTGCCGGCCCTACAGGTCCGGCAACAGCGAAACCTGCACCTTCTCCAACCCCAGCGCGGGGACGTACTACATCCGGATCAAGGCGTACTCGACCTTCTCCGGGGTGACCGTGCGCGGGCGTTACTGATCGTGGTGGTGTGAGTCGCAGGCCCCGGCGTGGCCGGGGCCTGTTGGTTGCGCTGGAAACGACGCGGGGCAGCGTGAATCGTCCTCTTGCGGGCGCTATCCTTGCGGGGTTTTGTTTCCGAGCAGGTAGCGCTCCATGTCTTCGTCGTCCACGGTTTTTTCCGTCCAGCGTTCCGGCCATGCGCGCAGCGCCGCTGAACGTGACCAGATCCTTTCCGCGCCGGGTTTCGGTACCCGGTTCACCGACCACATGGTCGCCATCACCTGGGACCGTGACCATGGCTGGCATGACGCGCAGGTGCGGCCCTACGGCCCGCTCTCGCTCGATCCCGCGGCCTCGGTCCTGCACTACGGCCAGGAAATCTTCGAGGGCATCAAGGCCTACCGCCACGCCGACGGCTCGATCTGGACCTTCCGTCCGCAGGCCAACGGCGCGCGCCTGCAGCGCTCGGCCAAGCGCCTGGCGCTGCCGGAGCTGCCGGTGGACCTGTTCGTGGAGTCGCTGCGCCAGCTGATCTCCGTGGACGCGCACTGGGTGCCCTCGGCACCGGAAACCAGCCTGTACTTCCGTCCCTTCATGATCGCCGACGAGGCGTTCCTAGGCGTGCGTGCCGCGCAGAAGGCGACCTACTACGTGATCGCCAGCCCGGCCGGTCCCTATTTCGCCAAGGGCGTGGCGCCGGTGTCGATCTGGCTGTCCACCGATTACGCGCGTGCCGGCAAGGGCGGTACCGGCGCGGCCAAGTGCGGCGGCAACTACGCCGCCTCGCTGCTGCCGCAGACCATCGCCCAGTCGAAGGGCTGTTCGCAGGTCCTGTTCCTGGACCCGGTCGAGGGCAAGTACATCGAGGAACTTGGGGGCATGAATGTGTTCCTGGTCTACCAGGACGGCACGCTGGTGACCCCGGCGCTGTCCGGCAGCATCCTGGAGGGCATCACGCGCTCGAGCATCCTCCAGCTGGCGCGCGATCGCGGCATGACCGTGCAGGAGCGCAAGATGTCCATCGACGAGTGGAAGCAGGGTGTGGCGTCAGGCGAGATCGCCGAGGTGTTCGCCTGCGGCACGGCCGCGGTGGTCACCCCGATCGGGGAGTTGAAGGGCGAGGGCTTTGCGGTGGGCAACCCGGATGCCGAGGCTGGCCAGGTCACCATGGCCCTGCGCAAGGAGCTGACCGACATCCAGTACGGGCGCCTGCCCGATCCCCATGGCTGGCTGGTGCGCCTGGACGGCTGAGTCCACGCCTCAAAGTTGAATGCGTGAGCAGGCCGGGCGGGTCATCCGCCCGGCCTGTTTTGTGTCGGCCCGCCCACGTGGCGCTCGTTGGCGGACGGCGCCTGGAGCCTTGTCCGGTGCGCCAGCGATGCTGCGACAGCAAAGACCTGTCCCGGGAAACGTATTCAGGGCGCGATCCGGACATCGGAGAAGTCGGCTCAGGCCATTTTTTGACGTGATGGCTGTCTCGATTTTAGAAAGTGGTGACATATTTCGTCACAAACCGTCCTGTGAGACCTGTCCAGGTCCTGTCGGCTCGGTTAGGTTCGGCTCAGGTTCGGCGCGACGCCGGGCCGTCATCCCCCGGAGATCGCAACGCAGTGCATGCAACGGCCTCGATGGATTCGAGGGCGATCGCCGGTCTTTTCCCGCAAGAAGCGGGTCAATTCACCCAGAGGGAATCCTGATGTCCGAAGTCTCCAAGCGCCGCCTGCGCCTGCATTCACTGGCCCTCGCCACCGTGGTGGCGATCTCCGCCCTGGGCGCGGTGCCCGCCATGGCGGCCGACCGCGTCAACCTGAGCGGCCTGCAGTCACCCGAGCAGCACAGCTTCGACCGTTTCATCGTGAAGTACCGCGACGGCAGCAGCGAGCAGGCCAGCGCCGCGTCGATGAAGCAGGCCCTGGGCAGCGCCGCGCGCGCGGTTCCCAGCGCGAAAGGACGGGCCCTGGGCCTGAACCACCTGCGCCGCACGGCGGTGGGCTCGGACGTGGTCACCACGGACCGCAAGCTGGACAAGGTGGAAGCCGAAACCCTGATGCGCCAGATCGCCGCCGATCCCAACGTGGAATACGTCGAGGTCGACAAGCTCAACCATGCGTACCTGACGCCCAACGATACTAATTTCAGCCAGCAGTGGGACTTCGGCACCGGCACCGGCGGCATGTACGCGACCAGCGCCTGGGACGTCACCAACGGCAGCGGGGCGGTGGTGGCGGTGCTCGATACCGGCATCACTTCGCACTCGGACCTCAACGCCAACATCCTGCCGGGCTACGACTTCATCGTGGATACCTTCGTGTCCAACGACGGCGACGGGCGCGACTCGGACCCGTCCGACCCAGGCGATGCCTATGCGGCCAACGAATGCGGCAGCGGCATCGGCGCGTCCAACTCCAGCTGGCATGGCACCCACGTGGCCGGCACCATCGCGGCGGTGACCAACAACAACAAGGGCGTGGCCGGCGTGGCGTATGGGGCCAAGGTGGTTCCGGTGCGCGTGCTGGGCAAGTGCGGTGGCTATGACTCGGATATTGCCGACGCGATCATCTGGGCCTCCGGCGGCACGGTCAGCGGCGTGCCGGCCAACCCGTATCCGGCCGAGGCCATCAACCTCAGCCTGGGTGGCAGTGGGGCGTGCGGCAGCACCACCCAGGCGGCCATCAACGGCGCGGTCTCGCGTGGGACCACGCTGGTGATCGCGGCGGGCAACGACAACACCAACGTCTCCAACGCCAGCCCGGCCAACTGCAACAACGTCATCGCCGTGGGCGCCACCACCAGCAGCGGCGCGCGCGCCAGCTACTCCAACTACGGCTCGCTGGTGGACATCGCCGCGCCGGGCTCGGGCATCCTGTCCACGCTCAACAGTGGTACGACCTCGCCGGGCTCGGAGACCTACGCGTCCTACAGCGGCACCTCGATGGCGACTCCGCACGTGGCCGGCGTGGTGGCCTTGATGCAGTCGGTGGCCAACCCGGCGCTGACTCCGGCCCAGGTCGAATCGATCATCAAGAGCAGTGCGCGCGCCTTCCCGTCCACACCCTCGCAGTCGATCGGTACAGGCATCCTGCAGGCACGCGCGGCGGTCGATGCCGCCGGTGGCGGCGGCGGGGACGACGGTGGTGGCGATACCGGCACCACGCTGACCAACGGCACGCCCAAGACCGGGCTGGCGGCCAGCAGCGGCAATTCGCTCAACTACACGATGACCGTGCCCGCTGGCGCGTCGAACCTGGTGTTCACCACCTCCGGCGGCTCCGGTGACGCGGACCTGTACGTCAAGTTCGGCAGTGCACCGACCGACAGCAGCTACGACTGCCGGCCTTACAAGACGGGCAACGCCGAAACCTGCACCATCGCCAGCCCCTCGGCCGGCACCTACTACGTGCGCGTCAAGGCGTACTCGACGTTCTCCGGCCTCAGCCTCAGCGGGAGCTACACCGCCGGTGGCAGCGGTGGAGGTTCCTCCCAGGCCTACAGCAACACCAGCGATGTGGCGATCAGCGACAACGCCACGGTCACCAGCACCATCAACGTGTCCGGGCGCAGTGGTAACGCCGGGTCCAGCGTGCCGGTGGCGGTGAACATCGTGCACACCTACATCGGGGACCTGAAGGTCGATCTGCTGGCACCGGATGGCAGCGTGTACGTGCTGCACAATCGTAGCGGCGGCAGCGCCGACAACATCAACAAGACCTATACCGTGAACCTGTCCAGCGAAGCCCTGAACGGTGCCTGGAAGCTGCGCGTCAACGACAACGCCAGCGGCGACACGGGCTACATCAACAGCTGGAGCGTCACCTTCTAAGCGCAGGGGCGAAGCTCGCGGGCAGCGCGCAGCGGATGCGCGGGACAGGAGGTTCGCCCGGAGCTTCCGCAGTAAAGCCAGTGCGCGACCTGGCAGACAGGGATGGCCTGCCGGGTCGCTTGGTTTTCATCGACCGAAGCAAAGCCCTGGCCCGGACCGGGCCCTTGCAGTCACTGCGCGCCAGGCGGCACTCAGGCCGCTTCGAAGCGGTTGGCCGCGACGTTCTTGCGCACGTGCCGCGGGTCCCAGATGCGGCCGTTCATGGCGATCCACACGCCCTCCGGTGCCGACTGCACCGCACCGACCGCGCAGCCGATGTTGAACTCCGCATCCGAGCCGCGGAAGCCCGCCGGATTGAGTGCGCCGGTCAGCACGATCACGCGGTCTTCCAGCGTCGACAACGTCTGCGCGGTGGCGACCATCGAGTCGGTGCCATGGGTGATCAGCACATGGCGTGCCGGCTGGGCGGCGATGGTGGCGCGCAGCAACTCGCGGTCGGCGTCGTTGATGTGCAGGGAATCCTTGCGGATGATCGGGATCACAGTGAAACGGAACGCCACGCCCAGTTCCTTCAGGATGCGGCCGATCTGCGGCTCGCCCACCTGGTAGTCGGACTTGTCGTCGAAATAGATCTTGTCGATGGTGCCGCCGGTGGTGACCACCAGCAGCTCATCCATCGGCTTGGAAAGAGGGTTCACGGGCCTGGACCTGGTTACGGCGAGGAGTCGTCGGGCGCGGATTCTACGCGGGTGCCACGCGCAGCCCCAGCCTTGCGTGCGAAGCGCCCGCGCAGCCCACGCCAGCTGGACGCGAAGACGATGACCAGCGCCAGCAGCAGTTCCAGCCAGCCATACAAGCGCACCTCCGGATGCGACCAGGCGGTCATCACGCCGTGGCTGAACCAGCCCAGCGCCAGCACGCCGGACCAGAACACCGCCAGCGGGCGCCCCAGCCGTGCGCCGATGGCCAGCAGCAGCGGCGGCAGGGTGAAGACCACGAGCGTGGCGATGACATGGCGATCGTCGCGGAACCACCAGCCGAACAGCGCCGAAAGAAGCAGGAGCGCGATGGCTAGCCCGGGGCGGGGAACCCGGGTCACGATGCCAGCGCCAGGCGCTGCGCGACCCGAGCCAGGCGCCGGCCCAGGGCACGGGCCAGCGCGGCTTCTTCTTCGCTGGGCTGCGGATCATCCTCGCCACCGGCCACGTGGCTGGCGCCGTAGGGCGTGCCGCCGGTGCGCGTGGTGCTCAGCAGCGGCTCGGTGTAGGGAATGCCGACGATCACACAGCCGTGGTGCAGCAACGGCACCTGCATCGACAGCAGCGTGGCCTCCTGGCCGCCGTGCTGGGTGGCAGTGGAGGTGAACACGGCCGCGGGCTTGTCCACCAGCGTGCCGCTGGCCCATTCGGCGCCGAGCGAGTCGATGAAGTACTTCATCGGCGCGGCCATGTTGCCGAAGCGGGTGGGGCTGCCGATCGCCAGGCCGATGCATTCGACCAGGTCGTTAGGCTCGACGTAGGGCGCGCCGTCCTCGGGAACGGGGGGCGCACTGGTCTGGGTGACGGCGGCCACCGGCGGCACGCTGCGCAGACGGGCGGACATGCCCTGGACTTCCCCGATGCCGCGTGCCAGCTGGCGCGCCAGGCGCGCGACCGAGCCGCCGCGGCTGTAGTACAGGACCAGGATCTCGGGCATCGGGCAGGGTGTCCATGCATCAACGGGGGCGCCAGTATCGGTCCATGGCGCTTGCCTGTCGCCCCACGGCGCTTCGGTTACCCTTGCGCCGATGTCCGTGTCCCACACCCTGCAACGCTGGAACGAGAACGTGCGCGACCGTGCGCGGGTGGCGGCGTTCTCCCAGTTCCTGCTCAAGCGCTTCTGGGACGACCGTCTGTTCCAGACCGCCGCGGCGCTGGCCTATACGACGATGTTCGCGCTGGTGCCGCTGGCAATGGTGGTATTCGGTGTGCTCTCGGCGTTCCCGGGATTTGCCCAGTGGAGCGACACGCTGAGTGACTACATCTTCTCCAACTTCGTGCCGAGCGCCGCGCGCGCGGCCGAAGGCTATCTGCGGCAGTTCTCGGAGGCCGCGCGCGATCTGACCGTGGCAGGTGTGATCGCGCTGGTGGTCTCGCTGCTGATCACGCTCAACAGCGTGGAGGCCGCGTTCAACCGGATCTGGCGCGTGTCCGGCTCGCGGCCGCGGCTGGGACGCTTTGTCATGTACTGGACGGTGCTCACGCTGGGCGCGCTGCTGTCGGCAGCCTCGCTGGCGATCACCGCGCGGGTGTTCGCGCTGCCCTTGTTCAAGACCGAACAGGGGCGGCAGATCGCCTCGATCGCCCTGGCCCTGGCGCCGGTGATGATCGAGCTGTGCGCCATCGCGGTGATCTACCGGGTGGTCCCGCACCGGTCGATCCACTGGCGCTACGCGTTTGCCGGCGCCCTGCTGGCGACCATCGGCCTGGAGCTGATCAAGTGGGGCATGGGCCTGTATCTGTCCAGTTTCGGTTCCTATACCCGCGTCTATGGCGTGGCGGCCGTAGCGCCGATCCTGATGCTGTGGATCTATCTGAGCTGGGGTTCGATCCTGCTGGGCGCCTCCCTGGCGGCCTCAATGTCGGCCTTCCGTTACCAGCCCGAGTCGATGCGCCTGCCACAGGGCTTTGAGATCTACGGACTGCTGCGGCTGCTGGGGCGCTTCCACGAGGCACGCGCAGAAGGCCGGGGGTTGAGCGATGACAAGATCCTGCAGCTCGAGCCGATGCTGACCGATTCGCTGGTGCAGGAGTTCCTCGAGCAGCTTTCGCGCATCAAGCTGCTGCGCTGTACCGAGGACGGCGAGTGGCTGCTGGCGCGTGACCTGGAAAGCACCTCGCTCGCCGAACTCTACGAGGCCTGCCAGCTGCGCGTGCCCATCGCCGAAGCGCATCTGCCCTGCCAGGACGATGCCTTGGGCCAGGCCGCGCGCGAAGCCCTCGACCGCATCCGCCTGCCGGTCCGCGACCTGCTGCGCCATCGTGCCGGCGCCCTGTATCCCCCTGTGTCGGAGCCGCGCTCTTGATCCGTTTCCCGCGATTCACTGCTTCCACCCTGTTGACGCTGGCCTGGCTGGCGATGGCCGGCTGCCAGCAACAGGCCCCATCCGCGTCCGACCCGCAGTCCTCCTCGGCGCCCGCGGCCGATGCGGCGCCTGCCGCGGCGTCGGAACACACGCCGGACCCGGCGACGCCGGTCGACCTGAAGGTCGTCACGACCGACGGTGCCGAATTCGATGTGGCCGCCCATCGGGGCAAGTGGCTGGTGGTGAATTTCTGGGCGACCTGGTGCCACCCCTGCCTGGCCGAGATGCCCGCCCTGTCGAAGATGGATGCGCAGCGCGAGGACATCGAAGTCCTGGGCCTGGCCTATGACGACATCGCACCCGATGCCTTGAAGGCGTTCCTCAAGCAGCACCCGGTGGGCTATCCGATCGCGCTGGTGGATGTGTATGCGCCGCCCGAGGCGTTCCCTCCGCCGGAGGGCCTGCCGACGACTTACCTGCTGGATCCGCAGGGCAAGGTGGCCGAGCGCTTCGTGGGGCCGGTGACGCCGGAGGACATCCAACACGTGGTCGACGCCGGATCGGCCGGGACCGGGCAGGGCGCGAGGCAATGAGCAGGGTCGCGGCCCGCTTCTTGGTCAGCGGAAGGGTGCAGGGGGTGTTCTTCCGTGCCTCCACGCGCGAACGTGCGCTGGCATTGGGGCTCGACGGCAGTGCGTGCAATCTGCCCGATGGCCGGGTGGAGGTGATCGCCTGCGGATCGGCTGCGGCGCTGGACACGTTAGCTGACTGGCTGCACGAGGGCCCAGCGACCGCCAGCGTAACCGAGGTGGTGCGTCAGACGTGGACCGAGTCGGTGCCGCCGGGGTTCGTCACCGGCTGAGACGTGCGTGGATTCAGCCGGCGCCTTGGCCGGGCAGCAGGGCCGCCATCAGGCGCGCCCCCACGCGTCGTCGTGCCGGCAGGCTGGTCTCCAGTTGAGGCTGCAAGGCCTGGGTCAGTCGCTCCGGGAAGGCGGCATCGTTGTCCAGGAAGAAGCGGCGCGCCGCCGCTCCTAGCGTCGCGCAAGCCTCTGCATCCAGGGCCAGGGCGCGTTCGACGGCGTTCTCGATGGCCGCCACGTCCACCTGGTAGCGGGTTCCCAGCGCCATCGGGCGCTGCGCAGCCGGTGCCAGCAGCAGGCCGCGCTCGGGGGTGACCAACTCGTTCATGGGCTCCCCATCGGTGGTGATGACCACCGCCGAGGTGCTCAGGGCTTCGACCAGATAATGGCCAAAGCCCTCTGCCTCGGACGGGCAGAGATGGAACTGGTGCGCATTCTGCAGCTGGCGCAGTTCGGCATCGTCCAGATAGTCGAGACGGTGGACGATGTTGGGCGCCTGCACCTGCGGCACGTCGCGCGACTGCACAACGGTGAGCGTGGGCCATTCCGGATGCCGCAGCCAGGCCTGGAACACGGCGTCGGTGCCCTTGGCGGTGCTGCGCCCTGCCACGTGTAGGAACGCGCGCTGCCGCGGGACGCAGGCGTCAAATCGTTCCTCGCTGGTGAAGCCGATATAGCGCGTGTTGCAGCCCAACTGCGCGAACACCCGTTCGGCATGGCGGGTCTTGCACAGCACGCGCTCGAATTGCGGCAGCAGCGGTATCCACTTGTCCCGCATCCACTCCGGATTGGGGACCAGCACGTTTCGCCGCGCCGCGGGCAGGCAGCCGCGGTAGACCCGCTCCAGAAATATCTGGATATCCACGGGGCCGGTCAAGGCTGACTTCAGACGGGTTCCGGCCTGAAGCAGGTTGTTGAACAGTCGAGTATCGCCAAAAGTCAGTGCTTCGCTTTCCAGCTGCGCACCGGAAAGAGCGCGGGCCATGGTGTCCAGGTCGCGCCGCAGGCCAACTCCGTTGTCACGGGTGATCAGACGGATACAGGCGGGCGTGGGGGGGGAGACGGTCGGAGCCATGATGACGTTTGGCACGGTCAGGGCGTGCCACTTGAACGGCATAATGACAGGTTGGCATCTTCACGTCATCCCAATTGCCGGCACATGTCACGCGGGCTTGTATGGTGTTTGCAGCATGTTTCAGTCCTGGTCGCTGACGTTAGAGATCGGCTTCAACAGGGTGAACGACTCCTTGAGCGGCTTGTGCTCGAGCGCGGGAAGTTCCAGGTCCGGGGGCGGGACGGTGGTATCGGGCAGGCGCGAGAGCAGGTCGCGGATCAGGGCCAGGCGGCCGCGCTTCTGGTCGTTGAAGTCCACCAGGGTCCAGGGCGCGTGGTGAGTGTGGGTCGCCGCGAGCATGGCCTCGCGCGCGTCGGTATAGGCCTGGTACTGGGTGCGCGCTTCCACGTCCACCGGCGAGAGTTTCCAGCGCTTGAGCGGGTTGTCCAGCCGTTCGGCGAAGCGTTCCTCCTGCTGGGCCTGGTCCACGGTCAGCCAGTACTTGAACAGCAGGATGCCGTCATCGATCAACAGCCGCTCGAAGATCGGTGTCTGCTGCAGGAAGGTCGTGTACTGGTCGGGCGTGCAGTACCCCATGACCCGTTCAACGCCGGCGCGGTTGTACCAGCTGCGGTCCATCAGGACGATCTCGCCAGCGGCGGGCAACTGGTGGACGTAGCGCTGGAAGTACCACTGCGTAGCTTCGCGGTCGCTGGGCTTGGGGAGCGCCACGACCTTGCACTGGCGGGGATTGAGGTGCTCGCGGATGGCGCTGATCGCGCCGCCCTTGCCGGCGGTATCGCGGCCTTCGAAGAGCACCACCACGCGCTTGCCGGTGCGCAGTAGCCAGCGCGAGAGGTTCACCAATTGCAGTTGCAGGGGCTCGAGTTCCTGCTCGTAGTCCTTGCGCTTGAGTTTCTTGCCCATCGATCCACACGCCTTTGGGGGAGATGGACGCCCGTTCTACTCCTTCAGGCGTGGGCGCAGCGTGGCGAGATTGCAGGGGCGGGTGCGCGCGTCCAGCTGGGCCGAGATGATCTTCTCCCAGGCCGTGCGGCAGGCCGAGGTCGAGCCTGGCAGGCAGAACACGAAGGTCTGGTTGGCCAGCCCGGCAAACGCGCGGGACTGCAGCGAGGAGGTGCCGATCTCCTCCACGCTGACCGCGCGGAACAGCTCGCCGAAGCCCGGCATCTGCTTGTCCAGCAGGGGCAGCACCGCCTCTGGCGTGGAATCGCGGCCGGTGAAGCCGGTGCCCCCAGTGACCAGGATGCCGTCGACTTCGTCATCGGCGATCCAGGCCGCGACGATGGCGCGCATCCGGTAGATGTCGTCCTTGACCAGCGTGCGGTCGCGGACCAGGTGGCCGGCCTCGGTGAGCGCGCCCACCAGGTAGTCGCCGGAAGTGTCGTTGGCCAGGGTGCGGGTGTCCGAGACGGTCAGCACGCACAGGCGCAGGGGAATCAGGGTGTCGGCATGGCTCATCCCGTCAGCCTAAGCGCTGGGCCGTGAGGCTTCAACGCACCGGCTCGATAGAGCGGCGCCGGCCTTCCGAAGGCGGCCGGCGCCGGTGTATCAGCCAAGCCGCTTACGGCTGGGTGTCGGTGCTGGCCGAGCCATCGGCCGAGCCGCCGATCGAGGCATTCGCACCACTGCGCGAGGCGCTGCCGCTGGCATGGCCCGACGTGGTACCGGTGCCGGTGGTGTCGCCCAGCGTGCCGTTGCCGCTCGCGCTACCGGAAGCGGAGCCGCTGCCGCTGGCCGATGAGGCGCTGTTACCGACCTGGGATGCGGCGGCACCGGCCCGGCTGGCAGTGTTCTGCACGCCGCTCTGGGTGCGGGCGGCGACTGTCTGCGCCGTGTCGCGCACGCGGCTGGCCGCGTTGCGTGCCCCCTGCGCGGCCTGGGTGGAGCCCGTGCGGGCCGTGTCGGCGGTCTGGCTGGCGGTGGACTGGGCGGCGCCCGTCACCCCGCTGGTATCGACGGCGGCCGAACCTGCCGCGTTGCCGGCCCCGTTGAGCGCGCCGCTCAGGTCGCCGTTGGACGCGCTGCCTGCGGCGTTGCCGGTGCCACGGGCATCGCCGGTCACCGAGGCGGCCGAGCCGGCGGCGTTGCCGAGCGTCTGCACCTGCTGGCCCAGCCCCTGCGTCTGGCTGGCCACCGACGCGGTGGTCGCCGCCGCGCGCTCCTTGGCGCGCTGGGCGGCGCGTTCGGCACGGGTGCGACTCTGCTGCAGACGATCGCCGGCCATGCCACGAGTGGTGTCGATCGTGTTGCCGATGCCGCCCATGGACGGGCCGACGCCGCCGATCTGGCCGCCGATGTTGCCGGCACCGCCGATGGCGCCGCCCACCTGGCCGCCCAGGCCGCCAAGGACCTGGGCCGAGGTGCCGGTGCTGCCCAGAGCAAGCACGATCGCGGCGGTGGCCAACTTCAGCGTGGTGTGACGCATGGGATGTCTCCTCGTTGGCGCGGGAAATCCGCTGCCTTCAAAGAGTCCTACGCCTGGAGGTGCACGTTTCTTCCCGGTGCCCCTAGCGTGTTGCCGCCTGTTCATCCGGCGTGTCCGGCACCAACCCGCGGCCGTAGATCGGGTCCGGGCCGGGGGCGCCAAGATCGCGCGCATGCGCCGACAGGGCATCGAGCAGGGCGTCGGCATCTTGCTCAGGGCGCGCGGCCAGGGCTTGGGCGGCGAGTGCGGCCACGTGTGGCGCGGCGAACGAAGTGCCGCGCATGCGTCGGTATCCGCCCCCCGGCGCGGCGGCTTGGACCTGCGCGCCGACCGCAGCCAAGTCCACTTGCGCGCCACGCCCGGCCTCGGGCAGGACGCGATCGCGCGGGTCCACTGCGGTCACGCCGATCACCCGAGGATAAGCCGCGGGAAACAGTGGCGGCGCGGCGGGTCCGTCGTTGCCGACCGCGGCGACCACCACCATGCCGCGCCCGAGCGCCGCAGCCACCGCGCGCTTGAGCAACGCATTGTCCGGGCCAACCAGGCTGAGGTTCACCACGCGCACCCGCTGCTGTACCAGCCAGGCCAGCGCCTTTGCCACGTCCAGCGCATTGCCCCCGGTCGGCGTGCCGCAGTACACATCGGCCGCGAATAGGTGCACCCCGGGGTGGGCGTGCCGGCCATTGCCGACCAGCAGCGAGGCCACGGCCGTGCCATGCAGGTCCGGGTGCGGCTGGTCGTCGCAGCCCCATTGCTGGATCTGCGCACCCGCCAGCGCGGGATGGTTGGCGTCCACGCCGCTGTCGACCAGACCGACTCGCCACGGCGTTCCAGCCTGGGGTGCCGGCGTCGCGGCCACGCCCCGGGTCGGCTCCGCTGCGCCGCCCTGTGCATAGAGATGGTCGTAGTCGTAGCTGCCGGACGGATCCAGCCGGCGCAGCGTGTCCACCGCCTCGCGCGTGGACACGCCGGGCGGGGCATGCAGCGACACCACGTCCAGGCCCAGGGTGTCCAGGTGGTGCGGAGGCTCGACGGTAAAGCCGGCCCGGCGTGCAAGTTCCAGGGCCTCGGGGGTGGGCGCCAGCGCCAGCACCTGGCCGCGCACGACGACGTTGTCGTTGGCATCGGTATCCAGTGCATCGCGATGCTGGCGCAACAGCTGGCGTTGGGCCAGCATGCGTGCGCGGGTCAGGGTGCGGTCGATGGTCGTGGTGGTATCGCGCAATAGCGGATCGACCGTCTGGGTCAGGCCCCGGGTGATCGGCGCGGTGGCCTGCTGCGGGGGCTGAAGAGGCTGCAGTTGCGCGTGCGCCGCCGGCGCCAGGACCAGGCACGCCGCAAGGGCGGCGGCTTGCGCTAGGATCGCGCCGCCCTGGGTGCGTCGCATCGGTGTACAACATGGTGTGCCTGCCATGGAAGCAATCTGGCTTCCCGAACGTATACCTCCCATGAAGCATGACGCGGCGACCCCGTCCTTCCGCCAGGCGCTGTGCGAGCGGCTGCCGAAACTGCGCCGTTACGCCCACCACCTGGCCGGGACGCGGCACGATGCCGACGACCTGCTTCAGGTCGCCGCCGAGCGCGCGTTGGCGCGGGCGGCGCAGTGGGATCCGGCCCAGCCGCTGGATCCGTGGCTGTATCGCATCGTGCGCAACGCCTGGATCGACGAGGTGCGGTCGCGCCGGCGCGGGCAGGAGGTGTTCGCCGATGCCGAACTGGGTGAACGGGTCGGCGTGACGACCGTCGAGGCACACGCGGTGCGCCTGTCGGTCGAGGCGGCGATGGCGCGTTTGCCCGAGGAGCAGCGCAGCGCCATCGCGTTGGTGCTGGTGGAAGGCTTGGCTTACCGCGAGGCGGCACAGGTCCTGGACATCCCGATCGGCACCCTCACCAGCCGGCTGGCACGCGGCCGCGAGGCGTTGCAGGCCCTGCTGGGCGACGAACCTGGAGCAGCGACATGACGATCGACGAAGCGACCCTGATGGCCTACCTGGACGGTGAACTGGATGCGCAAGGCGTCGCGCAGGTCGACGCTGCGATGGCACGCGACGCGGAACTGGCCGCGCGGATCGCGCGCCAGCGTCGCCTGGATGCCCGCCTGCGCACCTCGCATGCGGCAGCGGCGCAAGCACCCGTGCCCGATGCGTTGCTGCAGGGGGTGCTCGGCACCGGGGCCGCATCGAAGGCGGACGCGAGCGAGGCAACGACGGCCCCGGGTCATGTCGTGGCGTTCGCGCCACGGAGGCGGGCGCGCACGGTATGGACCCACCTCGGCGCGCTGGCCGCCGGCATCGTGCTGGCGGTGATCGCGCTGCCATGGCTGCGGGGCCCCCGTGAGGCAGATTGGGTGCAGTGCAGCGACGGGCTGCACGCACGGGGTGAGCTGGCCGCGGCGCTGGACGACCAGCTGTCCGTCGATCGCGCTGGCAGGGTGCAGGTGGCGCTGAGCTTCCGCGACCAGGGGGGGCGCTACTGCCGCGCTTTCAGCATGGCTTCGGCCAGGACCGCCGGCCTGGCCTGTCGCGATGGGCAGGGTTGGTCGTTGCCGGTGCTCGCGCACGAGGAAGAGCTCGCGCAGGGACCGATGCGCCAAGCGGCTTCGCCGCTGCCTGCTGCGGTGCTCGACGCGGTGGATGCGCGCATCGCCGGCGAAGCGCTGGATGCAAAGGGCGAACAGGCCGCGCGCAAGGTGGGCTGGCGCTAGGTCAACGAAAAACTGGGCGAATCAGCCCGCAGCCAATCGCGCCAACTCATCGGCCTGGTGTTCGTGCACCAGGCGGCCGATCAGGTCGTCCATGCCGCCTTCGATGATGTTGGGCAAGTCGTACAGGGTCAGGCCCTCGACGCGGTGGTCGGTGATCCGGCCCTGCGGGAAGTTGTAGGTGCGGATGCGCTGGCTGCGGTCGCCGCTGCCGACCTGCAGCTTGCGGGTCTGGGCTTCGGCGGCGGCCTGGCGGCTGCGTTCGGCGTCCAGCAGCTGCGCCTTGAGCCGCTTCATGGCCTTGTCGCGGTTGGCATGCTGGCTGCGCTCGGTCTGGCACTCGACCACCACGCCGGTCGGGATGTGGGTGATGCGGATGGCCGAGTCGGTCTTGTTGACGTGCTGCCCGCCCGCGCCGGAGGAGCGGAAGGTGTCGACCTTCAGGTCGGCTGGATTGATCACGATCTCCTCGACCTCGTCGGCCTCCGGGATGATCGCCACCGTCGCGGCGGAGGTGTGGATGCGGCCCTGCGATTCGGTGGCCGGCACGCGCTGCACGCGATGGGTGCCCGATTCGAACTTCAGCCTGGAATAGGCGCCGCGGCCGACGATGCGCGCCACCACTTCCTTGTAGCCGCCGTGTTCGCCGGGGCTGTCCGATTCGACTTCGACCTTCCAGCCCTGGCGCTCGGCGTAGCGCGCATACATGCGGAACAGGTCGCCGGCGAAGATCGCCGCTTCGTCGCCACCGGTGCCGGCGCGGACTTCCAGAAACAGGTTGCCCTCGTCGCGCGGGTCGTGCGGGACCAGCAGCAACATCAGGGCCTCGTCCAGTTCGCTCAGCCGTGCCTGGGCGCTGGTGATCTCTTCCTCGGCCAGTTCGCGCAGCTCCGGGTCCTCGCGCATGGCCTGCGCGGCGGCCAGGTCGGCGCGGGCCTGGGCCTCGGCCGCCAACGCGGTGGCGAGCGGCTCGAGCTGGGCGAACTCGCGCGAGAGGTTGCGGAAGCGCTCGTTGTCGCTGGCAACCTCGGGATCGGCGAGCAGGCGTTCGAGTTCCTCACGGCGCTCTGCCAGCGCCTCCAGCTTACGGCGCAGGGTCGGCGTCATCGGGCAACTTGGCGTGGGAGTAGGGCGCCTTGGCCGGGAACATCCGTTCGGCAGCGCGGGTCAGGTCGGTATCGCCGGACAACGCCGCTTCGCGCAGTGCGGCGGTGGGTGGATGCAGCAGGCGGTTGGTCAGGGTGTGGGCCAGGAATTCCAGGACTTCGGCCGGGTCGCGGCCTTGGGTCAGCTGGGCCTGGGCCTTCTCCAGGACCTCCTGGCGGGTGGCGTCGCCGTAGGCGCGCAGGCGTTTGAGCGGGGCCTGGCGGCTGCCGGCCTGCAGGGTCTCGACGAAGCGCGCCACCTGCAGGTCGATGATGGTCTCGGCCTCGTCGGCGGCCTGGCGGCGACCGCGGCGGTTTTCCTCCACCGCGCGCTCCAGGTCGTCCACCGTATACAGGTAGGCGTCGGCCAGCTCGGCCACGCTGGCCTCGATGTCGCGCGGTACGGCCAGGTCGAACAGCATCATCGGCTTGTGTTTGCGCCGCGCCAATGCCTCGACGACCTGGGCGCGGTTGATGACCGGCTCTCGTGCGGCGGTGGCCGAGAACACGACGTCGGCCTCGGCCAGGTGGCGGTCCAGTTCGGTCAGGGGCAGGGCCACCCCACCGTGGCGGCTGGCCAGTTCCTGGGCATGGGCCAGGGTGCGGTTGGCCACCAGCAGGCGCCGGACCTTGCCTTCGCTCAGGTGCCTGGCGGCCAGTTCGATGGTTTCGCCGGCGCCGACCAGCAGGACGGTCGAGTCGCTGAGGCGGGCGAAGGAGTTCTGCGCCAGGCGCACGGCGGTGGAGGCCACCGACACCGGGTTGGCGCCCACGCGGGTATCGGTGCGGGCCCGCTTGGCCACCGAGAAAGCCTGTTGGAACAGACGATCCAGGCCGCTGCCCAGCGCGTGATGCTCGCGCGCCAGCGCCCAGGCGTCCTTGACCTGGCCCAGGATCTGCGGCTCGCCCAGGACCATCGAATCCAGTCCGGTGGCGACCCGGAACAGGTGGCGCACCGCCTCGGCGTCGCGGTGGCGATACAGGTAGCCGTCCAGCCCTTCGCCATGGGTGGCCAGCCACTGCACCAGCGGCGTGGCGTCCTCGGCCATCGCGTAAAGCTCGGTGCGGTTGCAGGTGGACAGCAGCGCCGCTTCACTCACCTGCGGCAGCGCGCGCAGGGCGGCCAGCGCCTCGGGCAGCGCATCGCCGGCAAAGGCCACCCGCTCACGCAGGCTGACCGGCGCGGTCTGATGGTTCAGTCCAAGGACCCACAACGTCATCTTTTAGGGCTTGCGCTAAGCTGCTGGCTGTTTGATCCCCCCATTTTACGGCCCGGTTCCCCCTAATGCCCGCAAAGATGCGTTTCGTTCCGTCGTTGGTGCTGCTGGTTGCCGGTTTTGCGTCAGTCCCGGCCCTCCAGGCCCGGCAACCGGCCAAGGCGGAAACGACGACTTCGAGCGTGCTGGAGCCGGTCATGGCGGGGGAATTCGCCCTGCAGGCCGGCAAGCTCCCGGAGGCTTCCCAGCTGTACTTGGAGGCAGCGGAGGCCAGCGAGGACACCGGTCTGGCCGAGCTCGCCACGCGGATCTCGCTGCTGGCCAACGACGATGCGCGCGCGGCCCGGGCGCTGAAGCTGTGGAAGCGTCGCGCGCCCGAATCGCTGGCGATGCGGGCGGCCGAGGCCACCCTGTCCCTGCGTCAGGGGCGCGAGCGGGCCGCCCGCCGCGAGCTTGAATCCCTCCTGCGCGACCCCGATCCCCAGGCGTGGCGCTATGCGCTGACTGCGCTGGGCAGCGGCGGGCGCGATCCGGCGCTGTCGGCGCGTGTGCTGGGCCGGCTGCTGGATGACCAGGCCCTGCCCAATGAGCTCAACGTGTGGCTGGCGTTCGGCGGACTGGCCCAGTCGCTGCAGCAGCCCGCCCTGGCCGAGCGCATCGTGGGGCAGGTGATCGCCCGGTTCCCGGTCAATCCGCGCGTGGCCCTGCTGCATGCCAGTCAGCTGCGCCAGGCCGGGCGCACCGACGAGGCCCGCCAGGTGCTGGACGGGTTGGAGCCCGGCGCCACCCAGGACGCCAACATGCGCCTGGGCATCGCCTCCGAATTCGACGCCCTGGGCCTGCCCGCGCAGGCCGCCGCCGCCCTGGCCAATGGTCCGCAGGACACCCGCACCTACGGCCTGCGGGCTTCGTTGTTGGCCAAGGCCGAGGACACCGCCGGCCTGGGTGCGCTTTACAAGGAGGCCGGCGGGGCGGATGACGCGCAGGTGCGCGACCCGGCGCAGCGGCTCCTGCTGGGCCAGATCGCCGAATACCTCAAGCGTCCGCAGCAGGCGCTGGACTGGTACCAGGGCGTGGGCGAAGGCGAGCAGAAGGTGGAAGCGCGCCTGCGCGCGGCCAATACGCTATACGCGCTGGGGCGCAAGCAGGACGCGTTCGATCGCGTCCACGCGCTGCAGGCCGATGCCTCGGTGGATGAGCCCGCGCGCCGCGACGCCTATCTGCTGGAGGCCGAGCTGCGCCAGAAGGAGGGCGATGACGCCGGAGAACTGGACGCCCTGGCGCGCGGCCTGGCCGCCTATCCGGACGACACCAATCTGCTTTACGCGCGCGGCCTGGCATGGGAGCGGCGCGACCGCATCGACCGTGCCGAGGCCGACCTGCGCCGGGTCCTGGTCACCGATCCCACCAATACCGCTGCGCTCAACGCGCTGGGGTACACCCTGGCCGACCGGACCGAGCGCTACAAGGAGGCCCTGGAGCTGATCGACCGGGCCCGCGCGGCCGAGCCGGACGAGCCGGCGATCATCGACAGCTATGGCTGGGTGCTCTATCGCCTGGGCCGCAAGGACGAAGCCCTGGTGCAGCTGCGCCGGGCCTACACCTTGATGAAGGATCCGGAGATCGCCGCCCACCTGGGCCAGCTGCTGTGGGAGCGCGGCCAGCACGATGAAGCCCGACGCTATTTCGACGAGGCGCGCAAGCTCGACCCGCAGAACCGCTCGCTGCAGCGCGCGCTGGAGAAGACCGGCGCATGAAGTCCTCGCTGAAAACCGCCGCCAGCCTGGCGCTGGCGATGTTGCTGGCCGGCTGCACCACGCTGGGTCCCCGTCCGACCGCGCCGGCCGCAGGCCCCGCGGATCCGGCCGCCGCCGCCGCGAACCAGGCCGCGCGCGAGCGCTGGCTGCAGGCGCATCCGGACTGGGCGCTGGAAGGGCGGGTCGCGATCCGGCGCGCCGACAAGGGTGGCAGCGGTCGCATCGACTGGCGCCAGCGCGGCGCCCAGTTCGATGTGTCGCTCAGCGCGCCGGTCACCCGGCAGAGCTGGCGCCTGACCGGCGACGGGCAGGGCGTGCTGCTCGAAGGCCTGGACGGAGGGCCGCTGCGCGGCGCCGATGCCGGCCAACTGCTGTTGGCGGCCACTGGCTGGGAAATCCCGGTGCAGGCGCTGGCCTATTGGATCCGTGGCCAGGCCGCGCCTGGGCCCGCGCCCGGCGATCTTCAGTACGGCGCCGATGGCCTGCCCGCGTTGCTGGAACAGTCCGGTTGGCGCATTGCCTACACCGCCTGGCAGCCCGCGGGCGCCGATGTTCCGGCGTTGCCCTCGCGGATCGAGGCCGAGCGCGGCGACTCGCGCGTGCGCCTGATCATCGATGCCTGGCAGCCTGCCGGCGCGGCGACGCCATGAGCGCCAATGCCATGCCGGGCGGCTGGTCGTGGTGGCCGGCACCGGCCAAGCTCAACCTGTGCCTGCGCATCATCGGCCGCCGCGAGGATGGCTATCACGACCTGCAGAGCGCCTTCCGCCTGCTGGACTGGGGCGACCGGGTCGGAATCCGGGCCCGTGAGGACGGGCGCATCACCCGCGTCGGCGCCTCCGTTCCCGGCGTGGCGGAGGCGGACGATCTGCTTGTGCGTGCTGCGATCCTGCTGCAGAAACACGCAAAATGCGCGCTTGGTGCCGATATCTGCGTCGAAAAGGAAATTCCTGCCGGTGGCGGATTTGGCGGCGGGTCCTCCGATGCGGCGACGGTCCTGCGGGTGCTGGACCGCCTGTGGGGGCTGGATCTGGGCGAGGACACACTGGCCACGCTGGGCCTGGCGCTGGGCGCGGATGTGCCGGTCTTCGTGCGCGGGCGCAACGCCTGGGCCGAGGGGGTGGGTGAGCGGCTGACGCCCCTGGACCTGGCCCCGGCCTGGTATGTGCTGGTCGACCCGGGCGTCCACGTGGCCACGGCCAAGCTGTTCGGTGCGCCGGATTTGACGCGCAATGCCCCACCCGTGAAAATAGCGGACTTCCTTTCCGGATCTGTGCCCGACAACGTGTTCGAGCCGGTGCTGCGTCGCCGGGAACCTGCCATCGAGGCGGCGTTCCAGGCCTTGTCCAGCATCGGGACGCCACGACTGACGGGGACGGGCAGCGGCTGTTTCGTGGAGTTCGCAAGCCTTCAGGCCGCCCAGGCCGGATTGGCGCTGCTGCCTGCGAACCAGCAGGGCTGGGTGGTGGCCGGGGCGGCGCGTTCGCCCCTGCTGGACGCGCTGGAAGGGAAAGTGCAGGACGCGGACTGATGTTTTACTGGGGCGTCGCCAAGAGGCCTAAGGCACCGGGTTTTGATCCCGGCATTTCGCAGGTTCGAATCCTGCCGCCCCAGCCAGCCCGTCGTTCGTGTGCCGCCGCCGATTCAAGACGTTCCACCGCAGTCATCGAGAACCCCCCGTGCAAGACGAACGCAGCCTGCTGGTCTTCTCCGGCAACGCCAACAAGCCGCTGGCCAAGAGCATCTGTCGCGAACTGGGCGTGCGCCCGGGCAAGGCGATGGTCTCGCGCTTCTCCGACGGCGAAGTGCAGGTGGAGATCGAGGAGAACGTCCGCCGCCAGGAAGTGTTCGTGGTGCAGCCCACCTGCGCGCCCACGGCCGAGAACCTGATGGAACTGCTGGTGCTGATCGACGCGCTCAAGCGCGCCAGCGCCGCCAGCGTGACCGCCGTGGTGCCGTATTTCGGCTATTCGCGCCAGGACCGTCGTCTGCGCTCCTCGCGCGTGCCGATCACCGCCAAGGTCGCCGCCAAGATGTTCAGCGCCGTCAGCGCCGACCGTGTGCTGACCGTGGACCTGCATGCCGACCAGATCCAGGGCTTCTTCGACATCCCGGTGGACAACGTCTACGCATCGCCGCTGCTGCTGGCCGACATCTGGCGCGCCTACGGCACCGACCGGATGATGGTCGTCTCGCCGGACGTGGGCGGCGTGGTCCGCGCCCGCGCCATCGCCAAGCGCCTGGACGATGCGGACCTGGCGATCATCGACAAGCGCCGCCCGCGCGCCAACGTCTCCACCGTGATGAACATTATCGGCGACGTGGAAGGCAAGGAATGCGTGATGGTCGATGACATCGTCGACACGGCCGGCACCCTGTGCGCCGCCGCGGCCGCGCTCAAGGACCGGGGCGCGACCAAGGTCGCCGCCTACTGCACCCACCCGGTGCTGTCCGGCCCGGCCGTGGACAACCTCAACAAGTCCGTGCTCGACGAGCTGGTGGTCACCGACACCATCCCGCTGTCCGATGCGGCCCGCGGCTGCAGCAAGATCCGTCAGCTCTCGGTGGCCAGCATGCTGGCCGAGACCATCCGCCGCATCGCCTTCGGCGAATCGGTCAGTTCGCTCTACGTGGACTAAGCATTCCGGCGGGCGGGGGAATCCTCCATCGCCTGCCGCAATACGGCTCTCCTGGTCGCGGGGGAGTCGCATCGCCGCCGCGAGGCGGTCTACCAACCAAAGAAGTGAATCAACATGGCTACGACACATGAAATCAACGTGGAGCGCCGCGAGGACGAGGGGAAGGGTGCGAGCCGCCGCCTGCGTCACGCCGGTCGCGTCCCCGCCATCGTCTACGGTGGCGACCTCAAGCCGGTCAGCATCTCGCTGAACCACAACGAAGTCTGGACCGCCAGCCAGCACGACTGGTTCTACTCGTCGATCCTGGACCTGAGCCTCAACGGCGAAGTGCAGAAGGTCCTGCTGCGTGACATGCAGCGCCATCCGTTCAAGCAGCAGATCATGCACCTGGACTTCCAGCGCGTGAACGACAAGGAGACGCTGCGCACCGCCGTGCCGCTGCACTTCCTCAACCAGGACACCTCGCCGGCCGGCAAGTCCTCCGACGTGGTCATCACCCACGAACTCAACGAAGTCGTGGTCGAGTGCCTGCCGTCGGACCTGCCGGAGTTCATCGAGATCGACCTGGCCAAGCTGGCCCTGGGCGACGTGGTCCACCTGTCCGAGCTGAAGCTGCCCAAGGGCGTCGAGATCCCCGAGCTGAAGCTGGGCAAGGAGCACGACGTGGCCGTGGTCATCGCCAAGCACGTCAAGGTCGAGGACGAGTCGGCCGAGGGCGAGGAAGGCAGCACCGACGTGCCGGCCGCCAAGGTCGCCGACGACGGCGCCAAGGACGCCGAGTAACCGGACGCGCCGGGACGGGCCGCAGGCCTGTCCCGGTGGTCTGGCGAACCTTCGATGGAAGGCGTGCGTCTCATCGTCGGGCTGGGCAACCCCGGACCCGAACACCTGCGGACCCGGCACAATGCCGGGTTCCGTTTTGTCGACACCCTCGCGCTGCAGCTGGGCGCGCGGTTCGCCGTGGATGCCAAGCTGTTCGGCGAGACCGCCCAGGCCAGCCTCGGCGGGCAGACGGTACGGCTGCTCAAGCCTGCCACCTTCATGAACCTCTCGGGCAAGTCGGTCGCCGCGGCGCTGCGGTTTTGGAAGATCGAACCCGAGCAGGCGCTGATCGCCCACGACGAGCTGGACATGCCGCCGGGGATCGCCCGGCTGAAGTTCGACGGCGGCCATGGCGGCCAGAACGGCCTGCGCGACACGATGAAATTGCTGGGACACGGGCGCTTTGGCCGGCTGCGCATCGGCATTGGCCATCCCGGCCACAAGGACAAGGTCACCGGCTGGGTGCTGGGCCGACCCAGTGCGGACGATGAGATCCTGATCGGGCGTGCGATCGACGACGCGCTGGACGTGCTGCCCCTGGCAGTGGCCGGCGATTTCAACGAGGCGATGAAACGCCTCAACAGCATCAAGGCGTGAGCCGGCAGCCGCCAGCGGACTGGGCACAGTCCGCTGGCGCTTACCGGATTGCGGTTGCAGGAGTGAGCAAGACATGGGCATCAAATGCGGCATCGTGGGCCTGCCGAACGTCGGCAAGTCGACCCTCTTCAATGCGCTGACCAAGGCGGGCATCGCCGCGGCCAACTTCCCGTTCTGCACCATCGAGCCCAACGTGGGCATCGTGCCGGTGCCGGACCCGCGCCTGGGCGCGCTGTCGGAGATCGTCAAGCCGCAGCGGGTCGTGCCCACGGCGGTGGAATTTGTCGACATCGCCGGCCTGGTCGCCGGTGCGGCCAGCGGTGAAGGCCTGGGCAACAAGTTCCTGGCGCACATCCGCGAGGTCGATGCGATCACCCACGTGGTGCGCTGCTTCGAGAACGACGACGTGATCCACGTCAACAACAAGGTCGACCCGATCTCGGACATCGAGACCATCGACACCGAACTGGCGCTGGCCGACCTGGACAGCGTGGAGAAGGCGCTCAACCGCGCCGAGCGCAGCGCCAAGGGCGGCGACAAGGAGGCCATCGCGCGCAAGCCGGTGCTGGAGAAGCTGCGCAAGGCGCTGGACGACGGCATCCCCGGACGCGGCGCTGGCCTGGACGAGGAAGAAAAGGCGCTGGTGCGCGACCTGTTCCTGCTGACCCTCAAGCCGGTGATGTACATCGCCAACGTGCTGGAGGACGGTTTCGAGAACAACCCGCATCTGGACGCGGTGCGCGCCCGCGCCGAGAAGGAGGGCGCGCAGGTGGTGCCGGTTTCGGCCGCCATCGAGGAAGAGCTCTCGCAGCTGGACGATGCCGACCGCGATGCCTTCCTGACCGACCTGGGCCTGGACGAGCCCGGCCTGAACCGCGTGATCCGTGCCGCCTACCAGCTGCTGGGCCTGCAGACCTACTTCACCGCCGGCGTGCAGGAAGTCCGCGCGTGGACGGTCAAGGCCGGCGCGACCGCGCCCAAGGCCGCGGCGGTCATCCACACCGACTTTGAGAAGGGCTTCATCCGCGCCGAGACCATCGGCTACGACGACTTCATCAAGTACAAGGGCGAGGCCGGTGCCAAGGAAGCCGGGCGCCTGCGCCTGGAGGGCAAGGAGTACAAGGTGCAGGAAGGCGACGTGCTGCACTTCCGCTTCAACGTCTGAGTCGGGCCGCACTGAGGTCGACGCGAAGGCCGCGCACTGCGCGGCCTTTGCGTATCCGGGATTCAACCCAGGCCCTGTCCGGCCAGCGCCTGGGCCACCTTGGAGCGGCTGGGCCGGCCCAGCGCGTGGCTGATGAAGCTGCCGGCAGCCGCCAGCCGATGTAGATCCACGCCGGTCTCGATGCCCAGCCCGTCCAGCAGGTAGAGCAAGTCCTCGCTGGCCACGTTGCCGGCCGCGCCAGGCGCGTACGGGCAGCCGCCCAGCCCGGCCACCGAGCTGTCGAAGGTCGCCACGCCCAGTTGCAGGGCCGCGTGGACGTTGGCCAGGGCCTGGCCCCAGGTGTCGTGGAAGTGGCCGGCCAGGCGTTCGACCGGTACGCGGGCCATCACCGCTTCCAGCATTGCCTGGGTCTTGCCGGGCGTGCCCACGCCGATGGTGTCGCCCAGCGAAATCTCGTGGCAACCCATCGCGTGCAGGGCGGCGGCCACCTCGGCCACCGCGCTGGGCGCGATATCGCCAGCGTAGGGGCAGCCCAGCACGCAGGAGACATAGCCGCGCACCGGGACGCCGGCGTCCTGTGCGGCGCGGGTGACCTCTTCGAAACGCGCCAGGCTCTGGGCTATCGAGCAGTTGATGTTCTTCTGCGAGAAGGCCTCGGAGGCGGCGGCGAACACCGCGACCTCGTCCGCGCCGGCCGCCTGGGCGGCCTGGAACCCGCGCAGGTTGGGCGTGAGCGCCGAATACACGACGCCTGGCCGACGTGGCACGCCGCGCATCACCGCGTCGTGGTCGGCCATCTGCGGCACCCACTTGGGCGAGACGAAGGCCGTGGCCTCGATGTGGCGCAGGCCAGCCTCGGCCAGGCGCGCGATCAGGTCCAGCTTGGTCTGCGTGGTGACGGTGCCGGGCTCGTTCTGCAGGCCATCGCGCGCGCCCATCTCCACCAGTTTCACCTTGGCGGGCAGGGCGCTCACGCGGCGACCTCGAACTCGACCAGTGGCGCCTGGTCGGCCACCAGGTCACCGACCTTGCACAGCAGCGCGGTGACGGTGCCGGCCGCCGGTGCGCTGACCGTGTATTCCATCTTCATGGCTTCCATGACCAGCAACGGGGCGCCGGCAGCAACCTCGGCGCCGGCCTCGGCCATGACCGCGATGATCCGGCCCGGCATGGGCGCCACCAGGCCACCTCGGGTATCGGCGATGCCCGCCTGGTGCGCCAGCGGCACGTATGGCTGCAGGCGGACGCGGGCGTCTGCCGTGATGACCGCCAGCGCCCCCGCGTCGTCAGTTACGACATGTCCCTGCACGGTGTGCGCGCCGGCCGCCAGAAGCAGGTGGTCGTCGTGGACCTCCAGTACGCGCACCGACACACCATCCAGGCGCCAGACACCGCCGGCGTGCTGCTCGACCTGCACGGTGTGGGACGTGCCGTCAGCCTCGTCGAAGCGCAAGCTGCGACGGGCGTGGCCGTTGGCGCGCCAGCCATCGGCGATCGCCCATGGCGAGGACGGATTGCCGGCCGCGGCGGCCAGTGCGGCGGCCTGGCGCTGCTCGGCGAGCAGGACATGCAGGCTGGCGAGGGCCAGCAGTGCCGGGGTCACTGGATCCGGGCGCAGCAGCTCGGCCAGCTCGCGCTCGATCAAGCCGGTGTCATACCCGCCGGCGCGCACCTGCGGGTTGTCCACCAGACGCGACAAGAACGCCAGGTTGTTGCCGACCCCGGCGATTCGGGTCTGGGCCAGGGCGCTGCGCATGCGTGCGAGCGCGCCAGCGCGGGTGCTGTCCCAGGCGATCAGTTTGGCGATCATCGGGTCGTAATCGGCACCGATCATGTCGCCTGCGTCCACGCCCGAATCGACGCGCACATGCGCCGAGGCGGGGGGAAAGGCCAGCTGCTGCAGCGTGCCGGTCGACGGCAGGAAGCCGCGCTCGGGCTGCTCGGCGTACAGGCGCACCTCGATCGCATGGCCGTGCAGGGTGATCTGGTCCTGCGCCAGCGGCAACGGCGCACCTGCCGCTACACGTAGCTGCCATTCGACCAGATCCAGTCCGGTGACCTGCTCGGTCACCGGGTGCTCGACCTGCAGCCGGGTATTCATTTCCATGAAGTAGAACGCGCCGTCGGCATCGACGATGAACTCCACCGTGCCCGCGCCGACATAGCCCACCGCGCGGGCCGCCTCCACGGCGGCCTGGCCGATGGCCGCGCGGAAGGTCGCGCTGATGTCGGGCGCGGGGGCTTCCTCGATCACCTTCTGGTGTCGGCGCTGGGCCGAACAGTCGCGCTCGTAAAGGTGCACCACGCTGCCTTGCGTGTCGCCGAACACCTGCACCTCGATGTGGCGGGGACGCACCAGGTATTTCTCCACCAGCACCCGGTCATCGCCGAAGCTGGCGGACGCTTCGCGCCGGCACGAGGCCAGGGCGGCGTCGAAATCCGTCTCGCGCTCGACCACGCGCATGCCCTTGCCACCGCCGCCGGCGCTGGCCTTGATCAGCACCGGATAGCCGATACGCGCCGCCTCCGCGCGCAGCAGCGCAGGGGTTTGGTCGTCGCCGTGATAACCAGGGACCAGGGGCACTCCGGCGGCCTGCATCAGCGCCTTGGCCGCCGATTTGGAGCCCATCGCCTCGATGGCCGCCACCGGCGGTCCGACGAAGACCAGTCCGGCCTGCTGACAGGCGCGGGCGAAGTCCGCGTTCTCCGACAGGAAGCCATAGCCGGGATGGACGGCCTGCGCGCCGGTGGCGCGCGCGGCCTCGACGACCCTGTCCGCGCGCAGGTAGCTCTCGCGCGCCGCCGCCGGGCCGATGCACACCGCCTCGTCTGCCAGACGCACATGCCGCGCGTTGGCGTCGGCCTCGGAATACACCGCGACGGTGGCAATGCCCAACCGCTTGCAGGTGGCGATGACGCGGCAGGCGATTTCGCCGCGGTTGGCGATCAGAAGTTTGCCGAACACCGTCAGGACCTCCAGTCCGGGGCACGTTTGTCGAAGAACGCGGCGATGCCTGCGCGCGCCTCGGCGCTGCCGCGGGCACGCGCGATGCGGGTGGTGGTGTCGTCGATCAGCGCCGGGTCGATGCCGCGCCCGGCCACGTCGGCGACCAGGCGTTTGCAGTCGGCCTGGGCCTGCGGCGCGCCGGCGAGCAGGTCCTCGGCCAAGGCCTGCACGCGCGCGTCCAGGGTGTCCGCCTCGCATACCTCATGCAGCAACCCGAGTCGCAGTGCCTGGGCCGCGTCGAAGCGCTCGCCGGTGAGGAAATAGCGTTGCGCCGCACGCGCGCCGATCGCGCGGATCACGTAGGGGCTGATCGTGGCCGGAATCAGGCCCAGTCGCACTTCGGTCGTGCCAAAGCGCGCCTCGGGTGTGGCGATGGCGATGTCGCAGGCGGCCACCAGCCCGGTGCCGCCGGCCAGGGCCGCGCCGTGCACGCGGGCGATGGTTGGCTTGGACAGGCCGGCGAGCGTGGCCAGCATCGTCGCCAGCGCGCCGGCATCGCACAGGTTGTCCTCGTGGCTGAAACCGGCCATGCGCCGCATCCAGTCCAGGTCGCCGCCGGCGCAGAAGCTCTTGCCATGCCCGGCCAGCACGACGACGCGCACGGCCGAATCAGCGTCGGCGGCGCGCAGCGCCTCGGTGAGCGCGGCGATCAGGTGTTCGTCGAAGGCGTTGTGCACCTCGGGCCGGTTGAGCCAGAGGGTCAGCGTCGCGCCGCGGTGTTCGCATTGGAGAAGGGAAGCGTCCATGGCCGGCCTTACATGCGGAACACGCCGAAGCGCGTGTCGGAGATGGGGGCATGGGCGGCGGCCGCCAGACCCAGGCCGAGCAGGCGGCGGGTCTGGGCCGGATCGACGATGCCGTCGTCCCACAGCCGCGCGCTGGCGTAGTACGGATCGGATTGCGCCTCGAATTGCTCGCGGATCGGCTGTTTGAACGCGTCCTCGTCCTCGGCGGCCCATGTCTTGCCCTGGGCTTCAAGCCCGTCGCGGCGCACGGTCGCCAGGACGCTGGCGGCCTGTTCGCCACCCATGACCGAAATACGCGAATTCGGCCAGCTCCACAGGAACCGCGGCGAATACGCGCGACCGCACATCCCGTAATTGCCTGCGCCGTAGGAGCCGCCGATCAGCACGGTGAACTTGGGCACGGCCGTGGTCGCCACCGCCGTGACCAGCTTGGCGCCGTCCTTGGCGATGCCGCCATTTTCATAGGCCCGGCCGACCATGAAGCCGGTGATGTTCTGCAGGAACACCAGGGGAATCCCGCGCTGCGAGCACAGCTCGACGAAATGCGCGCCCTTGAGCGCGCTTTCGGAAAACAGGATGCCGTTGTTGGCCACGATGCCCACCGGATAGCCGTGGATATGGGCGAAGCCGGTCACCAGCGTGGTGCCGTACCGCGCCTTGAACTCATCCAGCCGCGAGCCGTCGACGATGCGTGCGATGACTTCGCGCACGTCGTAGGGCTTGCGCGTGTCGGCGGGGATCACGCCGTACACCTCGGCCGGGTCGTAGCGCGGTTCCTCGACCGCCTGTGGCACCAGCGCCGGCGGGCGGCGCGGGCCGAGGTGGCCGACGATGTCGCGCAACAGGGCCAGGGCGTGGTGATCGTTTTCGGCCAGGTGGTCGGCCACGCCGGACAGGCGGGTATGCACGTCCGCGCCGCCCAGATCCTCGGCACTGACCACCTCGCCGGTGGCGGCCTTCACCAGCGGCGGGCCCCCCAGGAAGATCGTGCCCTGGCCCTGCACGATGATGGTCTCATCGCTCATCGCCGGCACGTAGGCGCCGCCAGCGGTGCATGAGCCCATCACGCAGGCGATCTGCGGGATGCCGGCAGCCGAGAGCTGGGCCTGGTTGTAGAAGATCCGGCCGAAGTGCTCGCGATCGGGGAACACCTCGTCCTGCATCGGCAGGAACGCGCCGCCCGAATCGACCAGATACAGGCAGGGCAGGTGGTTTTCTCGGGCGATCTCCTGCGCGCGCAGGTGCTTCTTGACCGTCATCGGGTAATAGGTACCGCCCTTGACCGTGGCGTCGTTGGCCAGGATCACGCACTCGCGCCCCTGCACGCGGCCGATGCCGCCGACTACCCCGGCGCAGGGCACCTGGTCCTCGTACATGCCGTGGGCGGCCAGCGGGGCCAGTTCCAGGAACGGCGCGCCGGGGTCGAGCAGGGTGTCGATGCGCTCGCGCGCCAGGAGTTTGCCGCGCCCGGTGTGTCTGGCGCGGGCAGCCTCGCTGCCCCCCCGCGCCGTGAGGGCCACACGCTCGCGCAGGGTGTCGACCTGGGCCTGCAGGGCCGTGCGATTGGCCTGGAACGCCGCATCGTCGGTCCGCAATTTCGAAACAATCACGCCCATGCCGATGTCCTTAAGCCTTGGTTCCGACCAGCTCGCGGCCGATCAGCATGCGCCGGATCTCCGACGTGCCCGCGCCGATCTCGTACAGCTTGGCATCGCGCCACAGGCGGCCGGTGGGGTATTCGTTGATGTAGCCGTTGCCGCCCAGGGCCTGGATGGCCTGGCCGGCCATCCAAGTGGCCTTCTCGGCGCTGTAGAGGATCGCCCCGGCCGCATCCTTGCGCGTGGTTTCGCCGCGGTCACAGGCCTTGGCCACCGCGTACACGTAGGCGCGGCAGGCGTTGAAGCCGACGTACATGTCGGCCAGCTTGCCCTGCATCAGCTCGAACTCGCCGATCGGCCGACCGAACTGACGACGTTCGCGCACGTAGGGCAGCACCGCGTCCAGGCTGGCAGCCATGATGCCCAGCGGGCCCCCGGAGAGCACGATGCGCTCGTAGTCCAGGCCGGACATCAGCACCTTCACGCCCTGGTTGAGACCGCCCAGGATGTTCTCCTCGGGGACCTCGCAGTCGTTGAACACCAGTTCGCAGGTGTTGGACCCGCGCATGCCCAGCTTGTCCAGCTTCTGTGCGGTGGAAAATCCCTTGAAACCACGCTCGACGATGAAGGCGGTGATCCCGCGCGGACCGGCCTGCGGATCGGTCTTGGCGTAGACCACCAGCGTGTGCGCATCCGGCCCGTTGGTGATCCACATCTTGCTGCCGTTGAGCACGTAGCAATCTCCGTGCTTGTCCGCACGCAATTTCATGCCCACCACGTCAGAGCCCGCACCGGCCTCGCTCATCGCCAGCGCGCCGATGTGCTCGCCGCTCACCAACCCTGGCAGATAGCGTGACTTCTGTTGCGCCGTGCCGTTCTTGCGCAGCTGGTTCACGCACAGGTTGGAATGGGCTCCGTAGGACAGCCCAATGGCTGAGCAGGCGCGGGAGATTTCCTCCATGGCCACCACGTGGGCCAGATACCCCAAGCCGCTGCCGCCGTACTCCTCCTCCACGGTCAGGCCCAGCAGGCCCATCTCGCCCAGTTGGGGCCACAGCGCGTTGGGAAACGCGTTGTCGCGGTCGGCCGTGTCAGCCAGTGGCGCGATGATGCGGGAGGCGAAATCGCGCACGGCACTGCGCAGTTGGTCGATGTCTTCACCGAGGTCGAAACTGAAATCCGGGCTCATGAGGTCCTGTTGGATCGTGCGCCACACGGAGTGCGGCGGGGCAAAAGCGGGGCAGGCTGACGTGCGCGCCGGCAAGGTGCACGCTGCGGGGCAGCATCAAGGTGCTTCCCGTCGGCGCGGTTGCCTGCCACAATGCGCGCCCCCACGGCCGGCCGCCGTGAGGACTCGCCTCCAAGGCGAGGATGCGTCCGCTTCGGGCGCAGCGGTGGGCCTGGTGGAAAATCGCGCGCAGTCGTTGACAGCCCGCGGATCTCACGCCAGAATCACCGGCTGTTTCACCCCGGCCCGAAAGGCCGGACACAAGCGTCATCCGGAGGGATACCCAAGCGGCCAACGGGGGCAGACTGTAAATCTGCTGGCTTACGCCTTCGGTGGTTCGAATCCACCTCCCTCCACCAAGCGTTTCGTGTTGTTGCGGTGCCCCGGCGCGGGAGTAGTTCAACGGTAGAACCTCAGCCTTCCAAGCTGATGGTGCGGGTTCGATTCCCGTCTCCCGCTCCATTGAACATCTGCTCCATCGTCGCCAGTTGTATCGCGGCAACGCCAGGTTTCACGCTCACGTAGCTCAGTCGGTAGAGCACCTCCTTGGTAAGGAGGAGGTCGAAGGTTCGATTCCTTTCGTGAGCACCATCCAAGCAGTACGTTTCATCCTCTTATCTAACGATCCGAGAATAAGCAGCCATGGCAAAGGGTAAGTTCGAGCGCACCAAGCCGCACGTGAACGTGGGCACCATCGGTCACGTTGACCATGGCAAGACCACGCTGACCGCCGCACTGACCAAGGTGGGTGCTGAGCGTTTCGGTGGCGAGTTCAAGGACTATTCGTCGATCGATGCGGCGCCGGAAGAGAAGGCGCGCGGCATCACGATCTCCACGGCGCACGTGGAATACGAATCGGACAACCGCCACTACGCCCACGTGGACTGCCCGGGCCACGCCGACTACGTGAAGAACATGATCACCGGTGCGGCCCAGATGGATGGCGCGATCCTGGTGTGCTCGGCCGCCGACGGCCCGATGCCGCAGACCCGCGAGCACATCCTGCTGTCGCGTCAGGTCGGCGTGCCGTACATCGTCGTGTTCCTGAACAAGGCCGACATGGTGGACGACGCCGAGCTGCTCGAGCTGGTGGAAATGGAAGTGCGCGAGCTGCTGAGCAAGTACGACTTCCCGGGCGATGACACCCCGATCATCCACGGTTCGGCCCGCCTGGCGCTGGAAGGCGACCAGAGCGAGATCGGCGTGCCGGCGATCCTGAAGCTGGTCGAGGCGCTGGACACCTTCATCCCGACGCCCGAGCGCGACGTGGACAAGACCTTCCTGATGCCGGTGGAAGACGTGTTCTCGATCTCCGGCCGCGGCACCGTGGTGACCGGTCGTATCGAGCGCGGTGTGATCAAGGTGGGCGAGGAAATCGAGATCGTCGGTATCCGCCCGACCCAGAAGACCACCGTGACCGGCGTGGAAATGTTCCGCAAGCTGCTGGACCAGGGCCAGGCAGGCGACAACGCCGGTCTGCTGCTGCGCGGCACCAAGCGTGACGACGTCGAGCGCGGCCAGGTGCTGGCCAAGCCGGGTTCGATCACCCCGCACACCGAGTTCGAGGCCGAGGTGTACGTGCTGTCCAAGGACGAGGGTGGCCGTCATACCCCGTTCTTCAAGGGCTACCGTCCGCAGTTCTACTTCCGCACCACCGACATCACCGGTGCGATCGAGCTGCCGGAAGGCACCGAGATGGTGATGCCGGGCGACAACGTGAAGATGAAGGTCACCCTGATCAACCCGGTGGCGATGGACGACGGCCTGCGCTTCGCGATCCGCGAAGGTGGTCGTACGGTCGGCGCCGGCGTGGTGGCCAAGGTCATCAAGTAAGCTTTAGGTCCAGCGATCCGGCGATCCCGCATCGCCGGAAGTGACGCGAATGGCGGGCCGGGAACCTCGGTCCGCCTTCGCCGTCTAAGGGCAACACTTTCAGCAGGTTCCGTACGCCAGTAGCTCAATTGGCAGAGCAGCGGTCTCCAAAACCGCAGGTTGGGGGTTCGAGTCCCTCCTGGCGTGCCACTGCCCCGTAAGTTCCGTCGCCGCAGGCGGCGGCGCAGTGCAAGGCGGCACACCCGACTTCAATGAACAGCAAGATCCAACAATCCAAGACGGCGACAGGTACGTCCGGTGGCGATATCGCCAAGTACGTGGCGGCGGCCGCGCTGGTGGTGGCTGGGCTGGTGGTGTGGTGGTGGTTCGCCGGACAGTGGGCCACGCCGTTGCGTGCGCTGGCCGTCGTGGTCGGTCTGGTGGCCGGTGCCGCGGTCTTCATCGCGACCGCCAAGGGCAAGGACACGGTCGAGTTCCTGTCCGAGTCGCGTTTCGAGCTGCGCAAAGTCGTGTGGCCAACCCGTCAAGAATCGCTGCGGATGACCTGGGTGGTCATGGTGGTCGTGGTGATCCTCAGCCTGATTCTGGCGGGCTTCGATTTCGTCATCCAATGGATGGTCGAGAAACTGTTCACGATGGGCCGTTGAGGAGAGCGTCGCAGTGAAGCGTTGGTACGTGGTACATGCCTATTCAGGCTTCGAGAAGTCCGTGGCGCAGGCGCTGCGCGACCGCATCGTGCGCGATGGCATGGAAGAGCGCTTCGGCGACGTGCTGGTCCCGACCGAAGAGGTCGTGGAAATGCGTGCCGGCCAGAAGCGGCGTTCCGAGCGCAAGTTCTTTCCCGGCTACGTGCTGGTCCAGATCGAGACCCAGGACGAGGCCGGCATTCCGCGCATCGACAACGAGTCCTGGCATCTGGTGAAGGACACCAACAAGGTGCTGGGCTTCATTGGCGGCACGGCCGATCGCCCGCTCCCGATTCGCGACGAAGAGGCGGCCGCCATCCTGGATCGTGTTCAGGAAGGTGTCGAAAAGCCCCGGCCCAAGGTGCTGTTCGAGCCCGGCGAGATGGTGCGCGTGGTCGATGGCCCGTTCAACGACTTCAACGGCGTGGTCGAGGAAGTCAATTACGAGAAGAGCCGCCTGCGCGTGGCCGTGCTCATCTTCGGCCGCTCGACCCCGGTGGAGCTGGAATTCGGCCAGGTCGAAAAGGCCTGAATTCCCCTGGCCTCTGGCGCGTTGCGCGAGAGGCCTCAAAACCTGCTATAGTGCGCGGCTCCCTGTCCGGTCGAGCCGGGCATCCGCACTGGCCGCCCGCGAGGGCGGCCTTTCGCGCGACGAGAAACGCGATGTCGGGACGCGTGATTTTCCCGATCCGATGGGGAGCCTGTCTTCCAGGCGCTAGCACCCGGAGAGCATTGAAATGGCAAAGAAAGTCATTGGTTACATCAAGCTGCAGGTGAAGGCCGGTCAGGCCAATCCCTCGCCGCCGGTCGGTCCTGCGCTGGGTCAGCGCGGCCTGAACATCATGGAGTTCTGCAAGGCGTTCAACGCCGCCACGCAGAAGCTCGAGCCGGGTCTGCCGATTCCGGTGGTGATCACCGCCTATTCGGACCGTACCTTCACCTTCATCACCAAGACGCCGCCGGCGTCGATCCTGCTGAAGAAGGCCGTGGGCATCCAGTCCGGTTCCAAGCGTCCGAACACCGAAAAGGTGGGCAAGGTCACCCGGGCCCAGCTGGAAGAGATCGCCAAGGCGAAGGAGCCCGACCTGACGGCGGCCGACCTGGACGCCGCGGTGCGTACGATTGCGGGCTCGGCCCGTTCCATGGGTCTGACGGTCGAGGGCTAAAGACAATGGCAATGAACAAGCGACAGAAGGCCATCCTGGCCGCCGTGGCCCCGGGCAAGGCCTACGCCGTTGACGAGGCCCTGCAGATCCTGAAGGGCGCCGTGAAGGCCAAGTTCGTCGAGTCCATCGACGTGGCCGTCCGCCTGGGCGTGGACGCGAAGAAGTCCGACCAGCAGGTGCGCGGTTCGACCGTGCTGCCCGCCGGTACCGGCAAGTCGGTCCGCGTGGCCGTGTTCGCCCCGGCTGGCGCGAAGGCCGACGAGGCCCTGGCTGCCGGCGCCGAAGCGGTCGGCATGGACGACCTGGCCGAGAAGATGCAGGCCGGCGATCTGAACTACGACGTGGTCATCGCCACCCCGGACGCCATGCGCGTGGTGGGTAAGCTGGGCCAGCTCCTGGGTCCGCGCGGCCTGATGCCGAACCCCAAGGTCGGCACCGTGTCCCCGAATCCGGCCGAAGCGGTGAAGAATGCCAAGTCCGGTCAGGTGCGCTACCGCACCGACAAGGCGGGCATCATCCACTGCACCATCGGCAAGGCGTCCTTCGAGGACGACGCGCTGAAGACCAACCTGCAGGCGCTGCTGGCCGACCTGGTGAAGGCCAAGCCGTCCACCGCCAAGGGTCAGTACCTGCAGAAGATCTCGCTCAGCTCGACCATGGGCCCCGGCGTGACCGTGGACCAGTCCTCGCTGAGCCTGAAGTAATGCTGTAACCGGTGGCGGGGCGACCTGCCACCGGGGTTGTGCTTGAGGGCGATCGGAGGGCTGCAAGGCCCGAAGAAAGCCGTCAAAGACCGCAGGTGCGGTCAGCGCGCTCCGACGACGGGCAGGGAAGCTCGGTCCTGGCAAGGATTCGGCGTCGGCGTTAGCGGGACTGCTTGATTGGCTTGATGCCAGCCCGCGCAGATGGTGCCGCCTTCATCGGTTTTTCTGGTTTCCCGTTTCGGGGGCCGGGTGATAAGGCCACCAGTTGGGATGCGAAGGCATCCCCGGCGTCCAGGATGGATGCTGCCCTGGACCGCAAACGGCAGGAGCCGTGAGCGGAGTTCACAAGAGGAGTGATTAATGGCTCTCAATCTGTCCCAGAAGCAAGAAGTTGTCGCCGAGCTGGCAGAAGTCGCCGCCAAGGCGCACTCCTTGATCGCCGCCGAGTACGCAGGCACCACGGTCTCCCAGATGACCGCGATGCGCAAGCAGGCGCGCGAGTCCGGCGTGTACCTGCGGGTCGTCAAGAACACCTTGGCCGCCCGTGCAGTGGAAGGTACCGAATACGAGTGCACCAAGGACTCGTTGGTCGGCCCGCTGCTGTACGCGTTCTCGACCGAGGAGCCCGGCGCCGCCGGTCGCCTGATCAAGGAATTCGCCAAGAGCAACGACAAGCTGCAGGCCAAGGTGGTCGCCGTCGGTGGCCAGCTGTACCCGGCCAGCCACGTCGACGTGCTGGCTTCGCTGCCCACGCTCGACCAGGCCCTGGCCATGGTGGCCCGTGCGCTGGCCGAACCCGCCACGATGTTCGCCCGCGCCGTCAAGGCCGTGGCCGACAAGCAGGGCGGTGGCGACGAAGCAGCGCCGGCCGAGGCAGAAGCCCCGGCTGAAACGGCTTAATTCCCGTAACCCATTCCAGAATATTGACCGAAGGTAATCACAATGTCCCTGTCCAACGAACAGATCGTCGACGCCATCGCTGAAAAGACCCTCATGGAAGTCATGGAGCTGGTCAAGGCGATCGAAGACAAGTTCGGCGTCTCCGCCGCCGCCCCGGTTGCCGTGGCTGCCGCCGCCGGCCCGGCCGCTGCCGTCGAAGAGCAGACCGAGTTCAACGTCGTGCTGAAGGAAGCCGGCGCCAAGAAGGTCGACGTCATCAAGGCTGTCCGCGCCATCACCGGCCTGGGCCTGAAGGAAGCCAAGGACCTCACCGAGGCCGGTGGCGTCCTGAAGGAAGGCCTGTCGAAGGAAGACGCCGAGAAGGCAAAGAAGGACCTCGAGGCCGCTGGCGCGACCGTCGAGCTGAAGTAATCAAAATCCGTCGCCTTAGTTCCATCGGCGACATCCAAAGGCCGGGGGCGAAAGCCCCTGGCCTTCGGTCGTTGTTGAAGTGCGGTAGGCGGTACACAACTAGCAGTCGTAGTTTCGCCATCCAAGCGGTGGCCAAAAATCCACGAGTTGGTAGTTGGAAGTAGCGGGAGATGGCGTGCTGGTGCCGGCAATACCAGCGACTTCCAACTGACAGTTCTTCCCATTCGAAAGAATGTTCCCCGGGGTCACGGACGCGTGGCCCCCAGATGCCAGAGGCAATGTCCCATGTCGACGACATACTCGTTCACCGAAAAGAAGCGCATCCGCAAGGATTTCGGCAAGCAGCGGTCGATCCTCGAGGTCCCGTTCCTGCTCGCCATCCAGGTCGATTCCTATCGCGAGTTCCTGCAGGAGCACGTTGACGCCGCCAAGCGCGACGACCGTGGCCTGCACGCCGCCCTCAAGTCGGTCTTCCCGATCGCCAGCTACTCGGGCAACGCCGCCCTGGAGTACGTGGGCTACAAGCTCGGCGAGCCGGCCTTCGACGAGCGCGAGTGCCGCCAGCGTGGCATGAGCTACGGCGCGCCGCTGCGCGTGACCGTGCGCCTGGTGATCTACGACCGTGAGTCGTCGACCAAGGCGATCAAGTACGTGAAGGAGCAGGAGGTCTATCTGGGCGAAATCCCGCTGATGACCGACAACGGTACCTTCATCGTCAACGGCACCGAGCGCGTCATCGTTTCGCAGCTGCACCGTTCGCCGGGTGTGTTCTTCGACCACGACCGTGGCAAGACCCACAGCTCGGGCAAGCTGCTGTACAGCGCCCGCATCATTCCTTACCGCGGCTCCTGGCTGGACTTCGAGTTCGACCCGAAGGACGCGCTGTTCACCCGTATCGACCGTCGCCGCAAGCTGCCGGTCTCGATCCTGCTGCGTGCGCTGGGCTACTCCAACGAGGAGATGCTCAACCAGTTCTTCGAGATCAACACCTTCCACATCGATCCCAAGGAAGGCGTGCAGCTGGAGCTGGTGCCCGAGCGCCTGCGCGGCGAGACGCTGAACTTCGACCTGGCCGATGGCGACAAGGTCATCGTCGAAGCCGGCAAGCGCATCACCGCGCGTCACGTCAAGCAGCTGGAAGCCTCCGGCATCGAAGGCTTGGGCGTGCCCGACGAGTACCTGGTCGGCCGCATCCTCTCGCACGACGTGGTCGACGCTGCCACCGGCGAACTGCTGGCCAACGCCAATGACGAGATCACCGACGACCAGCTGGCTGCGTTCCGCAAGGCCGGCGTGGAAACCGTCGGCACCCTGTGGGTGAACGATCTGGACCGCGGTCCGTACCTGTCCAACACCCTGCGCATCGATCCGACCAAGACTCAGCTCGAGGCGCTGGTCGAGATCTACCGCATGATGCGTCCGGGCGAGCCGCCGACCAAGGACGCCGCGCAGAACCTGTTCCACAACCTGTTCTTCACCTTCGAGCGCTACGACCTGTCCAGCGTCGGCCGCATGAAGTTCAACCGTCGCGTGGGCCGCAAGGAAACCACCGGCGAGTCGGTGCTGTACGACCACAAGTACTACAGCGTGCGCAACGACGAAGAGTCCAAGCGTCTGGTCGCCACCAACGGTGAGAGCTCGGACATCCTGGAAGTGATCAAGGTCCTGACCGAGATCCGCAACGGCCGCGGCGTGGTCGACGACATCGACCACCTGGGCAACCGTCGCGTGCGTTCGGTCGGCGAAATGGCCGAGAACGTGTTCCGCGTGGGCCTGGTCCGCGTCGAGCGCGCGGTCAAGGAGCGCCTGTCGATGGCCGAGTCCGAAGGCCTGACCCCGCAGGAGCTGATCAACGCCAAGCCGGTGGCCGCCGCGATCAAGGAGTTCTTCGGCTCCTCGCAGCTGTCCCAGTTCATGGACCAGAACAACCCGCTGTCGGAAGTCACCCACAAGCGCCGCGTCTCGGCTCTGGGCCCGGGCGGCCTGACCCGCGAGCGCGCCGGCTTCGAAGTGCGCGACGTGCACCCGACCCACTACGGCCGCGTCTGCACCATCGAGACGCCGGAAGGCCCGAACATCGGCCTGATCAACTCGCTGGCGGTGTATGCCCGCACCAACGCCTACGGCTTCCTGGAGACGCCGTACCGCAAGGTCGTGGACGGCCAGATCACCGACGAGATCGAGTACCTGTCGGCGATCGAGGAAAACGAGTACGTCATCGCCCAGGCCAATGCGCTGCATGACTCCAAGAGCAGGCTGACCGAGCTGTTCGTACCGTGCCGCTTCCAGGGCGAGTCGCTGCTCAAGCCGCCGGCGGACGTGGATTTCATGGACGTCTCGCCCATGCAGACCGTCTCCATCGCCGCGGCGCTGGTGCCGTTCCTGGAGCACGATGACGCCAATCGCGCGCTCATGGGCGCCAACATGCAGCGCCAGGCCGTTCCGACCCTGCGTTCGCAGAAGCCGCTGGTCGGCACCGGCATCGAGCGCGCCGTGGCGCGCGACTCGGGCGTGACGGTCAATGCCCGTCGCGGCGGCGTGATCGAGCAGATCGACGCGGCTCGCGTGGTGGTCAAGGTCAACGAAGAGGAGATCGTCGGCGAGCAGGATGCCGGCGTGGATATCTACAACCTGATCAAGTACACCCGCTCCAACCAGAACACCTGTATCAACCAGACCCCGCTGGTGAACGTGGGTGACGTGGTCGCGCGCGGCGACGTGCTGGCCGACGGCCCGTCCACCGACATCGGCGAACTGGCCCTGGGCCAGAACATGCTGATCGCGTTCATGCCCTGGAACGGCTACAACTTCGAAGACTCCATCCTGCTCTCCGAGCGCGTGGTGGAAGAGGATCGCTACACCACGATCCACATCGAAGAGCTGACCGTCCAGGCGCGCGACACCAAGCTGGGACCGGAAGAGATCTCGGCCGACATCCCGAACGTCTCGGAGAGCGCGCTGAACCGTCTCGACGAGTCCGGCGTGGTGTACATCGGCGCCGAAGTGCGTGCCGGCGACATCCTGGTCGGCAAGGTCACGCCGAAGGGCGAGAGCCAGCTGACCCCGGAAGAAAAGCTGCTGCGTGCGATCTTCGGCGAGAAGGCCTCGGACGTGAAGGACAGCTCGCTGCGCGTGCCCCCGGGCATGGACGGCGTGGTCATCGACGTGCAGGTCTTCACCCGCGACGGCATCGAGAAGGACAAGCGCGCGCGTCAGATCGAGGATTCGGAGATCAAGCGCGTCAAGAAGGACTTCGACGACCAGTTCCGCATCCTGGAGAACGCGATCTTCGCGCGTCTCAAGACGCAGCTGGTGGGCAAGGTCGCCAACGGCGGTGCCGGCCTGAAGAAGGGCGACACCATCACCGACGCCTACCTGGACGGCCTGAAGAAGTCCGACTGGTTCGCCATCCGCATGAAGGATGACGACGCCGCAGACGCCATCGAGCGCGCCCAGAAGCAGATCCAGGTGCACGAGAAGGAGTTCGAGCGTCGCTTCGCCGACAAGCGCGGCAAGATCACCGCCGGTGACGACCTCGCTCCGGGCGTGCTGAAGATGGTCAAGGTGTTCCTGGCCGTGAAGCGCCGCATCCAGCCGGGCGACAAGATGGCCGGCCGCCACGGCAACAAGGGTGTGGTGTCGACCATCGTGCCGGTGGAAGACATGCCGTACATGGCCACCGGCGAGACCGTGGACATCGTGCTGAACCCGCTGGGCGTGCCTTCGCGCATGAACATCGGCCAGGTGCTGGAAGTCCACCTGGGCTGGGCCGCCAAGGGCCTGGGTCGCAAGATCCAGGGCATGCTGGAAGCGCAGGCCGCGGTCAACGACCTGCGCGCCTTCCTGGCGCAGATCTACAACCACGACCAGAAGCTGGGCGAGGACCGCGTGGACCTGTCGCAGTTCAGCGACGATGAGCTGATCGCCCTGGCCAAGAACCTGACCGATGGTGTGCCGATGGCGACCCCGGTGTTCGACGGCGCGGCCGAGAGCGAGATCAAGCACATGCTGCAGCTCGCCGACCTGCCGACCAGCGGCCAGACCCAGCTTTACGACGGTCGCACCGGCGAGGGCTTCGAGCGCAAGGTGACCGTGGGCTACATGCACATGCTCAAGCTCAACCACCTGGTCGACGACAAGATGCACGCCCGTTCGACCGGCCCGTACTCCCTGGTCACCCAGCAGCCGCTGGGCGGCAAGGCGCAGTTCGGTGGCCAGCGCTTCGGTGAAATGGAAGTCTGGGCGCTGGAAGCCTACGGCGCGGCGCACACCCTGCAGGAAATGCTGACCGTCAAGTCCGACGACGTGCAGGGCCGCAACCAGATGTACAAGAACATCGTCGATGGCGAACACGAGATGGTCGCGGGCATGCCGGAATCCTTCAACGTGTTGGTGAAGGAAATCCGCTCGCTGGCCATCAACATGGAGCTGGAAGACAACTGATCGCGCTGCCGGCGCGGTGGCCCTGTCGCCGCGCCGGAACGTCCCCTTTCGACCAGTCCATCGACAAGCATTCCTCCTGAGGGAGAACCAAAATGAAAGACCTGCTCAACCTCTTCAACCAGCAGCGCCAGACCCTGGACTTCGACGCGATCAAGATCGCGCTGGCCTCGCCGGACCTGATCCGCTCGTGGTCCTTCGGCGAAGTGAAGAAGCCGGAAACCATCAACTACCGCACCTTCAAGCCGGAGCGTGACGGCCTGTTCTGCGCGGCCATCTTCGGCCCGATCAAGGACTACGAGTGCCTGTGCGGCAAGTACAAGCGCATGAAGCACCGCGGTGTGGTCTGCGAAAAGTGCGGCACCGAAGTGACCCTGGCCAAGGTGCGCCGCGAGCGCATGGGCCATATCGACCTGGCCTCGCCGGTCGCCCACATCTGGTTCCTCAAGTCGCTGCCCTCGCGTATCGGCCTGATGCTGGACATGACGCTGCGCGACATCGAGCGCGTGCTGTACTTCGAAGCCTACGTGGTGACCGAGCCGGGCCTGACCCCGCTGGAAAGCCGCCAGCTGCTGACCGAAGAGCAGTACATGACCGCGCGCCAGGAGCACGGTGACGACTTCGACGCCGCCATGGGCGCCGAGGCCGTGTTCGAACTGCTGCGCCACATCGACCTGCAGGCCGAGATGGTCAAGCTGCGCGAGGAAATCGCGGCCACCGGTTCGGAGACCAAGCTCAAGCGACTGACCAAGCGCATCAAGCTGGTCGAGGCGTTCCTGGAGTCGGGCAACCGTCCGGAATGGATGGTCATGACCGTGCTGCCGGTGCTGCCGCCGGACCTGCGTCCGCTGGTGCCGCTGGACGGCGGCCGCTTCGCGACCTCCGACCTGAACGACCTGTACCGCCGCGTCATCAACCGCAACAACCGTCTGCGCCGCCTGCTGGAGCTCAATGCCCCGGACATCATCGTGCGCAACGAAAAGCGCATGCTGCAGGAGTCGGTTGACGCCCTGATGGACAACGGCCGTCGCGGCCGCGCCATCACCGGCACCAACAAGCGCCCGCTGAAGTCGCTGGCCGACATGATCAAGGGCAAGCAGGGCCGCTTCCGCCAGAACCTGCTGGGCAAGCGCGTGGACTACTCGGGCCGTTCGGTCATCGTGGTCGGCCCGTACCTCAAGCTGCACCAGTGTGGCCTGCCCAAGAAGATGGCGCTGGAGCTGTTCAAGCCGTTCGTGTTCGCCAAGCTGCAGCGTCGCGGCCTGGCCACCACGATCAAGGCCGCCAAGAAGCTGGTCGAGCGCGAGGAAGGCGAGGTCTGGGACATCCTGGAAGAAGTCATCCGCGAGCACCCGGTGCTGCTGAACCGCGCCCCGACCCTGCACCGCCTGGGCATCCAGGCGTTCGAGCCGGTGCTGATCGAAGGCAAGGCCATCCAGCTGCACCCGCTGGTGTGTACCGCCTTCAACGCCGACTTCGACGGTGACCAGATGGCCGTCCACGTGCCGCTCTCGCTGGAAGCCCAGCTGGAAGCGCGTGCGCTGATGATGTCCTCCAACAACATCCTGTCGCCGGCCAACGGCGAGCCGATCATCGTGCCCTCGCAGGACGTGGTGCTGGGCCTGTACTACATGACCCGCTCGCTGGAGAACAAGGCAGGCGAGGGCATGGTGTTCGCCAACATCGCCGAGGTGAAGCGCGCCTATGACAACCGTGTCGTGCAGCTGCACGCCAAGGTCAAGGTGCGCATCACCGAGACGGTGATCGACGAGCAGGGTGGCCGCGAGAAGAAGACCTCGATCGTGGAGACCACGGTCGGGCGCGCGCTGCTGGCCGAAATCCTGCCCGAGGGCCTGCCCTTCGCGCTGGCCAACACCGACCTGACCAAGAAGAACATCTCGCGCCTGATCAACTCCAGCTACCGTCGTCTGGGGCTGAAGGACACGGTCGTGTTCGCCGACAAGCTGATGTACACCGGCTTCCACTACGCCACCCGCGCGGGCGTGTCGATCGGTATCGACGACATGGTCATCCCGGATGAGAAGAAGGGCATCCTGGGCGAAGCCGAACAGGAAGTGCTGGAGATCCAGGAGCAGTACCAGTCCGGTCTGGTCACCGCCGGCGAGCGCTACAACAAGGTCGTGGACATCTGGTCGCGCACCAACGAGCGCATCGCCAAGGCGATGATGGACACCATCGGTACCGACAAGGTGGAAAACGCCAAGGGCGAGACCATCAACGAGAAGTCCATGAACTCGCTGTACATCATGGCCGACTCCGGTGCCCGTGGTAGCCAGGCGCAGATCCGCCAGCTGGCCGGCATGCGCGGCCTGATGGCCCGTCCGGATGGCTCGATCATCGAGACGCCCATCAAGGCGAACTTCCGCGAAGGCCTGAACGTGCAGGAGTACTTCAACTCCACCCACGGCGCCCGTAAGGGTCTGGCCGATACCGCCCTGAAGACCGCCAACTCCGGTTACCTGACCCGTCGCCTGGTCGACGTGGCCCAGGACGTGGTGATCACCGAGGTCGACTGCGGGACCAGCGAAGGCCTGACCATGACCCCGATCGTGGAAGGCGGCGACGTGGTCGAGCCGTTGCGCGAGCGCGTGCTGGGCCGCATCGTGGCCGAGGACGTGTACCTGCCTGGCGACGATGAGGATCCGATCGTCACCCGCAACACCCTGCTGGACGAAGCCTGGGTGCAGAAGCTCGAGGACGCCGGCGTGCAGACGCTGAAGGTGCGTTCGACGATCACCTGCCAGTCCGAGTTCGGCGTGTGCTCGCATTGCTACGGTCGCGACCTGGCCCGTGGCCACATCGTCAACATCGGCGAAGCGGTCGGCGTCATCGCCGCCCAGTCGATCGGCGAGCCCGGCACCCAGCTGACCATGCGTACGTTCCACATCGGTGGTGCCGCTTCGCGTGCCGCCGCGGTGGACAACATCACGGTCAAGACCACCGGTTCGGTGAAGTTCAACAACCTCAAGTCGGTCGAGCACGCCAACGGCTCGCTGGTGGCGGTGTCGCGTTCGGGTGAGCTGTCGGTGCTCGACGCCCATGGCCGCGAGCGCGAGCGCTACAAGCTGACCTACGGCGCCAACATCACCGTCAAGGACGGCGATGCGGTCAAGGCTGGCCAGACCGTGGCCAACTGGGATCCGCATAACCACCCGATCGTGTCGGAAGTGGCCGGTTTCGTGCGCTTCGTGGATTTCGTCGACGGCATCACCGTCATCGAGAAGACCGACGAACTGACCGGTCTGGCCTCGCGCGAGATCACCGATCCCAAGCGTCGTGGCTCGCAGGGCAAGGACCTGCGTCCGCTGGTGCGCATCGTGGACAAGGACGGCAATGACCTGAACATCCCGGGCACCGATCTGCCGGCGCAGTACCTGCTGCCGCCGCGCTCGATCGTCAACCTGCAGGACGGTGCGGCCGTCGGCGTGGGCGACGTGGTGACCAAGGTGCCGCAGGAAGCGTCCAAGACCCGCGACATCACCGGTGGTCTGCCGCGCGTGGCCGACCTGTTCGAGGCACGCAAGCCCAAGGATCCGGCGATCCTGGCCGAGCGCTCGGGCATCATCAGCTTCGGCAAGGACACCAAGGGCAAGCAGCGTCTGATCATCAAGGACACCGACGGCACCGAGCACGAGGAGCTGATTCCCAAGTTCCGCCAGATCATCGTGTTCGAAGGCGAGCACGTGGCCAAGGGTGAGACGATCGTGGACGGCGAGCCGAGCCCGCAGGACATCCTGCGCCTGCTGGGTGTCGAGCCGCTGGCCGCCTACCTGGTCAAGGAAATCCAGGACGTCTACCGCCTGCAGGGTGTGAAGATCAACGACAAGCACATCGAGGTGATCACCCGTCAGATGCTGCGCAAGGTGGAAATCACCGATGCGGGCAACAGCAAGTTCCTGGCTGGCGAGCAGGTCGAGAAGCAGCGCATGATCGAGGAGAACGCCAAGCTGGTGGCCCGCAACGAG